>CAWDQB010000001.1:0-63952 GCA_963804315.1 uncultured Acidobacteriaceae bacterium
CTTAAAGGGCTGGTGCAGACGGTGTATAACCTGAGCGAAAATACCGGGCTGGCCCTGACCACTTACCACTACTACACACCCTCTGGAAGGCTTATCCAGCGCAATTACACAGGCGTCTCGCTCTACGACTATTACAGCCACGGCGGCACCGCGCCGGCCGACACCGCCAGCCGCGAGGTCAAGTTGACCGACGCCGGCCGCACGGTCTACGGCGGCGGCGGCATCACTCCGGATGAGAAGATCGAAACGCCCAAGAACAATCACTTCCAGGACGAACTGCTCTTCAAAGATGCTTTCTTCCACTTTGCGCCGGTTTACCTGGCTCACCACTCTGCCGACGAAAACTTTCAGGTCGATGCGGCGGTGCTGGGCGAGTTCAAGAAATACCTCACCAGCCAGAATGTCGCATGGACGGATGCTGATCTGAACGGCGTGCTGGATTGGATCAAGATCGGCATCAAGGAAAAGATCTTCACCATCAAGTTTGGCCAGCAGATGGGGTTGCGCGCGCACGCGGAATGGGACCCTGAGATTCAGAAGGCGCTCAACTATTTGCCCGAAGCCCAGGCTCTGGAAGACAACGCCCACAAGGTACTGACCGAGAAGGCCGAGGCGCGCGCCCAGCAGTGATGACGGCTCTTGGCCTGTAGACAAAAGTAACGCCGCAAGAGCTTCCGAAACAAGAGTACAATGGAATTTACTGCCTTTCCCAGGCGGCAAGGGAAATCTGTCTGCCGTCAACGACGCGCCATATTTTGTGACTTTCAGGAATCGGCAAGCGTCTAAAGGTTAACGGGTTTTGCGAAAGGCGCGTGGAATGGCCTTCGTTTCTCCTGAAGAAAGGAATCCTGGTGAATTCGACCGTCAAAGCGATCATGTTCTGGGTCTGTACCATAGCCGTCGTCATGATTCTCATTAGTTGGGTCTCGAAGGGCGGAAACCTTGGGAGCAAGGATACGGAGATCACTTACTCCGATCTGTATAACAAGGTGAAGCAGGGGCTGGTCGCCGATGCCGAGGTCCAGGGTACCGAGCTGCATGGTCACTTGAAGGCCACCCCCAAGGAGCAGTTCCATACATATGTGGGCGAGCACCATGAGCAGATCGACGCCGCATTTCTGGCTCTCGATCCTACGCAGACTCGTTACAACAAGAAGCCCGAGCAGAGCAACATCATTCCGATGGTTCTGGTCAACGGGTTGCCGATCCTGCTGATCGCGCTGGTTTTCTTCTTCTTCATGCGCCAGATGCAGTCGGGTGGCAACAAGGCTCTTTCCTTTGGCAAGAGCCGAGCACGGCTGCTCAGCATGCAGCAGAAGAAGATCACCTTCAAGGATGTGGCCGGCGTGGATGAGGCCAAGGAAGAGCTGAAGGAGATCATCGAATACCTGAAGGAGCCGGCCAAGTTCCAAAAGCTCGGAGGACGGATTCCCAAGGGCGTGCTGCTCGTCGGCCCTCCGGGAACCGGCAAAACGCTGCTGGCGCGCGCTGTGGCAGGCGAAGCGAATGTGCCTTTCTTCTCCATCTCCGGTTCGGATTTTGTCGAGATGTTTGTCGGCGTCGGCGCAAGCCGCGTTCGCGACCTCTTTGAACAGGGCAAGAAGAATGCCCCCTGTATCATCTTCATTGATGAAATCGATGCCGTTGGCCGTCATCGCGGTGCTGGCTTGGGCGGCGGGCACGACGAGCGCGAGCAGACGCTGAATCAACTGCTCGTCGAGATGGATGGCTTTGAGTCCAACGATGGCGTGATCCTGGTGGCCGCAACCAACCGCCCCGACGTGCTCGATCCCGCGCTGCTGCGCCCCGGGCGCTTTGATCGCCGCGTGGTTGTCGGCCTGCCCGACGTGCGTGGACGCGAGGAGATTCTGGCCGTGCACGTGAAGAAGGTTCCAGTCTCCGACGATACCAATCTGAACGTATTGGCCCGTGGAACACCTGGTTTCAGCGGCGCGGATCTGGCCAATATGGTCAACGAAGCCGCCCTGAGCGCAGCCCGCCAGAACCGCAAACAAGTCGTCATGTACGACTTTGAACTGGCCAAGGACAAGGTGCTGATGGGTGCCGAGCGCAAGTCCATGCTGCTGACCGAGCAGGAGAAGCGCGTCACCGCCTATCATGAGGCCGGCCACGCTCTGGTTTCCTTCCGGCAAGAGCACTCCGACCCCATCCACAAGGTCACCATCATCCCACGCGGCATGGCGCTGGGCGTGACGATCTTTTTGCCCGGAGACAGGCACAATTACACCCGCGAGTATCTCGAAGCGAATCTGGCTATCGCATATGGTGGACGCGTGGCCGAGGAGATCTTCCTCAACCAGATGTCTACCGGCGCGGGCAGTGACATTGAAAGCGCTACGGACCTGGCTCGCCGCATGGTCTGCGAGTACGGCATGAGTCGCCTGGGTCCGCTCACCTTCGGCAAGAAGGAAGAGCAGATCTTCCTGGGCCGCGAGATCGCCCAGCATCGCGACTTCAGCGAAGAGACGGCGCGCCAGATCGATCTTGAAGTACGCCGCCTGATCGACGAAGCCTACCAGTCGGCGCACAACATCGTCGAGACTAACGCCGATGCCATGCACCGTATCGCCGCTGCTCTGTTGGAACGCGAGACCATCGATGCCGAAGAGGTCAAGATGCTCATCGACGGCAAGGAACTGCCTCCGATGCGCTCGGCTCTCGCCACTCCTTCGGACATTGGCGGTCCCGACGTGCAGCAGGTGCTCAAGCCGGAGAGCCGCAGCGGACCGGGCTTCCCGGAGGGTTCGCCGTCACCGGCATAGATGCCGCGAATACTACGACAAACATAAAGGGCCGTCTCTTGCAGACGGCCCTTTATGTTTGCAATTCTTCTATCAGTTTCCTACCGGCATTGCAGACCCAAGGTTGATGAAAGAGCCGGTGCATTTTCTCCCGGAGAGAGAAGCGATAATAGGCCATTACGTGCGCAGCGCAGTTCTGGGCTAACTTGCATCAATCTATGAAGAAAATCAGCAGCGTCAGGGCATTACTTCAGTCGTTCCGTTAGAGCCATTCATCCGGTCGGAATCCTAGCTCGGCTGGCGCGGGCGGAAGTGGCAGGTGCCGCCGGCCAGCACAGGGGTCCAGATGGAGGGATCGGCGGGCTGCTCGCTGGAGCCGAGGAAGAGGATGCCGTCGGGGGCCAGCACCTTGTGAATGCCGGCCAGCAGGATCTTGCGGGTTTCCTGCGAGAAGTAGAGCATGACGTTGCGCAGAAAGATGACGTCGAAGCGGTCATCGCTGCGGTTGAAGGGCAGCGGCGTCGAGCACAGATTGGCCTGGCGGAAGTTGCACATCTTGCGAATCTCTGGCTTGACCGTCCAATCCTCGCCGGCGTGGTCGAAGTAGCGAACCACAAAGCGGGCGGGCAGGCCGCGGTTGATCTCAATGCGGTGGTAGCAGCCGGCTCTGGGCCTTCTCGACAACCTCGGAGCAGATGTCCGTGCCCTCGATGCGGATATTCCAGCCGGCCAGCGGGGGAAAGTGTTCGGTCAGCAGCATGCCCAGGCTGTAGGCCTCCTGGCCGGTGGAGCAGGCCGCGCTCCAGAAGCGCAGGGTGCGCAGGTAGCGGCGGGATTCGATGAGCTTGGGCAGCAATTCGGTGCGCAGCAGTTCGAAGGGGCGGCCATCGCGGAAGAAGCTGGTTTCGTTGATGGTCATGGCCTCGGCGATGGAGCGTTCGAGGAGTGGGATTCTTTTTGACCTTGAGGTGATGGACAAGCTCTTCCAGCTGGGTCATGCCCTGGTTGCGCAAGATCTTTGTCAGGCGGGTATCGAAGAGGTAATCGCGCGACGGATCGAGCACGTTTTGCGAGAGTCCGAAGACGAGCTGGCGAAGATAGCCGTAGTCGACGCTGGAGGCGGTTTGCATGACTAGACCACCAATTCCCGAAGCTCGCGGGCTTCCGAGTGGGTCCGGCTGGCGAGCCGGAGGATTTCAGGAGCGATGGCGTTGAGGGGCAGAACCTTCTGCGCCAATCCCGCATTGGTGACGGCGCCGGGCATTCCCCAGACCGTGCTGGTGGCCTGATCCTGGGCCAGGACGCTGCCGCCGTGGTCGCGGATGACGCGGCAGCCCAGCATTCCGTCCGAGCCCATGCCGGTCAGCACCACGGCCAGAGCGCCCGCGCCATAGACCGCGGCCACCGAGCGGAAGAGCACATCGACGGCGGGCCGGCAGTGGTTTTCCGGCGGGCCCTGGGTCAGATGCAGCGTATTGGGCAATCCGATGCGCGAGGCGGCCAGCACCTCCATGTGCCAGTTGCCTTTGGCGATGTAAATTGTGCCGGCGCGCGACGGGCATTCCCTCGGCGGCCTCGTGCACCCGCAACGGACAGCGGCCATTGAGGCGCTCGGCAAAGAGCTTGGTAAACAGCTCCGGCATATGCTGCACAATCAGGACCGGCAGCGGAAAGTTGCCGGGCAGCGCGGGCAGCAGAATATCCAGCGCCGCCGGCCCGCCGGTGGAGACGCCGATGGCCAGCGCCACCGGGATGGAAGAGATCGGCTGGCGCCTTGGGCGGCGGCGCAAGCGAGGCGAATGAGCGGCGCGACGGGGCGGCAGCCGGCAGATCGGCTGCGGCTGGCTGGTGAGAGCCTGAATCTTGGGAATCAGTTCCTGGGAGAGCGCCTTGGTCGCCGCTTCGCGGTCGGCTTGCCCGGTTGGTTTGGCCACATAATCGGAGGCGCCGCAGGCCAGGGCCTCGATGGTCACTTTGGCGCCGCGCTGGGTGAGCGAACTGCACATGATGACCGGCATTTTATGGCCCTTGGCGCGCAGCTTGCGCAGTGTGACCAAACCATCCATCACCGGCATCTCCACATCCAGCAGGACCAGGTCCGGACGCACGCTTTCGATGGCGCTCAACGCGGTTTCGCCGTCGCCCGCCGTGCCGGCCACTTCCAGGCCGGGATCGGCGCAGACCACCGAGCGCAGCAGACTCCGCATCACCGCCGAGTCGTCCACAATCAAAATCCGGGTTCGGCTGTCCGGAGGCCATCGCTCAGGCCTCCACCAGACCAAGCATGGCCAGCTTTTCCGTCAGGGCCTCATCATCGAAGGGCTTCATCAGGTATTCGTCGGCGCCGGCATCCAGGGCGCGAAGAATGAAGTCGTTTTCCGCTTCGGTGGTCACCATCATGACTTTGACGTCGCTGATATCCCTCGGCGCGCAACTGCTTGAGCATCTCCAGGCCGTTCATCACCGGCATATTCCAGTCCACCAGCGCCAGGTCAAAGGTCACGCCTGAATTGCAGTTGATCCATGCCGGCCTGGCCGTCGCCCGCCTCCTCGCACTCGATTCCCTTTTCTTCGAGCAGGCCGCGCAGATAGCCCCTCACGAAGCGGGAATCGTCGACAATCAAAGCTCGCATGGTTACCTCCATGAGTTACCGCTTTGGGCCAGTTCGACCTAAGCGGCCCGGCGCCGCGCTCAGAGCGCATGGGATCCAGTTGCTCAGGGTCCAGCATGACCAGCAGGCTGTCCTTGAGTTTGTAGGCGCCGGCAAACAAGGCTCTGCGGCGCTCGTCCAGGATCGAAGGGTTGGGTTCATGATCGGCCGAGGAGACGGTCAGCACCTCGCCGACCGAATCCACCAGCAAACCGAAGATTCCGCCGGCGCTCTCCAGAACCAGAAGATCCTGCCGGCCCTCTTTGGGCGGCATACCCAGCAACTGGCGCAGGCTCACGGTGGTCAGCACATCGCCGCGATAGTGCACCAGCCCGCCGACAAAGACCGGCGCCAGCGGAACCGGCTGCGGACGCGCCGCGCCGACAATCTCCAGGATGTGAGTGATGGGCACGCCGAAAAAGCGTTGCCCAGGCGCACCGTGCACATCTCCACCAGAGACGCCGCCGCTGCCTTTTCCTTGCGATTGATTGGAACTGTTGATGTCAGTGCTGCTGCTACGGTACTCATGCCATTGTCTCCACAGTCTGGCTCCATTCAGCGGATGCCTGTTCGCCGGCGGGCAGCGGGGCCACGCCGCCCAGGTCAACCACGCCGGTTACGCGATTCTTGAGCAGCGTGACGCCGCCGGTGCGCTGCGCGGTTCCGGCCTCGAAGAGGTCGCCGCCCGCGGCCACATCCAGCACATGCGAAACCGCAATGCCCACATGACGATTGCCTTCGCGGCAGACCACCACGATGATCTGCGCCTTGGGATTGTCCTGCACCGCGGCCAGCACGCCGCCCGAATCCTCCACCGGCAGCAGTTGCCCCTCGAAGTTGAGCACCGGCCGGTAGCCGATGTACTCGATGCGCGAGAGCGGCAACTGCTCGATGCGCAAGCACTTCGGTCAACGGCACCGCCGCCTGACGGCCGGCCGCCTCCACCAGCAGGTATTCAAGGCTCTTGGCCGCTTCGGCCTCGACTTCGCTTTCGGCGCTCTGCGCAGCCGCTTCTTCGCGCATGGCGACGCCGGCCTTCATGGCAATCGATCCTGGATCGAGAATCAGCGCCAGATCGGCGTTGCCCAGCACGGTTGCGCCGGAGAAGAGGCCGATGTCCTTGAGCACCGCGCGAGAGCGGCTTGACGACGATCTCTTCCGGATCGGCCAGCCCATCCACCACCAGGCCAAAGCGGCGGCCATCGGGGTCCAGAACGGCAATGAAGTTGTCCCGCTCCGTGGTCATTTTGTGCTCCACGCCGGGCATCAGCAGCCGGTCCAGAAAGACCAGCGGCAGCAACTTGCCGCGCAGGCGGTAGAGCGGCGCGTTTTCAATCCACTCGATGGCCGCGGCGGCCTGCTCCGGGGGAATATGCACCAGCTCGGAGAGCGCGCCCTGGGGCAGCGCAAAGCTCTGGTTGACGCTGCGCACGATCAAGGCGGGAATGATGGCCAGCGTGAGCGGAATGCGCATCCGGAGGGTCGTGCCCTTGCCGGCGCGGGAGTCGATCTCGACCTTGCCGCCGATCTTTTCCACGTTGGTGCGGACGACATCCATGCCCACGCCGCGGCCGCTGACGTTGGTCACCGCCGCTGCGGTGGAGAAGCCGGGCAGGAAGATCAGTTGCAGCAGTTCGCGCTCGGCCAGATGGGCGGCGCGCTCGGCTGTGATCAGGCCGCGCTCGATGGCCTTCTGGCGCACCTTTTCCACGTTAATGCCGGCGCCGTCGTCGGAGACCTCGATGATGACGTGGCTGCCCTCCTGCGCGGCCCGCAGCTTGAGCGTGCCTTCGGGATTCTTGCCGGCTGCCATGGCGCACATCGGGCAGCTCGATGCCATGATCCAGCGAGTTTCTTACCGCGTGGGTCAGCGGATCCTTGATGGCCTCGAGCAGACTCTTGTCCAGCTCGGTATCCTGGCCTTCGACCTGCAAGCGCACACGGCGGCCCAGCGATTGCGAGAGATCGCGAACGATGCGCGGCATCTTGGAGAAGATATTCGAGACCGGCTGCATGCGGGCCTTCATCACCGACTCGCGCAGGTCGGCCGTCACCATATCCAGGCGGCGGCTGAGCAGGGTCATATTGGGATCGGCCGAGGTCGCCTGCAAGAACCTGGTTGCGGGTCAACACCAGCTCGCCCACCAGATTCATCATCCGGTTCAGCAGCGTCACATCGACGCGCAGCGTGCTTTCGGCGGCGCTTCCAGCCATCTGGAGTCCGCTGGCCGCGCGGCATCGCTCTCCGCCTCGGCTGCTCGCTTTGGGCGCAGCCGCTTGCAGCTTCCGCCGTTGGGGCAGCAGCGGGCAGCGGGAGCTCGTTACGGTGGCGGAGCCGAGGCCGAGGGCTGCGCGGTTTGACCTCTGCCGGAGGCATGCGCTTGCGGCGGTGCGGAAGAGGCATGGCCGCCTGCCTTGGCATGGGCCGGATGCTTGACCTGCGCCTGCGCCGGAAGCTGCAACTCCTCCAGACTGGCCGATCAGAACCGCATCCTCGCCTTCGCCTTCCGCGTCTTCCGCTTCGATCGTCTTCAGAATCGAGCGCAGGCCGTCCAGCAGTTGCAGCAGGCCGGTGATGATCTCGCGGTCCGCGGTCAGCTTGCCCTCGCGCACCAGGCCCAGCAGGTTTTCTCCGGCGTGGGCCAGCTTTTCCAGCCGCTTGAAGCCCAGAAATCCAGTGGTTCCCTTGATCGTATGCACAGACCGGAAGATATCTCCAATCAGACCCGCATCCTGCGGCCGCTCCTCCAGGTCGGTCAGACAGCGCTCCATGCGGTCCAACCCCTCCTGGCTCTCGATCAGGAACTCCCTCGTTAGTTCATCCATCGCATCCACTCATCCGCTGGCCAGGATGACACCCCCGGCACAGCGAGCACTCAACTCCCTATATCGGTAAGATGAGCTTCAACTTGAGGAACAGCGTTTTTCAGGACAGGACGCGGTCTGCAGAAGCAGGAAGCGGTGGACGAATCACAACGGAAATCAGCGCATCGCCTCCCGTCGCTCCATAATCGTAAGATTTTTTAGAGCCTTTTACCTGACAAGGCATTATGAAATCAATCATCAAAGGAGTTTTATCGGAGACTTTGGGCCTCGAAATTCATTTCCCGAAGCCTGTTGAGGCCTATCGGTTCGACGCGCTCAACTCCGGCTTTCGCGACGCTTCCCAATTCGGACCTCAATGTGCCGGGCGGAATGGACTATCGGGCAGAGGACGTTCTATTTGCCAGTCGTCAAGGCTGAGACCGGTACCAGCATATCTTCTTTGCGCATGACCAGATTCGTGGCGTTCAGGGTGGCCAGCTCGAAGCCGTGGCCGTGGGTGATGGCGTCCGTCGGACAGGCCTCCACGCAATAGCCGCAGAAGATGCAGCGGTTGTAATCGATGTTATAGACCTTGGCATAGCGATCCGAAGATGAGATGCGCTGCTCTTCAGTGTTTTCCGCTGCCTCGATAAAGATGCAATTGGAGGGGCAGGCAGCCGCGCAAAGGAAGCAGGCCACGCACTTCTCCAAGCCGTTTTCGTCGCGCTGCAAAACGTGCGCGCCGCGGAATCGATTCTCAAGAACCGCTCCGTGCTCCGGGCCAGGGCCATCCGGATAATTCTCGACCTGGATGGGCTGAAAGATCTCCCCGAAGGTGATGCTCATCCCCTTGGCGACACCCGCGATGTTCTTCACAATCGACATACGGCCAGTATACGACGAATTGGACTGGGATTCACTTCCTGGTGCGCAATCTGGCCGACCGGTTTGGACAATGCCTCGATTGCGTACCAGGTCACTCGATACCCTCTAGAGCCGACAGAAAAGTATGGTGTGGCTACTTCTTGGGACGTGGCTCCTCCTGACGTTCTGGTGCGGCTTGATGTTGCTGTGGTGCTGCCCGATGCTGTTGTGGAGCTTGACGCTGTTGTTGCTGTGGAGCTTGATGTTGTTGTTGAGGAACACGTTGACGCTCTGGCGCCACCTGATGTTGCGGTTGGGGAGCAACTTGACGTTGCTGTGGCACCGCTTGGCGTTGTTGCAGTGGCGCACTTTGACGTTGTTGCACAGCCTGATGCTGCTGTTGCAATTGAACGGCTTGTCGCTGCTTGTGATCTTCTTGAACGGCTTCGTGCTGCTCCTGTTGCTGCTGAATTGCATGGCGCTGTTGCTGCTGGAAAATCTCTTGTTTCTGCTGTTGCGCGACTGCCTGGTTCTGAACCTGCAAAACGGCAGGCGCTCGGACATTGCGATCTGCGGCGATTGGCCGGTTGACTGTCAGGTTGGCCGGACGACCGTGGTTGACGCTGGCAAACTGCGCACGGTTGCTGCTGGAGGCACGCTCGTTCTGAATCTGCGCGCTCATCGGAGGAGCGTGCTGTTCGTGTTGGGCAGCCAGCTCGGCGGGCCGGGCGCGCACCTGCAAACCGCCTGAACCGCCATTGAAACTTACACGGACGCCGCCTCGGTTGCCACTGTAACCGTGAGTGTAGACATTATGCACAATGGAAATATTCACATTGTTGTAGGTGCGGTTGTAGTTGAAATGCCCGCCGCCCCAGTAGCCGCCCTGGTAGCCGATGCCTACGTAGCCAAAGCCATAATTGACGCCGCCATAGAAGCCGATGTGCGGACCCCAGTAGCCACGGTAAAACCCATAGCGGTGATTGCGGTAACCCCAGTAGCCGGGAGTCCAGAGCGCGCCCTGGTAGGGAGCCTCGACCCATCCGCCTGGAACCCAATAGTAGCCTGCGGATGCCCAGGCCCAGTAACCAGGGGTCCAAAGATAGCCGTCGCCGGGAGATGGGGGCTGCTCATAATCCGGCAAGGGAGGCGGAGGCTGATTGGCGTATTCCACCGGTTGCGCACCGTAGCCGGGGTCGTCCGAAGCCTGATCTGAGCTTTGATTGTAGGAGCCACCCGAATCAGGTGGAGCACTCTGCTGAGCGGTATAGGAGGCCGGAGTTGCGGTGCTTGAACTGACTGGGGCAAGATTCGCCGATGCCGGGTCCGAGGCCTGATCCGGCGCGCCGGTCTGGGCGGAGCTGGCGGCAGACTGGTCCTGATTCTGACTCTGAGGGCATCCGGCGATGAATAGTACTGCCGTAGTGGCCACTAACGGAAAAACTCCAAATCTCAGCAAACGATTCATATCACTCTCCAATTACATTGAAGTTATCCGATGAGCGCGGGCAAGACAGCCCACTATTGACCACGATGAATCATCAATGCCGCACACCCGGAGGCATTGATTGGCCATGATTGTTGGCCGGCGGCGTGGTCACGGGTTTGCGCCGGTAGACGGCTTTCACAAACTGCTGGCAGAGCGGCGAGTCTTGTCCGCGCTCCAGTCCCGATGAGGCATTCTGCGCGGCGCAGAGCCTCTGCTTCATTGCCTCTGCCTCTTTGCCGCTGAGCAGTTGCGTGCGCTCCATTCCGTTGACCGGGTCCAGATCATAACGGTAGAGGCTGTCCTCGGGCTTCTCGTTGCCGTGGTCGATGTGGTTCCATGTTCCCATCAGTTGCCGCCCGTTTGGCTCATTCAGCAGAGCGTAGACCTGTGTGAGTCCAACGCCTTGCGACAAATTCGAACTCCAGATGGGCGCGGTAAGGCTGCCGCGCATCCAGCGAGCCGCCCACATATGGTGCGCGAAGTCGTAGTGAAAAGCGGTGAAGTATGTCTCCGATGAACACTGATTGCAGTCTTCGTAAAGCGCTCCCAACTCGCGTGGCTCGCCGTCGGCCAGTAGCAGCCAGTCGAGCAGGCGCAGATTCACGCCCTTGATCAGTGGCGTCAGGTCATGGCTGGTCAGCGAAAGACTCCAGACCGTAAATGTATCGTCGCTGGTGGACGATTGCGGCGAAGGCCGCTTTGTGGTGACCACTAGCGCCGCGTCGTACTGAACCCCGATCTCGCGGATCGCCGTCCATTTTTCTACGGCCAGCGAGCGCATAACCCACACCACAATGTCCCGGTCCTTGTCAGAGTGAAAGTCCATCCATCGAAAGGGATCTTGCTGGGCGCAAAGCGGAGAGGACGTGGCCAGTATCGCCACGATCAAGGCACCAAAGTACCGGGATGAAAAAGTCCGCATGTGCTTAGGGTATCGCAGAACCCTCTTGGATCATACTCACGAGTGAATTCGAGCAGGCGCAAATTCGACGTTCAAATGGACCTGCATCCCGTCACTCGGCAAGACAAACCTCGTTGATTGACTCGGCTCGTTCAATCCCTCTTGCTGTATGTCTTTGCCACAACCAACGGCTTGACCGCTGCTTGCTTCCGCAAGGGAACGATGGCCGCACTCGACGGCGCGGCGGCTTGAAAGCGCGAGAGCATCTCGGTGCGCACGTACTCGACAAAGCTCTGCATCTGCCGGTTCATCTCTTCCATGCGCTCGCGCATCTGCAGGATGATGGCGATGCCGGCGATGTTCACGCCCAGGTCGCGCGCCAGGTTCAGGATGAACTCCAGCCGCTCCAGGTCTTCGTCGGTGTAGAGGCGCGTGTTGCCCTCGGTGCGCGAAGGCAGCAGCAGCCCCTCGCGCTCATAGAGGCGCAGCGTCTGCGGATGAATCTCGTACATCTCGGCCACCGCCGAGATCATGTACGCGCCCTTCGATTTTTTCTTGGCTGCCATAGTTTTCTCGTTCTATGCGGCTGGCGGAATATCATTGACTCTTGCGGAATCTAACCCGAGCAAATCACAAACAGACTGACGAGTATCGGGGTTGCCGAAATAGTAGAACATTCCCTTAATCCGACCCGATTTCTCTAAATCCAGCCATATATAGAAATCAATCTTCTCTTTTTCGAAGCGAATGCGTCCTTCAGAAAACTTCTCACAAGTATGGCCAAAGTGTCCCCTCAACGGATCCTCAAATCCTGTTAGAGTGCGGATCAAATCCTTATAGCCTGCGCTAGTGTCATGATTTGCCACGAATAGAAAATTCAATAGTCGGTGTTCGAAGTTGACACTTTCAAACTGCTTGAATGCGGTATGGACGGCATTACTGATTCGGTTGAAAATCGGATCGGGGCGTAACCCTCCCACTAACTCACCGGGGGCCGCGTTCTTGAGTTGATCCTCAAGCCACGAGTCTCTCTGGAAAGACTTGACTTCACAAAGAGCTATTTCCGCGCCATCTCGCACGAGGATAAAATCTGGAGTCTTCGAATCACGCATTTCATTTTTGGCAAACGACTTAACTTCAAACCCATTGCTCTGCCAATAGCCAAGAGCAAACGCTTCATCAGATGAAAGCTTTGAGAAGCGATATGCGTGGACTCCACGCAGACCCCGGCTGAAGTCGTACTCCGGTTTCATATCATCGTCGTCTATTAGCATTTCCTGTTTAGCGTTCTGACTCATATTGGAACCTCTCAGAGGGTGTGGCTTTTCTAGCGCTGATAATCCGAATTCTCTCCTTACGCTCAGTGTGTACTACAAGCAATACTTTGTCTAGCCAAGACCGGCCAATGGTAATCGAACGAAACTCGTCCTCGGAGTGGAGTTCATCTGGAATGGTAATGGCAAAAGGGTCTTCGAATATCCTCATTGCTTCTTGAAAATCCACTCCATGAACACGAAGATTTCGTGCCGCCTTGTCGTCATCCCATTCAACCAATTCATCTTGCACACGAATACCTGTCAACGTTTACAGCTTATCAAAGAGCGCCACGCGCGGGTCCTGGTTGTTCAGCTTGGCCAGCTCGCGCATGATCTCGCGGCTGCGCTCATCGGCCAGGGTGGGCACCACCACTTCGACGGTGACAATCTCGTCGCCGCGCTGGCCCGGATGCTGCGCGCTTTCCACACCGCGCTCCCGCATGCGCAGCTTCTGGCCGCTCTGCGTTCCCGGCGGAATCTTCAACTGCGCGCGGCCGTCGATTGTCGGCACATCCACCTTGGCGCCCAGCGAAGCCTCCGGCACGGTTACCGGCACCGTCAGATGAATGTCATCGCCCGTACGCGTGAAGACCGGATGTGTCCCGGTGCGCACGATGAGAAAGAGATCCCCCGCCGCGCCACCGTTCACTCCGGCATTGCCTTTGCCTTGCAGACGAATCCGCTGTCCATCGCGCGTGCCGGCCTTGATGCGGAACTCGACCCCCTCTGTGCGGCTGACCAATCCCTCGCCCCGGCAGTTGGCGCAGACATTCGCGGTTCGTCCGGTTCCGTTGCAGCGCGGGCATGGAATGTTGAACTTCATCCGCCCGCCCATCTGGGTCACCTGGCCGGAGCCGTTGCACTCCGAGCACTGCGTTGGCCCACCCATCGAAGCCTGACCATGGCAGACAGGGCAGGTATCCTGGCGATGCACTTCCAGCCGGGCCTGACCGCCGCGAATCGCCGTCCAGAAGTCCACGGTCGCCTGGTACTCCAGATCAGTTCCCGGCTGCGGACCACGCGCCTGCGGCTGCTGCGCTCCGGTGAAGATGCCGGAAAAAATATCTTTGAAGCTGCCCCAGGATTGAGAGCCGGCTCCCGCCTGTGTGCCCGGATGCACCCCCGGCCCGCTCTGGAAGCCGGAGAAATCAAAGCCGCCAAAATCCACCGGTGCGCCCCGGCCGCCGCTCTGCCGCGCATGGGCATATGCCTCGGCCTGATCGGGATCGATCTGGTCGGAGTAGAAGCCGACCTGATCGTAGACTTTGCGCTTCTTCTCGTCGCTCAGAACGTCGTTGGCCTCCGAGATCTCTTTGAACTTCTCCTCGGCCTTCTTGTCGCCCGGGTTCACGTCGGGATGATAGCGCCGTGCAGCCTTGCGGAAGGCCTTGCGAATCTCCTCCGGCGTTGCGCTGTTCTTTACGCCGAGCGTGCCGTAATAATCCTTGTTCGCTGTTGTGGGCATATTTCCTTTTGACTCGACTCCTGAAACCTGATTCACATTTGATCAAGCAACCTGCCGGACCTTCAACTCACCGCTCTCGGTGCGTGGCGCGGGAAAGATCTCAATCTCAATCCGCGCTGTTACCTCTCGGCTGGCCAGCGCCAGATCATAGGACATCTGCATCTTCATCCAGAAATCCGGCGTGGTGCCAAAATATCGTGCAAGCCGCAGTGCCGTATCCGCCGTGATCCCTCGCCGCTCACGCACAATCTCCGAAACTCGAGTGACGGGCACGCGCAAGGCAAGGGCCAGTGCATTGGCTGAAAGCCCCAACGGCACAAGAAAATCCTCACGCAAAAATTCACCGGGATGAATTGGAACGCCCCGTTGCTCGTGCCTTCGCGCAGTGCTCATATACTCTCTCCCTCAGTGGTCATCCACAATCTGCACATCCCATGCGTCCTTGCCGTCCCAGCGAAAGCTGACCCGATATTGGTCATCAATACGAATGCTCCAATTGTCATTACGATCGCTTTTCAGCTTCTCCAACCGATTCCCTGGAGGCTTTTGCAAATCTTCAATCGCCGACGCAAAGTCCACCGCCTGCAAGCGTCGCGCCGCAATCCGCGCCCCATTTAACCACTTCCGGCTCGTCCCGGTCCCAAAGATCGATTCCGTCTCGTCATCGGCGAAGGATTGAATCATGCTTAACGCTTATCGTAACACGGAAAACGATTAACGGTAAACCGAATCCATGCCGCTTTCGGAGTTCCTGAACCACATGGTTTCCCTGCACCCCTCCTGCCGGAGTTTCCCAGGATTCCTCGGCAAAGGCTTAGAAGCGGCTCTCTGGATTGACAACTGCTCAGAATTCAGACAGTGAGCGACCATCTTGAAGCTCGATTCAGTCGTTGTGCCGGACTCGGCAGCCTGCTCCAGCACCTAGCGCAAATTATCCGTAACCGGCTCGGGATGTATGGTCACCCGGTAAACCTCCGGAGACTCCTTCTTGAAGCGGTATTCGAGTGCCGTGATCACCTCATGCACGCGCTGCATGGTCAGCTCATCGGGCAGCGTGCAATGGCAGGTCACATGAATATGCTCGGCGGAATGGCCTACCTTAATCTCATGCACGTCAACAATCTCTGGCAGCCCCGCTGCCGCGAGCTGCATCGCCTCTTCAAGGCGGCGATTCTCCTCGCCTATCTCCTCCGGCTGTTCAATCGTCGCCGGCTCGCTTTCGATGTGCGTCAGAACTCCATCGATCTCCGGCACTTCGCGCAGAATCTCCGCTTCGAGTCCGCAAACAAAATCATGCGCCTTGAGCAGGGTAAGCGACTCGTCCAATTCCAAGTGCTGTTCCACGCGCAGCCGTCCCTGGTGCGACTGCACGCTCAGCTCATGCACGCTGACGTTGTTACGCGCGGCCACTGCCCGAACCCGATCAAAAATGCTCTCAGCCCGCGCCTGCCGGGGCACAGTGTGAATCACGACATCTGCTTCCGGCAGCGCGCGCTGCACAGCCTCGGTGGCCTCGCGCACCAGCTCGCCGGTGTGCTCGAAGGTATAGCGCCGGGGCAGCGCCAGCGTCAGATCGGCAAAATAATTGGCCCCAGCCCGCCGCACCCGCGCCTGTTCCACACTTAGAACCCCTGGCACCTGCGCCACATCGTCGATCAGCCGCCGCCTCGTCTCGGCGGGAATCTCATCGAGTAGCACACTGACCGCTTCATGGCCCAGCCTCACAGTCAGCCGCAGAATCAGCAGAGAGACCACCACGGCTGCCAGGGGATCGGCAAAGCGTAGAGCCGCGAGGCCGAAATGCGCGCCCACCCAACTCGCTCCCAGCCCTGCTAGCACAGCCGCAGACGACCAGATATCCGAGGCAAAGTGAAAAGCGTCTGTTGCCAGAGCAGTCGAGCCGGTTCGGTCGGCTACTGCCCGCAGCTGCCGCGAACGCCAGAAGTCCACCCCTATCGAAGCCAGCACCACGGCCACTGGCCAGGCCAGGTTTTGCAACTCGCGTGTGGGATGCAAGATACGCTGAATCGCTTCCCAGATAATCCAGCCGCTGGAGACGGCCATCAGCAATACTTCACCGAAGGAGGAAAAATTCTCGAACTTCCCGTGGCCGTATGTGTGGTCCTCGTCCGCCGGCCGGTCGCTCACCTGCACTGAAAAAAAAGTGAGCATTGATCCCACCATGTCCAGCGCGGAGTGCGCAGCGTCCGACAGCACGCCCAGCGAGCCGGAGACGAGACCCGCTCCCAGCTTCAGCAGCGTCATCGCCGCCGCCGCTAGCATCGAGTGCAGCGCCACCTTTCGCTTTTCCGCGGAAAACCCCGCAATCTTGGACATTTCTTTGCTCATTGCCTTTTCAGGTTAACGCATTTTCCAAAAATACGTCTTCATGTTCCGTGCAATGGGCGGGATACGTCGAACCATAATGGCCCGGTCAGATAGAGTGAAAGAGTGAATGGGCTAATTGTGATCGACAAACCGGCCGGCATGACTAGCCATGATGTGGTGGGCCGGCTTCGCAGGATCACTGGCGAAAAATCCATCGGCCACTTGGGTACGCTGGACCCGATGGCTACTGGTGTTTTGCCCTTGATGCTAGGCAAGTTCACCCGCCTGGCGCAGTATTTTTCTTCGGCGGAAAAGAGCTACACAGGGACGATCCGTTTTGGCTTTGCGACGGATACCTACGACGCCGAGGGCGAGGCTGCAGGGCCGGATTCTAATCCATCCCTGACGCTCGATCAGGTGGTTGCCGCGGCCAGCCGCTTTCACGGCGAGATGCAGCAGATGCCGCCGGCCTACTCCGCCAAGAAGATTGCCGGCACGCCCGCCTATAAGCTGGCGCGCGAGGGCAAGCCAGTGGAATTGAAAGCCGCGCGTGTGCTCATCGGCAGCTTTGAGATTCTTGCATTGGAAGGGGCCGCGGCCAGCTTCACGATGAGCATCAGCGCTGGAGGTTATGTGCGATCGGTGGCCCATGAACTGGGTCAGGATTTGGGCTGTGGAGCGCATCTGAGCAGCCTGCGCCGCACCCAGGCCGGAGTCTTCACGCTGGCCGATGCGCATACGCTGGACCAACTGCAAGCGCTGGCTGGGAATGTTGAAGCATTGGAGGCCAAGTGCATTCACCCGCGCGCGTTGCTGCCAGAGATGCCGTCGGTGACTGGCGATGCGCTGGCTCTGGGGCGGTTGCGCAACGGCGCGCAGGCCAACCTGCCGGAGTTTTCCCAAGCGCCGCTGGTGAAGGTCTTTGCCGGTCAGCGGGAATTGGTGGGAGTCGCCAAGCGCGTGGCGGGAACGCTCTTTCAGCCGGTGGTGGGGATGGGGTAGGGCCAGGGACGAAGGACAGTGGGACCAAGGGACCGAGGGACAAAAGACTGATATCCGCTGGCTGATTCGCAAGCCAGTATACTGATTCTTGGTGCGGTTAAGGTGGAAGGCGATATGTATCTGCTCTGGCTCCGAGTTGCGGCGATCCTCTATGCGGCGGGTGCAATCGCCATCTTCCCGGCAGTCCTTTACGGACTGGCCCGCTGGCGCAAGAGCTGCATCCATCTGGCCGGGCTGGGCTTCTTCTTCCACTTTGTCTCCTGCGTCGAGATGCTCGCGCAGGCGCATCGATGGATGCCGGTCGGCACGCGCGAGATCGAGTCGCTGCTGGGCTTCGCCATTGCCGGTACATTTTTTCTTGTCTGGTGGCTTTACGACGCAATCTCCCTGGGAATCTTCGTTTTACCAATCACTTTCTTCGCGGTTTTTGTGCCGTCCCTGGGGCCGGATCGTTACACTTTTCCCTCCGAGGGCGTGCGCATCAGTTGGCTTGTGGCGCACATTGCCGCGTTGCTGGCGGCCTATGTGGCGCTGGGGTTCAGCCTGTTGGCCTCAGTGCTTTATCTTCTGCAAGAGCGCCGCCTCAAGAGCAAGCACAGACCGGGCGAAGACTCCTGGTGGGGTCCGCTGGATTGGCTTCCATCGCTGGATACCCTCGAACGCATCGCCCACGCCACGCTGGAGTTCGGCTTTCCCTGCATGACGGTAGGCCTGGTTATCGGCTCGGTTCTGGCGCAGGAGGTTGGCGGCCCAGGCTACTTCCTCGATCCCAAGGTCATTCTCTCTTACCTCCTTTGGCTGGTTTACGTCACGTTGCTCTTTGTGCGCCGCTCGGCTGGCCTGCGCGGACGCCGGGCGGCGTATCTCTCCGGAGCGGTCTTTCTCGTCATGATGGCCGTGCTGTTAGCCAATGCATTCAGTCATGTACACAGGTACGGTCCGCAATGAGCCTGGTCCTGATCGGCGTCAACCACAAGACCGCTCCCATCGAGGTGCGCGAGCGGATCGCCATATCGCGCGACGATCTGCCGGAGACGACGCGCGCCCTGGCCGCCGTGCCGGGCGTCGCCGAGTGCATGATCGTCTCTACCTGCAACCGCGTGGAGATTCTGGCAGCGGTGGAAGACGGAAGCCTGGATGTCACTACCTTTCTGCAACGGCACTTCAACCTGGACCCCGCACTGCTGGCGCCGCACCTCTACGAACATCGCGACCACGAGGCCGTCGCTCATCTCTTCCGTGTGGCCGCAAGCCTGGATTCGATGGTGGTGGGCGAGCCGCAGATTTTGGGCCAGGTGAAAGAGGCCTTCGCCACGGCGCGCGCTTCGGGCACCGTGGGCGGACAGCTTGAGCATCTGTTGCAATGCACCTTTGCCGCAGCTAAAAAAGTCCGCTCGGAGACAGAGATCGGCTCCAATTCAGTTTCCATCGCTTCGGTAGCCGTGGAGCTGGCGCGCAAGATCTTCGGTTCGCTGCAAGGGCGCACCGTCTTCCTGGTGGGCGCGGGCAAGATGAGCGAGTTGGCGGCGCGGCATCTGGTGCAGCAAGGTGCGGGGGCGATTCTGGTCACCAACCGGACGCTGGAGCGCGCGCGCAGAATGGCCGAGACATTTGACGGACAGGTCATCCCCTTCGAGCAGCTTCATGACACCGCCAGCCAGGCCGACATTGTGATCAGTTCGACCGGCGCGCCGCATCCCATCTTCCGCCGCGAGCACGGTCAGGCCTTTCTCCAACGCCGCCGTAACCGCCCTATGTTTTTCATCGACATTGCCGTGCCGCGCGATGTGGACCCTGAGATGGGCAAGCTGGAGGGAATCTTCGTTTATGACATCGACGACCTGCAGGCCGTTGCCGCGGCGCATCTCAGTGAGCGCAGCCGCGAGGCCGCCGATGCTGAAGCGCTGATCGCCGCCGAAGTCGAACGCTTTCATCAGCGCCAGCTTACCGTCAATGCGGCCCCGGCGATTGTTGCGCTGCAACAGCAGGCCGAGGAGATTCGTCAGGCGGAGCTGAAGCGCGTGCAGGCCAAGCTCGGTTCGCTGAGCGCCGAGCAGATTGCGACCGTTGAGGCTTTGACCCGTGCTCTCGTCAACAAATTCCTCCACCCACCGATGCAGGCTCTCAAACAAGCCGCCCGCGAAAACGATGCGACGCGGCTCGAGGCACTCTGCGAGAGCTGGTCGCTGCCTGCCGCAACCGGCAAGAGTCTGGACAACGAGAACCAAGGAGTCGCAAAATCATGAACCTGCGCATCGGAAGCCGCGGCTCGCAACTTGCCCTCTGGCAGGCCAACCACATTGCCGCCCTGCTGCGTGGCCAGGGCCACTCGGTCGAAATCGAGATCATCAAGACAACCGGCGACCGGTTGCAAGAGATCACATTCGCGCAAGTCGGGGCGATCACCGGCGACAAGGGAATGTTCACCAAGGAGATTGAGGAGGCGCTGGCCGACGGGCGCG
This sequence comes from uncultured Acidobacteriaceae bacterium, assembly GCA_963804315.1. Classification (GTDB taxonomy): domain Bacteria; phylum Acidobacteriota; class Terriglobia; order Terriglobales; family Acidobacteriaceae; genus Telmatobacter. The sequence continues at coordinate 20,046 of CAWDQB010000001.1, forward strand.
TGGACCTGGCCGTGCATTCGCTCAAGGATCTGCCGACCGAGTTGCCGGAGCCGTTTGCGCTGGCCGCCACGCCCCCGCGCGTTGACCCGCGCGATGTTTTGGTTTCGGCAAAGTATGCAAGTCTGGCCGCATTGCCGTTGGGCGCGCGCGTCGGCACCAGCAGCCAGAGGAGGCGTGCGCAGTTGAAGGCGCTCCGGCCCGACATTGCGGCGCAGGAGTTTCGCGGCAATGTAGACACGCGGCTGCGCAAGCTGGCAGAGGGACAGGTGGATGCGATTCTGCTGGCCGCCGCAGGCCTGGACCGCTTGGAAAAGAACGAGTGGGTGCGTGAACGGCTTGAGCCAGAGGACTTTTGCCCCGCTGCGGGTCAAGGCGCACTGGGAATCGAAACTCGTAAGGACGACTACGCGACGATTGCTGCGATAGCCTTCCTCGACAACCCGGAGACGCGCTTTGCCGTAACCGTCGAGCGAGCAACTCTGGCTGCGCTGGGTGGAGGCTGTCAAGTGCCGATCGGGGTCCATTGCCGCACCATAAGTGACGAGCAGAAGGAGTTGTGGGAGATCTTTGCCGTGGTTGCCGATCCGGAAAGCGGCAAGACGGTACGCGTATTTCATCGCTTTTCCGAGGCAGGCGCGAACGCACTGGGCCGGCTGACGGCGCAGATGCTTATCGACGCTGGAGCGGGACCGCTACTTGTGCTGGCTGGAGGCTTGCGGTGAACGCGCTTCCGCTAGCGGGCCTACGCGTGCTGGTTACGCGCGCTCAGCATCAGGCCGGCAAATTGAGCGAGGGTTTGCGTGCGCTGGGAGCTGAACCGGTCGTGATTCCCGTGCTGGAGATTTGCCCGCCGGAATCATACGAGCGGCTGGATGAAGCATTGAGAGATCTGGATCGATACGAGTGGCTGATTCTGACAAGTTCCAACACTATCGAGATGATTTACAGCCGCGCCAGTCGTATTGCCGTGAATCCAGCCAAAGCAAAAGGACTCAAGATCGCCGCCATTGGCAATGCGACGGTCGAGACGGCAATTCATTACGGATATCATGTCGATGTTGTGCCCGAAGTTTACGTTGCTGAAAGCCTGGTCTCCGCGCTTGGTGAAAAGGTTCGCGGCCAGCGCATCCTCCTGCCCCGCGCCGTCGTAGCCCGCGATCTGATTCCCGATGCGCTGCGTGCCGCTGGAGCCGAGGTCGATGTTGTCGAGGCCTACCGCAACGCGATGCCCCAAGCCGCTCCAGAGCGACTGCGCCTAGCGCTTGACAGTGGATTCGATGCAGCCACATTCACCAGTTCCTCCAGCGCAACGCATCTGGCTGAAGCGGCGCGCATTGCTGGAATTGCATGGCCGTTTGCAGATGTGCCAGCGATCTCCATCGGCCCCATCACCAGCAAAACTCTGAACGAGTTGGGCTGGCCGCCAATTGCCGAAGCAAATCCATCTGATATTCCAGGGCTGATTGCGGCGGTGATTCGTGTCATGTGCGCGAAGCGCGGCTGCCCCACCGCAGGTGGCTAACTCTGCCACGTCTTGTCTTTGGACGTGCAGATCTGCTCCAGATTGCAGCGGTCGCACTTGGGCTTGCGCGCGACACAGACTTGCCGCCCATGATGAATGATCTGGTGAGAGAAATCAATCCACCGGCGTTGCGGCAGAATCTGCATCAGTTCCTGCTCGACCTTTTGCGGCGTCTCGCCCTTGGCCAGGCCAAGACGATGCGCGATGCGAAAGACGTGCGTGTCTACCACCAAGCCCTCTGCTTTTTGGAAGGCAACGCCGAGGACGACATTGGCGGTTTTGCGGGCCGCGCCGGGGATCGTAATCAACTCCGCCAGAGTCTGAGGCACCTGTCCGCCGAAGTCTGCGACGATCTTGCGTGCTGCTCCTTGAATCGATTTGGCCTTGTTGCGAAAAAATCCCGTGGTCCTGATCAGGTCTTCCAATTGCGGCAGCGTGGCATTGGCCATCTTTTGCGGGGTAGGGAAGCGGCGGAACAATTCCGGCGTGACCAGGTTCACGCGCACGTCGGTGCACTGCGCCGAGAGGATGGTAGCCACCAGCAGCTCCCACGGCGAGCGGTGCGTGAGAGCGCACTCTACGGCGGGGTAGGCTTCATCGAGTCGTTGAAGAATCGCCGCAATTCGGTCGGGAGAAAGTTCCTTGCGCGAGGATTTCTTTGCGGCGGACTTCCGGATTGGTCTCAAGTTTGGCGCCTGCAACGGTCATTCTCCTTCAAATCACGATGGTTTGGCTGCTACGGCTTGGTTGCAGTCGCGTCAGGCTGAGGTCGATGGATGGGTGTCCACCAGACGGGGATAACTTTGGGTATGTGAATGTGACGGAAGAGAGGGGCCAGTTCAGGTGCGAACTCCTGCGCCAGATTGCGAGGGAAGATGGTGGCCAGCTCCATCGCAGAGCGTTTTCCAGCTTCAGAGAGCGTGTTGTAACCGGGCGGCATATAGGCCATGCCGACAAAGCCGCCCGCCGCCGCCGCGGCAAAGTGCGGCACGGCGAGCGAGGTCTTTCCGGAGTCGGTCTTCTCCAACGCAACATACTCCAACGCGTGCAGGATGCGCTTGGAGGTTGAATCGCTGTGCGAAGGGTAGTAGCGGGCGTCGTAGTGGAAGGCGGCTTCAGTGACAAACTCAGCGGTGTGCTTGGAGGTCTGCGCGGCGATGGTGCTGCCGTAGAGGCGGCCGTAGGCGCCCATGCCGTCCCGCCAGGAGGGCGGATACTGGCTGTTCGGATGGGCCAAGCGGATGCCTGCGCCGATAGCCGGCATCACGATCTCTGGCGGGCCGAAGGTGGTGAAGGCATAGAACTTGAACTTCTGCTCCAGAGTCAGCGGCTTGCCGGGAGTCCTGAGCCGGCCCCACAGAAAGGGAACCGGCGGGCTGGACGGCACGGCGTGCGGCGTGGTTAGCGGCTGGGGCGCGTCAGGGAGGACGGCCGAAGCGGGCGGTGTGCTTTGCAAAGCTGCCGGGCTGGTCTGGGCGGCGGCCGTAGTGGCAGTGCAGAAGAGAAGGCAAAGCGCCGCCAGTACGGCAGAAATGCGGGGCAAGAGCGGGATGGCCGGTTCTGGAGTGCACACCTGATTCTTTAGCATCGTACTTCCACTGTAGATGGGCTGAGTGGAATTGGAAGGCTGGCCACAAATTTATTTTCGAGAGGACGGTCGCCTCAAGGCTAATGCCTTCAAGATGCAGCAAAGCGTGAAATAATTCTGCTAGCCTTCCGGTTTTCCCGTTGCAGGTTCATCGCGGCACGAGGCCTGGAGATCCAGTCGGACAACCTCGGCTTTCGTTATGAACCAAGCTCGTGTTCTTTGCATCAGCCAACTTCTGTGGGGGAATTGAATCATCCATGCCTAACTTGCCACTGCGCCGCCTCTTTCTAATCGTTCTTGGCTTCTCTGCCATTCATTCTGCACAACCGCTGGCGGCTCAAAAGCAACAGGCTCCCACCCGAATCATCGTGGTGGATCTGAAGGATTCGACCGGGCCGGTGGATCGTTTCTTTGATCTGTCAGTAGGGTCTGATTATCCGGGCACGCTGATTCGGGATGACAGCCAGGCTCAGCTCAAGCTTGCCGTGGATGAACTCGGCTTTCGCTATATCCGTTTTCATGGCATCTTTCACGACGTGCTGGGAACCGTGCGCGTCGAAGATGGCAAAACCGTTTACAACTGGAGCAAGATCGACCAGCTTTATGATGATTTGCTGGCGCGCCACATTCGGCCCTTTGTGGAACTCGGCTTCTCGCCGAAGGCGCTAGCCACTTCGCAGAACAGCATCTTCTATTGGAACGGCAACACCTCGCACCCCAGGCCGGACGCCTGGCGTGACCTCGTTGCAGCATTTGTTCGGCACATCGAGGCGCGATACGGAAAGGACGAGGTGCGGGCATGGTTCTTCGAAGTGTGGAACGAACCCAACCTCTCCGGCTTCTGGGAGGGCGCCGACCAGAAGGCTTACTTCGAACTTTACGATCTGACAGCGAAGACGATCAAGTCCGTTGATCCTGCGTTGCGCGTGGGCGGGCCGAGCACGGCTGGAGCGGCGTGGGTTCCGGAGTTTCTCGCCCATGTGAAGCAGAGCGGCGCTCCGGTTGACTTTGTGACCACGCACACGTATGGCGTACAAGGCGGCTTTCTGGATGAAAAAGGCGTGCAAGATACCAAGCTCGATCCATCGCCAGACACGATTCAGGGCGATGTGCGCCGTGTCCGCGAGCAGATTGCATCTTCGCCGTTTCCAGCGCTTCCGTTGTATTTTACCGAGTGGAGCACCAGCTATACGCCACGCGATTCGGTGCATGATTCCTACATCAGCGCGCCTTACATACTGTCCAAGCTCAAGGGCAGTCAGGGGTTGCTGCAAGGGATGAGCTACTGGACCTACACCGATCTCTTCGAGGAACCCGGACCGCCGACCGCGCCCTTCCAAGGCGGATTCGGACTTCTCAATCCGCAAGGCATTCGCAAGCCGGCATTTTTCGCGTACAAATACCTGCACGCGCTTCAGGGCGACAGCCTCAAGACAAGCGATCCGCAGGCTATGCTGGCCACAAACGATGGAGACTTGGCGGCTGTTCTCTGGGAGTTCGAACAGCCGGAGCAGAAGGTGAGCAATCGATCCTTCTATACCAAGCTGATTCCCAATCATGCTGCCGCGCCGGTCGAGTTGAAGGTCACCCACCTTGCGCCGAATACTGAATACCGCCTGCAAGTGTATCGCGTCGGTTACCGCGCCAACGATGCCTATTCGGCATTCATCGAGATGGGGCTCCCAAGGAACTGACCGCGGCCCAACTTGCTCACTTGAACGAGTTGACGCGCGATCTGCCGGAGACGGACAAAGTGCTGCAAAGCGCTCCGGATGGCACGATTGTGTTGACCGTGCCGATGAACAGCAACGACGTTGTGCTCATCAAGTTGAAGCGCGGCTAGTCTCTTGAGACGGAAGTTCGCCGCATAGATTCACAGTCATCCTGAGCGAACAGGACCCCATACGTGCTTCAGTTTGAGGATGTTGAGTCGAAGGATTTGTGGTTGTTCTGCAATGAATTTTTGACTTCCCACCAACTAGCGTTTTCAATTCGCGTATGAATCCATGGGATTTTGGACCAAAATTTTCTTGAAATCTCCTGATTGCAGTTTCCATTGCGGGCGTTCCCATCGCGCGGTTCCGGGTTCTCCTCTCAACAGGGTTAATTTAATGGTTCACGACACTGATTCGGGATGGGTGAGGATAGAATATAAATTCAGCTTCCGTTCGCTGAAATGCTTTCTGCGAACTGCCAAAGGCGGAAAGACTCTTAAATACCAAGGAATTTGAGTGAACCTTCCCAACTCCATTACGATGAGCCGGATCTTCATGATCCCGCTGTTTCTGTGGATTCTGACGCCGCACTTTCCTTGGCACGGGAACGGCGAGCAGGAGATTGCCGCCTCGGTGCTGTTCATCCTGGCCTCAATTACCGATGGCGTGGATGGCTACCTGGCCCGCAAGCGCGGCCAAATCACCACCATGGGTATGCTACTTGACCCCCTGGCCGACAAGATCATGGTGACCAGCGCCTTTGTGGCCTTGGTGGCGTACAACAACGATGTGGTCCGGGTGTGGATTGTGGTGGTCATCATCGGGCGCGAGTTCCTTATTAGCGGCCTTCGCTCGATCGCCTCGACGGAAGGCTTCACCATTGAAGCCAGCGATCTGGGCAAGTTGAAGACCGTCACCCAGATTGTCTCCGTGGTCTCCGCGCTGCTGGCGCATCACTGGCATGATTGGCAGTTTGGCCTGCTGGTGGTTCCGGTCAAGTGGATTGCCGTGGCCGCTATCTACTTTACTTTGCTGGTTTCTTCGATCTCGGCGATTGACTACTTCGTAGGATTCTGGAAGAAGATCGACCACGCCAGCAAAGACAGCCGTCGCAAGAAGTCCTTTGTACTCAGCCGCAACAAGCCGGTCAATTCGCCCGGTGAAACGCTGTAGCGGCATGAGGGCCTGTGTTCTTGGTTCAGCCCATACCTCTTGGCTCCTTACCGCCCAAAGGAGTAGGTGATCTGAAAAAGGCCGCTATCGATGCCGGGGTTTGGAGTTGTGGTGTTGGCGTCTGAGATGTGGTGAAAGCGGAACTCGGCGCGAATGGACTTAGTTGCGGAACGATAGAGTTCGATCCCAGGCCCGAAGTCGAAGGTGAAGTTGAAAGTACCAGCGGACTCAATTGGTATCGGCTTTGTGGTGTACATGTATCCGCCATGTGCGATGAACATGGGTTGCAGCTTGCGTCGCGGCAGGAAATTCCATTGAAAACCTATCGGTGAGATAGCCTCGCCAACAGTCCATTGACGGCTGCATGTGTTGGTGTAAGTGTAGCTGTAGGTTTTGCCATCTTCTGTACTAGTGAAGTTGCCCGATGAAGGGACGCAATGCGTGATTTGAGTATAGCTTCCCGATTCTGTAACTACGATTGGTGAGGTCCAGTTGACGGTGTTCACAATGGTTGGATCGCTCTCCATCGCCACCGGCAGGAACTCCGCGTTGTACTGCCAGTTCACAAATCGGTTCTGCAGGAGCTTGCGGCCGTAGCCCACGCCAAATTCAAGCAGCTTGCGGTTCTCGGCCTCCCCCATCAATAGATGGCTGGAGTCATTGGAGTAGGCGCTGAAAAGGCTGTAGGTGTTGGTCCGGGCGTAGTATGGGTTATCTGCGGGTGCCTGGGAGCACGCGGGAACAGTTTCGGCGATCAAGGCGATCACGGCGACAAGGCAAAGTTGGGCCGTTCGGCCATGCAAGCATGCGCGTTGTGAATGGGGCAAACGATTTTCCTTTCAATCAGCCGGACCGGAGGGCGTCTCAGAGCCTATAATCCAGTTTTGACTACGAAAATCAGTTTTAGGGAGCAACCTCATGTCTTCGCCTGCCGTTGCCTACGCAAAAATGAATCATCCCCGCTTTTTGAACGAATTGAAGGATTTGCTGCGCATCCCTTCCATCTCCACGCTGCCGGAGCACAAAGGCGATTGCCGCCACGCAGCGGAGTTTCTTCTGGCTGAACTGAAACGCATCGGATTTGAGAACGCGCGGCTGATTGAAAGCGTCGGTCATCCGCTGGTCTATGCCGATTGGCTGCACGCCGACGGTAAGCCTACCGCGCTTTTCTACGGCCATTACGATGTACAACCGACCGACCCGGAGAACGAGTGGATCACACCGCCCTTCGAACCAGCCGAGCGCGACGGCAACCTCTACGGCCGCGGCACCTGCGATGACAAGGGCCAGGTTTGGGCGCAGATCAAGGGCTTGGAGTCGCTGCTCGCAGCGAATGGCAAGCTGCCCATCAACGTCCGCATCCTTCTTGAGGGCGACGAAGAGGTGGGAGGCGAGGGAATTGAAGCCTTTGTCGCCTCCAAGCCGCCGGAGTTGAAAGCTGATTTTGCCTTGGTCTCCGACACGGAACTCTTCGCCCCTGGCCTGCCAACTCTGTGCGTTGGCCTGCGCGGCATGATCTATACCGAACTGGAGGTGCGCGGAGCCAAGACCGATTTGCACTCAGGAATGTATGGCGGCGCGGCGCCCAATCCCTTCATCGCTCTGGCGCAGATGCTCGCCCGCCTCAAGGACGAGGAGGGACACATCCTCATCCCCGGCTTCTACGACGACATCATCCCGCCTAGCCCCGAGGAGTTGGCCGCCTGGGACAGTCTGCCCTTTGACGAGGAGCACTACCGCATCAGCGAGGTCGGGTCCAGCACATTGGTTGGTGAGGCCGGTTACACCGTATTGGAGCGCACCTGGGCGCGGCCCACGCTGGACGTACACGGCATCCCTGGCGGCTTCACCGGCGCGGGCGCAAAGACGGTGATCCCTGCCAAGGCCCTGGCAAAAGTCTCCATGCGCCTGGTTCCCGGCATGACCCCGGTCAAGACCTTTGCTCTTTATAAAGACTACGTCGAGAAGATCGCCCCGGCTGGCGTTGAGATCGAGGTGCGATTGATCAACGCCGGAGACCCCTGCCTGATCCGCGTCGACAATCCTTACATCCAGGCGGCGACGCACGCGCTCAAAGAGGTCTGGGGCAGGGAGACGGTCTTCATTCGCTCGGGCGGCTCCATCCCTATCGTCGGCGACTTTGACCGCCATCTCGGCATTCCCAGCGTGATGATGGGCTTCGGCCTGCCTGACGACAACATCCACGCCCCCAACGAAAAGTTCTGCCTCAGGAACTTTGAGCTGGGGATTGAGTCGATCGTCCGCTTCCTGGAAGAAGCCGGAAAGTAAAACAGGTATCCCAGGCCCTAATTCGAAACCTGGGATACTCGCCACCAGTCTGTGCTCAACCAGGTTCGTCTGCGACAATTCTCTTGAGACCCGCAACTATTATGCAATTGATGCGTAGCCTTTTATGCATGCTCTTGGGGCTGGTTCTGGCGGTTCATGCTGCCGGGATCGGGGCGCAGTCCTCCTTTACGCCCAAGCTCTCACCCTCTGCGCCTTTGGTGCTGGTGGGCGGCACGGTTGTGGACGTGAGCGAATGGGGTGGCTCGGCAAAAGATCTGCCGGATGCGATTGTCCTTTTGCGCGATGGCCGCATTGCTGAAGTCGGCTCGCGCATGGCGGTCGCCATTCCCAAAGGCGCGCGGGTGATCGACTGCACAGGCAAATTCCTTATTCCAGGCCTGATCGACGGTTTTGCAGGGATGAACTCGCAAGGCCAGGCAGACGCCTATCTCTATATGGGCGTCACGACGATTGTTGCCGTCAGCGATGCAAAGCGGGGCGCGGTCGAAGTAAACGCCTGGCCCGCGCCGCACCTCTATCTGATGGATTCCGTGGGTTCATCTGATAATTGGAGCCTGCTGGCAAAGCGTCCCGAGTGGGCAATGAAGCTCCGGGTGGTAGACCGTCCGCGAGAGTTGACGCCGGAAGAGACCCTGCGCCAGCTCAACGATACGGCGCGTCTGGGAACGCGAGCCGTCTGGCTGGGCCACAACATCACCGCCGCCAATGCCCAATGGGTGATCGCCCGCGCCCGCCAGATGGGCCTGGCCACCTATGGCGAGTTCGTGGCCACCCCTTACCGGGTGGGCATCGAGGCCGGCGTGGATGCCCTGCCGCACATGGGCCGCTACGAGCTGGGAGTGATTCCCGACGAACTCCAGCAGCCGCTGGCCGACGATCCGGCGGGACCGGCAGCCGCCACGGCCTACGACTATGCCGAGCGCTTGCCTCCCACCCATCTTCAACTAATTAATTATGCAAGCTTTATTTCCGGCCATCATGCCGCGCTGATGCCTACATTCAGCATATCTTTTCCACTCTTGCCGGAGCATCGCAACCTGTGGAAGGAGCCAGCCGCCGCGCTGCTTGATCCGGCGCGGGTCTACGAGTCGGTCAACCCTGCCACAGGGGAGATTGATTATCCTCTGGCTCCCTGGACGCACCGTCTGCCCGCCATGGGGCAGCGCTACCTGGAAGAGGGCATGCGCAAGAAGGCAGAGCAGTCCGCGCTTCGGCTTTGGCGGCTCAACGAGACGCTCTTTGCCGCCTATCCGCACTATCTGGCTGCCTCCGGCGCGCCGGTCCGGGGCGCGCTGCCGGGCATTGGGATGCATACCGAACTGGAGCTGCTCGTGCGTATGGGCCTGAGTCCGCGCGAGGCTCTGGCCGCCGCCACTAATAATTACAGCCTGCAATTCGGCTGGAATGAACTCGGCCTCATCAGCACCGGACGCCGCGCGGATATACTCATCCTTGACGGCGATCCAACAGCGAACATCTGGAATGCCCGGCGTATCTCCGGTGTCATCCTGGACGGCAATTGGATTGACCGTGAACGTCTCTTGAATCAGAAGCGATAACCATATTTCCCGCCAAAGGAGCGCGAAACCGGCTCGCATCGGTTAACGTAGATGCAGCAGGCGGTTTTATCAGGTTCCTCAAAAATATGACTGATTCCTTAGTGCCGTCGCCTTCCCAGCCAAAGCATAATCAGTGGCTTCTTCTCATTGCCGCCTTCAAGCTCTTTCAGGCGCTGCTCTTTGCGGCTCTCGGCGTGGGCGCCCTGAAACTGCTCCACAAGGATGTGGGCGACGTATTGACCCAGTTTGTCGAGCACCTGCGATTTTCGCCTGAATCGCGCTTTGTCAACTTCATTCTGCGCAATGCGCCACTGGTCAATGATCGGTTGCTGCGCCGCATCGGAGTGGTGGTCTTCATCTATGCCGGACTTGATCTGATTGAGGCAACCGGACTGTATCTGGAGAAGGCCTGGGCCGAATTTCTTACATTGGCGATTACCGCATCCTTCCTGCCGCTGGAGTTCTACGAGGTCATTCATCGATTCACTGTGATGCGCATCAGTTTGCTGCTGCTGAATGCGCTGGTCTTCCTTTACCTGTTGAAGTTGATCCTCAGTCGGCAGCAAAGCAAAAAGCACCGAGCAATCAAGCAGGCCGAATGATTCGCTTTTTGTTCGCTTATACCACAAGCTGATCTACGAGGCGAGGTAAATCCAAAGAATATAAAAAGAAAGAGAATCAAGTAAGTAAACTTTTACTATTACTTGTGGTACATAAGGAATAGGTCACTATTAGTGGTGTTTTTTCTCTAAAGTTTTCTTCTTCAACATTGAGTCGCAACGCTTCTTCCTATTGACTCCCGTTTTTCCACCTATCGCGCAGCGGGTTTTTGCGAGATACTTGGGTCATCGCGGGTCCAGATGGGACAGCATGGGACATTTTGTTAGGCCGATTGAAAGATACGGCCTGAATGAGTGAAACAAATGGCAGAGAATCCTGAAAATCCGGTCAGCCAGCCTGAGTCCTCCATCGAGGCCGCGGGCGGAAGCACGGGTGAGTGGGACGATCTGCAAATTGGCTTTAGCGGCAGTCCGAAAGCCAAGCTGGACGACCGCGGACGCTTGAAGATGCCGGCCGAATTCAAGAGCTTCCTTGAGAAAAAGTACGGACCGGCCTTCAACGCATTTTACATCACCAGCCGCGAAGGTACGGACGCTGAAATCTATCCGATGCCTGAATGGCTCAAGTACCAAGACAGAATCTTCAACATTCCCAAAGGCGTACCGCTGCGCAAGAAGCTGATGGACAGCAATGCGCTCTATGGAGAGCGGGTGGATATGGACCCGCAGGGCCGCCTGCTGATGCCCGAGGAGCTGCGCAAGGCGGGCATGGTCAATCTGGACGTAAAGGTCTCTGGCGAAGGCACGTTGTTGCGTGTGAAGAGCCTGAGCAGTTTGCGCGAGAGCGTGAGAGAACAACGCCTACGACGCGCAGGATGACGAAGCATCGACGAAATACGATGTGTAACTCGTATTGGAAAGATCCCCCGAGGGGGAGCGCATGACTCAGCCGAAACAGCGTCACGCGCCGGTGTTGTTTGAAGAAGCGATGGATTTTCTCCGGGTGCGTCCGGGAGCCACTGTGGTCGATTGCACGCTGGGGCTGGCCGGGCACGCAGTGGGGATTGCAAGGCAGTTAGGGCCGCGAGGGCATCTCATAGGCTTTGATCGCGACGCGCAGGCGCTCGCGCTGGCCAAAGAGAAGCTGGATGGAGTAAGAGCCGAGTTAGGCAGCCAGGCGCCGCGAGTTACATTAATCGGCGAGGCTTTCAGCTCCATCGGCAACCATTTGCAGCCGGCCTCGGTGGATGGATTGCTGGCGGATTTCGGTGTCAGTTCCATGCAGTTGGACGAGGCGGAGAGAGGTTTTTCATTTCAGGCGGACGGGCCGTTGGATATGCGCCAGGACCAGCGCACGGGGCCAACCGCCGCACAGGTGGTAAACGAGTTAGGCGAGCGAGAGCTGGCCGACATCGTGTACCAATTTGGAGAAGAAAGGAGGTCGCGACGAGTCGCCAGAGCCATTGTGTACGGACGGCCGATCACTACGACGGGGCAGTTAGCACGGATTGTAGCATCGGCTGTCCGGCCAATGAATCAGGAGAAGATACATCCGGCGACCAGGACTTTTCAGGCGCTCCGAATTTATGTCAATCGCGAATTAGATGAGATAAGTGCTTTGCTGGAGGCCGCGCCCAAGTTGCTTAAGCCCTCCGGAAGACTGGTAGTCATCAGCTTTCACTCGCTGGAAGATCGCATTGCAAAAGATAGTTTGCGCGAAGGCGCGCGGGCTGCGAATTTGGGAGATTCTTACTAAAAAGCCCGTTACTGCTGGCGAAGAAGAGATACAAAGAAATCCCCGCTCGCGCAGCGCAAAGATGAGAGCGGCGGAAAGGCAGGATTCAGGGAACAGGGATCAGGGTTCAGGGAAAAGATCGCAGCGGTAGAGTTTGAACAGTTAGAAGACAAGGCTTCAGAAATCAAGGGCGGAATCAAGAGTCACAAGGCGTAAATGCCGACTGATCCCTGACTTCTGATCTCTGACCCCTCGGAAAGGAACACCATGGCGGCATACACGACAACCTACGAAGCGGGCCTGGGCTGGAGCGCACGCGTCAATGCGCGCAATGCCGGATTGCTGGCTCAGCAGGCGCTGCGCCGCCGGGGCGCGCGGACGCCGGAGTTCTACTTTCTTAAGAGCTTTGACAACAGCCGCCTGATCAAGGCGCCCGATCCGGCGCGCGTTCGCCAGATTCGCCTCTTCTCAACCGCCATCACGATCCTCTTTTCGCTGACTATGCTCTATGGATTGCAGCACTTCAGCGCTATCGAAAGCGGCTACCGGGTGGAGTCGGAGAAGCAGGCTCTTGAACAGTTGCGTGAGGACAATCGCCAGTTGCGTTTGAGTGAGGCGCAGTTGACCGACCCGGGCCGCATCGACCGGCTGGCCCGCGAGCAGGGCTTGGCCGAGCCGCAACCGGGCCAGATCATTCGCTCCGTCCGAAGCCTCCAGCAGTTCCGCTCCGGCGCTTGCGCTGGTTACGCAGCCTAGCTCGACAGCTAGCTTCTAGCTGTTTTGGAGCAAAATGCAATGCCTGCCACCGTCCGGCCCATCCGCGAGACCAGCTCCGCGCCGCGCGCCAAATCTCTCCGGCTGGCGCGCTTCTGGCTGATCTGCCTCCTTTTTTTCTTCTGGGCTGTTCTGATTGCGACGCGCCTCTTCTGGCTCCAAGTGGTGCGCCACGGCGAGTTCGTGGAGCGCGCGCTCAGGCAGCAGCAGCGCACCTTCGAGGTGGCTCCGCGCCGCGGCGTTCTCTATGACCGCAATCAGCGCGGGCTGGCGATGACCGTGCAGGTGGACTCGATCTTCGCCGTGCCCACCGAGATCGCCGACAAGCAGGCCGTGGCGCATCTGCTTGCGCCCATCGTCCACACCGACCCCGACGACGCGCAGACCACTGAGGAGCAGATTGCCGCTCGCCTCCAAGCTGGCCGCGGCTTTGCCTGGGTAGCGCGCCGCATCACGCCGGATGCCTCCGCCCGCATCCATGCGCTGATCGATCTCTGCACTCCGGGAAAAAACAAAATCATTCCAGATGACCCTTGCCGAGCCGGAATCGCCACGGGCATCTACTTCCAGAAGGAGTTTCAGCGCTTCTATCCGGACAACGAGATTGCCGCGCAGGTGCTGGGCTATGTGGGGCTGGACGACAACGGTCTGGGCGGCCTGGAGCTGAAGTTCGAGCCTCGGCTGCACGGCGAGCCGGGCCGGATGTACACCGCCATGGATGCGCGCCGCCACGTGCTCGGCTCCAGCGAGAGCGAGCCGCAGCCGGGGCAGAATCTGGTGCTTACCATCGACGAAAATATTCAATTTCTGGCCGAGCGTGCGCTGGATCATGCCATGGACCGCACCCACGCCGACAACGGCACGGTGGTGGTGCAGGACGTGCACACCGGGCAGATTCTCGCGCTGGCCATCCGGCCCGCTTTCAATCCCAATCTCTTCCGGCGCTCCACGCCTGCGCTGTTGCGCAACCACGCGGTCAGCGATGTCTACGAGCCTGGATCAGTCTTCAAGCTGGTCACCTATGCGGCGGCGCTGGAACAGGGCGTGGCCAAGCCGGACGACAAGATCGACTGCCAGGGCGGGCAGATCAACCTCTTCGGGCGCATCATTCACGACGACAAGGGCGACCACTTCGGCGTCATCACAGTGCATGAGGCGCTGGAGCACTCCAGCGACGTGGCCGCCGTCAAGCTGGCGCTGAAGGTGGGACAGGATCGCTTCTATCAGTACATCCGCGACTTCGGCTTCGGCCAGCGCTCGGGCGCGGAGCTGCCCGGTGAGACGCGCGGCCTGCTGCGCCCGCTCAATCGCTGGAGCGCTACCTCGATCGGCTCCATCGCCATCGGCCAGGAGGTGGGCGTCACGCCGCTGCAACTGGTCTCGATGGTCTCCACGATCGCCAATGGCGGGGTATATCTGCCGCCGCGTGTGCTGATGCCAGGGCAAGTTGACAGTACTGCCAACAACCAAACATTAGCCCCACCGCAGGCGCCGCAGCCGTTCAAGGCAGGAGGCGAGCTGCCCAATCCGCTGCCTGCCGGCGCGCATCGCGTCATCTCCACGATGACCTCAGCGCAGATGCGCAAGATGATGGAGGGCGTAGTTCTTTACGGCACCGGCAAGAAGGCGCAGTTGAACGGTTATTCATCGGGCGGCAAGACGGGCACGGCGCAGAAGATCGATCCGGCCACGCATCAGTACTCGAAGACCATGCACATTGCATCGTTCGCCGGCATTGCGCCGGTCAACAATCCGGTGATCGCCGTGGCCGTGGTGATGGACAATCCCAAAGGTTCCTATTACGGAGCGGAGGTCTCCGCGCCAATCTTTGCCGAGGTGGCGCAGCAGGTGCTTGAGTATCTCAGCATTCCACACGACATTACACTGCGCCGCCCACCCGCCGCGGCAAATGTGAAGGTGGTTGAGGATGATGCCCACGAACAGACGGCCGACATTCAAGCGCTTTACGACGCGGCCAATGATCTGCCCAGCGACGATCCGCTACGCGATGCAAGCCAGATCGCGCCGTCGAAGCCCACGCTGCCGGGCGCATCCACTGCAAGCACCGCCGCAACAGCCGCAACTGGCAAGGTTCACGGACAACAGGCCGCAGCGCCTCAGCCGCAACCGGTGACGCAGACCGTCACCATCGCCGACGGTAAAAAGCTGCAAGTGCCCTCGCTGCTTGGCCTGGCAGTACGCAAAGCAATCGAGCAAGCTGCCGCCGCGGGCCTGGATGTGCAGATCACAGGCAGCGGCGCGGTGCGCGAGCAGGTTCCCGCGCCGGGAACGATGGTTGCTCCGGGAACACGCATCGTGGTGCGCTGCGGGCACCCATAAAAGTTATCTGCCGAACTTCACGAATAAACCTGTCGTCCTGAACAAGCGCATCAAGTCGAGGGAGTTGCAGTTGCTTTTGTTCGCTGCCCTACATCCCTTTCGGCGATTTTTTCGTCATTTCCAGCGGTTCGCCTGTCTCCAGCAAGCTCTTCAGGCTGGAAAGAATGATGGGCCAGCCGCTCGACACGGCTTGAATGAACTTCGATTCGCTTACATCCATCGTGTGCGTGAGAGTGAGCTTGACTGCGTCGCCCTGCTCTTCGAGATCGTAGCTCATGCGCGAGTAACCCTCGACGGTCAAAGCGGGAATGATCTCATGCCGCCACTTGAGAACGAGCCGTTTCGCTGGATCAATTTCGACAATCTCGCCGCTGTCGGCCACGCGCCCATCGGCAAAACGAATCAGCCACGATGCGCCCGGCTTCCACTCGGACTCATGCGTCGTCGCCATCCAGTACTGGCGTGTAAACTCCGGCTCAAGCAGAGCCTGCCATAGCTTCTCCGCCGTGGTGCGGATGTAGGTGACGTAAATAAACTTTGATTCTGCCATCTGGGGACCTCCAAGATGGCTTGATTTTATCCGAAAAAATCAAGGGACGATCATTGATTGCAGAATCCTTGATCGTCCCTTGAAGTAGATCGCAAAAGGGAAATCCCCAGCTGTGCGGGAGGATATTTATTTCGTCCACTGATCGACCCAGTCGTTGACCGTCTTGTACCAGAGTTGCGAATTCTGCGGCTTGAGGACCCAATGGCCTTCGTCGGGGAAGTAGAGCATCTTGGAAGGAACCTGGAGGCGCTGGAGGGTGGTGAAGAGCTGGAAGCCCTCGGCGACATCGAGACGGTAATCAAGCTGGCTGTGAATGACCAGCGTGGGCGTCTTGAAGTTCTTGGTGTATTGCGCCGGGGACCAGATGCGGTAGGGATTCTCGCTGTCTGGCTGTGCGTAGTAATCCCAGGGTTTGCCCTTGAACTCCCACTCATTGAACCATAACTCTTCCGTCGAACCGTAGGCCGATTCCGGATTGAACATTCCGTCGTGCGAGACGATGCAGCGGAAGCGGTCGGTATGGCCGAGAATCCAATTGGCCATGAAGCCGCCGTAGCTGGCGCCGAGGGCGCACTCACGGTTCTTGTCAAGGATGTAGTAGTGCTGCTCGGCGTAATCGAGTCCCTGCATCAGGTCGGTGTAGGGCTTGCCGCCCCAGTCGCCGTTTACACCATCGATGATCGCTTGTCCGTAGCCGGTCGAGCCGCGAGGATTGACCATCACCACAACGTAGCCGTTGGCGGCAAAGAGTTCGGTATTCCAGCGGTAGCTCCAGGAGTCGCCCCAAGCGCCTTGCGGGCCGCCGTGGATGAGGAACTTGACCGGATATTGCTTGGACTGATCGTAGGCCGGCGGGCGGATCAGGAAGCCTTCCAGCTTGGTTTTGTCGGTGGCGGTAAACCAAAAAGATTCGAGAGGAGGCATGTCTAGGCGGGCCAGGATGGTGTCATTGAGATGTGTGATCTGGCGCGGCTCAAAGCTGGAGAGAGCTGGTCCAGTGCGGGCGTTGTCGTCCATGATCAGGAGGTCGCCAAAGACGGCCTCGGCGGGACGCGTGGCGCGGGCGAGACTGCCGACGATGAACTCGCGCCCTTGCAGATTCAGGGGGTGGATGCCGCTCCATTCTCCGGCGGCTTTGCCAAACCTATGCACGAGAGTGCCCATGAGATTGGTACGGTAGATGGGCGCTTCGCCTTTGTCCTCGGCGACAAAATAGATGGTTTTGGAGTCGGGCGCCCAGGCCAGTTCGAGGATCCAGCGGTCGAAACTGGGTAGCAGCTCTCGGGCGTTTCTGGTGGCGCGGTCGTAAAGCATGAGGCGGTAACGGTCGCTCTCGTAGCCGGCGCGGGCCTGGGAGCGCCATGCGAGCCATTTGCCGTCGGGCGAGTAGGCGGGGTTGAAGTCGCCGCCCGGCGAAGTGGAGACTTTAACGGGCTGGGCATCGGTGCTGGTCAGGTCGAGGGTGAAGATGTCGGCATTGACGCTGATGGCCGGCTCTGGATCGAGGTTTTCAGTGAAGGCCAGTTCCTTGGAGTCGGGCGAGAAGGCGCAGCCGCATCCGCCACCGTCAAGGGAGAAAGGCGGCACATCGCGGGGATCATTGGGGGTCAGATCGCGAACCGGCCCGCCGTTGGAGGAGACGATGAAGAGGTGGGAGCGCTTGTCGCCGGTGTAGTGGTCCCAATGGCGATACAGCAGGTGGGTGAAGATTTGCGCCTTGACCTTGCTTGACGCCAGATAGGCGTCGCGCGCGGAGTTACACCGGTCGGCGTCTTGATTGGGATCACCGCTGGACGCGGCACTGTTAGCCTCGGCGGCCAAGGCAGCGGCGTCATTGGCGGCTTTTTCATTTTCGGCCGTATCATTCGCCGCTGCTGCTTCGGCCGCTGCCTTGGCCTTGGCATAGGCTTCAGCAGCTTTAGGGCTGCTCGATGTATTGGTAATGACTAACGAGTAGGCTGGGCAATCCGGGTAGACCGAAGAGGTAAAGACAATGGAGCGTCCATCGGGCGACCAGATGGCATCGGCGGCTTCGGTGGAGATGGCTGTCAGGCGGATCAGGTTGTTGGTGGCAGCGGTACTCGAATCGAAGTTGGCCAGCCATATTTGCTGTGTGCCGGAGCGTTTGCTGAGAAAGAGAATCTTGTTTCCATCGGGGGAAAACTGAACTCCGGTGTCTCCGGGCACAGTGCCGGCGATCGGATAGGCCTGGCCACCGGCGATGGGCTGGACGTACAAAATCGGTGTCTTGGTGTTCTGGCCGAGATCGACCGTGGTGGCGGAGTAAGCCAGCCACTTGCCGTCGGGCGAAACGGCAGTGTCTCCCAGGCGCTTCATCTGCTGCAAGTCCTCGAAGGTCATGGGACGCTTGGATTGAGCGGAAAGCGATGGATGGATCATGGAGGCGGCGAAAGCCAGTACTAGAAGGACAGTGAATCTGCGCATGGTGTATTCCTGTGCAAAAAGAGAAATTTCAGCCCCAAAAACTGAGTGTACACCCCCAAAGGTTTCAATTGTTAGTGGCAGGAGTCACTTGCAAAAATTCATGGAGATTACACGAAGCGTCTGGCATGACTTCGTCAGTGCCCTGTTCCAAAGCTTTCCTGACCTTGATTGTTTTGCAGTTTCAAATGCCCCCGCCGTAATTTCCGAATGCGATCACCCTGGGTTGGGATCTGTGGGTTTGCATCTATTTCTCACAGAACGTGAAATGGATACGGTACCCACGGTACAAACCGGAAATGCACACAGTACACGGCGGGGGCAAATAGCTTAATCTGTCCGCATGGGGAAACTGGAGTGGAGTGCGGCCAAGATTGCGCGGGTGCGGAAGCAACTGCTCGGCTGGTACGAGCAGAACCGGCGCGACCTGCCGTGGCGGCACAGCCGGAATCCTTATGGCATCTGGGTCTCGGAGATCATGCTGCAGCAGACCCGCGTGGCGGTGGTGGTGGAGCGCTATCAGGCCTTCATGGCGCGCTTTCCTACGCTGCTCTCTCTGGCGCTGGCCGGCGAAGAGGAGGTGCTGGCGCTGTGGAGCGGCCTGGGCTATTATCGGCGGGCGCGAATGCTGCACAAGACTGCGCAGTTTGTGGCCGACCGCTTCCAAGGCAACCTACCGCAGACGGCAGCCGAACTGCGTCTTTTGCCCGGGATCGGCGCTTACACCGCTGCGGCGGTGGCCAGCATTGCGCACGAGGAGCCGGTAGCCGTGGTGGATGGCAACGTGGAGCGGGTGCTTTGCCGCATCGAAGGCTGGAAGGCGGGCAGCCGCGCGGGCGGCGGCTCAGGGGTGCGGCGCAAGATCGAGGCGCTGGCCGGCGCTCTGGTGGACCGACAACGGCCCGGCGATTTCAACCAGGCGATGATGGAACTGGGCGCAACACTCTGCCTTCCGCGCAATCCGCAATGCCTGGTTTGCCCGCTCGTGGCGGATTGCCGGACGCAGGGAGAACACGAGACCGCGCCGCGGCCGCCGATGCAAAGCCGTGAAGTGGGCTATGCGCTGTCCGTGCGCGGCGGGCTGGCCAGGAACATGAACCGCGAAGTGCTACTGGAGCAGAGGCCGGCCTCACTGACGGTGATGCCCGGAATGTGGGAACTGCCCTCGCTAGCTTGTGCTGAGGTACCCGAAGAGGCTTTGCATATGACTGTGCGCCACTCGATCATGCAGGTGAACTACTACGTGCGCATCCGGACGGTCTTTGAAGATGATGTAGAGTCGCTGACCGTCGCGGGCGGCGAGCGGCGCTGGGTTCCATTGCACGAGGCGGACGAAATGGCTCTGACCGGACTGACGCGCAAAGTGCTCACCCGCGCCCATTTGCTGGCTGCCGCGCCGCTGGACTCCGTTGCTCCGTCGGAGAACGACGAGAGGATGGACGGATCGTAAATCTTAACGGCAACGCTCAGTGCATTCCCGAGTGAGGCACCTTATTTGGTTGTGAATCCCGTCTTTATCGTAATAAAGTGCGAGAGGGATTTGGATCTACCGCAAGTAGGAGGATGGCTTGCGGCAAGCCAATATTGCGCTCCATGGAGTATATTGTATGCAATGCCAGCTACCATGAAAGACATAGCGCGCGATCTCGGGGTTTCCGTAGTTACGGTTTCCAAGGTGCTGCGCAACCATCAGGATATTGGTGACGAGACGCGCAAGCGGGTCTTGCAGCGCGTCAAGGAATTGAATTACTCACCGAATCTGGCGGCGCGTGGACTGGTGACGGGAAAAACCTACTTGGTGGGTTTGGTGGTGCCCGACTTGATGCATGCGTTCTTTGCGCAGATTGCCGTCTCGCTCTCCGCCGTGCTGCGCAAGAAGGGCTATTACCTGACGATCACCCTCTCGGAAGACAATGCGGAACTGGAGGCGCAGGAGATCAACCGGCTACTTTGCCGCAGACTGGACGCACTGGTCATCGCCTCCACCTGCGCGGAGCCGGCGGTCTTCAGGACACTGCAAAAGGATGGACCGCCTTTTGTGCTGATCGACCGGAGCTTTGTTGGCTTTGATGCCAATTATGTCGGCGTGGACGATGAGGCTGTGGGAAGGCTGGCAACGGAGCATTTGATTGATGTGGGGTGCAAGCGGATTGCCCACGTGCGCGGACCGGCGAACAGCCCGGGCAATGGGCGCCTCAAAGGCTATGAAGATGCGTTGCGCGCGCACCAGAGGGATGTGCCCAAAGGATATGTTTCTACACACCGGGAGGTGAAAGTACACAGCCGGGAGAGTGGGGCCTTGTTGATGAAGAAGATGCTGACGCTTGATCCGCGCCCGGATGGCGTCTTCTGTTACAACGATCCGATGGCCATTGGCGCGATGCAGGCGATACTGGATGCAGGCTTGAGGGTGCCGGAGGATATTGCGGTAATTGGCTCAGGGAATTTTCACTATGATACGGAGCTTCGCGTACCGCTATCGAGCATCGATCAGCAGACGGAGTTGATCGGCCAGCGTGCCGCAAAGTTGGCGTTATCGCTGCTGGAGACCAAGACGCAGCCGCGTCCTAAGACAGTGATTGTGCAGCCGGAGTTGGTGGCGCGGGCATCCACGGCGCGAGGCTCAAAAGGATAGATTTAGGTAACTTCATAGATCTCATGTCCCAAAAGCAGGATTTGGTTGCACCTTTAACCGCAGGCCCTTCGACTGCGCCTCTCGCGATCACGCCGCGAGAGGCTCCGCACAGGATGGCAGTCGATTTCTAATTGCTTCAATTTTATGATTTGAAGTTTCAGCTCAGTCCTTGTTTACCTACCTACCTTGCCAGCTTGTCGAGGGCGAGATTCAGCATGAGGACGTTGACGCGGGGTTCGCCTAGAACGCCGAATTGCCGGCCCGTGATCTGCTGCGCGATGAGCTTGTGAAGAGCCTCTTCGCTCAGGTTGCGCGCCTTGGCGATGCGCGGAACCTGATAGCTGGCGTTGTCTGGCGTAATGTCGGGATCGAGTCCGCTGGCGGAGGTTGTGATGAGGTCGATCGGCACCGGCTTGCCGGGATACTGCGCGGCGAGTTTGTCAATGTCGCCCTGAAAGCGGGTGACGAGCGCCTTGGAGGATTGGGCGAGATTGGTGCCGCCGGAGGAGGTTGCGTCGTAGCCGTTGCCGCCGCCGAGGGGCGTGGATGGAAGTACTTGTCGCTCACAAAGCTCTGGGCGATCAGTTCGGAGCCGATGATGGTGCCGTCGTTGAGTTGGATGAGGCTGCCCGCGGCCTGATGCGGAAAGATAACCCCGGCAATGCCCGTGACCAGCAGCGGATATCCCAGGCCGAGCAGGATAAGCGTGACGAGCGTGAATCGAATGGATGTCTTCCAGATGGAGTGCATTGTTTCTCCTTGCATTGCCCGCAGGGGCTAAAGCCCCGTTAAATTTGCTGCGTTGAATGTACTGGGTAAAGCCTGTACCCTCAAACTCATTCCAAACCGGCTACGTCAGATGCAGCGTGACCAGGATCAGATCGATAACCTTGATGCCCAGAAACGGTACCAGGATGCCGCCAAAGCCATAGATGAGCAGGTTGTTGCGCAGCAGCACGTCGGCGGCCTTGGGTTCGTATTTGACGCCTTTCAGCGCCAGCGGAATCAGCGCGATGATGATGATGGCGTTGAAGATGACCGCCGATAGAATAGCCGAATGTGCGGTGGCCAGGTGCATGATGTTCAGCGCATTCAGCACCGGGAAGACGCCGGCGAACATGGCCGGGATGATGGCGAAGTACTTGGCCACATCGTTGGCGATGCTGAAGGTGGTCAGCGCGCCGCGCGTCATCAGGAGCTGCTTGCCGATCTCGACGATCTCGATCAGCTTGGTGGGATTGGAGTCCAGGTCCACCATGTTGCCGGCTTCCTTGGCGGCCTGCGTGCCGGAGTTCATGGCCACGCCCACGTCGGCCTGGGCCAGGGCCGGCGCGTCATTGGTGCCGTCGCCGGTCATGGCCACCAGCTTGCCCTTGGCCTGCTCGCGCTTGATCAGGTCCATCTTGTCCTTGGGCTTGGCCTCGGCCAGGAAGTCGTCCACGCCAGCTTCGCGGGCGATCACGGCGGCGGTAAGCGGATTGTCGCCGGTAATCATGATGGTCCGGATGCCCATGGCGCGCAGGCGGGCGAGGCGATCTTTGAGTCCGCCCTTGACGATGTCCTTCAAGTGAATGACGCCGAGAGCGGTCGAGTTTTCCGCGACTACCAGCGGCGTTCCGCCCAGGCGGGCTACCTCTTCAACGGCGTCACGCACCTTCTTGGGCAGCGACGAGCCCTGCTCTTCGAGGAAGCGGGCAATCGCATCCACCGAGCCTTTGCGGATGCGCGAGCCGGGCAGGTTGACGCCGCTCATGCGGGTCTGCGCGGTGAAGGGAACAAACTCGGCGTGAATGCCGCCCAGATCGCGCCCGCGCAGCTTGTACTTTTCCTTGGCCAGCACGACAATGGAGCGGCCTTCAGGGGTTTCATCCGAAAGAGACGAGAGCTGCGCCGCGTCGGCCAGCCGCTCTGCGGTGACGTCGGGGCCGGGGATGAACTCGGTGGCCTGGCGATTGCCGAGGGTGATGGTTCCGGTTTTGTCGAGCAGCAGCACATTCACGTCGCCGGCGGCCTCGACGGCGCGTCCGCTCATGGCCAGCACGTTGTACTGGACCAGGCGGTCCATGCCCGCGATGCCGATGGCCGAGAGCAGTCCGCCAATGGTCGTCGGAATCAGGCAGACCAGCAGCGAGACCAGCACAAAGACGGTCTGCGGCGCTTGCGAGTAAATCGCAAACGGTTGCAGCGTGACCACGGCCAAGCAGAAAGACAATGGTCAGGCCGGAGAGCAGAATCGAGAGCGCGATCTCGTTGGGCGTCTTCTGGCGGGTCGCGCCTTCGACCAGCGCGATCATGCGGTCAAGGAAGGTTTCGCCGGGGTTGGAGGTGATCTTGACCTTGATCCAGTCCGAGAGAACTTTCGTGCCGCCGGTGACGGCCGACCTGTCGCCGCCAGCCTCGCGGATGACGGGGGCGGATTCGCCGGTGATGGCCGATTCGTCCACCGAAGCGACGCCTTCAATCACCTCGCCGTCGCCGGCAATGTAACTGCCGGCCACCACATAGATAATGTCTCCGACGCGCAGAAGGGCGCTGGCACATCTTCCAGTTTATTGTCCGCCGTGTAGCGCTTGGCGATGGTTTCGCCCTTGGCCTTGCGCAGCGTGTCGGCCTGGGCCTTGCCGCGGCCCTCGGCCATGGCTTCAGCAAAGTTGGCGAAGAGCACGGTGAACCAGAGCCAGAGTGTGATCTGGAGGTTGAAGCCAAAGCCGGGCGATGATGGATGGTATTGTCGATCAGCAGCGCGGTGGTCAGCACCGAGCCGACTTCGACGACGAACATCACCGGGTTCTTGGCCATGCCGCGGGGATCGAGCTTGCGGATTGCATCCACAAGCGCCTGGGCCATGATTTCCTTATTCCAAAGACTCTTTTTTTCTAGCATGATGGTCCGTTTCGCCTTGTATTGAGAGTTCTCAACGAATCTCAATTGGGTTGAAAGGTACTGGCTTCAGTTGAAGGGTATGGGCTTCAGCCCGTACGGTTAGGAGTCCAATTAACTTGTTGGCTTGAGCCACCGAGGGAATGCAATCCATTCATCCAAAAATCCCTCTGTGGCTATAGCCCAAACTCATTGCTGTGTCGGATGTATGGGCTATAGCCCGTACCCTTCCTGCCTATGAATCGGTTAGAAAAGTTTGCCCGCGTGCAACTGCAAATGCTCCAGAATCGGCCCCAGGCTCAAGGCCGGAAAGAAGGTGAGCGCGCTCAGGATGACGATGATGCCCACCAGCAGCACGGTGAAGAGCGATCCGTTCACCGGGAAGGTTCCGGGCGAGGGCGGCACGGACTTTTTCTGCGCCAGATTGCCAGCCAGAGCCAGCACGGGAATCATCATGAAGAGGCGGCCGAAGAGCATATCCCAGCCCAGCACCACGTTGTACCACCAGGTGTTGGCATTCAGCCCGGCAAAGGCCGAGCCGTTGTTGCCCGCGCCGGAGGTGAATGCGTAGAGGATCTCCGTCAGCCCGTGCGGCCCCTGATTGTTCAGGCTGCTCAAGCCGATCGTCGGCGACAGGACGAAGATAGCCGTGAGCGAAAGAATGATCAGCGGGAAGATGAGCACATAGAGCATGGACATCTTCACGTCGTAGGCTTCGATCTTCTTGCCCAGGTACTCGGGCGTGCGGCCCACCATCAGTCCGGCGATGAAGACGGCCAGCACAACCATGATGAGAATGCCGTAGAGTCCAGAGCCGACGCCGCCGAAGACCACCTCGCCCATCATGATGTTGAGCAGCACCATCATGCCGCCTAGCGGGGTGAAGCTGTCGTGCATGCTGGTGACCGCGCCGCAACTGGCGTCGGTGGTGATGGTGGCAAAGAGCGAACTGGCGGCGATGCCGTTGCGCACCTCCTTGCCCTCCATGTTGCCGGCCGGAGCGGTGGCTGTGCCGGTCTGCTGACCTTGCGCCGTGAATCCAGCATCGGATGCGGATGCGATTCGGCCCAGTAGACGGTGGTGAATCCGGCGGCAAAGAGCACGAACATCGCCGCCAAGACGGCCCAGCCGTGGCCGGGAGAGCCGGTCATGCGCCCCAGCGTATAGGTGAGCCCGGCGGGAATGATGAAGATGGAGAGCATCTGCAGCAGGTTGGTCCAGGGCGTGGGGTTCTCGTAAGGGATGAGCGCTGTTGGCGTTGAAGAAGCCGCCGCCGTTGGTGCCCAGCATCTTGATGGCCTCCTGCGAGGCGACCGGACCCTGCCCGATGGTCTGCGTCTGGCCTTCAATGCGTGTGCGCAGTCGTGTAGGCGTTCAGATTTTGCGGAACGCCTTGGGCCACCAGCAGCAGCGCGTAGATGAGCGAGCCGGGCAGCAGGACATAGAGCAGTGGTGCGCGTCATATCCACCCAGAAGTTGCCGATGGTGGCCGACTGGTGCGCTTGATGCCGCGGATCAGCGCCACGGCCACCACGATGCCCACCGCCGCCGACCAGAAGTTGTGCGTCGCGAGGCCGGCCATCTCGGTCAGATAGCTCATCGTCGATTCGGGCGTGTACGACTGCCAGTTGGTGTTGGTGGTGAAGCTGGCGGCGGTGTTCCAGGCCAGATCCGGGCCCAACGGCGGCCAGATGCTGCGGATTCCAGGGCAGCAAGTTTTGCAGCCGCTCGATGGCGTAGGTGACCAGCAGCGTGACGGCCGAAAAGCCCAGCACGGCAAAGGCGTACTCGCGCCAGTTCATCTCCTCGTCGGCGTTGACGCCGCAGAGCTTGTAGATGAGCCGCTCGAAGGGGCGCAAGATGGGGTTGAGCCAGGTGCGCTCGCCCTCCAGCACGCGGGCCAGATAGATTCCCACCGGTCGTACGCTGGCCAGCAGAATCAGACAGAACAGTGCAAACTGCAACCAACCATTGGCGGTCATTAAAACTTCTCCGGAAAGAGCAGGGTGAGGGTCAGATAGCCCAGCAAGAGGGCCGACAGGATCAGGGCAACGGCGGTGGTGATGTCGATGGGCATGGGTTACCTCAGCTTCTGGCAGGCCTTGACGTAAAGAAACGCCAGGCCGAAGAAAACTACCGTGAACAGCAGCATCGTTACATCTTGCATAGCGTCTCTCGATTCCATGAGCGGGGCGATGGGGAAGCCGCCTGCTCAAGAATGATTCTGGCTCTCGCCTGATTTGATTGTCCAGAAAGATTTCGTAAATTAAGCGTAAAGAAGAAAAACTCTATAACCCCGATGCGAGATCTGGATTGCGCTTGCCGGTCCGCCGTGGAACCATAACCGCGCCAATGGGAGTGAGAATTCCTATAGCCGTTTCCGCAGATAGTGGAAGACGCCGTGCCCGAGGACCGCGGCAATCAGGGCGATGGTGAAGTTCGTGGCCGTAAAGATGTCGTGGATTGCCAAGGCCAGGGTCTTCCCCGGTCCGCTGGTCCGATTGAACTCTCCCATCAAAAGATTCGCATAAAAGAGGAAGACAATAAACGCGACCTCAATCAGGGTGCTCAAGATGTGCGTGCGCAGTCGGCGAGTTTTTGGGCCTTTCAGCATAGGTGGATGATACCAGCAGCCGGAGCTTGAAGAAATCCCACCCCACCCCGCCTGTGGAAGATGAACTCTTTCTCATGAATTTCTCGCCATGTTCGGTGACTTTCGTGCAGGGATCTCCAGTACAACACCGGAAGACCGGCTCAAGAGTGGATCGCTTGCGCCGATGAAGTATGCAGGAAGCTGGTGAGGTGTGTTCATTTTTTGCGCCTGACTGCTGCGCTGGCCAGGAGGAGCATTCACGATGGCATCATCTTCAATGATTTTTGAAGGGCATGCGCGGCAAGCGACCTTCTCAGCGCACTGGCATTGGCGGCGGGTCTGGCTGCCGGTGATGGCTTTTTCGCTGGTCTTCGCGGTTGAATCCACCTCATATTTTGGCGGGGATCACACCAGCGAACCTCTGCGGAGGTTGGCCGAGGCGCTCTTGGGCTACGACGCCTGCGTCAACTGGGAGATGATGCACCACTTGATTCGCAAGGCGGGCCACTTTGCCGGCTACGGACTCTTCTCGCTGATCTGCTTCCGCGCCTTCTGGACTACGCTCGGCGGCGCCGCCTGCCGGATGCCGAGGCAGTTGGGGGCGCATGGGCTGGCGATTCTGCTCACCTTCCTGGTGGCGGGCGCGGACGAGTTTCACCAATCCTTTTTGCCCAATCGCACGGGCCAGTTCAGCGATGTGGTGCTGGATACGTGCGGCGGCGTGGCGCTGTGTTTTGTGCTGTTTCTGGGGATGCAGGCGGTGGCGTGGAGCAAGCGGGCGCGGGCGTTGCCTGTTCAGCAAAGGTCGCTGAGCGCGGCTATCCGCTAATCTCGTGCTACATCCCAGTCTGACGGAGGTGTTCGGCGCGGACTTGGCTGGCGGTGAAGAGGCTGAAGAATGGCGCTCTGGCGGCGGCAGCCTCGACGGCGGGACGGCCATAGGCCTCTTCGCGCTCGACAATGCAGATCACGGCGGCAACAAACATGCCTGCCTCGCGGGCAGCCTCGATGGCGTTGATGGTCGATGCGCCGGTGGTGCAAACGTCGTCCACAATCACCACGCGCGCGCCGCGCTGGTTGAAGCCCTCAATACGGCGACCGGTGCCGTGCGCCTTCTCCGCCTTGCGAACCAGAAAGCCATGCAGCAGTGGCGCGCCTGGATTCGACTGCGCACGCCATGCGCTGGCCGTGGCCACGTTGGAGACAATCGGGTCCGCGCCCATGGTCAGCCCGCCGACGGCCTCGGCTACTATGCCGTGCTCGTTGAGCAGATCAAGAATTGCTTCACCAGTGAGCCGTCCGCCCTCGGCATGCAGGGTGGTGGTGCGGCAGTCCACGTAGTAGTCGCTCTCGCCGCCGGAGGAGAGCTTGAAGTGGCCAAGGCGGAAGCTGAGGCGGGCGAGCAGGGAGAGCAGTTGCTGGGCGTGAGTGGTCATCTCTTTTATTTTACAGAGGCGGGCGGGCAGGATCGCGTTTCTTTTCTTGCGCCATGGTCCGGTTGCAATGATCCCGGTGGAATGATGCCCGCGCATCTTCCGGACCACCAACCGGATCGGTTTGAGACACTCCCTCCAGAAAGATTTGGCGCCCCATCCATTCCGCGCTAATTGCGGAATGGATGGGGCGCCACGAAACCCAACCAGCCTTTTCCATGAGTTGAAACGCTTTAGATGCGCTCGATGACTACGGATTCGAGGACAACGGGCTTCTTGGGCTTGTCCTGGCCACCGCGCGGGACGAGGGAGATTTTGGTCACGATCTCCTGGCCTTCGACGACCTCGCCAAAGATGGTGTGGTTGCCGGTGAGCCACATGGTGGGTGCCACGGTGATGAAGAACTGGCAGCCATTGGTGCCGGGTCCGGAGTTGGCCATGGCCAGCTTGCCGGGCTTGTCGAACTTGTGCGGCGAGCCTTTGGTCTCGTCGCCGAAGCGGTAACCGGGTCCGCCCATGCCGGTGCCGGTCGGGTCGCCGCCCTGGATCATGAAGTCGGGAATGACGCGATGGAAGATTGTGCCGTCGAAGAGCTTGTCGGTCGACTTTTTATGGGTGCTTGGGTGGGTCCACTCCTTCGAGCCTTCGGCCAGTTCGATGAAGTTCTTGACGGTGATGGGCGCGTCCTGCTCGAAGAGCTTGACGGTGATCTTGCCTTCGGTGGTCGAGAAGACGGCGTAAGTGCCTGGGGTGAGTGACATGAATGCTCCTGATTTCTATATTTGGGAATTTGCGTTGGGGTTCGTTGTATCCCACCCTGGCGGCAAAACATGAACGCTACGAGTGTGGGCGCCCGCTGATTTACGGTTTGAGCGAGGGTGTGGAAGAGGGCGCTGGCGCGGCGTTTGGATCAGGCGGCAGCGGCTGGCCCTCGCGGACGATGGTTACCTTCTTCAGCAACACGGGCGTCAGAGGCTTGTCGTTGGCGTCGGTCTGCACGTGGGTGATGGCTTTGACCACATCGACGCTGGCCGCGTCGCACTGGCCAAAGAGGGTGTAGTGCTGATCGAGTGAGGGATACGCCTGCTCGGTGATAAAGAATTGGCTGCCGTTGGTATTCGGTCCGGAGTTGGCCATCGCCAAGCGGCCGGGCTGATCGAAGTTCAGGTTCGGATCGAACTCGTCGGCAAATTTAAAACCGGGATCGCCTGTGCCTGTACCAGTGGGGTCGCCGCCCTGAGCCATGAACTCTGGAATCACGCGATGGAAGACGGTGCCGTTATAGTATGGCTTGTTGTGCTGCTTCTTCCCGGTCAGGGGGTCGGTCCAGTCCTTGGTGCCCTCGGCAAGGCCGATGAAGTTAGACACGGCCAGCGGCGCCTGCTTTTGATAGAACTGGCAAGTGATGCGTCCGAGCGAGGTGTCGATCACCGCGGTGGGTCCGTTGGGATGGGTCAAAGCGGCTGCGGTGGCAGCGGGCGCGTCAGGTACGTCGTCCGCCGGTTTGGAGGAGGTTTGTGCGAATGCCGCGGCGGCAAAGGTCGCGGCCAGAGCGGGAAGGAGGAGTGTGTGCATTCGTTTCATAACAACATTGAGGGTAAACCATGGGGAGTGGTAAAAACCAGTGCGGGAAGAATGCTGTTTTGGAAGCTCTCTCCATCCATCAAGATAAGGCGTCCATCCCCGCGTATTCAATCTCTTGCGAGAGTTCGTTCGTTGGCCGGAATCTCCTGCTCAAACTGACCGTGGTGCTTGGAATCCACTTGCAGCGTCAGCGTTTGCTGCTTCTTCTCGCGCAGTACGGTTACCTGCACAGGCTTGCCCTGGTTTGCGCGCAGCGCGCGCTCCCAGTCACCCAGCGTGGTGATCTTGGCCGAGCCAACTTTAAGAATCACATCGAAGGCATGCAAGCCGGCAGCAGCGGCTTCGCTTTTGTGCGCCACCTCTTTGACCATCAGCCCCGCCGGCACGCCCAGGTACTCGGCCATCTGTCCGGTCAACGGCTCAACCAGCGCGCCTACATTCAGGCTGCTGCCAAAAAACGGCACATGGAAGCCGGTCGGCGGCTGGGGCGCATCGCCCTCGGCAATGAAGCCCATCCCTGGAGCCGACGGAAAAAGATCCCCGCCGCTGCCGATCTTGTTCCACACATCGTGCTCCATCGCGCGCCGGTCGGCCAACTGCACAGCCAGCGTTTGAATATTGCCGTCGCGGCTGATTTCGAGACTCACTTTGTGCCCTGCCGGAATCTCGCGCAGCATCCGACGCAACTGCTCCGCGCCCTCAATCACCTGACCGTTCAGCTTGACGACCACATCGTTGACCTTCAGCCCGATCTGCCCGGCCGGCGCGTCGTGATCGATCAAGGTGATGACGGCTCCACGCACATCCCTCAGCTTGAGCGCCTGCGCCTTTTCCTGATCCACATCGGCCAGATCCACGCCCAGATAGCCCTGCGAGCTGCTGCCGAGCAGCAGGGCCTCCGGCTGCTGAAGCTCGACAAATCCACGTCCCTGGGCCGATGCCGACGGTGTTATTGCTCCGCAGGCAAGCAGAAAGCCTATCATCGTCCAACTCCAGCAAGGCCTCAAAAAGTGCTTCATCTCTGCTTCTCCCGTTTCACCAAAACCACGAACCCCATGAATCTCATGCGAGCGATCTGCGAGCCTTTAGCCCCGCCGCAGGTGGTTACTGAATCTCCGGCTCGTTCTCCAGAACCTGTCTGGAAACTGTCCTGATATAGGGATTCCGGTCAGAATCAGCCACGGAATGCAGCACCTGCCGCACGCTCGTGTCACCCTCCACAGGCTCCAGAATATTGATGGCCTCGGTGCGAATCTTGGGATCGTAATCGTTCAGCAGCGCTTGCAGCACGGCATTGCGCACCCTCGTGTCTTCAGCCACATAGGGCTGCAACCCTTCAAGGGCCTTCTCGCGCACCTCATCGTTCTTATCTGAGCGCAGAGATACCAGCAGAGCATCGCGGATTCCCGCCGTTTTGCAGCCGTGCCCGGCCTTGCACTCGTCCGCCATCAAAGCCACCGAATCATCGCGCACCTTGGCCGCGGTCGAGTTCCGGCTGGCCGCCATCAGCAACTGGCGGATCGCCGGATCGTCCAGAGAACCCACCAGCTTCTGCGGAACGATCTGGTTGTAGCTCACTTCGACCGTGTGGCTGTTGGGCTGGCGCACAATGCTGGAGACATTGGCGATCTCAGCCGCTGTGGGTTGCCATTGCCCGGCAGCCGATTGAGAGTGCACTGGCGCGGCCTGCGCCGATTGCACCGCAGCCGTGTGCGCAACGCGATCACTTGCAAGCCGGTATCCACCCAGCGAACCTGCTCCCAAGCCCGCAACCAGCAGCACTCCAGCCGCCACCGGGGCAGCCTGCAAGAGGGCAAGCCCACTCATGATTCGCTGACTCAGCCGCTCCAGCCAGCTCTGCGGCGGAAGCCTATTCAGCGCCTCATCCAGCCGCATCCGCGACCGCGCCACCAGATTGGCATCCGGCTCGACAACCGGGTAAGCGTCTACCAGCGATGTCAGCGCCCGCAGTTGCTCCCGCTCCTTGCGGCACTCCGCGCAACCCATCAAGTGAAGCTCCAGCTCCCGCGTTTGTTCGCTGGCCAGCTCCCCATACTCCGCCGTCACCAACCGCTCATGTATGACTTGGCAATTCATCTCTCTACGTCCTTCCAGCCCCAAAAAATTCAACCATCAGCGCCCAACGATCCGGCTCCCCCTGAGGGGAATGCCACCAGCGCTATTACCTCAACTCCGCCAACTGGGTTCGCAGCTTTTTTGTCGCCCGGAAGAGCGTGTTCTTGGCTGTCTCTTCCGTGGTATTCAACATCTCCCCGATCAGCCGCAACCGGAGTCCCTGATAGTGCTTCAGCTCAAAGACCATCCGCTCGCGCGGAGTCAATTTCGTCAACGCTTCTTGAATCTTCTCGCCCAGAGCCTTGCGCTCCAACTCCTTGGCCGGATTGGAGAACGAACGGTCATCTGAAACCGAGGCCAGCAGGTCGATCTCTTCGCCGGAGTTGTCGATCAGCACACCATTGCCCTCGCGACGCGTCTTGCGCCGCCGCATCTGATCCAGGCAAAGGTTGGTTACAATACGGTAAATCCATGTATAAAACGAGCACTCGAAGCGGAAGTTTCCCAAATACCGGTAGGCCTTCAAGAAGGCTTCTTGATAAATATCCTCGGCATCATGCTCGCTGCCCGTCAGGTGCAAGGCTAGCCGGAGCACCTGCTGTTCATACTGCCGCACCAGAGTGTCGAAGGCCGCCCGAGACCCAGCTTGCGCCTCGCGGATCAACTCCGCCTCCGAGGCGCGCGCCCGCAACCGCTCTTCGGCGCTCTTGTCTCCGTTCATTGCCTTGCTCGCAGCCATGCCTGGAGTGGATTGTACCTTCCGGCCTGTCGGCCACGCCAAGCCTGCTGTGTTCAGAACCGGCGAAAAGGGGAAAATCATTGCATCCGTTGCCATCGAATCCACTCCGGGGGTAGGGGAGTCTCCGCAATGAGATAGACGAGTTGCCCCGCTATTGGTAAGCAATTGAATCGGGGCTCTCACGCGCAGCGGCAACAAAGATTCTGGTTGCCAGATCAATGAAGAAAGCATCTTCCAGGTGGACGCTTCAGATTGTGAGAGCTTCCCGGAGGGCATCCGCGCTGGTGACCGGCGGCAAGCAGGAGCGTCCCAGACAAACAACGGCCCAGGCCTCCGCCTCTGGTGGCGGGGAAAGCTGAAGCAGAGTTTCGGCCAGCGCTTCTGGTAGGCCGTCTGGAATCAGTTGCTTGGTGCTGATACGCAACACGGATTTATTGACAGCGAAGCCGTGCGCGGCCAGCGCTTCCATCCTCGCTGCCTCCGCTCCCGCGCCGACGATGAGCACCTGCACCGGATCAGCGAGCAGCCGTTCGAGAGCCAGTGCGTAGCTGCCCGCGTAGAGGCCGAAGTGTTCGACGATGCCGCCAAAGGAAGCCAAGGTCTCGGCCGCAACATCGCGGTACTCCTTGCGGCCAGAGAGAGCCTCCAGGCGCAGCAGAGCCGAGGCGGCGGTGGGATTGCCCGCCGGAGTGGGCGAGTCCTGAAGAGGTTTGCGGCACGCGCTGAGAGCGCCGAGCGGCTCTCTGCCGGGCAGAGCGGCAGCATCGAAAAAACCACCGCCTGCCGGGTCGTAAAAGCGGTCGATCATGGCGTCCGCCAGGCGGACGGCGGCCTTGTAGTAGCGCATTTCATCGCTGGCGGCCCAGGCATCCAGGCATGCGGTCACCGTGAAGGCGTAATCATCAAGCGTGCCGGGAGTCTTTTCCGCCGGCTCTCCTGCCCCGCATTCTCCATAAGCGATCACATGGCCGAGGGTTGCATCGCCGTCCCAGGCATCGCGCAACAGGCGGTCCAAGGTGAGCAGGGCAAACTCTTTTTCTTTATCCACTTTCAATACGCGAGCAGCTTCCAGAAAGGCGGTGACGGCCATCGCATTCCAGCCGGTATACAGCGTGCGGTCGATGAAGGGCGTGGGACGCGTGGCGCGGGCCGCGAGCAGCGCGGATCGGGCGGAATCCAGCAGGGAGCGCAATTGGTCCGCACTGCGGTGGGATGAAGCTGCCAACTCTTCCAGCGTCTGATCCAGGTGAAGAACATTGCGCGCTGGATCGTGATGCATATCACCGATCTCACTGATTCCCCAATAGCGGAGTGCGATCTCCGCATCGGCTGAAGAAAACGACGCTGCCTGCAATGCCGCGCTGGCTTCGGCCAGGGTCCATGTAAAGTAATCACCGTCATCGTCAAGATTGATGTCGGCATCTTGCGAAGCGTAAAAGCCGCCTAGCTTGCGGTCGCTCATCGTGGTCTGAAGCCAGTCCACAATCTCCACGGCAGTGCGGCGGAAGTCTTCGCGGCCCAGGCTTGCATAACCGTGCAAGTAGTTGCGCAGCAGTTCGGTGTTGTCGTAGAGCATCTTTTCAAAGTGCGGCACGCGCCAGCGCTCATCGACACTGTAGCGATGAAATCCTCCAGCCAGTTGGTCGTAGACGCCGCCGCGCTCCATTTTTTCGAGGGTAGTGGCGAAGGCCTGTATCTCCGGTGCTAAAGCCCAGGTCAATAATTCGGGGTCAATGTACGGGCTAAAGCCCGTACCATTCACTCTCAATCCTGCATGCAGCAGCAGGTCCAGAGCGCCGGGGTGAGGAAACTTGGGCTGCGCGCCAAAGCCGCCGTTGCGCGGATCAAACTGCTTGAGAATGGCGCTGGCGATCTTGTCCGTCAATGCGCGCGAGAGTTCACCGGCGCGGCCGGAAAAGGATTCATTGTGCTCGATGGCGGCCATGGCGCTGGCGGCTGTTTCCCGCGCCTCGTCTCGGCGGGTGCGCCAGACCTCGGCCAGCGCGGTCAGCACGCGGCCAAATCCGGGGCGTCCATAACGGTCGTCGGGCGGAATATAAGTCCCGCCAAAGTACGGCTGGCCCTGTGGCGTGAGAAAGGCCGTCAGCGGCCATCCGCCCTGGCCGGTAATCGCCGAGACTGCCGACTGGTAGCGCGCATCCACGTCGGGCCTCTCGTCGCGGTCCACCTTCACGGCGACAAAAAGCTCGTTGATAAGCGCGGCGATCTCCGGGTTCTCATACGACTCCCGGTCCATCACATGGCACCAATGGCACCAGACGGCGCCGATGTCGAGCAGAATGGGCTTGTCCTCAGCTTGGGCGCGCGCAAAGGCAGCCTCACTCCAAGGATGCCACCAGACCGGTTGATGGCGGGCCGAGCGCAAATACGATGAGGCTGAATTCTCCAACTGATTGGCGTGGCTGGAGACGGAGGGCGCGGGAAATACGTCCTTGTCCATGGGATGAGGATACATGGCGGATGGGCTGGAATGCCAGAGTCCTTTCCATAATCCATGTTGCAAAAGCAACCCCAAAAAACCGCAGGTCTTTCGACTGAGTTTGGCGCAACAAGCACGCCAAACTCCGCTCAGTATGACAGAGTATTTATGAAATGAATGTAGGGCAGGAAATTTTTGCATCGAAAAAAAGGATGGCCGAAGCCATCCCATTCTCATAGCGTTTCAAGCCAAAATCAGAAGTGATACGCCACGCCGATGGTGGGAACGAAGATCGATTTATACCATCGATTGGTATTTAGTGGTATTGTGGTAGAACTCGAAGACGATGATGAAAGGCCAAAATCTGGTACCTTGATGACAATGCCTCGATATTCGCCTCGGATATCGAAGCTGGGACTGATCTCATAGGCGAAGCCTGCGCCGTAAAGCAAGCCGATTTCAGTCTGCCGCTGGGCATCCTGAGTACCGTTTGTACCAGAGTTGCGGATGGGCAGGAAGAGGAGAGCCGCAGGTCCCGCTTCAAGAAAGGGATTGAATTTGCGGTAGTTGAAGGAGCGCACGTATGCGGCCGATAACTCCTGTGTGCGGGTTAGAATATTGGCGCCAGTTTGCCAACCTTGGACATTGTAATGAAAGGTATTCTGGTAGGTGATTCCATAGTTGGCTTCGAGGGCGCTGGAGGGAGTAAGCATGAAACGGTAGCTTGCCAAAGCACCGTAGGGAGTGTTTGCACCCACATAAATGTCTGCCGGTGAATTCATGTGGTAATACAAGAATGTATCACCGCTGAGGCTGATGTCCTGGCGGCTTTCCTGGGCGCGGCCTGCGGCCACGCACACGGCCAGCAGAAATACACTTAATGCGATCTTCTTCATTCGGTCCTGACCCTCACGACTGCTCAACCGTCCGGCTGGCAGCGAACTCTTCGATTCCGGTGCGCCGGTTCGAGCCGGGCCCCACTCTTTGCATTGTAACTGGCCGGAGCGGGTCTTGGCTGAAGCGGTGTTCCCCAAAATGATCTGAACCTTAGACGCGCATCCGAGCAAACGGTCTCCAGCGTAAAGGCAACTCGGCTAGGATTCCTCTGAAGCCGCCTCCTTTTGAAGCGCGGATTCGATCTGCAGCCACAGATCATCGGGCGGTTCGGCAACGGGAAAAAGCTGGCGGGCAGCCTCGGCGATGGTTTCCAGATCGGCAAGCAGGGCGCGGCAGAGAGCGCAATGCTGCAGATGGGGATGGGCGTCGAGGTTTTCGCCAGAGCCAATCAACTCCGGCAATCGATCCTGAAATTGTTCACAGGTCATGATGTTGCCATTTTCGGTCATCCGCGCGCCTCCTGCTGAGGACCATTCCGTAATGCATCGCGCAGCCGCAGCCGCGCTTTGTGCAACTGGGATTTGCAATTGCCGACCGAGCAGTCCAGCATCGCGGCAATCTCCGGATGCTCGTAGCCCTCGACATCGTGCAGGATGAAGACCAGGCGATAACCGGCCGGCAGTTCGCTCACCGCCCGCTCCAACACCATCCGGTCGATGGAGCCGCTCAACGCCGGATCCTGCGCGCCAAAGCTCCTGCTGGCGCCGCTGTCGGGATCGGGTTCCATCGCTTCATCCATTGAAATCAAAGAAAGCCCCCTCTTTCGGAGTTGCATCAAAACCGCATTGATGGCCAGGCGGTGCAACCATGTGGAAAAGGCCGAATCCCCGCGAAAGGTGGAGATCTTGCGGTGAAGTTGAAGAAATGTCTCCTGGGTCAGATCCTCGGCTTCGGCAACATCGCCCACCATGCGCAGACATAATGAATAGATGCGCCTTTTGTGAACAGAGTAAAGCTGGGCAAAGGCCTGGTGATCGCCGGACTGAACCCTCTGAATCAACTCTGCTTCGCCGGACGGATCCACGGAAGGCGTTTGAACACGCACATCCTGTGGCGATTGCGCCACTTCCTCGCCCAGCGGGCGGAGGTTTGGTTCCGGTGAGTCCGGTTCGATCCGAGAGCGGGTCATGCGTATTCCTGATGGAATCTTCAATCCGTATGCCGATGCCGCTTTACCGGGCGGGCTTTCTCGTTAGTATAAAAGACAGAGGTCAGAGATCCGGGATCAGGGTCAGAGAACGGGGATCAGAGGTTCACTCTTGAAGGCAATGCCAGCATGGCAATACGGCAGATGGTTGAAGCGCGCCAATCTCCTCATCCCGGTTCTTGTCCTCAATCTCTGCGTCGCGGGCCGCCTGTGGAGCGAGCGCCAGCCCGGGATGGTGGAGAGCGACTCCAGCGCTGCGGCCGACCCGGCTATGCAGGGCCATGCTGATCCTCTCAACGCCTGGGAGGGCTTGCCGGTGCGGCGTATCACCGTGGAGGGCGTCTCCCTGGATCGTCTGGCACCCTTGCCTGGAAGTTTGGCCCAAGCCGAGGGCAAGCCGCTCGACCGGGAGGCAATCCGAAGAAGCCTGCGCCAGCTCTTTGCGACCGGACTCTTTGAAACCATCGCGGTAGAGGCCCAGGGCGGAGCGGATGGCTTGCTGCTTGTCTTTCGTGGAACGCCGCGCATCTTCATTGGAAAAGTGAGCGTCTTCGGCGCCAAGCCGTCCACGCTCAATACACAACTGGAGCGGGCCAGCCAACTGGCGTCGGGCGCGCGATTTACGCAGGCCAAGCTCGATCAAGCACTCGAGCAGATGCGCGCCGCGATGGCGCAGAACGGCTATCACGAGCCGGTCATTACCCAGACGTTGAAAGCTCATCCGGAAGATCAACTGGTTGACATTGCTTTCCTGGTTGCAAACGGCCCGCAGGCGCGCATAGGAGCGGTTACAGTGACCGGCGCGCCCGGCATGAGTGTCGGGGAGTTCCGCCGCCATGCTCATCTGAAAGCCGGCTCCCGAGTGAACAGCGAAACCGCGGAACACGCCTTGGTAGGGGTCCTCAAAGACTACCAAAAGCAGGAAAGGCTGGAGGCGGAGATCAAGCTCGAATCACAGCAGTATTCGGCGGAGACCAACAAATCCGACTTCCGCATTTACGCCAATCAAGGGCCAATCGTCAAGGTGCTGGTCGAAGGCTCCAGCATCGATTCGGAGCGGGTGAAGCGCATGATTCCCATCTTCGAGGAAGGCAGCGTGGACGACGATCTGCTCAACGAGGGCAACCGCCGGCTGCGCGACTACTACCAGCGCCAGGGCTACTTCGATGTGAAGGTCGAGCATGAACGGCAGTCGGCCACCGCCGACCGGGTCACTATTCTTTACAAAGTGAAGCTGGGAGTGCGCCGGCGCGTGGAGCAGGTTACCGTCAAAGGCAATCACTATTTTGACTCCGCGACGCTGAAGGATCTGCTCAGCGTTCATGCCGCAGATCAACTGGACCACCACGGCGCGTACAGCCAGGCCCTGGTCAACGCCGACATCAATGCTCTTCAAGCGGTCTATCGGAACAATGGATTTTCGCAGGTCAAGGTTACGCCAGAGACCAGCATGGATGAGGTGACGGCGGAAAATACCTCGGTTTCAAGCGATTTATCTTCGGCGCAGCGGCGGAAGATTGCCCCTCTGGCAGTGGTCTACCGCATCGATGAAGGACAGCAGCTTCGAGTGGGCGCGGTGCGTCTGGAAGGCAATGACCATCTGGATGCCGCCAAACTTACGCCTCTGATGAATACTATTACCGGCCAGTTGCTTTCTCCGGCGAATCTGGCGGGGGACCGCGACACTCTGCTGACCGAGTATCTGAGCCGGGGCTACGATCAGGCGCGGGTCGAGGTTGCACAGCGAGTCGATGCGGCAGGCCCGAATCGAGTGGATGTGATCTTCCATATCACCGAGGGCCGGCAGATATTTGTGCGCAAGGTGTTGCTGACCGGACTGCATTACACACGCCCAGAGACGGTGGCCAAAGCCATCACGCTGCATCCAGGCGACCCGCTCAACCAGACGGCTCTGTTGGACACGCAGCGCAATCTCTACGATTATGCCCTCTTCAATGAGATCGATACTGCCATCGAAAATCCCTCCGGTGGAGAAAGTTACAAGACCGTGATGTTGCAGGTGGAGGAGGCGCGGCGCTGGGCCTTGACCTACGGCGGCGGCCTCGAGGCGCAGACAGGGACGCCACTGTACAACTGCGGCGGCATCATTGCCAGCGGTCATGATTGCAATCCCAACGGCAGAACCGGCGTCAGCCCGCGCGGACTTTTGGACATCACGCGCAATAATCTCTTCGGGCGGGAGCAGTCGGCCTCGTTGCGCGCCACCTTTGGCTTGCTGGAGCAGAAGCTCGATCTGCTCTTATCAGATTCCGCGCTTCGTGGCTAACCGCGACTTCGGCCTCACCTTCTCCGGCGGCTACGCCAACAGCCTGGATGTGAGTACCTACGTCGCCTCGAGGTTGGAGATCAGGATCGCGCTTGACCGAGCACTTCGATTCGCCCGGATCGCTTCTCTCCAAGGCCAACACTCTCATCTATGAATTCAACTTCCGCCGCGTCAAGGTGCAGGCCAACAGCTTGCAGGTCTACCCCAGCGAAATCCAGACACTCGCCACGGCGGTGCGCGTCGCGGGTCCGTCGCTCACCTGGATTCGCGACACCCGCGACTCGCCGCTCGATGCCCATCGCGGCACCTATACCAGCCTTCAGGAATTTCTTTCCGCCGATGCCTTTGGAGCGCAGGCCAGCTTCAATCGCCTGGATCTGTCCAACTCCAGCTATTATGGCTTTGACAAAGGCCGCTTTGTGGTGGCGCGCAATACCCGCTATGGCCAGGAGCGGGCCTTTGGCAGTCTTCCGGAAGAGTTGATCCCCCTGCCCGAGCGACTCTATGCCGGCGGAGCCACATCACTGCGCAGCTTCGGCTCGAATCTGGCCGGGCCGCGCGATCCTGAGACCGGCTTCCCCATCGGCGGAGCCGGTGCCTTGATCAACAGCACCGAACTGCGCCTGCCGCCGCCGACGCTGCCGTGGCTGGGCAATACAGTCAGCCTGGTGCTCTTTCACGATATGGGCAACGTCTTTACCAATGCACGGGATGCATGGGCCAGCGCGCTGCGGGTGCGCCAGCCGGAGCGGGAAAACTGCGAAACGCCAATCCCCGTTACAAACCTTCCTACGATTCCATCCGGCCCCAAGACTTCTACGGGAATACAGGGCACGTGCAGCTTCAATTACTTTTCCCATGCGCCGGGATTGGGTCTGC
Organism: uncultured Acidobacteriaceae bacterium; assembly: GCA_963804315.1. Taxonomy (GTDB): domain Bacteria; phylum Acidobacteriota; class Terriglobia; order Terriglobales; family Acidobacteriaceae; genus Telmatobacter. The sequence continues at coordinate 59,904 of CAWDQB010000001.1, forward strand.
GCTACCACACGCCAGTCGGGCCGATCCGTCTGGATTTCAGTTACAGCCTGAATCCGCCCATCTACCCTGTAACCTACAATTATTCGGATCTCTCCCAACCACCGCACGTAGGCGAAGGCGGTCACTTCAACTTCTTCTTTAGCCTGGGGCAGACTTACTAATGAGAACCCATCCACTAATTCGGCTCGCAACTTTGGCATCTCCAATGAGTTGTTATCCTAAGCGGAACGTACCGGAGTCGAAGGACCTCTGGTTGCCTTATTTTTCTTATTTGACCGGATATATTTTCCTCTGCCTCCTGTCTTTGCCGGCTTGCCTGAACGCTCAGGCCTTGCCGCAGAACGCGCCGCCGCCCACCAAAGCCGTGGTGCTCGACCGCGTTGTCGCCGTGGTCAATAATCAAGCCATCCTGGCAAGCGATGTGGGAGATGAGATTCGGCTGGCGGTGCTGGACCCCGCTCAGGCCGGAATGGTCGACCTCACCCCGCCGCGCGCGCTGGAGCAGTTGATCAGCCGCGCGCTCATCCAGCAACAGATTCGTCAGGAGGACGCGCAGGCCATTGAGCCAACCCAAGCCGAAATCGACGCGCGGCTCAGGCAGATTCGCAAGAAGTGCCGGCCTGTGTTCACCAGAACTGTGCATCTGACGAAGGATGGAAGGCCTTTTTGCCGCGCATGAACTGACTCCGGAACGGGTCCGCAGCTATCTGCGCTTCCGCATACAGATACTGCGCTTCATTGAAGAGCGATTCCGCCAGGGAATCCGCATCACCCCGGAGGAGATTGAAAGCTACTACAAGGAGACTTTGGTGCCCCAGTACAGGGCCGGTGAAACAATCCCTATCCTTGAAGAAGTGGCGCCGCGCATTCAGGAGATTCTGCTCCAGCAACAGGTTAATGCGCTCTTCGACGGCTGGTTGAAGAACCTGCGCAAGCAGGGCGATGTGGAAGTACTCGATCCCTCCCTTGAAAGCCCGCAAGCTCCCAGCGGCGCTGCGCTTCCCGCTCCATTTCATCTCCAGGGCGAGAGAGGAGGCGCATGAGCGAATCTGATTCCAAGCCTCCCGCAATGAATCCTTCTCCGGAGGAATCTGTAGCCGCTGCTTCTCCGACTGAACCAGTTCTATTGCCGAAGCCCAGCCGCATGCGCCGCTTCTTTATTGGCCATCTGCCCATCACCGTGGCCGCCGGGATTCTGCTGCTCGCTGCGATTCTCATCGGGCTTTATTTCTTTGCCGAAGCGCTGGGGAATCAACTCTGCCGAGCGGCGCCAGCAGCGGATCGCCTCGTCGTAACGCCGTTTTATCGTAGTAGAGGTTGCCAAGGTAGTAGTGAGCGCGCGCGCTGAGTCGGATTCCGGCGGATCGTTTCCTCGAGCACAATCATTTCTTCGAGCCGCACCGGGAAGCAATAGCGGGAAGACGTAGCCTCTGCCTGCTCAACGTACTTGATGGATTCCTCTTCGTTCCGAGAAAATGCCGGCAAGCCATGAGAGCGTATACAGCAACATCGGATGCTCGTAATGCCCATCGCGAATACCAGCCTGCAACAAAACATACGCATCGTCGCGAAGGCCTGACCATGCCAATTCATAGGCCACATCGAGCAAGGTTTGAAAATCATCCTCCAATGCATCGATGAATGCGCGCAGGTCCTGATCGCCTCACGTCAATAAGAAACGTTCCGCCAATGCGCGAAAGCAGAGAGGATCGAGTGCCAGGGTTTCAGCGATTACGTTCTCGGCATCGTCTTTTCGGTCCAAGCGGCGCAACAACGCGGCCTTAAGAGCCAGCGCATTCAGGTTCTCGTATTTGTGCGCAGACTGCGCTCAACATGCTCCAAGGCAAGGTTCAAGTCGCCGCGGTCCGCGCTGATCGATGCCAATGCGAAGTATCCGGCGCTCTGCCAGGCATAATTCCACACTGACTTATGGAAAGCGTCATACGCATCGGTGATTTTACCCAGATACTTGCATGCCAGGCCAAGGTTATAGAAAGGCTCGCCATCATATGGATTCGGATTCCTGACAGTGAGACGACGAACAGCCCGCGCAAAGTGCACTTCAGCTTCGGCAAACTTCCTGTCGCAGATAGGTCAGACCCAGTGCATTGTTCAGCCGGGAATCATCCGGATCCCGCTTCAGGCCTTCGCGCCAATATGCTTCAGGAGACCGCGTGGCATGACGATACTGCTCGAGGTGCAACCCGGTTAGATAGAGTTCCTCTGTGCTCGCCATTTCTTCGGGAGTCGGCGGCTCCGTGGCTGGATCGGGCAACTCACGCTCAGCCTGCACTTCCGGCTGGTAGGCGATCAACTCACTGCCGTTCGCGTCTTGAACTGATAACCGGTAATCCTCAGGTCTGCCTGTGTGCCCCTCGATCTTCCTCGTGAACGGTTCCCCCGGCGTCAGCTCCAGTTCTTCCTCAAGGATTGATTTTCCATTCCGCGTGAGCACAATCCGTACATTCCGGCGCGAGGTAACGCAGACGCCGAGCAAAAACTGCGCCGCGTCCGAAGTCCAGATTGACCGCAGCCTGCGTGTTGGCATTCTTTGCTGGACCGGTCTTTTGAATCGGATACCAGAATTGACTGAAGGTCTTGGTCTCATACGGTTGAAGCCAGGAGAAATCAGGCTGATTGTCGGTATAGGCGCCGGCCATCAACTCCATGTACGGTCCGTCTTCGTCGGTGAGGTTTCGGTCCCATGCGTATCCAAATTCCGCATTGCCCCAGGTCCACATTTTCTTTCCTGGCGCCACGTGATGATTCGACGTTTGCACAACGCCTGCCTGGCGAGCGTGATCGTACCCGCCGCAGAAGTCGATAGTTCGACTCGGTAACCATATAGGAGGTTGGGACCGGAATGTTCTTGTACCAGGAGATATCGGTGCCTGGACGGTAATCCACGCCGTAATAGAAATTGCGAGCGACAGGAAAGATGAGATCGCGCGCTTGGCATGGTCCGCCACGAAAGTTACGTCTGGAGGAAAGAATGCCTGGTATTGGTCGTGAACACGCACCGCGACATTGGCCCACCACAAAAACGTCTGCGGCAGAGGCGTGCGGTTGAAGAGCCTGACTCGGCCTCGACGAGGGCTTTGCCCGGCGAAAGATAGATGCCCACCATGCCTTTCATCCGCAGCATGGGATCGTGCTCGCTGAGCCACACCGTGCCGCCGCCTCGGCGTCTCTCTCAATAGTCGCATGAACCGGCATATAGGTGGATGGGCGATGATGCTGCGGCCAGTTGAACTCAACGCCGCCTGAGATCCAGGGTCCAAGCAGCCAACCAGCGCCGGCTTGATGACGTTTTGCCGATAAAAGAAGTCGTATCGGTTCGTCTTATCAAGTCCAGCAAAAATCCGCCCGCCGATTTCGGGAAGGATCATCAGTTGGATATATTCGTTTTCGAGGAGATTGCGCGATACGTTGCATCTGATTTTTCGAGAGCCACCAGGTCGGTAAAGGGGTTCGGATACACTTTGCCGCTGCTACCCTGATAAACCCGGTTTTCAAGGAACATTGGATTCGGGTCTGCGGGTTCAACAGAGTAGGGTAGTTAGGAATCACTACCTGCCGCTCTGTGCAGTGCACCGCCTCATACTTGCTCGCATCGTTCACCAGATTGCGCTCCAGCTCTAAAGTTTAATCGGAATCCGTTGGCCTGCGTCGGCCCGAGCCGCAGCGCCTCGCATAGTGACGGGCATTTATGAACTTCTGCGCCACTCGAACTCGAAGATCACGCTGGAGGTTTACTGCAGAACGGCCTCTGAAAGACGGGAGCGCAAAGAGCAATTTGGGGCGGCTAGCGGAGATCGAACGCTTTAACAACTTTTATTATCTGCGATTTACAGATACCAGGTTGCCACAGATGCCGTAAATGCAATGGTTGCAGCCAACCATTGCCCGCTATTGCCCGCAGATCCACGAACGACTTCCGAACCGCTGATCAATTTTAGCGTGCTAACCGTCAAGTCGAAATGGAAAGGCTTCTTCATCGGAGCTTGTCTCGGCACCCTCAGAGCGCGAAACGGAGAGGTCTGCCAATT
>CAWDQB010000002.1:0-9507 GCA_963804315.1 uncultured Acidobacteriaceae bacterium
GCTGAAATGCTCGGCCTGACTTAGTTCCCGCTGTGATCGCTGTGCTAGGCTTCAGAGGCTCGCTACTTCGTTGCGGCCTTTGCTTTTGTACTTCTAGCCAACAAGAAAAGAAAGAAAAATCCCCTCACTGACCGCTCGTACTTTGAGCGGACAGTGAACAAGCCGTAGGCGCGTTAGCGTATTTCGGACACACGTAGAGTATAGTGTGTGTGAAAACTGCTAACCCAAAACCGTCGCGTGGACCCTGCGTTGGAACACAACGAACCCCACGTTCGACAAGGTGTTTGACCTGTCAACTGCCCCATACTCGTTTGGGGCCATAATCGGGATAGAGGCTTGAAACGGAGGGGTGATTGTCCTGCCTGGTTGACTCTGCTCATCCGCCTGCGCTCCGGCCACCCGCCGTCACGCCTGTTAACGCGCCAGCGAGAGTATCAATCCTGCGTATTGTCCACCCGACACACCGAAGGTTTCAGCATTCAAACTCCACGACGTATCCCTTGCGGGATTTAGGCCCTGGTCGAACGTGCTATCGACGCTATGGGGATGCAGGATCATCTAACCGCGCCGCCAGTCTTTCGACAAGAATGCCGAGGCGGAGAAATGCTGGAAATGTTCAAGGCGATATTGTCGCGGTGCATTTTCCATGTTCTTTTACCTCAGCTTCTATAGGCTTGCATAAAGTCGGCGAGTGTATCAACATAAATGTGCGGGGTGCTCCTACCTCGTGTTCCGTGTCCTGACCTCAGCCATCAAGACCGGCACCCCGCATCTTTTCTCAAATACCCTACGAAAAATTAAACAACGAGTCTCAGGCGTCCGGTGATTCTGGCAACGTAACGTGAATACAATTCAGATATGCCGGATAGTCTTCGGCCGATCACCGAAGGCGACAAGGTGGGGTGCCTTCCCACCCCACTTTCCAGTGCTTTGCGAGTTGGGAAGGTCATGGAAGGATGACAGATGCAAACTAAACCACCGGCGGACTTGGCTTCCGCACGAGAAGAATGGCAAAAGAGGTTTGAAAAAGACAAGGCACATCTTTTGAAAAATTCTTTCTTCGCCGGTTCCTTGAAAACCCTGTCTGACAGTGGGGCGGATCAGGATATGGTGATTTCTCTGCTTTACTACACTTTGCCGATCAAACGCGGGAAGAGTGGAACCCCCTTTTTCCTGCGAAAAGCGCAAGCCTTGAGAGCTACCGCACTCAACCTTGAACGGGATGCCTCAACGCTTGAGGATGTTTACTCCACGACGTTAAACTTCGCGGAGTTCTGGTCAGGAATGATTTTCCCCGGCGATAGACAAGAGGTACGGACCTCTGACGAACTGAAAGCCATTCCCAAGGCACTGATTGCGGATATGCGGGCTTTCGCCAAGACGCTCGATGAGGAAGCTAGCCGTTTTGGTAAGTGCTCCAGGTTATGCGGGCGTGCTGCGGATAACTTCTACGTCGGCGAGCTTTTACGTTATGTTTTTGTGGCGACTGGCAAATATCACGAAGAGATACTCGCGGACCTCTTGCAGCTTGTACACGGGGAACTTGGATCAGACAGGGAGTTTTCAAGCGAGCAACTGAAGAAGGTCAGGCTGAGGCGTCTGAGAGATTTGATTCAGCCGAAAAAGTGCTGAGTGCTCCGGTTCTTGCAAGGGGACAAGCCGAACGCCTGAAAATGTAATCGGTGTGTCCCTTGGAATGCGCGTCAATTTGCGTACTCTCGCTACATCACAAGCGATGCCCCGACAGTGGGCGTCAAGGGAGAGTACCAATGGCTATTGATCCGCAGAATGCGCTTGATGCAAGACAGGCAGCGCGATACCTGGGAATATCTGAAGCTGTTCTTCGGCTGTGGCGTTCGGGGTCGAAGGGACCTCGTTTCTTTAGAGCCGGGGAAAAACTGGTGCGCTACCGCCGCGCCGATCTTGATGCTTGGATAGAGGAGCGGCTGAGTGTTCCGGCAACGGAGACGCGGTAATGGAGATTGCGGGCGCTGCAACAGGCAGTCAAATACTTACGCAATTGGTGGGCGTGATTCGCCGCTATATCTTGCTCACTGCCGCAGATGCCGATACTATCGCGCTTTGGATTGTGCATACACACACCTTCGGCGCGGCGGAGACTACGCCCTATCTGGCGATTACTTCGGCGGAAAAACGGTGCGGCAAGTCCCGGCTGCTGGAGTTGCTGGAATTGCTGGTGGCGAAACCGTGGCTCACGGGCAGTGTCTCCGCTGCCGTATTGTATCGGACCATCCACGAAACACACCCAACGCTGCTGTTGGACGAATCGGACGCCACATTCAACGGCAATCGGGAGTTTGGCGAAGCGCTGCGCGGAGTGTTGAACAGCGGTCACCGTTTCGGCGGCAAGGCTTCCCGCTGTGAGCGGGCAGGCGACAAATTTATCCGCAGCGACTTTGATACTTTCTGCCCCAAGGCCATTGCCGGAATCGGCAAGTTGCCGGATACCGTTGCGGACCGTTCCATCCCCATCCGGCTGAGGCGCAAACCGCCCGGAACGAATGTGGCCCGTTTCCGGCGGCGCGAGGTGGAAGCTGAAACCGCAGAGCTTCGCACACAGGTTTCCGACTGGGCAGCGGAATGGATGGACGCTCTCATTGGGATGAGGCCGGAACTGCCGGAATCCCTCAGTGACCGGCAACAGGACGGCGCGGAACCGCTCATGGCGATTGCGGACGCGGCAGGCGGCGAATGGGCCTCAAGGGCGCGGGCGGCGCTAGTGGAGTTGTTTACCGGGACGGTGGCCGAAGATCAGTCCGTAGGGGTGCGGCTGCTTGCCGATATTCGCGGCGTTTTTCATTTGACCGGGCGCGACAAACTGTCTACGGGCGAATTGCTGGGTAAGCTGGCGCAAGACGAAACGCTGCCTTGGGGGGAATTCTCAAACGGACGCCCGCTTACCCCGATAGGGCTTGCGCGTCTCTTGAAGCCCTTCGGGATATGCCCCGGAACCATCCGGCTGGAAAAGGAAACGGCAAAGGGGTATCTGAGAGAAAACTTCGCCGATGCTTGGACGCGCTACCTGCCTACGCCGCTTTCAGCCGTCACACCGTCACAAGCTGCGAAACCATGCACTCACTTGCAGGTCTTGAAGCCGTCACAGGATCGAAGTGTGACGAGTCTCGATTATCGAGAAAAGCCAATAACTATACGCACTGTGACGGCTGTGACGGGTGCAGAGAGGGAATACATGGAGACTGTGCCGTGAGAGTGGAGGAATTGGTCGAGTCTGTGAGGCGGGCGGCATTCTGGAATAGCAAGACGGCAATGTGAAATGTTGGCTTCCCAAGGCCGCCGCGCATCTTTCCGCCAAATTGCAAGAGTACAAACCGGAAGTGGTCGCTTTGCTCAGGACGTGAGGCGGGCGCGTAAGGCTTTTCTGCATTGTCCGTCCTGTGGGGGCGCTCTATACAGAGAAAACGATTAGGCAATCTATGAATGCCTGACTTGTGGCTTGCAGCAAATCGAGGAGTGCTGGGCGGGGCGGATGGTCTGAGGGGGTTATTTCGTTGCATTCAGCCCGCCCCCTTGTATTCTCCATTGCCTCAGTTAGTCTTCTCAGTATGTAGGCCCGATTCAAAACGTCGAACTGGCCTGATACTACCCCGTTGCCAGAGGGAAGCGACCAGAAGCGCAAGGCCGCATCGTGAGAACGGCAAGCTGGGTGGGGGGCCGAGGAAAGCATGAACAAACCGAAGTCCAAAACAACAAGGAAGTGAGGTGCTGAATGATCTACAAAAGAGGAAACGCGCTCTGGTACAAATTCAGATTTGCTATCAAGAATGCAGATGGTGGCAAAGAAAACTTCATGATCCGCCGCCCTGCGAGAGTGCGGAATCGCAAAGACGCTAAAGATGTAGAGCGTGAACATCGGCGGGCGCTGTCTCTCGGGCAGGTTCACCCGAATGATCCTTGGCCGAAACCGGCGGCCAGCGGCCCGCCCATCTTCCGGGTCTTTGCCAAGGAATTTCTGCAACACGTCAAGACGCAAAGGAAATCGGGAACGCACACGTTTTATCGCGTGAGCCTTGACCGGCTTTTGACGTTCGCCGCGATTGCGGACACCCCTCTGGACGCGATTACAGGCGATGTGTTGAGCCGGTACGCGCGTTACCGGCAAGAGGTGGCGCAGAACTCCGTCGTCACGGTCAATGGCGATATGCGGACGTTACGGCGGATTTTCAGCCTTGCCGTTGAGTGGGGCAGGCTGGACCGTGCGCCAGTGATCCACGAGTTGCCGCAGTCAAATGGCCGAGAACGGGTTGTGAGTTTTGCGGAAGAGGCGAAGTATCTGGCGAAGGCTTCGGAGAATCTGCGGGACGCGGCGATTCTGGCCGTCGATACCGGCTTGCGCCCCAACAGCGAACTATTCCCGCTCCGGTGGGCCGATGTGGAATTGGCAGAGCGCACAGAATGCCCTCACGGTGTCATCCACGTTCGCCAAGGCAAGACGGAGAGCGCACAACGAAGCCTTCCCCTCACCCCACGCGCCGCAGACGTTTTACAGCAGCGCAAAAGGGCGGCAGAGGCAAAGACCAACCCATCTCTGTTCGTGTTTCCGGGTGACGGCATCTCGGGGCACATTGTGTCCATGCAGCATCCCCACGAAAGAACAATCGAGGGGGCCGGTTTGGCGAGTTTTGAATTCTACTGCTGGCGTCACACGTTCGGAACCCGCGCCGCACAGTCCGGTATGGACCGTTTCACCCTGGCCCGCCTGATGGGGCATAGCTCGCCCTCAGTGGCCGCGCGGTATTACATCCACGTCACAGAGACGCACGTTGCAGCCGGGTTCGGGAAGTTTGTTGAGTACCAGACGCGGAACGTAGCAGAGGGATTGGCCGCCGCCTTCCCCGTCGCTACGCAACAAATCCAGTAGAATTTGCGAATCTGTGGCACACCCTGTGGCACAGAGAATCGAATGTACGTTGTAAGTGATTCATTGCGTTGGGTAGGCTGCTAGATTCTCAATCTTAAAACCCGGGTTCGATTCCCGGTAGCGCTACCAAGACTTTCTATCCTGTTGATTTCACAACCATCCCAAAATCATTCCAGACCTGTTGAAAGCCTCTTGAACGGATTGCGGCGCTTATGGCCGCAATATTTTCTGCGCGTTCATCCGGAAATCTCTATGTTAAGGGTCCGTGCGATATGCTCTCCTAGAAGCAACCGCCTATGCTCAAGCAAATCGAATCCTACTTTGAGTTCACACGCCTCGGAACCAACTGGCGCACCGAGATTCTGGCCGGCGTCACCACCTTCCTGACCATGGCCTACATCGTGCTGGTCAACCCGGCGATTCTGGCTGCCGCCGGAATGCCGCTTGGCGCGGTCACCGCCGCCACCTGCCTCTCTGCTGGTTTTGCCTCCATTCTGATGGGCGCAGTGGCGCGCTATCCGATTGCGCTCGCTCCGGGCATGGGCCTCAATGCGTACTTTGCCTACGTCGTCTGCATGAGGATGCACATCCCCTGGCAGACGGCCCTGGGCGCGGTCTTTCTCTCCGGCGTGATCTTTCTCGCCCTTACCGCAACCGGCATCCGCCAGTCGATTCTCTATGCGATTCCGCATGAACTATACGCTGCAGTGGCCAGCGGCATCGGCCTCTTCATTGCGCTGATCGGCTTTCGCAATGCGGGCCTAGTGATAGGCGACGCGGACACGCTGGTCGGCCTGGGCAACATCCGCAACCCCACCGCGGCGCTGGCACTTGCGGGCCTGCTGCTGATGGTGGCTCTGGAAGTGAAGAAGGTGCGTGGCGCAATCCTGATCGGCGTACTCGCCATCACAGGCCTGGCCTGGTGGATGGGCCTGTCGCACTGGACGCATGCAGAGGGCGGACTCGGTTCGCTCGCTTCGACTGCGCTCCAACTTGACCTGCGCGGCGCGTTCAACAAAGGCCTGCTGGAGATTGTCTTTGTCTTCTTCTTCGTGGATCTCTTTGACAACCTCGGCACCCTGGTCGCGGTGACCAAGCGCGCGGGACTGATCGAGGCCGACCACACCATCCCGCGCCTGAATCGCATTCTCTTCACCGACGCCACGGCTACCATCTTCGGCTCGCTGACAGGCACCTCGACCGTCACAAGCTACGTCGAGTCCACGGCCGGCGTCGCAGCCGGTGGCCGTTCGGGCATCACCGCCATTGTGACTGGATTGTTGTTTATGGCCGCTATCGCCGCCGCGCCCTTTACCGGCATCGTCCCCGCGGCCGCCACCGCGCCGGCGTTGATTCTGGTCGGCTCCATGATGCTTGCCTCGATCGGCGAGATTCACTGGCGCGACCCGCTGGTTGCCGTGCCCGCTTTTCTCACCATGGTGATGATTCCCTTTACTTATTCAATCGCCAATGGACTCGGCTTCGGCATCATCAGTTGGGCCGCGCTGCACCTGGCCACCGGCAACCTGCGCAAGCAGGATTGGCTTCTCTATCTGCTGGCCGTGCTCTTTATGGCTCGCTTCATTTATATGGGCGCGGGTTAGGGTGGTGTCAGGATTACCGCAAGGGCGGGAAGCACGAATCTCAATTGGCCTATACCGGCAGCAAGCGTTTTTTTGCCGGATGGGGAAGCAGATGGGCATCTACTCAGGCGGCGAGGGAATCAACTGCCAGAAGATCTCCGTTACACTGAAAAGAGCGGTTGAGGTTCGTGGTTCCCACCCTTGAATCAAAGAACGATTCAAGGATGGGGCACCCAAATTGAGCGGTTTGGTCATTTGTTTGAAAAGCTATAGGGTGCGCCACCCGCCCATTTTAAATCAGGTTTAAGGGGGGAGTCGTGTCACTAAGGATTACAAAAGTATCAGATGGAAAATATTTGGCCTCGGCGAGGCCTCCAGATGTACGAGATGCTTGGTCAACAGATGAGCCTCTGTCAGTGAATGATCTCATAGAGGAACTTCTTGGTCGAGGAGCGCATCAGACAGATATTGGCGATGCATTCTATACGGCCAATCCGGAATGGCTGAAAGAATAATTGGCGTGGGCAGGTGGCCCGATCATGAAATAACCGAGAACCACTGTGCCCCATTCATCCACAGTTTTATCGTGGATGAGTGGGAGACCACGAACCTCAACCCGCCCGCTCATCGCAAAAAACCGCGATGAACGGGGCACAGCTTTCTTTCTTGCCTTATCATCGTAAGGTGTAATTATGGATGACTGGGTCACCTGCCTCCTGACCCGAGTCCTGCTCCTACGCCAGCCCCCAAGGTGTTTAAAAGAAATGAGAGGATCAAATGCAGGATCAGCAACGACATTCTATCGATGAAAGATCTGGTTCCTTGGTCGAAGTCTGGTTCAAGATCGAGAAGGACGCGGACGGTTACCCTGAGAGCAAGAGTTGGGAGGGACTTTGGGCCGAGACGGTGGATGGTGCATATGTGCTCATCAGTGTGCCCTTTTATCTAAAAAACGTGTCGTCTGGCGATGCAGTAGAAGCGTGCGAGAGGGAGTTCCTTGCTTTTACACGAGTAATAAATCGAGGGGGACACAACACTTATCGATTGCTCATCCCTCAAGAGTCACGATCAAAAATCGATGAGACCGTGTATGAGCTAATCAGCCTGGGTCTTGCCGTTGAAAAGGAAATCACTATGCTCTTGGCCGTCGATGTGCCTCCGTCGGTTGATCAGGCAGAGATCGATTCTTTTCTTGCCGAAGGCAGCGAGGCTGGGCGTTGGGAAATGCAAGACGGCTTCCTGAGTAGTAACGTCACTTCGGCAGGCGGGTGGCCCATATCTGCCCATTAAATTGGCGTGGCCCATATCTCGAATTTGAGATGTGGGAACCATGAACCTCCGCCGACCTTTGTTTCAAGCTCTATGCTGTCTTATCGATGGGCACGTGGATCTTCACCTGCGACACCGAGAAGCGCATCGCCACGCTCAACGGGCAGGTGGCGTCGTAGGAAAAGTTCATTACACTTCCAACAAGGCTGATTGAAGTTCGTCGTGCCCCATCCTTGAATCAAAGAACGATTCAAGGATGGGGCACCCAATCTTGTGGATGGATATGGCAGAGGTTTGATAGCGGAGATAACCTGCAATGCAGCTCTGGAGAGCGGCGCAGCGTTCTGCCGTATTATCGTGAGGCGCCCATTGAGGCAGCCAGGGACTCGGCTTCGCTCTGCAACTGCGCATCCCAGTGCTTGGGCTGGTAGATGCAGCAAGGCTCCGGGGCCAGCGGATCGCCGGTGAGGGCGTAGGCGCGGGCGCGGGAGCCGCCGCAGATCTCCTTGTACTCGCAGACGCCGCACTTGCCCTCCAGCTTGCTGGTGTCGCGCAGGGATTTGAAGATCGGCGCGTTGCGGTAGATCTCGCTGAGCGGCGTCTGGCGGATGTTGCCGGCGTGAATGGGCAGAAAACCGCTGGGATAGACGTTGCCGACATGGGAGACGAAGAGAAAGCCTTTGCCGTCGTTGACGCGGCGCGTCGCCCAACTCGCGTGCGGGTTTGCGCATCGGCGGTGGGTGCGCCGGGTTCATAGGCAACGCCGCCCGGATGGCCATGCCCATGGCCGGACGACACTCCGTGGCTGATGCGGCGCTCCTCCAGATTGTGCTGCAAAAGATAGCGGCGATAGTGCATCGCTTCGGTGGTCTTGATCTGGAAGTTGACGCGCTGCGACAGCTCGTAGATCTTGGCGAAGACCTGCTCGAACTCGTCACCCGTCAGCAGGTCGTCCAACTGGCCCCGTCCCACCGGAACCAGGAAGAAGACATTCCACATCACGATGGCCAGCCTCTCGAAGAGCGCGCAGAGCGTGTCCAGATCGGCGGCATTATGGCGGCTGATCGTCGTGTGCACCTGGATGGGAATGCCGGCCTCGTTGGCCCACTCGATGGCCTGGACGGTGCGCGCATAAGCGCCCGGAAGGCCGCGAAAGGTGTCGTTGATCTCAGGGGTCGAGCCGTCCAGCGAGATGCCCAGGCGGACCAGGCCCGCTTCTTTGAGCTTGAAGATGGCCTCGCGAGTCAGCAGCGGCGTGGCGCTGGGAGTGAGCGCCACTTGCACGCCCTTGCCGGCGGCGTAGCGAATCAACTCGAAGACATCCTTGCGCTTCATCGGGTCTCCGCCGGTAAAGACGAAGATCGGCACGCCCATCGCCGCAATCTGGTCGATCAGCGCCTTGCCCTCGGCGTTGGACAGCTCATCGGGATGAGGGATCGGCTGGGCGGCGGCGCGGCAGTGCTTGCAGGCCAGGTCGCAGGATTGGGTGATCTCCCAGATGGCGAGGAAAGGGGTCTCGTCAAAGTTCAACGCGCCACGGGCGGGGATGTTGTGCATCGGTTGCATACGGCCTCCAACGGAATCGGGGCAGGCGTGCCGGGAAACGGGCGACGCCGGGGATAAAGCTGACTTTCGTCATTACAGGAAGCCAAGCCGCTGCCGATAAGATGATTTTCCGTCTGTGAGGAAATCACCATGAAAGCCAGCGGCAGAGCGCCATAAGAACGAAGCCGGATTTGGAGCGCCACGATCCGA
>CAWDQB010000003.1:0-112271 GCA_963804315.1 uncultured Acidobacteriaceae bacterium
CACGCAGGCGGGAACATACACATTCACCGCAACCATCACCGACAGCCTGAATCTCACGACCACGAGCAGCGTTTCGGTCACGGTAAACCAGACCTTCACCAGCATTGCGCCGGCAGCATCCATGGTGGCCTGGACGTATCAGCAGCTCTCCGCGATTGATCAGTTTAACCAGCCGATGCCGGCTGCGTCGGTCATCTGGCAAGCGAGCGTGGGGACGATCAACGCGGCGGGCGATTATGTTCGCGCCGGCGAGCGGAGCCAGTTCGGCCCTCATCACTGGCACGATCGGCTCGACGAGCAAGACCACTACAGTCACATTGACCGGCCCGCTGGCGTGGTATCAGGCGGACCAGACTGCCGGGCCGACGCTAAGAACCGATTCATCAGGCAATGCAAAAAACGGCACACTCACCGGCTCCTACGCCTTTGGCACCGGCGTGATCGGCAATGCATTGGCACTGAGCGGCGGATACGCCGCGCTGCCCACGGGTATCGTGAGCACGCTATCCAATTTCACGATCGCGGCGTGGATTAATGTGGGCACGCTGACCAACTGGGAACGCATCTTCGACTTCGGCACTGGCACGACGAATTACATGTTCCTCACGCCCGACGCGGGCACGACCAACGCCGATTCGCTTTGCGATCAGCACCAACGGCGGCAGCGGCGAACAGCAACTTAATGGCCCGGCCATGACCGCAGGAACGTGGACGCACGTGGCCATCACGCTGGTGGGCACGACCGGCACGCTTTATGTAAATGGTGTTGCCGTCGCCACCAATACGTCGATGACGCTGCACCCTTCGAGCCTGGGTTCGACCACCAATAACTATCTGGGCAAGAGCCAGTTCAGCAGCGATCCTGCGCTGGCGGGCAGCATCGATGATTTCCGTATCTTCAACAGCGGGCTGTCTGCGGGGGCGATCGCCAGTCTTTATTCGAGCACGCTGCATACTCCGAGCGTTGTCACGGCGGCGACGGCTTCGCCCTCCACCGTTACGGGTACAACGACTTCCCTGAGTGTGCTGGGCAGCGAGCAGGCGGGCGAGAGCAACCTTTCTTATACGTGGTCGGCGACGGGGCCTGCGGCGGTGACCTATAGCGAAAACGGGACCAACGCGGCCAAGAACACTGTCGCCACGCTTACGGCGAGTGGAAGTTATACCTTTGTGGTGACGATCACCGACGCAGTCGGTTTGAGCACGACCAGCAGCACGACCGTGACTGTTGCCGGGCCGGCGTGGCTGAGCACCGCCAGCCTCGCGACCTGGAATACAGCCACGCAGATTCTCACCGTCACGGGTCCGGCGACGATCATTGCCGATCCGGGCAGTGCGGAGCCGATCGTCCAAGCCAGCGGCACCGCGGCACAACTCACGATCAACCCCGCATCGGGCCAGTTGATTCACCTGGGCGGATTAAGTCTGACCAACGGAGCGACCGTGATCGTGACATCGCTCGGATCGGCACGAACGGCAACCAATGAACGCGCGATCGTCCTTGGCGCAGCGGGCACGACGGTTCGCCACAACTTTCAACATCGACTCGACCAGCTCGCTCGATCTTACGGACAACGATCTGATCGATCTGTATGGCACCGCAGCAACGCCCTATGGCACGATCAAGGGCGACATTGTGCAGGCGGCGGATGGTGGCAAATGGGACAAGACCGGCCTGACTGGTTGGTTGCGCGGGGCCAACGCGGGCAAGTACGGACTGGGTTATTCCGAGGCATCGACGCTTGGCCTGACCAGTTTCGATGGCGTGACTCTGGGCGGCAATGCGGTGCTGGTGAAATACACGCTGCTGGGGGATGCCAATCTGGACGGCACGGTCAATTTCAATGATTTTTTCTCGGAGTCTTGCAAACGCATTTTGGACAGGCCGGCGACTGGTCGGCGGGTGATTTCAACTATGACGGATCGGTGAACTTCAACGATTTTGCGTATGGAGCAGAATAACTACGGCCAGACGATTCACGTAAGCACGGCGCTGCCACGGCGAGCGACAACCGCGCGGCCCCCACGGCAGCGGCGATTGCCGCGACGAGTTCATCGACCCCTGTCGCGAGCAAGACCGCCACAGTTGTGAAGGCGGGGACGGCGTACGTGCAATCGAGCAAGGCGGTCGTCGCTTCGAAACTGGCTACGACGACCGCGAAGACGAAGCCAACGGCGAAGGCGGTCAAGCCCGAGAAACAGAAAAAGAAGGCGTGATCGCAGGTATGGTGTCGCAGAAGGGGCGTGCGGTACTCATGCACCACGGGGGCATTTGGCTGAGTCCGGGGCGACGCGAGTACGCTCTGCCCCGGTGTGGGGCCGGCTCCTATTTCTCCCAGGCATCAGAATCAATCCGCAAATTTCCCGCTGATCTTATCGCGGGTGATGTGCTATCTTCGGTGGCAACGACCGGGATGGTCCGCCTTCCAAGGCGAATAAGACGGAGAGGTCCTGATCGCGCGATCACGCTGAATGGTTTGGCATGCGAAGCGAAGGCGGGTGACAGACTCATCGATGTCATCAATCACGAGGGCGTGCGACTGCCGCAGGTGTGCTTCATCCACAGCTTGGGCCGATTCAGAGCTGTGATACGTGCATGGTGGAAGTGAACGGGAAGCTTGTGCGCTTGCGGGACGAGCGTGTCGGAGGGGATGGCGGTTTTGACCAAATCACCCGCGGCCGATGCGGCACAGCGGGCGGCATTCGATGAAATCCTCGGGAATCATCTGCTCTATTGCACGGTCTGCGACAACAACAACGGCAACTGCACGGTGCACAACACAACCAAGCTGCTGGCGATCGAGCATCAGCAGATTCCGTATCAACGCAAACCGTACAAAGTCGATGGTACCAGATCCATTTTACCGCTATAGCCACCTCCCGATGGGTTTGGGAAAGCTCCTTGCTCTGCATATAAATCCATCCGAAGAGCAGCACAAGAACCGCCAGATTTGCCACCAGAATGAGTTGCAGAGTCTTCAGCTTGCCTTCGAGAGATTGCATGATTTCGCTTTCTGCCGCGCGGGCCGCGGCGGTTTGAGCAGGTAAGGATGAAAACTCTTGGCTGCGTGGCTGTCCAAAACCACCTTGTGCGCCGATGACCTGCGTTGCGCCGCTGCTGGTGGCGGTGTCTACACGGCGCGCAGAGATATTGGAAGCAGGTGGAGTATAGGAGTTGGAGGTGGGGACGGCGTGGACGCCCTGGGGCGCATAGCTTTGCCTGCTGGGAGGGCTGCCGGATGCAGCGGCCGCCGACGGCGCGGGGGAATAGGTGGTTGGCGTGGGGCTGGCAGAGATAATGCGCGTAGCTTCATGCGTCGGCCCGGCCGCGGCGGCGCACCGTCATGCACCGTTGAGGAGGGCTGGTAAAGGACGCGCGTTGGTTCGTAATCGCCGGAGCGGGTCGAGGTCTCCTGCTCCTGGATGCGAATGCGCAGCTCAGGTCCGCCCGAACCCAAGCGGAGCACATCGCCGGAGCGCACGATAGTCCCAATGCCAGAGGGATGGCCATTCAGAAAAACTTCGCCACCCGGACGCACACCCTTGCCCAGTTTGATCGCTCCGTCGCTTACGTCCAGGGTTGCATGTTCGCCTAAAACAGCGGGATACTTTGCCGCGGGCAGAGTGACTTCGCACCGGGAATCCTGACCGATCCGGATGCGTGGTTGATTCAAAACCCACTTGTTCGATTCGCCGATAATTACGATTTCTATATCCATGTCTTGATCCAAGGCCCTAGTCGTTGAGGCGGCCGCCAAGTCGGCTGCGCGCACTTCCCTTGTCCGCAAGCAGCGCCAACCAGCGCAACTGCCGCCATGAATTCCGCATGAGGTCGCAATCCATGCAAGCAGAGTAACACTGCAAAGGCAGTTATGGGGAGTCTTCTTTTCAGGTTTCTTGTCAGATGGAGTACAAATCAGAACCGGTCCTTCTTGAAACAATGTCAAGAGTGGCCAGGCGGCAGGCAACCGCTGCCTCCACGGGGGAAAAGCTCCATGCAATGATTCTGCTTGCAAGCTGGGGAAGAACGTTGAATCCTGTCTTGTTTGATCAGGACGGGCAGCAATTAAGTGGAGAGTGTTGCCTGTGCCAGCTTTTCCAACTGCCCGAGGTGATTGAGGTCGTGGCCAGCCATTGTCTCGACCAGGGTCAGAAAGGTTATCTCGCCCCGTTCGGGGTGGATAACCGGCGGGCCGCCGCAGCCGGCAGAGCAAAGGTAATAAGCAGCAAATTCCATTTGCGCACCGTCGTGAAGGTGTTCAGCGCCTGCTCCGCAGAGATGCCGGGATAGGTCGTAGCCCACTTCTCCTGATCGAAGGGCTGGATCACCGGCGCATCCTCAGCCAGGGTCTGGCGCAGCCGGAAGGCAAAGACCAGCTCACAGTCGGCCAAGTGGCAGATAATCTCCGCCGGAGTCCATTTACCGGGTGCGGACGCAACATAGCTTCTCTCCGCGCCGATGGCTTCCAGAAGCTTTTCAAGGCGTTTTGCTGTTGCGGCCAGAATCACATCGAGCTTCCGCCCGTCCAGAAATCGCGCATAGGGGTTAAGTTCGCTCATCGAGCCAGCCTCCTGTCTACTATATAGATGCTAATTCTTCTTGTATAAACAATCTATCTTTAACTGTAAGCCTCAAAGGTACTGCGCAATCATGCGCTGCCAAGTAGGCCAGTCGTGTGAGTTGCTTTCATCCCAGATGTGCAGTTCGAGGGGCACCTCCAGCGCGGTAAAGATGCGGGCCAAAGCCTGGTTTTGCTCAAGGCATTGATCATCGCGCCCGGTGGTCAGCACGTAGCTGTTTTGCCGGAAGCGCTTCAGAAACCATGGATCGGTCAGATTGGGCAAGTAATGCGTGGGCAGGTTGTAGTAGCACTCTTGGTCGTAGTAGCCGCCGAGAAATCCGGTCAGGTCAAAGACGCCACTGAGCGAGAGAAAGCCGGTAAAAACGTCAGGATGGCGGAGCGCGAGGTTCACCGCGTGATAGCCGCCGAAGCTGCATCCAAGCGCGAGCAGCCGTGGATCGGCGTTGCGCTGGCGGAGCAGCGGAAGCACCTCCTCAAGCAGGTAATCCTCATAGCGCAACTGGCGATGGATGCGCCAGCGCGGCGGGCAATTCCGGTTGTACCAGCTCTCCGCGTCCACTGAATCCACGCAGAAGAACTGCACTTTGCCCGCGTCGATCTTCTCCGCTAGAGCCAATATCATGCCGCGATCTTCAAAGTCATAGAAGCGCCCGCAAGAGGTGGGAAAGACCACAACAGGCATCCCTGCGCGGCCGAAGATGAGTAGTTCCATCTCCCGGCCCAATTGGCTGGAGTAGCCCTTGTAATATTCACGAACCATCGTTTGCGCGCTCCTTGGGCAAGACTGCGGACATTCACCCATTTTCTGATGATCTTATCGAAGCATTACAATTTACTTCGCTGGGTTTTCGGCATTCTTTCCGTGGGCAATCTCCGGCTCCTTGAGCGCTTTGAGGGCCTCTTTACCGTGGCGGCTGTCGGGATCGTACTCGGCCAGCTTTTCATAGTTCGCGCGGGCATCGGCCAGATTGCCCAGATGCCGGTTCGCCTCGGCCAATCCCCAATAGACATCCGGATTTTCCGGGTCCAGAACCACCGCCGACTCAAAGCGCGAGAGTGCCGCCTTCCAATTTTTTCGGTCCAGATAGTAGCCGCCGACCTCGATGTCTTTGGAGGCCGCTTCCTGGTGGGTTTCCTCTTTGGCGGCGGGCTTTTTCTTTTTGTTCGACTGATCGTCCTCCGGCCTGGGCAACAGACTCTCCAAGCCGGCCAGGCTGGAACTGGAATCGGCGCTGGAGTCGGAGCCGGAATCCGCTTCAGGCGAGCTGGCGGCCTCCGGCGCTGCGTCGTCCGGAGAGCGCACGGGGTCCATCTCATCGCCTGGTATCGGGAGCGGAGCGCTGGCCGCGCCGTCGTGCGCAATATTCAGCGTCTCCGAAGAAGTTTTCGAGGGCATCACCGGAACGGTGCTTGTATCCTCTGGGAAGGGATTGGCGTTGGAGGGCGCTGGATCGGGCTTCTGCCTAGTGTCCGCGTCCGATGGCTTGCCCGGAGCCTGCGCCAGAAGCCAAGGAGCCGCCCATAACCCACCCGCCACCACCAGCACGACAGAAAGAACCCGTTTTATCTTCAAGCGCATCATACTGTTCGTTGACCCCTGTTCACTGTCCACTATCCACTGTTACTATGCCATTCATACCACTCCAAAGGAAAGCGTCGCACATCGTATGGGATTGATTATCCGCTCCTCCGCCATCCACGCTGCCGGCTGCTATACCACCACTGCCATCCGCAAGGGCGAGCGCGTCGCCGAGTATACCGGCCACCGCCTCACCAAGGAAGAGGCAGACATTGCCTACGAAGACTCTCCCATCACTTATCTCTTTGGACTCGGAGACGGCTCGGTGGTCATCGACGGCCACTGCGCAACCATGTTCATCAACCACAGTTGCGACGCCAACTGCGAGACCAGCGAGGAGGATGATCGCGTCTGGGTGACGGCCATCAAGAACATCGCCGCCGGCGACGAGATCACCTACGATTACTGCCTCTACGACGGCGACGAGAACGACGAGGCCCGCTGCAACTGCGGCGCAAAGAAATGCCGCGGGACGATGTACGCGAAGACGGAGATCCGCCGCCGTCAAGCCGCCATCAAAAAAGCCCTCAAAAAGGCGGAAAAGCAACCACAAGGATGAGCGAGCGATATGTCAGCATTGTAAGCAACAATGACAATGCTGATACTTACATAGCGCTCGTTCATTGCGCCGCCGCGGGACGCACCAGCACGGCAAAGCGCGGAAAGGCAAAGCTGCCCGCCACGTCGTCAATCACATTCAACTGGCAGATATACGCGCCTGGTTTGAGCGCGTCTAGCGGCACATCCAGTTCCATCGCCACTGCGTCGCGCCCCTCCACATTCACGGCGCGTGCCTGCACCTGCGGCGTCTCGTACACTTTTGTCGAGCCTTGAATCAGCTCCAGGCTGCTGAGCAGGTTGATGCCGGGCTTGCTTCCTTTCGGCGCGTCGGCAGCGGTTTTTTCGCGCGCTGGTGAATAGATCTCGTAGAGCAGATAAAGATGCTGATCCTCGCGGAAGACGTGGCTGATGTTGGGAACGTATTCAAGGCCATTGCGGATCAGCGGGCTTTGCTGCTTGCTCGGCTGGCGCATTGACGCGAGCAGAATCGAACTCATTTTAAGCGGAGCCTTCTTCATCTCCGGCAGCGCAATCTCCGCCTCGAAAGATCCCATCTGGCCCGTCTGATTTTCACGCACCACAAACTTCAGCCGATACTTTCCCTGAGGCAGATTGAAGCTCGTCGTGTATTGAATATTTTTCTGCCGCGCCTGCAATCTGGGATCGAGATTCAGCTTTACAGTTTCACGCGCATGGCCGATGGGCCGCTTGGCCTCGTCGAAGACGGTGCCGATAATATCCAGCGTGGCTTTGTCCTTGTCGCCACCTTTGATGAAGGGAACTTGCGAGCCGGGAACAATCAGCGAGACTGGCACATAGAATCGATTCTCATCCAGGCGGAAGTACAGAGCGTCCAGATAAACGGCCATGTCGGTGGCCGGCAAATCACTCTCTAGTTGCTCTTCCAGATCGCGCTCGCGGTCTTCTTTTCCGCTATGCCTGAAGTCCGCCGGAGCATAGTAGCCAGGCCGGTATTCGAGCTTTATACCCGGCCGGTTGACTTTGATGATCAGCTTGCGATAACGCCCGTCGCGCACTGGATCCGAAGAATGAAAACCAATCGCATAGTATGCGGAAGTATCGCGCTGCACCTGCGCAAAGGCGGGCGCAAAATCATTCGAATCGAAGAAGGCCTTGCCGCCCGTGTCGCTGCTGAGCGTGCCCATCACCTCTTGCGTGGCGAAGTTGGCGTTCATGTTATTGGTCAGGGCCGCGCCGTTAAATGCGCCGCTGCCGCGCAGGCTTCCCGTCGATGCATCGCCCAGCGGAGAGACGGCTTGCAGACCGCGCGTGTCCACGCTATAGATCGCGAGATTCGCGCGCACTGCCGCATTGATGGCCGCGCGCAGTGAGGCCTGATTCTCAATGCCGTCGCGCGAGATGCCTCCGGAAAAATAGAGAAGCGATTTCTTCTCGGTAATTTTTTCGAGAGACTTGGCCACGGCGCGCAATGCAAACAATTCGCGGTCGGTATTCAAATCGTTGTACTCGCTCTCGTCAGGCGTGTAGCCGGTGGTGTCTTCCACTTGATTGCTATTCGCCGTCGCGCCTTGCTGAAAGCCCTGACCTTCCGTTCCGTTGTAAATCGCTACCTTGTGGATGAGTATATTTTTGTCGGCGGTAAAATCCTGATCGACCTTGAGGGTGTCGCCCAGCGAGATCAGCGCGACTAGATCTGCAGGCTGCATCTTTGTGCGCAAGAAATCCTGCGCCGCCGTCACACTGCGATCCAGATCCTCGGGCTGCATTGAGGTCAGATCGAAGAACATCACAATCAAGCGGTGATCGCGCAGCTCTTCAGGATTTGCCACCACAGAGGCTTTCGCTCCGTTGCTGCTCACGCTTGCGGCCAGTCCGCTGATCGTCGCTTCATTGAGAGGCGCGGCCATCTCCACATTCTGAAAATCGAACGATGCAATCTGCTGCCGCTTGCCATTTTCAAAAACCATGAAGTCGCTCTGCTTGAGTCCGCGCAGCAGCTCGCCGGTCTTTGCATCGCGCGCCACTACATTGGTCAGCACCAGCTCGCTGTTCGCCTTGAGCACAATGGTGCCATCGGGTAGTTGCGCACTCGACGAAGTTTGCGCGGGAGATTGCACGCAATGTAACACTATCCACAGCGCCGCAAATACCGCTCCGATCTTGTGTGCACATCCCGCCATCGAATGCAGTAACCTTTCTAATCAAATTGGTTCTTAGTATCCCACCCTAGCCGCAAGAACAAAGGCGCGGCGAGGGTGGGGCACTCAACTTATTCCGTTAAAACCGAAACCTTCCTGTGAACTGAAAGGCCCGCATCGCGCCTGCCGAGGTCACCTGCCCAAAGGTTGGTGTAGCAACATTCGTATCAACACCAGAGTATTGCACGGTGTTGAAGACATTGCTCGCCGTTGCCCGAAGTTCCATACTGCGCGTGCCGCCCATCTGCATCGTCTTCGAGAGAGCCATGCTGTTCTGAATGATTCCCGGACCGGCAATCGAGTTGCGCGATGCCGTACCATAGGTGCCAGCAGGTGGGACAAATGCCGCGGTATTGAACCATTCCTTCAGTGATCCGCCATTAGTCGTCAGCGAAGAACCTGGAACACGGTCGGGCCGCAATGTGCCTGCCGTGCCATTGGCCACATCGCTTACTGCCGCTTGATAGCTCGGCGTAAGCGGCGTGCCTGTCGCAAAGGTAAAACTTCCGGAAATAGAAAAACCTTCCAGAATATGCGAGCCAACTCCGCTGGTAATCCAGAATTTATCCTTGCCAAATGGCAATTCGTAGAGATAAGTTCCACTTACTTTGTGGCGAACATCGAAGCTGGAGTTGCCCTCTTCAGCGTGAATCTCCTGCCAGTTCTGTGCGACCACGGTAGACGTTCCACCTACTGATCCGGCATCGTCGATCGAGTGCGAGTACTGATAATTCGCTCCGAGTGAAATGCCGCTGCTCAGCCGCCTGTTCACGCGCAGCGTTCCCGCATTGAATTTTGAGAAGGCTGCGGACTGCTCGTAGTTGAAGATCAGATTCGCGGGGTCCGTGTTAGGGCTGCTCAGCGTTGCGCGCGGAGCGCTGGTCACGTCCAGATGATTGCCGCGCGATCCGCTATAACCCGCATTCAATACCACGCCCCAGGGCAGGGTCTTCTGCACATCTAGATTCCACGCCTGCACATAGGGCAAATGATAATGCGTGTCCAGCGCGTAGTTGCCGACTGTACCGGCCGCGCTGAATCCATCCGCCAGCGTAAGCTCATCGGCAAAGGTAGCCTCGTTGCTCTGCTCATTGACGAACGACGGCAGATTGGGCATCGGCTGCCGCGCCATCGTGGTTGCAAATGATGCGTACTGACCGACTGTGTAATTGAGGCCGTAGCCAGCGCGCAGCACTGTTTGTTTCGGAAGGCGAAGCGCAACTCCCACACGCGGTGCAAAGGCCGTGCGATAGGGATAGACAAGCGAATCAGGCAGCTTGCCATTGTAACTTCCCGTGCCGCCGGCCTGCACTTCATCCGTAATGCCAAAGAGTGAAGGGAAGTTCACATTCGTCCCAGGATTCGTATCAACAAAGCCCAGACGATTGTACTTCTCCGTATACGGCGCGAAGTACTCATAGCGCAAACCATATGTCAACGTGAGGTTGGTCCGCGCGCGCCAGTCGTCGGTTGCGTATGCGTCCCACACATTGTCGCGCAGATAGCTCTTGCCGGCCGAGGCATCGATCGTTGTCTCCTGCGGCAGGCCGAGCAGAAAATCGGCCAGCGATGAGCCGGTCGATGCATCGTGTGCCGGGTTTTCAGTGAAGAGGCCCGAAAAAGTAAATGTTCCGGTTGCATTTGATCCGCCCAGAAAATCGCGATGCACACGGCGATAATCGCCGCCGAAGCGCAGGTTGTGCTTGGCATGAATCCAACTCAACGTCTCGCTGATCGAAATTGTTTGCGAGAGCGAGAAATTGGGCTGCTGTTCGCGGAGTCCTGTGATGCTGCTGAGAATGATATTGGGTAGGCCGTAGTTGAGCTTCGAGCTGTCTGTGCCTCCTATGCCAAGCTCATTCGCAACATCGCTTCTATTAGTAAAGTAATTTGTCGTCTGGCTGGTGCTGCGATTCCAGTTGACGTTGAAGACATTGGTTACTTTGTGGTAACCCACCGTGTAGCCGGCTTGCACGCTGTTC
This sequence comes from uncultured Acidobacteriaceae bacterium, assembly GCA_963804315.1. Lineage (GTDB taxonomy): Bacteria > Acidobacteriota > Terriglobia > Terriglobales > Acidobacteriaceae > Telmatobacter. The sequence goes on from CAWDQB010000003.1 coordinate 10,886, forward strand.
GCATTCGAAGCGCTCTTGCCGCCCAACTGAGGAAAGATATTTACATTGTCCTGAGCGGTTCCGCTCCAGTTGTAATTGAAGTTGATGCTCTGCCGCAGCCCTTGATTTTGTTGCGAGCGACGTCCGCCGCCAAAGCCGCCGCGGCTTCCTCCCGGCTGCGTTGCGTTTGCGCCCAGGCTGCGCATATAACGCACGCCGGCCTGCGTCGAGTTTGATTGCTGTGTGGCCAGCAGTTCATAATTTCGCGAGTAGCCCGGGAGGTTGGGAGCGGGAAAGTATTTCAGCAGCGCGGCGCTTACCAGCGAAACAGGTATCTGGTTATTCAAATACGGAGTCCCTCTGATGGGGTCATAAAGCGTTGGTTGTCCGGTAAAGTCGCCCGCGCGTTCGTCGTAAGTACCGGGGAAGCTGCCGTCCGTGGGCACATTGGCGAATTGGGTCAAAGGACTTGACGTGCGTGTGCCGCTCAGAGTCATGAAAATCGTGTCCTTGCCGCTGGGCTTGAGCAGTCCCGGCAGGTATGGCGCGCTCATGAAGGTGATGCCAAAGCGATTGCTGCCAGAAGGTGGCTGTTGCTGCTGCGACCCGCCGCCGATATTAAACGGCTCCGCGTTGAGCGACGAGTTGCTGCCGATCCAGAAGACAGCACCATGCGGCTGGCCGGGATTGAAGCCGCGAAAGTTGCCGCGCCCGCCACCGTAAACGCCCCGTCCACCAAAGCCGCCAAAGTTTCCGCCGCTCATCGCGCCATCTGGAATCATTCCTTGTGCGCGTGCTGATTCAATCGCATCGCGAACGCGGTCCATGTCCAGCCCGGCCAGCGGACTCACCGCGCCCGCCTGCCCACTGATAGCTACCGAATCGCCGCTGAAATCAGAGTTCCCGGCGATCGATGGCAACGCAGCACCTGCCGCGCCAGACAGGTCAGCCTGACTCTCCGTCTCGCCCGCCAGTGTGCTTGTTAAGTTCAGGTTTTGCGCGCCATTCGTGATGAGTTGCCGGATCGCTTTTGCATTAGCCTGCTGCGTTGCGGCGCGCGAGGCAAGCATTAGGTCAAAGCCCACCGTCTGATCATGGCTGGACGCGTTGAGCAGAGCCTCATGCGCTTCCGGCGCAAAGCCCGCAAACTGGGTGCGCAGCACATAGCGCCCATTCTGCGGAATCGTGAGCGACCACGTGCCGTTGATATCCGTGGTGGTGGAGAAGCGCTTGCCGGTCAGCGTGTTCTGCGCGGTCACTGTTACGCCGGGCAGAGGAATAGCGCCGCTTTTGACCACGCCATGCAGCCGTCCGCCACTCTGCGCTTCCACTGCTGGCTGGGCCTCGGGCGGCGCGGGCGTCTGGGTCAGCCCGGCATAAGCGCAGACTACAATGACTCCTGCCACCATCGCCCGCCGCATGGTCCTCCGTCTTTTCACTGCACCAGGCCTTTCGCGCTCGCATTCATTCAGACGGCTAACTGCCCTAAGAGTTTACTATTGGCCTGCTGAGAGGCGAAGGCTGGCTGGCGTGTTTCAGAGCCTCTTGCGTTTTCACGCCACTTATGTTTACTATAATGCTAATAGTTGATTGATTGCTACCCAACAAGTAAACCAAGGCGGCAACGCAAAGGACTCCAAACATGCTGAAGATCGGCACCGCTATTCGCACACATCGCCTGCAAAAAGGGCTTTCCCAAGGAGACATTGAAAAGAAGACGGGTCTTCTTCGCTGCTATCTTTCGCGCGTAGAGAACGGCCACACCGTGCCCTCGCTAGATACGCTCTCCAAGATTGCCCAGGCGCTTGATCTGCCTATCACAGTTTTCTTTTCGGAAGAAACCGCGGGCAAGCAGGCCAATCTGCAAAAACTCTCCGACGAGGAGCTGCGCTTTCTCACCCAGATCCGCCGCTATTCGACGAATCTCAACGAGAGCGACCGAAAGCTGCTGTTGCTGATGGTGAAAAAATTCGCAGCCACGGCAACCAAGTAAAGATTTTCTGTATCAACGCGGAAGTTGCGCCAGAAAGAACCCGAAGAGCACCAGGATTCCTACCACCATTCCCACGGCCATGCGAAGCTTCCGCGCGAAGATCGGCCTCTCTGAGCCAATCCTCGGCACCATCGGCGCGGCAAAAAGCAGCCCGCAGATAACGCCGCCCAGATGCGCGGAGTTATCAATGCTCACACCAGTGTGCCGCTCTACCACTCCCAGGCTGATGGTGAAGCCGATCATCAGGTTGATCGCGGCAAAGTAGATCACCGAGCGGCGCAGTTTGTTCAGTTCGATTTGCGGAACCGGCAGGCGGTGCGATTTGAGCAGGATGATCAAAGCACCGGCGATGCCGAAAACCGCGCCCGATGCGCCTGCGCCGCCTGGAAAAACAGCCGTCGGATCAAAGCTGGTTCCAGCTACATGGTGACTTGTCCATTCGGATTGATAGACCAGCCAGTCAGTGTAATGATGCCGCCAGTTATAGCCCGTTGATAGCAGATTGCCAGCCGCTCCAGTCAGGATGTACAACGCCACCACCCCCGCCGATCCCATCAGCGGCTCGGCCAGCAATCCCAGATTCCAAAGGCACCACATATTTGTGGCCAGATGCAGAACGCCCACGTGGACAAACATCGCGGTCACAATCCTCCACCAGTCGCCCTTGATCAGCACCGCTCCGGCGTTGTCCGCGCCCCAGAACATCAGTTGATCGGAGGTGGGATTCCACCAACTGACCCCGCGCGCCACCATCACCAGAAAGACCACACAGTTGATCCCCACCAGCACGTATGTCGCCGGCGCGTAAGACCACGATGGCCGCGACCGGGCTTCCGGTTCGGGCAGCGGATTTGCATCTATCTCCGGATTGGTAAACTCCGGTTCGATCGCGGAGGGGCTAGTTCCCATTCTTCAACTTTAATGCATTTCAGGCGGCCTCGCTGCCCAAAACCCGCCTCCCGGCTGACCAAAGTGATTTGTCCCACCATGTGGTTTGCAGCATTACCCGCGCAACCGGAATCTGCTTGGATTTCCTCATGAAAAGAAGTCGTCTTCCTCATCTAATCCCGTATCCTTGTAACCATACAGGCAATTTACGGGATCGAGGAGCTAAAGATGAGTCTGGAAAAGAAGATTCGGCGGGCGTTACTGAGTGTTACCGACAAGACCGGCCTGGTGGAGTTTGCCCAGGCACTGGCCGGCTACGGCGTTGAGCTGGTCTCTACCGGCGGCACGGCCAAAGCACTTCGTGCCGCAGGCCTTTCGGTCAAGGATATCAGTGAATTGACAGGCTTTCCGGAGATGCTGGACGGACGCGTCAAGACCCTTCATCCCAAGGTCCACGGCGGGCTGCTCTTTATCCGCGACAACCCCGAGCATCAGGCTGCCGTCGCCGCCCATTGCATCGACCCGATCGACATGGTTGTCGTGAACCTCTACGCCTTCGAGAAGACGGCCGCGCAGGCCGGAGTTGCATTCGGCCACCTGATTGAGAACATCGACATTGGCGGTCCGTCGATGGTGCGCTCGGCGGCCAAGAACTTTGAGGACGTGGCCATTGTCACCCGCGTCGCCGACTATCTGGAGCTGACGGAAGAACTCAAGGCCAACGGCGGTGCGTTATCGCGTGAGACGCGCTGGAAGCTGGCACGCCAAGCCTTCTCGATGACAGCCGCCTACGATACGGCCATTGCCAATACGCTGGACCGCATTGAGGACGCTCCTGCGCCGGAAGCGCCTGCCGCGCCGGATACTGGCAGTTTGCCCACCACGCTGCGCATTCATCTTCCCCTGGCTCAGTCCCTCCGCTACGGTGAAAACCCCCACCAGCGCGCCGCGCTTTACGCGGACGGAACAGGGCAGGGAATTGCCGGTGCTCGCCAACTCCAAGGCAAGGAACTCAGTTACAACAATATCGTCGATCTGGACGCCTGCTGGGAGCTGGCGCAGGAGTTTGACGAGCCTGCAGCGATCATCATGAAGCACACCAACCCCTGCGGCGCTGCCACCGGCTCAAGCATCCTCGAAGCCTATATCAAGGCTCTTGCCTGCGATCCCGTCTCGGCCTTCGGCGGCGTCATCGGCATTAACCGCGAGGTGGATCTGGCCGCTGCTGACGAGATCGCCAAGCTCTTTGTCGAGGCCATCGCCGCCCCCGGCTTCTCGCCCGAGGCCCGTGAGCGCTTGAAAACAAAGAAGAACCTGCGCCTGATCGAAGTGCAATCCGCGCCGCCGCGCCCCGTTGTCAAGAATGTCTCCGGAGGGCTGTTGCTGCAAGACGCCGACACTGGCCGCGTCACTGCGACCTCTCTTGATCCCGGCCTGAAGATCGTCACTTGGCGTCCGCCGACGGCGGAGGAGCTGCGCAGCCTGCTGTTTTCATGGCGCGTCTGCAAGCACGTCAAGTCGAACGCCATCGTCTACGCGCGCGATGGCCAGACTCTCGGCGTCGGCGCGGGGCAGATGAGCCGCGTGGACGCCGCGAAGTTTGGCGCGATGAAGGCCATTCTGCCCCTGAAGGGCTGTGTCGCCGCCTCGGACGCCTTCTTCCCCTTCGCCGACGGCCTGGAAGCCATCGCCGCCGCTGGAGCGACCGCCGTCATCCAGCCCGGTGGTTCGGTCCGCGATGATGAGGTCATCGCCGCCGCCGACCGCCTTGGCATGGCCATGGTCTTTACCGGGATGCGGCACTTTCGCCATTGACCACCCGCAGTGGGGCCAATGGCGAAAGTGCCGCTCGCGGAGGGTTCGTGGTTCTCGCCCATGCAGCAAAGTAGGCGAAAGGATGGAGCACCTTCATTCAACGCACGTCAGCAACGTTGCCGGCACTCACGTCAATTTGCGATACCGGTTCACCGCGGCTCCCAGGCCGGGCTTGTTGCCGAAGCCAACGTCTTTGTAGAGCGTGGCGCAGGAAGCATTCTTCTGGCGCAGTTCGCGCCAGCCTTGCCATGCCGCGTCATACGCTGCAAGCGCCTCGCTGATTCGCTTGTGGTCATACTGTCTGGATGCATCCCCCTGGCGGCCAAGCAGCAGCACGGTCCAGCCTTGGCGGATCACCTCGTATTTGAACGCGCCGTAGTGCGCCGAGGTCACGGAAAACTCGCTCATTGACGTGTCCTTCCAGCGGATTTGCCCTGCGAGTTCCACGATGCGCCGCCACATCGCGCACGCTTCCGATTTCTCGGCGATTGCCTGCTCGACCAGTCCGCGCCGCGGAAAATCGCTGAGATCGGGATCGCCCAGCTTGTCATCGCGCGTCCACCAAAGATCGATCTCCGCGCCGAGATTGGTGAGCTGCCCGCGCAGGACAGCCTTGGCGGAGAGGTTCTGCATCTCGCAGAATCGGGCCACATCCTCTCCGCGCAGGCCGATGGAGCGCGCATATTCGGCCAATATCTCCGGCTCCGTCCGGCTTGGGTCTTCAGTAAATTTGCTCACTACATAGGCGTTCAGCGCGCACCATTGCTCGTTGACGATGCAGGGTCCATCCCATCCGCCACCGCGCGACCAGGTCCAGGTACCTGCATAAAGCGGATGATGGATGATGTCGCGCAGGCATCGCGGCTCGCCGGGCTTCATCAGCCGGTCCATCTCCTCCCAGCCCTCGATGACGCCCTTGCCAATGTAATAGGGATGCGCGCCCTTGCCGTAGGCCTCGCGTTGGCATTGCACCTCGACGATCTGACGGTGGCGTCCAATCATCAGCGTTGGATTGAAGGGCGTCAGTTGATGAAAGTCACCCTTCTGATGCTTGATGGAAAAGATCAGATTGGCGTGCGGTTCGATGGCGTCGGTCACGCCCAGATAATAAGACGGGTTGTTGTGGAAGTTATCTCCAAAATCCCATGTCCGGTAGAAAAGCATGCGCTGCCGGGCGACGCAGACCTCTTCGCGCAGAATCCGCAGCAACGTCCGGTGGCTCTCTTCGCCGTGCAGAATCGCCGAGCTTCCCTGTGTCTTCTGCTGCTCTGGTGCATCGGTGGAGGCATGATAAGGAAGATCGTGCAGATAGACTTCGCCGGTGCGGATCAGCAACCCGTCCAGCATAGGCAGGCGTTCGAAGATCTCGGCGATCTGCATGCGCAGAATCTTCTGCGTCATGGGCAACACCGGATCGACGCGCCCCTGCGGGTCGCAAATCCCTCTTTTGTATTTCGCAACCAGAGCCTTGGGAAGCACGGCGATCTGCATCCAAGCAAAACACTTCACTCCCGCAGAGTGCGCCGCCTCAATCTGCCGCTGGATTTTAAGCGCCGTTTCATCCGCCCATGCGTGCTCGGCTGAACCTTCAGGGACCAGTTGCGGATCAAGCTGGCTGAAGGTGGGCACCCCCTCGATCACGCTCATCACAACCTGGCCGTTATAGCCGTAAGCGGCCAGCGTGTGCGGATCGAGGAATGCGGTTTGCGGCGGCTTTTCTCCGGGGTTGACGTGAACCATGTCCAGCAGCCAGCGGCTGGCGGCGGCTGCCTTCGCCCCGGCCTCTGCTTGGGTGGCCATCAGCTTCCATCCAACCGCAGCCGTAGCGGACAGTTTGCAGAACTCTCTCCGTCGCATTGTGAATGCCTCAAAGTTGCGCCGCAAGCCGCGCAACTTCCGAAGCTATCATAGATTGTCGGGTGCCGATGCGAGAGTCTATGCCGCTGTTGGGGGTGCGCCAGTCGGCGGATCAAGATGAACGTGGGCGTAGTAGACTGACCCTTTGGCAGCTATTTTTTACCAAATTCTTGCGATTTTCAGGCGTGGTCAGGGAGAAAGCGATTATGCATATTGTTTTTGCTTCATCGGAGTGCGTGCCGTTTGCCAAGACCGGAGGCCTTGCGGATGTGGTGGGGGCGCTGGGTCCTGAACTGGTCAAGCTGGGGCATGCGGTTACTGTCTATCTGCCGCTCTATGCAGGCGTGCGGAGGCAGATATCCGGCGAACTGAATTATACTGCGCGCTCGATTACCATTCCTTTTCAGTATTACAACCGCTTCGTGGGGATTGTGGACGGCGGTAGGCACGGCGGCGTGCAGATTTACTTTGTTGATTGCCCTGAGATGTTTGATCGCGAGGGACTGTATGGCACGGCGGCGGGCGATTACCCGGACAACGCCGAGCGCTTTGGACTGTATTGCCGCGCGGTGATTGAGGCGGCCAAGTTGCTGGGCGTACCGGATATCTTCCACGTGCATGACTGGCAGGCGGCGCTGATTCCGGTTTATCTGCGGACGAGCTACGCCGCTGATCCGCTGCTGAAGCACGCCACGTCGGTGATGACGATTCATAACGCCGCTTATCAGGGTGCCTTTCCGCCAAAGACGACGGAGCAGTTGCTCTTTCCCTGGGAGATCTTTCGGCTGGACCGGCTGGAGCAGTACGACCGCTTTAACTTTCTCAAGGGCGGGCTGGTCTATGCGGAGATGCTTACCACGGTGAGCCGGAAGTATGCTGAGGAGATTCAGACGGCGGAGTTTGGCGAAGGGTTGGATGGCCTGCTGCGCGGGCGAACGGCTGATCTGCGCGGGATTCTGAATGGCGTGGATTATGCGCTTTGGAACCCCGCGACAGATGCGCACTTGGCGGCGCGGTACACGCCGGAGGATTTGACGGGCAAGCGGACCTGCCGCGCGGATTTGCTGCGCGAGTTTGGGCTGAAGAATGTCGGCGAAGAAACGCCGGTCATCGGGATTGTCTCGCGCTTTGCCATTCAGAAGGGCTTCGACCTGGTGGAGCAGATCGCGGGACGGCTCTCAGAGATGGATGTGGCCGTCGTGGCGCTCGGTTCCGGCGAGCCGCGCTACGAAAAGTTCTTCCGCGATTGGGCCTACTGGAACCGGACGAATGTCAGCGTGCGCATCGGCTATGACAACGCGCTCTCGCACAAGATTGAGGCGGGGGCGGATATCTTCCTGATGCCGTCGCTCTATGAGCCGTGCGGGCTGAACCAGATTTATTCGCTGAAGTACGGCACTGTGCCGGTGGTGCGGGCGACGGGTGGCTTGGACGACACGATCGTGGAATGGAATCCGGAGCAGGGCAGCGGAACGGGCTTCAAGTTCAAAGGGCAGAGCGCTGAGGCGTTGCTATCGGCGCGTCGAGCGGGCGATCAAGTCCTTCGCGGACAAGGAAGGCTGGCAGCGGTTGATGCTGAATGGCATGGCGCGGAACCATAGCTGGGAGCAGCCGGCGCGGGAGTATGTTGCGGTCTATGAGGAAGCTGCGCGCAGACGGGCTTGACGAGGATTAGAGTGGAGTGAGTGGCAATAGTTTTGCGAGTGCTGGGAAAGAAAGTGTGAAAGAAATGCCGGAAACAATTGATGGGTTTCATATGACTGCAACGCCGCGCCGCGGACGCCGCGGGTTGCTGATCTTCGTGGCGATTGTTGCCGTGATCTTTCTGGGCAGCAGAACCGCGCTTTCTTATTGGGTGGATATGCTTTGGTTCAACTCGCTCGGCTATGGCGAGGTCTTCTGGAAGGCGCGCGGGCTGGAGTGGGGCATCTTTACGGGCTTCTTCGCGCTGACGTTTTTGATTTTGTTAACGACGTTTTACGCGCTCAAGCACGCACATCAGGACGAACTGCCCGCGGATCACACTCTATTCATCGGCGGGCAACCGGTGAAGCTATCCATCAAGCCGGTGCTGCGCGTGATTTCACTCGGCGGCTCGCTGGTGATTGCGTTCATCACCGGCGGCGCTATGGCGGCGCAGTGGCAGACGCTGGCGTTGTGGTGGTTTGCACCGCAGGGTACGGGCGCGGGCGATCCGGTCTTCGGAAGGCCGCTGGAGTTTTATCTCTTTACTCTGCCTGCGTGGCAATTGATTCTGGGCTGGCTGCTCACACTCAGCGTCATCAGTTGCGTGGTTGCAGTTGTTTTTCTGCTGGTCTCTGGCAGTTCGCGCGCGCTCACCGGGCGCGCCAGCCTGAGCGAGCTGCCGTGGCGTGGGCTTTCGGTTGCGGTTGGGTTTCTGCTGCTAATTGTCGCAGGGCGCGTTTATCTAGGGCGCTTCGGGCTGCTCTTCGAGCACCATACTATTTTTGATGGCGTGACTTACTCGGATGCGCATGTCAGCCTGACGGGAATGCTGGTGGTGAGCGCTGCGCTGCTGCTTCGGCGCAATGATTGCGATCTTGGGCGGATTGATCCGGCCGCGCGGGCATTGGCTGATTGCGTCGGTTTTTCCCGCTGTGTTTTGTTATGTCGGCGTGGGGATAGTTGGCTGGTATGTGACCAGCTTTGTGGTCAAGCCGAATGAGTTAGTGCGTGAGCAGCCATACATTGCGAATAACATCGAGATGACGCGCAAGGCTTATGGGTTGGATGGCTTCGCGCAGCGCCAGTTTCCTGCCGAAACGACCGTGGATGCAACTGATCCGGCTAACAATCAAGCTACGCTGACGAACATTCGTTTGTGGGATTGGCACGCATTGCAGGATACACTGCGGCAGATGCAGGAGATTCGCACCTACTATGATTTTCCTGACATTGACATAGATCGCTATCCCATCAACGGACAAATGCGCGAAGTGATGCTGGCCGCCCGCGAACTGGATGTGGACAAGTTGCCGGAGAGCAGCCGCAACTGGATCAATGACAAGTTGATTTATACGCATGGCTACGGCCTGACGATGAACACAGTGAATGGTTTCACACCGGAAGGCAGGCCAAGTTTGCTGTTGAGCAATATGCCGGTACAATCCACGGTTCCGGGCCTGAATGTAACTCGACCGGAGATTTACTTCGGGCAGCAGACCAATACCGATGTGTATGTGAAGACGCGGCAGCAGGAGTTCAACTTTCCGGAGGGCGACAGCAATAATCTAACTTCGTATCAGGGAACGGGGGGTATCGAGTTAGGCGGATTCCTGCGCCGTTTGCTGATTGCCTTCGATCGCGGCGACATTGCCAAGGTACCTTTCAGCGATGATATAACTTCGGAAAGCCGCCTTGTAATGCGGCGCACCATTCGCGAGCGGGTTACGGCACTGGCGCCGTTCCTTACATATGACAACGACCCGTATCTCGTGCTGGGCGAGGATGGAAAGCTTAGCTGGATTCTGGATGCCTTTACGCAGTCGGACAGTTATCCGTACTCGACGCATTACGCGGTGGACGGACAGCCGCTGAATTATCTGCGCAACAGCGTCAAGGTAGTAATTGACGCTTATGACGGAACTACGACTTTCTATATCTTCGACGCGAAAGATCCTATCCTGGCGGCGTATCGCGGCATCTTTCCCAGCTTGTTCAAAGATGCATCGGCAATGCCCGCGGACCTGCACAAGCACATACGCTATCCGGAGTTATTGTTCAAGCTGCAAGCCGAAGTCTACGGTCTCTATCACATGACCAATCCTGAGGTTTTTTATAACCGCGAAGACTTATGGACGGTGGCCTCGGAAGTTGGTTTGGGCGAGGGCGGCGCGCAGCAGACGCAGCCGATGGAACCTAACTTTGTGCTGATGAAGCTACCCGGCGAGAGCAGCGTCGAGTTTGTCGAGATACTGCCCTTTACGCCGGCCAATCGCAATAACTTGATTGGATGGATCGCGGGGCGTTCGGATGGCGAGCACTATGGGACCTCGATCGTCTACGACTTTCCCAAAACCAAGCAGGTGGACGGACCGATGCAGATCGAGGCGCGCATCGATCAGAACGCGCAGTTATCCGGCCAGTTGACGCTGTGGAATCAGCAAGGCTCGCAGGTGAAGCGGGGAACGCTGCTGGTGATTCCTTCAGGGCGCGCGCTGCTTTATGCCGAGCCGATCTATCTGCAAGCCAACCGAAGCCCGATGCCGGAGCTGCGCCTTGTGGTGCTGGCTCTGCAAGACAAACTGGCGTATGGGCCAACCTTCGAGGCCGCGCTCTCGTCGCTCTTTGGCGGAAATCTTTCTTCGCTGAGCGCGGCTGAATCTCCAGCAGCAGCGACTCCCACGGCAGCGGGCGCGGCGGCTCCTGCACAGGATTTGAATGCGCTGATTCAGCAGGCCAGCCGAGACTTTGACGATTACCAGCGGCTGACGGCGGCGGGGAAGATGGCCGAGGCCGGAGCGAAACTGGAGGAGTTGAAACAAGTGATCGGGAAGTTGGGCGCACGGGCAAAATAGGACTGGATGCCCGAAGACTACGGTCCTTGACCGGCCTTCTTCTTGGAACGGGAATCGTGCTTCTCGGCTGCCCGGTTTGCGGGCCGGATACCGATCACGCTCATCATGCGTCCAGCGCGCCCTTGCGATCCACGGTGTGAGAAGAAAAGCTCCCGATGGCAGCTTGTGCAGCCGCCCACGGAATGAATGGCTTGCGGGCTGATTCGGGCGGCCAGCAACTGGCGGCGATTGGCTTCCACAAGATCCAAGTGAAGGCTGGGTCCAATCGGCGAGTGGCCCGGTGCGCGTTGGGTCAGGAAGAGCATCGGATATTTTGTCCGAACCTCATCGGCATCGTAGACCTCGTGGAAGAGTTCGCGTGCATAAACAAACTGCGATTCAAACTCCGTAAGCATCTCTTCGCCCACGGCATAGCAGCAGGGGCCGATGCCGGGGCCGATGGCGGCGATCAGATCTTCAGGCCGCGAGCCGAACTCAAGCCGCATCCGGCCTACGCCACTCTCCACAATCCGCTGGACGGTCCCGCGCCAGCCGGCATGAAAGGCCGCTACAGCGTGGCGCTTCCGGTCGGCCAGCAAAATTGGAATGCAATCGGCAGTCTGGATGCCCAGCAGAACTCCCGGTTCATCGGTCATCATTCCATCGGCCTTCCGTGGAAGCTCCCGGCTTGCATCCGTAACCGTGACAATACGCGTATGATTCGAATGAATTTGCTTGAGCGCGACGAGCGGCGTCTCTGCGTCGCCGCTGACCGCCTCGGCCAGCAGACTGCGATTCGCGGCTACCGTCTGGCGATCGTCTTCAGAGGTAAAGCCAAGATTCAATTCACCCGGCGCGTCCTCGGCGCAATAGGCCCGGCTCAATCCTCCCTGGCGTGTGCTGAAGCCATGCCACAGCCAATCCAGCTTCTCCCAGCCTGGAACCGCGAGCAACCCAACGCCGTTGCGAGCCAGGCTGCGAAGCGGAGCGGCGGGCATAAGCTCCTGCGGATCCAATCGCTTGAACCTCATGCGCGTGGTAACTCCGGCCGCTTTGCCGCGCAGGCTATGCGTAAGCCCGGCGCGCGTAAATAGAGCGTCGATAGACTGGACTTCCTGTTTGGGAAACGAATCGGGAGTAGAAGAGGAACGCATCTGGCTTTCATTTTACCGGAGCGGGAGAGAGCAGATGGGCCTACCTTCCGGTAGGCCCGCTCGAGAGGCGTTGGAGGAGGGAATCAGGGAGGAGATTTTTTGGGAAGAGGTCTATGGCAGACCTTCAAGAAGGAGTGGTTACCTTGCCTGGGTGGGGAAGTAAACGTGGAAGCCTCTGCTTATTACTTGTATAGATGCGAAGCAGCGGGAAAGGTTGCATGAGCGGAAAAGAAAGCCCGGCTTTCTTCCGCAAAGGTTAGATTCTCCGCTCAATTTCCTGAAAAAATGCGAAGATACATTTGTGGAAAAACGAGGGTGAGGCACACACAGGCAACGGAGTTTTCCTTTCATTTCCTTTGAGTCTGGAGATCTGCATGCGGGAAGTGTTTGATGATGATGAACTTTCTTCGGTTGACCAGGAGCATGACACGGAAGTGACGCTCGGTCCGATGATGGTGACGGGCTTGCTCTTTGCTCTGCTACTGCTCTGCGGCCTCTGCTTTGGCCTGGGCTACTCTTTAGGTAGCCGCGGCGCCAAGGGAGCTTTGACTGCGGGCCAGGCGACCGCCTCGTCGGCAACTGGCGCAGCAGGAGTTTCAGCATCCAAACCCGGATCCGCCACGCCGAAGATGGCCACTGCGCAGGCGGCTGCAACCGATGCTGCAACATCCGGGGCTTCAGGTTCGAATTCGGCAACTGCACAATCAGTAGAGTCCGGCGCCGCCCAATCCGCCGCAGTAACCGGAAGCATACCAGCCAGCCCGCTGATGGTCCAGGTCGCCACCGTCTCCAACCAGGAGGATGCCGATGTGCTGGTGAGTGCGCTGCATCGAAGGGGCTACGCGGTCGCCATAAGCCAGGATGGCAGCGGAGGCCAGTTCCATGTGAGCGTCGGCCCATTTGCCAGCATCAATGAGGCCAACTCCATGCGCCAGAAGCTGCTGAACGATGGCTATAACGCCGTGGTGCAGCCATGACGATCTACCCGCGCATCGACTCCGGCAGTCCAGAGGCGATGGCTTCGCGCACCGCCGCGGAGAGTTCCTCGCGCGTGGCGAAATCCTTGGGATCAACCGGCTCATGAAAGACGAAGTGCGCCGTGCCGCGTTTGATGCCGAACTTTCCTTTGGCCATCAATGTCTCCGTACCGTAAATCGAAACTGGAATGCACGGCGCTCCCGACTGCATGGCTAAATAGAACGGCCCCTTTTTGAAGGGCAGAAGACGACCGTCTTTGGAGCGCGTGCCCTCGACAAAGGTCGTGATGTGCCGACCCTTTTCCAATACCTGCTGAGCCGCAGCGACGCTCTCCTGCGCGGTGACGGCGCTGCCGGTGCGGTCCACGGGAATGAACTCGCCCAATTTGAGGCAGTATCCGAAGACAGGGATCTTAAAAACCGAACGCTTGGAGAAGGCCGCAGTGTAACCCGGGAGAAGGGCGATCAGAGCCGGTGGATCAAGGTTTGAGAGGTGGTTGGCCATGAAGATGCACGCCTGGCCGGTGGGAACATTTTCTCGCCCAATAGCCCGCAGCCGAATACCGGCGACAAAGTAGCCTGTACGGACAATGAAGCAGGTCACATTATAGAGAGGCCGCACGTTGCCTGTGATCATCGCCAACGGAATGAAGATGATCGCCGAGGGGATGCTCAGCACGAGAATCACAACAAATACAAGAAGCGAAGCAATCATCAAAATCCCTACTGTGGCGTTTGTGGAGAATAAACAGCAAAGGAACGGTCATCCTAAGCTGAGCTAGGCATTAATTTTGCACGCAACCTTGCTCAAGGACCTGTGGTTCTGCTGCTCGAATTCATCATAGTACCTTCGAACGAAAAAATTAACTACGCATCCACTCCGGCAATCCGGAGGCTATCGCTGAGCGCACTGCTTTCATCAGAACTTCACGCGTGGCAAAGTCGGCGGGGTAGATCGGCGCATGAAAGATCACGTGCGCCGTACCGGGTTTGATGCGCAGGCTGCCTTTGCCCTGGATGGTCTCCGTGCCCGAGATGGAAACTGGAATGCATGGTACGCCGGAGTTCATCGCCAGGTAGAACGGACCTTTCTTGAAGGGCAGCAGACGACCGTCTTTGGAGCGTGTGCCTTCAACGAACGTTGTCATGTGAATGCCTTTGGCAAGAACGCCCTTGGCCGCGTTCACACTGCGTTCCGCATCCACAGGGCTGCCGTTGCGGTCTACAGCTATGAAGTCGCCTTGCCGGAAGCCGGTTCCAAGAATTGGCAGTTCCATCAGCGAGCGCTTCATGAAGGCCGAGGTGCGTCCGGGAATCAGCGAGATCAGCGCAGGCGGATCTAGGTTCGAGACGTGGTTGGCCATGAAGATGCATGCGCGGTCTTTGGGTATCCGCTCCAAACCTTCAACGCGAAAGCGCACTCCAGCCAAGCGGCAACTGGTCGACAGCATGAACCGCGTGCCCTTGTAGAGCGGCAGCACATCACCGGTGAGCGCGCACCATGGGATGAACAACAGCGCTATGGGAATCCCGGTGACAACCATTGTTGCTATGAAAATAAAAAAGAAAATCATGACTAAAGCTCATTGAGCCGTGCAGGCAGTTTTTCATAGATGCCGTCGAAGCCGCCATTGGAAAGAATCGCCACCACATCGCCGGTTTTGAGTTGCGGAGCGACGTAGCCGACGATAGCCTCCACGTCGGGACAAAGTTCTGCCTGCGTTCCGGCGGCATTGAGCGCTAGAACTACGTCTTCCGGATGCAACCGCTCGGCGTCGGGAATGCGCTGCTGCTGATAGACTCCGGCCAGCACCACGCGATCGGCCCCGCGCAAACTTGCAACGAGATCGCTTTCAAGCACCTTGCGGCGCAGCGTGTTGGAGCGCGGCTCCAAGATTGCCCAAAGACGTGACAAGGGATAAACGCCACGGAGTGCCCGCAGCGTTTCACGGATCGCCGTCGGATGATGCGCGAAGTCTTCGATGATGGTGATGCCGTTGATTTCTGCGCGAATTTCCAGGCGGCGCTTGACGCTCTTGAAGTTTGCCAGCGCTGCGCGGATTGCCTCTTTACTCACGCCTTGGCTAAAGGCCAGAGCAGCTGCGGCAGTGGCGTTCAGAGCATTGTGCTCACCGGCCATGCGCATTTCAAACTCAGCCCATAATGCGCCCTCATGCCAGACCTCCCAGCGCGAGAGTCCTTCCTCGTGACGAAGATTGCGGATGCGCCAGTCGGAGCTATCCGCAAAGCCGTATCGCTCGACGCGGCAAAAAGCATTGGCAACACACTCAGTTACATTGTCACTGCCGTCGTAGGCGACGATCAAGCCGCGCCGCGGGACAAGATTCACCAGCCGCTTGAAAGCTGTCTTCACTGCTTCGAGGTCCGCATAGATGTCGGCGTGATCGAACTCGACGTGCGTCAATATTAGCCCGTCTGGAAAGTAGTGCAGGAACTTCGGTCCTTTGTCGAAGAAGGCCGTGTCGTACTCATCGCCCTCGATGATGAACGGGCGCGTCGGGCGCAGTTGATAGCTGGTTCCAAAGTTTTCCGCCACGCCGCCGATCAGAAACGACGGCTCCAGTAAGGGATTATCACACGCCGCAGTCTGATAGATCCACGCCAGCATACTGGTGGTCGTCGTTTTGCCGTGTGTACCGGCAACGACGAGAGGCTCGCGGCCCGTGAGAAATTCCTCATGCAGCAGAGCGGCCATCGAAGTGAATCGAATGCGCTCGTCGAGAACGCGTTCGATCTCTGGATTGCCACGCGAGAGCGCGTTGCCGATGACGACAAGATCAGGAGCGGGCGAAAGATTTTCCTCTGCATAAGGCTCCATCACGTCGATGCCCATGGCGCGCAATTGATCGCTCATCGGCGGATAGGCGGCCTTGTCGGAGCCTGTGATGCGATGTCCCCGTAACTGCAATAGCCCCGCCAGCGAAGCCATCGCCGTGCCGCAGATGCCGCTGAGATGTATGTGTCGCAGCCTTCTCTGATCCATGATCCCTGATTCCTGACCCCTCATTTCGTCACCGCCGCCTCAATCATGTGCAACTGTGCTTCCTTCTGCACGAGCAACTCGGCCTCGACGCCCAAGGTCAGCGTCACGTTGGAGCGCGAGACGTGGCCGCTGCGCAGGCCAATCGCTATCGGTCCCTTGAAGTCTTCGAAGGCGTGCAGAATCACTTGATCGAGTAGTTCAGGAGGCGCGCCGGGTGATGTGCAATGAAGCATCTCGCCGAAGACGATGCCGCGCACACCTTCCAATTTGCCGGCCTCGCGCAACTGCCACAACATCCGATCAACCTGATAGGGCTTGACATTCACGTCTTCCAGAAAGAGCAGTTTGCCTTCGGTCTGCGGCTCGTAAGTGGTGCCGAGCATAGCAACCAATATGCTCAAACAGCCACCATAAAGAATGCCGCGCGCGCGTCCAGTATGCAAAGCCCGCATGCCTTCTTGTGTTCCCACGGTATAGGGCTTGCCGCTCAGCGCCGCTTGCAGACTTGACAAATGCACGCCGTCCTCGCGCGCAAAATCCGCCGAGAGCATAGGCCCGTGAAAGGCCGGCATTTGAATTTGATCGAGCAGCCAAAGGTGCAACGCGGTCAGGTCGCTGTAGCCAATGAGTGGCTTGATGTTTTCAGCGATGAGATCGACGTCCAGATCTTCCAGCAAATAGTTTGATCCGTAACCGCCGCGCGTGCAGAAGATGGCGCGCTGCTGCTCATCGGCGAAGGCTTGATGCAGATCGCTGAGGCGCATGGCTGGCGTGCCGGCAAAGTAAAGCGGGCCGCGCGCCAGGATGTGCTCCGACGCTTGTGGCGCAAAACCCAGATCGCGCAACGCGGCAAGGCCGCGATCTACGCGTTCCTGCTGTGGCGTGGAAGCGGGTGAGACGACGGATATCTGTGCGCCGGCTGGAACGGAACTCGGCTTCAGTAATGCGGTCATGCGGGCCATGCCTCTCCGCGAGCAATCAGTGATGCCGGTCCTGTCAAGTGCAACTCGCGTCCAGGCCCGCTCCATGTAATGCTCTGCGCGCCTCCGGGAGCAACGACAGTGAGCGGCGATTGGCAACCATGCAACGCAATGGCCGCCGTGGCCGCAGCGCTGGTGCCGGTACCGGACGATGTCGTCGGTCCAACTCCGCGTTCAAAGATGCGAATCTCGATTTCAGTTGGGCTGACAATGCGCAAAAATTCCACATTGGTTTGATGTGGAAAATCAGGATGCGTACAGATTTCCGAGCCGATCTGCCGCCATGTTGAACCAGAGATTCTGAACTCCGTGTTGTCCACAACGACGACAAAATGCGGATTGCCTGTAGAGACCACGACGCCCTCTACTTCAAGCCCATTCGTCCGCGTTACGGAGCGCTGAACGAAAGAAGGAACGCCCATTCCCGCAGTGACTTCGACGGTGAATTCATCGCTTGTTTTCAGCGTATCAATCTTGCATACGCGTACTCCCGCGTCAGTCTCAATGTGCAAATCGTCGCCAGGTTGGAAGCCGCGTTCATGCGCCATCCACGCCGCCACGCAGCGCGTGCCGTTGCCGCTGATTTCGGCGATGGATCCGTCTGTGTTGTGCAAACGAATGCGGCCAGAGTTCGCGCCGGTCCAGGCGAAGAACTCCACGCCGTCCGCGCCGACGCCGGTGTTGCGCGCGCACAATCGCCGCGTCAACTCTGCCCAGTCGTGGTTTGCCGCGGCCTCTTCCGTCACTATTAAGAAGTCATTGCCGCAGGCATGTGCCTTGGTAAAGGGTATCAATCTTCCTCCGGATCATAATAAGTATGGAGAGCGGCGATGCCCGGCTCCGTGATTAGTTTGGCACGCAGTAGGCCGTGCAGGCGTTTGGTGGTGATGAGCGAAAAACTCACGCGCTGCAAGTCACCAATGGGCGTGGACTCGACGCCGGTGAGCCGCTGGCTGAAGATGTCCATCGTATTCAAAATCGAGTTGAGTATCTGCGTCTGATCAGTTCCGCGCACCTCATAAACGAGCGGATAAGCCTTGATGCTGGCGCGCCGCTCGATGAATCCAACGGCCTCGAGCGCGGTGATGACGATGACAGTGGCCACGGCTGCCGCAGCGTAAAGCCCCGCGCCGCAGGCCATGCCGATAGAGGCGACGACGAAGACGCTGGCCGCGCTGGTGAGACCACTGACACGGCTGCGATTATGCAGGATCAGCCCCGCACCCAGGAAGCCGATGCCCTGCACTATATTTGAAGCCACGCGGCCTTTATCAGGGTTGGCGTCACCAGCCAGCACCGCCGAGAGCAGAGTGAAAAAGGCACAGCCCATACAGATGAGAAGATTAGTGCGCACACCGGCTGATTTGCGGTTGAATTCGCGATCCATACCTACCAGGCCGCCCAGCAGGCAGGCCATCAGCAGGCGGCCGATGGTGCCGTTTGCTACGACCATCTGTTGCAAGCGGTCAAAATCAAAAGGCTGTGCGAATTGTGCCAGTGTCATACTCATGATGCTTCCTTGACCGATGCTATCACCGTATAGCCTAAATGACATTCCTACGGAACATCAAAATTTCTATAGAGTGTCGCAGAAGGCTGACCATGTGCTTCGAATTGACCAACGATTACCAGCCCTTCCGGATGCGCCTTCACCGCTTGATCCACCGCGTCGCCGTCAAATGCCAAAATAAGTTGAGCATGAGCGGCGGGCGCTTTCAATGCCTCATCGAAGATCCACAGATCGCTCTCATTGATCGTCTGCCGCAGCGGAATTCCGGTGAACGCAACCAGATTTGGAAAGACCGATGTGTCCATCAGAATGGTTGCATGAGGCCAGTAAGTCAACTCTTCGCGAAATGCTTGCGGAATCTCTTTCTCATACTGTCTTCGCGCTTCAATATTCTTGATTCCCTCAACGTAAGTCAGTGGACGCTCGCGCACCATCAGCGCTGCGTTCACAACAATCAACGCGCAGAGCACGCCTTCCGCACAGCGCATCCAGCGCGCATCAATCTCGCGTGCCTTGAAATCATTCACCAGGACCAGCACAATATGCGCGGCAAAACCAACGCCCAATGCAAAGGCGGGTAGCATCTCCATTCCGTAGCGTGTGTTGTACCAGGAGTGCGGCCACCACGGCGGAAGAAAGATCGGCACCGATCCATAGGCCACCGAGTACGCATAAAAAGGAATCGGAAACCAGAGCAACAGCGCCCAGGTGAAGGCCCTAATGCGCGCTGTGAACCATGCCCATATGGTTCCCAGCAGACTCACAATCAGCAGTACGTTGCCCCACGCGGCGGCCACGGCATCCATCTCCGCGACTTTGACAAAGAAGAGCAGCGAGACCCATGGATTATGCCAGCCCGGATGCGGCGGACCTTCTCCATGCGACATGGTGCGCAACTCAATCGCCTTAGCTGAATACGGCCCGCGCGCAAAGTAAAGCCAATCGCCAAAGCCGACCGAATTATAAATGAACCACGCAATCGGCGCGGCGATGATGAAGATGCTGGCGATCCAGAAGCTAGTTGAGCGGAGCCGTCTACGGCGCAAGAGCGTCACACCCATGCACGTCCACGCCACCAGCGCCATGATCCAACCGTCGTAGCGTGTGAAGATGGAGGCGATCAACACCAGAGCAATCAAGCACTGCAAGCGACTGGTGCGCTTTGTGTCGCCTTCCAAACTGGCGCGCCATTCGACAAGCCAGACCGCAATCCAAACCATCTCGCAGACAAAGAGCGGTTCGGTCATCGCCGTTGTTTGCAGATAAAGCAGATTGGGATTGAGCGCAAAAAAAGCCAGCGCCAGCGCGGATTCTATCGGCGAGAGCCAGTGGCGCGAGAGCCGATAGATGCCGCAGCACGCAGCGCTGTATGCGAGCGCAGAGGGAATCACGCCCGCAAATCCGTTGGCCCACCAACTGTAAATCTGCACAAAGGGCAGCATCAAAATATGCGGCAGCGGCAGCCACACGGAGCCTAACTCTGTCAGCCGCGGTATGCGCGCATCGAAGACTCGCCGCGCAATGTGCAGATGCGCGACGGCATCGCCGTAGTTGAGCATCGCGCCGTTGCGCCAACTCCACACAATCGCGCAGATCGATGCCGCTGCGCACGAAGCCACAACAGCGAACCACTCCGCGCGCGAAATGTGTTGCTTAATCAAGATGCGTTAACTCGCGAAAAGTATTGAAGCGCGCGTCGATCTCCGCGCGCGTAAGCTGCTGCGTCCGTTCGGTGCCAAAGCACTCGCAGGCAAACGAACCCATCACGCTGCCGTAAAACATCGCGCGGCGGTAGGCTTCCGGAGTCTGTTCCGACTGCGAAGCCAGGTAGCCGAAGAAGCCGCCGGCAAAGCTGTCGCCCGCGCCCGTCGGATCAATGACCTCTTCCATCGGCAAGGCGGGTGCACGAAAAATTTTATTCCCGTGAAATAGCGTCGCGCCGTACTCCCCATGCTTGACGACCAGCGTCTTCGGCCCAATCGCCATCACCGCGCGCGCGGCCTGCACAAGGTTGTTGTTGCCGGCCAGCATCTTTGTCTCGGTGTCGTTGATGAGCAGAATGTCCAGGCTCTTCAAGACTTCCAGTAGCGCCGCGCGATGATCCTTGATCCAGTAGTTCATCGTGTCGCCGGCGACCAGCTTCACATCGGGCATCGCCTCACGCACGCGCCTCTGCAAGACGGGATCGATGTTGGCGAGAAATAAAAACTCCGAATCGCGATATGCATCGGGAATCTTCGGCTCGAAGGCGGCGAAGACATTCAGCTCGGTGTTATGCGTCTTGGCTTCGTTGAGGTTTTCCAGGTACGAACCCTCCCAGAAAAAGCTCTTGCCCGCCGTGTGCTCAATGCCGCGCGTGTCGATCTGGCGCGCCTCGAAGACGGCCTCTTGCCGTTTGCCGAAGTCCTCGCCGACCACGGCGATGACGCGCACATCGGTGAAAAAGCTTGCCGCCAGCGAGAAGTACGTCGCCGCGCCGCCCAGGCAGCGCTCGCGCTTGCCCGCCGGTGTTTCAATCGTGTCGTATGCTACGCTGCCTACTACGGTGATGGCCATTTATTTCCTTTCATGATTCCTATATTCAGTTTTTCTGGGCCGCGCCCAGCAATTTTTGCGCTCTTAACCACAATTGACCATCCGAATCTTCGTCTACCAAGGCAGCATGAGCGGCTTGCATATATTCAAGCCATAATTCTAGACTTTCAAAGATTCTTGTTTTAGGGACTGCCGGATTTGTCTCCCTAGTCTTGCAATACGTAAGGTGAACAACAGCTACACGTCCGGTGCCGTCGTTAAAAGCGTATAAAACATCGTCGCAATCCTTTCTATGTGCGACTGTAGAAAGTTCCACGGCGTTGAGAATATGGCCAGACGGTAATTCGCGATTGAGTTCATCCACGAATCGCGAATTCGAGGTTGCAAACCAAGGTTCAAGGATTTCCATATAACCATCACCCCAAATACTTCCCAAACAGTAGCGCCAGCCTCTCCTTCACCGCCGCCGGAATCGCATCTGGCGCGGTCAGTACAGCGTACTTGGCCGCCGAGGCGCAGGCGCAGTTGCGTTCGTGCGGCATCGCGGCGACGGCGGCCTTGACTACCTTGGCGGCGTTCTCGGCGTTCTGATGCAGCACGCGCACAATCTCCTCAATCGTCACCGAATCATGCCCCTCGCGCCAGCAATCGTAGTCAGTGACCATGGCGATGGTCGAGTAGCAGATCTCCGCCTCGCGGGCCAGCTTGGCCTCCTGCAGATTGGTCATGCCGATCACGTCCGCGCCCCAACTGCGATAGAGCTTCGACTCGGCCTTCGTCGAGAACTGCGGCCCTTCCATGCAGACATACGTTCCGCCCATCTTGCCGACGACGCCCACCGCCGCACAGGCATCCGCAGCAGCCTTGGCCACCGTTGCGCAGACCGGATCGCCAAAGGCCACATGGCCGACGATGCCGTCGCCGAAGAAGGTGGAGACGCGATGGAAGGTGCGGTCGATGAACTGATCAGGAATCACGAAATCGGTCGGCTTGTGCTCCTCTTTGAGCGAGCCGACGGCCGAAACCGACAGGATGCGCTCGACGCCCAGCGCCTTCATGGCGTAGATGTTGGCGCGGAAGTTCAACTCCGAGGGCAGGATGCGATGGCCGCGCCCATGTCGGGCCAGAAAGGCCACTTTGCGCCCCTCCAATTCGCCCAGCACAAGGGCGTCCGATGGTTCGCCAAAGGGTGTTTCGACGCGCTCTTCGCGCGCGTTGGTGAATCCTGGCATGGAGTAAAGCCCGCTGCCGCCGATAATGCCGATCTCTGCCTGCGCCAAAGTTTTCTCCTCGACACGCGCCGTTGGCCGGCCCGCGTTTATACCAAGGTCAAACATCTCATTATAAAGGCTGACCATTACCGATGGATTGGTCAGCCATGAGGAAATCAATTTTGACGGAAATTCCAAAGAAAAAACCTCCGCTACGAGATACACTGCAAGAAGAATGGTTCGGAAAAGAGGCTAAACTAAAGACTTGAGGCCGCGTTGGCCTGACTGCGGCGGAATCCAGGCTGCAAAGATTGCATCCAACCATCGAAAGAGACCCTCGCATGAGCGTTGTCAAGTATGACCTGATTGTCATCGGCTCCGGCCCCTCCGGGCAGCGGGCCGCCGTTGCCGCCTCCAAGATGAAGAAGCGCGTCTGCGTGGTCGAGGCCCGATCCGTGGTGGGCGGTGTCTGCGTAAACACTGGGACGATTCCGTCGAAGACGATGCGCGAGGCCGTGCTGCATCTTTCCGGCTATAACTATCGCGCGATCTATGGAGTCAATTACCGGGTCAAGGAAAAGATCACCATGGCTGACCTGGCCTTCCGTGTGCAAGCGGTGATCCGAACCGAAGTGGACGTGACGGAGGCGCAGCTTTCGCGCAACGGCATCGATGTAGTGCATGGCATTGCCCGCTTTGTTGATCCCCACCATGTGCACGTGGAAGGCCCGCTGGCCGATGTGACGCTGGAAGCCGAGCACATCATTATCGCCGTGGGCGCAAAGCCCGCCACCTCGGACAAAGTTCCCATCAATGGGCGGACGATTGTCAACAGCGATCAGATCCTTGACCTGCCCAAGCTGCCCCGGTCACTGATCGTCGTGGGCGGCGGCGTGGTCGGCGTGGAATATACTTGCATGTTCGCGGTGCTGGGTGTGCGCGTCACACTGATTGAAAAGCGCGACCGGCTGCTGGAGTTTGCTGACCGCGAGATTATCGAGGCGCTCAGTTATCATCTGCGCGACAGCCGCGTGACGCTGCGCATGGGCGAAGAGGTGGAGAGCGTGGAAGAGTTGCAGGGCGGCGTCGTGGTGGCCAACCTGGCGAGCAATAAAAAAGTCTCGGGCGACGCGCTGCTCTACGCAGTCGGCCGCCAGGGCGCTGTGGAGGAACTCAACCTGGCTGCCGCCGGCCTGGAGTCAGACTCACGCGGACGCGTTCCAGTCAATGAACAATTCCAAACCAAGGTCGAACACATCTACGCTGTGGGCGATGTTGTGGGCTTTCCCTCGCTGGCCTCGGTGTCAATGGAGCAGGGCCGCATCGCCACCGCGCATGCATTCGACGATCACGCGGCTACCACCAATCCCAGCTTTTATCCCTATGGCATTTACACCATTCCGGAGATCAGCTTCATCGGCAAGACCGAGGAGCAACTCACCGCCGAGGATGTGCCCTATGAGGTCGGCATGGCCTACTATCGCGAGACGGCGCGCGGGCAGATTCGCGGCGATACGACTGGACGGCTGAAGCTGATCTTTCATCGCGAAACGCATGACGTGCTAGGCGTGCATATCATCGGCGAAGACGCCAGCGAACTGGTGCACATCGGCCAAGCGGTAATGGTGCTGGGAGGCAAAGTGGATTATTTCATCGACAATGTCTTCAACTATCCGACGTTGGCCGAGTGCTACAAAGTAGCTGCCTTCAACGGCCTGGGACGGTTGCATCGCTACCAGGCCGAGTAGGGATTAAGCCCTCTTGACAGAGGGGAAATCGCTGTAAGCTTGTGGTGAACCGTATTGTTTTAAGAGGGCATGGCTTCAGCCGTGGCTATCGCCCTGCGTTTCATCTTCCGTTTCATGCCCTTCATCCGCTTTTTCTGCCCTTCGTCAGAATGCCGGTTCAGGGTTCGTTTGTCTGGTTTATCTTCCAATTGAAGCAAGAAACGGAATGGAGAGGTTCCATGGAAGAAATCGTCAACGTCGAAGCGGTCAGCCGAAGTTTTCCGCTGGACAATCGCCCCGCCAGCCATCCGGCGCACAGTTATGTAAGCGCTCTTACGCACGCCAGCCTGCGCGTCAAGGCCGGCGAGTTTCTGGCCATCGCCGGGCCGAGCGGTAGCGGCAAGACAACGCTGCTGAATCTGATCGGATGCGTCGACCAGCCAACCACTGGGCGCATTCTGGTCGATGGTGTCGATACTTCCCAACTGAAGCCGGACGGGATGAGCAAGCTGCGCCGTGAAAAGATAGGCTTTGTCTTTCAGACATTCAATCTCATTCCCGTTTTTACGGCAGCGGAGAATGTCGAGTACCCACTGCTGATTCAGGGCGTCGCCAGCGGCGAGCGCAAGCAGCGCGTGGCTGAAGCGCTGGAGAGCGTGGGGCTATCCGCGCGCGCCAACCAGCGGCCTGATCTGCTCAGTGGAGGCGAACGGCAACGTGTGGCGGTGGCGCGCGCCATCGTGCATCAGCCCTCGCTGGTGCTGGCTGACGAGCCGACCGCCAATCTGGACACGCACAATGCCACGCAGCTTATCGATCTGATGCGTGGACTCAATCAGCGTCTTGGCCTCACTTTCATCTTCTCCACGCACGACGCGCGCTTGCTGGAACATACGGAGCGCATTGTGAGGCTCACGGATGGAGAAGTGATCTCCGACACACAGCAAGGAGGCAGCCGTGGCTAAGTTTCTTCTGCTTGCCTTCCGGAATATCTTCCGCAACCGCCGCCGCACAATCATGACGCTTTTCATGGTGGGCGGAGGCGTGGCAGGATTGCTGCTGTCGGGCGGCTACTTTGCCTTCATGACGCATGGCCTGCGCGAAGATACGATCAACAGCGGACTCGGCCATCTGCAAATCTTTACCGCTGACCACTTCAACCGCGATGAGGTACGCGTTCTCGACACAGGAATCGACAACTGGCGTCAGGTAGCGGCATCCGTCAAGACCGGCAATCACGTGCGCGGCATTGCTCCGCGCATCGATTTTTACGGCATGGTCTCGAACGGAATCAAAGCCGCCGGCTTCATGGGCAGCGCCGTCGATCCGGAGGCGGAAGCGAGCCTCGGATTTATTACACGCATCGAATCCGGGCGCAATCTCGATCCCAAACCCAGCGGCGAGGTTGAGGCAATCATCGGCAAAGAGCTTGCCAAGTCAATGAACGTAGGCATCGGCGACGGCTTGACGGTGCTGGCCATGACCTCCGATGGCGCACTCAATGGCGTGGATGTACAAATTGTGGGCATCGTCAACTCCGGCGCGCCGGAGAGGGACGCGCGCTATCTGCGCATCACTCTGCCCGCCGCGCAGCGCCTGCTGCAAAGCGACCGCGTGACCAATCTTGTGGTGGGCCTTGATTCCACGGATAACACCGATCAGGCCTACACGGAAATGATGCCGCGCCTGAACGGACTCTCGCAGCGCATGGTACTGAAGAAATGGATCGACCTGGCCACCTATTACAAGCAGGTCAACACCATGTTCAATGGCATCTTCCTCTTCATGGGCATCATTGTCTTCTTCATGGTCCTCATGTCCAGCGTCAATACATTGCTGATGAGCATGTTCGAGCGCACGCGTGAGATCGGAACCATGCTGGCCATGGGCACGCCGCGCGCGTGGATCATTGCGCTGTTCATGGTCGAGGCCACGTTGCTCGGCATGATTGGCGCGGTGGTCGGCTTGATTGCTGGCAATCTTCTCGGCGCCCTGCTGAATTCATCCGGTCTGCACATGCCGCCGCCGCCGGGGTATAGCATGCCCATGCCCTTCAAAGTCCGTCATGTGCCGTTTCAGATGATCGTCTCATCCTTGCTGGTTATCATCTCCATGGCGATTGCATCCATTCTGCCCGCGGTCCGGGCATCGCGTCTGAAGATTGCGGAGGCTCTCTCTCATGTCTAAGATCAATCGTATTCCGAGCATATTGCTCACGGTCTTTGTTGGATATTTTTTCTTGGCTTGCGCGCTGATATGCCACGCCGAAACGCCAGATGCCACCGCCCTGCTCAAGCGCTCCGATGTTTATCGCAACGGCTGGCCATCGTATGTGCTGAAGCTCAAGATCACTCACTACGAATCCGGCAAAGAGGACGAAGGAAAACTCTACGAGGTTTCGCAGAAGGGAATCGAGAAAACCTACGTCGAGTTCCTCAGCCCGCGTGAAAAAGGCCAGCACCTGCTGATGCTGGGCGACGATATGTGGGTCTATATGCCCGACACAAGCCGCCCGGTGCGCATCACGCCGCTTGAACGGTTGAGCGGCGACGCATCCAACGGCGACGTGGCGCGCACCAACTATTTTTACGATTACTCAGCCGTTTATCTGCGCACGGAAAAAGTCGGCGCGGAAAATTGTTACGTGCTTGAGCTGACCGCCAAGCGCAAAGGCTCAACCTATCAGCGCATTCTCTACTGGCTGCGCGTGCAGGATGCGCGCCCGGTGCGGGCTGAGTTCTACCTCACATCGGGCAAGCACATTAAATCAGCGACCTTCGATGACTTTTCTGTGGTCGATGGCAGACCAATCCTCCACCGCTGGACTCTCTATGACGAGATCCGCCACAACTCACACAGCGTTCTTGAGTACTCCGGCATTGCACCGCGCGAGCTGCCCGACAAGCTCTTCTATCAAGGCCGCACAGACCGCTTCTAAAACCGGTTTTCTTCAGGCTTGCATCAGCTCTTGCCAACTCGAAAAAGATGAAACCTTGCGTTTCCATTACCGCCGTCAACTCGCTAACTGCTATCTCCGCGAAGACACGCTAACTCGCCAAATCGACTCTCAATACGAAGGAGATTGAAAAATCTATGACCAAGAACAGATTGTTCCGTCTTGGAGTTTTTCTTTTGATCTTTGTCTCGGTGCTGATGGCATTCGCTCTCCAGGCTCGGGCGCAAGCCGTCAGTAACCTGACCGTCCGCGTTACCGGAATTCGAAACACGAAAGGGAAAATAAATCTTGCTCTCTACAAGGATTCCAAATTCGTGTCGGATCAGGAAGTTGAAATCGATGCGAAGACACTGACAGCGGTAGCGGTCTTCGACAAGCTGCCGCAAGGTATTTACTCAGCCAATTTGTTTCACGACGAGAACATGAACGGCAAGTTGGATACGAACTTGTTTGGGATGCCGGTGGAAGGCTATGGCTTCTCCAACAATCCCAAGAAAAGGACGGGCAAGCCGGGCTTTGACGAAACGAACTTTCAGTTGAATCAACCGGATGTTGCTATCGAAATCAAGATGATCTATTGGTAGCCGCGCCTATGGCGCTGCGCAATAATACAACGAAACAACGAGCATCGCAAAAGGAGACTGAGATGATGAATTTACTTTTCAAGTTCGGCAGAATTGCAACAGCTTCGCTGCTCAATTGCGCGCTGCTGACAGCCTCCGCCGGATGGCTTCCGGCGCAGACGCCAGTCACTCCCAAGGCCGTCCCCCCGCAAGCCAAGTCCACGCTCACTGTCCACATTACAGGATTCCGCAATGCAAATGGAAGGATCAAGATTGCGTTGTATCGCGATGGGAAGGGATTTCCTTCTGATCCATCAAGCGCAATTGCCTCCCAGAGTTTCGAGATTGATCCTCAAACTTTGAGCGCATCGGCGGTCTTCAAGGATCTTCCACAAGGAGTTTACGCCGCCTCCGTCCTCCACGATGAGAAGATGACGGGAAAAATGGAATTCGATTCGCAAGGGATTCCACAAAACGGTTATGGAATCTCAAACAATCCTGATACACACTATGGACCGCCAACGCCTGAGCAAGCAATCTTCAAAGTAAATCAAGCGGAAACCACTATCGAAATCAAAATGGTTTACTGGCAATAGAATGTGATGGATGCTGTGGAGAAAACTCAATGCATGACTCTTCAGAGTTGAATGAAAAACAGGGATCTACGAATCTGGGAGATGCGCGGCCCGAACCGGTGGCGAGCTATCTGCACACGCTGGGTCTTTTGGGCATCTTTGCCGCTGTCATTGCTGTTAGTTATGCTCTGCAAGGCCACGCATCTCCCAATTCCGGCCCGCCTGAGTCCGTACGGCGCAATGTGATTCCCTTACTCTTCTCCTCGCTTGCGTTTGGCTGGGGCACGCTCTACTTCGTATGGGTGGGCGTGCATTGGAAGGGCGGCAATCTCTTCTGCCTCACCGGTCGCCGCTGGCGGAGCCTGCGTGATTTGTTGCGCGATCTAGCCATAGCCGCGCCATTTTGGGTGCTATGGGAAGCTACGGCCTTCGGCGTCCGGAGCTTGCTCGGCCCCAGCCAGGCCACTCGCGCGAATGACACTATGTTTCCAGTGCGCGGAATCATTGAGATCCCACTCTGGATTATCGTTCCCACCACTGCGGGCTTCTGCGAAGAGCTTATCTTTCGCGGCTATCTGATGCGGCAATTGCACGCGCTTTCCGGAAGCATCTGGCTGGCAGTCCTAGGGCAGGGCGTTCTCTTCGGCCTTATGCACCCGAGAGGCTGGAAGGCCATGACGGTCATCAGCGTCCTCGGTCTACTCTACGGCGCGCTCGCTGCGTGGAGGAATGATCTGAAGCCTGGCATGCTGGCCCACGCATGGGGCGATATGTGGGAGGGCTGGCTGAAGCCCATTAGTGTGTTTCCATGGTGATGACATTCAAGCCGGGTCTCCGTGTTCCCGTCATCTTGCTGCTTGGAGCATGGTGTCTATTAGCCGCCGCGCAAGATGAAGCGCCTGTGGAGCCACGTCACGATTTCCGATACGCATTCGCAGCCATCAATGACGGCACATTTTATAGCAGCCTCCAAGTACCGCTTCCAACTTCGGCCAATCTGAAGGTCGATCCGATTGTCACGCTTTATCAGAATCAATTGCTGCTTGAGCCGTCTTTTACGCTTCGCTATCATTCACGCTGGTCTCTTGTTTCGAGCGTAGTGGGGGTGGCCGAGAGCTTTCACGGACTCTCCGCATCGGAGTTTGATCTTCCTTCGGGCCAAACCACAAAGCTTGCGGAACTCGACGCCGCGCTGGAATCGTATACCGGCACGCACACGCAGCTTCGCGTGAAAGAAACTTATGCCGGACTCTCCGCGGGAGACTTCGACTTCATGGCAGGACGAAGAATTGTGCGCTGGGGAACGGGCTACGCATTCACTCCAGCAGGCGTGCTGGACCCGCCGCGCGATCCTACCAATCCCACCGACCGCCTGAATTTGAATGAAGGCCGCGACATGGTCAAGGCTGATTTCGTGCATGGTCCGCACGCGTTTTCACTTGCTTGGTCCAGCGCCATGCTCGCGCCTGCCTCGTCGAATCTGCATGACACAACCGCCTTCCGCTATAACGTTCTGGTGCGCGGCTTTGACACTTCATTGATTGCCGCTGATGAACGCGGCGGAGACGTTGTGGGCGGACTCACCTTCACGCGCGTCTTCGGCCAGGCATGGGAGTTGCACGGCGAAGCAGCGTGGCGCGAGCAGGGCGCGATTCTGCTCGGCGGAAAATACACGATGGCAAACGGCACATCTTTCATCGGAGAATTTTATACGCCGCCCAATACGGCGTACTATCGCGATATGAATCTCACGCCCACGGCCGGACGCCAGCACTATGTTTTTTTCACCGCCTACAAGAATCGTTTGCGCGAACTTCCCGGATGGAAGCAGTGGGATCTCTCCGCTTCGATGGTTGAGAATCTCAACGATAAAAGTTATGTTGTAATCATCGACGCCAACCGCAGATTCGGCAATCACTTCTCTTCTTATTTGCATATGGAAGTTCCAGAAGGAAGTATAACAACGGAATATGGAGCCACGCCTTATACAGCGGCAACTTCAGTGGGGGTTCGATTTCAGTTATGACGCTTTGCAACGATTTCGATGCGCCGGATAGCCAACGATCTCCCAAACTGTCCGCTGGGACTTTTCTGAAGGTTCTTCTGATTGCCGCGGTAGTAGCTCTGATCTGTATGGCAATTTTTGTTTCCCTTGGAAAGATTCGGTTTTCGCAAGCTGGGATGCATCTGGCATTGGCGCTGGTCTATTCGATCTCCATTGCACTGCCATCGATGCTGGCGCTGAACTGGATTGCCTTTCACTATACGGAGAGGTTTCCGCGGCTGGTATATCTCTGTTACGCGGCCGCTCTGCTGACTACGACCAGCTTTGGAGTCTTCATCAGCAATTTCCTTTTCCAGATAGCTGGAATCATTCCGCGCGGCGCCTTCTGGATTGAGTTTCGCGCCAACTTTGCCTTCAGCTTGGTGATTGCACTTGTCGTGGGCCTGTCGATGGCCGCATATCACACTCTTTGGCACAGGTTTCAGGAGGCCAAGCTGGAGTTGCGCACGAGACAAGTGGAACAGGAACGCGCCTACAAACTGCTGGCCGAGGCGCGGCTTTCATCGCTTGAATCACGGATTCATCCGCACTTCCTCTTCAATACGCTCAACTCGATTGCCGCGCTTATTCCCTCCGACCCACAGCGCGCCGAAGACACCGTCGGCAAGCTGGCTTCGCTGCTGCGCTTCTCGCTCAGCGCCAATCAAAGCGGCCTCGTTCTGCTGAGTCAGGAACTCAAAATCGTACGCGATTATCTGGAGATTGAGAGAACACGCTTTGGTTCGCGGCTTCTGTTTGAGATTGCCGTGCCGGATGAATTGGCAGAGGTGAGTGTGCCGCCGCTGGCGCTGCAATCGCTGGTGGAAAATGCGGTGAAGCATGTCGTTGCGCAGCGCAGTCAAGGAGCGTCAATCCGCATCCACGGCGAGAAAGTTGGCGGCCGCATTGTGCTTGCTGTCAGCGATGATGGACCAGGCTTTACGCTGGCCGACATTACGCCCGATCATGGCCTGGGCAATCTCATCGCTCGCCTTGAGCTTCTCTTCGGCGGCGCGGGACAGTTGGAAGTTACGCGCGAAGATGATCGAACGCTTGTGCGGCTTTCCTATCCCGCATAATGGAGTTGGCGATGGAATCACAACTGCTTCGAGCCTATATCGTAGATGATGAACCGCTGGCTATCAAGCGCCTGGAGAGGCTGCTCGGAGACGCGGGCGGATTGCATATTGTGGGCCATGCGACAGATCCAGAGCAAGCGCTTCATTTTCTCAATAGCGAATCTGTTGACGTACTCTTCCTCGATATTCAAATGCCGTGCATGAACGGCTTCGAACTGCTCTCGAGGCTCCACGCGCAGCCATTCGTGATCTTCACGACGGCCTTCGACGAATATGCGCTCAAAGCCTTCGAGGTGAACTCCATCGATTATCTAATGAAGCCGATCGAGCCGGAGCAGCTTACACGCGCGCTGAAGAAACTGGAACGGCTGCGCCCCTCTGCCAAACCGGATTGGCAGCAGAACCCAGAGTTCCCGGCGCTGCTCAAAGAACTGGCGGCTTCGTTGCGCGGCGAGCGCAGAGAGTTTCCGCGGCGCATTGCCTCGCGCGTGGGTGAGCGCATTTCATTTCTGGAAGTCGATGCTATTACGCATTTCATTGCGCAGGACAAACTCACCTACGCCGTGGCGAATGGCCGCCAGCATTGTGTGGACCAGAGCATCGCCGAACTGGAGCAGCGGCTTGATCCGGCAAAGTTTCTGCGCGTTCATCGCTCGGCGCTGGTGAATGTGGATTGGATTCACGAAGTCAATGCGTGGATTGCCGGCAAATTTGTATTAACTCTCAAGGATGCCCAGCATACGCAGATCCCGGTGGCGCGTGATCGCCTCCGCGCAATCAAATCACGTCTTGACTTTTGAGAGTGCCCAAGCATTACTCTGGACGAATCGTCGTCGATGTGTCATTTGTTCCAGAAAGTTCTCGATCCATCGTATAACATTTTTGGCAGCAAGCGAGGATACCATCCCCGCTTGCTGCCTTTCCGCGAATCGCTGTCAGTTGACAGTGATGGTAAAGGTTTCGCTGGACTTGGCTCCGCTGCTGTTGGTATATGTTGCCACATACGCGTTGGCGCCCGTGCTTAACTTGATGCCGTCAATTTCCCGCGATGTGGAAGTGAAGCCGTTGGGACCGCTCCAGCTCCATGATCCGCCGCTGGTGGGTTGCGGGCCAAGGTTCACCTTGGCTGTGGTAGAAGTAACTGTGGCTGTATTGGTCTCTTGCCAAGCCGCGCCATTCACTTGAATGTAGGGCGTGATGGCGGTCCCTGTGCCAGTTACCGTGATGGCAAAGGTTTCCGTGCTCTTGCATCCACCGGTATTGGTGTAGGTCGCCACATAGTTGTCGGTGCCCGTCGTCAGCGGAATACCATTGATTTGCCGCGCCGTGGAGGTGTAGCCATTCGGTCCGCTCCAGCTCCATGATCCACCGCTCGCAGGTTGCGGGCCAAGGTTCACTGTTGAAGTGGAGGCCGTTGAGGTTGTGTTGGTTTCTTGCCAAGCCGCACCGTTCACTTGGAGGTAGGGAGTGATTGCGGTTGGAGTGCAACCGCCGCCACTACCGGCCGTCCCCACAAACGTGGTAATGCTTTGCGCGGGAAGCGAGTAGGTGAAGGCGTCGCCCGAGACGCCCACCGCGCTCAGTTCTTCCATGCTTTCGGTTGCCGTGGTCTGGTAGGGCGTGAATGAGGTCACGGTCGCGCCGGTGATGGCAACCGGAAGCGATGTCGCCGACGAGTTGGAGTTGATCGCCACAATCACATAATTCCCGCTGCCCTTGTACGCCGAGACGTAGACGCCGGACGACGGACTGGCGGTCGCGCTGACCCGCTGATAGCCCGGCCTGACATACTTGGCGAATTGACCCAGCGCAAGCCCGTAGAACGTAGTGTTGTCGTTGGTGTCCACCATGCCGATGTAAGAGTTCTCCGACGGCTCGTCTTCAATCCACCACCAGACGTAGGCGTTGTACTCGCCCACCGTCATCGAGTTATGAACCTCCTCGGCCAGCGAGATGGCATCCGACATATTTGGCTCAAATCCCGTGGATGGGTTCAAGTAGTGCTCGGTCATCCATACTTCCTTGCCCTTGTTTTCGGCGTTGGTGTAGTAGGACGGCGAGGCCCCGTAGAGATGGCCGCCGATGATCGAGATGTAGTTGACGGCGCTCGGATCGTCCAGTGCCGGATCGGAGTAACTCGTGGTAAAGCTCTCCGACTCTGGCATGATCAGCTTGGTGGTCAGCGTCGCGCCGTTCTGCGCAATCCAGGTATCCATCTGCGCGCCGGTCCAAACGCAGGAATCATAGGTGACGTTGGCGTCCGGCTCGTTCTGCATCGAGATGGCATAGAGATTGACGCCCCCGGCCTTCATGTAGGCCGTGAAGAGGTTGAGATAGTTGGCGTAGGCCGCGTAGTCGGCTGTGTTCAGCGAACCCATGATGGTGCTTCCGTTGCTCTTCCAGGCAGCCGGCGGACTCCAAGGCGAGGCAAAGACTGTTGCGCCCTGCGCGGCGGCCAACTGTCCGTCACTCAACGATTGGGCCCAGTTGGAACCGCCCGTCGTGGTACTGTCATCGATGCGCACGCGCAACAGACTGAGGCCGAGCTGGCCGCTGCCGGTGCCGAAGATCGTTGCCGCTTCTGCGCTGGTCAGCGCCGGCTGAAATCCCGTCGATCCGCCAAAGCCTCGAATGGTCTGCTCGGTTGTGCCATAGCTGATGGTCGCCGTCTGCGCGCTGGCCATTGAGGCGGCGAGCAGAATGGCTGATGCCGCTACCAAGAACGTCCGAATTTTCATCATGTGCTTTCTCCTTTGCGGGTTGTGAATGTGGGGGGAGTAAAATCAGGCGCACAAATCCGCGGCATCGCATCAGATGCGACTTAAGCGTTAAAGTACACGTGATTTAAGAATCCTTTGACCGGCAGGCGGGCTGAACTGAACGCTGGGTTATGCGGGAGAGGAGTACCGCTCAAATGCCGTTTTTTGATGCCGCAGAGAATAGTAACCCAACCAAAGGACAGCGCACAAGAATAATATTCCGAATCTCAAATGAAACGATTTATCAAATCGCAGATCGGTAAAGATTTGGTCAATGTCAAAAATTCTTGAAACCTTACCGCTCACCGGCCGCAACCTGCCACATTGCCTGCCGCAAAAAGTTACTTCACCAAAGCCTGCCGCAGATCCGTATGCCCAAAGTTCTCGCCCTTCCACAGCACCGGCTCGCGCTTCTCGCGGGCCAGTGCGTAGGTGAAGCAGTCGCCAAAGTTCAGCCCCGCCCGATGTCCGCTGCCTTTGCCGTAGTCGCGATAAGCCTCCCACGCAATTTTTGCCTGCGTTGCGGTGACCGGCTCGATCTGTAGTCCAGGGTTCTCCAGGATTTCTTCCAGCCGCGCCATGAGAATTGGATCCTTGTATCGGGTAATAACGATCCGCAATTCAAAACAGGATGCGGCAGAGATGCGAACAACCTTTGCTGCCTCTATCGTTAAGGAAAAGGCTTCGGCTTCCAGTTCATTCTTGAGAATGGCAATCAGGGCTGAGGTGTCAACGATCATAGGGGCAATCCTGTTTCTGCATCGTAAAGTTCATCCATCAGTTCCTTGGAGGTCTTGCCGTCGTTCATCCTCGGCCCAGTCTCACGACTGATTTCCATAAGCCAACCCGCCATCAGCTTCTTTCTGTGCTGGCTTTGCTTTTCTCTCTCGATCTCGCGCTGAACAGCCTCGGTTACAGCAGTCACAAGGCTAACCCCACGCAGCGCTGCGAGTTCACGAATCTGCGTCTCAACTTGAATATTTTTGATATTGATTGCCACCGCTATCCACCTTTCCACCGTTTTATTACATTATGATACCATGTCCTCCTGCAATCTGAAACCGCCAAGAGAATGCAAGCGAAAACCGCCGCTTTGCCCTAAGCTAGAAGCATGGGCGATTCAGAACCGGTAACGCCGGCTACGGACGATAAAATCTTTGATCTATTGGTAGTGGGTGCTGGACCCACCGGCCTTTCCTGCGCCATTGAAGCGCAGAAGGTGGGCTTGCGTGCGGTGGTGGTAGACAAAGGCTGCGTTTGCAACTCGCTCTTCCATTATCCGGCGCACATGACCTTCTTCACCACGCCGGAGCTTCTAGAGATCGGCGGCATTCCCTTTCCCAGCACCAATGCCAAGCCCAACCGCAATGAGGCGTTGCAGTATTACCGGCACGTGGCGGCCTACTTCCGGCTTGACGTGAGGACCTATCACCGCGTGGAGCGGGTAAGCGGCGCCGACGGCAAATTCATGGTGCATACGCTGGACCGCTTCGGCCGGGGTAGCGTGATCCAGGCCCGCAAGCTGGCGATTGCGACAGGCTACTATGATCTGCCCAATTATCTGAAGATACCGGGCGAGAGCCTGAGCAAGGTTTACCACTACTACTTTGATCCTCACCCTTTCTTCGGGACGGATGTTTTGGTGATCGGCGGCAAAAACTCGGCGGCCATCGCCGCGCTGGAACTCTTTCGCAGCGGCGCGCGTGTCACGCTGGTCCATCGCGGCGTGGAGATACTCGATCATGTGAAGTACTGGATCAAGCCGGACCTGGAGAATCGCATCAAGAGCAAGGAGATTCGAGCCTGCTTCCGCTCCGAGGTGGTCGAGATCAACCCCGACACAGTAGTCCTCCAGACACCTCAGGGCCGGGAGACGATCAAGAATGACTTTGTCTTCGCCATGACTGGCTATCATCCGGACTTCGATTTTATTGAAAAACTGGGCGTGCGCCTGGAGGGAGACGACCGGCTGCCGGTCTGCGATCCGAAGACCAAAGAGAGTAACGTTCCGGGTATCTATTTGGCGGGCGTGATTGTGGCCGGCTCGCGAACCAATGAGATATTCATTGAGAATGGCCGCTTCCATGGCATT
Organism: uncultured Acidobacteriaceae bacterium; assembly: GCA_963804315.1. Lineage (GTDB taxonomy): Bacteria > Acidobacteriota > Terriglobia > Terriglobales > Acidobacteriaceae > Telmatobacter. The sequence continues at coordinate 47,101 of CAWDQB010000003.1, forward strand.
CAGATCGCCGAGGCGCTGGCTGAGAAGATGAAAGGTTGAGGTAGAAGCCAGCACATGAAGCAAATCCTCACCCGCCTTGTGCTTACGCTTCCGGTCGTATGGCTGGTGGTCTCGCTGGTCTTTCTTCTCATCCATCTGGTTCCAGGCGACCCTATCTTGCAGATGCTGGGCGAGGGCGCAACGCCAGCGGACATTACGGCTCTGCGTCATCAGTACGGACTCGATCTGCCGCTCTGGCAGCAATATACGCACTACTGGCTGGGCGTGTTGCATGGCGATCTGGGCAGTTCGATCCGTCTGCAGGCCAGCGTGGCCAGCCTGATTGCGGCGCGCTACCCTTACACACTGGCGCTGACTGTGACCGCACTCGTCTTTGGCCTGCTGTTGGCTCTGCCCGCCGGGATTCTGGCGGCCGTGCGGCGCGGCCGCTGGCTGGACCAACTGCTCTCCGTCGTCAGCCTTTTTGGGCTTTCCATTCCTGGCCTTGCGCTTGGCCCGATGCTGATACTGGCCTTCTCTATTCAGCTCGGATGGCTGCCGGTCTCCGGCGCTAATTCAGGCGGAAGCGCGGCGATTGACTGGCGTTACTTGGTGCTGCCGTCGATTGCCATGGGCGCGTCGCTGGCCGCGATTCTGACCCGCATGGTGCGCACTGCGATGCTGGAAGAACTGGGTCAGGATTACATCCGCACGGCGCGCGCCAAAGGATTGAGCGAGCGCGCCGTCCTCTGCCGTCATGCACTGCCCAACGCACTGGTTCCCATCATCACGGTCGTCGGCCTGCAATTCGGCGCCCTGCTGGCCGGAGCCATCGTGACGGAGACGATCTTCAGTTGGCCCGGACTGGGCCGCTTGACGGTAAGTGCCATCTCCAACCGCGACTATGCCTTGGTGCAAGGCTGTCTGCTCTCGATTGGGCTGACCTACGTGCTGGTTAATCTGCTGACTGATCTTGTCTATCGCGCGGTGAATCCCAGAATGCGGTAAAGCGGCCTTTTGCCACTTTTTTGTCTGCCTCAAATCGTGTCAGCGTCTCCCGCCGATTCTGCAAAAAACGCAGAATGGAGGGGGCATCCAAGTGCCAATCCCAATTGCTGGCATGAATGGGCCGGATCAATTCTCAAGTTGCGCTTACTCAATCCGTTCCGGCTCCTGCGTTGGCTGGGAATCAGCCTGCGCCGGTGCTCCAGGCTCATCTTGCCAGAGCCAACTGATCCACCAGACCAGAGCGGCCAGGTAAGTGATCTGTTGGAGGGTCGTCAGCAGGATGCTTGTCTTTTCAAAATCGGCGCGGCTGTGGATTTGGCCTTTCACAACGGCAATCTGCAGGCCGCCTTGCAAGGCCAGGGAAGTGGCCGCGACGCAGGTCAATCCAATCATTATCAGGAAAGAGTGGCTGCGCCAGCCAGCCTTGAAGTGGCGGCCAAAGAAGATCACCAGCAATCCCAATCCAAATGTCAGCAGAGCTACCAACAGCTCACCTTTCTGCAGCATCAACTGCATCAGACGCAGCTTGCCCAGCAGCGTCTCCACGGCCAGATTCTTCCACACCGGCCACGGCCCCCATATCGCCAGTATCCCGCCTCCGATGATCAGCAGGCCGATGGAATTGACAAGCCACAGCGAGCGGTCAAGACCTGCAAAGGAGCGCCGAGCCACCTCCGCCAGTACCAACATGCTTACGATCACCGCCAGATTGGCCATTGAAAGAGTGATCACGCTGAATGGGATCATCGCCACGCGCCCCGCGAGCAATACCTCCACCATCAGCCGCAGTGCGGTAAATGCAATGAGGGTAGTGAACCAGGGAAAGCGCGGCGCGCGTCCGCGACCGATCAGGACCACCAGCAAGACAAGTTGCGCGGCAAAGGTCAGCGTCCAGACAACCCGCTGGATGATTTCAACCGGAGAAACAGGAACTAGCGCGGATGCGATCAAACTGAGGAGCATTGATTTCCTTTTCCAGGGCACGCGGATGGCGAAGCGCACCCATAGCCAGTCTAGAGCATTTTGACTGCGGAGGGTAAGGAAGCTCGTGGGTGGATTCGTGCATCAAGAACCCGTATCCTTCATTGCAATCACAAGAGTCCAAATGTGCCGAGCTGCTGCTCTTGAGTGAATTTGAGTAGAATCCGCCTATGATAAAACTATTGCAGTGAAGACGAGAAATTGATTCCAGTCGTTACACGTGCCGCGGTTTGCGTTCGGTGTACAAGATGCGGCCATCGAGATGAGGTTGAATGGCCAAGGTGCGAGGCATTCCCGGCATGACAGGCATTCGCGGCATCGCCGCAGTCTGGGTGATGCTTTATCATGCGCATACTGACGCCGGCCATAGCTTTGGCTTGCCCTTCTTGCAGAAGATTCCTCCCGTGAACGCAGGCTGGCGCGGAGTCGATCTGTTTTTCATGCTCTCCGGATTCATCCTCATGTATGCCCATGAGCGCGACTTTTCCGTCCTTCGCCGTGAAAGCCTGTTGCGCTTTGCGCGGCTGCGCTTCATGCGCGTCTACCCGCTGAACGCGGTTGTCTTGTTGCTCATTGCAATTCTCCTGGCCTTCCAGCCTGGTTTTGTGGAGTGGTCGCGCGCTGCCACTCCGTTTAATTTTTCGCCGGGTGCATTCATTTGTACGTTATTTCTGGCAAACCGCTGGTTCCTTCCCATCCGTGGCGATTGGAATCAGCCTGTCTGGTCTCTGAGCCTGGAGGTGCTGGGCTATCTGTTCTTTCCTTGGCTGGCTTTTTGCGCTTTGCGCATCAAGCGGGCATGGCAGCATGTTGGAATCATCTTGCTCAGCCTTGCCGGGTCGCTCGCCTTTCTGGCCTCGCGGCACGTTGCCACCACCAATGACATTAGTCAAATGGCCGTAGTCAGGATGGCGGCTTGCTTTGTGGCTGGAATCGCGATCTTCCGCCTCTGGACGCTCACCGCCGAAACCGGGAGGCGCTGGGCCGGATGGATTGCTACAGCTTCCTTTGCGGGAATTCTACTCGTAAACTGGGCTTATCGCGGCGTGATGGCAGACTGTTTCTTGTTCGCTTCGCTTTTATATGGGCTTGCATTTCAAAAGGGTATTGCTTCCAAAATGTTTTCCAGCCGAGTCATTGTCTTTCTCGGCGAGATCTCTTTCCCTTTGTATCTCACACACGTGGTTCTTCTCCAGTGGCTGCGGTATCTTCTGCTCACAAATGCCGCCGCGCGGCTGCCAATGGTGAGGCCCATTTCTCTCGGCTGCTGGGTTATTGCCAGCATCCTGACAGCGACGCTTCTTCATTCTTATGTGGAAAAACCATTTCACGCCCTCGGCCGGCGATGGGCCGGTTCCCGGCTTCCTCAATAGAGAAACGCCCTACTCGCTCTCTTCGGCGCCGGTCGATCCGTCCTTTGTGCCTGATCTCGCACGCAGACAGTACCAAGCTGGCGTGGGAAGCCAGCGAAAAAGCTAGAAATTGTACGTTGAGAGGGAATGGTGGAGCTGAGCGGGATCGAACCGCTGGCCTCCTCGTTGCGAACGAGGCGCTCTCCCAGCTGAGCTACAGCCCCACGACTACTTCATTATATCAAATACTGCCCTTTGGGAATAGACAGCGGGTGACCTGTCGGGAACATTCTCCACACCGAGATCGTATGTTGATTCTGGCGATACTCGCCCATGCGGGGATGGAATCCGGTTCTTTCCTTGCGGAGAAAGGAATTGGGATATGGAACCCGCGCGTCACGCTAGTGTCTTTGAGAAGATTTCGCCCGCATCCTGGGCCCGGCTCACTGGAGCGATCTATCTGCTCAATTTTGTAACGTCGATTATTTCGATGAACGGAAAGGGAAGTCCCTGGCTGCTCGCCGTCTGCGGTACAGGGGCGACAGTCACCTACGTCGCGGTTACAGCACTGCTCTGCTACCTTTTTTGGCCAGTGAACCGCTGGCTCTCGCTCCTTGCGGCGTGTTTCAGTTGGGCGGGGAGCATTTATGGCCATATCAACCCTGCCTATCTCCACCTCCAAATGGACTTTCTGGTTTTCTATGGCTTTTATTGCCTCCTCATCAGCTATCTCATCTTCCGCTCGAGCTTCATGCCCCATGCAATTGGCGCTGTGATGCTGGTGCCCGGCCTGAGCTGGATGACTTTTGCCTGGCAGCCGTTGGCGCACCTTCTTTCGCCCTACCAGGCCATCGCGGGAGCAATCGGAGAAGCCATACTCACCATCTGGCTCCTCACGATGGGCGTGAACTCCAACCAATGGAAACTGCAAGCCAAGAAGCAGTTTGTATCCGCTGGCTGATAGGTCTGGATAAATCGCAGACACGATGTGAATTCACTCCCATGATAAAAAGACCGCTTCACTCGGAAGCGGTCCTCCTGATGACGCTGGATGCCGTTTATAGCTGATTCATGTTGGCCAGGAATTCGGCGTTGTTGCGTGACTTTTCCAGCCGGCTGATGAGCACTTCCATCGCTTCCACCGGCGAGAGCGGGTTGAGCACCTTGCGCAGAATCCAGGTGCGCGAGAGGTCGTCCTTGGGGATGAGCAGCTCTTCCTTGCGGGTGCCGGAGCGCTGGATGTCAATGGCCGGAAAGACACGCTTGTCAACGAGCTTGCGGTCCAGGATGATTTCCATGTTGCCGGTGCCCTTGAACTCTTCGAAGATGACTTCGTCCATGCGCGAGCCAGTGTCTACGAGGGCGGTTGAAATAATCGTCAGCGAACCACCTTCTTCAATGTTGCGGGCCGCGCCGAAGAAGCGCTTGGGACGTTGCAACGCATTCGAATCCACACCGCCGGAGAGTACCTTGCCGGAAGGCGGAACGATGGTGTTGTAGGCACGGGCGAGACGGGTGATCGAATCCAGCAGAATCACCACGTCGCGCTTGTGTTCGACCAGGCGTTTGGCCTTCTCGATGACCATTTCGGCAACCTGCACATGGCGTGCGGCTGGCTCATCAAAGGTCGAGCTGATGACCTCGCCCTTCACCGAGCGCTGCATATCCGTAACTTCCTCGGGGCGCTCGTCGATCAGCAGCACGATCAGCACTACGTCGGGATGATTGGTCGAGATGGAGTTGGCCAGAGATTGCAAGAGCATCGTCTTGCCGGTGCGCGGCGGAGCGACAATCAAGCCGCGCTGGCCCTTGCCGATGGGGGTGAGCAGATCCATCACCCGGCCGCTTAGAGCCTCGCGTACCGTCTCAAGCTTGATGCGTTCCTGGGGATAGAGCGGGGTGAGGTTGTCAAAGAGAATTTTATTGCGTGTCTCTTCGGGAGACTCGAAGTTGATGGCCTCGATCTTGACCAGTGCGAAGTACTTTTCACCCTCGTGCGGTGGGCGGACATTGCCGCTGATCGAGTCGCCGGTCTTGAGATCGAATTTGCGAATCTGCGAGGGCGAGACGTAGATGTCGTCGGGACCGGGTAGATAGTTGTAATCGGGCGAGCGCAGGAAGCCATAGCCATCGGGCAGGATTTCGAGCACGCCCTCGGCAAAGATGTGGCCTTCCTTTTCACTTTGAGCCTGGAGAATCTTGAAGATCAGATCCTGCTTGCGAAGACCGCTGGTGCCTGGGATTTCCAGGGTGCGAGCGATGCGGGTTAATTCTGTGATGTTTTTTTCTTTTAGTTCTGCGATGGTCATATACACCTGCAAGATGGAAGGATGTGTGCGTGGGAGGGTCCGGGGCGGGGGGTGCTCCGGAGGAATAGGCGGGAGTTTCATGCGGGCGGCAAGTCTTTACTGCATTGTATGCCGCGCCTGAATTCGGGGAGCATCAAAGACCAGTAAATTAAGCCACCCTGCGTGGGAAGCCGGAAAAGTCGCCGCCTGAATGAATTATACCTGTCATGGAGGCTGTCAAGCGGCGCGGCGAGTTTCGATCATCTGCTCCGCCGCGGCCTCGAAGGGTCCCGCAGAGCCGGGGTTGGTGGTTTGAAAGCGGCCTAGTACTTCGTTGGTTGTGTCCTGCAGCCGTGTATTCGGCTTGTGCAGCTTACGGGTTGCCTTGCTCGCCAGTTGGCATAACTGGTAGCGATTGGTGACATGAGATAAAGCCCCAAAAACTAAATCGGAACGCATTGCGAATTTCTCCTTAAAAAATTGGCTTCCACCGGAAGAGCGCAGGTGCCGGAGACGCCTAAGGGCAAGCCAACGCAATGCGGGCTGCCCAATTTTCCTACTCCCAAAGGTATAGACGCACGAGTTGTGCGTACAGTTCAAAATCCTGACGCACTTTCGCAGATTATGGAACAGGCATTCTGCCGTGGTAGCGATCCAGTTTGCCGCCTTGGGAACCTTCCACTCTGAATTCCCGTTCCGGATGAATCAACGCACCGGGGCATCGACCAAAGAGCCTCAGCTCAATACTGATGCGGGAAATAGCAGGAAAGCGTATTAACGCTTGTGATTCTCTGCCCATTTATGGATGGCAATCATGAATATATACAGAGTTGACTGCGAGGTCAATAGTTTTTTTCAGAGGACGGGGTTACTATTTTGTGACGTGAGAATCATTGCCAGGGCGAACTTACGCAAAAGAATACCAGGTGAACTTGAGCGGAACTCCAATCAACGCCGTCTGGTGGATAGATTATAGGAGGAGTCATGCGACGTTTTGATTTCGTTCTATTCAGCGCTGCTCTTGTTTTTTCTTGCCAGCCTGTGGCTGCGCAGGAGCAGGCAGAACCCCAGACCGCTCCATCCACAACCACCACCGTCAGCGGCCACGTCATCTGCGGCGATACCGGTCATCCGGCCCGCTTTGCCGCCGTGCTCCTGATCCCCGAAAAGCCGCGGCCACGCGACACTTCCGAGTGGGCGAACGCGAAGAGCGAAAAGGATATGGCGAAGCTCATCGCAAAAAATATGGTTCAGACGAAGAAGAGCACAGGGCTTTCCGCCGTCAGCGCGATCGACGGCAGCTTCGAGATGCCCAAGGTTCCGGCCGGAACCTATTACGTTGCCGCCGAGTTCAAAGGCTATCTTTCACCGCTCTCGGCGCTCTCGACAGGAGAGAGGATGACTGGCGGAGCCGATGCAGTCAAAAAGATCAAAGCCCAAGCCGAGAAGATCGTCGTGCAGGATGCTCCGGTGCGTGTGGATGTGCGTCTGGAGCGCGGCGGCTCGATCAACGGCGTGATTCGCTATGAAGATGGCAGTCCTGCCGCCGACGTGAAGGCCATCCGTATGGTCTTGCAGGAGGATGGTAAATGGAAAGTAGATACATTCAACCCACTTATGCCCGCAACCACCAGCGACGACCGCGGCCACTACCGGATCAGCGGCCTGGTCAAGGGCAAATACGCAGTTAAAGCCGAGTTGCCCACGAATCAATCGATCAGCGGAGTGGGGCCGGGTCATTCGATATGCACTCGAACTTCGGCGATGCTCTCGTCGTTTATTCCGGTGGAGTCTTGCGCGAAAAAGAGATCAAGCCGATTGAGGTCGCTGCTGGGGAGGACGTCAATGGTGTTGATCTCGTCTTCCCTGTTGATAATCTCCACCTCGTGAGCGGCACGGTTACGGCCAAGACGGATAACCACGCAGTCAACGCTGGCTGGGTGGGCTTGAAGGACCCCGAAACCAAGACCACGTTGCGCGGAACCAAGATCGAAGAGGACGGCAGCTTCAAGTTCAACTATGTTCCCGAAGGCCAGTACCAATTGGAGATTAACCGCGCAGGCGACACGGACAAAAACGTACCGGGAGGCGCTTTAACGTGGAACCCCACTTTCCTGAAGAGCTACCAGGACGCGACCATGCCAATTGAAGTGAAAGGCGATCAGACTGGACTCGTGGTGCAACTCGCCGACAAGCCCGCCGCCGCAACGCCGGCCAAGCCGCCCACGCCCTGACTCATACACTCTCTGCATTTGGCTATTATGCGACGACTCTTCGCGTGATGGCCAAAACGTATGCACTGTGCTGTTCCGGCATTGCTTTCATCTGCTACACTCGCTGCAATCGAGAAAGATGCTCTTCAAGGCTCACAGCGCGGCAGTCTACGGAATCGACGCCCACCTCATTGATGTTGAGGTGGACTATAGCGGCGTGGTTGCGGAGAAGGATACTTTTCACACCGTTGGCCTGCCGGACGCGGCGGTGCGCGAGAGCCGCGACCGGGTGCGCGCGGCGATCAAGAACTCCGGCTACCTGATTCCGCCTACTTTCATCACCATCAACCTGGCGCCGGCTGACCTGAAGAAGGAAGGTTCCGGCTTCGATCTGCCCATCGCCGTGGGCATTTTGGGCGCGTATGGCGCCATCAAGACCAACGACCTGAGCCGCTTTCTGCTGGTAGGCGAACTCGGCCTGGATGGCAGTGTGCGCGCTGTACCGGGAATGCTGCCGGTGGCCATCATGGCGCGCGAAAAGGGGATTGCCAACCTGATTCTGCCCGCCGCCAACGCCGCCGAGGCCGCGGTCGTCGAGGGGGTTAACGTCTACCCTGCCAGTTCGCTGCTCGATGTTCTGGAGCTGCTGAATGGGCAGATTGTCGGCACAATCCAGCGTGAGCCGTACCGTGTTTCCACCGTGGCGCTGCTGAGCGAGCTGCAGCACTTCCCGGTGGATTTCAAGGATGTGCGCGGGCAGCAGACGGCCAAGCGAGCGCTGGAGGTGGCGGCGGCAGGCAGCCACAACATTCTGATGATTGGTCCGCCGGGTTCCGGTAAGACGATGCTGGCCAAGCGGCTGCCATCGATTCTGGCGCCGCTGACCTTCGAGGAGGCGCTGGAGACGACCAAGATTCACTCCGTGGCCGGGGTGCTGGACGCAGCGGCCGGACTGGTGGCGCATCGCCCCTTCCGCTCGCCTCACCACACTATCAGCGACGCCGGCCTGATCGGCGGCGGCATTATTCCGCGTCCGGGCGAAGTATCGTTGGCGCACAACGGTCTGTTGTTTCTGGATGAGCTGCCGGAGTTTCCGCGCAACGTGCTGGAAGTCCTGCGCCAGCCGCTGGAAGACCACACGGTGACCATCGCGCGGGCCTCGATGTCGCTCAGTTTTCCGGCACGCTTCATGCTGGCAGCGGCGATGAACCCGTGTCCTTGTGGATTTTTCAATGACAAGTCGCGCGAGTGCCAATGTACGCCGCCGGTGATTCAGCGCTATATTGCCAAGATCTCAGGACCGCTCTTGGACCGCATCGACATTCACATTGAGGTTCCAGCGGTGCAATACAAAGAGTTGCGCGGCGGCGCGGCGGCTGAAGGCTCGGCGGAGATTCGCGACCGAGTGCTGACGGCCCGTGAGCGTCAGCGGGCGCGCTTCCTCAAATTCGGCGACAAGATTTATTCGAATGCGCAGATGACCACCCGCCAGATTCGCGTCCACTGCGAGCTGGGCGCGGACGCCGAGCGGCTGCTGGAGCGGGCGATGGCGCAGCAGGGACTGACCGCTCGCGCCCATGACCGCATCCTCAAAGTGGCGCGAACGATTGCCGATCTTGAAGGTGTCGAGCACCTGGCCGTGACACACTTGGCCGAGGCCATCCAGTACCGCACGCTCGACCGCAGCTATTGGGCGTGAGCGGAAGGGCTTGCGAAAGCCCTCAAACTTGATAGAATGTTTTCGGATTTTCAACTTCACAGGAGATTTCTCTGAAATGAAGACCTTTCAAAGCCCCCGACTTCACCTGAAGCACTTCCACCATTCTGCTGCGCTGCTGCTTGGATTGGCTGCGCTGACCGCTTCCCTTCCAAGCCTTTGCGCTCCTATTCATGACGCGGCCCGCTCCGGCGACCTGGCCAAGGTTCAAGCGCTGGTCAAAGCTGATCCCAGCTTGGTTGCCAGCAAGGATGAGAAATACGAACAGACACCTTTGCACATCGCGGCATTCAACGATCACAAGGATGTGGCCGAGTTCCTTCTGGCCAACAAGGCCGACGTCAACGCCAAGGCCAAGAACGGTTCGACCCCACTCCATCTGGCGGCGGCCAAAGGTAACAAAGACATTGTCGAACTGCTGCTGGACAACAAGGCAGAGATCAATGCCGTAGACAATGAAGGCTGGTCGCCTTTGCACTCGGCGGTGATTTGGGATCATAAAGATATTCAGGATTTGCTGATCGCCAAGGGTGCCACGGACCTGCCTACGGCAAAGAGGCCGCCCACCAACAACCCCCCTCCTCCTGCCGCGAAAGGACCACCCAAGGAAACCGGCAAAGACGGGCAGTTCACCACCTACGATGACGGAACAGTGCTGGACACCAAGACCAAGCTGATGTGGATGGGCCGGGACAATGGATTGCCGCTCAGTTGGCCGGACGCGAAAAAATATGCGGCGGATTTCCGCGGCGCCAACTACTCGGATTGGAGGTTGCCGACGCTGGCGGAACTGTCGACATTGTTTGACAAGGCGAAGGCACGCCGGAGTTTCTGTTCGGCCGCCGTGGACGAACTGGGAGTGCTAGCAGATGAGGTTCATCTGACGGATTCAATTCACGTGTCCTGCACCCGCATGTGGACCTCCGAGGAACGCAGCGGCAAGCCGGGCTGGGCGACGGTCTTCGACCTGCACTCCGGCGGCGATGCGGGGCGTCCGGGTAACAAGGAGTTTGTCGATACCGCGAGCCGTGTGCTGGTAGTGCGCAACGTGAAGTAATCTAGCGCGCCGCAAGGCGCTTCCGCAAACGGATAACAGCCGGATCGATAGGGTCCGGCTGTTGCTGTCTGTGGAGAAGGATCATTCATGACCTACGTGTGGCGGGACAGAAATAGAGAGGGCAACGCTGTCAATATCATACCAGTCGTTTGATTCCCGCCCCATGTGCGACAGTAGTAGAGGAATGGAAACGAATCCCAGCATCTCTCCGCGGCTCCGGTTTTTAGGCTACGCCGCTTGTTTTGCCGCCAGTTGCCTGTGGGGCACGGGCTTTTATTTTAGCCGTCTGGCGCTCAATGAGATGAGCGTCAATTACATGGTGCTCTACCGTATCCTCTTTGCCTGCCTGGGCGTGCTGCCGGTGGCGCTGGTTTGCCGGGTGCGTTTTACCGGGCGCGAGTGGCGCACGCTGCTGCTCTCGGCGGCCTTCGGCATTCCCATCAGTTGCTTGTTGCAGTTCGGGGGACTGTCGCTGACCACGGTGAGTCATGCCTCGTTGATGGTGGGCGCGATGCCGGTGATGTTGGCTGTGGCGGCGGCACTCTTTGCTCCCAAGGGATCAACGGAAGAGCGGCTGGGCCGTCTCGGCTGGCTGGCTCTGTTTGCCTCGACGGCGGGCGCGGCGCTGATCACGCAGGGCGGCAGCCACGCCACCAGTCATGGCGCGGCTATGCGCGATCAGCCTTCGCTGGCGGGCGATCTGCTTGTGCTGGTATCGCTCGTCGCGGCGCTGGCCTGGATTCTGCTCAGCAAGAAGCTGATGCTCTCGCACAGCCCCTCCGCCGTCTCGGCGTACACCATTCTGGCCGGCGGGGCGATGCTGCTGCCCTGGGTGATGGGTTCCTGGATCATCAGCCCGCTCACTCATGCCCATGTTGCTCCGCCGCCCTTTGCGCACGTGAGTTGGACGGCGTGGTCCGCGCTGGCCTTCGCCGGCCTGATGTGCACGGCTTCCACCACGCTGCTGTGGAACTGGGGAATTCATCACGTGCCTGCCTCGCGCGCCGGAGTCTTTTTGAATCTGGAGCCGATGCTGGGTTCCTTTCTGGGCGTGCAACTGCTGGGTGAGCATCTGGGTTCCTTCGCATGGATCGGCGGCGGGCTGATTCTTTCAGCGGCGCTGGCCCTGACCACGCAGAATCATCAGCCGGAGCCGAATATTCTTCTGGAATAAATGGTTACCGCCGCCTGCATGCATAACCTTGGTCACGGTTACGGGCAGATTACCGGTCATCTTCGCAGCGTAATCTCCGATAAAACCAATAGTGATTGATGGAGGCTCATGTGGCGCTTTTAACGTGGAATCACGCTTGTATGATCGGCGTGCGAGCCATGGATGACCAGCACGGCATTCTGATGGATACCTTGAATGAACTTCGCCTGGCCGCAGTGCGCGGTTCGGGCCGCGAACAGGTCAGCGAAGTGCTGGACCGGCTCATCGAATTCACCCGCATGCACTTCTGGAGCGAAGAGCAGTTGCTGGATCAGTACAACTTTCCTGGCATCCCAGAGCACCGCACAGAGCACCAGCGCCTGCTGGCGCAGATTCTTCAATCCGCGCACCGCGTGCAGCACGGCGACAAAATGCAGATGCGCCCGCTGCTCTGCTTTCTGCGCGAGGCTTATGCCGAGCACATCGAGGGAATGGATCGCGAGTACGGGCCGTGGCTGAATGAACGGGGCGTGGACTGAATCTGCCGCGGAACCCATATCATCGCGCGGAAGGCCAGCGAATCTCAGATCCGAGATTTGCCTTAAACTATCTCCCTGAATCGGCCGATGAATAAAAATGGCAAGCAATTCCAAAGAAAGAGGAAGCATGGCCCTGATTGCGTGGAGCAGCAAGTATTCTGTCGGCGTGAAGAACCTGGACGATCAGCACAAGGAACTCATCAATCTTTTGAATGAACTGCACGCCGCCATGCTGAAGGGTCAGGCGCAAAGCGTGGCCGGTGCGCTGCTGCCCAACGCGCTCCGCCTCGCGCGTGAACACTTTTCCACGGAAGAGCGGTTGATGGAGAGCACGAAGTATACCGGTCTCGCCGAACAGCGCAGTGAGCACGCGTCCTTGCTGGCCAGGCTTGATGAATTTAACGCGCGGCACAAGCGAGGCGATAGCACCGTGTACCTTGAGTTGCTCAACTTCATGCGCGATTGGCTCACCCATCACATGCAGCAGGTGGACAAAAAGTACACCACTTGGCTGAACGAACATGGCATTCGCTGAGATTTCATTGAACATTTTTGAGGAATTCGCCGATGAATTCCTTGCCGGAATCGTCGGCAGGAGCAGAATATGGCATTGATGACATGGAATGACCGCTACTCGGTAGGCGTGAAGGTTCTGGATGATCAGCACAAAGGGCTGGTGGATACGCTGAACAAACTCCACGGCGCGATGATGAAGGGGCAGGCGCGAGAAATCACCGGATCGCTTTTGCGCCAACTGGTCGAGTACACACGCGAGCATTTTGCCAGCGAAGAAAAACTGATGACTTCCACCCGGTACCCGGCCCTGGCGCAGCATAAGGCCAAGCACAAGGAACTGACGGCGCAGGTCAGCGAGTTTGTCCACAGCTACGAGAAGGGAACAGCCTCGATCAATCTCGACCTGATGAACTTTTTGCGCGACTGGCTCGGCACGCACATTCTGAAAGAGGATCATGAGTACGGCCCTTGGCTGAACAAGAACGGTGTTCATTGATCAACTTCCGCACAGCTTTTTGACTCAATCTTTTGCCCGGTCAGCCGATAGGGTCACTACCGGTGCATTCCGGCAGGAGGTAGTGTATGGCGTTGATGACGTTTGGGCAGAATTTTTCAGTGGGCGTGCAGGCGGTTGACGGACAGCACAAGGTGCTGTTTGACATCATCAATGATCTGCACGCCGCGATGATGAAGGGGCAGGCGCAGAGCATGACCGGGCCGCTCTTGAAGAAGCTTATCGAATACACGCGCAACCACTTTTCCGCGGAAGAGGCGATGATGGCCTCGGCCAAGTACCCTGGAATCGATGCTCACAAGATCAAGCATCGCGATCTGGTCAAGCAGGTCGAGGATTACAGCGCGCGATTCGAAAAGGGCGAGATTACTCTGAATCTCCACCTGCTCAACTTCCTGCGCGACTGGCTCACCAATCACATTCAGAAGGTGGACAAGGAGTACGGTCCCTGGCTGAATGAGCATGGGGTACATTGATACGCACGCTGGAGGAGATCATGGATGCTCCCGCCTCAAGCCCGCCTCTGGCTCTCAATGCTCCGCTTCGGGATCAGCGCTTCGGCTCGCTGCAGGATGGCGAACTGATGATCTGGTCTGAAGAATACAGCGTCGATGCCGGCAACATCGATACCGAGCACAAGGATTTGTTTGACGCCATCAACGATCTGCAAGTCGCAGTGGTTGGGCATGAGGATCGCGAGTCAATTGGGTCGCTGCTGATCCGAGTGGACGAAGGCACGCACGCTCACTTCGCCTCGGAAGAAGCGTTGATGGCGAGTGTCCGTTACAACGGAAGGGCGCTGCACGCCCTGAAGCATCAGCATCTGACCGAACAAATTGATGCCTTTGTCGCCCGCTTCCATCGCGGCACTGACCTGAATGAGCATTCGCTCCTCTTCATTCGCGATTGGTTTATTCCGCATATTCTGGAAGCCGACAAGAACTTCGGCCACTGGTTTCGTGAGCACTGCCTCGGCTAGAGCGCCTCGAACGAAAGCTGATCGGATGCAAAGTGCGCGGAGGCAGGCTTCGGCTCCGAGGCCAGCTCATAGATCAGCCGCTCCAGCACCAGCCGCTTGTCCGGCGGCGAGGAGCGCAGTTCCAGATCGGCGCGTGCAATCAGCCGCAGCGCCTGGGTCAGCTCGCGGCGGCTCTTGTAGCGCCGCGCTTGGCGGATCAAATCGTCGGCGGCAAAGGGCGGCATGCGGAAGCCCTGCCACAATGCCTGCCAGATGGCTCGCGAATCACGCACATTCTTCTCCACAATCACCAGCATCTGCCGGAAGGTCTTGGCCAGCATGAACAGATGGCCGATGGCCGAGTCCTCGCCGGCGTCCGAACTGTTCAGCAGGCCCGCCAGCAGCGCCAGCGCCTTGGCCCGGTTGCGCGCGCTGATGGCGTCGGTCAGTTCGTAAAGCGAGCGCTGCTTGGCGCTGAGCACCATCGTCTCTACGTCGCCCAGCGTGATGCGCCCGCGCCCCAGTGTATAGAGCAGCAGCTTCTCCAGCTCTGAGGCGACCATCATCATATCCGCGCCCAAGGCATCGACCAGCTCGCGCGCTGCTTCGGCTTCCACGCGCGTTCCCTGCTCCTGCGCGGTGGCTGTCACCCAGCGCATGGCGTCGTCCTCATTGACGTGCGCCAGCTCGACCATGCCGCAGTGCTGGCCCAGCGTCTCAGTCAACCGCTCGAAGCGATTCTTGTCGTCCATTTCCATGCGCCGCAGGTCGGAGGGGATATGCACGAAGTCGGCGACAAAGATGATCAGCGCCTGCGGATTGGGCGAGCGGAAGTAGCGGTCGAGAGCGGCAAACTCCTCCTTCTTGGCCCCGCGTGTGTAAAGCTGCTTCACATTGCGCACAAAGATCGCCTGAAAGGGCGCCATGAGCGAGGGCGATTGCGCGCGGTCCAGCACCTCGAAGATCGAAACATTGCTCAGGTCCAAGTCGGAAAGGCAGAAGTCGCGCAGTTCATCGGGCACAAAGGCCTTGAGCACGGCCTTCCGGCAGCGGTCCAGCAGAAAAGCCTCATCACCCACCAGGACGTAGCCTGGCTTGAGAGGTCCCGAGCCAGCGCCCGCAGCCTCGATCTCGGCCACAAAACGGCCGGTCGCCGTAAAGCCAGCGCCCCAGCGCGCGCCGCTCATCGCTTTGCTCCCAGGCTATCGAGTCTCTTTGCCATGCCACTCCAGAATACCTTCTCTGGACTGTCGCTTCCAATGTTTCTTGTCCGAGGAGAATCAAGAACAGATACTTGCCCGGGCAGCCACAATCGACCGCATATTCCGGGGAGGGAGGCGGCGCGGTAAGATGAGTCATGCGCCTGTTTGCCCCGGCTTCGCTTGCTTTGGCCCTGCTCGCCTTCACTGGTTGCGGATACCACACGCTGGGCGCGGCCACGCATCTTCCGCCCGGTGTCAAGACGCTGGCCGTGCCGGTCTTTGCCACCAAGACAGAAAGCTATCATACGGAGACGGTAATCACCCAGGCGGTGCTGCGCGAGTTTGCCACACGCACCCGGATGCGCGTAACGCCGAATGAGAATGCCGACGCCGATGCCGTGCTGCGCGGAACGATTCTGCAGGAGACGGTGGCGCCGCTGACCTACAACACTGCGACGCAGCAGTCTTCCAGCTTTTTAATCACCGTGGTCGCCTCTGTGACGCTGACCGGGCGGGATGGCGCGGTGCTTTACGAGAACGAGCACTACATCTACCGCCAGCAATATCAGTCAACCACCAATCTGTCCAGCTTCTTTGAAGAGAGTCCCGCCGCGGTCGAGCGGCTCGCGCGGGAGTTCGCGCGTCAATTGGCAGCCGATGTGCTGGAAGGCTTTTAGCGTCCATTTCTTTCCACATTGAGACTGCCATCCTGAGCGAAGTTTGGCGTGTTTTTTGAGGTAAACGAAGTCGAAGGAGCTGCGGTTTCGCAGCGCCCTTATTGAATGAATTTCTGTCTCAAACCACATTCGCTGAAGATGATTCAATTCCCCACAGCCGCGCAACTGGAGTACAATCCCTCCTGAGTGAGGAAATTTCAATGCCTGACCTTAGTATGCCGATTCTGATCTTCGTCGCCATCGTCGTTCTCTACCTGCTCAACTCGATCAAGATCTTGCGCGAGTACGAGCGCGGAGTCATCTTCCGCCTGGGCCGCGCGCTGCCCACCCCCAAAGGCCCCGGCATCATCCTCGTCTTCCGGCCCTTTGACCAGATGGTGCGCATCTCGCTGCGCCAGGACGTGCTCGAAGTTCCTGCCCAGGACGTGATCACCCGCGACAACGTCACGCTCAAGGTGAATGCCGTGGTCACGCTCTATGTGGTCAACCCCAACGACGCGGCCATCAAGGTGGCCAACTACGTCTATCAGACCTCGCAGTTTGCTCAAACCACGCTGCGCTCAGTGCTGGGCGAAGTGGAACTGGATGAACTTCTCAGCCATCGCGACAAGCTCAACCTGCGCATTCAGACCATCATCGACCAGCGCACGGAACCCTTCGGCGTGAAGGTGGCGTCGGTGGAGGTGAAGCAGGTGGACCTGCCTGAATCGATGCTGCGCGCCATGGCCAAGCAGGCCGAGGCCGAGCGCGAACGCCGTTCAAAGATCATCCATGCCGAGGGCGAGTTCAATGCCGCGCAAAAGCTGGTGGACGCCGCGGCTCTGTTGGCCACGCAGCCGATGACCCTGCAACTGCGCTACCTGCAAACCCTCACCGAAATCGGCGTCGAGAAAAACACCACCATCGTCTTCCCGCTGCCTATGGAGATGATGACGCTCTTCAACAAGCTGGGCGCCATGGCACCGGCCAAGCTGGAAGGGAAATAACAGATCTTCGTCCGCGGCAGGCGACAATAGAAGAGATGAAGACTCTGCGATTGTCGGTCGACCCGGCGCTGCTCGACTCTGCGGCAGCGCAACAAGCCCTGGAGCAGGCGGCTCTGATACTGCGCTCCGGCGGCCTCGTCGCGCTGCCCACCGAGACAGTCTACGGCTTGGGGGCGAATGCGCTAGATGCGGCCGCTGTCGAGCGCATCTTTGCAGCCAAGCAGCGACCGTCGTGGGACCCAATCATTGTGCACATTGCCGATGAAGCCATGCTCAGCGGGCTGGTGGAGCGGGTTCCGGATGCGGCGCGCAAGCTGATGAAGACTTATTGGCCCGGTCCTCTGACGCTGTTGCTGCCGCGCACGAGCGCCGTGCCCGATGCGGTGACGGCTGGCCGGCCTCTGGTGGGTGTGCGGATGCCGGCGCATCCGGTGGCGCTCGCGCTGATTCGCCGCGCCGGTGTCGCAGTAGCCGCGCCCAGCGCCAATCTCTTCAGCCACATCAGCCCGACGACTGCCCAGCATGTGCTGGACGATCTGGATGGCCGTATCGATGCTGTGATCGATGCCGGGCCTACCGAGCACGGCGTCGAATCCACGGTCCTTGATCCCTGCCAGACTCCGATGATGATCTACCGGCCCGGAGCGGTGACCAGTGTCCAGATTCGATACACTGCCGGCGACGTTGGAATCTATCGCGATGACGGTGCACTGCTGGCCACGCCGCGCCATGCGCTGCCCTCGCCTGGCGTAGGCCTGCGCCACTATGCGCCCAAGGCTCGGCTCTTGCTGCTCGAAGGCGCGCTGAATGAAATGGAAGCGCGGCTGGCTGGGTTGATGTTCGACCTTCCCGAAGAGCTGGTGGGCGTAATGCTGCCTGCCGAAGTTGCCGCGCCGGAAGGGGCCGCGGCGGTCTTCCATTGGGGCTGCTGGGGTGCTCCTAAAGAGCTGGCGCACGCGCTTTATGCCGGGTTGCGTGCACTGGACGAGGCGGGCTGCACGGTGATTCTCTGCCCTGTGCCTCCAGCCGACGGCATCGGCGCGGCGATTCGGGACAGATTGCTTAAGGCAGGGAACATGGAATAGTGAATAGGCGAGTCAGCGTAGCTATAGATCGTGGCCGGTTCGAATAACCGCTTCCATCCTGATCACGGGTACGCCGGCGCAAGGCCGCAGCGCGGCGAAGCCCGGGCGTCGGCAAATCGTGTTGATCACGTGGCGCATTACAGAGCGAATGTAACGCGCGATGAGCACGGCCACGCATCATCAGGTCGGCGCTGAGTCTCTTTCCGCGCGCGATCAAATCACATGCTGAAAACTGCCCTCCGAGCCTGAACGGTAACCCACGCTGCCGGTCGGGCAGACTCAGACGCCCCGGTTCCGAAGCTCGGAACTGGAGCGTTCGATGGTATGAACTGTGAATCTGGAAACCTTGATTCTGACGTGTTCAAGGTTTCCGGGGGCCTGGCTCTGATAGAGAGTCATGCTTGCAGTTCTCTACTCCCGCGCCTTCTTGCTGGGCCACTCCGGCTTGCGCTTCTGCAAAAATGCCGTGACGCCCTCCTTGAAGTCCTCGGCTGAGCGCTGCTGCGCGTTGACCGCGATGGCGTCTTCCAGTTCCGCGTCCAGTCGCATCCGGGCGTGCAGGGCCAGCAGATACTTCACCGACTGCATCGCCTGCGGGCTATTTTGCAAGAGAGTCTGAGCCAGGGCCTGAGCGGTTTGCATCAGCTCATCTGCAGCCACCAATTGCGTTACCAGTCCGATGCATAGTGCCTCTTGCGCCTTCATCAGGCGGCCAGTCAACAGCAGTTCGCGGCAGCGCTTTTCGCCCACTTGGCGGAGCAGAAACGAGGCGGCAATGGCCGGCACAAAGCCCATCCGCACCTCGTTGAAGCCGAATTTGGACTCCGGCGTGGCCAGCGTGAAGTCGGGAATGGTGGCCAGAATCATGCCGCCGGCGATGGCCGGGCCGTTGACCGCCGCGATGACCGGCTTGGGAAAGTCATAGAGCGCGCGCAGCAGACGGGCCATGCTCTGTGAATCGCTGCGATGCTCGGCAGGTGTTGTGGCATTGAGCGTGGCCAGATGCTCCAGGTCCAGCCCCGCGCAGAAAGCCGACCCTGCCCCGGTCAGGACCACCACCCCACAGGAGCAGCTTTCCGCCTCGTCGAGCGCCTGGGTCAGCTCATGAATCAGCCGCAGCGAGAGCGCATTGCGCTTCTCCGGGCGGTTCAGCGTAATGGTCTTTACCCCATTGGCGGAATGAACCAGTATCTCTTCAAAGCGAGCCATGCACACCCCCGAGCGCCAGACCGGCTCTCGCTTCGAGCGAGCCAGCCTTCCATGCGTGAATCACGCTTATCGTAGCGCAGATTTGCCCCGCGCGCACGGTGATTGGGGTCACGGCATCTCTTGAGGCTTGTTTCTTTATGGGGAACCTCCGTGTTTCAGGCGATGAAAAACCCCTCCACATGCATCAATTGATGACAGATTCGATTTGTTTTTCCGTGCAATCTCCCACTCCGCTGTGACAGACTGAATCCATCATGCTCAATCGGGGAACAATTGACGATTGGTGGAATATCTCGTTTGTGGCTGCCATCCTGGCCGGATCATTCGCTACCCGCTATTGGAGATTCTTTGTTCAATGGCTGAACGGAATTCGCGGGCGCGATTGGTTGACTGTCTCCGCCGTCATTGAGGTTGTCACCGTCACCAAGCAGACGGAACAGGGCCGCTATGGCGAGCGGGTTATTGGCTACCTTGCAACCCTGACTTGTTTCTATCGCAATCCCGAATTGCAAATAGGCGAATCATGGCTGGAATTTGTATCATAGGCACAATTTACCTATCCATTTCATGAATTGGTTATTATCTTTCCAGTTTTCATGGTTATCGCTTAAACATAAATGAAATGGTTCCGTACCATCCTCCCGGAGGGAGGAAACGAAAATAGCCCAGGATGAAATCCTGGGTAAGCGTTCAGAGCTGAGATTTCCGCCCCGGCGGGGCGGTGTGAATAGCGGACAAAATATAGAGAGCAGTTTTCGTTTCGCGCCTCCGGGGCGAAGGTTCCTCTCAATGCATTCAATCCAGGGCTCCGCCGCGTTTCACCCTGGGCTATTTTCGGTCCTTCCCTCCGGGAGGAAATGCGGAGGCATGGTGGCATAAACGATAAAACGGTCCGTCCAGCAAGCGTGGACCGGGAGGTCAACGCGACAGCCGGCCAGGAGGCCGGCGCTACAAATTGAATGAAGCGCTAAAATTGTGGACTGCGATTTGCGGACTGGGCTACAGCCCCAGCTTCCCCGCCCGCTTCTTCATTGCCGCAAGGCAAAACGCGATATGGGTATCCAACTCCACGCCCAACTCCGCCGCGCCCAGCAGAATATCTTCGCGGTTGACGCCGCGAGCAAAGCCCTTGTCCTTCATCTTCTTGCGCACGCTGGAGACCTCTACATCCGCAATGGCCTTGGACGGCTTGACTAGCGCGCAGGCAGTCAGAAAACCCGACAGCTCGTCGCAGGCGAAGAGTGCCTTGGCCAGATGGGTCTGGCGCGGGACGCCGCTATACTGCGCGTGGCCCAGGATCGCCGTGCGCAGCTCCTCCGGCCAGCCCAGCCGCTCCAACTCGCGTACGCCGACAATTGGATGCTCGGCAGCGGTGGGATGGCGCTCGTAATCGAAGTCGTGCAAGATCGCCGTCGTCGCATACAGCTCGACCAGCGCTGCGCGCTCCGCGCCTGTTAGCCCCAGCCGGTCGGCCTCGGCTTCGCCCATTGCCGCCACGCAGGCCTCGACGCCGAGCGCATGCTTGCGCAGGTTCTCGCTCGTGGTCCACTCGGTCAGCAGTTGCCATGCCTGGGCGCGCCCAAATGCCGTTCCCTGTGTTGTTGCATCGTCCCTTGTGCAGTCACTCATTTTATAAATTTCCTTCTGTTGTTGCACAACTTGGTTCGTTTTTTTTCTGGTTTCTTAGGGCTTTGTAAGGGTATGATAGGTGAAAGTTTGGATTTGAACCCAACTTTTCACTTGACAATTATGGTTCATCTCGATGATCGTAGCAAATATCGTGGTGCTGAGAAGCATCGCGGAAGCCCTGCTCTGGCGCTCCGCACACCACCCATGACGACCACCCCAGACAGCATGGAAACGCGCGAAGTCGTGCGCTGCACATTTGCCGATTGCCGGCTCACCCAATTCAAGACCGCTAACAAACTTTGCCGGAAATGCCACAGGCCTTTGGAGATCGAGGAGCCCGTCCGTCCCGGTCCGGTAGCCGTGGATCTGCAGTCCCATTGAGCCCTCGGCGGAGGCCGGCCTGCACGTGGCCGGGCAGGTGAAGGATATTCGCCGCGCGCGCCACATGAGCCAGCGCCAACTGGCCGGCAGAATGCAGGTGCCCCGCACCTATATCTCCAAGATCGAAAACGGGAAGGCGATTCCCACACTGAGTTCGCTGGACCGGCTGGCCGAAGCGCTGGGCGTGGACGTGCGCCAACTGGTGCGCGACTCGCGCAGCCAGCGCGACGACGAAGTGGCGTCGATTCTGGCAGATCCGCTGCTGGCGGAGATCGCCGCGCTGCTGCCGCAGTTGGATTCGCTGCATCGTTCGCTGGTTTACGGCACGGTGCGCGACATGGCCGCAGTCCATCGCCGCATCGCGTAGCTGGGCAGCATTCGGAGTCCCGGAGAATGATTGCGCCCAAGCCAATTGCAGTGCCGCCGCGCTTGTGCTACGGTCGATGATGCAGCGCTGTCGCTTTCAGCGCGTCCAAGTGAGTGTGCCTGGATTGATCCGGCACGACAGAGGCAATTTCTTTGGCATTTGTTCCCACACTTCGCATCCATGAACTGACCGCCGAAGAGCGCGCCGTCTACGCGACTCTGAAGCCAGAGACGCTGCCGCGCCATGTAGCGATCATCATGGACGGCAACGGGCGCTGGGCCGGTCATCGCTCTCTTAAAAGATTTTTGGGCCATCAACAAGGCGCCAACAGTGTGCAACTGGTCACAGAGACGGCCTCGCGCATCGGCCTTCCTTGGCTCACTCTTTACGCTTTTTCGCTGGAAAACAACCTCCGCCGCCCGCGCGCCGAGGTCAACTTCCTCATGCGTCTGCTGAAAAGCTATCTTGAATCGAACCTCCAGCGCATGATGGACAACAACGTCCGCATGAAGTACATCGGGCGCATTCACGAACTGCCGGACGAAGTCCAGCAGAAGATGCGCTGGGCGGAAGAAGCCACCGCCGACAATACCGGAACCACGCTGACGCTGGCTTTGAACTACGGCGGACGTTCGGAACTGGTGGACGCCTTCCGCAATTTATATAGCCGAGATGCGAAACAAGGCACCAGAGCGCGGAGCGCATCACGGAAGAGGCGATCAATCGCCATCTCTACACCGCGCATATGCCCGATCCCGATCTGCTGATCCGCACTTCGGGAGAGATGCGGCTGTCAAATTATCTGCTCTGGCAGATCGCTTATACCGAAATCTATCGTCACCGAGCGCCTCTGGCCCGACTTCCGCGGCATCCACTTGCTGGAGGCCATGGCGGACTACCAGCGCCGCGAGCGCCGTTACGGTGGCTTGAGCGACAACGTCGGCCAGGTGGAAGAGAATCCGGAGCAGATTACCCTCGTGGCCAATTGATTACCTCGGTTCATTTTCATGCAAGTTTTTCTGGACGAAGGCATAGCCTCGCTGGTAGCTTCTGACGATGTACTGCCTATGAGGGATCTTTCATTGGAAAACTCTACATTGGAACAGACGGCAACCACGGCGAAAGACGCACCCAAGCAAGTCAAACCAGCAGCCCGCGCCAAACGGTCGGCTGAGCAGTTACGCTTCCGGCTCAAGGAAGCTATGGCCCAGCGCGGAAGCTCCGAAGCCTTCCTCCACTGGCTCAGCACAGACGGCGGCAAGCAGGCTTGAGCACAGGAAAACTTTTACAACACAAAGGCGGAAACCATGACAGAGAAGAATTTATCCTCTGGCAATGAGGATGCTGCTGCCCGCTCCAGGCTGTTGGTGGATAAAATCCAAATGCGCCTCAAGGAGATAGCCGAGCAGCGCCGCGGCGTCGAGCAAATGCGCCTCAAAGTGAAGGAAGCCATGAGCCAGCGCGGAGGCGCCCGAAGTGTCAGCCATTGGCTGAGCGTGGATGGAAATTAAAGCGAGGCGAGTCAATCCATCCAGGGTTTTGCCGCTCATTCAGATCGGAATCAGGGAGGTGGTTCTCGCACATCCACACAACCCACCCCCTGACGGTGTATTCTCAACCCTGAATGAAACGTATACTCACAGCCCTCATCCTGATCCCCGTGGTGTTGCTGCTGGTCTTTTTATGGCCGCAGTCGCCTTGGCTTTTTTCGCTGGCTGCAGCCACGATTGCCGCGTTGGCCGCCTGGGAATTTCTTGGTTTGGCGGAGAGTTCCGGCGCCCATCCGCCGCGTATCGCCGTGCTGGTTGCCATTCTTTTGCTTTTTGCTTGCCATCTCATTTGGGATCAGCGGGATCAGACTGCCGCTGTTTTAGTCGTTCTCAGTCTGACCCTGCTCGTCTACTGTGCTTTCTTTCGCCCCGTTGAATCGATGCTGGCCGACGCCTCGACTTCCATCTTCTGCTTTTTTTACATCGGCACCACGCTCATCACGCTGCCCAGCCTGCGCGAAGAGACCAATGGACCCTCGCTGGTAGCCTTCCTGCTCTGCGTCGTTTGGGCTGGAGACTCGGCGGCCTTGTACGTCGGCCGCGCCTGGGGTCGGCACAAGATGGCACCCTCGCTCAGCCCCAACAAAACCTGGGAGGGCGCGATCGGCTCCGTCGTCGGCAGCCTGCTGGCCACAGGAATCCTGCTCGGCCTGGCGCATCTGCTGGCTGCGCAGTGGGACAAGGTCTGGCTCTCCTACCCGGAAGAAATTTCTTATTGGCTAGGTCTAGCCGTCATTATCAATATCGCAGCCCAGGTGGGCGATCTGGCCGAGTCCGCCCTCAAGCGCTCGGCCGGCGTCAAGGACTCAGGCTCCCTGCTCCCGGGTCACGGCGGCGTCCTGGACCGTATTGACGCTCTGCTGCTGGCCGCGCCGGTGCTCTGGTATGCGCAGGTCATTCATTCGTGGCTGTGACTGTGGTCAACTGCTGACCAATCCGCGGCGAGTTATCGCCAGTTGTCGCTGGTGTTGATCGCGCCATCGCTCATCAGAGCGTCAAAGCCGGTGTGCTTTTTAATAAAGATTTCACTGAAGGCGCGGTCTTGGCGCAGTAGGATCGCCTGCATGCGGACCAGCTCCAGCAGTGCCAGAAACATGGCGATCAGCGCCCGCTCGCTGCGGGTCTGGCTCAGCAGCTTGCGTAGCGCTACGGGCTTGTCTTCCATCGCCAGCCTTCGGCCCAAGAACTGGATCATCTGGCCCACCGTCACCGAATCCTCTTGCACATTCAGCACCGGTCGCGTGCGGGCGCGCTCTAGAATGTCCCGGAAGATGCGCACCAGGTCCACCGTGTCGGCGGCCACCTCCGGCTCAGAGTCAACCGTTTCCTGAAACTCCCTCATGCCGGGGCTGGTCCAACTGGCGGCTTCCAGCATCTGCTTCTGTTGCAGCATCTGCGCGGCATTCTTGAAGCGCTCATGTTCCAGCAGCCGCTCCACCAACTCGCGGCGCGGGTCTTCGGCTGCATCCTCCGGTCCGGCAGCGGCGCGCGGCAGCAGCATCTTGCTCTTGATATGGATCAGCAGCGAGGCAGTGTAGATGAACTCTCCGGCCACATCCACATCTGTAGCCTTGAGCTGGTTCACGTAAGCTAAAAACTGCGCGGTGATCTTGGCGATGGGAATGTCGT
This sequence comes from uncultured Acidobacteriaceae bacterium, assembly GCA_963804315.1. Taxonomy (GTDB): domain Bacteria; phylum Acidobacteriota; class Terriglobia; order Terriglobales; family Acidobacteriaceae; genus Telmatobacter. The sequence continues at coordinate 72,091 of CAWDQB010000003.1, forward strand.
AGATGTCGATGTCCTGCTTGCGGATCAGGTCCAGCAACAGGTCCAGCGGGCCATCATAGACCTGCCCCACAAAGACGGAGAACGGAGACTCTTCGGCCTTTTCGTCGCGCTGTTTCTGCTTGGCGACAGCGCGGGCGGCGGCGCGCTCGCCGGCCTTTTCCTCGGCGGCCTCCTGCTCGGTGGGCTTGGGACGCAGCACCAACTCGCCGTCGGCGGAGGCCGGTGTCGCGGGAGTCTTTTCGGGTTGGATTGAAGGCTCGGTCAAGGCTTTCTTCTGTCTGTTCTTTCAACGTACCTGAAAAGGGCGAGTTCGTCCGGCTATTCCATCTGCATCGCCGCACGCACCTGCTGCATGGTCTGCTCGGCGCGGGCAGAGGCGCGAGCGTTCCCATCGGCCAGAATCTCAGCCACCTGTGCTTCAGTAAAGCTGGCGCGGCGCTCCTGAATCGGATTCAAAACCTGCACCAGCCCATCCGCGGCCCAGCCCTTGCACTCAATGCAGCCGATCCCCGCCGTGCGGCAACCTTCTTTGACCTTGGCCATCGTCTCCGGCGAACTGAATACCTTATGCAGATCTCCAACCGGGCACTTGTCCGGATCGCCCACGTCTGTACGCCGCACACGCGCCGGATCGGTCACCATCGTCTTCAGCTTCTTGCGTACCTCCGGCTCCGGGTCGGTCAATTGAATCGTGTTGCCGTAGCTCTTGGACATCTTGCGGCCATCGGTGCCAGGCAGTTTGGGCGAGGGCGTGAGGAGCACCTTGGGTTCTGGGAGAACCTCCCGTACGCCAAGCTTGTAAAACTGGTTGAAGCGTCGCGCCAACTCCCGCGTCAGCTCCACATGCGCCTGCTGATCCTGCCCCACCGGCACAAAATCCGGTTGATAAAGCAAAATATCCGAAGCCATCAGCACCGGGTAGCCCAGAAATCCATAGGTGGTCAAGTCCTTGCTGGCAAGGTTCTCCTGCATCTCCTTATAGCTAGGCACGCGCTCCAGCCAGCCGAGCGGCGTAATCATCCCCAGGTACAGCGGTAGTTGAAAGTGCTGCGTCACCTTGCCCTGCACAAAGATCGTGCATTTGGCTGGATCAAGCCCCGCGCCTAAAAAATCCAGCGCCACTTCCAGCGTGTTGGGAGCAATCTTCGAGGTGTCGGCGTAGTCGGTGGTCAGCGCGTGCAAGTCGGCGATGAAAAAGTAGCACTCGTACTGCTCTTGCAGCTTGACCCAGTTGGCCAGCGCGCCCATGTAGTTGCCCAAATGCAGCTTGCCCGTGGGGCGCATACCGCTCAAAACACGAGGCTTAGTGGAAAGAGTTACAGATTCAGCCATGGTATCTTCGATTCCGGAATGAAGCTGGAGAATGTGCCGCCTGCCCACAATTCTGCAAAGCGGTTCATTTCATTGTAACGGGAGGCGATGGGGGCGGCAGGCGTTGTGGACAGCAAATGATTTCTTTGAGCGAGATCGAAGTTGCCCCGGATAGAATAGGCAATGGGGGAAGTGAAAGTGGATTTGGACAATGGAAGCTCGGAGGAACGGACAGCGACTCAGCAGGAAAGCTCCGCGCAAGAGGTGCATCTGCTGGATCTGCTGATTATCCTCTCCAAGCGCAGGAAGTTCGTCTTTTGGTTCACCCTCGGCGTTGCCGTGGCCACGGCCATCATCGTTTTATTGGTTCCCAACCGCTACACTGCGGAGACAGTTGTTATGCCTCCCGCTCAGAATTCCTCTATGAGTTCCGCCCTGCTCAGCCAGATGGGCGGTGGCGCACTGGCTTCACTTGCCGGCGGAAGCCTGGGTATCAAGAATCCCGGCGATATGTATGTCTCGCTCTTTCGCGGGCGGGGGGTTGAAGACGCCCTGATTCAGCGCTTCGGACTGATGCAAAGGTACCATGAGAAAAGGCTCTCCACGACGCGTAAAGATTTTGAGAGCTATTCTACCGTGGTTCTTGGAGTCAAGGACGGACTGATTCGAATCTCAGTCACAGATAAAGATCCGAAGATGGCGGCTGATATTGCCAACGGATATGTGCAAGAGTTCCGCAAGCAATCTGCCAGCCTCGCCATAGGCGAAGCCTCCCAGCGCCGCGTCTTCTTCCAGCAACAGTTGCTGGAAGCCAATGAAAATCTTGCTACGGCCGAAGAGGCAATGAAGCACACCGAACAGTCCACCGGCATCTTGCAAATCGATAGTCAGGCGAGATCTCTGATCGAATCGGCGGCTATTCTGCGCGGCCAGATTGCGGCGCAAGAGGTTGAACTGCAGGGCATGAGTTCCTTTGCGACGGAAAAGAATCCTCAAGTGGTCACGGCCCAGCAGCGCCTGAACGCGCTCAAAGCAGAGCTAGCCAAACTCTCCGGCACCGATGCTAATCCCGGCTCTGACATCGTGGTTCCCAAAGGCAACATTCCTGAAGCCGGAATCGAATACATCCGCCGGCTGCGCGATGTGAAGTATTACGAAACCATCATGGAGTTGATCGCCAAGCAATTTGAAATAGCAAAGCTGGATGAAGCCCGCGAGGGCGCGATCATCCAGGTGAGCGACCTTGCCGTGCCGCCGGACAAGAAATCGTCGCCTCATCGCGCATTGATCGTTATTCTGATGACCTTTGTCGCTTTTGTGATTGCGATTCTATGGGTTCTTTCCGCCGCGCGCTGGAGAGAGTCGCTCAGCGACCCTGTGAAGAACAGCAAATTCCAGGCATTGCGCAGCCTGTACATCCACAAAGAACGGTAGCCGGTCCAGACGAATCGAGTTGAAGGTTGGATGATAAAGCAAAAATCAAGCCGCGTGCTGGATAACATTGTCTCTCCGTATGGATTGGCATTGTTTTCCTATGTGTTCTTTCTGTTTGCTTGCTTGATTCCGCCCTCGTTTTACATGCATTACATGAATGAACCAGATCTGATGTTCCTGGATCCGGCAACCATTCTGTTCTATACACTTTGCGTTGTCAGCTTTATACTGGGTGTTTGGTTGATTGGCTGGATGTTTCCGTCTCAATTTATCGAACGCCGTTTAGTAACTAAAATCTCACCTACTGCGTTTTTGCTTCTTCCACTTTTTTTGGGCATTACTGTAATTGCAGTTTCGATGTTTTTATTAGTGAAACAGATTCCAAACATTGCCCTTCTTCTTTTATCTCAACACGGAGGAGAACTCAAGGAAGCTCTTGCATACGACGTTGAACAAACCTTCGGGTTCGCCCCACTCCTTTTGATAGCGATTACCTGGTGGGCTTTTTCGCGATCTTTCAACCTCAATATCACCGGATGGAAGAGGCGAATGATTTCCGTCACTCTGATAATCTCGGTTATTGCTTTGATTATCGCATCTGTTCTTACAATGAGCCGTACGTCATTGATGCCTCTCGGCAGTGGTCTAGCCATTCTTGAATTGGCCCGCAGGATAGCAACCAAGCAAGCAAATACGAAATTTATCTTGAAGAGTTCCTTCGTTCTCTTTCTATGTCTTGCATTGCTGTTCTTTGGGTTTTCCTTCTTGCGCGGAACCGATAATTGGGACGACCAAATCAACTCCCTGCTTGGTTATACCATGGCTTCATATAATCGCTTATCCGCGGTGGTGAATGGAAGGCTCCATTACCCGTTTGGCGGGCTGGGCTGTTATCTCAGCATCTTTGCAACCCATAATCCTCTGGTTCGATTTATTAAATCTTTTAATATTCCCGATGTATTGGTGATCTGGGCATCGGAGTTCAGTGCGGTTTCGAAGGCCGGTTTGGATGGGAATCTAATCTGGTCAGGATCCTTCGGTTATATCTTTTCAGACATCGGATGGTTTTCATTGCCGTTTGTCTTTGGCTATGGGTTGCTATATGGAGTGGTCTGGAAGTGGTTCAAGAGTGGAAAAGTTCTCGGGATTGTACTCTACCCGTGGTTTGGCTTCTGCATATTGTTTTGGTTTGGGTCAAATTACCTATTGGATGCCCCTCTGAAAACATTTCTAGAAACCTCATTTCTTCTCGCCGGTTATGAGCGCCTTTTTCTCAAACAGTCAGCAAGAGTTGCGAGCACCGTGAACTTCAACTCGGAAAGACCTCAAAACATTTTTCTCAGCCAGCCCCCGTTCGTCTCTAACTGATATAGTCAAGAAAAGGCATGATTGAACGCATCGAAGGTAAAAATTAGTTATGCTTGTGAGGAAAATATTCAGCGACGAAAGATTTATTTCAAGAGGCAACAGTCGCGCTGTGCTATGCGAGAACTGCTGAATCAATTCATAAAACTGCTCTTGAATTGAGAAGTGATATTTTCGCAATCATGGCTTCAGCCTTGAGATTCGCTCAACCGGCGCCGCAGTGCATTGCAAGTCAAAATCAGGACTGGAGGTATATAGAATTATGATATTCGTCGATCAGCGATGGATCGGAGACCACGGCATAGGACGCTTTGCGCGCCATGTGCTTGGTGAACTTGATCATCAGCCAATTCAGCTCGCATCGAATCCTGCTTCACCACTCGATCCGTGGCGGCTCACTCGTGAACTCCGCAAGCTTACGAGCAAGGATCTTTTCTTTTCGCCGGGCTACAACTCGCCCCTTTCTTGCCCCGCGCCATTCGTTTTCACAATCCACGACCTGAATCACATCGACCGTCCCGAGAATAGCAGCCCACTTAAAAGAATTTACTACGCTACAATCCTGAAGCGCGCTTGCCAGCGCGCCAAACTCATATTAACTGTTTCAGAGTTTTCCCGCGGGCGAATCATCAAATGGGCCGGCGTCTCACCTGAAAAGGTTATCAACGTCCGCTGTGGAGTGGACTCTGAATATCATCCGAATGTTGCTCCCTATAGGCTAGCATTTCCCTATTTTCTTTGCGTCAGCAATCGCAAGGCGCACAAGAACGAATTTCGAGTCGTCGAGGCCTTCGCGTTATCAGGACTCGCTACAGAAATGAAGCTTGTGTTTACAGGCAAGCCCACCGCATTATTAACAGCTTACATAGAACGCTGCCAGCTAACCTCGAAAGTGCATTTTACCGGGCTTGTTCCGGATACGGAGTTTCCGTCTCTCTACCGTAGTGCTCAGGCACTGGTGTTTCCATCTCTTTACGAAGGCTTTGGTTTACCTGTGCTCGAGTCCATGGCATGCGGGACGCCAGTCATAACAGCAAACACCAGCGCCTTGCCGGAGGTTGCCGGAGATGCCGCTCTTCTGGTCGATCCTACTTCAGTGGAAGAAATCGTCGCTGCTATGAAGCTAATCGTGAATGATTCGTTGGTACGCTTTAGACTTAGAGAGAAAGGTTTGGCTCAAGCAGCCCGGTATTCATGGGAATCCACAGCTACCAAGGTGCGCAGTTTATTGACCTAACGATTCGCGGATTGAATTTGACTCGCCATGATTAGCGTCAAAGATATCTTTTTGATTGCGCAACAGCGAGGCAAATTCCATATACTTCATCAGAATCGTATATCTATCGGCCCCGAGTAGCCGTAGAGCCAGCCGCAGAACGGAGTTAATCAACCGCACCCGGAAATCCGCCTTGCTGTATGCTTTCCTACCGAATTTTCCGACAGTGTCCTCACGGCTTTGCAAATGGCGCCGCCGCGCCCACGTATAAAATGGACCAGAGGCACAAAACGGATCTGCTGAACCGAACCTGTCAAGGTTAGCTGAAAATGCCGCTCGCTGAAGCTTGTTGATGAATTCACCGTTATCAAAATAGCCGTAGGCGTAGCGATAACTTCCGAGGTCAGGAATGGCGTTGCGAGCAAGGCGTTCGCGGTAATCCGCGAATAGTTCCGCCAGGTCCGGCCTGGATACCAAGTCAAACTGATCGGTGTGTTTCGATATTCTATTGCCGCCACCGATGCTGATTCCGCTAAAGTGAAAGAAAAGGAGAGGCGTATCCCCATTCACTACCCATGAAGACAGGGACTTCTCGATCTTCCGTTCATGCAGATTCCAGTACGCGACGTTGCAACCTGAATGCTTGAGAATTAGTACCGAATCAAAATAGCATGGGACAAGATTGATCCACTTTTGATCGACAAATAAGCCCGCCCAGCGTTCTTCATATCCCAGTGTAAGGCACTTATTCTCCCACCAATCGAGAAATCTAGCCGACTCAGTGCCTTTCGAAAGCGCAATAAAGCCCAAGTTGTAAGCGCCGTTCAGGAGCAAAAGCACTTCCGCGTATGGCGATTTTTCATTGGAGGATGTGCAATGGGGCGTGAGAACAATGCTGCTCGCGTTCAGCGCCTCATAGATGAGGTCAACTTTGGAATAGATAAGTATATCAGGATCAAAATAGATCAACTGGTCGATACCCTGGGAGAAGAGCTTCTTGAGGAAGGTAGGTTTAACATTGGTATTTAATTCCAGGATGCCGTATTTAAAAGCGATCTGTGCAAAATCCGGAATCTCCAAATCCTCTACCAGAACCAACTCGAAGTTCTCCTGAGTGGCGTCAAATCCATCGGGAAGACGGTCAACCAGCAATACATAAAACTTGCAGCCGGGATGGAGCCTGATAAATGAGTCGCAGAGCGTCCGCGCGAAGTGGAGGTAATTGAAAGAAACAATGGTGCATGCGGCCCGAATCATTTGAAGGTCAGCCCTTTCCCGTCATCAGAATGATGGAGTTTGTATCCATGCGGATGATTGCAGATACAATTATAAATGGAAGAGTGGGCTTCGTTTTTCGTCGCGAAGCTGTTTCATAATCCCTCCCGCTTTCCCATTCTACCGACCAGCCCATCCCAAGTTCCAAGCAGAAGGTTGCGGAACTTGCGGGGCCGGTCATCTTCACCGAGAAAACACTTGATTGTCTCTCGCAAGGCCACATTAATGGAATACAAAACCCAGACTGGAAAGACTAGAAAGTACTTACGATAAACGACTAGCCGATTACGCGACATATAATAACGTCTTACAGCACTGTGATGAGCTGGCCGAAATTTGTATCCAAGAATGGAAAACTTCTTCGGATGGCCTGATGCATGCATAAGGACAGCCTGTCTTGAGTCAGTGATATGGTACCCTGCGGCCCGCATGCGAAAACAGAACTCTGTATCCACTTCATCGATGAAATATTCCGATGCAAAACCACCGATTTTATCGAATATCCAAACCGGCATCAGCGACCCTGAAGTCATAGAAGTAATAGGGCCGCCGTCGCGGGCGCGCCGCACCTCCCACTCAACGCCAATTTCAGGTTCAACATATCTGGGCTGAATCGATGATACGCGCTCACGGTCAGGATGGACTTCCCACGCCGTAAACATCTGTTCAATAAAACCATCGGTTATTTTGCTGTCCTGATCAAAGAGAATTACCCATGGATAGCCCTCGCTTTTGGCCCAGCGAACGCCTTGATTGAGAGCCTCGGCAATGCCAAGATTCTCTCCGTTTTCAATCAGGTGAAAGCCATGATCCCTGCTCGCGTTGCGCAGCGGATCGAGTTCATCGGCGCTGGAGCCATTGTCCACAATGACCATTTGCCGAACTTGGGCAAGAACGCTGTAGATATTTTCAAGCATGCTGGCGTTGGGGTGATAGGTAATGATCACCGCGCAGACGGACGGTATTGTCATTTTGGCTGCTCCACTGTGATAACGGACCGCTGATGTTGACTCACGCGCGAAAAAATAAATAGAACGAGACAGAGATTCAACAGGCTGAGCGCGCCGTCGGAGGCGAGGCTGGCCCAGGCTGCACCGAGCCAACCGTGTGATGGAATCCAGATCAGGTTCAGCGCAAAGTTGAGCACTGCTACCAGCAGTTGCGCAGCGGTGCGATAATTCTGCCGTCCCGTGGCCGTCAATGCGCCTCCGGCAAGTTGGTGGATTCCGCGAAAGACCGGCAACCAGCAGAGCCAGCGGATGGCAAGCATGGCATCCGCAAACCCGTGGCCAGCGAGCCGCACCACAATAGGAGAGGCAAGCAGCGTAAACCCCGCTGCTGCGAAGCCGGCCAGAGTGGCAATGGGCACAGTTCTGCGCGCCATACGGCCCACAGATGCCAGCCCATCCTTGCTCAACGTAAAGAACCTGGGCAGCACGGCAGCATCGATGGCGGAAACTGGCGTGGTGGCAAAATCTACTACGCGATAAGCCATGGTGTAAATGCCGTTGGCGGCGTTCATGCCATAGTGGCTCAGCATCATTTTATCAACATCGTTATAGATGGATTGCGTGGATGCGGCGAAAGAGAAGCCGATGCCCTCCCAGAAGCGACGGTAGATCAGCCTTGCACTGACGCGCATCTTTCCAATGCTTTGGCGGACCATGAGGAAAGCGGCGCCAGCGGCAAGCGTGGAAGATGCCAGGATTCCCAAAGAGCACTGAAAGGCGCTGGCGTGGTGGAGGGTCAAGACCAAGACGGCAATGGCCAGCAGACGCAGCAAGTTCGAAATGGCTCGCAGCCACGCGGTAGCCTTCAAGCGTTCGAAGGTTTGAAAGACAGCGCTGGCGCTGGTAGTAATCTGGCTCATGAAACAATTTGCCACTACTAATACCAAGATCAGCTCCGCGTACCCTGGACCGAAGAGTTTCTTTCCTGCAAGCGCCAGGACGGGCATCAGGAGCAGACTCGAACCGGCGCAGATTGCCAAGATATTTCCCCAGTACACCTGCGCCGAGGCACGATCTTCATTCACATAGCGCATGAAAATCATGGATGAACCGAGAGAGGAGTAAACGGTCACGGAGTTGACCAGAGCAAAAGCGCCGGCGAAGACACCATATTCTGTAACACCGAGCAATCTGGCAACCAGCAGGAAGTAACCTGCCTGGAGAAAAAAATTACCTCCTTGCCCGACAATCATCCAACCGGTGTTGCGAACCAGCAGATTTTTACGGACAGATGTCAGTTTGCTCCATGCCGCTAGCATTCGACGATGCCTTTCCAGACACTAGAAATCTATTTCAGGTCAACTTTGAAGCTATTTGTTGTGCGAATGCGCCGGTGAGTAGAGCAGCGCTTTACAGCCTAGACTCTTGCTATGATAAACGCTGAGGATGGTGGCCGGCCAATGGAGACTTCCGTGTCCGCGGATACGTTACAGAATCTTCGCGTTGCCATCGTCCACTACTGGTTTGTGGGCCGCGCCGGCGGCGAGCGGGTGGTAGAGGCTTTGGCCGAGCTTTTTCCACAGGCTGACCTGTTTGCGCTGGTCGCCAACCGGGAGACCCTTGCGCCCATTCTTCAAAACCGAAGGCTTCAGACATCCTTTCTGCAACAAGTGCCGGGCGCCAGACGATTCCATCGCCACTTTCTCTTTCTCCAGCCGATTGCCCTCGAGCAGTTTGACTTGAGCGATTACGATTTGGTCATCAGCTCTGAATCAGGACCGGCAAAGGGGGTCATTACTTCATCCAAGACCTGCCACATCTGCTACTGCCACTCTCCGATGCGCTACATCTGGGAGATGTACCCGCAATACAGCCGGGGGATGAGTCCGCTGGTTCGCTCGGTTTTCTCACTATCCGCCCATTTCATGCGGCTTTGGGATTATGCGTCAGCGGCGCGGGTGGATTACTTTGTGGCCAATTCCAGGTTCATTGCTTCGCGGATTCGAAAATACTACGGACGCGAGAGCCGGGTCATTTATCCGCCGGTTGAAACTTCGGCTGGAAGCATCAGCGCAACTCAGGGCGATTATTATCTGGCGGTCGGACGCTTGGTGGAGTACAAGCGCTTCGATCTGGCGGTGACCGCCTGCACGGAAGCTGGCCGGCGGTTGAGAGTGATCGGCGACGGCCCTCAATGGAAGCAACTGAAAAAAATGGCAGGGCCAACGGTCGAGTTTTTAGGCAAAGTCAGCGATAACGAATTGCGATTGAATCTTGCCGGCTGTCGCGCGCTGCTGTTTCCAGGCGAAGAGGATTTTGGAATTGTTCCGGTTGAAGCGCAGAGTTTCGGACGGCCGGTGATTGCTTACGCCTCCGGTGGCGTGCTCGAGACGGTGCGCGGCGCTTTTCCGGGTCAGCCCATTGCAAAAGATCAGACAGGAGTCTTTTTTACTCAACAAACCACCTCCAGTTTGATTGAGGCAATGCATGATTTTGAGTCAAAGGAGCAGGAATTCGATCCACGGGCGATACGGGAACACGCGCTGCAATTTGACAGCGCAATCTTCAAAAGCCGTATGGAGGAGTTTGTCCAAACCGCGCTTGAGCATTTCAAGGAGCGCAATCTGGGGCAGGGGATTACCAGACCGATCAGCCTGGAGCGGATGCGTTAGTAGACAGGCGGCAGGGTGGGATCGCGGAAGACGGATTTTGAGCGGCTGATGCCCGGGACGGAGCCGAAGTTGGCCAGGGTGAAGCTGTAGAGCCACTGGCCATCGTCGCCGCGGATGGAGCCAAGATCGAAGCGTCGGTAGCCGACGGTGATGCCGCAGCAGTTCCAGTTATAGGTAGCTTGTGTTCCCCAGTACTGAAACTCGCCGAGGACAAAATCGTATCCGCCGTTGGCTGCCAGATTGAAGCCGTTGCCGCTCTGCTTTCCTATGGTCAGGAAGGGCTGCACTTGCTGGCTTTTGGTCACTGTGTCGGAGCCGGGGGTCTCCCCGACGGCATTGAGCATGGCGTGTCCGACGCCGATGGTAGTGCGATCCCAACTGTAGCCTGCGTAGAGGTTGTCGGCATCCAAGCGCCCGGCCATCGTATCGTAGTCCAGATCCCACTGAATGCGCAGGTTGTCGATCGCCTCAAAGCGCAGGCGCGAGGTGATGGGCGCAACGTTGCGCGGCGCGGTGAGAAAGGCGATGGCGTTGAAGTCCAGCGTGGAGTCGAAGACGTTGGGGCGGTTGGGGATGAGCGCGCCGCCAAAGTTGCGATCGAGGAAGAACTTCTGGGCAATCTGCCAACTGGCCCACTCGCGCGGACTTGCGTCCGGCAGCCTTTTTCAGCAGCTACTTCGTCTTGTGTCGTGCAGGGCTTCTCATTTGTGGGGCGCAGAAAGAGGCGCTGGGTGAGTGAATAGCCGACTTCATTGGTGTTGGTGGCAATGTCGGTGGTATCCACCAGTAATACATTCCGGGCCTGTTTGCCAATGCCATCCACGTAACGGTAGGTCAGCTCCGGCTCGATGACGTGGCGTAGTTGGCGGCTCCAGCGGTCGAGCGTAAAGTCGCGCTCAATGGCTGGGGGACGCAGATCGACCGAGGCTTCAAGATCGGTTCGGTTGAGCGGGTCGTGGCTGATGGTGGGAACGCCGCCGTTGATCTCTTTCCGGTCGGGCGTTTGGCTGAGGGTGTAGGCGGTCTCGCGCAACGCGGCCTCGGCGGTCAGGCTCCATCCGCCGCCGGAGAGGGGCAGCAGAAGGTGGGGATACACATCAATGCGTCCGGCGTTGCGGGCGTGGAAGCTGGTTCCGGTTGGGATCGCAGCAGGCTCGGAGCGGGTGAGGTAGCTCAGCGATGAACCCATGCCGGCATAGACCGGCAACGCGCCCAGCGGATGGTCGAGCATGTCAATGCGCAGGGAAGGCAGGTGAAGAATCCGGACCTGATTGCCGTTGACGCAGCTCTCATTGGTAGTGGTCGAGGTTCCGGCAAAGCTTTGAAAGCGAGCCAGCAGGACTGAAGGCACAAGCCAGTTGTGGGCGTGCGTGAGCGAAAGTGTGCTCTGCACCTCGGAGGTCGTGGCCAGCGAGTAATTATCGTTGAAGACCAGCCGGTAGATGTAACTGGAGAGATACTCGATCTTGCCGGCCAGCCGGGTTTCGGCATCGAAGTCTTTGCGCCCCTCGGCGTTGATGTCAACTCCGCCCTGGTTGAGCAGCGTGGCCGTGGCGGGCTGAGTGGAGGTCGGCGAAGGAATCGACACTTCAACGCCGCGATCGAGCAGGGCATTCCAGCGGACATTGGCGTGGTTGAGTCCTGCTCCGCGATAGCGGAAGTCGCCGTTGGGCGCCCAGCCACGCTTGCTCCAATACTCCACGCCGCCGATCATGTCCATATTGCGGCTGATTACCCAGTAGAACTGCTCGCCGATGACCAGCCCTTTGACCCCGGAGTTTTCACCGGCGGGGATCAGAATCCCGCTGGAACGTCCGGTTTCGTCTATCGGATGGCTCAAATAAGGCAGATAAAAGAGCGGCACGCCGAGAAACTCGAAGAGCGCATTGCTGGTGGAGGCCGTGCCATCCTGCAGGTTGATGGCGCGGGAGATGACCTTCCAGTCCGGCTTGGGCAGACGGCAGTTGGTCATGGTGCCGTCAATGATCTTGTAATGGCCCTCGCCCAGTTCCAATACCACTCGGCCTGTAAAGGAGAATGGCGCGGTCGTGGAGAAGATTTTGGTGTGGCCATTGGTGCGGATGCCTTGCGAGCCATGCACATTGAAGAAGCGCGCGGTGTGCGTATTCAGCCGCATATCGCCGTGATCGGCATAGATCAGCACATCGTTGGGACCGCCGCTAACCTGCAAGTTTCCTTCGGCCTCCAGTTGCGTGGTGGACTGATGGTAGATGACCTTGTCGGCGCGCAAAGTGTAGCCGCGATAGTGGCCGACAACCTCGCCGGTCAGCGTCCATATGTCTCCGGAGCGGCTCTGACTCTGCGCCTCCCATTCGACGGGCACGCCGCTGGCGGCCTCCGGCTCCGGCTGTGCAATGGGCAGAACCTCCTGGCTGGGATCGTCGGGCAGTGGCGCGGGGGGTGCCGTATTGGTCAATGCCTGCCCCCGCATTTGCAGGTGACAGAGGCCGAGCATCGTGATAAAAACTAAAGAGCGAAGGCGCATCCAGGGACCAAAGTCAGGATAGCAAAAAAGGCTGGCTTTCTACTCTGCAACGCTCCCTCGCGGCTCTGGAAGCAGGTAAATATCGGTGCATTCCCGCCGCGCCCGGATCGGAAAGATCCACGGCGAGCCTGACTTGATTTGCGGCCTCTCTCTTCTTTTCATGATCAACGTCCTGCAAGCCATGGCAATCAAGAGCTTGAAGGGCAGGAACCGTCGCCTTGGACCGACTGAACGGTTGGAAGGCGCGCAGAAGGAGAACAGAGCTTGAGCACATCCGTCCTTTATCCCAACACATCGGAGACATGGAAGCAGGAAGTCCACCAGCGCCTGAACGCGCATCGGAGCCGCAGAGGCAGCTTTGCCGTTCAGCCGGCTGCTCCGCCTCCGGGTTGGTCTGCCGGCAGTGGACGCGGATCACAGGTGGCGGCCCGCGTGGCTGCGCGGTATGCCCACGCTCCTAGCTACAGCCAGCTTCAGTGCATTGATGCGCCGGTCGCCCCGCGCGTTGCCCTGCCGCCAGTTGCCGCTGCCGCGCTACCGGCTGCTCCCAAGCCAGTGGTTGCTCAACCGGCTCCAGAGGCTCCTCGCGCCGCCGTGCCTGTGTTGCAGGTTGCGCCTCCCGCCAGCCGGTCGTGGGAGCCGGAAGTTAAGCCAACCAAGGTCTCAGTGCCTCATTCAGGACTAGCCTCCACTCTGGTTCAAGCGAACGTGCCGCCTCCGCCTCCGGAATCGCTGGACGCATGGGAGAGCGAATACTCCCAGATTGGCTGGCAACCAGACCCACGCCTGCGCCCGGTCGAGTCGGATTGGGTGCGTAGCCCGAGGCCGGCGCAGATGGATGAATTCTTGACTTCCCAGGCACTGGAGATGGTTGAGCCGGATCTGCCGATTCCCGCCAACCTGATCGAGTTTCCCCGTGAAGTGGTGGCTCCGCGCAAGATGCGCCCACGCAGGGCAGAGAGATTCGCGGCTGAGGGTATGGATCGCCAGTTGAGTATCTTTGAGGTGGACCCAGGAATTTATTCCGCTCCAGTTCTGGCGGAAGCCGAGCCAGCGCCAAGCATCTGGACGCAGCCGGAGTGGTCCGGGATCAAGTTGGAGGCTCAGCCGCAAGAGGATGCAGGGCACGAAGAGCCTGCCCAGCCACAGGCGGATGTGCATCTGGCGCCGATAGGCCACCGGCTGATGTCGGTTCTGGTAGATGGCGCGCTGGTCACTGCTGCCTTTATTGTATTGGCTGTCATTGCCGCGGCCAGTCTGGGTGCATTTCCCGATCCCAAGACCGTCGCCATCGGCGCGGGTGCGGGAATCCTGATTCTCGGCCTGCTCTACCAGGCGCTCTTTCTTCTTTTGGCGGAGGCAACGCCGGGAATGAAGTACGCGGGCATTTCACTGTGCACCTTTGACGGCCAGATCCCCTCTGCCGCCGAGTTGCGAAGCCGCTTGGGCGCGCTGCTGTTCTCGGTGGTACCGGTGGGCCTGGGATTGGCCTGGGCGCTCTTTGACGAGGATCACCTCTGCTGGCACGACCGCCTCTCGCGGACATATCTGCGCAAAGAATAGTAATTTAGTTGGAAGGTATCACAAAGCCAGCCGCAAACCCCCATTGAGCCTTCAAGAGGCTCAATGGAAGGAAAAGATGAACGTTTTGTTAGCCGCATCACTCTTCACATCTGAGTAGCATCAGATCCAGTTTCCTCGGTGTAAACTATCTGGGGTCGCGGGTTTGATCTCATTTTGGAAGGAGAGTGTTCATGCGTCGAGTCGTCTTTTGTATTTCAATCGTCATTGCGGCCGGTTGGCTTCTGTCAACGGCGGTTCTAGCCGCGCGCAATCTGGCTGAGTATCCGCTGCGGGTACACATCTATCGATTCAACTCATATTCTCACTATGCATACCGTTCCGTGGACTACGTAGATGGTGAGGGCCGGGCGAATCTCTTTGAGAACGGCGAGCCTCGCGGCTTCGACTTCAAATACCGCTGTGGTGAGCGGTTACGGGGGAATCCAGGATTCGAGACCTATTTGGCAAAGTGGAAGAAGCCGGGCAAGCAACTGGAGATCCTACTTCCGCAGTTCGGCAAGCCGGATTCTTATGACTCTTGCGATCTGGATGTGCTGATGAAGACCAACACGATCTATCGCAGCAGCAACGGATTACTGCGGGAGGAGCCTGCAGCTAGTTTCAAGGAGTGGATGGAAAAACATCAGTATGATCCTGAACACGGTAAGAATGAGCCCGTGGCAACGACTTCTGATGCCGCTCCCAAACCACCCGCAACGTCTTCGGCAACACCCGTTCCGACTCATTAAACAACAAAGACGCTGCCGGAAAAACCCCCGGCAGCGTGGAGAATTACAAGTGAATGGCGGCAGGCAGATCTGGGGGACAAGCTGCCGCCTGCAAGTTGTTACGAGTGGGCCGCTCGATATGCGCCATGCCCCACGGGCTGGCTTTTGCCGACCAACTTTCCGCCTGCCTGGCGGTCACCGTCGAGGCGGAATTGGCGGATCATGCCGTCCAGATCACTGGCCAGCGAAGCGAGATTTTTGAGCGCTTCCACCGCTTCTTCCGCGCCTTGAGCATTCTCCACCGACAACTGCGAGATCTGGCCGGCGGATTCCGAGATTTCTCCAGAGGCCGAAGTCTGTTCGGTGGCTGCGGTTGCAATCAGATGGATTTGGTGCTCCACTTGGCGTGAGGATTCGATGATTGCTTCCAGGCTATGGCGTGCGTGCGAGGTCTCGTTCATGCCGGTTTCAACCGCCGAGCGGCTCTCCTGCATCACTTGGAGGGTCTCGCGTGTCTCCTCCTGAATGCTGCGGATGGTGCCCGAAATCTCTTCCGTCGCGCTCTTGGTACGCTCGGCCAATCGGCGGACCTCGCCGGCGACAACGGCAAATCCGCGCCCATGCTCTCCGGCTCGGGCGGCTTCAATGGCCGCATTCAGGGCCAGCAGGTTGGTCTGCTCGCTGATCTCTTGAATCACGTTGACCACCTTGCCAATCTCCTCGGAGCGATGGGCCAGCGAGGTCATCTTCTCTGAGACGGAACTGGTGGCGCCGGCAATCTTCTCCATGGTCGCCGCGGCATTCTGCATCACGGTTCCACCCTGATTGGCGGTCTCGGCGGATTCGCGGCTGGCGCTGGCGGCGCTCTCCGCGTTGTGGCTGATCTCTCCGATTGTTGCCGTCATCTCCTGGGCCGCGGCGGCAATCTGGTTGGTCTTGCTGGATTGCGCATTGGCGTTGCCCGCTGTTTGCACTGACCGCGCGCTCATCTCCGTAGTGGCGGCAGAGAGCGTCTCAGCGCCCTGAGCGACTGAAACAAGAACCCCGCGCATCGCTGAAACGCTGGTATTCAGAGCAGTTGTCAAGCGTCCAATCTCGTCGCTTCCGGTTTCATCCACGCGTACCGTCAAGTCTTTCTCCGCCACGCGTTCAAGAGCAGCCGTCGCGGCTTGCAGCGGCGGCGCAATCAACCGGGTCATCATTGCGCCAATCACTGCGCAGAGCAGCACAATCAGCAGCGTTGCGCCGGTGTTGACCCAAGTGGCGCTGGAACCGGATGCGGTAACTTCTTTCGATTCTTGGGAGCCATATTTGGCATTCAAATTCAAGTCGTCCGAAAGCGCTGTCGCGCCGGTTAGAAATGTTGCCGTTGTCGCATCGGAGGTTTCCAGATCCAGCGCGTCGCCGATCTTGGTCTGCGCCAGCAGCGCATTGGCGCGATTGCTGGCGTCGATATATTGCGCCAGGGAGGTGGAAAACTTTTGATAAAGTTCACGTTCGCCCGGGTAACTGATTAACGACTCGTACGTTTTGACACCCGCCTCGTACTCCGTAATCGCCTGCTGACGAATGGCGTTGTGGTTGGCGGAGCAGGCTGGAGTCTGGCAGAGCAGCAGTTCAAGGTCCTCGCGTCTCACCGCATTCACCGCTCCACGAATGTCGGAGAGCAGAATTGTTGAAGGAAAGGAATCGTCGCTGACATCGACACTTCTTATGGCGATTTTATGAAATGTGACGAAGGTAAAGACGCCCAGAAAAATGCACAGCCCACAGACCGTGCCGAAGGCGAAGAAAAATTTGCGGGAGATCGGAAGGTCGCGCAGCCACTGCATGCCAGTATCCCTTTCTGAAACCACTCTTGGAATTCATCGGCGGAATGCGGTGGGACTTGAGTCCCTTTGATCGCGGAGACTCTTGCCGCAAGAGGCATCAAGATTCCAACTCGCAGTTCAACGGAATTGATCGAATGAGTGCGCTGTCGCGAGGTAGATTAAAGTTGCTTAATCATCACGATGCCGTAACATTCAACTCCATACTTCAGCGGCTGGGTGGGATGGAACTCCTCCGTTCCGGCCTCTTGGTAGCCATAGCGGCGATAGATCGGCGGAAGCTCGGGGCGCAGATTGAGCACAGTGATCTCGACCTCCCGGCAACCTTGAAGGCGCAGATGCTCTTCCGCCGCTGCCATCAGGCGGACGGCCAGCCCCTTGCGTTGATGGGCCGGATCGACAGCCAGTTGGCCCAGATAACCTCGTTCACCCCGCGCTTCGGTGTAAATGCAGCCCAGAAGCTGGCCGTGAGCGTCTTCAGCCGCAAAAATGGTACCCTTGCCCATCATTGCCGCCATACGCTCGTTGTCGGTGCGCGTACCCGCGAGGAAGGTTTCAATGGCGAAGGCTGCATTGATGACGGGAATCAGGCGAGGCCGGTCAGCGGCGGTGGCGGGGCGGATCTGAAGAGTAGGGTCTGAATTGGCAGTGTGGCTTCCGTTTCGTCCATAGATTTCAAAGTGCTTGTCAGGATAGGAAAGGCTTGCGAATGATTGTAATTGACGGCTTGCGGCCAGCGTCGTAGGCTCAAACCATGGAATTCATCGTAAGCGAGCTGGAACGGGAGCCGATCGACTTTGACCTGCGAGATTGCGCCAGGGGCGGTCGATCTGGGTGAAGAGGCGGTGCAGCAGGGGGTGCTCAAGGCCAACGGGCGCGCCGAGGTCATTCATGAGCATCGCGGGCCCAGGGACATCGTGGCCGACATCCGGCTCAAAGGGCGCTTTGCCGGCCGCTTTGAAGTGCCCTGCGCGCGCTGCATCGAGCCGGTCGAGATTCCCTTGGACGCCGACTACGACCTGATCTTCCGCCCTTCGGCAGCCGACGCCGAGGCCACCGAACGGTCGATTACTGCGCCGGAGACGGAAATCGGGTATTATTTAGAAGACAGTCTTTCGCTTGAAGATGTGCTGCGCGAGCAGGTGCTTTTGTCTCTGCCGGTCAAAACATTGTGCAAGCCCGACTGCAAGGGACTTTGCCCGCGCTGCGGCGCAAACCGCAACAGCCAGCCCTGCAACTGCGATGCGGGTCCAAGCGACCCCCGCTGGGAGGCGCTGGCCGGTTTGCGCAGCCGAGATCGAGTCCGCGGGAAAGACTTCCCCGGAGCACGACATTGAAAGGAATTTTGAAATGCCAAATCCGAAAAGGCGCCATTCAACACGCCGCACCGCACTCCGCCGCAGCCACGACTTTTTAACCGCCGTGGGCGTCTCCGAGTGCCCCGCCTGCCACGAGAAGAAGCTCCCCCATCGCGCCTGCCCCAAGTGCGGCGAGTACAAGGGCCGCGCCGTCATCGATGTCAAGGAAGAAGCCAAGTAGCCTCCGCACCTATGCTGATCGATATTGCGCTTGACGCCGTAGGCACCGACAAAGCTCCGGAAGCGGAGATTCGCGGGGCCATTCTTGCTTGCAAAGCTCTGCCTGTGCGGGTCCACCTGGTGGGTCCGGAGGCGGAGCTGCGCGATCTTCTGGACGAAGCCCTGGGCAACGACGACCTGCCCATCGTCATCCACAATGCCACCGAACGCATCGGCATGGAAGAGAAGGCGGCGCACGCCTACCGCACCAAGAAAGACAGCTCCATCCGCGTCGGCCTGAAGCTGGTGCGTGACGGCACAGGCGGCGGGCTTTGTAACCGCCGGCAACACCGGCGCGGCCATGGCCACGGCCAAGATGCGTACTGGGCGCGCTGCCGGGGGTGGACCGTCCCGCTCTGGCGACGCCGATGCCCAGTTCGAAGGGCAACCCCTGCGTGCTGCTGGACGTGGGCGCCAATGTCGATTGCAAGGCCAACAATCTGGCGCAGTTTGCCGTGATGGGCGAGATTTATGCCCGCAGCGTGCTCAAGATCGAATCGCCGCGCGTGGGGCTGCTCAACGTCGGCGAGGAAGAATCCAAGGGCAACGACCTGACCCACGAGGCCTTCCCTCTGCTCAAGGCGCTGCCTATCCGCTTTGTCGGCAACGTCGAGGGGCGCGACATCTTCAGCGGCCTGGCCGACGTGATTGTCTGCGACGGCTTTGTGGGCAACGTGGCGCTGAAGACCAGCGAGGGCGTGGGCCGCTTTGTGCGCGACGTGCTGCGCGAGTCGCTCACCCGCACCGTGACTGCCCAGGTGGGCGCGCTGCTCAGCCGCAAGGCCTTCAATGAATTCCGCCATCGCCTCGACTACCGCGAGTACGGCGGCGCGCATCTGCTCGGCGTTCGCGGCGTCTGCATCATCGGCCACGGCTCCTCGAACGACCGCGCGATCTACAACGGCATCCGCGTGGCCTACGAGTCGGCCAAGGGCGGCGTCATCCAGAGCATCGAGGCCGAATTCGCCAGCCGCCCAAAG
This sequence comes from uncultured Acidobacteriaceae bacterium, assembly GCA_963804315.1. Taxonomy (GTDB): domain Bacteria; phylum Acidobacteriota; class Terriglobia; order Terriglobales; family Acidobacteriaceae; genus Telmatobacter. The sequence continues at coordinate 91,497 of CAWDQB010000003.1, forward strand.
AGCAACGGCGCATCCGCCGAGCCGGAAGCGACTGCTCAGTAAGCACCAATCCGAAGCGCTTGATCCATTTCAGGATATTGCGTACTCCGCCACCTCTGCCCCTGATGGCTTGCGGCGGCCATGGATCAGGAGCACGGCGGCTAGCAGCAGCAGGATGACGGCCAGAACCAGCACGCTGCCTTCGGGGCCGTCTGTTCCACCACTCCAAAAAGCGTTGCCGGCAGAGGTGGCGGAGAGATAGTGGCCGGAGGCGACGTAGCCGCTGTCGGCGGTGCCGTAGAAATAGGTCTCCGACCAATCCCATGCCGCGTGACAGCCGATCGCCCACCAGGCCGAGCCGGTCACATAAACGCTGACGCAGAAGACAAAGCCGATCAGCGCCGCGGCAAAGATGCCGATCCAATTCTCGCCCCCGTTGCCCGATGGATAAAGCCAAAGAGCGTCGAGGTCACCCAGGCCGCCTGCCAGAACCCACTCCGTGGGGTTTTCCTAAAATGCAGCATGAGACAGGGCAAAAGCCCCAGCAGGGCAACGATATACACGCCCCAGACGCCATTGCCCTTGCTCCTCAGCAACAAGTCCACGCAAAGGGCGCAGACCATGCCCAGCGCCCACCAGAAGTTGATGCCGCGGGTCAGCGTGAATTGCAGATAGCAGCGGAAGGTGCCCTCTTCCACACAACCCACCAGCAGGAATGCGGCTGCCCAGAGCAGGCCGAATTTGAAGATAGCAGCCCCGGAGAGCGCTATCGGCCCAAAATGCAGCCAGCCACCCCAGGTCAGAGCACCCACCAGCGCTGAGAGCGCCAGAAAGCCCGCCGCCAACCCTGAAAAAAAGTGCGCCGCGGGCCGCGGGCCGGTCAGGTTGAAGGCCAACAGGCTGCGGCGTCGCTCGATGAGGGCGACAATCGCCGCCGCGCCAACAATTCCCACGAAACCTGTCAACTCCCCAAAAAACGCCGATCCGGCTGTAAAGAGATGTTCATTCGGATTGAGGAGGTGGGTTTCAACAAGTATGAATCCCGTCAAGCTGGCGAAGAGGCCCGTCACCAGCGCAAAGACCGCAATCGACCAGCCGGCGCGCAATCCCTGATCGCCGAGAAATATCCAGTGCAGCCAGTGCTGCTCTTCTGGCGCAACGGCAATGAACTCAGCTTCGGCCAATGGCGCATCCGACGGCGGTGTTTCAATCTTAGGGTCTGAGGGGTCTTCGAGTAACGGCATCGAGCCTCCTTGAAAGAAGAACAGGAATGGGCGCTGAAGTGTACTGTTGGAAAGATACTCTACGCAAAGGCCGGTTGGAAAGTTCCTTGGATGAAATGAATTCCGATCACTTCTTTGCTCCGCGCAACACGGCAAGAGAACGAATTCGAGGTTCAATGATCCGAAATGCTATCAGGTAAGAAGCACCGGAGACCGCGATTTTCCGCGTACCCTCGTGTGGAATGACTCGGGCTTGGGAAACGGCCAGAATTTTGACAGGCCGGGACGCTTTACGGCTTGACACAATCGCCCGCTGCCTTGATGCTAAACAGTTCTGCCAATTCGCTTTTTTCACGCGCAAAGGAGTTCAACCCTTGCAGGTTCGCGTCTTTTATCATGACAAATGCTTTGACGGAGCCTGCTCGGCCTCGCTCTTCACGCGTTTTCATCGCGAGTGCGTCGCCGCAGGCGCCAGCTACGAGTATCACGGCCTGGTCCATCGCGCCGGCGCGCTCTTTGACGAGAGCGATTTCACCGGCGACGAAAACGCCATCGTCGACTTCAAGTACTCGGCCTCGCCGCGCATCACCTGGTGGTTCGACCATCACCTCTCGGCCTTTCTCACTCCGCAGGATCAGCAGCATTTTCTCGACTACCAGAAGAACCGGCCTCCGCCAGGCCGCAAGTTCTTCGACCCCGATTACACCTCCTGCACCAGCTTTCTGGCGCATATCGGCGCGACGCGCTTCGGCTTCAACACCGCGCCGGTCGCCGAGCTGATTCATTGGGCCAACATCGTGGACGGCGCCAAGTATGAGAGCGCCGAATCGGCCGTCGAGATGGCCGCGCCGGCGATGAAGCTGACGCTCATTATCGAGTCCGACGCAGGACGACGTCTTCATTCCCCGGCTGATTCCGCTGCTTACCGAGATGCCGCTGGCCGAGGTGCTCAGCCAGCCCTTCGTGGCCGAGCTGCTGCCGCCCCTGCTCGAGCGCCACCAGCAGGCCATCGAGCTGATCCGTGAGCCGCGCCGAGGAGCGCGACGGGACGATCTTCTTCGACATTACCGACCAGCCGCAGGAGGGTTACAACAAGTTCATCCCCTACTATCTGCATCCGCAGGCGACTTATTCCATCGGCCTCTCCAGCTCCAGCTTTCGCACCAAGGTCTCGGTCGGCTCCAATCCCTGGACCAAGGCCGACCCGGCAAAAATGACCAACCTGGCGCAGATCTGCGAACGCTACGGCGGCGGCGGCCATGCCCGCGTGGGCGCCATCAGCTTTCCCCCGGAGGCGCCGAGAGGCGCGTAAAGCGGCGGCGGAGATCGTGGCCGAGTTGAGGGCAAAGAACCCGCTGGGGTGAGGCGGACAGAACTTGCTGATCCTGCCCCCCGGAAAATCTAACACTTCCACCCATTCCGCAAATGCGAGGAATGGGTGGGATACGGTGACTTACTATTTTCGGAGTGGATCGATCAATTTTTGAGTGGATTGGCAAAGCGGATAATACCAGTCATGGCTCGTTTTTGTCGGGCAAGATCGCGGGCGTCTGTATAGAAGACGATGGCGCTGCATTCACCAGCGTCACTGGCAGGTTCAGCGTCTGCACGGTCTCCGGATCGTCGCGCAGCTTCAGGTAAAGTACGCCGTTCACCGGATGCGGAACGCTGATCTGGGTTCCGGTAAACTCCGGCGGCAGATCGGCGGCGTTGTCGAAATCCTCGGTGGCGGCGATGGAGGCGGCCAGGAAGAGGTTTGTTCCGGTCAGCGCGCAGGGCCGGGCCGGATTATGCGGGCAGCGCAGTTCCTTGAAGCCGGGCAGGCGCACCAGCGTTCCCAGCGGGAGCCATTCGCCGCTGACTCCATCGGCCGAGAGATGGCGCGCAGACGCAGCGGCCCAAAGGCCGAGGAGCCGAAGCGGGCCAGCGGCTCGACCACTCCCAGGGCGGTCTTCGAGTCTTCCAGCATCAGGCTGCCATCGCTCAGCGAGAGCAGAGTGCTGAAGCTGCCGTCGACCGCGGCCACTTCTACTTTTTCATCGCGCGGGAAGTTCGGCGGCAGGACGGCGCGGAGAAAGAAGACCAGCTTGCGGTCAATGGGCAGGTCGTCCGGGCTGCCGAGCTGCACGGGCGAGGGCGGCGGCGGAGAGATCCTCCTGCGCGCCTTTGCTGAGCAGCGTCACCTGCGGGCGGGGCGGCTCGACACGTGACGGCTACGCGCAACTGGCGGCCATCCTGCAACAAAACATTGGCAAAGATGCGCTTGCCCGGCTCCAGCGCAGCGGTGGAAGAGTCGGCGGTCAGGGTCAATTGGTCGGAGTCCTGCACGCGGCTCAGCGTGGCCGGAGTCCAGGTGATGCCGTTCAAAGTGACCTTGGCCACTTCATCCAGACGGTTGCCCTTCAGCAACGCTTCGGTGTCTCCCGCGCTCAGGGTCATTCGGTCCAGCGCGGCAGCCTCGGCGTAAGCTTCCATCGGCAACTGGTCGGGCTTGTCCAGACCAAACTGATAGATTTGCAGGTTGACCGGACCCGGCGCGGCATCCTTCATCGGAACCGCCACCTCCAACTGTTCCGGCTTGGGTGACTTCCAGCTCAAGCTTGAGCGGGTGCCTCGGGAGCGGCAGCCTGCTTCTCGATGCGCTCGACACAGAGCGGCATTTTCGCCTTCGATGTGCAGGGTGTCTTCGCGGCCCACCACCAGCGCCGACTGGTCGGCAGCCGCCAGCGTCCATTTGCCTGGCAGTGCGGAGCGCAGGTGATAGCGCGGCCCCTCCCAGTCGTCAAAACCCCATTTGCCCCGCACCACGCCGGTCAGTTCGCCCTCCGGCAAAGCAGGCAGAGAATGGAGCGGAATCAGCCCACCCAGCGAGGGATCGGTTTTCAATGGCAACTCGACCGGCCCGGCTTTAGTCTCGACGCGCAGAATGAGTCCGTGCGCCAATTGCGTCGCGAAGACCAGCGGCGCCCCCTCGGCGGGCAGCACCAGCCCCGGCTTCTGCGCACAGAAATGCTCGGACGGATTCACCGGATGCAGCGGCGGCGGCTTGACCGCGCCCACCGGCGGCAGCGCCACCACCACCACCGACTTGGGATCGCGGAAGGAGGGCGGAACATTCAGGCGCAGGTTGAGAGTGTCTTTGACCGGCAGGGCCAGCGCGGGAATGTACTGAAAATGCGCGGTGTGCAGTGAGCTAAGAATCCGCGCCGTATCCACGATTGCGCCGACATAGGGGCTGAATGCGCCCGCCCCGCCCATGCTGGAGTTGCTTAACTGGTTCATCAGGTCCACGTTGGTGGCGCTGGTCAACTGGTCCACGCGCGATTGCGCGTTGGTATCGTCCAGCACCATCGCGTCGGTGCGCTGCAAAAGGCAAGGGGCCTGCTGGTCGCTGGGTTTGTCAAAGCACTGCTGGTCCAGCCGGATGCCCAGGCTGCGCGCCGCCCGTTCAGCGCGCTCTTTCAGCAGGCCGGGGTCGGTCTGCAAAGCCTCCTTGACCTCGGTCAGATAAGCGTCCAAACGTATCCGGTCCCAACTGGCGGCTTGCAGATCCTGCACGGCGCGGACAAATGCGCCGGGGCGGTCCGCGCACCGCGGCGCGCAAGGTGCTGAAGTCGCCGCCGGTCTCCGGTGCAAGAAAGAGCAGGGCCTGCTGCGCCTCGTCGGGCACGGTGATGAAAACGCCCTCTTCGCGCGCCTGTCGGCTCCAGGTTTCAACGCGCGTAAACCACTCCGGCGGCGGCGGATTCGTCGCACCGCGCAGAAAGGCGACAATCAACACATAATGGGTCGACTGGCTATCGGGAAAGTCGGGATGAATCCATAGCCGGTCTCCCGCCAAGAGGTTGGGCGTCTCGCCGATGGGCAGAGTGATGGCTCCCCGCTTCACATGAACATCCACCTTAGGCCCAGCTAGATCAAAGGCCGGCTCGGCGGCCAGGGTCTGAAAGGAAAGCGTGCAGAAAAACAAGGCATTGCTGGCAGTTTCATGTTTGAAGAGGAAGTGTGTCAAGCCGGATGTGCTATTGCGGCTTTGCAAATCCACCTTTGGCTGCTTCGGCGCAGGCCGCTTTGTCGCCCAGGGTGCAGCCCTTTCTATAAGCGGCCCACATCTTGTCGCAGGAATCATTGGCAAGACCGCCGCAGTCCTTTGCCAACGTAGACCCGAGGCTCAAGCAAGCCGCACCAACGTCACCATTGCAGGCCTTGTCGTAGAATTCGGCCGCCTTGGAAGGGTCGAGGACTACACCGTTTCCATGTTCATACAGATCGCCAAGATGGTTGCAGGAGTCCGCGATGCCGCCAGTGCAGGCCTGATCGAGGAGCGGCGCGGCCTGCTGGTAGTTCTTCTGCTTCAGGAGCACCTCTGCCTGCGCCTCCGCTGCCGAGGGGTCCGGCTGCGCCTGCGCGGGGCCTGGATTCTCCGGCTGCCCGTTCCCATCGCCCTGGGTGCTTGAGTCGGTTACAGGCTGCGGCGCGCGATCCCGGCTCTGCTGCCACCCCACGAAAACCACCAGCAACACGATAGCGGCAATCACCGTCTCTCCCACCCAGAAGAATCTCTTTCCGGGGCCGGCTTTGGCGCCTTCCGGCGTCTTTGCAGCGGCCGGCTCCAGGCTTTCCGGCATTGCCGGGCGCGCTTCCACAACCGTCTGCGCCCGCTGCGGCTGCGGCTCGACGACCGTCACCCGGCGCAGCGGAGGAGCGACATGGTGAACTGCTCCCAGCCAGCTCATAAACTCAGCAACGTCTCTCGGCCTTTGCTCGCGGTCCTTGGCCAACAGACGCACCACCAGCCCGTCCAGCCCCTGCCAACTGGCCAACTCAGGCCTCACGCTGCTGGGCGGCGGCGGCGCGGTGTTCCTGTGCTCCTCAGCCCATCCCTCGTAGTTCTCCGCATCGAAGACGGTCCGGCCGGTCAGCATCTCGAAGAGGACGCCACCCAGCGCGTAGAGATCGGTGCGCCCGTCCAGGTCCGCGGCTCTCATCCCTCGCCACTGCTCAGGGGCGGCATAGGGAGGGGTCAGGAGCGACCCTCCCGTCGTGGTGTGGGTTCTGCTGCTCTCTTTGGTGGCCACAATTCCGAAGTCGGCGATTTTGGGCATGTAGCCGCCCTCCGTCCGCGCCATCAGAATGTTCTCCGGCTTGATGTCGCGGTGCACCAGGCCCAGCGCATGTGCCGCTCCCAGCCCCTGTGCGATGCCGCGCGCAATCTCCAGCGCCATTTGCACATCGAAGGGACCTTGCGCTTGCAGCAAGAGCTCGCGCAGGTCCGGCCCGTCCACAAATTCCATGGGAAAAAAGAGCGAGTCGTCCTCGGCCGGTTCCAGGTCGCCGCAGTCAACCACGTTACGGTGGCGCACCTGACGGAGGGTCCGCACCTCGCGCAGAAAGCGGCTGGTAAATGCCTGGTCGCTGGAGAACTCGCTGGCCAGAAACTTGAGCGCCCGCGGCTCGTCCATGAGGGTATGCCGGGCCAGATACACGGAGCCCATTCCGCCCTGTCCCAGCTTGCGCACGATACGGTAGGTCCTGCGAATCACCATTCCCGGCTTCAGGTCGCGAATCTCGCTCAACAGCCCGCCGTGGGTGGGGCAGGTAGAGGCGTTGTCAGGATAACCCGTGGCGCATTGCGGACAGAGTTTCATAGGTTGGCGGACGGAGCAGACAGCAAGGAACCAGTTCCGCCATTGTGACAGCGCCAGCCGCTCCCGGTAAACAGGAAACCCATTTCCCGCTCACTCTTACGCGAGTTTTCTCTGCATGCGCATGTCAACATCATTGGGACGGCCGCGGAAGCGAGGGCACGGGGTTGCCGAGACGCGCTTGCTCGGGGATACGGGTGGAAGTGGCGATCCATTGCATCGCATTGGGAAAGAGCGAAAGAGCGATGGGGGCCAGGTTGCGTCCTACGCCGGTGACCATGGCTCGCGAGAGCAACGTTGCCAGCGACATGCCTCGGCTGAGTTGCTGGTGCAGCTTGCGAAAATACAGGTCCGGGCTTTCGCCGGCCAGGTACATCTCCGCGGCGAGGGCAGCGCTGTGCAAGGCAATCGACATGCCGTCTCCGGTGAACGATGGGATCACCGCTGCCTGGTCGCCCACGCACCAGAGGCCGAAGGGACGCGAGGAAAGATATCCGTAAGGAATGGACGAGAGAGCAAGGGGGCGCGGCCAGAGGGCCGTTGCGCCCTGCAGGCGCTGCCGCATCAGGCGATTGCCGTCGAGTGTCGATGCAAGCAGACGATCCCAGCCGCCGACGGCGCGCAGGCGGGTTTGGCGGACTACAAGGCAGAGATTGGCCTGATCCGCTTCCACCAGAGAGAGCCCGCCATAGCCGCCGGGAAAGACAAATAGCTCGATGAAGTCTCGCAACGCGCAGGTCTGGGCAGCCGCGAGGCGCCAGTGCAGCTTGAAGGCGACCAGGTCGCTTTGCCCGCGGTGCGGACGGGGCCATCCGCGAAGATCGTGCTTGCCGCTGGCTAGAAAGACGGTGCGAGCGCACAACGTGGTTCGGTCACGGAGTTGCGCGAGCCACAGATCTTCACTGCTTGTGAGTTGTTCCACAAAAACGCCGCGTTCAACCGCGCATCCACTTCTTCGGCGCGCGCGAGCATGGCCTGGTCGAGGGCGAACCGGGAGAGCGAGAGCGCCGTGAAGGGCAGAGCCGATTCGACGACCTTCCGATTTGAGGAGAGACGCACAAAGCGAATGGAGACAGCGCCCAGAGCCAACGGATCGACACCAACCTGGCGCAGATAATCGACGGCTTCGCGGCTCAGGAACTCCCCGCAGACTTTGTGATGCGCGGAGCGCTCTTTCTCAAGCACGGTCACGCTGCGCCCGGCTGCGGCCAGGCGCTGGGCAACCATCGCGCCCGCAAGACCGCCTCCGATGACGAGGTTATCGACATGGCCGTTAGATGAGGTCATTGGGGCAGGCTCGGCTGCCTCGGCTTGCGCCGGGCTACACACAATCGCGCAGGCTTGAAGCTTTGTATAAGGATGTCGCGCTCCCCGAGGCCGGCGGCTGCGCACATGTTTCTCCATTCCTGGGGTACGAAAGAACGAGCGATGGAGACGGGGCCGTCGTGTTGCACGAATGAATGAAGCCTTGCGAGCTTTGCGAAGACGCGGAAGAGATGGTAAGGAATGGCCGCGCGGGAGAGATCGCAAATGAACCAACCAAGCGCGGCGTGCTGCTCCATCCAAAGAAGGAATCGGATAATCTCCTCTTCTGCAAGATGGTGCGTGAAGAGCGAACTGACTACAAGATGAGGCGGCCGCGGCGGCGCGTACTGAAAGATATCCGCGCTGACCCACTGGATGCGGCTCGCGGCAGGGGTGGCTTCAGCAGCAATCGCTTGAGCGTCCGGGTTCAGGTCGAGGCCGGTAAGCTCGACAGCAATGCGGCGCGCCTTTGCCCACCGCTCGATCCGGCGCATGCCATCCCCATAGCCGCAGGCAACGTCGAGGATGCGAAGGGGTTCGGGGAGCCCGGGCTGCGAGTCAATGGACGTGGTGAGAATCGTATCAAGGAAGTGGAGCACGGGCCGGTAGGCCAGGGTCCAGCGATTGGTTCTGGCGAGGTCGCGCAGGCAGCCGCGCAACTGGTCGCGGCTGCAAGGCTCGTCCATCAACTCAGTGAGATCGGCGCGGTGGCGGAAATCAGGCGTGTTATGCGGCATGGAAGAGCATGGTCTCCGCCGTCAGTCCGGGCCCGAACGACATGGCGCATCCGGTTTGGCCCGATTGCGCCCGCTCCATGATCTGCTGCAGCACGAACATGACGGTGGCCGAGGACATGTTGCCGAATCGTGCCAGAATATCGCGGAAGCAGGCGAGCGCTTCAGAGCCCAGACCGAGGCCCTTCTCTACCGAGTCAAGAATCGAGCGTCCTCCCGGATGGACCGCCCACAGTTCGATGGAGAGCGGGTCCGGCCGCGGGTGATTTGGTTCCGGATTCCTTGAGGGCGCGGCCGATTTCTCCCGGAACCTCACCGGAGAGGTGCATGTCGAAACCAAGTTCGCCGATGCGCCATGTGATCAGGTGGCTTGTTCGGGGATCTTGACGGCCAGGAAGCTATCGATGGCGAGCCCCAGCGGCTGAGCGCTGACCAGGCTGGCCGCGCAGCCGTCCGCGAAGACCAGGAACGAGAGCACCTGTTCCAGTTCATGGGTTTCCTGAAAGTGGAGCGTGCAGAGCTCGAGATTGAGGATCAGAACCGTCGCATCCGGCTCGGAGCGGACGATATGATGCGCCGACTTGAGCGCGTTGATAGCGGCATAGCAGCCCATGAAGCCGATCATGGTGCGTTCGACCGAAGGGGCAAGACCGAGATGGGTGACAACCTCGAAGTCCAGGCCGGGCGCGTAGAGTCCGGTGCACGAGGTTACGATGACGTGGGTGATTCCGCGGCGCTGGTTTTCAGTCAGGGAGAGCTTGTCCAGGGCGCTGTGCGCCAGCCGCGGGGCAAAGCGCTCAAACAACTGCATGCGGCGCGCGGTCGAGGGAAAAGCTCCCGGTACATAGACCTGCTCCTCATCGCGCCACGTGCCTTCGCCGGTCGGAATGGGATTCACAAATGAGTACCGGTGCTCGATTGCCGACAATCGCGCCATGCGGCGAAACAGGTTGCGGGGCGTGCCCTCCGCGAGCAGGCTGGCCGCGAATTCGATGAAGGCCTTATGAACATCGTTTTGCGGGACTGCCGTTTCGATACGGTTGATGTAAGCCGTCGTCATTTCCATCCCTTCACAACCATGAACGGTACCGCACAAATGGCCTCATGCAATCCGGGCGGCGATTTGCCGTACCAATAGGATTTCCGGATACCGGGCCGGATTTAGAGAAAGCTGAGATGCAGGGTCAGGGGAATGATCGGAGCCTGATCACCGTCCATATTATTGAGAATAACCGCCGGGCGCTCGCCTGTGCGCATGAATTATGAGCACTTAGACGAACTCCGGCAAGAATTGTTACGGCGCCTCCCAGGATGCTCGACGGAAGATACGAGGCGAGGAGGAGACCCGCTGCAAGGAAACAGCCTCGCATTACTGGCTGGTCATAGAGGAATCCAAGCCCCGCTCTGCAAAGACCAGCAGCGAATTATCAGCGTTGCGGGCCCGCGGACGTGATAGCCTTTCCTGGTTTGCAAACCACTATCGCGCCGGGCAGTTCACTGCCGGACCGGATACTCTGTCAAGAAAGCTGACACGGAATTCGCCATGATAAAAAAGCACCTTGCTCCTTTGCTTTGTCTTCTGGCCGCCGGGCTCGTCCCAGCACCTGGCCAAAATGCCCAACATCCCTTCAACGATCCGTCGGCGCCGATGGAGAAGAGAATCGACAACCTGCTCTCCCTGATGACCGTTGAGGAGAAGGTCGCGTGCCTTGGCACCAACACCGGCGTGCCGCGGCTTGACGTGAAGAGCTACGGCAACTCCGAGGGCATTCACGGAGTGGTTCACGAGAGAGCCTCGTGGCAAGCACCTGCCTATCACAACCACACAGTTTCCGCAGCCGCCGGGGATGGGTGAGTCGTGGGATCCGGAGCTGGTGCGCCAGGCTGGGGGCGTGGAGGGTTATGAGGCCCGATTCATTACCCAGACCGCAAAGTACGACCGGCAGGTGCTAATGCTATGGGGGCCGCAATCCGATCTTGCCCGCGATCCCCGCTGGGGCCGCAGCGAAGAGGTCTACGGAGAAGATCCGTTCTTCAACGGGACGATGGCAATGGCATTCATCAAAGGCCTGCAGGGGGACGATCCGAAGTATTGGCAGGCGGCCGCGCTGCTCAAGCATTTCCTGGCCAACAGCAACGAGGACCACCGCAACAGTTCATCCTCCAATTTCGACGAGCGGCTGTTTTGGGAATACTATTCCGTTCCCTTTCGAATGGGATTTCAGGATGGAGGGGCCAAAGCCGTCATGGCTTCCTACAACGGCTGGAACGGCACTCCCATGGCCATAAATCCGATTTTGAAAAGCATTGTTCGCGCGAAGTGGGGAGTGGACGTCATCTCAAGCGATGGAGGAGCCGTAAAACTGCTTGTCGATCCGCGGCATCTGTTTCCCAACCAGGAGGCGGCGGTGGTTGCGTGCCTCAAAGCCGGCATCAACCAGTTTCTCGACCGGTACCAGGAGGAAACCAAAGCGGCCTTGAAGGATGGCTCGATCACCGAGGCGGAGATCGATGCCCTGCTCCGCCCCAAGTTCCGGGTAACCATTCGTCTGGGGTTGCTGGACCCGCCGGAGATGGTTCCTTATGCGAAGATCAAGGACTCGCCCGAGCCCTGGAACACGGACCGGGATCGCGCCGTATCGAAACAGATGGCGCTCGAATCCGTGGTGCTGCTCAAGAACGAGAACGCATTTCTGCCGCTGAAGAAGGACTCGATCAAGTCGATCGCCGTGATCGGGCCGCTGGCGGACTCCGTCCACTGGGACTGGTACGGAGGCACGCCGCCGTATGCGGTTACGCCGCTCACAGCAATCAAAGACGAAGTGGGTCCGGGCGTCACGGTGAACTACGCCGCCGACGAGCTGGGCAACGCGGCCGTCAAGGCAGCCAAAGCTTCCGATGCCGCGGTGGTCGTGATTGGCAACGATCCCACATGCGGCCCGGATATGGCACACGACTGGTACGACACAGCCGAAGGGGGCGGCGTCACACTGCCCTGCACGGTGGCCAGCGACGGACGCGAAGGGCGCGACCGCGAAAGCATCGACCTTGCGCAGGAACAACTGGTGAAGCAGGTCTATGCCGTCAACCCCAAGACGGTTGTGATTCTGATCTCCAGTTTCCCGTTGGCCATAAATTGGAGCCAGGCTCACGTTCCCGCCATTCTGCACATGGCCCACTCGTCGCAGGATGAGGGAACGGCACTGGCGCAAGTTCTCTTCGGCGACTACAACCCCGGCGGACACCTGGTGGTGACCTGGCCGAAGTCTCTCGATCAGTTGCCGCCGATGATGGATTACAACATCCGCGACGGCCGCACTTACATGTACTTCAAAGGTGAGCCGCTCTATCCATTCGGCTTTGGTCTGAGCTACACCAGCTTCAGGTATTCCAATCTCCGCACCAGCTCCGCGCAACTGGCCAAAGATGGCACGGTGACAGTGAGCGTCGACGTGACCAATACAGGCAGCAGGGAGGGCGACGCCGTGGTCCAGCTTTACGTAAAGCACCTGGCCTCGAAGGTGGAGCGGCCGCGCCAGCAACTGAAAGGCTTCAAGAGAGTCGGCATTCGGCCCGGCGAAACGAAGACCGTGCAGATACCGCTTGAGGCTTCAAAACTTGCATGGTGGGACCAAAAGCTGCCCGGATTCCGGGTCGAGCCCGAACCGGTTCGGATCTTGATCGGCAGTTCCTCGAGCGACATTCAACTGACAACTGAGGTGCGGGTGCAGTAGAAGGGCTCTGCGCCCCGCTGCGTTTGTGGTCTACCGCTCAAGTTGTTCATCCGGATGCGGCCCGGCGCGCAAGCTGCCACCGGGGGATACACTTTGTTCATGCAGCCTCGCACCACGGCCCGTGTGAGCCTCACCGCGCTTCTCGGCACTCCGGTGACCGATGCGCAGGGCCATCTACGCGGCCGACTGAAGGACATCGCCGTAGCCACGGGACCCGACGCCGGAAAAGTGGCCGGACTGGTGCTGAAGACGCGCGCGGGGCTGGCGATTGTCCCCTCCCAGGATGTGATGGAGACCCCGGCCGGGACGCTCGAACTGCGTTCCTCAGGCGCACTGGTTCCGCTCGAGGACCAGGGCAACTATCTCTATCTGCAGCAGGACCTGGTGGACCGCCAGATCATCGACATCCACGGCAGAAAAGTGGTCCGCGTGAACGATGTGGACCTGGAGTGGATGGGGCAGGGCGCGGCCCATCTGCTGCGCGTGGCCGAGGTCGAAATCGGACTGCGCGGAGCCTTTCGCCGGGTCTTCAAAGGCGTGTTGCCGCGCGCCACCCTGGAGTCGATCTCGCGCAAGTTCGGCGCTCACGGGATTCCCTGGCATTTTGTAGACGTGATCGAGGTTGACCCGGCGCGCCGCGTGAAGCTGCGCATCGAGCACGAGCGCCTGGCCGACATGCACCCCTCGGAACTGGCGGATATTCTCGAAGACCTGGCCCCTGCCGAGCGCGAAGCCGTCTTCACCTCGCTCGATGAAGAAGTGGCCGCTGATGCACTGGAAGAGGTCGAGCCCAAGCTGCAAAAGGCGCTGCTGGAGAAGCTGGACGAAGAAAAGATCGCCGATATCGTCGAGGAAATGGATCCCGGCGCGGCGGCCGACCTGCTGGCCGAGCTGCCCGAAGATCAGTCCGACGCCATTCTCGAGGAGATGGAGCCGGAGGAGCGCCAGGAGGTGGAGGAGCTGCTCGAGTTCGACGAGGACTCTGCCGCCGGATGCATGACGACCGATTTTGTCTACCTGGGGATGCAGTCCACGGTAGCGCAGGCGGTGCAGGCGCTGCGCAGCTTCGACGGCGACCCGGAGACCGTAACCGAGATATATCTGCTGGACGAGAAACGCGTTCTGCATGGCGCAATCCCGCTTGCCCGCCTGGTGATGGCCCAGCCGGAGGCGCGGTTGAGCGTGCTTGCGGAGCCGCGCGTTCTTTCCTGCCACGCGGACATGAACCAGAACGAATTGGCCGAACTCTTTGACAAATACAACCTGCACGCGCTGCCGGTGGTGGATGCCCAAGGCCGCATGGTTGGCGTGGTGCAGGCCGACCAGGTGATCAGCTTCCTGCGCGAAAAGCTCTGACACGGACTTTTTCTGCCCCAGGACGCCCTCTCCAAGTGTCCTGGAATGAGCAAAATTGCTCACATTCGGTTGGTCAACTGCCAAATCCACGATAAAACCTGTGGATTTTTCTGAATCTATGAAACAATCCAGAGATGGTCCAGTTTCCAAAAATTATCCAAGGCGGCATGGGTGTAGGCGTCTCCAATTGGCGCCTGGCTCAGGCTGTCTCCAAACTCGGGCAGTTGGGCGTTGTCTCCGGAACGGCACTCGATTCGCTGTTTGTGCGCCGTCTCGCGGACGGCGACCAAGGCGGCTACATGCGCAGGGGGCTGGACGCTTTCCCTTTCCCGACATGGCCAGGCGTATCTGGCAGGAGTACTTTACGCCCGGGGGCAAGCCCAGCGGGGCACCGTATCCGGCAATACCGATGCACCAGCGCAACAGCCCGCGCAAGCTGGTCGAGCTTTGCATTGTGAGCAACTTTGTCGAGGTTTTTCTGGCCAAGGAAGGCCACAAGAATCCCGTGGGCATCAACTTCCTGGAGAAGGTGCAGATGCCGCACCTGTCTTCAATCTACGGAGCGATGCTGGCAGGCGTGGGGTATGTGCTGATGGGCGCGGGCATTCCGCTGCACATTCCCGGCGTGCTGGACGCATTTGCGATGCATCATGCGGCGGAGTACAAGCTGCAGGTGACGGGCGCGGGGCAGGGCGAGTTCGCAAATCTGGACACGCTTATGCGTCTCAATCCGGCCGACTACGTGGAAGGCCCGCTGCCGGTTTTGCATCGGCCGAAGTTCCTGGCCATCGTCTCCTCGAACACTCTGGCCACAACCATGCTGAGGCGGGCAAGCGGGCGAGTGGATGGGTTGGTGATCGAAAGTCCGACGGCGGGCGGGCACAATGCGCCTCCGCGGGGCAAGCTGCAACTGAATGCCGCCGGCGAGCCGGTGTATGGAGAGCGGGACCAAGTCAACATTGCGAGAACTGCGCACGCTCGGCGTTCCCTTCTGGTTGGCAGGCGGGTATGGCAACGCGGAAAAGCTGCGCGAGGCTCTGGACGAGGGAGCGGCGGGCGTGCAGGTTGGAACCGCCTTTGCTTTCAGCCGGGAATCCGGGATGCGCGCCGATCTGAAGCAGTCGCTGATAGCCCAGGCGGTGGCGGGCACCGGGCAGGTATTTACCGATCCGCTGGCCTCGCCCACGGGATTTCCCTTCAAGGTTGCGCAGTTGGAAGGCACCTCATCGGCGTTCAACATCTACCAGGAGCGCAAACGGGTTTGCGATCTGGGTTATTTGCGGGAGCCGTACGCCGCCGCTGAAGGAAAGATCGCCTATCGCTGCTCTGCCGAGCCGGTAGACAACTACCTGGCCAAGGGCGGCAAACTTGAAGACACGGTAGGCCGCAAGTGCCTGTGCAATGCTTTGATGGCCAACATCGGCCATGCGCAGGAACGCAAGAACGGCACCGTGGAGCCGGCTCTGGTTACGGTGGGCGACGATCTGAATACGATTGCGCAGTACCTGGCGCCGGGACGGGATAGCTACAGCGCAGCAGAGGTCGTGGAATCGCTGATGCGCCTGAGCGCGGACGTTGAAGAACGGGCGGAGCGGGAGCTGGCATTTTCAGCGTGAAGTTAGAGCGAGCCGAACGTTGAGGCTTTGAATAGGCAGAGGGTGGATTCATCGAATCGATGAGTCCACCCTTTTTGCTTGCTATCCACGCTACCCGAGGGAGCGAAGACGCAGGACCCGGCCCGACCCGGAGGACACCCCGGTACCCGGCGATGTATGGCTTTCTGAGGTTGTCGGGCAAATCTTGAACTAGGTCCCTGACCGCGTGATTTCGTACTTTCCTGTCGAGTGTGAGGTTTCCCACCCTAGGCGCAAAAACAAAGGCGCGCCGAGGGTGGGGCACCCAATTCTTGATACAAATTCATGCAGTCAGAGACCTAGTACCTTCCGAGTGGGCGGTGATTCGCACGGAACTGAAAAGACGATGGCTATAACCAGTCGCCTGTTACTGCCATGCCAGCGACGATCAGCGCGCCCCAAGTGATCAGTTCAGTCAAAATCATCAAACTGGTCGCGCACCACCGAAATCCTTTCATGCTCCAGATCCAGAACCCACACGAGGCAAGTGACCCGTACGTGAGAGCATCCAGGCAAAGCCTTGCAGATGGATTGCTAGGGTGGGAAATGGTGGGATTGGTAATCGGATTGGCCCAAAGCACCCCCACAGCAATTGCTGCCACGAAGAACAGCAGTTGGCCAAAAACGAGCCAGTGATATGGTTTCCAGAGCTGCCTTCTGAACGGTTGCTGCTTGATTCCTGCCCATACGAAACTGATCGTGGCGAGAGGGAGTGCGAAACAAAGGGGAGGAACAACCATAAACTCCAACGCCCATATAGAGAACCGCAACGAGGTGTAGGCATGTTCCATTCAGTCATCCTGAGCACTTCGCCGACGCGTTCCTATTCGAAGGGGTGTGCGTTTCGACTTCGTTTGTTACCGCGTTCATTATAGTTCTGCCTGTGTCGTCGCGAACCGGGAACTTACTCTTTCGGCATGGGCGCGGGTGCAGCTCCGCCGCCGGGATCGAATACGTTGGGAATGCGATCCGCAGCAGCGGGCAGCGGCGGGAAGGCCGCGTGGGGCTCGGTCTGGTACCAGTAGGCCGTTGTATAAAAATTATCTGAACGGTGATTGGCGTGGCCGTGCTCGATGGTGACCCGGATCGACTTCTCAAACGTGATGGGACTCTCGATGTGCCAGCGGTAGAGGCAATACCGGCCTCCGATCCGCTCCGGGTCTACGATGTAAGGCGCTCCATTGTGAAGGTAGCCGAAGGGCTGGCCGCCAAAGTCCCAGGCTCCGTTGTAGTAATCTTCCGTACCGGTTCCGTCGATCGTCGGCAGCGTGTCTCCATCGATGAAGATCATGTCGTCGCCTTCGCCGAACCAGCCGTTCTGATTTTGCAGGACGGCCTGGGTGACTCCAACAAAATGCCCTTTGCCCGTGGCTTCGAGAAAAACGTAGTTGTCCTTGCCGTCGAGGTTCTTGCGATCGTTGATTCCGGGACTGCCGTTGCTGGTCCAGTCGTTAGTCCAGCCCTTGCAGGGCGCGGCCTGACGGTACTGGGCGTGGAAGCGGCCCACGCCGGCGGGAAGGCCGGGCAATGCGACGTAGTCGATGGCGAAGTAGAGGTTGTTGGCGCGCACCTTGCCTTCGTTGGTGACGGCGATGCGGGCGGAGCTGGAAAATGGCATCTGAAAGTAAGCATTAAGCGCCTTGATGGGCGCAACAGCCAGCAGAGCCGACTGGTAAACGAAGTATTCGCCCAGGCCGAGACCGAAGAAGTCGCCGATGGGCACTTCGACGGATGGCGTGCTCTCGCCGTCCCACCAGGCGCGCAGAACGAGATTTTTCAAGTGCATCGGGTCCGGCGAGTCGATGGTGAACCAGAGATGCGTCACCACGCCCGGTCCGGATTCATCCAGCAGCGTCAATGCCTGGCCCGGTTCCACGGGAATCGCGTCTCTGTTGCCGCCGGTCCGATCCCAGCTTGAGCTGCGGCGGGATCTATAGCTGCGCAGCCTGGCTTGCGCAAAGAGTTCGTCCGGGATTTCCGGTTGCCCGCTCGTAGCACCGGCCGCACCCGGTGCGCTGGCCGCCGCGCCCGCTGTACTGAGGCCGAGAAGCGCAGCCGCAGAGACCATGCCTCCAAGCAGCTTGCGCCTTGCAGGGAAACTTCCAATGGGATCGGACGGATGCATTGTGCGAGCCTTCCAGGCTATTCAAATGTTGAAAGCGAGTTGTAGTCTTGCACCCCGGGGGCTGTCAAGAGAGGCGAGCCGATCCGAGACGTTATCGTCTGCGCTCCTTGAGGTTGTGGCTGTCGAGGCTTTAAGGGTCATGCCGTAGAGGGATTTGAACTGTTCGATCTCTTTCAGCGTCTGGGCGGAGAAGGGTACGATCTTGCCCTCAAAGGCGTGAAGTACGATTCCTTCCAGCAGGTCGCCAAGGGTCATGTCCTTCTGTTCGGCCAAGGCTTTGAGGACCTTCAACATGCGCTTTTCGATCCGGACGCCGGTCTGGACGCGTTCGACTACAACGGGTTCACGATGTTGCGGTTCCTGGGGCATGGGTTCCTCTTGTTATCTTGGTACCAATGTACCAAGATAGCGAAACGCTGTCAAGCATCCCGCCGATACTTTCGCGAACCCAGGGCGCCGGGGTTCGCACAATTTGGCCTCGCCTGTTATGGTCAGTGAGGAAATCAAGATGAATCCCCCTTAGGACCCCGGGCATGTGGAAGCGCTGGCGAATCCGGATATTGCTGTTTCTGGCCGTTCTCGGCCCCGGATTCATTACCGCCAATGTCGATAACGACTCCGGCGGCATCCTCACGTATTCCCAGGCGGGCGCGCAATACGGCTACACCCTGCTGTGGACCATGATTCCCATCACCATCGCATTAATCGTGGTGCAGGAGATGTGCGCCCGCATGGGCGTGGTGACAGGCAAGGGGCTGAGCGACCTGATCAGGGAAGAGTTTGGGCTGCGGCTCACGTTTGTGCTGATGGTGATGCTGGTGGTGGTGAACTACACCAACGTGGTGACGGAGTTTATCGGCATCGCCGGATCGCTGCACCTGTTTCATGTGACCAAGTTCATCTCCGTGCCCTTTTGCGCGGCGCTGGTCTGGTACATGGTGGTCAAGGGCAGTTACAAGAGCACGGAAAAAATCTTTCTTGTGGCATCGGTCGTCTATATCGCCTACATCTTCGCGGGGGTGCTGTCGCAGCCCAGCTGGCACGATGCGCTGAAAGCCACAGTGACGCTGCCGGCCCGGTCGGTGTGGAGCGACAAGGCTTATATGTACATGGCCATCGGAGTGGTGGGCACCACCATCGCTCCGTGGATGCAGTTCTATCTGCAATCGTCGATTGTGGAGAAGGGCATCCGCGTCAAGGACTACGCAGCATCGCGGCTGGACGTGATTGTGGGCAGCTTCTTCACCGACCTGGTGGCGTGGTTCATTGTGGTGGCTTGCGCGGCCACGCTCTACGTACACGGGATGGGGGCCATCCAGGTGGCGTCCGACGCGGCCGAGGCCATGCGGCCGCTGGCCGGCGACTACGCCTTCATTCTCTTCGCTTTCGGACTCTTCAATGCCTCGATCTTCGCGGCTTCGATCCTGCCCATTTCGACGGCATATACGGTGTGCGAAGGCATGGGGTTCGAGTCCGGAGTGGACAAGAACTTCAAAGAAGCGCCGTTTTTCTACTGGCTTTACTCGCTGCTGATCGTGGGTGGCGCGCTGACTGTGCTGGTGCTGCCGGACGCGCAACTGATCAACGTGGCCATTCTTTCGCAGGTGCTGAACGGGGTGCTGCTCCCGGTGGTGATTATTCTGATGCTGCTGCTCATCAACCGTAAGGACTTGATGGGCGACTGGCGGGCTCCGGCGTGACCCAGTTCGCCATCTCGGAGACCCAGAAGTTCGGCCATGTGACCTACTTCTGGAACGGCAATCGCTCCGGCAAGTTCTCCGAAGCGCTGGAAACCTACCAGGAGATCCCGTCGGACGTCGTTCCCTTCGAGCAGAGACCCTGGATGAAGTGCGCCGAGATCACGGACGCCCTGCTCGCAGCGATCGAATCCGGCAAGCATTCCTTCCTGCGGGTGAACTATCCCAACGGAGACATGGTGGGCCACACCGGTGTGTTCGAAGCGGCCGTGGTCGCCATGCAGGCGCTGGATCTCCAGTTGGCGCGCCTGATCCCGGCGATCCTGGCCGCCGGAGGAGTGGCCATCGTCACCGCGGACCACGGGAACGCGGACGAGATGTACGAGCTCGACAAGAAGGGCCATGTGAAGCGCGACGGGTCGGGACACCCGAAGGCCAAGACCAGCCACACCCTGAACCCGGTTCCAGCCATCTTCGTTTCCGCCGACCCCTTCCCCGATTGGAAGCTCCAAAGCGACCTGGAAAAACCGGGGTTGGCAAACCTCGCCGCCACGATCGCCAACCTGCTGGGCTGGGAAGCCCCCGAGGACTACGAACCCAGCCTGATCGAGCCGACCTGATCCGGCGGCGGCACCGGCCTACCAGGAGACGGAAAGTGTCGCCCCGGACCCCCCGGGCGTCCGGTGGGAAGGCGTTCGGGCGGGGTCCAGAGGGTCCACGTGGCTTTCTGCACCGGGGTCGGCCCCTCCATCGGCGGGAGGACTTCCCCGCCCGAGGAGCGGAACAGGTCCACGGAGAAGGCGACGCCGTTCAGGGGCCGCCAGCCCAGGTTCCAGAGAAGGACGCGTCCGATTTGCTCATTCGACTGGCCAACGCGGATGCCGCGGTCCGGGCCCGAGCCGAAGCGGCGCTGGTGCCTTCCTTGATCTATGATCTCGATCGGCTTCGCTCGAGCCTCTCGCCCGAGCCGGTGACCGCCAGCACGCTGCCGCCCAACCTGGTCCGTGACTGGCTATTGCCCGACGGCAAGGCTCGCGTCCAGGCGCTGCCCGCGGGCGATCCCGATGACAGCAACGTGCAGCGCAAATTTGCAACCACGATCCTGGCCGCCGAACCCGACGCCTCCGGGCCTGCGATCACCTACTATGAATCCGGCCGCACCGTCACCCGCGCCTTTATCGAAGCGGGCGCGCTGGCGCTCGGCGCCATCGCGATCCTGCTGTTTCTGGCGTTGCGGCGGCTTTCGGATGTGTTGCTGACGCTGGTCCCGCTGCTGCTTGCCGGCGCGGTGACGCTCGAGATTTGCGTGCTGGATGGTCTGGCGCTCAATTTTGCCAACATCA
>CAWDQB010000004.1:0-5302 GCA_963804315.1 uncultured Acidobacteriaceae bacterium
TTTATTGAGCCAAGGCAACGCCACTGGCTGGCTTGTGTTCAGGACAACAACGGTGTTGGGGTTGACAGCGGCTACTTCCTCAACCAGCTTGTTCTGTTCGCCGGGAAGGCCGAAGACCGGCGACTGGCGGGTCCAAAGAAAGACAACCGCAACTTTGGCTCCTTGGCGGCTGCGATGGCGGCCTCGTGATCGGCCTTGCGCTGTTCGGGGGTGTACCAGTTGAGGCGCAACTGAACCGGAGAGTTGGAGGTGTCGGGGTGGTCTTGATCGTGATCTGGTGTGGACCGGCGGTCAATTCGACTTCGCGGCGCAGATTGTCCAGGCCGTCGATCGTGGGAACGACGTTGTCCTGATTGGCTTGCAGGATGTCGCCATGAACACCGCCCTGGAATGCGCCGGTCCGAGCCAGACCTTTGCCGTCGATGGCGATATTGGCGTCGGTTCCCAGCGCCTGAAGATAGAGCCAATAGACGCCAGCGCTCGGCACTGGTGAGCGTTCCGTCCCAGGTGATGGTCGAGTTGGGCGGCAGGGCCTTGGCGCCGGTAAAGTTGATTTCGTGTCGGCCTGCTCGCGTACCAGTTCGTAGCAGCCCAGGCTTGCCATCGTGGCTCAGCGCGTTGGCGGGTACCAGTGTGCCTTCCATGTCGTCATCCACGGCAAATTGGATTTTGGAATCGCCGGTAATCTTGCGCAGTGCGGCGAGTGGTCCAACCTGGCGCTGCGGCAGGCCAACAGAGCGTTCGCCGTTGACGCCGATCGAGTCAACCTGGCGAGCGGTCGGTCCGATCAGAACCACGGAGTCCAGATCGGCGGCCTTCAACGGCAGCGCGCCGCCCTCATTCTTCAAGAGCACAGCGGCTTCTTCGCCGGTCTTCTCAATGATCTTTGCATTGGCCTCGATGGCCTGTTCAGTGACGTATGTTTGGATTGTCCATCCAGGTAGCCGAAGTGGACGATCTCATAGAGGACGCGACCAGCGGCGCGGGTGATTTCGGCCTCCTTCACCGTACCGTCTTTGAGCGCTGTGTCCATCTTCTTCGCGTCCAGCTTCCTGCCAAAGTCGCCCATGGCGCCGTGTGCGGGAGCAGGTTCCTCGGGAATGCGGCCTCCAAACATCTCCATTAGGTCCGTCGCGCCAGTATCGGCGGCTGGGCGAGCGGGGCGGTGGTGGAGGCTGCATATCAAAAAAGGACGGAATTGCCCAGCCGCCCATCTTGACTGGGCCTGGCATCTCCATGTCCAGTCCGGCGTTGATGAAATTGACGGCGTGAACCGCTCCCCAATCCGAGGTTACATAGCCCTTGAAGCCGATTTCGTCGCGCAGAATCTTGGTCAGTGTGGAGTCGTTGCCGCAGGCGAAGGTCCCATTGATGCGGTTGTAGGAGCACATGATGGACGAAACGTCCGCCTGCCGGATGGCGGCGTCAAAGGGCGCGACATAGACCTCGTGCAGCGTTTGGTCGTCGATCCAAGTGCTGTCGCTGTCGGAGTCATAGCCCACATAATGCTTGATCTGCGCCATGACATGCTGCGACTGGATGCCCTTGACCTCGGCCACGCCCATCTCGGCGGTGAGGAAAGGATCTTCGCCGAAGGTGTTGTAGCCGCGGCCAAACTCAAGATCGCGGTCGATATTCACAAAAGGTTGCAGGGAGACATCAATGCCCAGCGCGCGGTCTTCGCGGCCAATCACCAGGCCATTCTCCTCGGCCGTCTTGCGGCTGAAGGTGGCGGCCACGCCCATGGTCGCCGTCTCGCCCTGCGACGGATGGCGGGTGAGCACGCCCGGAGGCCCGTCGGCAAAGCGCAATCCCGGAATGCCGAGGCGCGGGATGCCTGCCAGATAACCAGCCTGGCCTTGATAGACCGCCGGATCTTCCGATGCGCCATGGATCAGCGTCATTTTTTCTTCGAGCGTCATTTGACTGAGCAGCTTGTCTACCCGCGCATCGCCAGTTACTACCGGCACGGTCTTGCTTTGCGCCCAACAAGTTCCTAAAGCCAAGGCGGCTCCTAGCGAGGCCAAAATAGCCGCACGCAACATGTTTTTTGATTGCAATGAATTCTCCATTGGGTTCCTCACCATCTGGTAGTACGATTGAGCGGTCCTTAAAGACGCGAAATGCGCTGCCGTCCAGATTCCGCAGGATTTCTTTGTGCCAAGACAGCAGGAAGTCCGCTTGCTCTTGATGCATGAATTCCGCCAGAGGATGATCCGATCAAGTTCTTCAAGCCAGAAAAACCTTGAATGTGATCGCAATATCAGAGATTTTGCCTGCTGGCATTTCAACCTTCAAGCCGTCTTCGTCCTGCTTCCATTTGAGGTCGCTCTTGCTGCCCAGCAACTCCACCTTCTGGATCTTTCCTGGATTCTGCGGACTCGCCAAACCCAGCGCGCTCACATTGACTTGCTTATCCGGCCAGCCCATTACAAAGGCATAGAGAGTGCTGCCTTTTGTAGTGAAACGCACATCATCTGCGGTGAGATCCTTTTGCTTATCCTCATTAAAGTTTCCGGTTTTGATCTCGGACTTGGTGGAAGGCCCTTCTCCGTATATCTTCCATGGACGCGTGGCATAGATACCTTCACTGTTGATCTCCATCCACTTGGTGATACCGTCCAGAACGACCATCTCCTCGTAATCCAATTCACCAGAGTTGGGCAGCGGGAAGTTCAGCAAAAGATTTCCATTCTTGCTGACGATATCGGCCAATAAATCAATCACCTTCTTGGCCGACTTGTACTTCTGGCCGCGCATATAATGCCACTGGCCGATACAGGTATCGGTCTGCCAGGGGTTCTTGGCGATAGCGTCGGTAACGCCGCGCTCATGATCCAAGAGGCAGGTGCCGATCTCGCAGTCCCGGGGTTCCTTGCTGAAATAGACCGCTTCGTTCAACCCGCCGTGCATCTGCGCGCTTACGTTGTAAAGGTGAGAAACCATCTTCAGCCCATACTCCTCAAAGGGCAGATGACCGTCGGAATAAATCAGGTCGGGCTGATATTTGTCGATAAGATCGGTCATGCGATCGAGATAGTGCTTCTTCCATGACTCGGGAATCCCATCGTCGTTCCAGCCGAAATCGACTTGGCCATCGCTATAGCGGGCGCAATCGGCATCATGATACAAATCGGCAAACTGTGGATCAACGCCATCATACGGAACACCGGCCAAAGCACCTGTCTTATCCGCTCCATGGCTCACGCCAAACCATTTATAACTGATCCAAAGATGCTCGCTGACTCCAAAGCGCAACCCCTGGCTGCGCGCCGCTTTCGCCCAGGCGCCGACAATGTCTCGCTTCGGACCCATCTTCACGGCATTCCAGCGCGTGTACTTCGAATCCCAAAGGTCAAAGTTGTCGTGGTGGACGCCCATACTGAAAAAGTACTTGGCTCCGGCCTTCTTGTAGAGGCTCATCAGATGCTCAGGATCCCATTTTGCGGCCTTCCAGTTATTGACAAGATCCTTGTAGCCTACTTTGGATGGGTGGCCGTAGGTTTCCACATGATACCTATATTGGTCCGATCCTTGTTTGTACATATTGCGGGCGTACCAGTCTCCGTCTTCAATCGCCGACTGCGGACCCCAGTGCGACCAGATGCCGAACTTCGCATCACGAAACCAGTCGGGAATCCGGTAGCCTTGCAACGAAGATCTGGTTGCCTGGAAGAAACTTCCCTGCTCCATCTGCGCTGTGGCAATTCTTGAAAGCACAAGGGCGGAGCACGCTCCGCCCATTGATCTCAGCAACTCACGCCTGTTCAATCTCACTGGAATGCACTCCTCTTTCCAACTCAGTTCCCTTCCCTGAGTTTGCGCTGCGCGGAATCCGGAAACAAATTATCCGCGCACGGACACACCGGAAAAGGATAGCACCGCCAGGCCGGGAATAGGTTGACCGAAGCGGCGGGCTGGTTCAAAGCGGGTCCACAGCAGCATATTCTCCACCTCAGCGCGAGTAGTGGCGTCGGTTGGTCCGGAGATGATGCGGTAATCATAGACTTGACCGGCGCCATTGACGTAGGCCTCAATTACCACGGGGCTGGAGACCGCATCAATCTGGCTTTCGTCCACCACACTGGAAAGATACAAGAAGCGGGGAGCGGTCACGTTTCCCAAAGGCTCATCGGCGGAGGCTTGAGCTTTCTCCGGCTGGGCCAGCATACTCACCAAGACAATCACAGTGCCCAACAAAAGGACAGCGGAGGCAAAACCCGCCGCGCCTTGCAGCAGGAATGGCCCTACCGTGTTCCTCCAGGCCAGATTCAAGGCATGGAAGGGACTCTGCCCGCGACGGGCGCGCTCATGGCTGATGGCCACCCGAATACGCAGAAGCATATCGGGCGGTTCCGCCACTGGTCCCAGCGTGGCCAGCGAGGACTGCACATGGGAAAGCGACTTCCACTCAACCGCACAGTCACAACAACCCTCGACATGAGCAGACAACTCCTGCATCTCGCGCCCGCTCAGGCGTCCATCCAAATACTCTGTAAACTTCGATTGAATTGCGTCGCAGCCGTTCATCGCGCCTCCTCTCGCAAAGGTGTATCGAATGCCCGGTGCAGCGGAAACGAGGCCTTTTGCGCCGGGGCCATCAAAACCGCTTTCAAAGCTGCGCGTCCGCGCACCAGCCGCGATTTGACCGTTCCCAGGTTCACGCCCTGCATCTCCGCCACATCTTCGTAGATAAATCCCTCAATGTCGCGCAGGATCAAAGTGGTGCGGAATGGCTCCGGCACCTGGCTCAATGCCGCCTCAATCCGCGCCCGGTTCTCCTCGCGCGCCGCCTGTTCGTAGGGCGACTCTGCCGGGTCTACCAGCATCTCTTTCAGCAACACAGGCTGCCCGTTTTCGCTCTCCACCATCTCTTGCTCGATGGGAATCTCCGGCTGCCGGTGACGGATCCACCAGCGCCGCTGATTCGAAGCCTCGCGCAGGGCAATGCGATAGATCCAGGTGCGCAGCGACGACTCACCATGAAAGCTGCCCACCCCCGGAAGATCTTCACGAAAACCTCCTGGGTCAGGTCGGCCGCTTCGCCGCGGTCCTGCACGGCGCGCGCCAGCAGAGAAAAAATCGGTTGATGGTAGCGCGCGATCAGCCACGCATATGCCTCCTCGGAGCCGGCCTGAAGTTCCGCAATCAGTGCCGCCTCTTCGGATTGAAATGCCAGCGTGCTGGCATAATTGCCCATGGTGAGGTCCGCCTGCATATCAGAATCCTCCCACCTTGCCCCAACACTTTGCAACTTGGCGCTCGCCAAATCTGCCCTGGATCAATCCCCGGCTGTCGGTTG
>CAWDQB010000005.1:0-8528 GCA_963804315.1 uncultured Acidobacteriaceae bacterium
TCAGAGCGATGGTCGGTTTCGGCCCAGTCGGGCGCCATACCACCTGTCCACACCGGAACTCACGCAGACCGCATCGTCAGCTCCCAAAAGAGACGCAGTCAATTCAAGATTATGAGAGCGCGCCAACACCAGAAAAAGAGAACTCCTCCCGGTGATGGGTCTTCAGCCAGGGCAGCAACCACTCCACGTCCGTTTGAAGTCCGCCGTTCACGCCGCTGATGCAGCTTGCGTAGATCCTCCAGTGGCAGGCCGCCGCGTACCCGAAGCGGGTTCCGGCAGATGGAGAGGCGCGGACACGGTCAGTGGGAGGAAGGAGTTAGACGAGATCGTCGTCCAGAAACGCATCGTCCGAGTGCTCAAGCACCTGCTTCAGAAGTTTGGCCAACTCCCTGTTCTGCGTTTTCTGCTCTTTGAGCAGGAGGCGAGCCATTTTCAGAGAGCCGCTGATTCATCGCCGCAGGACTCCGTGGTTGATGCCCTTTTGCTGCGATGCCCAAAAGGAACTTCGATCCCTTCGCAGGTTTGGCCTTCACGTTGATGCTGGCGGGGGAACCGGGCAAGGAGCTTCTCGTTGGCTTCGTCCGGGCTTTTGCGAAAATGATCCAGGGCTTCCTTTGCGGACTGGGCAAGCGCCTTTCTTTGTTGCGCCCGCTCCGTCGTGCGGCTGGCGATGGTCTGGATCAATTGGCTTTCGAGGGTGTGCCGAACTCAAACACGCCCGCGCCATGAACGTGGCACAGATCGCGGCTGAGCTTTGCCGGAGCAAAGCTTGGGTCAGCGTCCGCTTGGGTCTTTTTCGCCGAAATGAGTGAGCCGGTGCGGCGGCAACTTTTCGCTGGAGCCTTCCCGGTCTATTCCTATATGTGCCTGTTGCGCCAGTTTATGCGTATGAACGGCGTGAGCCAGGAGCAGATCGAGGAGTTCGTGCTGGCGCTCAGCGGCAAAGGTTTGAGTGTGCGCGAAGTCGAACAGCTCGCCCACGGGTGTTTTCGGGGGCCGGAGTCTTTCGGCAGGAAATCCTCAAGGGCAACGTGGCCCTGGCCTTGGAACGGATGCGACAGGTGCCCAAAGTTCCGACGGGTGTAATGAGTTTGAGCGGGTTTCTGCTGATGGGCGGCAAATCCAGCGCGGAAGTCGTCCGCCACGGCGCCGACAAGGCCGTCGTCTCCTGCGTCTTTGAGTCCACCGCCAACGCCGAAGCCATCCTCGAAGAGAACGGCCTCGACTCCGGCGGCAGCGAGGTCATTCTCCGCCGCGAGATTCTCTCCACCGGCAAGGGCCGCGTCTTCGTCAACAATCAGCCGGCCACTGTCGCCGTCCTCCGCCAGCTCGCCCCGGAGCTGGCCCTGGTCCACGCGCAGAGCGAGACGCCTCAGCTCCTTCGACCAGGCCCAGCAGCGCGCGCTGCTCGACCGCTTCGGCGGCGTCGATACCACTGCCGTGTTTGAAGCCCACGCCCGCTGGCGCACCGCCGCCGCCAAGCTCGACGACCTTCTGCAGGGCGAGCAGGATAGGCTGCGCATGGTCGATCTGTGGAGCTACCAAAGCAAGGAGATCGATGCAGCTCATCTTGTTCCCGGCGAGGACGAGGCTCTCGAAACCGAGAAGCGCGTCCTGGCCAACGCCGAAAAGCTCTACTCCGCCGCGATGGGCGCATTTGAGCGCCTGTATGAGAGCGGCGATTCGGCCGAGGCTGCCCTGCGAGCCGCCCTGCGCAACGTCGAAGAACTGGCCCGCTACGACGCCCGCTTCGCCGAGCCGGCCCTGCAACTCGCCTCCACACGAGCAACCATCGGCGATCTCAGCGCCAGCCTGCGCGACTACGCCGAGGGCATCAACGCCTCGCCCGGAGCGGCTGGCCGAGATCGAAGACCGCCTCGCCCTGCTCGACCGCCTCAAGCGCAAGTACGGACACACCGTCGCCGAGGTCATCACCTTCGCCGAAGATGTAGCCCACAAACTGTCTGAAGTGGAAGACCGCGACGAGATTCTGAAAACCCTCCGCGCCGATCTCGACACAGCCGCAAAGGCCTACCGGACAGCCGCCGCAGCCTTGAGCGCCGAGCGCCAGAACTGCCGCCGCCAAACTGGCCAAGCTGGCCGAAGCCCAGATCAACTCGCTGGCGATGAAGGTCAAATTCGAGGTTGCCGTTCACGCTTCAGAAGAACAAACCCACTGGACCTCGACCGGCTGGGACACGGTCGAATACCGCATCGCGACCAACCCCGGCGAGCCGCTCAAGCCGCTGCATGAGATAGCCTCGGGCGGCGAAATGTCGCGCGTGATGCTGGCCCTGAAGGTCAGCGTGGAAGAGGGCCAAGCAAAGCCAAATCCGGCCAAGCCAAAGAAAAAGATGCCGACCCCGCGCACGCTGGTCTTTGACGAGATCGACATTGGCGTCGGCGGCCGCGCGGCAGAGGCTGTCGGTCAAAAGCTCAAGTCCCTCAGCCGTGGCCAGCAGGTACTTTGCGTCACGCACCTGCCCCAGATCGCCGCCTTTGCCGACCAGCATTTTGTCGTGGAAAAGCGCACCTCCGAAGGCCGTACCAAAACCCGCATCGTCCTGCTCGACGAACCGGCTCGCACCCAGGAAGTGGCCCGCATGCTCTCCGGCGCAACGGTGACCGATACCAGTCTCCAGCACGCCGCGCAAATGATCGCGGGGAGCCGGTAGCGCGTTATTGTATTTGCAAGTCCGCGATGATTTATTAAGGTTCGACCTGCACCCCAACCCTTGCGGGTTCGGTCAGCACGCCGTCATAGAGCGAGGCCGCCAGCAGACGCTCCCCGGCCGCCCGCACGTGAGCGATGCGATAGCCGGTCTGAACCCATTTCCAGTCAAGCGTCTTCGGATCGATCACGTAGATCTGGTCGCTCGCACGGGAACTGACCAGCAGCTTTCCAAGATGGGCGTCGTAGTTCAGTTCGTCCACATCGTTGAGCGGAAAGCGATGAACCCACATCCATGTCTTGCCCAGGTCGCGCGAGAAGTACACACCTTCTCGCGCGCCGAGCCAGAGGGTTCCATCGGCGGAAAAAGCCGTGCAATGAATCCGCGTCAAGACTGCGGGAATACCGATTGGATGCCAACTCAGCCCATCGTCGGTGGAGAGAACCACTTCCTCCTGCTGCGCCGCCACCAGCAGCGAACCATGCGCGGCCACTGAACGGTAGTCAGCAGAACCCATGACAGGGCCTCCCAGCCAGCTAGCGCCTCGATCCCTGCTGGTGAAGAGGCCGGTGTTGGTCGAGGCCAGCCACGCATCGCCCGATAAGTCGAAGGCATAGACGCGGCCAGAGATTTCGAGGTCTGGCCCGCCAGCGGGCTCCTTCAAAGTGTGCTTTCCTGGAATAGCTCTGGCAGGCCGGCGGAGCATGGTGGCCTGTCGAGCGTCTGGTGGCAATTGCGGCTCTGCAGGCTTCAACCGCACTTTCTGAATTCTGTTGCGCGGACTCCAAGACATGCCTGAATTACTCGACTCAAGCGCAAAGATGCCGTAGTTGGTTCCTGCCAAAATCGTTCCATCGGGTGACTCGGCAAGTGCGAAAAGGTCGCGACCATCCAGACCGGCGCTGATCTGCTCCCAGTGTGCGCCTCCATCGCCGGAGACAAAGGAACCGCCGTAGCTCTTGTCATTTACTACGCCAGCAAAGACCTTCCGAGGATCGCTGTTCTCCACGAGCAGCGCCTCGACCCGGCGCGCTGAAAAACCCTCATTGGACTGCGCGAAAGTGGCTCCACCATCCTTGCTCCGCAGAACGCCGCCCCTGTCTGTGGCTAGCAGCACGCGCTTTGAGTCCCGCGGATCGATGAAAATATCGTTCACGATCACTTCCGGGCCGGTCATGCGCTGAAAGCTCGCACCTCCGTCCAAGGACTTGAAGAGTCCCTCGGTGGTTCCGGCATAGACCACTTTGAATTGGCTGGGATCTTTCTTGAGTACGCGCGTTCGCCGCGCCGAAGATGGAATCCCGTGAATGGCGTGAAATACTCCTCCCGCGTCAAGGCTCTTGTAGATGCCGCTGCACGCGCTCGCATAGACCGTCCGCGGACTCGCCGGATCGACGATGATCGAGAAGACATCCGAGTCATCAATGATGCCCTCTTTGATGTTCCGCCAGCTCTTGCCGCCGTCGGTTGTCTTCCAGGGCAGATGCCAGGTGCCGGCATAGACCACGTCCGGATCGAGAGGATCAATTGCCAGCGATTCGACCTCGTGAATCTCCTGGCTGCCGGGCGGGCTGATTTGCATCCACGTGGCACCGGCATCGATGCTGCGATAAACTCCGTCCAGCGTCCCCGCAAAGAGTATCTCGGGATTCGAAGGTGATTGCGCAAAGGCGCGGATTGACTGGCCCTTCAATCCCTCAACTTCACTCCAGATTTTGCCGCCGTTGCGACTGACCCATAGCCCTCCGTCGGCATGGTCAAGTCTCCATGCAGCAACATAGAGTGTCGCGGAATTCAACGGATCAACGACAATGTGATCGAGGATGAGATCGTCATAAGTGTCCAGCTTGGCGAGCCGATTCCAGTTCAGGCCTCCATCAAGGGATTCGTAAAGCCAGCTATTGGTCGACCCAAGATACAAATGGCTGGGATCCCCCGGTACCGCGGCGAAGGCGCGGGCATCCCCGCCCATCGGCCCAATCGTGCTCCAATACGTCTGAGATGGCAATCTGGAAAGAAAAATCAGATAGAAAAAAAGCGGAAATAGACGCGCGATGCAAACAGGCAGAGGAGTGATATCCGTAGAACGATGCAGGCTGCTCATGTGAAATGAGAACTCCAGCGAGTCAAAATAGAAGAAAAAGAATCATAAACGAAAGAGGCTGACCGGCTTGCCGGTCAGCCTCCCATGATTGCGTGAGGACTACCTTAACCTCGTGAGTGTCCGGCCCTTATTATATTTACTCAGGGCCGGACGATTGGTTTTCCTGTGAAGCGTGCTGCCTTTCCTACTTTGCAGCCGGCTTCTTGCCTGAGGCGGCCTTCTTCTTGTGAGCAACAGCCAAAGGCTTGCGCACCTGAACCTTGACCGTGCTCTCATCCACAGGCGTAGTCGAGACCGAGAAGGTGGCGCCGGCAGGAACCAGGTAGTCTTCAACGCTCTGGTCATCGGTCGTGGCGGTAGCCACGCTGATGCGGGATGCGTCGATGCCCTTTTCCTTCACCAGGTAGTCCTTGGTGTTGACAGCGCGCTGAGCGGCTGGATCCACGACCACAAGGTGCTTGTTGTGCTTCGCCAGCTTCTGTTCCTTCTCCAGCTTCGCCTTCTCCTTGGCGTTCGATTCACCAACGACAACTGCCTTGGCATCGGACTGCTTTTGCAGGTCAAGAGCAACTTCATCCAGGCAAGCCTTGGCTTCGTTGTTCACGCGCGTCGGGCGCTCCTTATCCTTGGCAAAGCTGATCGAACAGAGAGTCGAAACGGCCGGGACCGGCGGCACGTAAGGCGCAGTAATAGTCAGTCCATGAGTACCGGTAGCGGAGATGTCAGCCGTGGCGCTCTGACCCTTGTCGTCCGTAACGGTGCAGGTAAAGCTCACAGGGCCGGTGGGCGCTCCCACGGAAGAGTAGGTCGCTGTATTGCCGTTTGCAGTCACAGTGCCAGCCGAGGCCGTATAGCTATACGTAAGCGGGCGATTCTGAGGACTGATACCAACTGCGGTCAATGTGGCGCTCTCGCCCGGCTTGATGATGGTGGGACCAACCGAGCAGGTAATCGTGGGTGGTTCAAACTGCTTCACCGTAAAGGATGCCGAAGCATCGGCAGTTTGCCAAGGCTTCAGGCCTTCCTTGCCGGACTTGCCTTCTTTGACCAAGGCTTGAACAGTATAAGTGCCTGGCGCTAAATCGGCGGTTGCGATTGTCGCAGAAGTCCCATTGCCTGTCAGGCTCTTGCCGGACCATGCGTAAACCACATTGAGCTTCGGATTCAAATTTCCAGCCGTTGCCGTAGCGGTGACCGGCTCGCCGGGAAAGACAGAAGCCGGGCTGACCGATACCGCCAAGGTAACCGGCGCCGGCGGGGGAAATGCGCCATCGTGAATGACAAAGCCCGCGCTCATGCGAATTGCGTTGATGCCAACCGTACCGCCCCACTCGGTAGAAAAATCAGGCCGCATATATTCGTAGTCGGCCTGAATCACACGAAACGCCAGATGATGATTGAAATAATGCGTCTCATAGTCCAAACCACCGCCAAGAGTCAGATCCAGACCCATCGTGTTTGGGTTATGGTAGGGTCCGCTGACGGTTGCGCCGCCCACCAGAGCATGAACAAACGGCGTGAGGCTGGCAGACGGATGGCGGGCAATGAGGCCAATCGCCGCAGTGGTGAATCCGTCATCGTCGCCGCCGTTACCGTAGGTGCCGCCATTGTACTCATGGACGCCCAACTCTGCCTGGATGCCAAAATATGGGTTCAAATAGCGCGCTGCGCTCACCACCAACCCTAAGTCTTGCTCGTCATAGGAATACGTGGCTGGGTCACGACCGCATTTGCCGCATACACCCGATGAAACGGTCAACTTTCCGCTTGGAGAGAGATAGCTATAGCCTGCGAAGATGTCCCACTTTGACGCGGGGGCATCACTCGCAGCGGCCTTCGAGGCAGGTTTGGCCGTATCCTGAGCGCTGAGGGCAAGGGGAATCGATACAATAAACGCCAAGGCTAAAGACCGGCTCACTGACTTCATTACACTAGAGATCATGCGTTTTTCCTCCGCAATCAATTGGAATTACAAATGAATATGACTGCCTGCGACACTGGAACCGACTCAAACCAGACCCGGTTATTACCAAGCAGGAACCGTATGAGATTCATACAGTATTATTAAACGTATCATAGGACGGTTTCAGTGGGAAAAGATTTTTTCAAGAGGTTATCGATCAGGCCCTACTTTGCCAATAGACGGCATGGTCGATAAAAATATTACTCCGGTAACCAGCAATATGGGCAGTTCACGTTCACCACGGCTCCCGTTTATTTCAGATTCAAAGTCTTCAAAAGGCTGCGCGGTTCACGCTGAATCTTTTCCTGAAGGAGCGTGATAGCGTATATGAGCTGTTCTGGACGCGGCGGACAGCCTGGAACGTAAATGTCCACTGGAATCACCTGGTTGACACCCTGCACAAGAGCATAATTATTAAAGACTCCGCCCGAAGTTGCGCAAGCGCCCATCGAGATCACCCACTTTGGCTCCGGCATTTGATCGTAGAGCCGACGGATCACCGGTGCCATCTTCTGCGAAACCCGGCCGGCAATGACCATCAGGTCACTCTGACGCGGGGATGGCCGAAAGACCTCGGCCCCGAATCGAGCGATGTCGAAGCGAGAGGCGCCGGTTGACATCATCTCAATGGCACAGCAGGCCAGTCCAAAGGTCATCGGCCAAACGGAGTTCTTGCGTATCCAATTCACCGCATAATCCAGCGAGGTCAGCAGGATGCCTTCCGGCTCTTCAATACCGTAGTTCACCTCCTGGAGTTTGGCGCGGTTATGCGCGCTGCTCTCCAGCGCTCCAAACAGATACCGGTCCCGCTCTATAGTGCCTGCCATACGTTTAATATACCCCTCCAGGAGTTCTACAAGCGATCAAAAGCATTGTTCCGCGCGCTCAGTCTTCTTGTTTGGTTGAACCTTTACCTGAATATAAATAAAGATGCCATGAAGAACTTGCAGATTGTTGTAAAGATTCTGTAAGATTCCACCCAATACACCTTGCAGCGGAAAGTTGTCTTGTTGACTCAACTGGGGGTGTAGCCGGCTGCGGCCTGTCTTCCAATTCATTCAAGGGTGGAATTTTATGTATCGTCGTGCAATCACGCTGCTGATTCTCGCTATCGGCTTGGGACTCTCTGCCCACGCCCTGGCCGTAGCCCCACACATCGGACCATCGCCCCCCGCCACTCAGGAGGAGGTCGCGAAACTTACGCAAGCCATACATGATGCTCAGACTTCAGGCGATAATGCGTGGGTGCTGGTCTCGGCTGCCTTGGTTCTGATGATGACCGCTCCTGGCCTGGTGCTCTTTTATGGCGGTCTGGTGCGCCGCAAGAACATTCTCGGCACCATGATGCAGAGCTTCGCCATGATGGGCCTGATCACCGTTCTCTGGGCCGTGGTTGGCTATTCGCTGGCCTTTGGCGCAGGCAATGGCTTTATCGGCGGTTTGGAGCACAGCTTCCTTCGCGGCGTCGGTTTGGATCCAAATCCCAATTACGGCGGCACGATCCCCGAGCAGAGCTTCATGATCTACCAGCTCATGTTCGCCATCATCACTCCGGCGCTGATCACCGGTGCATTCGCCGAGCGCGTCAAGTTCAGCTCGATGGCCGTCTTTCTCTGCCTCTGGTCGCTGGTCGTTTACTGCCCCATGGCGCACATGATCTGGGGCGTCGGCGGCATTCTGAACTTCGCCAACCCCGCCGCCCGCTGGCCGGTCTTCGATTTTGCCGGCGGCACGGTCGTCCACATCACCAGTGGCGTCTCCGCGCTGGTCTGCGCTTTCTATGTGGGCA
>CAWDQB010000006.1:0-22286 GCA_963804315.1 uncultured Acidobacteriaceae bacterium
CGCGCGACTCCCTCGGCCATCAGCTCATACAGGTCGCGCGACTCCGGCGTCGTGTGCACCGAGGGCCGCGTCTCGCCCGCCACATGATATTCAATCGTCCCCACCAGCACCGTCTTGCGTGCGGCGGCATTCAGCAGCGCTTCAATCAGGTAGGCAGTGGTCGTCTTGCCGTTGGTCCCAGTGATTCCCGTAGCCGCGAGCTTGCGCTCCGGATGTCCGAAGAAGGCCGCCGATGCCTCGGCCAGCGCTCGACGCCCATGCTCCACCTCGAGCACTGCCAGCTCCGGCGCAAAGACGAGCAGGTGGTCAAAGCTCTGAGCCGAGTCGGTGATCACGCCCAAGGCCCCTGCCGCGCGTGCCTTCTCGATGTAGCGGTTGCCGTCCGTCGAGCCGCCTTTCATCGCCACAAAGACCGAGCCGGCCCGCACCCGCCGTGAATCGTACTCCACGCCGGTAATTGGCTCCGAAGAGTTGCCACCCGCGCCCACCGCCTTTACTTCCGCTGCCAATTCTTTCCAGTTCATCACGTCTTCCATTGTAGATTGCTGCGCTCGTGTCGCAGGAATGGAGGCATACGAGCAACACGTGTCACTTACATCAACCGCAGCGCATCCACATCCACAATGAGATTGCGGCGCGGAATCTGCGCTTGCTCGGCGTGGGCCAGCATTCCGCGCAGAGCAGCGTTGAGGGCCTTGCGCGAGGCGGCTTTGAGGATCATATGAAAGCGGTAGACGCCTTTGATGCGAGCGATGGGCGCTGTGCAGGGGCCGAGCACGCGCACGCCTTCAACAATCTCCGATGCGGCCTTCTGGAACCACTTGCCCAAATCACCGGACCAGGCGACAGCTTCATCCAGCTTGGGCGACTGGATGAGAATGTTGGCCAGGACGCCGAAGGGCGGATAGTGCATCCAGCGGCGGTACTTCAGTTCGCGTTCGACGAAGCTGGCGTAGTCGTGGGTGCTGGCGGCGAGGATGGCGTAATGGTCTGGGTAGTAGGTCTGGACAACGACACGACCGGGCAACTCACCGCGCCCGGCCCGGCCACTGACCTGGGTCATAAGCTGGAATACGCGCTCGGCGGCTCGAAAGTCGGGCATCGACAGCGAATGGTCGCACCCTACGACGCCGACCAGCGTGACGCCGTGAATGTCGTGGCCTTTGGCGATCATCTGCGTGCCGACGAGCAGGTTGATCTCGCCTGAATGCAGACGGGCAAGCAGCCGTTCCATGTCGTAACGGCCACGCACCGTGTCGCGGTCCATGCGCCCGATGCGGGCGGTGGGAAAGATTTCGCCCAGCCGCTCTTCACCCTGCTGCGAACCCGCGCCAAGATAGTAAAGATGCTCGCTCTCGCACTGCGGGCAGCGCGCCGGAACCCGCCGCTGGTAGCCGCAATAGTGGCACTCCAGCCGCTGGCCGGCCGTCGCCTGATCCGCATCTTCTCCCGCCGGCTTGTGGTGAGTGAGGGCGATGGCACAGTTTTGGCACTCCAGCTTGGCTCCGCAGGCTCGGCACATTACCGCAAAGGAATAGCCGCGGCGGTTGAGCAGGATCAGCGCCTGCTCGCCGCGATTCAGAGCGGCCTTGGTCTGCTCGATCAGCGCGCGCGAAAAGAGCTGCTCCTTACCGGCTTCTTTGAACTCCTGGCGCATGTCGATCAGTTCGACCGACGGCAGGGGCCGGTTCATCACGCGCTCGCGCATCTCGATGCGCTGATACTTGCCCGCCGCCGAGTTCTGCCAGCTTTCCAGAGAAGGCGTCGCCGAACCTAACACCACAACCGCGCCTTCGATCTTGGCGCGCATCACGGCCACGTCGCGGGCGTTGTAGCGGGGCGTCTCCTCCTGCTTGTAGCTTTGGTCGTGCTCTTCGTCCACAAGAATCAGGCCGAGCTTGGGCACAGGCGCAAAGATGGCCGAGCGGGTGCCAACCACGATCGGTGCATCGCCGCGCCGGATGCGCCGCCACTGCTCGCTACGCTCTTCTGGTGTGAGCGCAGAGTGCAGCAGCGCTACCTTGTCGCCAAAGGCCGCATCGAGCAGACCCACGCTCTGCGGGGTCAGGCCGATCTCCGGAACGAGCAGAATGGACGATAGTCCCCGGTCCAGCGCCCGTTGCATCGCCGCCAAATAGACGGCTGTCTTTCCTGATCCAGTGACACCGTGGAGTAAGAAGGCATGGAATGCCCCAAGGGCCGTAGCCATGCTTGCGAGGGCGTCGATCTGCGGCTCGTTGAGATGGAGTGGCCCCGGCTGGCTTTGCAGGCCACCCATACGGAAGACGGCAGGCCTTTCGTCAATGCGGACCAATCCGCGCCGGACCAGCGTTTGCAGCGTGGATGAGGGCATGTCCTTACGGCGCAATTCAGCAAGTGGCAGTTCACCTCCTGAGGCCGCTAGTTCGGCCAGGATCGCCTGCTGCTTGGCGGTGAGGGCGGGCAGGCGCGCTTCGGGAATCAGAACGGCAAAGCGCTCGGTGCGGCGGGCATCGCGCTCGGCGGCCGCTGTTTCGCGGGCGATCCATTTCTTGCGCGTGAGGCTGGCTAGAATCGGCAGTGTGGCAGCCGTGGCTGTTCGAAGCGTGGAGACCTTCACCGGCTCGCCGGAAGCAAGTCGGGTGAGTACACGGCGCTCTAAATCCTGTTCTTCGGCGGAGAGCTTGCTTTTGCGCTTGGAAATCCCCCCAGACACTCTGAGTGGCGCAGGTCTCGGTTTTGAGAGCTGCGAATCCAACTCCCCCTGTTCGAACGAATCCGCCAACACATCCCGTCCCAGATTTGTTATGCGGTAATAAACCGTGCGCCGAACCTCGGCCATCAGAGGCAGCATCCCGCGCAGCACTTCACCGAGCGGCGCCAGGTAATACTGAGCCATCCACTCGCCCAGCTTGAGCAGTGGCTCGCTGAGCAGCGGCTCATCGTCCAGAATTGCTTCGATATTCCGGATCACAAAGTCAGTCGAGGGCTTGGCGTTCAACCCGGTCACCACGCCGATCAGCTTCTCATTGTTGAAGGGGGCAATGACCCGTGTTCCGCGCAGCGGGATTTGCCCCTCTGGCGCCGCATAGGTAAAGGTGCGGTCCAGTGGCAGAGGCAAAGCGACTTCGCAGTAAACGGTCATCGGAGGCAAGACTCAGTTTAGGTTATTGGCCCCGTACTATGGGAAGACGGCGAAACCAATGCGGCGCAAGTTTGATTCAAAAACAGATAAGGGATGATCGCTCCATGAGGGGTGGCATACCATGCACGGAATCTCGAAATTTACTCAATCAGAGCGTTAAAGATGGAATCTTTAATGTCAGACAGGGAAGATTGGTTTAGATGCACAATCGGCCTCGGATGCTGTAGCCTGTTGTGGGGGGATATTGATCGGCTGATAGGGATGAATTCATGCCCATTGTCCAACGACTCAAAACCCGCGTGTTCCTCGACCACGCAGTGGAAAGGATCATTCTGATGAAAAAGACATTTGTGTTGATTAGCTTTTGTTTTATGCTTTCCCCGATCGCCTTCGCCGCCTCTTCGCGAGAGAACCTGCAGGTGCGCATCAATGCCGCCAAAGTAGTGCTGGATCAGGTCATGGCTACCAAGGACAATTCCATTCCATTGGATATTCTTCAGCAGGCAACCTGCGTGGGAGTAGTGCCGGGATTGAAGAAAGGCGCATTGGGCTGGGGTGGGCAGTATGGTCAGGGTGTGGTGACCTGCCGCACCGGTCACGGCTGGAGCGCTCCGGTCTTCATTCGCATGGCGGGGGGATCCTTTGGCTTCCAGATCGGTGCCCAGTCAACTGACCTGATTCTGGTGGCCGTCAATGATCGCGGATTTCAGGACCTGTTGAGAAACAAATTCAAGATCGGCGGAGACGCCTCGGCGGCGGCGGGACCGGTGGGACGCAGCGGGCAGGCCTCGACCGACTGGAAATTGAATGCGGAACTGCTCAGCTACTCGCGTAACAAAGGTCTCTTCGCCGGCATCAGCCTGGACGGCACCAGCGTCAGCCAGAACACCGAGGACACGGAAATTTATTTTGGCGGACCGCACAGCTTCGAAGCGATCCTCAAGGGCGACATTCCCGTTCCCGATGGAGCGGTGCCGTTTGTCCGTACAGTGGCTGATTATTTCGTCACAGCCAAGAATCGCAAATAGACGGGAAAACATTTAGATTGCTATGAAAGGGGCAGTCCACTCGGCTGCTCCTTTTCTTCGCTCGTGGAACTCGCCTCGGCGAGCTAAACTTGTACTTTGCCTTCATCGATGCGAGAGAAACTCGAATTCTGGCTCGTACTGGCCGTGGCGCGCTTCATGGGGCGGCTGCCGCGCTGGATGGCGCGTCTCTTTGCAGACTTGCTGGCATGGTGCGTGTATCGCCTGCACGGCCGCCTGCGCCGCGTGGGCGAGCGCAATCTAGGACTGGCTCTGCCCGAGCTTACCGGC
This sequence comes from uncultured Acidobacteriaceae bacterium, assembly GCA_963804315.1. GTDB lineage: Bacteria > Acidobacteriota > Terriglobia > Terriglobales > Acidobacteriaceae > Telmatobacter. The sequence continues at coordinate 4,441 of CAWDQB010000006.1, forward strand.
AAAGAGCGCAACTTCATTCTCCGAGGTGTCTTCCGTCATCTCGGCTGGCAGTTAGTCGAGTTCTGTCGTATGAGCCGCTATACCGCTGAAAATACGTGCCATTGGATGCACACCGTGGGCCTGGACCATTACCTCGCCGCCAAGGCCCGTGGTAAAGGAGTTCTGATCGTCACCGGCCATCTGGGTGCATGGGAGCTTTCCAGCTTCTATCACTCACTGATGGGCTATCCGATGAGTATGGTCGCCCGTCCCCTCGATAATCGCCCCCTGGACCGCTTTGTCAACGCCATCCGCTGTCTGCACGGCAACCGTGTTCTTCCCAGGATGACTTCGCGCGCGGTCTGCTCACTGCCATGCGCCAAGGTGAGACAGTGGGCATTTTGATGGACACCAATATGACGCCGCCGCAGGCAAGTTTGTCGATTTTTTCGGCGTCAAGGCCTGCACCGGGACCGGAGTCGCGCGTATCGCTCTGAAGACCGGTGCGGCTGTTTGCCCGGCTTCATGCTCTGGGAGAACTCTGAGCGGCGTTATATACTTCACTTCGGCCAGGAGTTGGCCTTCACGCGCAGTGGTGACACCCAGGCCGACATCCTGGCCGCCACACAGCTAAGCACCCACGCCATCGAGAGCTGGATCCGGCGCTATCCGGATCAGTGGCTGTGATTCATCGTCGCTGGAAGACACGGCCCGCGGGAGAGCCGCTACTATATTGATTTTTGATATTGACGATTGATCCCCCTGAAATGGAGTTTCAATTTCAAAGCCGCAAGCTCTTGCCGCGATGGTTAACTGCGCAATTTCATCTGGCCGCATCAATGGCGCTGAGGAACTGTGCCTGAAACAAAGCGGCTCGATCAGACAGCGATCGCACTCTTCTGCATTCTGTCATTCGTTCTGCGCGCATGACGGCGCAGAACATCCACGGGATTCGAGGTTGGGCGCCCTAGCAGGAACCCTTGTACTACATCGGCACCCAGAGCCTTGACAATCCTCAGCTGCTCCGGTGTTTCAACACCTTCCACAATGACCTGCATCCCAAGGTTATGGGCCAGCATGATTACTGTGCTGAGCATGGACTCAGCTTCAGGCTGCATCTCCAGATTGAACACGAAGGATCTATCGACCTTGAGGACATCAAAGGCCAGCGATGGCAGATAGCTCAGATTGGAATAACCAGTGCCAAAATCATCAATCGCCATGCTGATGCCCATCTTTCTGAAGCGAAGAATGGTCTTCGCAGCTTTCTTGATTCCGCCCATCATAGCCGTCTCGGTAATCTCGATCTGTAGCAGTTCAGGGTGGAGTCCGGTTCGATCAAGTGCAGCGCTGACTTCTTTAACGAATCATCCCGTGAGAACTGGAAGCTCGATGCGTTCACGGCAAGCTGGACCGGATAAGAGAATCTCTTTGCCATCCAACCGCTTCCGTGCAGGCCAATTCCATCACGTATGCGTCCAGCGTTTCAATTATTCCAGACTCTTCGGCGATAGGGATGAATTTGTCTGGCGGGATTTGACCAAGAGCCGGATGAGTCCAGCGGGCCAGCGCTTCAAAACGGACCAAATGCAGGCTGTCCAGTTCGAACTCCGGCTGGTAGTGCAAATAAATCTCCTGCCGGGCGATCGCTTCGCGCAGCAGACGCGCCAGATTCAAACGATCATGCGTCTGGGACGCGATTCCTCGGCTGAGATAGGTAATGCGATTCTTGCCCGCGCGCTTACCCGCTTGCATGGCGTGATCTGCTTGTTGCATAAACCCCTCGACATCGGACGCATCCTCAGGAAAGATGCTGATGCCGACGCTGGCGCTGATGGACAGATGGTTTCCTTTCAACTGGAAGGGCTGAGCAATAGCTTCCCGCAACTCTTCTGCCAGTTGAACCGCTGCTTTCCTGCCGAGAGGCGAACGCATGATCACCATGGATTCATCTCCGCCCACGCGAGCCATCGTGTCGCCTTGGCGGATACGCGGCAGCAAGCGAGCGCTCACCTGCGTGAGCAGCGTATCGCCGACGTCTTTGCCGAAATTGTCGTTGACCGCCCTGAATCCATCCAAATCAAGATAGAGCAAAGCAATCTTGCCGGCTTCTTTGTTTACCTCAAGCAAGAGGGAAGAGAGTGTCTCCAAAAGAAATCTTCGATTCGGCAGGCCGGTCAGGCGATCATTGAGCGACTCAAAGACAACCGCATCCTTGGCCCGCTGCAGTTCAGCCTGATTCTGCCTGAGCTGAGTCACATCAATGGCGATCGTCTGATACGCAACGCCATCCGGGCCATTGACCGGCGTAATGTTCGTGATTAAATGCACCGTTGAACCGTCACGCCGCTTTAGGCTGACGTCGCAGTTGTTCAACTCTTCTTCCAGAAGCGAAGTTTCCAGCCGCCCCGGTTGATCTGAGTCCGCTTTGAAATCCCAGTAAATGCGGCCGATCAATTCCTCGCGCGCACTGAAGCCAAGCAATTTCACAAACGCCATATTGCAGTCGAGGATCGCGCCATCGGGCCGCCAAGTAAACGACCGCCGCCAGATTACGCTCGAAGAGCTGCCGGAATCGGTTCTCCAGGCGCGCCTCGCTCTCCTGTCGCGCCCGGAGAATGGCCTCTTGCCGAAGCGCAGTTTGTCTCAGCCTTTCGATCCATATTATTGGGATCATCACGCAGCAGCCGGCGAGAAGAAGGATTGCCAGTCCGTGCCAGGGCGTCAACCAGCCAGTTCCACCAAGCACCACAATATCCGCAGGAGACCAATCAGAATGATCAGGGATCTACGTTCTTTTCCACCATTCTGAATCAATGCAATGCCGTCCAAATCAAGAATGGAATTGCGGGTCAGGCCGACGATCTGCGCGCCGTATCGCTTCGCAGCAGAACGGCGTTGAATTGCTGTGCCGCATCTTCCATTTGGTAAACGATTTCTGTATTGCTGGAATTTTGACTGATCAAACGCCCGTGAAGATGTACACGCTGTCCATTCAGAGCACGCTTGATCGCCTCCGCAGCAGTCAACTGAAGCGGAGCGATAGCGCGGCATTCGCCTGGACGTCGGTTATGCGCACCTTGGAATCCGACAACTCCAGGCCATATTTCCATCGGCTTGGAAAACCAATCGCATCTACAACACTGCCAGTACGGACTGGAAGATCTTTTTGGAACGCTACAAGTGCCGTGCCCGAACTGTCCTTGATGCACAAGAGTCCTGGAGTATGCCATGTCACCGTCCCGCGAAGATGCATCTGGCCCACGAAGCGCTAATCAAGATCCGTCGACGGCCAGCTTTTGTATGGTGCGGGGGATGAGAGAAGCCGCCTTGCAGGGGGGGCGATTCGACCTTGATCGCTTCGAGTTTGTTCACGTAAAGTTGAGCACCCGCGCGCTTGTTTGTCCCGTCAATGTAGCGGGCGGCAACGCCAACTACCCGCACGGTTGCCCCCACCAGACTTTGCGTGTCCGGACTCTCCGGCTGGGGTAAGAAAAATCCGCACCTCTTTCTTCGCATCGTGGATGCAGAAACAGACGCGGCCCCAATCGCGGTTGCACGGGTGCATCACGCCTTTGGTGACCACCAGGTGGCTTTCCGCGGCTCCTGCGTCAAGTTCGGCAATGCTTTTCTGCTCCGGCCTGGGTAATGTGCCGTGGCCAATCACAGTAATCTTTGGCTGAAGGAAGGTACGCTCAAAATTCACCATGGCGGTCACGGCCTCTGCCCGAATCCGCGCGCCTTGAGGGTATCGAGTGCTTGTACCGTGAACATCTATATAGGTTGCGCCAGTGCGGTCTTGCACAAACAAACCGCCCCATTCCGGATCGGAAAAGAGGACGACAGCATCCAGTTCTACCGGATACCCCTTGGCGGCCTCCTCTTCACTCAGATTGAAGACTTCACTTACGGTGCGCCGGAAGGTGCGATGGCGCTTGGAGAAACCATTGGTCAGCGACAAAGCGGGAGATGGAAGCAGCCAAGAAGAATCAGGGCGCAACTCGGGGCAAGGGCGAAGGATGAAACCATATTGCTCACAAGATCGAATGCTCTGATTCGCATATTCTTAACCTACTTTCAAAGCTCGATGCATTCTGCCGTTTCTGCACGCTTTGAATCATAATCCATAGCTAAAAGTTTCTGACTGTGTCTCAACACACGTAAAACGAGAAACACGAACCGTGAAGAGAAAACCATCATCGCATAAAACAAACATTCTTAACAATCAGTCAGGCAGATATTTTTGGCCGACGAAATCATCCTGATAACGGATAAAATATCACGACACTGCAAAATATTTTGGCAGCGGCATAGCCGGTTGCCCTGATGGTCACCTTTTGCCTGTTAGCGTATTCGCTGGGGCTGGCTTACTCGCTCTTGATCCCGCCGTCGCCTTGTTATCGACGTAGGTGACGGTCCAACGTTTGCTGATCCTGGTCGTAGGTGACGGTGCGGATGCCCTTCTCGCGGCTATCGGTGTGAATTTGCTGGCCAATGGCCATACGGGTTTCCAGCTCACTCGATGCCCGGCTTGACCTGACGGGCGTCGATGGCGGCCCAAACATCTTTGGGCCAATGGTCATAGATGGTGTGCGGATCGTCGTAGAAGAAGAGCATATCGCAGAAGTAGGCTTCCACGTGCCGTCCATGGCGCCGATGGCGCGTGGCGTAGAGCGCGGGAGCGCCGGGCAGGCGCGAAGACCGCGAAGGCCTGGAGGTGCCGTGGGACGATGGAGTCATCTTCGTTCGCCGGTGCAGCGGCCTTGATGATCTTCTTGATGTCGAACCTTTGGCCGCGGGGATCAAGCCCACGCGCTGGAATTGCACTGTCCGTTTTTGTACGGGAAATACGCTATAATGTATCCGTCCTTCATCCAGACGGTCGACCCTTCCAGGCGCAGGGTATCCTCAAAGTGCAGAGGAAAAAACTGGCGCACCACGGACTCTGCATCGAGGCTTTGGGTGGGACGGGCATTGTACCTGCGCAATCTCGCCGGAATCCTCTGCGTTGTCCCGCCATACGGAATAGAGGTACATGCCTGGGAGATGGAGAATGTAATGAGGATCGAAATCAGGATAAGTTGCCGGCTCTTCATAGGGAGCCTCCCCAAGGTATATTGTTTGGCTTTCATGCAGACTCAGTGCTGAAACTCATTGTATCCGGTTGCGGCGCGCGGGCTTTTCAACTTGAAAGCCGAAGTAACCGAGTCTCCTGACCGTGGTTACGGTAAGAATGCGGACGCGGAGCCGATAGTCTGCGCCAGAGTCAAGCGCGATTCTAGATGAGTCAGGAATACGCATCACCCTGTTCCCCCCCCCCCCCCCCCCCCCCCCCCCCCCCCCCCCCCCCCCCCCCCCCCCCCCATTGCAAAGCCCAATCTCCCCACCGGCGCCTGGCCAACGACATGGCTTTGGCTCGTAGGACCTGTCTTGATATTGGACTCGGGTGATGCGTATTCCTGACTCATCTAGAATAGCACCTGGTCTGGCGCAGACTATCGGCTCCGCGTCCGCATTCTTACCGTCCGGGCGGCAGGAGGCTTGGTTACTTCGGCTTTCAAGTTGAAAAGCCCGCGCGCCGCAACCGGATACAATGAGTTTCAGCACTGAGTCTGCATGAAAGCCAAACAATATACCTTGGGAGACCCTATGAAGAGCCGGCAACTTATCCTGATTTCGATCCTGATTACATTCTCCATCTGCGGCATCTACCTCTATTCCGTATGGCGGCAGCGCAAGGATCCCGGCGAGATTGCGCGGGTCAATGCCCGTCCCACCCAAAGCCTGGATGAATTGTCCGTGGTCCGCCAGTTTTTTCCTATGCACTTTGAGGATACGCAGCGCCTGGAGGGGACAACCGTCTGGATGCAGGACGGATACGTTGTACCCTATTACCCATACACAAGCGGACGGGTGCAATTCCAGCGCGTGGGCTTGATCCCCGCGGCGCAGAAGTTGGAGATCAAGAAGATCATCAAGCAAGCTGCTCCGGCTAACGAGGATGACTCCATCAGTCACGGCAGCCTCCAGGCCTTCGCGGTCTTCGCGCTGCCCAGCGCTCCCGCGCTCTACGCCACGCCCATTGGCGCCATCGACGGCAACGTGGAAGCCTACTTCTGCGATATGCTCTTCTACTACGACGATCCGCACACCATCTATGACCATTGGCCCAAAGAGGTTTGGGCAGCCGTGGACGCTCATCAGGTGAAGCCGGGCATGAGTGAGCTGGAAACCCGTATGTCAATCGGCCGCAAATTGCACACCGATAGCTCCGAGAAGGGCAACCGCACCGTGACCTACGACCAGAACAGCAAGCATTGGACCGTGACCTACGTGGACAACCAAGCGACGGAGATCAAGAGCGAGTAGGCCAGCACGCGAATACGCTGGCAAGGTGACCGTCGGGCAACCGGCTATGCCGCTGCCAAAATATTTTGCAGTGTCGTGATATTTTATCCGTTATCAGATGATTTCGTCGGCCAAAAATATCTGCCTGACTGATTGTTAAGAATGTTTGTTTTATGCGATGATGGTTTTCTCTTCACGGTTCGTGTTTCTCGTTTTACGTGTGTTGAGACACAGTCAGAAACTTTAGCTATGGATTATGATTCAAAGCGTGCAGAAACGGGCGGAATTGCATCGAGCTTTGAAAGTAGGTTAAGAATATGCGAATCAGAGCATTCGATCTCGTGAGCAATATGGTTTCATCCTTCGCCCTTGCCCCGAGTTGCGCCCTGATTCTTCTGCTGCTTCCATCTCCCGCTTTGTCGCTGACCAATGGTTTCTCCAAGCGCCATCGCACCTTGCGCACCGTAAGTGAAGTCTTCAATCTGAGTGAAGAGGAGGCCGCCAAGGGGTATCCGGTAGAACTGGATGCTGTCGTCCTCTTTTCCGATCCGGAATGGGGCGGTTTGTTTGTGCAAGACCGCACTGGCGCAACCTATATAGATGTTCACGGTACAAGCACTCGATACCCTCAAGGCGCGCGGATTCGCGTACAGGCCGTGACCGCCATGGTGAATTTTGAGCGTACCTTCCTTCAGCCAAAGATTACTGTGATTGGCCACGGCACATTACCCAGGCCGGAGCAGAAAAGCATTGCCGAACTTGACGCAGGAGCCGCGGAAAGCCACCTGGTGGTCACCGAAGGCGTGATGCACCCGTGCAACCGCGATTGGGGCCGCGTCTGTTTCTGCATCCACGATGCGAAGAAAGAGGTGTGGATTTTTCTACCCCAGCCGGAGAGTCCGGACACGCAAAGTCTGGTGGGGGCAACCGTGCGGGTAGTTGGCGTTGCCGCCCGCTACATTGACGGGACAAACAAGCGCGCGGGTGCTCAACTTTACGTGAACAAACTCGAAGCGATCAAGGTTGAAACGCCCCCCCTGCAAGGCGGCTTCTCTTCATCCCCCGCACCCATACAAAAGCTGGCCGTCACGGATCTTGATCAGCGCTTCGTGGGCCAGATGCATCTTCGCGGGACGGTGACATGGCATACTCCAGGACTCTTGTGCATCAAGGACAGTTCGGGCACGGCACTTGTAGCGTTCCAAAAAGATCTTCCAGTCCGTACTGGCAGTGTTGTAGATGCGATCGGTTTTCCAAGCCGATGGAAATATGGCCTGGAGTTGTCGGATTCCAAGGTGCGCATAACTGACGTCCAGGCGAATGCCGCCGCTATCGCTCCGCTTCAGTTGACTGCTGCGGAGGCGATCAAGCGTGCTCTGAATGGACAGCGTGTACATCTTCACGGGCGTTTGATCAGTCAAAATTCCAGCAATACAGAAATCGTTTACCAAATGGAAGATGCGGCACAGCAATTCAACGCCGTTCTGCTGCGAAGCGATACGGCGCGCGAGATCGTCGGCCTGACCCGCAATTCCATTCTTGATTTGGACGGCATTGCATTGATTCAGAATGGTGGAAAAGAACGTAGATCCCTGATCATTCTGATTGCGTCTCCTGCGGATATTGTGGTGCTTGGTGGAACTGGCTGGTTGACGCCCTGGCACGGACTGGCAATCCTTCTTCTCGCCGGCTGCTGCGTGATGATCCCAATAATATGGATCGAAAGGCTGAGACAAACTGCGCTTCGGCAAGAGGCCATTCTCCGGGCGCGACAGGAGAGCGAGGCGCGCCTGGAGAACCGATTCCGGCAGCTCTTTGAGCGTAATCTGGCGGCGGTGTTTACTTGGCGGCCTGATGGCGCCATCCTCGACTGCAATATGGCGTTTGTGAAATTGCTTGGCTTCAGTGCGCGCGAGGAATTAATCGGCCGCATTTACTGGGATTTCAAAGCGGACTCAGATCAACCGGGGCGGCTGGAAACTTCGCTTCTGGAAGAAGAGTTGAACAACTGCGACGTCAGCCTAAAGCGGCGTGACGGTTCAACGGTGCATTTAATCACGAACATTACGCCGGTCAATGGCCCGGATGGCGTTGCGTATCAGACGATCGCCATTGATGTGACTCAGCTCAGGCAGAATCAGGCTGAACTGCAGCGGGCCAAGGATGCGGTTGTCTTTGAGTCGCTCAATGATCGCCTGACCGGCCTGCCGAATCGAAGATTTCTTTTGGAGACACTCTCTTCCCTCTTGCTTGAGGTAAACAAAGAAGCCGGCAAGATTGCTTTGCTCTATCTTGATTTGGATGGATTCAGGGCGGTCAACGACAATTTCGGCAAAGACGTCGGCGATACGCTGCTCACGCAGGTGAGCGCTCGCTTGCTGCCGCGTATCCGCCAAGGCGACACGATGGCTCGCGTGGGCGGAGATGAATTCATGGTGATCATGCGTTCGCCTCTCGGCAGGAAAGCAGCGGTTCAACTGGCAGAAGAGTTGCGGGAAGCTATTGCTCAGCCCTTCCAGTTGAAAGGAAACCATCTGTCCATCAGCGCCAGCGTCGGCATCAGCATCTTTCCTGAGGATGCGTCCGATGTTGAGGGGTTGATGCAACAAGCAGATCACGCCATGCAAGCGGGTAAGCGCGCGGGCAAGAATCGCATTACCTATCTCAGCCGAGGAATCGCGTCCCAGACGCATGATCGTTTGAATCTGGCGCGTCTGCTGCGCGAAGCGATCGCCCGGCAGGAGATTTATTTGCACTACCAGCCGGAGTTCGAACTGGACAGCCTGCATTTGGTCCGTTTTGAAGCGCTGGCCCGCTGGACTCATCCGGTTCTTGGTCAAATCCCGCCAGACAAATTCATCCCTATCGCCGAAGAGTCTGGAATAATTGAAACGCTGGACGCCTACGTGATGGAATTGGCCTGCACGGAAGCGGTTGGATGGCAGAAGAGATTCTCTTATCCGGTCCAGCTTGCCGTGAACGCATCGAGCTTCCAGTTCTCACGGGATGGATTCGTTAAAGAAGTCAGCGCTGCACTTGATCGAACCGGACTCCACCCTGAACTGCTACAAATCGAGATTACCGAGACGGCTATGATGGGCGGAATCAAGAAAGCTGCGGAGACCATTCTTCGCTTCAGAAAGATGGGCATCAGCATGGCGATTGATGATTTCGGCACTGGTTATTCCAATCTGAGCTATCTGCCATCGCTGGCCTTTGATGTCCTCAAGGTCGATAGATCCTTCGTGTTCAATCTGGAGATGCAGCCTGAAGCTGAGTCCATGCTCAGCACAGTAATCATGCTGGCCCATAACCTTGGGATGCAGGTCATTGTGGAAGGTGTTGAAACACCGGAGCAGCTGAGGATTGTCAAGGCTCTGGGTGCCGATGTAGTACAAGGGTTCCTGCTAGGGCGCCCAACCTCGAATCCCGTGGATGTTCTGCGCCGTCATGCGCGCAGAACGAATGACAGAATGCAGAAGAGTGCGATCGCTGTCTGATCGAGCCGCTTTGTTTCAGGCACAGTTCCTCAGCGCCATTGATGCGGCCAGATGAAATTGCGCAGTTAACCATCGCGGCAAGAGCTTGCGGCTTTGAAATTGAAACTCCATTTCAGGGTGATCAATCGTCAATATCAAAAATCAATATAGTAGCGGCTCTCCCGCGGGCCGCGTCTTCCAGCGACGATGAATCCACAGCCACTGATCCGGATAGCGCCGGATCCAGCTCTCGATGGCGTGGGTGCTTAGCTGCGTGGCGGCCAGGATGTCGGCCTGGGTGTCACCACTGCGCGTGAAGGCCAACTCCTGGCCGAAGTGAAGTATATAACGCCGCTCAGAGTTCTCCCAGAGCATGAAGCCGGGCAAAACAGCCGCACCGGTCTTCAGAGCGATACGCGCGACTCCGGTCCCGGTGCAGGCCTTGACGCCGAAAAAATCGACAAACTCGCCCTGCGGCGGCGTCATATTGGTGTCCATCAAAATGCCCACTGTCTCACCTTGGCGCATGGCAGTGAGCAGACCGCGCGCGAAGTCATCCTTGGGAAGAACACGGTTGCCGTGCAGACAGCGGATGGCGTTGACAAAGCGGTCCAGGGGGCGATTATCGAGGGGACGGGCGACCATACTCATCGGATAGCCCATCAGTGAGTGATAGAAGCTGGAAAGCTCCCATGCACCCAGATGGCCGGTGACGATCAGAACTCCTTTACCACGGGCCTTGGCGGCGAGGTAATGGTCCAGGCCCACGGTGTGCATCCAATGGCACGTATTTTCAGCGGTATAGCGGCTCATACGACAGAACTCGACTAACTGCCAGCCGAGATGACGGAAGACACCTCGGAGAATGAAGTTGCGCTCTTTGCCGGTAAGCTCGGGCAGAGCCAGTCCTAGATTGCGCTCGCCCACGCGGCGCAGGCGGCCGTGCAGGCGATACACGCACCATGCCAGCAAGTCTGCAAAGAGACGCGCCATCCAGCGCGGCAGCCGCCCCATGAAGCGCGCCACGGCCAGTACGAGCCAGAATTCGAGTTTCTCTCGCATCGATGAAGGCAAAGTACAAGTTTAGCTCGCCGAGGCGAGTTCCACAGAGCGAAGAAAAGGAGCAGCCGAGTGGACTGCCCCTTTCATAGCAATCTAAATGTTTTCCCGTCTATTTGCGATTCTTGGCTGTGACGAAATAATGAGCCACTGTACGGACAAACGGCACCGCTCCATCGGGAACGGGAATGTCGCCCTTGAGGATCGCTTCGAAGCTGTGCGGTCCGCCAAAATAAATTTCCGTGTCCTCGGTGTTCTGGCTGACGCTGGTGCCGTCCAGGCTGATGCCGGCGAAGAGACCTTTGTTACGCGAGTAGCTGAGCAGTTCCGCATTCAATTTCCAGTCGGTCGAGGCCTGCCCGCTGCGTCCCACCGGTCCCGCCGCCGCCGAGGCGTCTCCGCCGATCTTGAATTTGTTTCTCAACAGGTCCTGAAATCCGCGATCATTGACGGCCACCAGAATCAGGTCAGTTGACTGGGCACCGATCTGGAAGCCAAAGGATCCCCCCGCCATGCGAATGAAGACCGGAGCGCTCCAGCCGTGACCGGTGCGGCAGGTCACCACACCCTGACCATACTGCCCACCCCAGCCCAATGCGCCCTTCTTCAATCCCGGCACTACTCCCACGCAGGTTGCCTGCTGAAGAATATCCAATGGAATGGAATTGTCCTTGGTAGCCATGACCTGATCCAGCACTACTTTGGCGGCATTGATGCGCACCTGCAGGTTCTCTCGCGAAGAGGCGGCGAAGGCGATCGGGGAAAGCATAAAACAAAAGCTAATCAACACAAATGTCTTTTTCATCAGAATGATCCTTTCCACTGCGTGGTCGAGGAACACGCGGGTTTTGAGTCGTTGGACAATGGGCATGAATTCATCCCTATCAGCCGATCAATATCCCCCCACAACAGGCTACAGCATCCGAGGCCGATTGTGCATCTAAACCAATCTTCCCTGTCTGACATTAAAGATTCCATCTTTAACGCTCTGATTGAGTAAATTTCGAGATTCCGTGCATGGTATGCCACCCCTCATGGAGCGATCATCCCTTATCTGTTTTTGAATCAAACTTGCGCCGCATTGGTTTCGCCGTCTTCCCATAGTACGGGGCCAATAACCTAAACTGAGTCTTGCCTCCGATGACCGTTTACTGCGAAGTCGCTTTGCCTCTGCCACTGGACCGCACCTTTACCTATGCGGCGCCAGAGGGGCAAATCCCGCTGCGCGGAACACGGGTCATTGCCCCCTTCAACAATGAGAAGCTGATCGGCGTGGTGACCGGGTTGAACGCCAAGCCCTCGACTGACTTTGTGATCCGGAATATCGAAGCAATTCTGGACGATGAGCCGCTGCTCAGCGAGCCACTGCTCAAGCTGGGCGAGTGGATGGCTCAGTATTACCTGGCGCCGCTCGGTGAAGTGCTGCGCGGGATGCTGCCTCTGATGGCCGAGGTTCGGCGCACGGTTTATTACCGCATAACAAATCTGGGACGGGATGTGTTGGCGGATTCGTTCGAACAGGGGGAGTTGGATTCGCAGCTCTCAAAACCGAGACCTGCGCCACTCAGAGTGTCTGGGGGGATTTCCAAGCGCAAAAGCAAGCTCTCCGCCGAAGAACAGGATTTAGAGCGCCGTGTACTCACCCGACTTGCTTCCGGCGAGCCGGTGAAGGTCTCCACGCTTCGAACAGCCACGGCTGCCACACTGCCGATTCTAGCCAGCCTCACGCGCAAGAAATGGATCGCCCGCGAAACAGCCGGCCGCCGAGCGCGATGCCCGCCGCACCGAGCGCTTTGCCGTTCTGATTCCCGAAGCGCGCCTGCCCGCCCTCACCGCCAAGCAGCAGGCGATCCTGGCCGAACTAGCGGCCTCAGGAGGTGAACTGCCACTTGCTGAATTGCGCCGTAAGGACATGCCCTCATCCACGCTGCAAACGCTGGTCCGGCGCGGATTGGTCCGCATTGACGAAAGGCCTGCCGTCTTCCGTATGGGTGGCCTGCAAAGCCAGCCGGGGCCACTCCATCTCAACGAGCCGCAGATCGACGCCCTCGCAAGCATGGCTACGGCCCTTGGGGCATTCCATGCCTTCTTACTCCACGGTGTCACTGGATCAGGAAAGACAGCCGTCTATTTGGCGGCGATGCAACGGGCGCTGGACCGGGGACTATCGTCCATTCTGCTCGTTCCGGAGATCGGCCTGACCCCGCAGAGCGTGGGTCTGCTCGATGCGGCCTTTGGCGACAAGGTGGCGGCTGCACTCTGCGCTCACACCAGAAGAGCGTAGCGAGCAGTGGCGGCGCATCCGGCGCGGCGATGCACCGATCGTGGTTGGCACCCGCTCGGCCATCTTTGCGCCTGTGCCCAAGCTCGGCCTGATTCTTGTGGACGAAGAGCACGACCAAAGCTACAAGCAGGAGGAGACGCCCCGCTACAACGCCCGCGACGTGGCCGTGATGCGCGCCAAGATCGAAGGCGCGGTTGTGGTGTTAGGTTCGGCGACGCCTTCTCTGGAAAGCTGGCAGAACTCGGCGGCCGGCAAGTATCAGCGCATCGAGATGCGCGAGCGCGTGATGAACCGGCCCTGCCGTCGGTGGAACTGATCGACATGCCCAGGAGTTCAAGGAAGCCGGTAAGGAGCAGCTCTTTTCGCGCGCGCTGATCGAGCAGACCAAGGCCGCTCTGAATCGCGGCGAGCAGGCGCTGATCCTGCTCAACCGCCGCGGCTATTCCTTTGCGGTAATGTGCCGAGCCTGCGGAGCCAAGCTGGAGTGCCAAAACTGTGCCATCGCCCTCACTCACCACAAGCCGGCGGGAGAAGATGCGGATCAGGCGACGCCGGCCAGCGGCTGGAGTGCCACTATTGCGGCTACGAGCGCGGTTCCGGCGCGCTGCCCGCAGTGCGAGAGCGAGCATCTTTACTATCTCGGCGAGGGTCGCACAGGGTGAAGAGCGGCTGGGCGAAATTTTCCACCCGCCCGCATCGGGCGCATGGACGCGACACGGTGCCGGGCCGTTACGAATGGGCGGCTGCTTGCCGTCTGCATTCAGGCGAGATCAACCTGCTCGTCGGACGCAGATGATCGCCAAAGGCCACGACATTGACGGCGTCACGCTGGCCGGCGTCGTAGGGGGCGACCATTCGCTGTCGATGCCCGACTTCCGAGCCGCCGAGCGCGAATTCCAGCTTAGACCCAGGTCAGTGGCCGGGCCGGGCGCGGTGGTTGCCCGGTCGTGTCGTTGTCCGAGGTACTACCCGGACCATTACGCCATCCTCGCCGCCAGCACCCACGACTACGCCAGCTCCGTCGAACCGAACTGAAGTACGCCGCTGGATGCACTCTCCTCCTCGGCGTCCTGGCCAACATTCTCATCCAGTCGCCCGAGCTGGATGAAGCTGTCGCCTGGTCCGGTGATTTGGGAAGTGGTTCCAGAAGCCGCATCGGAGATCGTTGAAGGCGTGCGCGTGCTCGGGCCCTGCACAGCGCCGATCGCTCGCATCAAAGGCGTCTACCGCTTTCATATGATCCTCGAAGCCGCCTCGCGCAAGGCCCTCGACGCTGCTCTGCGCGGAATGCTGGCCCACGCCGAACAAGCGAGAATCCGCGCCGAGTACCATCGTGGACGTGGATGCGCTGCGGTTGATGTAAGTCGCACATGTTGCTCGTATGCCTCCATCCTGCGACACAAGCGGCAGCAATCTACAATGGAACACGTGATGAACTGGAAAGAATTGGCAGCGGAAGTAACGGCGGTGGGCGCGGGTGGCGACTCTTCGGAGGCGATTACCGGCGTGGAGTACGATTCGCGCAAGGTGCGGCCCGGCTCGGTTTTTGTGGCGATGAAGGGCGGCTCGACCGACGGCAACCGCTATATCGAGAAGGCACGCGCGGCGGGGGCGCTGGGCGTGATTACCGATTCGGCGCAGAGCTTTGACCATCTGCTGGTCTTTGCGCCGGAGCTGGCGGTGCTGGAGGTGGAGCATGGGCGGCGGGCGCTGGCCGAGGCTTCGGCGGCCTTCTTCGGCCATCCGGAGCGCAAGCTCGCGGCTACCGGAATCACCGGGACCAATGGCAAGACGACGACGGCTTACCTGATTGAAGCGCTGCTGAATGCCGCCCAGCGCAAGACGGTGCTGGTGGGGACAATTGAGTACCACGTGGCGGGCGAGACGCGGCCCTCGGTGCATACCACGCCGGAGTCGCGCGAT
Organism: uncultured Acidobacteriaceae bacterium; assembly: GCA_963804315.1. Taxonomy (GTDB): domain Bacteria; phylum Acidobacteriota; class Terriglobia; order Terriglobales; family Acidobacteriaceae; genus Telmatobacter. Next base: position 19,513 of record CAWDQB010000006.1, read on the forward strand.
CTGTATGAGCTGATGGCCGAAGGCGTCGAGCGCGGGGCGACCGAACTGGTGACCGAGGTCTCCAGCCACGCGCTGGACCAGGGGCGCGCCGCCGGGGTCAGCTTTGATGTGGCCGTCTTTACCAACTTGACGCGCGATCATCTGGACTATCACCAGACGATGGAGAAGTACTTCGCGGCCAAGCGGCTGCTCTTTGATGGCACACTCTATCCTGCGCCGCGCGTGGCCGTGATCAATGCCCACGACCCGCACGCCGGAGGAATTGGCCGCGGCCGCAGCGCAAGGCCGGCGCGGAGGTGCGGACCTATGGAATCGGCGCGGGCGACTGGCGGGTGGCGAAGATATGCTGACGCCAAGCGGCGCGGCGCTGGAGCTGGAGACCCCGGCAGGGCGCGGCGACGGTGGTTTCGCATCTGGCCGGCGAGGTGAACATTCTCAACCTGCTGGCTGCGCTTACGGCGGCACATGCGCGGGGCGTTCCGTTTGCCGATCTGGTCGAGTTCATTCCGCAACTCAAACCCGTTCCGGTCGTTTTCAATCGGTGGATGCGGGCCAGCCCTTCACGGTGATTGTGGACTACGCGCACACCGACGATGCGCTGCTGAACCTGACGGCGCTGGCCCGGCAGATGACAGCGCAAACCGGCGGGCGGGTGATCACGCTCTTCGGCTGCGGCGGCGACCGCGACCGCACCAAGCGGCCCAAGATGGGTCTGGCCGCGGGCAAGGGCAGCGACTTTGTGGTGGCCACCAGCGACAATCCCCGCACCGAAGAGCCGCTGGCGATTCTGGCCGAGATCGAGCCGGGGCTGAAGGCGAGCGGCGTCAATTACACCATCGAGCCGGATCGCGCCGCCGCGATCCGGTTGGCGCTGAAGGAGGCCAAGGCGGGCGACGTGGTTTTGCTGGCCGGCAAAGGCCATGAGAAGGAGCAGATTGTCGGCTTCACGGCGATTCCCTTCGACGATGTAAAAATTGCTCTTTCCGCGCTGGGTGAAATCGGCTATGGTAGAGAGCAATGAAACTTACACTTGCGGAAGCGGCCATCGGTGCGGGCGCGGTGCTGGAAGCGCCATCGAGCGCGCCGAACGCCGGGGCGCTGCATCGCCGCCGGCTACTCGATTGACTCGCGCACCGTGGCCGAGGGCGAGCTGTTCTTCGCGGTGCGCGGCGAGCGGCTGGACGGGCACGACTACATTGTCGCGGCCATCGAACGCGGAGCCGTGGCCGCTGTGGTCTCGCGGGCGCGCGTGGCCACGCTGCCCGACGCCGCGCTGGCCGTGCCGCTGCTGATTACCGAAGACCCGCTGGCCGCGCTGCAAGCACTGGCCACGCACATCCGCCGTCGCTGGGGACGGCGCGTGGTGGCCGTAACCGGATCGGCGGGCAAGACGACGACCAAGGAGGCCATTGCCGCGGCGCTGGGCGCGAGCTTCAACGTGCTCAAGTCGCAGGGCAACATGAACAACAGCTTCGGCCTGCCGCTGCAACTGCTGCGTTTGAAGCCGGAGCACGAGATTGCGGTCATCGAGATGGGCATGAACCATCCCGGCGAGATTGCCGCGCTGGCCCGCATCGCCGCGCCCGACTGGGGCGTCATTACCAACGTGGGCACCGCGCACATCGAAAACTTTGCCGACGGCCAAGCGGGCATTGCGCGCGCGAAGTTTGAACTGGTGGACGCGCTGCCCTCGAATGGCGTCGTCTTTCTCAACTGCGACGATGCTATGTCTCGCAGTTTGGGCGCGACTTTCATGGCCGCGCGGTCTACTTCGGCTCTGGCCCTTGCGCCGATCCGCAACTGCTCTCGGCTACCGAAGACCTGGCCGGATTGCATGTCCGCTATCGGGCTGGAGAGCGCGAAGGGCTCGCTCACGCTGCAACTGCTGGGCGCGCATAATGCGCTGAATGCGCTGGCGGGCTGGCTGTGGCGCGGGAGGCGGGCGTGGATGTGGAGGCCGCGGCGGCTGCGCTGGAGTCGCTGACAGCGGGCGACAAGCGCGGCGAAGTGATCGAGATCAAGGGCGCGACGATCCTGAATGACTGCTACAACTCCAACCCCGAGGCGCTGCGCTCGATGATTCGCACGCTGGCCGCGCGGCCGGCCAAGCGCCAGGATTCTGGTGGCCGGGGAGATGCTGGAGATGGGCGAGCAAGGCCCGGCGCTGCACACGGCCTGCGGGCGCGCCGCCGCCGAGGCGGGGCATGGATTTAGTGGTTGGCGTCGGCGGAAATGCCGAGCATCTGGCCGCCGCCGCCTGCAAGGGTGGAGTCGCGGCGCTGTTTCTGCCGGACGCGGAGGCCGCCGGACGCTGGCTGAAAGCGAATCTGCGCAAGGGCGACGTGGCGCTGGTCAAAGGCTCGCGCGGCGTTCATCTGGAGCGGGCGATTGAGGCATTGCAGGATAAGGCGAAGGTTCGATGAGCGATAGGCCGGAAGATGACAATCCGCGGGTGACGGAGGTGATCCGCGCGGCGGTGGATTCGGTGGCGGAGAATGACCCGGCCTTTGCCGAGCTGATTTTGCGCGCTTTGGTCGAGCAGTTTCCCCGCACGGCGATTGCGCACGGCTATCTGGCGTGGATCTTGTCGCACCGGGAGAAGCACGCGAGGCCATCGAGCACGGGCGCGTGGCGATTGAGTTGGAGCCGAAGTCGGAGCGGGTTTCGCTGCTCTTCTTCCGCGTGCTGTGGGCCGCCAAAGAACGCAACGACGCGCTCAGCGAAGTGAAGCGCTTCACCGCCATCGGCCACTCGGACGAGTACTCCAGAATGCT
>CAWDQB010000007.1:0-13776 GCA_963804315.1 uncultured Acidobacteriaceae bacterium
ATAGAGCTTGCCCTCATGTTCGGCAAAGCTCAGGTCAATCTTCGCGCCCACCTTCACATGGCTGGAGTACGCCTGCGGCAGATTGGCATAGACGCGCAGGGTTCCGATGGCTTGCAGGCGGAAGAGTTCCTTGCCCGCGCCGGGATCGATCAACTGGCCGGTATCGATATTGCGCGCGGTGATGACGCCATCGAAGGGCGCGTAGACCTTTTCAAAGGACTGAAGCTGACGGAGCCGCTCGACGTTGGCCTGCGCGGACTTGACCTGCGCGGCGGTGGAAGCGGCCTGATTGACGAAAGTGTCCGTGTCTTGGCGGGAGACGGCGTTGGAGGCAACCAAGCCCGTGTAGCGCTCGGCCTGGATGCGGGCGTTGTTGGCGTTGGCCTGGGCGGTCGCGAGGTCGTCCTGCGCCTGGGCCAGTTGCTGATCAACCTCCGGCGTCGCAATCTCGGCCAGCAGCGCGCCCTGCTTTACGCGCGCGCCGATGTCAAAGTACCAGCGTGTCAGGTAGCCTGCGGTGCGGGCATAGATCGGCGAATCGGTGTAGGCGGTGACATTGCCGGGAAGCACAAAGCTGGTCACCGGCTCGCCCTGCTTGGGCGTGGCGGCGATGACTGTGGGCGCGGCCAGCTCGTTGGTGGTCTCGGCCAGTACGCGGCTGGCTCGCAGGCGGTTCCAGACGCCGTAGCCTGCCAGTGCGGCGGTCACTACGGCGACGATCACCATACCCGCCACGGCTAGATTGGTGGAAGCTGCCGCTTGATCGGGCGCGGATTCGTGCTCATGATTTGGCTGCTGCGGATTGGGTTCGTTGCTCATAAAGAACTACTCCGGAATCTCGTCAAACTCATCACTGCTTCCCACTGCCAGCGCGCCGTGGGCTGTCTTGCGGTGGCCTTCCAGCCAGCCGTGGACTAAAGAGAAAAACGCGGGCACAAAGAAGAGCGTGGCCACGGTGGCCAGCAGCAGCCCGCCGATGACGGCACGGCCCAGCGGAGCATTCTGCTCGCCTCCGTCGCCCAGGCCCAGGGCCATCGGAGCCATGCCCAAGATCATCGCCAGGGCGGTCATCAGCACCGGGCGCAGGCGGACAAAGCCGGCGTTCAGCGCCGCACGGCGCGCATCGCCCACCAGCACTTCCAACTGCTCGCGGGCAAAGCTGACCACCAGGATGGAGTTGGCTGTTGCCACGCCCATGCACATGATGGCCCCGGTCAGCGCGGGAACGCTGAGCCGCGTGTTGGTGAGGAAGAGGAACCAGACGATGCCGGCCAGCGCCGCCGGCAAAGCCGCGATGATGATGAACGGATCGAGCCAGGATTGGAAGTTGACGACGATTAGCAGATAGACGAGCAGAATCGAGAAGGCCAGCCCGCCCATCAGGCCAATATAGGAGGCCTTCATGGTCTCGCTCTGGCCGCGCAGGGTGAAGTGCGATCCGCGCGGCAGTTCGCTCTGGTGGGCGGCAATGATCTTTTCGATCTTGCCCGTGACCGTGCCCAGATCGGTGCCATCCACATTGGCGTAAACGTCGATGACCGGCTGCACATCGTAGTGGCTGATGGTGCCCAATTCCGCGCCCGGGGTGATGGTGGCCAGATTGTCCAAAACCTGTGTGGGCGGCGGCGCGCCGGCGGTGCTGACTGTGAGCGGTGTCATTCCGGGTCCAGTCACGGGCAGGCTCTTGAGTGCCGCCATCGAATCCATCTTGTACTGCGGCGCTTGAATTGCCACGCTGTAGGTGACGCCGCTCTTGGGATCGAGATAGAAGCTGGGCGTGGTCTGGAAGCTGCCGCTGAGCGCAACCAGAAGGCTGGTGGCCACGTCCTTCTGCGTCAGGCCGACGCTCTGCGCGCGGGTACGGTCCACATCCACCGTCATATTGGGATAGTTGAAGGGCTGCTGAATGCGCGCGTCAGCCGCGCCGGGAACGTAGCGAACTTCATTGAGGATCTTATCGGCCAGGGCGCGATTGCCATAAAGATCAGGGCCGACGATCTGCACGTCAATAGGCGCGGAGAGGCCGAAGTTCAAAATCTGCGTGACGATGTCCACCGGCAGGACGTAGAAGGTAACGCCTGGATACTCGTGGTCCAGCACGCCGCGCAGCCGCTCCACATATTCAGCGGTGGGGTGGTGTTCCTTACTTAACTGCACCTGAATGTCCGCGTCGGCGGGACCGATGGGCGCGGAGGTTGAGTAGGAGAGATTCAGGCCGGAGTACGGCAGGCCGACGTTATCGACAATCGAGACGATCTCTTGGGCTGGGAGGTTCTGGCGGATGGTCGAGTCGATGTGGTCGCAGAGCGCGGCGGTTTCTTCAATGCGCGTGCCGGTGCGGGCGCGGACGTGAATTTTGAAGGAACCTGAGTCCACGGAGGGAAAGAAATCCTGGCCAAGAAAACGCGCCAGCCCCAGCGAGCCGATGGCAAAGAGGAGAAAGAGGGTAAGAAATACTCGGGAATGGTCTACGCAGAGTGTGAGCAATCCAAGATACGCGCGGCGAAAACTGTCAAATGCGTGCTCGAAGCCCTGCTGAAAGCGGATGAAAGGATTGCGGCTAGATCGTTTCTTCTCTGCCTCGTCCTCATCGTGCTCTTTGAGCAGGTACTTGGCCATCGTCGGCACCAGCGTCCGCGAGAGCAGATAGCTGGCCAGCATGGCGAAGACCACTGCTTCGGCCATGGGAACGAAGAGATACTTGGCCACGCCGCTCAAAAAGAACATGGGAACAAAGACGATGCAGATGGCCAGGGTAGAGACCAGCGCGGGAACGGCGATCTGCGCCGAGCCGTCCAGGATGGATTGCTCCAGCTCCTTGCCGGCTTCGAGATTGCGATTGATGTTCTCGATGGCCACGGTAGCGTCGTCCACCAGGATGCCGACGGCCAGCGCAAAGCCGCCCAGCGTCATGATGTTGATGGTCTCGTGCAGCATGGCCAGCACGCTGAGTGAGCAGAGGATCGAGAGCGGAATCGAAACCGCAATGATGATCGTCGAGCGCCAGCTTCCCAGAAAGATCAGGATCATGATCGCGGTGAGGCAGGCAGCGATGACCGCCTCGCGCACCACGCCGCCGATGGCCCCGCGCACAAAGATCGATTGATCGCTGAGGGTGCTGATCTGCAACTGCGGCGGCAACTGGCCTTTGATCTCGATGAGCTTCTTCTGCACTCCGGAAATAATATCCAGCGTGGACGATGAACCGGTCTTCATCACGTTCATCAGAACAGCGCGCTTGCCATCGACGCGCACGATATTGGTCTGCGGCGAACTGCCGTCGCGCACGTGAGCCACGTCGCGCACGTAGATCACCGCGCCGTTGACCGCCTTCACCGGCAAGTTGTTCAGCTCGTCAACCACCGTGGGCGAGGAGTTGGTCTCGACCGCGTACTCGAAGCGGTCAATCTTCATGGTGCCAGAGGGCGCAATCAGATTCTGCGCGGAGATGGCGCTGACCACGTCGATCGGCGAAAGCCCCTTGGCCTCCAGTGCGTGCGGATCGATGTCCACCTGAATCTGGCGCTGCTTGCCGCCGTATGGATAAGGCGTCTGCGCGCCTTCAACGGTGGCCAGTTGGACAGCGATATTGACCCGGCCCACGTCAGACAACTGCTGCTCGTTGAGTCCCTGGCCGCTCAGTCCCAGTTGCAAGACAGGCACGCTGGAAGCATTGAACTGAATGATAAAGGGCGGCACCGATCCGGGCGGCAGCGAGCGCAACTGCACCTGGCTCACAGCCGTGATCTGGGCTACGGCGTTGCCGATGTTCACGTGCGGCTGGAAGAAGATCTTGATCAGCCCAATGCCGTTGAGCGATTGCGATTCGATGTGCTCGATGTCGCCGACCGTAGTGGTCATGCTGCGCTCGGCGTTGGTCGTGATGCGGTTGGCCATCTCCTGCGCCGATAATCCGGTAAAGTTCCAGATCACCGTAACAACAGGAATATCGATATTGGGAAAAATATCCGTCGGCATCGTTTCGATGCTGAAGACGCCGAGAATGAGAATCAAGAGCGCAAAGACGACGAACGTATAAGGCCGCCGCAGCGCAAGCCGGACAATCCACATAGGGCTGCTACCCGCTCCCGAGCCGTTTGCCGAACCGGCTCCAGATAAAACCTGCTCAACTCTCAATCCTAGACGATGCGCCCAACCATGACCGTGCAGAAGAAGAGGGGTTCCACGCACGATGGTTGTTAGACGAATCACCGGGGAGGACGGACGCAATCTGGTCGCGTCAATAAGCGGCAAAAATCGCCGCGGCCAGAACGCAAGAACCCACCAGCAGACTCACCCGGTCGCGCAGTGCGAAGAGAACGGGATCGTCGTCCATCTCGCCGCGCGAGCCGAGCAGCCAGACGCGGTAGAGCCAGTAGAGCATGAGCGGCACAATCAGCCAGAGACGCTCGGGATGCTGGTAGAGAACCGTTACATCCGGGCGGGAGATATAAAGCGCAAAGACCACCACCGCCGCCGTGGCGCTGGAGGTGCCAAAGCTGCGCACTTGATCCAGATCGACTGTAAGATAGCCCCGGCCATGGGTCGCCGTGAGGCCGCGCTCGCGCAGATTTTCCAGCTCCGAGAAGCGCTTGACCATGGCTAGCGAGAGAAAGAGAAAGACGGAAAAGCCTACCAGCCAATGGGAGATTCCGGTTCCAGTGGCCGCGCCACCGGCCATCAGCCGCAGCGTGTACAGACCGGAGAGCATCATCACATCCACCAGCGCCACGCGCTTGAAGTACAGCGAATAAGCCATGGTGAAAACAATGTAAATCGCCAGCCAGAATGCAAATTTACCGGGCAGCCAGGGAAGAATGGCCAGCGAGGCGGTAAAAAGAACGAGCGTCAGCGCGACCCCTCCAGCCACCGAAAGATCGCCCGCCGCGAAGGGACGGAAGCGTTTGGCCGAATGACGGCGGTCGCTTTCGATGTCCAGCAAATCATTCATCAGATAATTGGCCGAGGCCATCAGGCTGAAGCAGAAGAAGGCGGCTGCCGCGGCCGCCATCCCCGCGGGATGCAACTTGTGGGAGAAGACGAGCGGCGCGACCACGAGAAGATTCTTGGCCCACTGATGAATACGGATCGCCTTGAAGAAGGTGCGCGGGAGCGGCGGCCTGTCCATGAAGGTGCGAGCGACCACAATCCGGCGCGCGCTCAATCCTGCCCGCAAGCCGAGTGTGGGGTTGGCTGTCATCGCTTCGCGCGCGGCGGCCAGCAGAGGCAGATCGGCGCGTGAGTTGCCGATGTAATCGAAGCTGCCGAATCGCTCTTTCAGGCGGGTCAGCTTTTTTCCGCTGGTCAGGTTGGTCGAGCCGTCTGAGGCCAGAACACCGTCAAAGATTCCCAGATGCGCGGCCACTCGCTCGGCCAGCGATCCGTCGGCTCCGGTTGCCAGATAGATCTTCCGCCCCGTGCGCCGTTCGTTTTGCAGATAGTGGAGCAACTCGGCGTGGTAAGGCAACCTGGCAGCATCGAGCGGCGCGTGGCGCGCTACTTCAGCCTTCAGATGGGCGCGCCCGTGCATCAGCCAGACGGGCAGCTTCCAGCACAGCAGCGGATGACGGCGCACGAAGACACAGGCTGCATCGAAGAGCGAATCGGATTTGATCAGTGTGCCGTCCAGATCCACACACAGCGGGCGTGCTGGTTCTGCGGGCGCGGAGGCTGGAAGATTTTCGGACAAGCAGTCCTCGAAACAGTGGACAGTAGAGAGTTGACAGTTAAAATCTGTGACCCGAACTCCCAGTATACCGCCGAGTATGAATCCAACTGGAATTGCCTTCAATCGTTATCGATCCGAGAAAGAAACACAGCGCGGGAGTTCCATAATACTCAGTGCCCATTCTTCGCCTCCTGAGCGCGGTCGAAGGATCAGCGCTTTCATGGCGCGCAAGGCTGGGATGGGATAATTCTTTTCTTATCGGATCAAAAGAAACAGCAAAGGAACGAGCGTGGACCAGAAGGTCCACGCTATAGCCGACCAAGAGGTCGGCGCTACTGTTTCATGTCTCGCGTTAATGATTCGGTTCTTAGACCGCGGCGGTTGGCGTCTCAGAGCTTTGCGGCTGGATTCTCTCAGTTCCCGGCTGCCTTGGCCAGCACCAACTGCTGCTGATCGCTGGCGGCGAGCTTCTGGTAGTAATCGCGCAGGGCCGGATACTCCTTGGGATCGAGCAGCACAAAACCGCGGGCGAAGATGTGCTTGATCTCAATAACTCCCGCGCCGGGTGTAGTTTTGACCACTAGCTGAGCATGGCCCTCCCAAGGCAACTGCGACGCCTGCGGAGCGCTTTCGACCGTGTAGCCTGCCGGCAGATGGAAGACCGCATCGTCAATGACCTGCTCGGCAAAGTGCAGATCGACCGGGGCTGCGCGCTTGTCTTCGGCGACAAACTGCGGGCGCGGGCCTGTGGAGAAGAAGAAGGCGGGCAGCAACAAATGCTTGCCGGTGGTGGTGCCCAATTGACCGGAGACCTTCACGGTAGCGGCAAGATAGTCGGTTGGACTGTCGAGTCCCTGAATCTTGTCCACCTCGCCGCTCACTCCCTGCGGCAGCAGTTTACTCATGGATTCGTTGAGCTGCTTTTTCACTTCATCCGTGCTGTCGGTCAAGTTGAGCTGACGATAATGCAGCGCCTTGGGTCCATTGAAGATGACCGTAACGGTTCCGGTGATGCCACCCTGCGCATCGACGATCAGGTCGGCCTTGTGCGCGGTGATGGCATCCTTGGTCGCGTTGGACGGCGTGTAGACTGCCGCTTTCGAGTTCTGCTGAATGCCGCCAGCCAAGCTATGCTTCCAGGACAATTGGCCAAAGGGGCAGAGCTTCTGGCCCGGATCAAGATAAATATCCTTGCCGTCAAGGTGAAGAACAACCAGCAGTGAATCAAGTTGGTAGAGCGATAGATAGGACGGATCGAAGAGCCGCCTGCTGCGGTCGACCACCTTGAGGCCGTCGGCCTGAAGACCGGCGGCGCGGGCCAAGGCCAGATAGAGCGCGGCAATGTCGTTGCCCGATCCGCTCTTCTCGTTCAGCACATCCTGCGCCTTTTTCAGTTCTTTCTTGAGATGGAGCTGCTTGCGTTCGTCTTCGGTCTTGGCGCGCGAAAAGTCGGTATTGTCCAGCGCCTGCACCGCATCGTAGAGCTTGCGCGCCTTGGCTTCTGGTGTTGCCGCTCCGGCGGAGATCTGATTGGCCGCATCCGTGATGGTGTTGCTCTGGCCGGCAAACTCATTCAACTGCTTGGACCAGCCCGGTATCTCATTTTGCCAAAAGATGTCTCCGGAAGTGTAGGGCGACCAATAGAAATGCACCGCGTAACGCATGGCGTTTTCGGGCGGAGCATCGGCCTCCTGCACGAAGGCGGGCACATCCTGAATGTCCAGCGTAAAGTCGCCCTTTGGACCCTGGTTCGTTGTGACACCCGCCGGCAAGCGTTGGAGTGTAAGCAGGTGAGTCGCTTGTTCTCCGTTGACTGTATGAATCATGCCGCCGCCGTTCGGACCATCTTCAAGATTAGTGTAAGGATTCCAATAGAAATGTTCCTTGTGGATGAAGATCGGCTTCTGCACCTCCCATTCGGGGGTGATTCCGGCCATGGCGGAGGCATAATAATCCTCTTCCGCCTGATCATGAACGCCGCCGACGTTTCCACCGGTCAATGGGACGCTCCACTTGTACTCCAGGATGCTGCCCACTTCGACGCTGGGCAGATTGAAGACCGAGACTTTGACATGGTAGTTGTTGGTCTTTTCCACCAGCAGATCGGCGGCTTTGCCGGTCAATGGAATCACTGTGCCGTCGGAGTGGATGGTGCGGGCCTCGATATACGGGGCATCGGAGAACCCGGCAAGGTAAGGAACCTCGACGGTTGCCCACTCCTTGCCCTTTTCGGTGAGCACTTTGATGCGCGCGTATTCGGCGGTGTAGTGGTTGCGGTTGTCGGTCTCCACCTGGCGATAGAGGAAGACCGCCTCCGCTCCCGGAGCCTTGGGGTCCGAGGTCATCCGCAGCTCTTCCGGTGTGGGTTGCTGAAACTTCTGCGCCGTACCGGCCACTGGCAGAGACAATGCCGCCAGTATCAGAGCGGCCCTCACGCAAAGATGAATGCGCATGATTCTTCCTCATCCGCGCGAACTTCCGCGCAAGCTTTCAAAAGGATAAAGCCATAAATTGGCTTTTTGTTTTCGTCCGTCATCATACCATCCGCGCCGCACGGCAAGTTTTGTAGATCTTAAACGCCACGACCCATCGCAGAATGTTCATGAACCATCCTATTGATCCAGCATGAAATGAGTGGGAAACAAATACTCCGTCATTCGGAGCAATGCGCAGCGGAGTTGAAGGAGCCGCGGTTGCTTTTCCAATGTTCTTCCCGCTGCAATCGTGCTGCTTCAATGAGCAATGGCCTCCTCAGTTTGTTCCGCTGTTGATGGAAACGGGGTGGATTCTCGCGCCCGCTCCGGGTATACTGTCGCCAAGGCTGTTGCGCTCCGGTCACGGCAGCCGGAAGCGAGGTGCGTCTTCCGCAGGGACTCCGGTTCACTGACGTTCGACGTTCCGACCTCGGAGACCTCCCGTTGGCGAGCTGTTGCTCGCGTACTGCGAAGTCCCGTGGACGCTATGGGTTGCGCCATTTTTCCCGCCTCCTGCGCTCTCTGCGGCTCTCCTCTGCCGCAACTTTCTCTTGTGCCCATCTGTGCTCTCTGCTGGACGGAATTTCCCGTGCAAGAGGGAAATCACTGCTCGCGTTGCGGCGACATCCTCGACACACCGATTCAGACAAACTCTTCCGGCAGCGGGTTCTGCCGCCTCTGCCGCATGGCCCCGCCGCCCTTTGAACGGGCTGTGGCCTACGGGCCTTATCAAGACCGCATGAAGGAGGCCATCCATACGCTCAAGTACGACCGGTTGCACGCCGCGGCGCGCCCGCTGGGCCGGATGCTGGCCGAGGCGATTGCCCAACTGGCAGGCCTGGCGCCCGGTGAGATGTTGGTGGTACCCGTGCCGCTGCATCGCTCCAAGCATGCCAGCCGCGGCTTCAACCAGGCGCGAGCGCTGGCCGTGGCTGCGCTGGCCGTGCTGCGCAAAACGCATCCTGAGTGGCGGCTGACGCTGGCTTCATCAACATTAATGCGGCTGCGCGCCACAGAGAGCCAGGCCGGACTGAACCCGCGCCAACGCCGCGAAAATCTGCGCGGAGCCTTTTCCGTCTCCGATCCGGCGGCTGTGACCGCGAAGCACATTCTGCTCATTGACGACATTCTCACCACCGGCGCAACCGCCCGCGCGGCCGCGCGGGAGTTGCATCGCGCTGGAGCCGCCTCGGTGTGGGTGGCCACTCTGGCACGGGCCTATATGCGTGACGCCCGCGCCCTTTCTAATCCTGCCAACAAAGATCAACAACAGTTACTCGCCGCGCTTGCTCAGAATGACAGTTGGGTGGAGCGCCCGGAAGATTTGCCGGGAACAAGCGTTTATTCATCGCACGACATTTCATTGCACGGCACACCATCTTTTTAACGAGTACAAGAGGGGAAAAGGATGTCACTGGGAAAAGCAATGATTCACGCGCGCAAGCAGAAGTCCATCGCCCGGAGTGCGGCCCTGGCCGGAGAACAGGCAACAATGCAGTCGGCTCACATCTTGCAAATGCCGGTGCTGGTGCTGAACGCCTCCTATGAGCCGATCAATATCTGCGGCGCGCGGCGGGCGCTGGTGCTGGTGCTCAAGGGCATTGCGCGCACCGAGGAGGAGCACGGGCTGACTCTCCACGCCCAGCGCAGCCGCATGCCCATGCCCTCGGTGATCCGGCTGCTGGAGTATCGCCGCATCCCCTACCAGACGCGCGCCCTCTCGCGCAAAAACATTCTGCTGCGCGACCGCAACACCTGCCAATACTGCGGCGAAGTGATGCCGCCCGGAGACCTGACGCTGGACCACGTGATTCCTCGCTCGCGCGGCGGCAACTCAAGCTGGGAGAATCTGGTGGCCTGCTGCCCCGATTGCAATCACCGCAAAGGCAACCGCCTGCTCAACGAGATTGACGATATGGTTCTATTGCGCGAGCCGCGCGCCTTCTCGCTGCACACCAGCCGCCAGATCATGCGCATGCTGGGGCGCGGCGATGACCGCTGGCGGAAGTATCTTTTCTATTAAGGGAACTTTCGGTTTTTGCTTTTGTTTTTGTTCTTTGTCAATCATTCAAAGACTCTGTCACCCTGAGCGAAGTTTGGCGCGTACTTTGCGGCCCGCTCCGCTCAGAATGACAGAGTTATCGTGTTGTTGACTAAAGATAAAAGGAGAGACAAAAGCAAGAGCTTCTACGCCTTGCTCTTCTCGATCAGCTTCACCGGGTAGTAGGAGTTGCGGGTGTACTGGCGCGCCATGCGGTTCGTGTTGAAGTACGATCCATTGAAGGCCACCGTGGTGCGCATCAGGCTGCGCCCACTTTTCCGGCGCATCAAGATAGAGCGGCACCACCGCGGTTTCCAGCTTCTTGTAGAGCGAATCGGCTTCGGCGGCATCATCCGCGCCGTCTTCAATGGCCCAGCCGGTGAAGCCTTCGATCCAGCCCTCGATCCACCACCCGTCCAGAATCGACAAGCTGGGCACGCCATTCAGCGCGGCCTTCATGCCGCTGGTGCCCGAGGCCTCATAGGGCCGGCGCGGAGTATTCACCCACACATCCACGCCCGCCGTCAGCAACGCGCCCAGCTTCCAGTCGTAATTCTCCAGATAGATAATGCGCAGCTTGTCGTCTGAGAGCCTTGCGGCATCGGCCACTACCTGCTGAATCAGCGCCTTGCCGGGATCGTCCTGAGGATGCGCCTTGCCCGCATAAAGAATCTGCAAGCCCCCGGCCTTCGCGGCAATCTCGGCCAGCCGCTCGGGATCGGTGAACAGCAGCGTCGCGCGCTTGTAGGTGGCGGCGCGGCGGGCAAAGCCCAGAGTCAGCACCTTGGGGTCAAGTACCTTTCCGGTGCGATGCGGCCACCTCTGCCAGCAGCGCGGCCTTGTTGCGCGCGTGAGCGGCCAAAATCTCAGCCTCCGGCACATCGATGGCGTTGCGCAGATAGAGCGTGTCGCGCCGCCAAGCGGGGATGTTCTTGTCCAGCATATTTTGAAACGGCTCCGAGACCCACGTCGGCGCATGAACGCCGTTGGTGATCGAGTCGATCTGAAACTCCGGGAACATGGCCTGCGAAACCTTGGCGTGTTGCATGGCCACGCCGTTGGCATAGCGCGAGAAGCGCAGCGCCAGCAGCGTCATATTCAGCATTCCGTCGCGAAAGCAGCCCAGCTTTTCCAGGCGCGCCGTTCGGTCGCCGCCCAGGATGCGAATGGCCTGCTCGGTGCAGAAGCGGTCATGACCGGCCGGAACCGGGGTGTGCGTGGTGAAGACGCACTTCTTGCGCACCTGGTCCATATCGGTTTCCGTGGCCGCGCCCAGCGGGCCGCCGCCCAACTGGCTCTCCAGCAGGGCCAGCGTCAGCAGCGCCGCATGGCCCTCATTCATGTGGAAGACATTCACCCGGTGGCCCAGGGCGCTGGCCATCCGCGCGCCGCCCATGCCCAGCACGATCTCCTGCTGCAATCGATAGTTGGTGTCGCCGCCGTACAGGTGATCGGTCAAGCCGCGATCCCAGTCCGAGTTGCCGTCCAGATCGGTGTCCAGCAGATAGATCGGCACAATGTGCCCGTAGCGGCCCACCAAGTCATAGCGCCAACAGCGCACCGTCACGATGCGGTCTTCCACGCTGACCGTTACCCGCGCCTTCTCTTCGGTGCAGAAATCTGACGGATTCCAAGGCTGAATATCCTCGGTTTGCTTGCCCGCAATGTCCAGATGCTGCTGAAAGTATCCTTTGCGATGCACCAGGGAAAACGCCACAAGGGGAACGCCCAGGTCGGCCATCGAGCGCAGCGTGTCGCCGGCCAGAACTCCCAAGCCTCCTGAGTAGGTCGGCATGGCGGGATGAATGGCGATCTCCATGGAGAAGTACGCCACCAGCCCCGACATAGGAAAAGTCTCATAAGAAAACGGCTTGGATGATGTCGGTTGCATAGATGTCTTGCCTCCGCGGCGCCTTCTGTCAGCGAAGCGACGCACTGGGAATAAAAATCTTTGACGACAAACCGGGCGGTGGCAGTCATGCCTGGTCGATTTCGGGATGAACTTGATCCGATTTTACCAAGAATTTTCTCTGAAAACTCTCAATTGACTGTCGAATGTTGCGTCTGGCCCGCATCGGGCGCGTACGACCCATTTTGAGGTAGAGAGGCTGTTCCATTTTTATCGGAATGCAAGTAGTTGATTCTTTTTTGGATAACGTAAATTTATCGGTGGCTTGCAGACGTTCCGGTCTGACTGCAATCCACGAACTTTCTAATCTTAATTGGCGATGATTTGAGATAAGGATTCCATAAGTAAACCCGTTGCGCGGGTGCTGGAGGCCGCATGTCCACCGTTGGAAAAGAGTGTTTATGCCTCACCAAGCTTCTCGCAGGATGGCGGAAGGATTGAGAAACTACCGGAGTTCATGCAGGGATCGCGTCGTCTTCTTCGGCGGCAATGAGGGTGCCTTGGTGATAGAGGATGCGCCATCCCGTTTCGGTACTCTGCCAGATCGTCGCGCGCCGCGTGCGCCGCCCGGCCTGGTCCAGCGTGTAGGTCAGCAGATATGTATCGGGGCCTAGGCGGCGCAGGCCGAAGTCCGCCGTCTGCCAGCCAGCGTCTTGGGCGGCAACAAAATGAGCGAGTGAATCTTTGGCCCACGCCAGTATGAACTCCCGGCTATAGCGACGGCCCGATGCTCCCACCTCCCAGTACTCCGGCGCGGTGGCGCGCTCGAACTCGATCGCAGTCAAGCCGAACTCCGGAGTATGAAAGATTGGTTCGCGGCGGCGCAGTTCATCCAGGATCGGCAGCACTTCGGGATCGACCTTGGTAAAAATCGAACTCATCTCCATCTCCCTGATTTCTGACGATTATGACATAGCGTCTTGGGAAACCTCTTTCGCAATACTCCAAATCGTTCAGAACATCAAGCAGCAGTCAACTTTGCCATGGAAAAGAAAATCTGCCATACCTCAATAATGGTGGCACATTATGACTGAAACGGTAGTATTAGGAGAAAGTGGCAGAATCGTCCTTCCTGCTGCAATCCGCAAAGAGTTTGGTCTCAAAGCAGGAGATCGTTTGACGGTTTCGATTCGGGATAACCGAATTGAAATTCTGAGCATGGATCAGACTCTGAACGAAATCAGAGCATCGATCCTGAAAAGTCGCGGCAAGCTGGACGGGCTGTTGGATGAGTTTATTGAGGAACGGCACGAAGAAGCCAGACGCGAACAGGCTGAATATGCCTAGGATCGTGCTGGACTCGTCAGCGGTTCTAGCCATGGTCTATAGCGAAACCGTGGGAAGCAAGGTTCGCGCCGCGATTCTTTCTTCACAGAACACAGTTTTTATCAGTGCTGTCAACTGGTGTGAAGTGCTGACAAAGCTGGGCCAGAAAAGCCCGATTATGACCGCAGAAAAATTGACGGCAATTCTACCTGGTGTGACGCTCATGCCTTTTGGTCAGGCCGAGGCGGAACAGGTTGCGACCCTGGCAAAGAACTGCCCCAGTATATCTCTGGGGAACCGCGCCTGCCTCGCCTTGGCGATCTCTCTCAATGCAACGGCGTGGACAACGGACAGGATATGGGCACAAACTCCGGTGGGTGCGATGCTCGAAATGCTTCGGTGAGTCTTGACCGTTTTT
>CAWDQB010000008.1:0-4198 GCA_963804315.1 uncultured Acidobacteriaceae bacterium
AGGGACTAGCCTGTTCAAAGGCGATCCCATGTTCCTGCGCTATCCCGAAGTCCCTAGTCCTTGTTCCCTCGTCCCTGTCACTTGCCGCTATCCGGCGACCAATGCCGCCTTCAACCGTTCCAGCCGCCCGCGGACCGAGCCGTCATAGACCGTCGAACCGATGCGCACCACCGTGCCGCCCAGAATCGACGCATCCAGCTTGAAGCTCGGGTCGATGCGCGCCCCGGCCAGCTTGCCGACGCCCGCCGTCAGCTTGGCGCTATCCTCTTTGCTCAACGCGCGCGCCGTCACAATCTCCACAGAGCGAATCCCCTGCCGCTCCTGCACCTCCGCGCGCCAGGCGGCAATTACTTCGCCGACTTCACCGATGCGGTCGTTGTTGATCATCACCGCCAGCAGGTTGCGCACTTCCTTCTGCAAGCCCAGCCTGGCGATCATCTTGTCCAGCACCGCAACCTTCTGCACATTTGGAACCGCCGGATTCACAAACAGCTCGCGCAATTCGGCGCTGCCATTCCACGTGCCGAGGAAATCACTCAACTGCCGGTCAACCGCCGCCGTCTCCAGCTTCTGCTGGGCCGCCACATCGGCAAAGGCGCGGGCATATCGTGCTGCAAAGGCTGCCATCTACTTCTGCCCTCCCTTGGCGGTGAGCGCCGCGTCGCCCAGAAATTCAGCGATCAGGGCGCGGTCGGTCTCCGAAGTGAATGTCAGTTGCTTGGCCGCCTGGTCAATGGCCAAGTCGGCGGCAAAACTGCGCAAGCTGCGCCGGGCCTGCGCGGCAGAGGATTCAATCTCCTGCTCGGCGGCGGCCACAATGCGCGCGCTCTCCTCGCCAATCGTCGACTTGATGCGCACTTCGTCCTGCTTGCTCTCTTCTTCCACCTGCGCGCGAATCTGCTCGATCTCGCCATCCAGTCCGGCCAGTCTGGCTTCAATCGCACTCAGCCGCGCCTGCGCCTCGGCTGTCGCCTTGCGCGCCGTCTCAAGATCAATGCGTACCTTCTCGCCCCGCGCGCGCAGCATCTTGGGCAGCGCCTTGGTCAGCGGAATGCCCAGCAGCAGCACAATGGCGCCGAAGTTGATGAATTCAAAGATCGTCGCCGCTGTCTCGGCTGAAGTGTTCAGTGTCTTGGCCGTCCACTTGACCAGCGGCCCTTCGAGCCGGAAGACGTTGTTCTGCTCCTCCTGCGAGGGAGAGGCTTCGGATTTGGCGGCAGGCGCGGCAGCAGGAGCAGCCTCCTGCGCAGCGAGCCGTGTGGGCGCAAAGGCACCGGCAATCAATCCAGCCAAAATGAAAATTCGAACAATTCGCGCGGAAGCGCGCTTGGGGATTACAAAATCTGGCATGAACTCTCTCAACGGGAACCCCCAGCGGCCACCGGCAGCACGGCGCGCACGACCTGACGAGCCATATCCCCCGCCGAAGCCTCAATTGCAGCCCGCGCCCGCGAAGCCTCGTCCTCCAGCGCCGCTTTGGCTTGGCTCACCTTGAGCTGGGCTGCCTTGCGGGTAACATCCACCGCCGCGTCGCGCTCGGCGCTCCACTGCTTGATCCGCGCCTCGCGCAGCTTGAAGACCTCGCCGCGCGCCATGCGCAGCTTGTCGGCATACTCGCCGGCCCGCGCTTCAGTCAGTGCTATCGCCTTCTGCGCATCTTCCACAGCGCCTTCGGTGCGGGCGCGGCGCTCTTTCAATGTGGCCGACAGCGGTCCTTGCACCAAAAGCTGATAGGAAATCACCAGCACGACGAAGAGCAGAGCCGTGGGAATGGCGCCGATAAAGAGCGTCCCGAGTTGTTGTATGATCTCTTGCATTCTGTTCCGATGTGATTACGCAGCTCCGGCTTGCCGGGCTTGCCCACCGTAGCGTAGCGAGGCTCTTCCCCGGCGCTCATGTGTGTGGGGTGGAAACTTTTTTGTAACAGCTATTCCGGCCTCAAGTCAATGAAATCGGTCCCAAATATGGGACTCCCGTGATGGTGGTCACTTTTGGGAAGGTTTGTTCAAAAAAGAACTTGCATTCACGCAAAACAAGCCTAGACTGAGGGTATCACCTAAGACCCGGTCCAGGGTCCGGCGGGCTGGCGGCATTGGGAAGTCCTTCCACTCCCATTGCCGTAAGTCCGCCTCTTCCTTTTGTCGGTTCACAGTTCCATGATCCTCGTAAAGTCTTTCATCTGAGCGGAGTTTGTCACGCCTTTCGTGACAAGCGGAGGCGAAGGAGCTGCGGTTGCTTATCGTCAATTCGCCAACCAGACAGGGTGGGGCACCACGAGCCTTGAACAAGCAGTCCCCTACGGTTTCGTCGCCGACTCAGCCGTCAGCAGCCCCTGCGCCCGCAGCCACGTCTCCAACTCCTCCGGCCACTGGTCCAGCGCCGTATCGCCCTTTCCGAGGCCGGTGCCGTGCGGACCATGCGCGTAGATGTGCGCCTCCGAGGGCACGCCGGCCTTGACCAGCGCCTCGTAAAAGCGCAAGCCTTGCTCCACTGGAACCGTCCCGTCGTCGAAGGTATGGAACCAGAAGGTGGGCGGCGTATCTTTCGTGACAAACAGATCCGGCGTGTACGCGGCACGCAGCGCCTCACAGATGTCCATCACATTGAAGAGCTTGCAGTAGCTCAAGTGGCTGGTGTCGCTAGAGATCGCCCCGATCCACGGATAGCCCAGCACCAGGAAATCCGGGCGGCTGGAGACGCGCTCGATGGGATCGTCGGCCTCGGGCTTGCCGGGAACAAACTGCGTCGAGGCCAGCGCCGCCAGATGGCCACCTGCCGAGAAGCCGATGATCACAATGCGATTGGGATTGATCTTGTAATCGGCCGCCCGCGCCCGCACCGTCTGCACCGCGCGCCGCGCATCCAGCAGCGGAATCGGCAGCAGGTAGCCATTTGAACTGAGCCGGTAGCTCAAGACAAAGGCGCGGAAGCCGCGCGCGGCGAACCAGTCGGCCACCTGCCGGCCTTCAAGGTTGCCGGCCAAATGCAGGTACGCGCCCCCGGGCAGAATCACCACCGCCGAGCCGTTCTCGTGGCCCCTCTGTGGCTCAAAGATGGTCAGCGTGGGCACATCCTCGCAGGCCTTGCCCTTGGCCTCCGGCGCGTCCCCCGGCCACAAGCGGATGGTCTGGATGCCCAAGAATGCATTGTTGTCGCCGGGCGTCGCGCAGGGCAGTTTCTGTGCATGCGCAGACCCACACGCCAGCAAACTCGCCGCCAAAATTGCTAAAAACTGTTTCACTTCAACTCTCCTTGCTCTTCGGAGAAATTATATAGACCAGCGATTCGCATTGTTCGCTTGACTCCGGTTCACAACGAAGGCGCGGCAATGGGTGTAGCGCCGGCCTCCTGGCCGGCTGTTGCGTGGACCTCCCGGTCCACGCCGCGCTCAACACTATGGCAAACTGATGGTATGAATCCGTGTCCCAAATGCGAAGGATTTTCGGCGAGAGTGAACTTTATAGACGGTCCGCGTGAGCACCTGGACTACGTCCGTCAGTTGATTGAAATCGTAAATCAAGGAACCTTTACGCTCGTTCAAGCGACCTGTCCTTTGCAGGAAGTTTTCACTGGAAAATGGGATTGGGATTGTGTGCGGTATGATTTTCAATGTACTGCTTGCAAACGCATTTATCGGCTTTCTTCAGACAACTATCATGGACGCGGAAGCGCACGATATGGCTGTGATACCAGCGGGTGCCCGCCGGCGCTGCGGCAAACGTGTACAACTGCGATTTGCCGGGCGCGACCATTGGGGTGCCTTCTTCCATGGCGCCGTCGACTGCGGGCGGGATGTGCAGACCGTGCCAGTGCGTCAGTTCGGCCACATCGCTGCCGTTAACGACCTCGATTGTGACCTCTTTGCCTTCCGGGACGCCAATCGGCGGCCCAGGCACAGAACCGTTATAGCCGGTTGTCCTGACGGTCTTGCCTTTGACCGGCTCAACGGTGACAGGCCCGATACGGAGCGTGAAATCCGGATTACGCTCCTGTCCCCGCAAACCAGCTGCATAAGCAGCAGTGCCACAAATGCCGAGGAAGTCCCTGGATTCATCCGGTTTTATTATCAGGCTTCGCCACTTGCATCAGGGTTGCGTATAGCGCGCCCGCTACGAAGAAGCCGACGAACCAGGCGTAATCGTACAGCCAGCGCAATGCGGGCACTGCCAGCCCGACGAGTGCGACGACGATCCCGAAT
>CAWDQB010000009.1:0-24033 GCA_963804315.1 uncultured Acidobacteriaceae bacterium
TATCCAGCCTACGGTCGAGTGGAAGCACTCAATTCCGGTGGCGGGTTATTTGCTCCTTCGGCGTCGGCGGTTTACGACGAGACAATCTGAACCTTTCCCGGCGGCTGGATATTGGCTGGCGACAGTGACGGCCAGGTCTTCAACTTCGGCGGCGCACCCGCTCTCGGGTCGATGACCACAACGGGCGATACCGGTCCTGTGGTCGGCCAGGCGTCTACGCGGAGCGGTGCCGGGTACTGGATAGTGACCGCAAACCGGACAGTCAGCGCCTTCGGTGATGCCAAGTACTACGGGGATCTGCCGGGCTTGGGTAAGAAGCGTCCCACATAGTGGCCATGGCCGCCACTACCAACGGCCAGGGTATTACCTGGTAGGGGCGGATGGCGGCTTTTTCACCCTTGGTGACGCCAAGTTCCACGGCTCTTGCCCGGCATCCACCTGCGCGTCAAGGATGTCGTCGGCATCGTGGCCGCGCCAGCGGTGCTGGCTACCTACTGGTAGGCGCCGATGGGGGCGTTTTCAGCTTTGGCACAAGCCAGTTTTCGGCTCGTTGCCAGGCATCCGGCATCCACATCCACGACATCAAAGCCATCCTCCCCGCTTCCAATGGCACCGGGTACATCTTCGTCGGGCGAGACGGCGGAGCCTTCAAGTTCGGGAGCGGTTGAACTCCCACGGTTCTATCCCCGGTGAGGGCATAAAGGTCAACGGATCGTGGGCATAGCCCTAACGGCCTGCCCGACGACGGTGGTTATTACATGGCCGGAGCCGACGGGCAGGTCTTCGCCTTTGGTGATGCTCAGGCTGAAGCGACCTCGTCGCCCTGGCATCGCACCTGCGGTGGTGTCCATCGCCGGGCGCCGAAGGAACGTCAGCCGCAACCACCTCGGCCCGGGTGACCAACTGGGCCAGCGACGCCAGCCCGGCCGCGCTGTTATAGACAAAGCCATGCACCGTGCCGTTGCTGTCGGCGTAGCCACCGGCGATGACTCCTGAAGCATTGATGGCCAGACCGCCGGTTCCTTGATACACGCCGGTGCCCGCGCTGGGCGCATCAAAGGTGGTGAGGGTTCCATTGGCCGCGCGCAGGAAGCCGTGAACCACGGCATCGCCCTTGGTGAACAGGCCGGTAATCTCGCCCGCCGCGTTGACGCTGTTGAGGCCAAGATCGCCAAAGCTGGCGGTTGCATAGGGATATTTGCTGCCGCCTGTAAGTATGGAATTCAATCCAGGAGAAACCCGGCCCATCTTGCTGAAGAAGCTCTTGGATTTACCCAGGAAGCCGGTGGGCTTTTTGGGGCTGGCCAGAAGGCGGCCGCGCACGCTTTTGACGAGCGCCTGGGGCACAATCACACCCGGCGCATCGTAGGTAACGATGGCGCCATTCGCAGGCAAAAAGAAGCCGTGTCCCACGTTGTTCGCGTCCACGTAGGCTCCCGATATATCTCCGTTGGCATCAAAGCCGTTGGGCAGGGTCCCCTGATAGCTTCCGGTGCCCGCGCCGGGAGCGTCGATGGTCGAGAATGTGCCAGCGGATGAATACTCAAAGCCATGAATTACCTGGTTCGCATCGATATAGATTCCCGCCACATCCCCGTTGGCGTCGATGCTGCTGACAGCGGTGCCCTGATTGACACCCGTTCCCGCATTTGGATCGTCAACAGTGGTGATCGCGCCGCTGGCCGAGCGAATGAATCCATGCACCAGACTGTTGGCGTCGATATAAGTACCGGCAACCACCCCGGAGGCGTTGAGGGTCACGAAATAGACTCCCTGATTGCTTTTGCCCGAAGCTCCGGTGATGGTTGCCGCGTCAAAGGGAGTGATTACGCCCGCGGCCGAACGCACAAAACCATGCGTCAGATTGCTGGAATCAATATAGATTCCTGCAATCTCGCCCGCGCCGTTAATGATGAGTGGGACGGTTCCTTGATTCTTCGCAGTGCCTGCGGCGGGCAGGTTGCCCGAGGAGGCAACGTCAAAGAAGGTGAGTCCGCCGCCGGAGGTGCGCACAAAGCCATGTTGTACCTTGCTTGCATCACGGTAGATTCCCATCAAATTACCGGCCATATCGAAACCAATGGGCGCGGTGACGGTATTGTTCCCGCCTGATCCAACGGCGTCAAAGGGGGTGGGCACTCCGCCCGACGTGAAGATAAAGGCATGCACATAGCTATTCGAGTCTAGATAGATTCCCGCCACATCCCCCGCTGCGTCGATCGCGGTGGCGATGGTTCCCTGCTCGGCCTTCGTGCCCGCGCCGGGGACATCGATCACAGTGAATGATGTCGCAAAGTGGGAGATTGTACCTACACCAGATCCCTGCGCGCGGAGAGAAGCGGCAGTGAGTCCAAACAGGCAGCAGAGGAGCAGGGTTGTGGCAAACTTATCCAGGTTGACGCGAACTTCTTTAACTACGCTGTGAAACAGCGGCTGGCATCTCATCGTTGAATATTCCTTTCAGAGGGTATGCGCAGCCATCCTACGCCCTGTGAATCCACTTGGTCAATCTGTGATTCGGCGTATCGAATATCCTTGTGAAAATTGAGCATCTGCGCGAGTGCGGGCGAATATCAGAGAAACTCCGGCAATGCGGAGATCCTTTCAATGGCTATGAATTATTGGTCCGGCGAGGGAATCGTGTCATTCCTTCTTACCGTTTTCAGGTTAATCAGGGCCTGTCAGCACTACTTCTTCTTGCCGGGCAGCATGGCTTTCAGCTTGTCCATCAGACCGGGCTTGGGGGCTGGAGCAGGAGAGGGCGGCTTGGCCGCCGGAGCTGTTGGAGCGAGGGCGGGCGGCGCAGCAGGCGCGGCAGCGGGTTTGGCCCCACCGGCGGGCAGAGCGGGTGTTTTTGCGTCATCCGTCAGGGGAATCTTGCCATTCACAACGCTGGTTGCGTCAAAGTCCGGCACCGTCTCATCCACGTTTTTCACTAGAATGGAGATGCGCCGGTTGGAGGGGTCGGTGGGATTGTTTTTCACGCGAAGCATCTGGTCAGCGTATCCGCGCACCTGGCTGACTTGATTGACGCGCACGCCATCTTGCTGCAACAACTTGCGGGCGGCGTTGGCGCGATCGGCCGAAAGATCCCAGTTGCTGTAACCTGAGTCGCTGGAGTAGGGCGTGGCATCGGTGTGGCCCTCGATCAGCAGCGAGTTGGGCAGCGTCTTCAGTTCCTTGCCCAGCAGCGCCAGCAACTCCTGGCCGGGCACGCTCAGCTTGGCGCTGCCCAGTTCGTAGAAGGTGCCGTCCTTACCCTCGATCAATTCAATGCGCAGCCCCTCCGGGGTGATAGTGATCTCGATCTGCTTGGAGAGCTTTTGCAAATCCTTGCGCGCCTTGATCTCCTCTTCGAGCTTCTGTTTCAGTTGCTCCAGTTGGTCGTCGGAGACTTTGGACAAGATAACTTCGCCGGTGCCGGTCAGAGTCGTGCCGAGCAGGCTGCCGGTTCCCTTGGGGTCGTTGAAGTAGCCGGCCACGGCTTTTTTAACCTTGGTGCTGGAACCCATCAGCCAGAGCACAATGAACAGCGACATCATGGCGGTGACAAAGTCTGCATAGGCCACCTTCCATGCGCCACCGTGATGTCCGCCGTGGCCGCCCTTTTTCTTGATAATGATGATTGGTCGTGAATTCTTGTCGGCTGCCATGATTCCGCTCTTCTCCTGGAGGCTGTTGGCCGGTTCTATGCAGCGGCCTCAGTCGCTCCCTGGTTCTTGCAGCTCTTTTCCATCTCGTCGAAGGTGGGCCGCAGATGCGCCGGAATTGCCCGCCGTCCCATCTCGATGGCGATCATCGGCGCCGATCCCTTCAAAAAAGCAAGCATCAGCATCCGGAGAACATGAAGATATTCATTGTGCGCGTCAGCCGTCTTGGCCATATTTGAGCTGAGCGGGCCGACCAAGCCGTAGCAGGCCAGAATGCCCAGAAAGGTGCCCACCAGCGCGGCTGCCACGTGTTCGCCGATCTCTTCCGGCGGGCCGCCCAGCGAACCCATGGTGATGACCACGCCCAGCACCGCGGCCACGATGCCCAGGCCGGGCAGAGCATCGGCTACCGTACTGAGCGAGGCAATGGGCTGCGACGCCTCGTGGTGATGGACCTCCATGTCCAGTTCCATCATCTGATCCATGTCAAAAGGTTCCACGCCGCCGGTGATAGCCATGCGCAGCGTGTCGCAGACAAAGGCCTGCGCGTGGTGGTCGGCAAGAAACTCAGGATAGTTCTTGAAGATGTTGCTTTCCTTGGGCTTTTCAACGTCCATTTCCACGCTGAGCAGCCCCTCTTTGCGCACCTTGTTCAAAAACTGATACATCATCTTGAGCGTGCTCAGGTAGCGCTCTTTGGTGAAGGGAGAGCCTTTCAGGATACCCAGCAGACCGGCAATGACCGCCTTGATAATGTGGATCGGGTTGGCCACCAGCAGCGTTCCAATCGCCGCGCCGCCCAGGATCAGCAGCTCAGCCGGTTGGATCAGCACCGCCATATGGCCCTTTTCCATCAAAAAGCCGCCGATGACTGCGCCAAAAACAACGACAATGCCTATGATGGCGAACATTCTTGCCCTCCACACGCGGACGTGATCTGATTGCCACCCGCGTGAAAACTGGTAAACATGGCTGCCTTGGCCCGTTCCAACAGCTCGACCAAATTTCCGCTTCGCTCGGCCTGCGCGGCGCCGATGCTCACCGTGAGCGGAACCCGGTCGCCCCACCAACGGAAGTCCGCTGTCCGGGCCAGACTGGCCAGCGCCTGGGCGTGGACTGCCAGCAACTCCGGCGTGCGCTCGTGCGAAAGAATCAGGTATTCATCGTCGCCCCAACGTCCCATCTCCTCGGAGGGCCGCAATCCGTTGGCCAGCGCGCGCTCCACCTTGTCGAGCATCGCGTCGCAAGCCCCGGCGCCATGCGTCTTGCGCAGCGCATGAGCCTGATCGACAGTGATCCACAACACGCCAAAGCTTTCGCCGCCCTGCTGAAAGTCCTCGAACATGGCCGAGAGACGGTCTTCAAACTCCGTCTGGTCGTTCTCCACCTCCGCACCTTCGCTGTTCTCGCCATGGGGCAGCGCATCCAGGCTCTCCGCGGGATGAAAGGTGACCGACAGGCCTATGCGCGCGCCCAGGTCATCGCGCAAAACATCCACCCGGGCAATAACCGGAACTTGATGGTTCAACTTGTGCTTGAAACGAACCACGGTGCCGTGACATGGCTGCACTCTTTCGCCGCCTTTCTGATCTGCCGGCTTTGTGCAGGCCAGCAGCAGTGGCTCCAGCGGCTCGGGGACTGGGCGAGAGATCAGCTCCAGGCCGGGGTAGCCGGTAATCGCCTCGGCAGCCGGATTCCAAAAAACCACCCGGCCCTCCTTGTCAACCACCCCAACCCCCTCCGGAAAGACCCCCAGCATGGCTTCCAGAAGTTCTGTGCGATCCGCCATCCGTTTCTCTCCTATCTCTCTCATCGGCACAACCCCCATCGACTTCAGGATCGTGCACTGTGCAGGACATCGGCACATCCTGGCCAAGGAAAAACTCTCTCGGCGGACCGGAAATGGACCGATGCGGGACCTTCCGCTGCCCAGCCTACCAGTGATGAAACTCCTTGGTTAACAGCTCCGCAAGTTCACAGATAAGTTTTTTCGTGACGGAAGCAGCGGCACGCTGTAATCTCTTGTCTGGGAAAATTCTCTGAGAAGATGAGCGTTTTTTCCTCCGGGATCAGTCACCAAAGGAACCAAGCGCGGCCGGATTGTTGCAGATTGAAGCACATCAACGCTTTTAACGAATCCGCCGATAGTCTTGCAAAGGGAATAGACCGTCACTGGACTCCCAAACCGCCGCGATTCACAGGGCGGTATGAGCGGAACAGGCGGGCATGAAGAATTGCTGGTTATTCAGCAGATGAGGCGCACATCATGAACAAGATCATCCTGGCAGACTCACAGGCGATTTTCAGGGCAGGAACAGCCAAAGTGCTGGCCATGGACGAAGACGTACGCATCATTGCTCAATGCACGGATCTGGACCGCATGCACCATGCAATCACCACATTCCCCAGTTCCATTGTCATCTTCGCCGCCTCCCTGCGTCCGGATCTGGCGCGGTTGCGCACACTGCTGGAAACCGTTGGCAGCCGCGGCATTGTGATTGCCGAAAACAATGAAACCGCCGGCGCTTACCTGCAGCAGGGCTTTCGCGGAGTTGTCTTCCGCTCGGTCACCGGGCCGTCACTCACCGAGTGCGTACGCGCCGTGGCCAGCGGTGACACATGGATACCGCCGCAGTTGATGCAAGCCGAATCCCCTGAAGAAGATATGGTGGGCACGCGGGTCCGCGACCGCCTCACTCCCAAGGAGATGCGCATCGTCGCGCTGATCGTCCAAGGCTGCAAAAACCGCGAGATCGCCCAACGGCTGAAGACCACCGAGCAGGTCATCAAAAACTACCTGCGCTCGGTCTACGACAAGACGGGCGTCAGCGACCGGCTGGAGTTGGCCCTCTTCACCATTCATCACCGCGTGCTGGCCCAAGCCGCCGCCGAGGTGGGCAGCAAGCTGGAGGCCGAGGAGGCCGCGCAGCCCCACGCAATGGCCTAGCAGCCGAAAACCGCCCTCCTCATTTCATCCGCGCAGGGCCGGGGGAGGCCGACCCTCCGATATCTTTCCCAAAAGAAATTGCCCTGCTTAAAAATAATGCTTCACAAATGGTGCAGTTTATGACCTATACTTCGAGTAGAGCAGGGTTTCCGAGCGATGCGCCCTCCTGCTCTAATTGACCATGGCCATGCTTCAGCCCCAAAGCCGCGCTGCTGACTCCCCGGCGATACCGGACCGCCTGTACTTCAAGATTGGCGATGTGGCCCGTATCTGCGGTGTGGAGACGTATGTCCTGCGCTTCTGGGAGACACAGTTTCCGCAGCTCAAGCCCAACAAAAGCGGAAGCGGCCAGCGGCTGTATCGCCGCCGCGATGTCGAGCTGGCGGTGCGGATCAAGCAATTGGTTCACGATGAGGGATACACTCTGGCCGGCGCTCGTCAGGCTTTGGAACAGGCCAACCGGGTTCCCGCCTTGCAGCCGGAGGCCGCGCGCGAGCCGCAACCCCAACTGCCTCTGATCAATACGGCGACTCCCTTGCTTCCATCTGAGTCCGTAGCCGCAACCATCCAGAAAGCCCGCTCCGAGCTGCGCGAACTGGCTGAACTACTGGCCCTGCCCGATCCACAGCCGGTGCGGAAGCGCGCGCGCCTCATGGCGATGCCGCCTCAGAGTGAATCGCTCTTTCCGCTGTGAAGCGGTTTCCATTTCTGGCATTCTTGTCTCCCACCCATTTCGCAATAAACGCGAACTACACGGGGCACCCAGCACCAATAAATTTGCAGCGCCTACCTCCTGATCCACGCTGGACTCTTCGGAAGCAAAAAGAATGTTCTGAACGATTTACGCAATGCGATGACAGGGTTTACGCGGCGGCTTGCTGTTCGGCTGGACTGTTACGCCAAAGCTCGGCCTCGGCTTCGCGGCGAGCCTTCAGCGCGGCGCACTCCCGGCTGCCGGCATGATTCCAGCGCAGCAACTGCTCGACGGCCTCGTCGTAACGCCCCGCATTGAGGGCTTTTAGCAGCGTGGAGGAGTTGAGCCGTCCCGCGCCCAAGTTGAAGCAGAAGTCCACCAGCGCATCGAATTGGCCTTGGGTGAGCGGTACCCGCACCAGGCGCTGGACAGCCTGCTCGGCATCGCGCACGTCGCAAAGCAGAAGGTTGGCGGCCTGCGGTTCATCGATTCCGTTGGGGAAGGAATCGGGATGCAGGAGCCTGTGGCCGTAGCCGATGGTGGGAAAGCCAGCCACATCCAGATAGACGCGGCTGCGAAATCCCTCGGATTTCTTGAGCAGATCCATTCCAATGGCGCTGAATTTCATCTTTTTTTCCTCCCGTCTTTCTCTGTCGTGTCTTTCACGGTAGCAGGGAGGATATAAATAATCGGCAAAGATTCGCCGAAATTTCTCAATGGACGGGAGTGACCGGCTGCCGAGCGATGGCCTGCCTGGGTCTAGATGGACAATTGAGAGCTGTCGGCAACCGCCGAAAACAAGGCGGCTCAAACAATGGAGCGGAAAGGCAAGCCTATGCGGTTCAAGGGAAATCCTCCAAAAAGAAACGGTTTCAATCGTGAGAACACAATGGAGTGAAAAGTTGAATGAAAGTGAGAACGGAGAGATTTGCACAGAAAAAGTCGCAATTATTTTGTTGTGGAAAAGAGGTTTGTGTGGGAATCCACATGTAGAATGTGCGATTTTGGAACCGATCCACAGGTGCCCTTCTCGCCAACAATTAGGAGAATCAGTATCGAATTGGTAAAATAGGTGAATGGTGAAACGACGGGAACCAAGCAACACGAGCACAAGACCTTCGCTAAGGATTTGGCTGCTCGCGGGAGCTTCCTCCGTAGCACTGGCCGCTGGGGTGGTAACAGTCACCACGCGGACGGTGCATGCGGATGCGCCGCTTCCCCGGCCAGCCACGGCTGCCTTTCCGGCAGCTACCGCAGCGAGCGCGACGCCAGTTTCGCTGGCGCCTCATCAGCCCGTGGAAACCGCTACGGCTCACGCACTCAAGGGTATAGCCTCTTGGTACGGCGGTAAATTCAACGGCCGCCATACCGCGAGTGGAGAGCGTTTTGACATGTACGCCATGACCGCCTGCCATCCAACTCTTCCCTTTGGCTCGGTGGTGCGCGTTCTGAACACAGAGAACAAGAGGTCGGTGGTGGTTCGCATTACCGACCGAGGCGCTCTTCAAGAGGGACGCATTATCGATCTCTCCTTGGCCGCTGCCCAGAAACTGGATATCACCAAAGCTGGACTCGCACGGGTCGAGTTGGAAGTCCTCTCGCTCGGCGGTTCTCATCCCAAGAAGTAATCAGCCCCACACACGGTGGAAGAGCAAAGGTCAGCCGAGGGGCTGGCCTTTGCCGCCTTTGGACTCACTCTTCACATAAAAAGATGGCGCTGTTTCCGAAGCTCGATTTACCCGCATTTGCCTCAACAGGCCTTTTTCGGCGATACTTAGGTGTTGTGTCTTGCGCGGCTGGGTGCGCCGTCCGGCCCTGACGAGGCCAAGGACCGTCCGTACCAGCCTGAAGACCCCATGGAAGGCAACATAGTACAGGAATCTGAAAGGAACCGTATCCCGTGGTAATGATCCGTTTGGCGCGCATTGGCGCCCGCAAGCAGCCCTACTATCGCATTGTGGCCATCGAGAAGGACCGTGCCCGCAATGGCCGTTCGATCGAGGTCGTCGGCACCTACAACCCCCGCACCAACCCCGCCAGCGTCGGTTCTGAAGCACGAGCGCATCGCCTATTGGCGCAGCGTGGGCGCGCAGTTCACCCCGATCGTCGCCAAGCTGGTTGCCAAGAACCCGGCGCCGGTGGCCGAGCCGGTCGCGGCATAGTTTTTCCCTCCTCGACGGTGCGCGTCCGCCCTCCGGGAAACGGCGTTCATTTTATTTACTGACGGCCATGGGCCTGTGCTGCTACTATGCCCGCACTGGTCCAAACCGTTTATTTTGGTCGCCAATTCCTGAACGCGGAAGATCAGTCGCGGAGGATGACCGAAAAGGCTATGGTCGAAGTGGAAGAATTGGTTCGAGAGATCGCGCAGGCGCTGGTCGATGAGCCGGACGGCCGTTGAAGTTGAGAGTGTGGGCCGCGAGGAGAATACCGTTCTCAAACTCCGCGTTGCGCCTGCCGACGTGGGCAAGGTGATCGGCAAACAGGGACGCACCGCCCGTTCGGTGCGCACCATTCTGGGTGCTGTCAGCATGAAGCTGCATCACCGCTATACGCTGGACATCCTGGAAGAAGACGAAGACTGATGGCGCTCGACCCTGTCCCCCCAGGCGGTCATGCCCTTTGTGCCTCAAGACTGGGTTTGGCTGGCACGCATCCGCCATCCCCAAGGACGCAAAGGCGAAGTCTTTGCTGACCTTCTCACCGATTTCCCTGAAAAATTTGCTGAACGCAAACAACTTTGGCTGCTGCGAGATGCATCTGAACTGAAATCCTCCCTGCCTGCGGTCAGCAGAAGAGCACGGGCTACAGCCCATACATTGAACCCTCGCAAGCAGCTCGGGCATTGGCCGCTGAGGGATCTGGCGCTCCCCGCGAGGTCGAACTCCTCAACCACTGGTTGCACAAGGGCGGAATCGTACTGCACTTTGCTGGGATCGACTCCATCACTTCCGCCGAATCCCTCAAAGGACTCACCGTCGCCATTCCCCGCTCAGCGCGTGCCGCGCTGTCTGAGGATGAAGTCTATATCGGCGACCTGATTGGCTGCGCGCTGATCGACGTTGCGCCCGCCGCACCGCTTTTGGTCGGCGAGATCGAGGAAGTGGACCGCTCCGCTGGCCCGGTGGCGCTGCTTGTGGTCAACGGCCCTTCGGGCGAGGTGCTCGTCCCTTTTGCTAAAAGCTATCTGCGCAAGATCGATATAGCAGCCAGGCGCGTGGAAATGGCCCTGCCTGAAGGACTTGTCGAGCTGAATGCGTCTTCCAGTATCTGACCAGGCAGTTCACCACATGGCACAGATCGAGGAGCCTGCCCTGGCGGCAGACTCCTCGCTGCTTCTGATTCTCACTGCTCCAGAATCTGCACCTCCGGGGCGAGGGCGGTTTGCGGTATGCAGGCTACGCGCGTGGCGCTGATGGTTGCACAGCTCGCTTTACCTAGCGCACCACTGGTGATGAAGAATCCGCCCGTGCCGGTTGCGGTTGTGTCCCATGCGTAGGTTGTGCTGAGCGACTGATCCCAGGACAATATCCCTTGCGCTGATGTGGTGAGGCCCGCCGCAAGTCCGCCGCTGGAGTTGAGGCTGTACTCGCCGACAAAACTGGTGGGCTGAACGCTGAGCGAAGGAAGTTCGCCGAAGAGATAGTTGCCGGTCAACGCCGCGCTGGTCAACGCGTTCTGCGCTTGCGCTTCCATCGAGCCGGAATCGACGGAACCATTTTTGCCCACACTCAGTTCGAAGGCGCGGTTAGCTCCGTAGAAGTACAGGTAGGTTGTGCCGCTGGCGGTTTGGAAGCTGGCGCGGCCAGGATTGACGGGATCAAAGGCAAGCGCGGTTGGACCACCGTCTGATCCACCGGCAAGGTATGTGCCGGCATTGTTCGCATAGCTTTGCCGGATGGTTATATTTCCCGCTCCGTCGCCCGCTCCGACCAGTAGATTGGCATAAAAGCTGGAGGGTATGCCGCTGTCGCCGGCGAATTGAGCGCCGTGCGCGTAGAGAACAAAGGAACCGTTGAGCGCGGTGGCCGTGAATGCCGCCGGCTGCTGGGCGCGCAGATTTCCGGCCTGCTCGCCATCGTCCGAAGTGTTGTCGAGGATGAGCATGCGGCTGGCGTCAATGATGTAAACGGTGTAGCCGGTGGAGCTGCCCGCGCCGCTTAGGGCGATGGTGAAGCGTCCCCAAACTGGATCAGGCGCGGTGTAACTGCCAGTGAAAGACAGATTCTGATCGGTCGCGCTGCCGCCCATTGTGGTATCGAGAGCGCCGCGGGTGAGCTGCCCGTTAGAGGCGCTGAATTGGCCAGCCGTCGCCTTGAGATTGCCGTTGTTGTCCTCGCCATTCAAGCCGAAGGCAAAGCTGGAGCCGCTGATGGTGCTGGCGGTAAATGCCCCTGGAGTTGCCAGATAGCAACTGGCCGAGCCTTGCTGGCCACTGGGCAGCTCGCCCAGGTCGTCGTCCTCTACCATGCGAAACTCGGTGGCCGGCTGAGCGCTGCTGGTCAAGGCAATCGCCCACAGCGTGGTTTGAACTCCGGCGGCATTGTTGGTCAAGATAGTGTGAATCGAGGCCTGGCCGTTATTGTCGGACCCTATGGAGTAACTGCCGCTCAGAATGCCGGAGGCTGAACCGATGTCGTAGCTGTTGGTGTCGAAGATGCCGTTGCTGAAGTTACCCTGGCCGTCTGCCTGGAAGTTGAGGATCGAGGCCCAGCGCGTGCTGTCATCGTCGATTGAACCTTGCAGCAGGCAGGTGTAACTGCCGTTGAGATTGCTGTTGTTGGTTGCGCTGGGTCCGGCGGTGACATTGATGGTCAGCGAGACTGGACCGGCTATTGCTCCTACTGTATCTTGCGCCGAAACCTGCAAAATGAATTTTCCGGTTGAGGCGGGGATGCCGGTGATGGTGAGCGTGCCGCCGCTGGTGTTGTTGTATGAGAAGCTGCTGGGCAGGCCGGTTACAGTCCAGGCGTATCCCGGCACACCGCCTGAGACATTGATGTTTCCGGAGTACGGAAGCCCCGCGCTTCCGGCGGGCAGCTTGGTGGTGCTGATCACGGGCGGTCCGCTGATCGTGAAAGTGGCTGAGGGCGAGGTGCCTTCGGCGGTCGTCACGGTGATGTTGGCTGTACCGGCGCTCGCGATCAGCCGGGCTGGAACCAGGACCGTCAGTTGGGTTGAGCTGACATAGGTGGTGGTCAACGGAGTTGAGCCCCAAGTCGAACTGGTGGACGGCGTAAAGTACTCGCCGTTGATGGTCATGCTGAATCCATTTCCCCCAGCCATGGCCACGGCGGGACTCAAACCACAGATGGAGGGCGTCGCCGGTGTGATGAGAAATGTGACCGGAAACGATGAGCCTGCCGTCGAGAGAACCGAGATAGAGGTCGAGCCGGAGGCGCCGATCAGGTTGGCTGGAACCACGACGGTCAGTTGCGTCGGACTCACATAAAGAGTGTTCAGAGGAGTATTTCCCCACATCGCAGTGGACGTTGTGGTGAAGGCTGATCCCATCACGGTGAGCATGAAGCCAGCGGTACCCGCGGTGGCGGAATAGGAACTCAAACTGGCAATCATAGGCGGCGATGGAGTGATGGTGAAAGGCACTGCAGGAGAATCTTGCTTGTTGGCATAGGCGATCACGTTCACCGCCCCGGCGCTACCGACCTGGTCCCCTGGAATTGTCGTGATCAACTGCGTGGAACTGATGACACTCGCGCCGACCCACTTCGATCCAAACATGAGATTCATGCCGCTGACAAAGTTGGTTCCATTGACGATCAGTGGGAAGCTTCCATAGCCGGCGGGGATCGAAGCTGGACTCAAGCTGGTAATTGTGGGAAACGGTTGCATGACTGTAAACGTAACGGGCGCCGATGTCCCTCCCAAGGTGGTTACGGTGAGGCTCACCGGACCCGCGGTTGCAATCAGATTGGCTGGAACCGTGAACGTGAAGGTCGTCCCGCCAACCAAAGTTCCAGACAATTGGGTTGATCCCCAATTGAGAACCATTGTCGAGGTAAAATATGTGCCGTAAATGTTCGTTGAAAAGGTGCCATAGCCGGCGGGAACC
Source organism: uncultured Acidobacteriaceae bacterium (assembly GCA_963804315.1). GTDB lineage: Bacteria > Acidobacteriota > Terriglobia > Terriglobales > Acidobacteriaceae > Telmatobacter. Next base: position 13,365 of record CAWDQB010000009.1, read on the forward strand.
TGAGTCATGGACATGGCCGTGATTGTGGGCGGAGGAGGAATCACGGTAAAAGGAAATCCTGTTGAAATTCCACTGGGAGTTATCACGTATATGAAGGTCGAGCCGTACGAGAGAAGACTGGCTGGAACGGCTGCGGTCAGTTGGGTGGAGCTTACGAAGGTTGTCGCCAGTGCGGTATAGTTCCAGCGGACTACGGTTGCCGATGTGCCCGGCTGGAAGTTCGTGCCGTAAACCGTCATGGTGAAGGCCCCGTTGCTGGTCAAAACAGAATTTGGAGTCAGACTGGCAATCGTGGGCAGTGGTGAATAAATGGTGATCGCGGCGCAGGAGGAGGTTCCTGTCATGTTGCTGACCGTAACGCTGGCCGTGCCGGCGCTGGCTATCAAACTGGCGGGAACAGATGCCGTTACTTGCGTGGCGCTTACGTAAGTCACGGCCAGCGCGGTTGCATTGAGTTGCACGGTCGAGGCCGGGGTAAAGTTGCTTCCGTTGATGATCAGCGTATATGCCGCGCTGCCGGCCACCGCCGTGGATGGACTCAGGCTGTTGATCTTCGGCGCGGGCGGATTGATGGTAAAGGACGCGGCCGGCGAAACGCCGCCCGCTGTGTTCACGGTGATGCCGGGCGTGCCGGCTGCCGTGATCAGGCAGGCGGGAACGACGGCTGTCAATTGCGTAGAGCTGACATAGGTGGTGGACAGTTGGCTGGAGTTCCATAACGCCTTGGAAGCTGTAGTAAAGTTCGTGCCGGAAATTGTCAGCGTGAAGGCTGCACCGCCGGCAGTTGCCATCGACGGACTGAGGCTGCGGATCGTCGGCGGCTGAGGAAGGATAGTGAAGCTTATCGCGCTGGAGGTGCCGCCATCCGTAGTGACAGTGATGCTACCCGTGCCCGGAAGGGCAGTCAGGGCGGCTGGCGCAATGGCCGTCAATTGGGTCGAGCTGATCACCGTAGTGGCGAGCGCGGTCGTGCCCCAGAAGGCAGCGGACGCCGCGTCAAAGTTTGTGCCGTTGATGGTCAGCAATAAATCTGAGCCGCCGGAAACGGTCGAGGATGGGCTGAGGCTGGAGACTGTTGGCGCGGCCAGGTTGATCGTGAAGACCGCAGCGGAGGATCTCCCGGTGGACGTGCTGACCGTAACGGCAACCGAACCCATGCTGGCGATTAAAGCGGTCGGAACCAGGGCGGTCAGTTGCGTCGAGCTTTTGAAAGTGCTGGGCAGTTCAGTTGAACCCCACCATAATGTCCAGGTCGAGGTAAAGTTGGTTCCGTTGACGGTCAGCGTAAAGGGCGCGCCGCCGGCATAGGCATTGGCCGGACTCAGGCTGGTGATGGTGGGCGCGGGCGGGTTGATGGTAAAAATTGCGCCAGAGGAGCTTCCGCTGGCCGTGCTGACGGTAAGGCTCGACGTACCGGCGGACGCGATCAAGCTCGGCGGGATCGCGACCAACAATTGCGTCGAGCTGATAAAGGTCACGAGTGGCCTGCACGTATTCCAGTACACCTTTGACGCTGAGCTGAAGTTCGTGCCGGTAATGGTCAGGGTGAAGGCTGCGCCGCCGGCAATTGCGCTGGACGGACTGAGTGCGCTGAGGGTTGGCGGAGGAGGAAGGATGGTGAAGGCCGTGGCATTGGAGGTGCCTCCGTCGGTGCTGACGGTGACGTTGGCCGAGCCGGAGTTGGCAGTCAGCGCGGCTGGCACTAGAGCCGTCAACTGACTCGATCCGGCCACAGTGGTGGCCAGCGCGGTTGCGCCCCAGAAGGCAACGGACGTCGCGTCAAAGTTCGCACCGTTCACAGTCAGCGGCAGGTCCGCGCCACCGGCAGCCACCGAGGACGGGCTAAGGCCGGAGACAGTCGGTGCGGGCTGACTGATGGGAAGGAGCGTTGCCGGTGAGCTTCCTGTGATGTTGCCGACGGCGATGGAGGCCTTGCCCACACTGGCGATCAGCGCGGCTGGAATCGCCACCGTCAATTGAGTTGCGCTCTTGTAGCTGACAGGCAGCGCGCTGCCATTCCAAAACAGAACCGAGGTTGAAGTAAAGTTTGTTCCAGTCACGGTCAGAGTAGAACCATTAGCGCCAGCATAAACGGCAGCCGGACTGAGGCTGGTGATTACAGGCGCGGGTGGATTGATGGTGAAGTTCGCGCCAGAGGAGCTTCCCGTGATGTTGCTGACTGTGACGCTCGCCGTGCCCGCGCCGGCGATCAGGGCGGCCGGAACCGTAGCCGTCAATTGTGTTGAGGCTATGAAATTGGTGGGCAGAGCGCTGCCGTTCCACAGCAAGGTCGAAGTTGATGTAAAGTTTGTACCGAGCACGGTCAAGGTAAAGCTCTTGCCGCCCCCAAGGGCGACAGCCGGCTTGAGCATGGTGATGGTGGGCGCGGGTGGATTGACGGAGAAGTTTGCGCCATGGGAGACGCCGCTGGCAGTACTGACTGTGATGCTGAACGTGCCAACCGTTCCAATCAGGCTGGGCGGGATCGCGACCGTCAATTGCGTGGAGCTGGCGTAGTAGGCCAGGGGCCGGCTGGTGTTCCAGAACACCTTGGAGGCCGGTGTGAAGTTCGTGCCGGTAATCGTCAGCGTGAATTCTGAGCCGCCGGAGATCACACTGGCAGGGTTGAGACTGGTAATGACGGGCGGCTGAGGGATGATCGTGAAGCCGAGTGCGCTGGAGGCGCCTCCATCCGTTCTGACGGTGACGCTGCCCGTGCCGGGATTCGCGGTCAAAGCAGCTGGAACCGTTACTGTCAATTGCGTCGAATTCACTAGACTGGTGGCGAGCGCGGTCGTGCCCCAGAAGGCGACGGACGATGCGTCAAAGTTAGTGCCGTTGATGGTCAGCGGGAGATTCGCACCGCCGGCAACTGTCGTCGCGGGGCTGAGAGAGGAAACCGTTGGCGGCGGCTGACTGATGGTGAATTCCGCTGCCGGTGAACTGCCGGTAACATTGCTGACCGTGACAGCGACGGTGCCCGCTTTGGCAATCAGGCTGGCAGGTACGACAGCCGTCAGTTGCGTCGGACTCAAATAGGTCGTCGTCAGTGCGCCGCCGTTCCACTGCGCAACCGTCGCCGGGGTAAAATTCGCCCCATGGGCGGTCAACACAAAGCTTGCTCCGCCCGCAAGGACGATGGACGGACTCAGGCTGAGCAGCACCGGAGGCGGGAGTTGAAGGACGGCAAAGGATGTGGCGGAGGAATTTCCGCTCAGATCGGTCACATGAATGCTGGCCGTGCCGACACTGGCAATCTGAGTGGCCGGAACCAGCGCCGTCAATTGCGTTGCGCTTACCCAATTTGTAACCAGCGCGCTGGAGTTCCACATCACAACCGAGGTCGCGGTGAAGTTGGTTCCAGCCAGGGTCAGCGTAAACTCGCCGCCTCCGGCAATCGCGGAAGCCGGGTTCATAGACAAGAACACCGGCGGAGATCCGACGGCAAACTTGAAGCTGGGCGACGGTGAGCCGATGCCAGCTGTCTTCACGGATTCTGAAGTCAATTTCGTATTCACGGAAGTTGGACTCAGACCGCTGATCGTAGACGCCTGTGCCTGCGCCAACTGTATCCCCGCACATCCAAAGACAACTGCAAGAATGAATAATGACCAAAGCTTGCTGAACATTTGAACCCACCTCTGTGGCGTGAGTCCATCTCTCTACCGCCACAATCAGCGAAAGGGTCCGTCTTGATGAGCGATATTCAACGCTGAACCGGGCCGCTTGCCATGCGGCAAAAGATGATTCGCCGCACGGTTAAGAAATCGTCAAGAGACACGGCTTCAAAAGATTACTTTTGTCAAATCATTTGGAGTTCTCTAACTCTTTAATTCCAAAAGAGAAGGCATTGAAGAGGGTTTCTATCTAAATTAGTTTTTTCTTCATGAAGGTAATCTGATGCTCTTCCGCCCTGAACTCTTCCGAATCCACCTTCTCCATCGCGCACCCCCTGACCGCCTATAATCAGCCTGTCGTGCATATCTCTCTTTCAACTCGAATTCTTCTGCCGATCAGGTTCTTTGGAACGGCTCTGGCGCTCCTGCTTTCGATGGCGGTCTCTGCTTCGGCGCAAACAGCAGGTAAGATTGGCCCCGCCACAGGTGGCATTCTGCTGGTGCTGCCCTTTGACAACCGCACGGGCCAGCCTAGCCTGGAGTGGGTCCGTGAGGCTTCAGCCCAGATCCTTACCCGCCGTATGGCCGCGGCGGGTTTTGCTCCCATGAGCCGCACGGACCGCCTTTACGCCCTCGATCATCTGGGGCTTCCACAAGGTTTTCATCCTTCCCGCGCCACCTCGCTCAAGCTGGCCGAGACGCTTGACGCCGATTCGATCATCGTGGGCAGCTACGTCACTGACGGCTCGGGCATTGTGGCCGAAGCGCAACTTGTGGATGTGCCGCATCTGCAGATCAGCGAAGCGGTGGCGGCGCGCGGCGAGATGCGCTCAATGATTGCCGTCTTCGACTCGCTGGCCTGGAAGCTCACCCACCAGCTTGACCCCGGCTCAAAGCTCACCGAAGAGTCTTTCATCGCCGCCGACGCAGGACTGCACGTGGACGCCTTCGAGCAGTACATTCGCGGCATCACCGAGCCGGATCAGCAGGAGCGCCTGCGCCACCTCAATCAGTCCGTCGCACTCAGCCCCGCCTTTTCGCCGGCCTGGATGGCGCTGGGGCGCGAGGAGTACGCTGGGCAGCAATACGAGCAGGCGGCCATCTCCTTTGCCAAAGTGACTGGCGCCGACGATGCGCTGGAAGCCGATTTTCTGCGCGGCCTCTCGCTGCTCTTTTCCGGCGATTACCCGCACGCCCAGGAGGCCTTTGCCGCCGTGGCCCGTACGCTGCCGCTGGCCGAGGTGCTCAGTAATCAAGGCGTGGCTTTGGCTCGGCAAGGCAAGGACGGCACGCCGCTCTTCCGCCAAGCCGTAGCCGCCGACCCCGACAGCGCTGATTACCACTTCAATCTGGCCGTCAGCCTCAAGCGTCGTGGCGATACCGCCGAAGCAATCGCCGAGCTGGCGCAGTGCTTGCGCTTGCATCCCAACGACACCGAGGCCCAGGCCGTACAGAGTGCCTGGACCAAGCCGGAGAAGACAGTCAAGCCCGCACTGGCCTCCGCCACGCCACCCGCTGCGGGCGCACTGGATACTTCAGCAATCGCCGCACGTCCCGATCCCCTCGAGCGCATCGAGCGCAGCTTCAACGCCGCCGCCTTTCATCAGGCCGAGCAAATGATCGATCAAGTCGAGAATGCGCGTCTGGGGTCGCTCTCGCCACTGGATCGCGCGCAGAGGCTGATCGCCGAGGCGCATGATTATCTGGAGCACGGGCTGCTTTCAGAGGCTGAGCGAGCCTATCAGGCCGCGCTGGAAGCCGATCCCAAATCAGCCATGGCCCACGCAGGACTGGCACAGGTTCATGAGCGTGCCGGAGACGCCGAGGCCGCGCGCAAGGAAGCCGTCGCCTCGCTCGAACTGCTGCCCTCGGTGGAGGCGTATCTAGTTCTGATCCGTCAGCAGGTTGCCGCGCACCACTTCTATGAAGCGCAGCAGAACCTGACCGCGGCCCTCAAGATCGATCCCGACAACAAACCCGCGCTGGAGTTGCGCAAGCAGATCGAGGAACTGGACGGGATGAAGAAGTAGGTGTCTGGACTTTTGAGGAGCAAACCATGTTGAAGCGCATTATCGGTTCCGCTATTCTGGTAAGCTTGTCCGCGACCTTCGGGTTCTCCAACCCAGCCCGCGCACAGCAGCCGCTGGTGGACAAGTTCGTCCTCGATGACTCCATTCAGCCCATCACGCGGGGTGAGCTGGACCGTGCCATCCAGAGAGCCAACTCCGACGGGGCCAGCGCCTTGCTGATCGAAATGGATACCCCCGGCGGCCTGCTCGACTCGATGCGTTCGATGATCGGCTCGATTCTATCCTCCAAGGTTCCCATCATTATTTACGTTAGTCCGGCGGGGGCGCGCGCGGGTTCGGCGGGCTTCTATCTGCTGGAGTCGGCGGATGTGGCCGCCATGGCGCCGGGAACCAACGCCGGCGCGGCTCATGTGGTCAGTGAGCTTTCGCCCTTTGGCAAGCCCGACGATACCTTGATGCAGAAGATCGAGAACGACGCGGAAGCGTTGCTGCGCTCGTACGTGAAGCAGCGCGGCCGCAACAGCGAGGCTGCTCTGGCCGCCGCCGCCTCTTCGCATTCCTATACCGCGCAAGAGGCGCTCGACCTGCACTTGATCGACCTGATCGCAGCGAATGACGCGGAGCTGCTGCATTCGCTCGATGGCCGCGAGATCACCCGCATGGACGGCAGCAAGCTGACGCTGCATCTGGCCGGCGCGCGCGTCGTAAATCTCCAGATCACGCTGCGCGAAGAACTGCTCGGCTGGCTGGTCAATCCCAACATCGCTCTGCTGCTCGGCCTCTGCGGCGCGCTGCTGATCTATCTGGAGTTCAACACTCCGGGCACCATCGTCCCCGGCGCGCTGGGCACACTGATGGTGCTGCTGGCCATCTTCGCGCTGGATCTGCTGCCGATTCGCTTTACTTCGGTCTTGCTGCTGATTGCGGCGCTGGTTCTGATTCTGCTCGAAGCCAAATTCGGCGGCCACGGCGTGCTGGCCATCGCGGGCATCGTCTGCCTCACCTTTGGATTGCTGACGCTGGTGGCCGCGCCGGTGCCGGAGCTGGCCGTCAGTCCGTGGGTTGCTTTTGCCGTTGCTGCTGCCTTCAGCCTGATCACTTTTTGGCTGGTTCGACTTGCCGTGCGCGCGCGGCAAATGAAATCGCAGCTCGGCCCAGCGGCGCTGGTGGGCAGACCGGCGCGCGCCATGGAGGCGCTGACCCCGGAAGGCCACGTGCTGGTCGAAGGCGAAATCTGGGAGGCTGTGGCCAGCGAGCCTGTTCCCGCCGGCGCGGCGTTGCGCGTCATGGGGCTGGATAATTATCTGCTGCGGGTTGAGCCTGTTGCTCAGCAACGCCCGGACTGAATGCTTAAATGCCAATGCCGGGGGTAAAATAAACCCATGCCCGCTTATCGTTCACGAACCTCGACGCATGGACGCAATATGGCCGGAGCGCGCTCTCTGTGGCGCGCCACCGGAATGCAGGATGGCGACTTCGGCAAGCCCATCATCGCTATCGCCAACTCCTTCACCCAGTTTGTTCCCGGCCACGTTCACCTCAAGGATCTGGGCCAGCTTGTGGCGCGGGAGATCGAGCGCGCCGGCGGAGTCGCCAAGGAGTTCAACACAATCGCCATCGACGACGGCATTGCCATGGGCCACGACGGGATGCTCTACAGCCTGCCCTCGCGCGACCTGATCGCCGACTCGGTCGAGTATATGGTCAACGCCCACTGCGCCGACGCATTGGTCTGCATCTCCAACTGCGACAAGATTACGCCGGGTATGCTGATGGCCGCCATGCGCCTGAATGTGCCGGTGGTCTTTGTCTCCGGCGGGCCGATGGAAGCGGGCAAGGTCAAGCTGAGCGGCAACATCGTCAAGGCCGTAGACCTGATCGACGCAATGATTGTCGCCGGCGATCCCAACGTGAGCGACGCCGATGTGGACGAGTATGAGCATTCGGCCTGCCCTACTTGCGGCTCGTGTTCGGGAATGTTTACCGCCAACTCGATGAACTGCCTGGTGGAAGCTCTGGGCCTGGGGTTGCCGGGCAACGGGAGCGTGCTGGCCACGCACTCTGATCGCAAAGAGATTTTCTTGCAAGCCGGACGCACCATCGTCGATTTGGCCAAGCGCTACTACGAACAGGACGACGCGACGGTCCTGCCGCGCTCGATTGCGACCTTCGAGGCCTTCGAGAATGCCATGACCTTGGACATCGCCATGGGCGGCTCCACGAACACCGTGCTGCATTTGTTGGCCGTGGCGCAGGAGGGCAATGTGCCCTTCACCATGGCCGACATTGATCGCCTCTCGCGCCGCGTGCCGCATCTCTGCAAAGTGGCGCCTTCGTCACCGGACGTGCATCTGGAAGACGTGCATCGCGCTGGGGGAATCTTCGCCATTCTCGCCGAACTGGACCGTGCCGGGCTGTTGCATCGCTCCGCGGGCACGGTTCATGCATCGACGATCGGCAAAGCCATCGACAAACTGGACGTGAAAGGCTCACCCAAAGCAGCCATTGCCGAGTTTTATCGCGCCGCTCCCGGCGGCGTGCGCACGACGGAAGCCTTTAGTCAGAGCAAGCGTTATGACGAACTGGACCTTGACCGCGCGCACGGCGTCATCCGCGACCTCGACCACGCCTTCAGCAAAGACGGCGGGCTGGCGGTTCTCTTCGGCAATATCGCCGAGGACGGTTGCATCGTGAAGACGGCGGGCGTCGACCCAGCGCATCTGACCTTCACCGGCCCGGCGCGCATCTTCGAGAGCCAGGACTCGGCGGTTGAGGCGATTCTCGGCGACAAGGTCGTTCCCGGCGACGTGGTGCTGATCCGCTACGAAGGCCCCAAAGGTGGCCCAGGGATGCAGGAGATGCTCTACCCGACCAGCTACCTGAAGTCCAAGGGCCTGGGCAAAGTCTGCGCGCTGATTACCGATGGGCGCTTCAGCGGCGGCACCTCTGGGCTGGCCATCGGACACATCTCACCGGAGGCTGCGGAAGGCGGCTCGCTGGCGCTGGTCAACGAGGGCGATACCATCGAGATCGACATTCCCAAGCGTGTGCTGCGTGTGGCGCTAACGGATGAGGAACTGACCGCCCGCCGCAAGGCCGCGGAAGCCAAAGGCCCAGCCGCCTGGAAGCCCGCCAGCCGCGCCCGCAAAGTCTCGCAAGCGCTGCAAGCCTACGCTGCCATGACCACCAGCGCGGCTCGCGGTGCGGTGCGCGATGTCAGCAGGATACAAAAGTAGCAATCCGAAAGAATATTTGCGCCTCACCCAAAAGGCACTCAGTCTTTTGGGTCTGCTTCACCTTCAGTCGCAACCGCCTCTTTGGCCGGGTCCAGTGTATGGAAGCCCTCATTCTTGGCTGCTTCCAGCAGCAGTGCCGAGGCGGAGACGAAGATGATCTCGGTGCCCTGGAACATCTCGCGGGCGACGATGGCGGCGGCCAGTTGCAGGCTGTCGGGCCAGCGCAGGGTGGTGCGGTCGAGAAGCTGGCGGGCGGCTTCAAGAACCGCCGGGTTGAGCGGCTCCTGGACCATGCGCGCGGCTTCGGTGCGCAGAATCTCCAGCGCCGCCGCGGCGTCTTCCGCGCTCGATGCCGCCGGAGCGCTCGCGGCGGCGGATGGCCGCGTAGACCTCGAGCGGCGTGGAGGCGGAGATCAGCTTGCGGTTGTCCTCGACCGCCTCCATCAGGCGGATCAGCTCGTCGGTGCCCTGCTCCTGGACAAAGAGCTTGGCGAAGGCCGTGGCCTCAAGAAAGTAGCAGCTCACAGGTTCCCCCGTTCCTCTTCAATGGCCTCGGCGATGGATTCGCCCTGCGCCTCGACCGGATGGAAGCGCTGCGCCTCTTCCGGCATTCCGGCTTCCGCGCGGTTCAGGCGGATGGTGGTGGTGGGATAAGCCGGGGTCTTGGGATTGGCGATCTTGCTGGTCACGACGACGCCGCGCTGAATGGCCTCGGCCAAAACGGCCTGACGCGACTCCGGATGCTGATTCCAGCGGTAGGCCTTGCGCGGCAAGAAGGAGTCGCGGAACCACTTGAGGGCGATGAAGGCGTGGCCGCCCCGCTCGGCCTCGGCCAGAGCGGTGCACAGCTCCTTGACGCGCGCGTCCTGGTCGGCGGGAATCAGCGATTCCTGGCCGTCGTCGTCTTCGTCGTCGAAGCCGCTGGCGACGACCGCGCGCGAGGCGCGCCGGGGCGTGGCGCAGGCTCTTCGCCGTCGATGCGCTCGAAGTAGATGCGCACCTCGTCCTCTTCCGGCGACCAAGTGTCGGCGGAGGCGTTGCGGCGCTTGCTGCGGCCGTTTTCACTGCAAAGCTCGACAATCGCCTGATAGCCTGGAGGCGCCAGGAACGGCAAAGCCTGTAATAGGCTCGGGTCGGTTGTGGCAGATTAGTTGGTTAGAGGGCTAGCAATACATTTTTTTTTTTTTTTTTTTTTTTTTTTTTTTTTTTTTTTTTTTTTTTTTTTTTTTTTTTTTTTTTTTTTTTTTTTTTTGATTGATTTTTGAGATTTTTTTTTTTTTTTTTTTTTTTTTTTTTGATGATGTTGTAAATGATGATGATGATATGATGGTGTATTGAGATGTGTTGTTGTTTTTTTTTTTTTTTTTTTTTTTTTTTTTTTTTTTGTTGTGTGTTGGTGTTTTTGATTTTGTTTTGATATGCTTTTTTTTTTTTGTGTGTGTGTGTGTGTGTGTGTGTTTTGTTTTTGGTTTTGTTTTTTGGTGAGTGTTTTGGCTGGCGGCCGGATTGGTTTTTTTTTTTGGTTTTGGGTGGTGTTGTTGTCGGTTGGCGGGGGGGGGGGGGGGCGGAGCTTGAAGGCGGTGATGCCCTGGGCGTGCGCGCTTGAAGGGGACGCGGAAGTCAGGGTGTAGTGCGGGGCGAGTTTTCGTTCGTGTCACGCGGTTGCCCGCGTCGGCCCCGCGCGGGGCTCGGCGGCCAAGAGGCCCGGCCAAAACCTCTGCCGGCCTGGCCATAACTGTCAAAAATGGCTCGCCCGGCGAAGTCCTTCCAGTGGGAATAAAAAAAA
>CAWDQB010000010.1:0-4872 GCA_963804315.1 uncultured Acidobacteriaceae bacterium
ACTCGACATCTTTGACCGAGGCGCGGATGGTGGTGGTGCGGTCGGTGAGCACCTTGACCTGCACCGAAGCAGGCAGGCTGGCTTGCAACTGCGGTAGCAGTTTCTTGATGCGATCCACGACGGCGATGATGTTCGCGCCTGGCTGGCGCTGAATGTTGACGATCACCGCCGGCTGGCGATCCATCCATGCGGCCTGCTGGTTATTCTCGGCGGCGTCGACGATGGTGGCCACATCCGAGGCGCGCACGGCCGCGCCATTGCGATAGGCGATGATGACCGGCTTGTAATCGCTGCTCGATAACAACTGGTCGTTGGCGCCAATGGTGTAAGACTGGCGGTTGCCGTTCAGCGTACCCTTGGCCTGATCGACATTGGCCGAGGCCAAGGCGGTGCGCAGATCTTCCAGGCTCAGGTTATAGGCTGCCAGTTGCGTGGGGTTGGCCTGAATGCGTACCGAGGGCTTCTGTCCACCGGCGATGGAAACCAGCCCGACTCCAGTGACCTGGGAGATCTTCTGCGCGAGGTTGGTATCGGCGGCGTCTTCGATCTTGTCCAGTGGTAGGGAGTTGGAGGTGAGCGCCAGCGTCATGATCGGCGCGTCGGCGGGATTCACCTTGCTATAGATGGGTGGGTTGGGCAGATCCGTGGGCAGGAAGCTGTTGCCGGCGTTGATGGCCGCCTGCACCTCCTGCTCGGCTACATCGATGTTCTCATCAAGATTGAATTCAAGCGTAATGACTGAGCCGCCGCCCGAACTCTCTGAGGTCATCTGCTTCAGCCCCGGCATCTGGCCAAACTGGCGCTCCAGAGGCGCTGTGACCGACGAGGCCATGACCTCAGGCCCCGCGCCGGGATAGAAGGTGAGCACCTGAATAATCGGGTAATCGACCTCAGGCAACGCGGAGACCGGCAACTGCTCGTAGCCGATGAAGCCCGCCAGCAGAATGGCGAACATCAGCAGCGAGGTCGCCACCGGGCGCAGAATGAATGGCCGGGAAGGACTCAGGCTCACTGCTGCTCCTTCTTCGGCTGACTGCCATTTCCGCTGGACTGACTCGCGCCCTGTCCTGCCGCTTGTCCAGATCCCTGTCCGCCGTGCTGCTTGGCCACGCTGGCGGTAACAATCTGTCCATCCCGCAAACGATCCGCGCCGTCTACCACAACGTTCTGACCGGCCTGCACGCCGCTGTCCAGAATGGTGAGCTGCCCCTCGGCAAGTGCAATTTTAACGGGCTGCATTTTTGCCACGGATGTCTTCTTGACGGGATCGGTATTGACCACCCAGACGAACGAACCCTGCAAGCCGGATTGAAGAGCCGCCGAGGACACCACCAGCGCGTTGGGACGCTCTTCCAGCACCAGATGAATGTTGACAAACTGGTTAGGAAAGAACGCGGAGTCGGCATTATCGAAGACCGCCTTCAGCTTCCCGGTTCCGGTCGTTGTATCGATCTGGTTGTCGGCGGTGAGCAGGTAGCCGGTGCCCAGCTTTTGCGTGTCGCTCTGATCGTAGGCCTCCACCGGCAACCGCTTCTCCGCGGACAGCTTATGCAGCACCTGGGGAAGCTGACCCTCGGGCAGAGTAAAGTAAACCGCGATAGGCTGGATTTGGTTAATGATGACCAGATTGGTGGTTCTTGCGGCAATGATGTTGCCGGGGTCCACCAGCCGCAAGCCGATCTTGCCGCTGATGGGTGCTTGAATGGTGCACCAGTCGAGTTGCAATTGCGCAGTTTCAATCGCTGCCTTGTCCGATTCTATGGCGCCCAGATACTGGCCCTGTGTAGCTTCATAAGATTGCATTGATTCTTTGGATGTTACGCCGGCATCATAGAGCGCCTTGTAGCGGGCATACTCGGCCTGCGCGTCCTTGAGCAGCGCCTGATCGTGGGCCAGCGTGCCTTTGGCCTGATCCAGTGCTGCCTTGTAGGGGCTTGGGTCGATCACCATGATCGTCTCGCCCTGCTTGACCAGTTGACCCTCGGTGAATTTGACCGGCTCCAGTTGGCCGCTGACCCGCGCCTTGACGGTAACGCTCATGTAAGGCGTCACGGTACCAAGAGCGGTCAAGTAGATTGGCATCGGCTTTTCGACAGCGGCTGCCACCTGCACCGGAACCGGCCTGCCCATCAACACCGCCGCCTGGTTGGCAGTCGAGGCCGCATTGAGCTTCTGATTCTGATGAATCTTCCATACGATTGCGACCAGCACAGCCACCAGCAGCAGGTAAAAGACGATGCGCAGCCCAGAACCCTTGTGGGCGGGCGGCTGTTGGTTATAGGCGTCCGAGGCCGTGTGATTCTCCGCGTTGCTTTCAATGGACATGATTGGAATTCCCGCCGTATTCTCTCAATTGATTGCCCGCAAAGGGGGCCATGCATGGGACTGTTCCCTGCGAAAGGCAATCTCTTCGCATCCGCTTCTACCGACGATTGAGTTTCATGAAAGGTTTCGTCCGCGCAACCGGCAACCACCAAGGCGTGCGTTGCCCACAGAAAAAATACTCTGATGAATGAATGGAAGCCGAAACCATTGTAAGCGAACCGGCGCTTGCCTGACGCGATGCGAATGCTCGCCCGCGTTGAGACGATGGGATATGGAAGCTGCTTCTGAACCCATGCGGCCCGTAGATTCCGGCGAGACCTCTGGTCATGAGATGTTGCACTCCGGCCAAGCCACAATCAAACTTGTTAACTAGCCAACTCAAGTTTGACGGCATTTTGGATGCTCAGGTTACGTTTCACTGTTCACGGTCCGGCAACTGGCGGTTGAAAGCTATAAGCTGTATTCTGACCCCTGAAATGCCTCACGCTCTCGCATATCTCCTCTCGCTGTTTACGACTGTGCTGGCCGTGGCCGGTATGGGCTATTTTGTGGCCGCGCTGCTTGCGGCGCGGCTCTTTCTGGCGGAGCGCCGCGCGATGCTGGCAACCTTTGCGCCGGGCGTGAGCGTGCTCAAATCCCTCAAGGGCCTGGACCCGGGGATGATTGAAGCCTTTCGCAGCCATTGCCGCCAAAGCTATCAAGGCGAATATGAGCTGCTCTTCGGCGTGGCTTCGCTCGCTGATCCCGCCGTCGAAGCTGTCCATCAATTGCAGGCTGAGTTTCCTGAGCGCGCGATCCGGCTGATCGAATGCCCGCGGCGGCTGGGAACCAACGGCAAAGTCAGCACGCTGGTCCAGCTTGCCGCTCATGCGCGCTTCGATTATCTGCTCATCAACGACTCGGACATTACAGTCAGCCCGCGCTACCTGGAGCGGGTAATGGGCTGCTTTGCGCCGGAGGCCGGCCCAAAAGTCGGTCTGGTCACGGCGCTCTATCGCGGCCGCGCGCACGGCACGCTGCCCTCGCGGCTGGAGGCGCTGGGCATCGCCGACTTCCAGGCCAACGTGCTGCTCGTCGAAGTGGATCGAGGGCGGCCTGCACTACGGCCTCGGCTCCACGCTGGCCGTGAGCCGCGCGGCGCTGGACAAGATCGGAGGCCTGCAGGTATTGGCCGATCATCTGGCCGACGACTACGAACTGGGCGCGCGCGTGGACAAGGCCGGATTTCGCGTTGTGTTGAGCGCGGAGGTGGTGGAGACGAACGTGCCGGCCTACGGCTGGCGCGGTTTTGCCGACCATCAGTTGCGCTGGGCGCGGACGGTGCGCGATGCGCGCCCCGGCGGCTACGCGGGCCTGCTCTTCACGCACGGGCTGAGCCTTGGCGCTTGCTCAATGTGCTGGCCAGCGGAGCGAGCTTGCTGAGCCTGTGGCTGCTGGGGTTGAGCTTCTGCCTTCGCATGGCTTTGGCGATGACCGTGGGCGCTGAAGTGCTGGGCGACCGTCAGACTCTGCCCGGCCTTTGGCTGCTGCCGCTGAGGGACCTGATCGCCATGGGCCTCTGGGCGGCGGGCTATGCCGGCAGCACCATCGTCTGGCGCGGCGAACGCTGACCACTGAGTGTTTCGGGCTTGTGCAGGCAGAAGCGATGTTGTGCGGCAAAGCTGTAATTAACACCAATTTGCCTACTGGCGTTCCTTGGGTGGCGCGGCACGATAAGGAAGCACTTACAGTTCAACCGGATCATTAGCTGAGCTAAAAGAAGCGATCTCAAAGCTAAGTACAGATACACAACTACGGCAGCGATTGGGTGCTGCCGGCAGGTTAAGGGCAACGCAACATTTCACTCTGGAAAAACACGTCCAGCAAATTAAAGATTTGTATCTCAACTTGCTTGATTCCTAAGCAGGCTGCCTACCAGGCTGCCGCTTGTTCCGGAGCTCCTTGCCCAAGGCTGTCTTTTCCAGACTGCCCCGTATTCCCGGAACTCGGACGCGACAAATGTTGTATGACGTCGCGGTCATCAGTGCCAAACATGAAGATACAACTTGAATCCATTTTCTGATGCATTAATTCGGCAGCAGCTAACTTAAGCGCGCCCTTTTGACTATGGTTCAAGCTAACTGTAAGCAGCAAATGCACACCGGGCTTCAAGAGAACAAGCGCATCGAGCGACCGATCCAGAGCCCCAGTGGCAATAACCAGGACGTCACACTCATTTCTCAGGTGGGCGATAAGATTTTGTAGGAGACTCGATTCAATGCTCTGAGAAGGATCTCTCTTAACTCCTGCAGGCACCACTTTCAAGTTTGTCTGCGCCGGCGCCACCTGAACCAGCTTTGACAGCAATCCTTCCCCGCCAGCAGATAAATAATCGTAAAGGCCAGGCCCGGTTGAGTAACCAAAGATCCTGCTTACAACCCCTCCGTCAGGACTGGCATCAAGCAGTGCCACCTTTTCACCACTTCGCGCTAGACAAAGCGCAAGCGCTGCCGCAGCCACCAGCTCGCCGTCGCCCGTGCGGCTGGAGGTCACGACAATACTTCTTGG
>CAWDQB010000011.1:0-16168 GCA_963804315.1 uncultured Acidobacteriaceae bacterium
GAATTCATCCGACGGCCAAAGGATCGGAGTTGATCGCACGGACGCTGCTGACGGCGGTTGTGCCGCTGCTGCGCAAGGAATCAGGCAAGCAGCCGCGCGAAACCCATGCGCGCCATGCCTATTGCCAAGATGGTGGTTTTTTTGCTGCGTGGGCACGCTTGGCGCGCTGCGTGAAGACATCATAGTCCTGCGCGCTCGATGCGTTTCAGCAGGCCGTGATAGATGGAGACCAGAACCCACAGCGCGGGGCGGCTTTCGCGGTTGATAAGCGGCATTAACTTCTGCGCCGACTTATAGAATTGCCGTTGCGCGCTGACCTATCGCCTCCAGCAAGGCGCGCTCAGCGGCCGTGGGCGGCGCGCCGGGGGCGCGATGTAAAAGCGAATCCAGTGAAACGCCGTGGGCCGCGAGGTCTTCCAGGGGCAGATAGACGCGGTTGCGCTCGGCGTCCTCGGCCACGTCGCGCAGAATGTTGGTCAGTTGGAACGCGATACCGGTCTCTTCGGCCAGTTTTTCGGCGTGCGGATCGGTGTAGCCGAAGATGCGGATACAGACCAAGCCGACGACCGAGGCGACGAAATAGCAGTAACGATAAAGGTCGGCGAAGGTGGCGTATGTGTCCGGTGCGGTCCATGGAGCGCCAGATTACGAGACGCAGATTCTTCGACTCGCTGCGCTCGCTCAGGATGACATGATTCAGTGTTTGATCCAGATCCATCGTCACTCCAGCGACTAGATCATCGAGCAGGTTGAGGGGAATATTGTAGCGTTCGACGGCATCGCGCCAGCCAGAAACACCAGGTCCAAGGTGTCGCCGCCGTGACAGACACCGCGCCAGTTGGCGAGCCACTCATCGAGGCGGCGGCGGCGCTCTAGCCGCGGCAGGCTCTCGTCGTCGGCCAGATCGTCGGCATGGCGCATAAAGGCGTAGATGGCGCAGATGGCGTTGCGGCGTGGCTCCGGAAGAGCGACAAAGGCGTAATAGAAATTCTTCGCTTCGCGCTTGGCGATCTGGCGGCAGGCAGCGTAGGCGGCTTCAAATGTGCATCGTGCGTCACGAAGTTCTTCATTCCCCCCTAACTTCCGAGGCGCAAGAAAGGCAGGAACTTGCTGCTGACGGCACGCAACATCAGCTTCAATTTCCTGCCTTTGGAGATCGCTGGCCGCGCACTCAGCACGTCGTAGCCGCTTCTTCGATGGCCCGAAGAATCTCCAAGCCTCCGCGGCTGAAGAGGTCCAGATCGATGGCCAAATCGCGGTTGACCTTGCCAATCAACGGCAGGCCTTCTTCAAAGAGCAAGCGCGCATCAGCCACTTCGGAACGCATCAGGTCGCAAAACGCTTGTGTCGCATTGCCTTCGGCAATTTCTTCTTCTCTCACGTTAAAAAAATCCATATCCTTTTGAGGAATGTAGATGCGGCCTCGTTCCGTGTAGTCCGAGCGCACATCCTGCCAGAAATTGGCCAATTGCAGCGCGGTGCAGGTTGCATCTGAAAGGCGAAAGTTTTCCTCATTGGCCTCGCCGCTGGCGTAGAGAACCAAGCGCCCGACTGGGTTGGCCGAGTAGCGGCAGTAGGCCAGCACCTCATCCATCGTCTGATAGCGTGCGACGCTCTGATCCTGGCGAAAGGCGGTGAGCAGATCGGCGAATGGTTCCTTGGGAATCGAGCATTTCTTGATAGTCTCGGCCAGCGCCACAAAGACTGGGTGACGCGTGCGCCCCTCGTAGCAGGCATCCAGCTCCTGGCCCCACAACTCCAGCAGAGCCAGCGCCGCCTCCGTCGAACCCACCTCATCGCCCAGGTCATCAGAGACGCGGCAATAAGCGTAGATGGAATGAAAATGCGGACGCAAATTCTTGGGAAGAAACCACGATGCAACATGAAAGTTTTCATAGTGCGTCTCGGCCAGTTCCCGGCACCAGGCCTGCGCCTCTTCGAGCGTGGGCGCTACATTGGGAATGCGATAGCTCTCCGGCAGTGCCGCCCAGCCGCGGGCCAGCAACGCCTGCTGCTCCGCCGCATTCCTCTCGCGCTTAGTATCCACAGCTTCAGTCATCGCTTTACCCTCAGGGCACAATCGCAGTCTTGATCTCACTGGAGCGGTTCATCAACTTCTCAAAGACAAGGTTAAGTTCGGCAAGGCGTGCGTGCCCGGTGATAAAAGCATCTGCCTGGAAGCGTCCGCTGGAGATCAGATCCAGCGCCTTGCGGCAGATCGCCGGGGTGTGATGGAAGGTGGCGCGCAGCGTTATGTCCGAGTAGTGAATGCGATTGGTGTCCAGCGTAACGTGCGTGCCCAGCGCGCAGCCGCCAAAGAAATTCACCGCCCCGCCCTTGCGCACCAGTTCGACCGCTTCTTGCCATGCCTCCGGCACGCCGGCAGCCTCAATGGCAATGTCCACGCCGCGATGCTTCCCAGTCAACGCGCGCGTATCGCGGATGGC
This sequence comes from uncultured Acidobacteriaceae bacterium, assembly GCA_963804315.1. GTDB lineage: Bacteria > Acidobacteriota > Terriglobia > Terriglobales > Acidobacteriaceae > Telmatobacter. The sequence goes on from CAWDQB010000011.1 coordinate 2,448, forward strand.
CGTGCGAATGCTCGCTGTCTGCACAACGTGCGCCGCGCCAAGCCGGCGCGCAGCCTCCGCCTGTCCGTCGTGCTTGACCATGGCAATCACTTGGCAGCCGTAAAGCGCAGCCACATGCAAAATCATCAAGCCCAGCGGCCCGCCGCCGATTACTGCAACCGTATCGCCGGGATGCGGGTTCGAGTCCTCAAAGCCATGAACGGCGCAGGCCAGCGGCTCGGTCAGCGCTGCCTGCTCCAGCGGCACGCGGGCTGGAATATGCAGCGTGTTCTTGGCCACAATGCGCGCCGGAATGCGGATAAATTCGGCGTAGGCACCGTTGTTGAAGAGCAAATCATCGCAAAGATTCTCTTGATCCCTCTCGCAGTAATAGCACGCGCCGCAAGGGGCCGAGTTCAGCGCCACTACCCGGTCGCCCTCCACAAAACCAACTGCGCCATGACCCACCTCGATGACGGTTCCGGCCAGCTCATGGCCGAACAAGGCGGGAGGTACAATCATACGCGCATGGTATCCACGCCGAAAGACTTTCAAGTCCGTGCCGCAGGTCAGTGCAGCGTCCACGCGCAGCACCAGTTCGCCCGGCCCGGCATGTGGAACCGGCACCTGCTCGATCCGAATATCCTCGCGTCCATGAAGGACCGCGGCCATCATCGTCGTCGCCATCGTGTCCTTCCTATTGCGCTCCCGCTCCAGGCGCAGCTTCAATCATAATCTTCATTGAGTCGGCTTGGGGATTCGATGCAACCTCAATCGCGGTGACCGCCTCTTCCAGCAAAAAGCGGTGCGAGATCAGTCGTGTCAGATCGAAGCCGTTGCGATAGCCGCCCAAAACAAGCTGCTCGACTTCAGGCTGAATCGCCGTTGATGCCGAGTATGAACCCAACAGCGTCTTCTCGTCCATGCAAATCGCGCCGGGGTCAAAGCTGGCAACCTCGTGCTGCGTCTGCGCAAAAAGCATTACCTTGCCGCCGGGGCGAACCGCAGCCATCGCCGTGGGAATCAGCTTCGTTCCACCGACAGCCAAAATCACCGCATCCGCGCCACGTCCTTCGGTTACTTCATGGGTGCGCTCGACGACGTTGCTGGCATCAACCGGCTCATGCAAACCGAAGCTGGCGGCTATCGCGTGGCGTTCGGGGTAAAGATCAGAGGTCAGTACCCGCGCACCGGTACGCAGTGAGAGTGTCGCAAGCAAGATGCCGATCGGTCCCTGACCGATCACCAGCACCGTCTCGTCGTCGGCCAAATGCAGCAGTTTCACACCCTTCAGGACTGTGTTCACTGGCTCCATGAAGGCCGCTTGTTCGAACGGCACGCCCTGGGGAATTTTGACCACGCCGCCCTTCCCGGTGATCCACTCCATCACGCGGATATACTCGGCAAAGCCGCCCCCGGATGGCTCCATCCCCGCCGTCGCGCCAACTTTTTTATACGTCGAACACTGTGCAAAGGTCTGCTTGCGGCAGTAGTAGCAGTGGCCGCAGGGAATGTGGTGAAAGACCATCACCCGCTCGCCGACGGTGAAGTTGGAGACGCCCGCGCCCGTGGCAACGATGGTTCCAGCCATCTCGTGGCCGAAGATGCGCGGCGCGGAGTGCGAGCCGGTATGGATCTTCTTCAGGTCTGTGCCGCAGACACCGCAAGTGGCGATCTTGACCAGCAGTTCGCCGGGTCCGATCGCAGGTACGGGTACCGTCTCTAGGCGCAGATCATTCACGCCGCGATAGACCACGGCCTTCATGGTTGCGGGGATATTTTCGATTCGGGGTTCAGCGTTGTTGGTTTGAGTTGCCATTCAGCTTGTCGGTTTGACCTCGTTCATCCAATAAATCACGCACGGAGACCGCAATGCCGCGCGCGGCCCTCTTGCTATTTTCGCCCATCCGGATGAGGGCGGGCCAGTACCACGGCCTGTAGAGTACAAAAAAGACGAAACGAGCCAAACGGAATTGCCCACCTGTAGAGATAAACCGATTGAAATCAGGAAGTTTATCACTGTAGCCATCACTGATTCCCTTAATGCAATAGAAGGGGATGCAGCGCATCCGGGCCAGCCGCGCCACGCCCGCCGCCTCCATCTCGACCAGTGCGGCCTGGTAGGTGGAGGCGAGGCGCTTCTTTTCGTCGGCTGCGGCGACTTTTGGACTGGTCACTAAACAACATTCCTCGTGCCAGTCTGCCACATGGAATCGTTCTCCAGTCCGCGCATCGATAACACATGAAACGTAGTAAGCCCGGCCCGGCAAAAGCTCCTCACGCAAAGCCCCAGCCCAGCCGACGGAGATTACCCGATTGACTTCTCCGCACTTCTCGATTTCAGCGAAGGCCCGTGCCGCGCGCTCCACGCCAGTCCCAGCGCAGGCAGCAACCCACTCGCCGCCCTCAAAGCTCCAGCGCCAGAGATCGACGCCGTTCATGCGCGAGTGAAGCCAACCGCGCGTCAGCGGCTTCAGTTCGTTGGGCATTGCGGCGATGATGGCGGTAAGGGGCATTTGGATCTCTCGTTGATTGCTCTTGTCTTCTTTTTATATCTTAGCCGTTGCCATATTTTGAGTGTATGATACGGCCTTGCCGTACCAAGCTCCACCTATTTGTGTTCGTCCCCTGAACAACGCGGCCCCCCTGCCGCGTGAATGCCAAGGCGTAGCACCAAGTTATTTGCCACTTCGTGCCCAGCAGGCATCAAAGGGAACAAATCGGATCATCGGTGACCTCACTCAGACAGGCATATCGCGGGAAGCTCTTTTGTTTCCGTATGAAGTCAGGCGGTATCGACAAGTGCTGTGTTTTCCGAACAGGCCCTGATCATCAATCCTGATCTGCCGTCCAATACCGGCCCTACTCGCCAACAGCCTATCGACAGGGCTTTCGTAACGTAAATGGAAATCTGTCAACCCACACTGCCTGCGCGGAGCGATATACTCAACCTCGACGATGATTCGCATATCTGGAACGATCTTTGCGGCAGCAATGGGGCTGGCTTTTGGCAGCTTTCTCAACGTCTGTCTGAGCCGCTGGCCATCGGGCGAAAGCGTGGTCCTACCTGGCTCGCATTGCCGCCATTGCGAGCGTGTCCTTGCCTGGTGGGAGAATGTGCCGCTCCTTAGTTGGTTAGCGCTTCGAGGGCGCTGCCGCACCTGCCGCGCCTGGATAGGCTGGCGCTATCCGCTGGCGGAGCTTGCGGTTGCTGTGCTATGGACGGATGTTGCATGGCGTTCGAATCACGCCTTTTTTCCGCTCGAATTTGCTTTAGGGATGATGTTCTTTACTTGGGTTCTTATTGCTCTAAGCATCTTCGATGCGGAACATTATTGGCTTCCAGATGCTCTCATATTGCCCAGCATTGCGGTAGGATTTTTTTGGAGATTTTTTCAGGGTGAACAGATAGGATGGGCATTGCATATTCCTACAGCCCCGCAGGAATACGCCAGGAATGCTTTGAACCTCCTCCTCGGCATTCTGGCTGCCGCCGGCCTTATCCTGCTCATCCGATGGATGTATTGGCTGATCCGCCGGCGCGAGGGCGTGGGCCTGGGCGACGCCAAGCTAATGGCTTTGCTAGCCGCGTGGCTCGGCCTGCCACAAACCCTGCTCGCCTTTGGAGTCGGCGTGACTCTTGGAGCGCTGGCAGCAATTGTCATGCTGGTGCTTCCGAAGATGCGCCGTGACTCGGAGAGCTGGGCCGCCAGCAAGCTCCCGCTGGGCACATTCCTGTGTATTGGCGGCATTGTCAGTAGCCTTTGGGGAAAGCCAATCCTCGATGCCTATCTGCGCCTGGCCGGATTCTGAACGCTTGTCGCAGAGTCTGTTTCTCCATGAAGTACAATGGATTGCCGTCCGAGCAGAGCGTAGTGACCGGAAGAACCCTGGATTCCAGCCTTTACCAACCTATGGTGCAATGAGCCTCTTTCAGCACAGGCTGCAATAGCTCCCTTCGCCGTGGTTTGTCCCTCCTGGGGAAGACTACTTCTTTACGGGCCGGAAGCCAAGTACCCAGGAAAATAATTTGCGATGTGATTGAATCGCCTCGATAAAGTTCAATTTTCAACTTCTTTATGGATTCATCATGCGTTCATCACGTGAACTTTATACGGTGGATGCGTTACTAGAGTTAATCCGACGAGGATGCACGTTCAGGCGGCTGCACTGATCCCGGTGCGAAGTTTCGCTTCAACCTTTTGATTGAATTCATTTCGCGTTTGACGACACAAAACTTTTAGGAGGATTCATGCCGATGAAGATGAACACAAATCGCGTACTGCAAATGATGGCCGCCGCCGCCATGGGAATGGCGCTAATGGCCGGAGCACAGGAAACGCCGGCGCCAGCACCCGCGCCGGCGGCAGCGCCTGCCGCTGCTCCCGCGGCACCTGCCGCGCCTACATGGAGCGTAGGCCCCATGGACCTGAGTGGCTTCATCGACGGCTACTACAGCGCGAACTTCAACCGTCCCAACGCCGATACTCCGACCGGGCAGATCAACCAGCTTTATAACTTCAACGACAATACGGACACATTCAGCCTGAGCGCCGCCAAGTTGACCTTGAATCATGATCCCGACCCGGTCGGCGCGCACGTCGACTTTGTGTATGGTCGCACCAACACGGACATCAACGGCGGCGGCGCCAACAGCACCGGCGATCAGGGCAGCTATCTGGAGCAGGCCTTCCTCAGCTTGAAACCGCCAAAGGCCAAAGGCTTTGAACTAGACTTCGGCAAGTTTGTTACCTCGGCTGGCGCTGAAGTAATCGAGGCGAAGGATAACTGGAACTACTCGCGCTCGCTGCTCTTTGTCAATGCGATCCCCTACTGGCATTTTGGCGCGCGCACCTCGTTGCCCGTCTCCAAGACTGAGACCATCGGCCTGCAGGTGGTCAACGGCTGGAATAACATCAGCAAAACCAATGGCGGCGCCACAGTAGGCTTGACCAGCGCATTGACCAAGACCAAGTACACATGGAACCTGAACTACTACGGCGGGCCTGAAAACGCCAACACCACCAACGGCTTTCGCAATTTGGTTGATACCACCTTGTTACTGACGCCCAACGCCAAGTTCAACGCCTACATCAACTACGATTACGGCCAGAACCGCGACGCCAACGCAGCCAATGGCGGCGATGGAAAGCTGGTTCACTGGCAAGGCATTGCCGGCGCCTTCCACGAGCAGGCAACGGGCAAAGTGGCGATCGCAGGCCGGTACGAGTACTTCAAGGATTACAACGGCAACCAGACCGGCTTGGCGCAGACATTGAATGAGTTCACCGCGACGTATGAATACAAGTGGGTAGAAGGCCTGCTCATGCGCCTGGAGTACCGCGGCGACTTTTCCAACGAGGCTTACTTCACCAAGGACTCCACGCCTCTGGCCAAGAAGAACCAGTCCACTCTGACAGTGGCATTTATTGCCTTCTTCGGACCCAAGCGCTAACCCGGCGACCAGTAGGCAGTAGACGGAAATGTTGATTCTCTGCGATCTGTCTACTGTCGACTGACCACAGTTTCATCATTTGATCCTTATCACGCGGCGCTTAGCATTCAACTAACAAGACCCGCCAGGACAAATATCCAGGCTCAGGAAGAACTTACGCAATTCCCGGTGGCCCGCCGCTGGGAGCCGAATACAGAATTTTCAACTCAGGAGAATGCACATGGCAGATCAGAACGCACCTCAGATGCAAGCCACCCTGGGCCTTACCGGGCTTACCAGCAACGCTATGGCCCTTATCGCTCCCGGCGCCTTCCTATGGCTCACCTTCTACATCCAAGCCACCACCGGCGTGGCCGGCCAACCCTCCACCGCTCCGGCCATGTGGCTGGGCATCTTCGGCGCCCTGCTGCTCTGTTTGGCCACTGCAGTCGCTTACGCTGAAATCTCCAAGCTCTATCCCGGCACCGGTTCGAGTTACTACTACGCCGAGCAGGCGCTGCTCTCCAAGGACAAGGCCTTCAAATATGCCCGCGTTGCCAAGTTCATCGTCGGCTGGGGTTCGCACCTTTATTACTGGGTTTATCCCGGCGTGATGGTAGCGACGACGGGCATCTTTGTCGGCTACGTTATCGGCTTCCTCAATCCGACCTTTATGAGCGGCTCCAATCCCGGACCACTCTTTATGGCTCTGGTTGCAGTGGTCTTCAGCTTCTTCGTCGCATGGATCGCCAGCAAGGGCGCTGGTGCTTCAACGTCCGTCAACCTGGCCATCAACGTGATTCAGATCGCGGCACTGGTTCTGTTCAGCTTCCTGGCTATCGGTCATCGCGTCAGCCATCCCGAGGGCGCGGCTGCCTTCCAGTACGATGGGCAGACGCTCGCCACCTACACCTATCAGTTTGCCGTTGACAAGACCGGCGCAACCATCCGCGATGCAAACGGCGTGCCGCAGCCTCTGCTGGACGCCGCCGGCAAGCAGGTTCCATTCACCATCAGCTATGCGGAGAAGGATGCCACCGGCAACTTCCTCGCTCACCCCAACGCGGCTTCCGTCATTTCGCCGCACAAGTTCAGCTATCTCTTCATTCAGGCCACAGTCGCCATCCTGATCCTGGTTGGCTTTGAATCGGTGACCTCGATGGGAGGCGAGGCTAAAAACCCAACCAAGCATATACCGATTGCCGTCATCGCATCGCTGTTGATTCAAGGATTGATCTGCTACCTGGTCGAGTATTTTGCAGCCAATTACTTCCTCAACTCAGGGTATTCGATGCAGAGCGCGGCAGGCTCCGCGGCGCCCATCGGCGACATGATGATCATCGTCGGCGACTGGCTGCTGGGTCAGGGACACGGTAAGTACTTCATGCTGGCCGAGGCCGCCACGGTCTTCCTCGCGCTCATCGGCACCACGCTGAGCTGCATGAACACCGGCGCACGCGTCACCTACGCCATGGGCAAGGACGACGAGGCGCCCGAGCACTTCGGTATGCTGCACTCCAAGACGCTTTCGCCGCACAAGGCCATCTGGACGCTGGCTGTCATCTCGGCTGTCATCGGCGTCATTGCCGTCGCCCTGGTCTTTGGCGATGCCGGCGCGCCCACCGACGCGGCTATCAAGGCTCTGCCGCAAGGCCTCTGGTCCAGTTGGGGCTATCTCTCGCATGACCAGTTAGCCGCGCTGCCTAACTCGCTGCTGACCATCACGCTCACCTCCAACTTCGGCACTTTCATCCTATATGCACTGAGCTGCTTCCTTTGCATCGTGGCCTTCCACGGGCGGCCCGACTACAGCGTAGTCCGTCACCTGCTCATTCCTGGCTTCGGCCTGATCGCTAACCTGGTCCTCATGGGCTTCTACGTGGCTGGTCCGGTATTTGGACTTGGTACCTTCAAGGAACCGCTGCTTGCGCTCGGCATCTCGGCCGTCTGGGGCATCTACGGCGCAATCTACTTCCTGCGCTCCTCAAAGGCCAAAGGCAAGGAGATTCTGCTCACCGCAAAATAGGCAATTTGAATGCTGTTGAATTGAATCAACTTTGCTGGGTGGCTCTTACTGCTATGTAAATGAAGGCAGCAAGAGCCGCCCGGCAGCACGTTTGAAACCAAACTGGCCAGGAAAGGGATTCATTCCGTGAGAAGCTTATTCCACAACTCGCGAAGTCTTGATCTTGTTCCGGTTTTAGCCAATCCTGAATCACATTCATTTTTACGAGCATCGAAAACATATCTCCAGGCGGCTCCACTTATGCTCGACGTCCAGTTCGCACAGATCAGCGATTTCGGTAAAGTCCGCACCAACAACGAGGACGCGATGGGTTCGTTCATCCCCTCATCGCGCCGACAGGCCCGCTCACACGGCTATCTCTTCGCGGTCTGCGATGGCGTGGGCGGCATGGACTTCGGCGAGGTTGCCTCGGCCACGGCTGTCAGGACGCTTATTGAAGAGTTTCCCAGAGCGCAGGCCGGCACGATGCTCACCACACTGATGCCGCGGCTGGTCGAGATGGCCAACTCCGCCGTTCACGATATTTCTCTGAAGCCCGAGTACGAAGGCCGGAAGATGGCCACTACACTGGTCACCTGTGCCCTGCGATACAACCAGGCCGTCGTCTCTCACGTGGGCGACTCGCGTTGCTACCTGATCCGCAACAAAGTGGCGCGCCAGATTACGCAGGATCACACCTGGGTCAACGAGCAGCGCAAGATGGGCCTGTTGACAGCGCAGGAGGCGGCTGAATCCGACTCACGCCATGTGCTGATCCGCTCGGTGGGTAAAGATATGTTTGTTGCACCCGACACTTCCTCCATCACGATTGAGGCTGGCGACATTCTGGTGCTCTGCACAGACGGCCTGCATGACGAAATGAGCGAGAGAGAGATGGCCCAGATCGTATCGCAAGAAAAGAAGATCGATGAGATTGCCCGCGAGCTGGTGGCCCGCGCCGTCGAGATCGATGGTGGCGACAACACCACCGCGCAGGTCATCCGCGTGCGCTCCGTCGAGCAGGTGGGAATGTACCGCGGGCGGCCGTACCGGATGCCGGCATGAGTGTTCCGTGAACAATGAACGGCCTTTGGTCAGCTTTGTTCAGTTGTCAGCTCATGCGGCGATGGACTTTCAGATGCCGCTGGGGGCGAATACACCCACATTGTACCTCAAACCTGCGTCATCCTGTGTCGGCTTCTATCCCCATAGAGCTTCATCGCCTCGCGGATGATCGTGCAGGCTGACTGGAATCGGCTTTTTCAGGATCGACTAAATATTATCTGGCTTCAGTTCCCGGTGAACGGGAAGATGCCTGCGCGCATATTCGACCGCCCCAATCACTTCGATCATGAGACGAATTCTCTGTCGCATCACCAATCCTGCATCTTCGCAATATGAGTCAATCGGCTTGCCCTCGACGAACTTCATGACTAAATAAGGTAATCCGTCTGGAGAGGTGCCGCCATGCAGGAGGCGGGCGATATTGGTATGATTCTGATTGGCCAGTATCTGCCGCTCTGCCAGAAAGCGCCTGCGGAGTTCAGACGCCAGAAATCCTTGTGCCGCCACTTTGATCGCCACTTCCATCTGATACTCGTCGTCACGGATCGCCTTGTATTCAATGCCCATTTCACCTCGTCCCAGCACGGCGGTGATCTCGTATGGCCCAAGCTTCCCGCCTAGGGCGGGAGGTGGTTTGTCCAATAGATCCACAGCGGCGTTCCCAACTGCTGATTCAAATTCAAGGTCTATCTCCAGATCGGCCAGGAGTGAATCTACTCGCGCCCGCAATGCTGGTTCAGTCTTGCACTCCTCATCGAGGAGTGAAGACCGCTCGGCGACGGAAATGTTAACGGCGGCATCGAAAACCTGCTGCAACAGCACACAGTCTTTTTCAGGCAGATCGTTCGCATCGTCCCCACCTCAAAAACGAGAACCGTCAAGCTGACTATATTTCTTTTTCTTCAGTCAGGGGATGCGATTGATCAACCCAGAATGGATTGACTCGCCGGATTGTATGACAGTTTCCGTGTAACCGGCACAAATCAAAACAAAAGAATGACAAATCGGTAACATCTTGCGGCAGTAATCCTCACATAATCGGACTCAAAGCGATATCAATTCCTGGCAGAGACATTGGAGAACCACTGAATGAACGCTAATTCGTTTCGAAATAATTCTGCAATTTGGGTGTTGTGCTTGCTCGCTCTGACGGTCAATATCTTTGGCCAGACGCCAGGGACGGGCGCCATCTCCGGTGTGGTCTTCGACCCTTCCAAGCGAGTGATTTCTGGTGCCGAAGTTCTGGCAGTTAACGAAGCGACTCACGAATCGCGTTCAGTGTTTACCTCGGCGGAGGGCGTCTTTCACGTGCCGCTGCTGCCTCCAGGAAGCTACTCTATCACCGTGCAGGCGGCGGGTTTTGCCGAGCACACTTCGCGGTCCATTCCGGTAACGGTGAGCGAGACAAGTTCGTTGGTTGTGACGCTCCTGGTTGCCGGAACGAAGGCCGAAGTGGAGGTGACCGGCGATGCTGAGTTGGCTCAGGTGGAGAGTTCAACGCTGGGGCGTGCCGTCGAACAGGAGGCGATTCAAGCTCTGCCTCTGGCCAACCGTAACTATACTCAGATACTCGGTCTCTCGCCTGGGGTTGTGGTAGCTTTGCCGGACGCTACGTCTCTCGGACGGGATTCGCAGAATGTTACCACCAACGGCGCCAAGACAACTTCGAACAACATCCAATTCAACGGCATCGACGCCAATAATCTGTCGCAGAACTCCGCCGCGAATGACGGCGAGGAAGTGGGTACGGCTATTCCCGCACCGGACGCCATACTGGAGTTCAAGGTACAGACAGCCAATTACGATGCATCCTATGGACGTGGCGCAGGAGCAAATGTTGACTTGGTCAGCAAAAGCGGCACTAATAAATATCACGGAAGCGCGTGGGAGTTCGTGCGTAACAATGTCTTCAATGCCAATGATTTCTTTTTGAAATATGACAATCAGCCTCGCCCGACGTTGAAGCAGAATGAGTTTGGCGCAACGTTTGGTGGTCCAATCCTGAAGGATAAGGCGTTTATCTTCGCCGAGTACCAAGGGATCACGGAGGTCAATGGAGAGGCCGTCGGCGCCAAGCAGACGGTGGAACTGCCACAGCTTACCTCCGACCGCTCGGCGGCGGCCCTGGGAGCGCAGTTCTGTCCGGCCAACAACTCGAATGCCGCGGGCTACCTCACCAGCGCCACCGGGGTTCAGGTGGCCTGCGACGGCTCGAACATCAATCCGGTTGCTCTTGCATTGCTCAACTTCAAGCTGGCTGACGGCCAATATGCCATTCCCAATCCGCAGATTGAACTGCCGGCCGTAGCTGGCGAGCTTCCGATTGGCGAATCTACTTTTTCCAAACCGGCAACTTACAAAGAGAACCAATTTAGCGTGAATATGGACCAGGTATTGACGAAAGCGAATACTTTCTCGGGCAGGTTCTTCTACTCGCGGGCGCCAACCAGCCAGCCTTTTTCGCCGAATGCCGCCAACGTTCCCGGCTGGGGCACGGATGAACTCGATCAGAATTTGATGTTTGTTTTGTCGGATACCCATGTCTTCAATCCGCAGCTACTCAATGTGGCCCGCTTCGGGTACATGCGTTACGACGGATTTTCGTCGGTCGAGAACCCTGTGCAAGCTTCGGATATTGGCACCAGCACTCCGACGGGTGTCGCGGGCGTGGCGCCGGGGGTGAGCATCAACGGTCTATTTACCACCGGGGATGCCGGCACGCCTTCGCAGTGGCAGATTACTAACAGTTTCATCTGGCAGGATACTGTTTCTCACACGCGCAACCGCCATAACATGCGATTTGGCGCGGAGGTAAAGCGTCATCAAGTGGATGTCGATGCGCCCTTCAGTTCCGACGGGCTGATGGAGATCAATACATTTGCCGACTTTCTGGTGGACAGAGCGCGGCACAAAATGGCAGCACGATCGACGTGAGCAATGTATCGTTCAGCATCGGCAGCTCAGGGCTTTTCCGCAAGGATGAGAGGTATACCGACCTGGCGGCATTCATGCAGGATGACATCCGGGTGACCGGGCGTCTGACGGTGAACGCCGGTGTGCGTTATGAGGTCTTCGGGCCACCGGTAGAGATCCATGGATTGCTGCCCAGCTTCGATCCGGCAATTGCGCAGGGGCAGGTGCCGCCGACGGGATCGCTCAGCGGCTATACTCTGCCGGCAAACTTTCCGGGTATGGTTCCTGCTGGCGTGACCAAGACCTCGACTGCGGGGCTTTGGTCAACCGACTATCACGACGTTTCTCCGAGGCTGGGCTTTGCATTTCAGTTGAGTCACAAGCCTATGATCCTGCTGCGCGGTGGATACGGATTCTATTACGATCGCCCCTCGGGAGATTTCGCCGAATCACAACTGGGACAGCAGCCGTTCTCGCTGCAACAGCTTTCATTTGGCACGCAGAATGCCGGTGCAACGCTGCAAAATCCCTTCGATCCTTTGCTGCCGCCGGCTACCAGCTATCCTATCTATCAGCCGCGCATTGCCGGTGGAGGCGCGTATACATCCGGGATATCGCCCCATGTTATCGACCCCTACACGCAAGAATATAACTTGAATATTCAGTATGTTTTTGCGAATAACTTCCTGCTGGAAGCCGGCTATGTGGGCGCGCATACCACTCATTCGCCAGGCAGCATTGAATTCAACCAGGCCCTGCTGGCCAGTCCGATCAGCCCGGTCAATGGTGCAATCACGAATACCGCGGGTAATGTAATTCAGAGATTGCCTTATGCCGGAATTGCCACTGGATCTCTCTTTGCCAATACGGAGTTTGAAGCCAACTATAACTCGCTGCAGAGCAGCATTACCAAGCGCCTCGGCCATGGATTGCAGTTTCTTGGCAGTTATACATGGTCGAAGATACTGGATGAGACGAGCGGTTCGAGCGGCAGCAATCTCTATGAGTTATGGCTGTTGACGAACAACCAGAAAAATCCTCGCCAGGCATATGGACTGACAGACTTCGATCACGACCAGAGGGTGGTTGTGAACTTCACATGGACTTCACCGAAGTTTCGATCAACTCCAGTACTAGCTCGTCAAGCACTCTCCGACTGGGAGTTCTCTGGGATTTCAGTGCGACAGGCTGGATCACCGATTACCGTGACCGATGGGAACGCCGGTTTGGTCTATGGCAATTTCAGCTTCGAGAACCGGGCACAGCGCACCGGCTCGAATCCCGCGACGAAGGGATCGCTCCATTCGCGTGTTCTCAATGGATACCTCGATCAGATGCATTCACCCTAGCGCCGGAGGCTCCAAATGGAAGCGGACCGCTCGATACGGACTTCGGCAACAGCGGCGTGGGCATCGTGCGCGGACCCGGCCAGCACAACATCGATATGGCGGTCGAAAGGATCTTCCCGATGGGTGCCTCGCGCAGCTTCTCCTTCCGGCGGAGTTCTTCAACCTGACCAATACGCCGCAATTTGCCAACCCCAATAGCGGCCTCTCTCTTCAGCTTGGGTCAAACGGGACCCGCGAACCAGAGTCCTCCATTCGGGGCGGTTACAGCATCCGGGCGAATCCCCGCATCATCCAATTCGCGGCAAAGTTTTTGTTTCGAGAAACGGCGTAGCCGCATCCAAAGAGGCCAGGAAGGGAGAAAGTCATGTTGATTGAAGAGATTGATCCCGAGACAACCTGACGACTGGCAGGCTTCCAAGGCATGAACTGGAGGCTCCGGAATGATGCTGCGCGAGACCTATTATCCTCTGGGTTTTCCGACGGAAGTGGCAACGAACTCGCCCGAGATTCTGACGCAAGCCAGCCAGCTTTGGTCCGTCTTCGAGCAGCGTTTCGACACGCCACCAATCCGCGTGGATGTTCATGTCGTTGATACCGATTCTGAAGAGTGTCCTCCAGAACCGGTCTTCCGGATGATGCAAACGCTGATGGTCAATGTGGCCGATGGGGACAACTGTCAGTATCGGGAATCTGGAGCAGCGCAGAACTCAGATGATCGTCTCGCGCGCTGCCGAGAAGTATCGCAGCTATCTTGGATATTACTTTCTTGGAGCTGCGCCGCTCTTTCACATTGCCTCTACATATGCCACGCCTGTTCATGCCGGATGTGTGGCTCTCAATGGCCGGGGAGTGTTGTTGTGCGGCGACTCGGGAGCGGGAAAATCCACACTCTCATACGCCTGCGCCTGCTCTGGAATGACCTATGTTACCGACGACGCGAGCTATCTTGTCCACGGCACGGAAGCCCGCTTGGTGA
>CAWDQB010000012.1:0-33853 GCA_963804315.1 uncultured Acidobacteriaceae bacterium
GCCGTGTCATTACGAGGAAATCCTGACGGAGTATCCCGTACCAACTCAGGGGGTTATGCCGTTGTTCATCACAGTCGGGCCGGACGGCAGCCTCTGGTTTATCGAGAATGGGACTTCAAAAATTGGCAAGGTCGTATGATCCGGGAAAAGAACTCGATCTAAAATCCGCTATTGCACGTCAGAAACCTTGCCCTGTACGAAAATCACCTTCATGTCTGGGTAGTAGTCGATTTCTTTCTTGCCCAAGCTAACCACTTTCTGTGGTTGCCCCAAGATGGCGACAACCTGCTCCTTCGTTTCCCCGACAGAGATCGTCTTCGGCTGCGGAGGAGGAGCATCGTGGCGGAGGCGGCGGAGGAGGGATCGGTGCGATGCGCTTGCTGTTGCGGAGGCGGCGGCTGCTGCGGTGCGCTCGCCGCGGCGTTTTCGTCGGGCTGGACGGTGATGACTTCGAGAGATCGCTTTCAGCACCTCGTCTGGTGGCGGCATGTTGTGCTTGGGAAACGAAATCTTTAGGTTCGCGTAGTACCGGATATCCTGGTACGGATCGCTGTAGAACTGGAAGATTACGCCATGATCGTGAACGATTCCTTGCCATAGCTGATTACACGGATGCTGCTGGATGTCACTCCAGACTCGATCAGTGACTTTCTGGCTGATTCAGCGCGCTTTTGACCAAGCGCAATGTTGTACTCATTGGACCCGCGCTCGTCGCAATAGCCACCGATGAGAATCTTTGCATCCGTATGACTCAACAGATACTTTGCATCGCGCTCGAGCGTAGCCTGAGCATCGGCGCGAACATCGTATTTGTCGTAATCGAAGAAGATGTCCTGCACATTGGCCTTGAACTCCGCTTCGGCACTCACGGTATTGACCGGCGCTACCACAACCGGCGGCGCATTTACGGTGACGCGCACAGAGGCGTCCGCAGTGCCTCCGGAACCCTTTGCCATCAGATGATAGAGGGTCGAGACGGCTGGGGTAACGGTTTTCACGCCCGAGGTGGGGACGTCGCCGATGCCATCTATGGATGCGCTGGTCGCGTTGGTAGTCTTCCAACTGAGCAGTACTTGACCGCCAGCAGTAACTGTAGTGGGAGTCGCGGTGATCTGCGCAGTGGGCGCAGGTATGGCAGGTATGGCGGCGGGGGCTGTTGCCGCGGGGGGAATGGGCGCCATCTTCTTCTTGCAACCTGAAACGGCAACAATGGACGCGAGTAATACAACTGGTAGTAAAATTCGATTCAGTCGATCCATGCAACTGCTCCTTTTTCTGAAATCACAGGGAATTTTTTGACAGCCTGGCCATTTTTTCGTTCATCCGAATTACGTTGCCGACATTGCGAGCAGCGTTTATACCAACATTCTTTGTCGCGCTGACAACGATGATGCCGCCAACATTGCCTCTACATCCCAATCCTTCTCACGGCCCGTTCAAGAAGAAATGGCATTTCGAATATCATTGTGAATTGAGAGACTCCGTTACAGATGTTCTGTTTGGGACAGTGTGATTAGGCGACTTTTTCCTATAATTTCAGTTGAATCGCTGTTGTGCTCCTTGCTGTGGAATCGCTTGCGTTTCCATCTGGCCCTCCATCCGGGCACTAGCGAGAATGGGTGCTTCCGATGATGACGAATATTCAAAATGAATTCGATGTTGAGGCATTTCTTGCGAATACCGATTATGAGCGAACAATCCTCCAGTTAAAAGGAGTGCAGGTATTCTTCTCACAGGGTGATCCGGCTGATTGTGTCTATTATTTGCAGGACGGCCGCGTCAAGATTTCCATGGTTTCGGCAATTGGTAAAAAAGCAACGATCCGGCTGGTTTCAGCAGGTGAGTTTTTTGGTGAGAAGGCGATTGCGCCTGAGCCGGGGTTGCGCGTTACGACGGCGACTGCCCTGACGGCGTGTACAGCGCTCCAGATAGCAAGACCGGAGTTTCTCCGCTTGATGCGCGAAGAACCATCCTTTTCCAGTTCGTTCTCTTCATTCCTCCTGACCTGCAATCTGAGAGCACAGGCCGATTTGGTCGATCAACTCTTCAACAGAGCCGAGAAGCGGCTTGCGCGCATCCTGTTGCTTATGGCGGAACATAGTAATCCCGAGGACGGTGATCCTCTTATCCCACAGATTTCGCAGGAAGCGCTGGCGAACATGATTGGCAGTTCGAGGCCACGAGTGAATGCTTTTATGACTCGATTTCGCAAGCTTGGATTTATTGACTACGACAATCAAATCCGGGTTCACAAGTCATTGCTGAATGTCTTTCTGCGTGACTGATTGTCTGTACCGTTTCAGATACGCTGGAGAGGTTCAAGTCCTATCTGTTCAGAATCGCGCATCACGGCCCGCTGAATCAGAAAGACTCTTCGGGCCATGATGCGTTGTAACCGTTTATTTTGGTTCTTGAGAGGACGAATTTTTCTTGGGGTCACCAGCAGGCGACGTATCGGTCGAAGAAGTTCCTTGCGGCGCAGACTGCACAGGGGAGGGCGCTTTCTCCTGCGTTGAAGATGCATTGGAAGGCACGGAAGGGGCGGTGCTGTTGCTGGACTGAGGCGCTTGCCCAGAGGACGTAGGCGCAATAGACGAAGCGGATTGAGTAGCGGTCTTTTCCGCCGTTGAAGCCGGCCGTGTTCTCTCAGTTGTTGGAGAAGTTATGCTGGGCTGGTTGCTCGCGGCTGGCGCAGAGGGGGTTTGCGCCGGCGTCTTTGAGGAATCCGCGGGAGTTGCAATGGAAGCGGAACTGAATGCTTCCGAGGAAAAAGTTATCGAATTGACGACAGAAGGATCATCATGAAGCTTTATATAGAGTTCCCCATTGGTGGGACGGGGAACAGAGAGAAAGTATCCGGGAAAGCCCTCTGAAACCATGACTGGATGAGCGAATTGCGGATCGTTTGAAACCGAATCCACAAGGAACAGCTTGGAACCTGTGAGCTTGCAAGGCTGATCGGGCAAGTTTGGACACTTGAGATCTCCAAGCACAGGCAGACGGACCAGTGTTCCAAGAGGCTGCCAGTCACTCGCAACTCCATTCTCGATCACGCGAAAGCGAAGAGGACCATGGGCCGAAGCGGCAAAAGCCTTGCTGGTGTCGAGCGTAGCAACGGCAATCTGTGAATCCTCCAGGGTGAGACCGCTGGCAAGCGTGAGAGTTGTCAGGTACGCGCCATGAGCAGTGCCCACATCAAGTTTTTCCTCGCCGGAGAAGGAAGCAGGAACGCCGGCATGAATCGAAAATGTCAACTGAGAATTTTGCGGAATCTCATCCTCGTCGGCAAGCTGAAGATTATTGGCGGCGCTCGATGCGAGAGGTTGAGCGCTTAAGCCAATCAGTGTAACTTTGGGACGCGGTGAGGCTACAGTCATGTCGAGATTGAAAACGCGGCCATCATTCAAAACGATCTTTGCGGTTAAGGACTCTCCTTCTTTGAACGCATTGGCAGCTTTAGTATCGGATGTGGTCAACGACAGCTCATCCAGGCTTTCGGCGGAAGGGTGCGGTTCCGGTTTGAATTTCACGCCACTCACAGTGAGTTCTTTTATGTCCTCCAAATAACTGCCTTTCAGAACCCCGGAGAGATCACCAGCGTGGAGGATAAAGCTGTCGAAATGACACGCTTGCGCAAAAGCCTGTAACGGGACGATGTCGGGTTCCTTGTTGCCGTATTCCTTGACCAGCAACTTAAGTGTGCCCGGCTTGACCTTTTTCAACGGCACAGTGACTGCAACCTGGTTAGGTTCCGTCGATTTCCAGTCAACCTTTACAGTTTCTCCCGTGGGTTTTTGGAGGAGAATACTGTCAACACATGCAGCATTTTCCGTTTCGATGTGTACCAGATCATCGTGGCCTGCAATCAACGACTGCTGATCGCCATCAGCCAATTGCCAGTGTTGGGGGCGAGTATTTTCCAGCTTGAATTCAGGGCCGTCGTACTGTTCAAAGCCCCAGTATCCATGCAGGGAGCCGTCCAGAACATCGCCGAAGTTGGAGGGGCTGAGTCCAGTTGTGTTAGCGACAAATCCGCCCTTTTCGGCATCCGCTTTCACTGGCAAATCAACGAACTTGCCATTCTTGCCCTTCAAACGGAGAACCATATCATGAGCGTAGGCCGTTGAAAACACCAGCGGAGCGCCCTCGGCGGGCAGAACCAACTCCGTCTTTTCCGCGCAATACACCTCTTTGGGATCGACCGGATGAAGCGGCGGCATCAAGGGCGCTTCAACGGCCGGCAGAGCGACAACGAGAACAGACTTGGGATTCTGAAACGAGGGAACGGCATTGAGTTCGAGGGATAGCTTGTTGCCTTGCTCGGTGGCAAGTGCGGGAATGTATTGATACTGCGCGGTACGGAAGGACTCCATGATGCGCGCAATGTCCATCGCCGAGGCGATGTAAGGACTCGAGTAGCCATAATCAGCCTGCTTCGTGCTGCCTAATGCAAAAGCAAGATCGCTTACGGAACCCGACGTGAGCGCTTGAACTATCGAAGTGCTGTGTCCATCGCTTAAGATCAGCGCATCCTGGCCCTGCATTAGACAGGAAGCTTGCAATTCAGGAATTTTCTGAAGACAATCGGAGTCGAATTTGATCGAGAGGCTGCGTGCGAGCAGTGGAGAAGCCGTTTTCAAATGGTCGAAATCGGTTTGGCTTATTGTCTGGATGGCGGCTAGATAGGTCTTTAGCCGGGAACGGTCAAGCGTCGCCTGGTTGAGATCTTGTGAAGCCCGCACAAATGCACCGGGCCTCCCGCGAACAGCGCCAACCAGCGTCTTGAAATCTCCGCCCGTCTCAGGAGCCAGAAATACAAGCATCTGTTGAGCATCTTTCGGGACCTTGATTTTGAGTCCATCGCTGTCTTTGGAATTCCAAGTTTCGGATGAGAAAAACCAGTTTTCTGGAGGCGGGTTGGTCGCGCCGCGCAAAAACGCAGCTACGATGAGGTAATGCACCGACTGGCCAGAGGGAAGATCCGCTTTGATCGACACTTGATCGCCGACCGCAAGATTAGGAACCTCGGAGATTGGAAGGGTCTTGCCAGCATGGAGCACCTCGACTTCCAGCATGGGACCAGCCAGATCGAACGGTGCGGGATCGGCAAAAACAAGACAAGAAACAAGGAGAGGAGCCAGACAGAAAATTCGCAAGCATGAAACCATACCTGGATTATGATCCTCCGATAATGTTAAGACGGATAGAAAGACGATTCGTGATGCCCGTTCGTGATTCAGATATTCCCAGGTCATTCTTTAGCGACCAAATATCTCGCCAACGCTATCTACTTCTTTCCAGCAGTCTGATCATGGTGACAGCTATGTCCGGCGATCTGAATCCATCAATGAATGAGATTTGCAGCACAAACTCAGTGTGTGCAACGGACAGGGAGAGATCAACTGCTTGCGATGCAACCCGCACGACGGCTGCGGACACCCGAATGGTCGAGTGCCCGCGCCATGATTGAAAGGTCAGCATACTCCTGCCAGCACTCTACGAAGCCTTCGATTTTTCAACATCCTTAGCATCCGCAAGAAGCTTTTTGAGAACAGGTAGAGTCTGGCCCGCGTAGGTCTTCAGAGCGGGTGTTTCCGCATCTGCCGCTTCCTTCTTAAAAACGGCGATGGCCTTGACATGTTCTGCTATCATAAGCTGAATGTAGCGCCGATCAAAGGCAGTCCCCTTCAATTTCTGAAAAGGGCTAATCACCGCTCTGTTGTTTTCGATGTCAATAGCTTTTGGCACACTGAGTCCGGCCTTATGTGCAAGGCCAGAGATTTCCTGGAAGTCGCTCGTGTGATCAGTAACAAGCGCTTGAGCGCAGTCTTTTACCGATGGTGATGCGCCCGCTGTTTTCGCCAATTGGCCAAGATTGGCCTCCACCATGTCGGTCTGTGCGACAAAATTCACAAACCTTTGGTCCCTTATTGCCTGTTCTTTTGCAGCCATCTTCTGAGCGAAAACAGGAATCGAGTAGAGAGAGAGGCAGAATACCACTGCGAGAATGCGCTTCATGTGAAATCCTCCAATCTGAAGTTTCCGATTCCAAAGATCGGTTCGCGGTATCGACGCGCAAATTGCAGTCAGATAGAGTGCAATTTCCGCACAACGGACGCGTGCATTCCACCCAATCCACGCGTCCTTCCTATCGAGACTTCAAGGCTCAGTTTCCGTGAGCGCTCAAGCTCGCCATTTCAGCGCCAGCCGATGAGCCTTCTATCTTAGCCAAAGCTCGAACACTCGGCATGGCCCGCTGCCACAGCAGGTGTGCTGAGGTCACGTCGTTCGGATATATCTTCGCCGACTGCTTGCCCGTCGGTTCCAATACGATGTCAACGCGGCGGTTGTAGGCAAGCCAGGTTGCTTTCTCGTCCTTATTCATCCATCTCTCAGGTTTTTGCACATCCTTGGCTTGCAGCGCTTCCACTGCCTTCGGCGCGATTTGGTCATCCTTGCCCTTCGCCTGGATCTTCAGCTCTGCTGCGGGAACGCCCTTGGAAACGAGGTAGTTCTCGGCCAGTTGTGCGCGTCGTTCACTAAGCGCCTGGTTGTACCTTTCTGAGCCGCGAATATCCGCGTATCCGACGATCACGAGGCTGGCGTTGTCCTCGTAGTTTCCAAAGTTCTTGAATTGAGTTGCGAGTTGATCTAGCGCGGCTTTCTCGCTCGCCACGAGACCAAACCTTGGGTGCTTTTTGGTTGGATAGGCCGTGGGATAGAACACGCTCGCGAGCGTGGTGTTGGGCGGCGGATCGATCGAACCCACAATGTGCAAGGCCGCTGTTTTCGTTATGCTTCCTCCGCATGGATTCGAGGCGGTAAACGTATAGGACACATCTTCATTGATCGGCCCCATACTTGTGTGCTTCGGATCCGCCGTAATCATCTGGCTTCCGTTTAATTCCTTGTTCCCGAATGGCTCGATGATCCCGGTACTGGCATTCGATGCTGTCCAACTCAAGGTTGCCGAGTCCTGTTCCACGACCTTGTCGCCGATCTTGTGATAGCGAATCTCTGGTTGGCTCAGCGCCAGCGTCGCTGTCGGTTGCGCATTCACATCGACTGTTACAGCCTTCGCGGACTCTCCGCCAGGGCCGACCGCCTTCAACAGATACGTCATTTTTTGCGTCGGCGACACATCGCGGCTCCCCTCATTTGGCACAGTACCCAGTCCGGAGATTGATGTCTGCGCCGCGTTCGAAGATTTCCACTTGAGGGAGGTGCTCTGTCCACAACCTAGATTTCCGGAATCAGCCGCAAGCTCGGCTGTCACAGGAGCAACCGGCACAGTATCGCTGATAAACCCAGCGTGGAAACGCGGTTGCGGACCAAGGACATCGCCCGCGTGAAATTTCTTGGTAATCATCTTGTCGTTCTTGTCCAGATACACAATCACTTTCTTGCCGGCCTGTGCTGTCACGTTCCCATTCCAGATAGTGTTGCCCTCGCGCTTCACTGTGACATGGTACGATCCCGGCTGAAGCAGCAAACGCTTATGAAAAATCCAATCCCAGTCGAACTCGCCGAGATTGCCGACAAAGTATGCCGGTGTCGTTCCGTTTAGAAGGACTGCGGCGCGTCGATCCCCTTTGAATTCCAGATCGGCAAATGGGCCGCTGACCTTGTCCCCATAACGTTGAAGGTTCACATCGAGCTTTGTTTCGTTTTGAGCGGTCACCTGCGCCTCCTTCGCCTGCGCGGTGTATCCATAGTTGCGCACATCAACAGAGTGCGCACCCGGAGTCAGACGAATAGCCTGGCTGCCGTTACGGATTGCCCTTCCATCCACAAATACGTACGCCTGCTTCGGATCAACGCGAATCTTTAGCTTGCCAGAGTCCTGGGAGGATTGGGCAAGCGCCGGATTGACCCATAAAATGGCCAAGAGGGCCAATGCAAGCAAGGCACAACTACACGACTTCATTCGCATCATGATCAATCTCCTTTCCTGATTGGGCGCGCGAGTTCTTAAGACAACGCGGGAACACGGAAACTAGAGAATCGAGTGCGCCGAGTGCCTTAACTCCGCTCGGGCTTGTCGCATTCGCAATTCCGATTGATCTCCGCTTGCGAGCAACACGACTCATCCCAGCATCGAGTGTGAATGAATGATCGCTGTATAGCTGTTCTGTTTTAGACTGTACTGTTTTGAACAGACGCGCCGATCGAACTTATGGAAAATTGGTATCGAAATTGCGAAAACTCAACCACCTGATCGCACAAATATTTGGTAAGGGCTATGAGTAAACCGGTAGATGAGAGTCGATAGCATTGCACATGACTATTTGCCAGGAATGGAGTCTACAGAGGTGTGATCTTTTCATGCTGGCGGAAGGAGCGATTCAACGAATTGTCAGCCCGAAGTCCATTCACGATAATCTCTAGAATCTCGCAGTTGCGCATTCTTCGCGCGCGAATGTGGAGTATGATTCGGTATTCATCTTGGAGAGAGAGCTATAGTCCATGTGCTCTTTGGTTCGGCGGACTAGCAATTGAGTTCATGCTTTGTGCGGCTGGTTACAAGCTGTCGATTAATCAATGCCATACCGCTCCTCCATCGCAGGTTCCGCATGCACGGTTATGGATCGAATCGCGTGACATATCCGATGTGACGGTATTAAGGATCAAGAGCAAGGCACATCACGTCTTCGGTTCGCAGCCATTTTTCGTCCACACCCAACGGCTTCCCCACCTCAGCCGTACCGCCGCGTCCATGCGTCCTGTAAGTCCGCTTGACTTGG
Source organism: uncultured Acidobacteriaceae bacterium (assembly GCA_963804315.1). Classification (GTDB taxonomy): domain Bacteria; phylum Acidobacteriota; class Terriglobia; order Terriglobales; family Acidobacteriaceae; genus Telmatobacter. The sequence continues at coordinate 8,745 of CAWDQB010000012.1, forward strand.
TATATTACGATTCTCTGATCCAGCTTCGCTCTCCCCCTGCATATCGCCTCAGTCTGACATAGTTGGCACTGCGGTTCCGTAGCTGAATTGGCGCGATTGCCGTGTGCTCAGATACAAACTGCATCGCGAAGCGTTTTCTCCGTGGAGGAACTAAGCATGAACAAGCTCTGCAGTATTGCTAAATCAACCAACGAAAATGCAATTGGAACTTTGGACCGGGAGCAAACGTTGGTAGCAAAGTCGATTTATCTGCTTTCCGTGGGTTCTGTGGATCGTGCCAGCATAATCCATGATGCGTTGCTTTATGGGCCTAAGTATCGTCTCACTATAGCAATAGACTATCGACAATTGTGGGAACTTCCTCTGCGGGAGTTCATTCAGGTGGCTGTACTTGCTGACTCGCTTTCCTCATTTGAGCTTGAAGCAGCCTGCCGGTTGATTCGTCGGCGGTGGCCTCATGCCAAGATCCTCCTCATTCGCGACGGAGCCGGTTCTCTTGATGACGCCTTTTACGATATTTGCGTCGCGTCTACCGTGACCCATGAGAGGTTTCTCACTGTAATTGAGCGGTTAACGAAAGGAGCAGCATACGGGTCCGCTCCAGGCGCAATCAGATGGGATCCTTCGTGGCGTTCAACAACCCCATCCCGCACCTACGTTTCGGACTCGGGAGCAACGCCTTGAAACGCTCAGGCGCACGTCGCCCAGTATCTGGGAATCAGACTTTGACAGTCAGGAATTTATTCCATGCCCAAAGGGCGTTCTCGAGGAGTGATCATGAGAATGAGTGTTACTTACTCCCATTCAGCTCCTTGCACAGTAGTATCACGCTTCCACCATGCTCGACCCACGGCGTGTTCCCAGTAAAGCCATGCGGAATCGATGTGAAATGGCCAGTCCATACTAATGTGAAAAAAGTGGCCCGGCGTCTCGACCGACCATTTGCCGGCGGGCGTCCCGTTACCGGGAGATGCAGAGATCTGCACATCGCCTCCGCCTCCGCAGAATTGCGCTCGCTCTCTCATGCCCTGCAGTCCCAGAGCCAAGCGCATTGAAAACTCATTTCATGAAAGCCGATTCCGTCGTCTTCTATGATAAGAAGAATACTCTCCTCCTGCTGATAGAGAGCGATGCGCACCGACTTGACTTACGCGTGGCGGATAATGTTGGTCAGGCGCTCCTGGAAGATGCGGAAGTTCGCGTTGGCGCGGTCGCCATCCAAGTGCAAATCGATAGGCAGAACAGAGACCTGGTAGGGGATGCCGTTGCACGCGGCAAATTCGTAGGCCTGCCATTCATTGGCGGCGGCCAAGCCGAGGTCATCCAACACACCGGGGCGCAGCCCGCTACAGATAGCGCGCACCGCGTTGACGCCGTCGCCGATCAACAGAATTGATTTCTGGAGCCGTGCAAGAACCTCTCTGTATGCGTCGGCTCTACCTGTTCTTACTACTAATTGTTATTGCGGCTTGGCCGGGTGCAAGGGCTGGGGCGGCGCACGGTTTTCGCGGGGCGGGGCGCCGACTTCGATGGCTTCGCCGAGGGCGAGCGGCAGCTCCCGCTGCTGGATCTTCACGGATTCGTAGGCACGGACGATTCTTTGAACCAGGGCGTGTCGGACTACGTCCGAGTCTTCGAAGTGGCAGAAGTGGATGCCCTCGACGCCGTCGAGGATATTGATCGCGTCGAGCAGCCCGGATTTGCGCGGGTTGGGCAGGTCGATCTGCGTGATGTCGCCGGTGATAACCGCCTTGGAGCCGTTGCCCATGCGGGTAAGAAACATCTTCATCTGCTCGATGGTTGTGTTCTGCGCCTCGTCCATGATAATGAAGGCGTCGTTGAGAGTGCGGCCGCGCATGAAAGCCAGCGGGGCAACTTCAATGATGTTCTTCTCCAGCATCTTGTCGACCTTCTCGGGATCGAGCAGGTCATAGAGGGCATCATAGAGCGGGCGCAGGTAAGGGTCCACCTTGTCCTGGAGGGTGCCTGGAAGGAAGCCAAGGCGCTCGCCTGCTTCGACAGCCGGACGCACAAGGACGATACGGCTGACTTTTTTGGCGGTGATGGCTGCCACGGCCATGGCGACGGCAAGGTAAGTTTTGCCAGTGCCTGCCGGACCAACGCCGAAGACCATGTCGTTCTGCTCGATTGCTTCGACGTACTTGCGCTGATTGATGGAGCGGGGCTGGACAGCGCGCTTGACGCCGGCAGATCGCTGCTTGCCGCTGTCGGCCAGGCCACGCAGCGTCGTAGCGGGATCGGTGACGACCAAGCGCAGCAGACCGTTGAGTTCGCCGTTATGGGGATGGACGCCTTGCTTGCGGAGGGCCTCGAAGTCGGCGAAGATGCCCCGGACGCGCTCGATAGCGGCAGGCGGTCCTTCGACACGGACGGCGTCGGAGCGGAGATCGATGCGCACGCCGAGCGAGTCTTCCATGAGCCTGAGGTTTTCATCGCGAGTCCCGAAGAGGGGCTCCAGGTTGGGCGTGATCTCCAATGCGATCTTCAAGGTTTTTGATGGCCTCCAAGGGGGCGTGCGGTTAGGGTGCAGGTGAACAGAATATCGACTGCGCGCTTGGTGTAACCGCGCGGAAGAAGGGATTGTGGATGGCGCATCACAAGGCAGGACCGAGCCGAAGCTCTGGGCTGAGGGGCGAAACCGCGGGTTGGTGTGAGCGACCAATTCGGGTATCTGGCCTTGAGATTAGCGCCATGGCGTCCAAGAGTCAATGTGCTGGACAAGTTTTTTGATGAAAAAGCGTATCTGGAAGGGTACGGATGGACAAAAAACTCTTCTTGATGTTGGCGGAGTTGTAGAGCGATACCTCAATGAGAGATAGTGAACGAAGCCGATTTTTTCGTAGAGGTGTCCCTTGTTTAACAAGCAATTGTCTGTGCTGTTCTGCCTTTTGGCCGGGAGCTTGCTTTCCGCGCCAGCGCAACAATCCAGCTACCCGTTCAAAGATCCTTCGCTGCCGGCGGAGAAGCGGATCGACAATCTGCTCTCGCTGATGACGGTGGACGAGAAGATCGGCTGCCTGGGCACCCAGACTGGCGTCGCGCGGCTAGGCGTGCCTAATATGGGTAGCTCGGAGGGAATTCATGGCGTGGTTCAGCGGGAGAGCAGAGGCAATCGGCTGCCGGTGACGACAACGCAGTTTCCGCAGCCTCCAGGAATGGGCGAGTCGTGGGACCCGGAGCTGGTCCGGCAGGCGGGTGGCGTCGAGGGGTATGAAGCGCGCTTCATTACGCAGACGTCTAAATACAACCGGCAGATTCTGATGCTGTGGGGTCCGCAATCCGACTTGGCGCGCGATCCGCGTTGGGGGCGCAGCGAAGAGGTTTACGGAGAAGACCCGTACTTCAACGGAACCATGGTGACCGCGTTTATCAAAGGCTTGCAGGGGGACGACCCCAAGTATTGGCAGTCGGCAGCGCTGCTTAAACACTTCCTGGCCAACAGCAACGAGAATCACCGCGACTCTTCTTCCTCGGACTTTGACCAGCGGCTGTTCTGGGAGTACTATTCGGTTCCCTTCCGGATGGGCTTCACCGATGGTGGCGCAAAGGCAGTCATGGCTTCTTATAACGCCTGGAACGGCACCACGATGGCCGTGAACCCGATCTTGAAGAGCATTCTGCGTGATCAATGGGGCGTGGCGGTACTCTCCAGCGATGGCGGAGCGGTGCATGAGTTGGTTGATCCGCGCCATCTTTTTCCAGATCAGAAAGCCGCAGTGGTGGCTTGCCTCAAAGCCGGCATCAATCAGTTCCTCGACAGATACCAGGACGAAACCAAGGCTGCCTTGAAGGATGGCGAGATTACCGAAGCGGAGATCGACGCGCTGCTGCGGCCCAAGTTCGAGGTTGTTCTTCGCCTTGGATTGCTCGATCCTCCGGAGTTGGTTCCCTATGCCAAGATCAAGGATGCACCCGAACCGTGGACGACGGAGCGGGATCAGGCCGTCTCCAAGAAGCTGGCGCTGGAATCGGTAGTGCTGCTCAAAAATGACGACGCTTTTCTGCCGCTGAAAAAGGACGCGATCAAATCGATTGCCGTAATCGGACCACTGGCTGATTCCGTCCACTGGGATTGGTATGGTGGAACGCCGCCCTACACTGTGACGCCGCTGGCTGCAATCCAGGCCGAGGTGGGTCCGGGCGTGAAGGTCAATTATGCGGCTAGCGAAGCGGGTGGCGCGGCGATCAACGCGGCGCAGAACTCCGATGTTGCCGTGGTGGTGATTGGCAACGATCCTACATGCGGAGATCAGGGGAAGGAATGGCGCCAGACCATCGACGGCGGCGGCACGCTGGCCTGCACTGTACCCAGCGACGGGCGCGAAGGACGGGATCGCGAGAGCATCACGTTGGAGCAGGAGCAGTTGGTCAAGCAGGTCTACGCTGTCAATCCCAAGACTGTGGTGATTCTGGTCTCCAGCTTCCCATATGCCATCAATTGGAGTCAGGCGCACGTGCCGGCAATACTGCACATGGCGCACTCGTCGCAGGATGAGGGTACGGCACTGGCGCGGGTTCTCTTTGGCGACTACAACCCAGGCGGACGGCTGGTAGTTACCTGGCCGAAGTCTGTCGATCAACTGCCGCCGATGATGGATTACAACATCCGCGACGGACGGACCTATATGTATTTCAGGGGCGAGCCGCTTTATCCCTTTGGCTTTGGCTTGAGCTACACAACCTTTGAAGTTACGAATCTCCGCTTGAGTTCCAAGAACCTGGCCAAGGATGGCTCGGTCATCATCAGCGTGGATGTGACCAACACCGGCAGCCGCGCAGGCGATGACGTGGTCCAGTTATACGTGAAGCATCTTGGCTCCAAGGTGGAGCGGCCCACTGAGGAACTGAAGGGCTTCGAGCGCGTAACGCTGAAACCAAACGAAACCAAGACCGTGCAAATGACGCTGAAGGCCTCGGCGCTGGCTTGGTGGGATGAGAAATTGCCCGGATTCAGCGTGGAAGCCGAGCCGGTGCGGGTGATGATCGGCAATTCGGCCAGCGAGATTCTGCTTTCTTCCACGGTGAATGTTCAATAAGGAAGGCAAGTAAGCCGTACCTTTCGATATAATCCATTGGAGCGAAGGGCGGCCAAGACCCTCGCACTTTGGAGCCATGGAATGACCTTTGATATCCAGGAGATCCTGGGACTGCTTCCCCACCGCTACCCTTTTCTGTTGATTGACCGCGTCGTCGAGTTCGAGCGCGGCAAGCGCCTGGTTGCCATCAAGAACGTGACCATGAACGAGCCTTTCTTTCAGGGCCATTTTCCCGGCCACCCGTTGATGCCCGGCGTGCTGATCGTCGAAGCGATGGCCCAGGCTGGCGCAATCATCATGCTCAACGAGATTCCCGACCGCGATAAGAAGCTGGCCGTCTTTACCGGCATCGACAAGGCCAAGTTCCGCAAGCCGGTCACCCCGGGCGACCAGTTGCGTATCGAGGTCGATGTGCTGGCCTTCAAGAGCCGCATCGGACGCATGGAGGCCAAGGCCTTCGTGGACGGCAAGGTTGCCTGTCAGGCGACGCTGACCTGTTCGATCGTCAACCGCACGCCCGACTCCGAACCCGCCGCGCCCGAGGCTGCCGAGTGAGCATCCATCCCAGCGCCGTCATCGCCGCCGGGGCGGTTGTGCCCGCATCCTGCACCGTTGGTCCATTCTGCACCATCGGCCCGGAGGTGGTGCTGGGCGAGGAGTGCAACCTCATCTCCCACGTGGTGCTGGACGGTCGCACACGCATCGGCGCGCGCAACACCTTTTACTCCTTCTGCGCCGTGGGAGTTCCTCCTCAAGACTTGAAGTACCACGGCGAGCCGACGGCGCTAGAGATCGGCGACAGCAATACCATCCGCGAGAACGTGACCATCAGCCGCGGCACGGTAGGCGGCGGCGGCACAACGCGGCTGGGTTCGGATTGCCTGCTGATGGCCGGCGTCCACATCGGCCACGACAGCCAGGTTGGCAGCCATTGCATCCTGGCCAACTGCGCCACGCTGGCCGGCCACGTAACGATAGAGGACTACTCGACCGTCGGCGCATTCTGCCCTGTCCATCAATTCTGCACCGTCGGCCAGCACGCATTCATCGGCGGCGGCACCATCGTCACCCAGGACGTTCTGCCCTTCTCCAAGACCTCCGCCCGCCGCGAGAACAAAGCCTTCGGCGCCAACAGCATGGGCCTGGAACGCCGCGGCTTCAGTTCAGAGAGAATTCGGCTGATTCAAAAAGCCTTCCGCCTGCTGCTCGTCTCCAAGCTGAACACCACGCAAGCTCTCGAAAAACTGCGCGAGCTGGAGGGCGAAGACGTGGCCCTGCTGGTCAGCTTCATCGAACGCAGTCAGCGTGGGGTGATCAAGTAAAAGGTGGGATGCAACTTTGAAAAAAGTGGTATGCAGCTCACGGCAACGTCGATTCAGCCGCTCCTGTTGGTATCGCCTGTCATCTCTCCCGGAGGGAGAGAACGAGAATAGCCCAGGGTGGAGCGGAGCGGAACGGAACCCCGGGGAAAGCGTGCCCAGTCCGACCGCTCCGTCCCGTAGGGACGGTCGAATCTTACCCCCACACGTAACGCGGATCGTATTCAATGCTGTGCTTCTTAAGAAAGGCGATGTATTCGGCTTGGAAATCACGCGTGCGATGATGTTCTATCTGTCCTGCTATGTATTCCAGGGTAGAGCTAACTTGAGACGATCCGATAGAGAACGCGCCGTAGCCTTCCTGCCATTCAAAGCCATCGGTCTGGCAGGTTTGGTGCATCCAAAGCGAGGAGGCACTCTTGATTTCCCTCATCGCTGTAGCGATTGGCACGGACGACGGTAGAGAAAGCAAAAGATGAACATGATCCTCCATTCCACCAATGCCGAGTGCTTTCATCTGATGCTCGCGTGCGACACCGCCCATGTAAGCCCAAAGGCGCGGTTGAATTTCAGAGATAATAGTTTTTCGCCGCTCCTTGGTGGAGAAGACACAATGAAAGAGCGAGCTACAGTAGGTGTGTGACATGGCAGAATCTTATCGCATCACAATGGACGTGCGTCGATTCGGTCGCCCCTACGGGGCGAAAATCATTACTTGGCCACTTTCCCAGGGTTCCGCTGCGCTCCACCCTGGGCTATTCTCGATGCTCCCTCCGGGAGCCATTTCCGCCCGCAGCGGTATTTCAACTTATTCGCAGCATTCGAGGTACGCACGATGAAGCTCGGCCTGATCGCTGGCAACGGACGCTTTCCGTTTCTTCTGCTCGACGCAGCGCGGGCGCAGGGCCTCGCCGTCGTCGTTGCCGCCATCCGCGAGGAGACCGATCCGGAGATCGACCGCCGCGCCGCCGAGGACGACCGCATCACCGTCTATTGGCTCTCGCTGGGCGAGCTATCGCGGCTGATCGAAACCTTTCGCAAGGAGGGCGTCTCCAAAGCCGTGATGGCCGGGCAAGTCAAGCACAAGCAGATTTTTTCCTCGATCCGCCCCGACTGGCGGCTGGCCAAGCTGCTGCTGAATCTGCGCACCCGCAATACCGATATGCTGCTGGGTGCGGTGGCCAAGGTGCTGGGCGATGAGGGCATCGAACTAATCAGCTCGACGGCTTTCCTGGAGCCTCTGCTGGCAGCCGAGGGCGTTCTCACCCCCCGCGCGCCGGACGACGAAGAACAGAAAAACATCGACTACGGCCTGAGCGTGGCCCGCGCTGTCGCTGGCTTCGACATTGGCCAAACAGTGGTCGTGGCAGCCCAAGCCTGCGTCGCGGTCGAAGCGATGGAAGGCACCGACGCCGCCATCGAGCGCGCTGGACAGTTAATGAAATCATTTGATGATCATGCTTCAACGCTCGAACGCCGCCTGACCGTTGTCAAGATCGCAAAGCCGAATCAGGATATGCGTTTTGATGTGCCGGTGATCGGCGAAGCGACGATTGAAACGATGATCCGAGCTGGCGCCAGTTGCCTCTCGGTCGAGGCCGGCCGCACGCTGATCTTTGACCGCGAGGCGCTGATCCAAAAAGCTGCCGAGGCTAACATAGCCATCATTGCTACCGCTCACGCGTAGCGCTTCACACAGATAAGCAATTATTGCGCGCAGCCTGACTCAAAAGGCACAAATATACCCGAAGGAAAAACTATCCCGCCTCGGGCCAAGCGCGACAAAAAAGACTGGGCCTCCATGGATTGAAGGCCCAGTCTTGAAGCGTTTCTGTATTCGTTAGCCCGACTTACAGGCCAGCCTGCTCGGCCAGCGCGGCTGCCTTGTCGGTGGCCTCCCAGGTGAACTCCGGCTCGATGCGGCCGAAGTGGCCGTACGCTGCCGTCTTCTGGTAAATCGGGCGGCGCAAGTTGAGGCTCTCGATGATGCCCTTGGGCTGGAGCTTGAAGTTTTTGCGGACCAACTCTGTCAGCTTGGCTTCGCCCACCTTGCCGGTCCCAAAGGTATCAATGCGCACGCTGACCGGATCGGCGACGCCAATGGCGTAGGCGAGCTGCACCTCCGCGCGATCGGCCAAGCCTGCCGCGACGATGTTCTTGGCAATATAGCGGGCCATGTAAGCCGCACTGCGATCCACCTTCGTCGGGTCTTTTCCCGAAAAAGCTCCGCCGCCGTGACGGCCCGCGCCGCCGTAGGTGTCTACGATGATCTTGCGGCCGGTGAGGCCGGTGTCGCCCATCGGTCCGCCGATGACAAAGCGGCCTGTCGGATTGATGTGGTACTTGGTGTTCTCGTCCAGCCACTCGGCAGGCAGCACGGCCTTGATGACGTACTTGAGAATGTCGGCGTGCAGCTCTTCGTTGCTCACCGAATCGGAGTGCTGGCTGCTGATGACCACGGCGTCGATGCGGGCGGGCTTGCCGTTCTCGTCGTATTCTACGGTCACTTGGCTCTTGCCGTCGGGGCGAAGATAAGGCAGCTTGCCGCACTTGCGGACTTCGGTAAGTTTGCGGCAGAGCTTATGGGCCAGCGAGATCGGCGCGGGCATCAGTTCAGGAGTTTCGTTCGAGGCATAGCCGAACATCATGCCCTGGTCGCCGGCGCCGCCGGTGTCCACGCCCTGGGCGATGTCACCCGACTGCTTGTTGATCGTCGAGATGACGGCGCAGGTATTGGAGTCGAAGCCGTAGAGGGCGTTGTCGTAGCCGATGGAGGCGACAACGCCGCGGACGAGGCTTTGGAAATCGACATAAGCCTTGGTGGTGATTTCGCCGGCGATGACGACCAGGCCGGTGGCAGTCAGTGTTTCGGCGGCTACGCGGCTGTAGGGATCTTGCTCCAGGCAGGCGTCGAGGATGGCGTCGGAGACCTGATCGGCGATCTTGTCGGGATGGCCTTCGGTCACGGATTCAGAGGTAAACAGGAAACGGTCGCTCAAGTGAAACTCTCCTCCCATTGCAGGGAATTCAATTTGGGCGGCCTACAGCGAGGACCGGTTCATGCTGGATCACCGGGGCGGAGAGCAACGCTTGCCGCATCGGACCCACTCTCGCGCAAGGACACGCCAGCACCGTCAGGCTATGCCTTGGGATGCATCCTTACATGATAATTGCCGCTAGGGCCGGGAACAACGGCTTGCAGCGAATGGGGCGCAGCGAGGACCAAAGCGGTATTTACCCGCTCCAGACGGGGAAAGGCACCGAGGAAGCCGGTCCATCAACCATGCAGGCTTGTCCCCCCAATGCTCAGCTCCCGTGAGGAGCATTGAAGATGCCCTGGGTGAAGTGAAGCGGAACCCAGAGGAGGAGCGAAGGAAGGTTCACCAGCCCGTAAGGGTAGATCGATTATTTCTATTAATTACTGAATCAATAGAATATAGATGCGTTTCACACCGCCGTTACGGGGCAGGAATCTCTCGCTCGGACGCTTACCTTGGCTTCATCTCGGGCTGATTTCGTTCCCTCTGGGATTGATGAAGGAGGTTTGTTCGGGACAAACCTCCACTCAATAGGTTTGATTAACCTATTGAAAAATAAATAGATAATAAATATTTCAAAATATGAGCAAGATACGCGCACATTATCTTAGTTTTATGATATAGTTTTTTCAGGTAATGTGAGTGGCTTGGACTCAGCCTCCAACCCCACATCCAAAACTTCAAGGAGGAATACTCTCATGGCTATCACTCGTTGGGACCCTATCGGGAGGTCGTTGCATTGCAGAATCGCGTCAACTCGCTCTTCCGCGACATGAGCGGCGGGGACGATCCAGTCTCCGCGGCGAGCTTTGTGCCGGCGGTGGATATCTATGAAGACGCGCAGAAGGTGATGCTCAAGCTGGAGGTTCCGGGCATCGACCAGAAGGACCTGGATGTCCGCGTGGAGAACCATACGCTGACGGTAAAGGGCGAGCGCAAGTTCGAGGCCGAGGAGAAGGAGCAGAACTTCCATCGCATCGAGCGGCGCTATGGCAGCTTCTATCGCGCCTTCACGCTGCCCAGTACTGTCGATACAGAGAACGTCTCGGCCAGCTACAATGCGGGTGTGCTCAAGTTGGAGCTGAAGAAGAAGGCCGAAGCCCAGCCCAAGCAGATCGAAATCAAAGTGGCGGCGTAAGGGCAGGGACTAAGGGACTAGGGACCAAGGGACCAGGGACTAGAACCGGGAGGGGGCTTCGGCTCCCTCTTGCTTTAGAAACGCGTTGGTTGGGTATGCTGTCATTTTGCATGGAATACGAATAATATGTACTTGTATGTTGTGGTACGTATTTTTTGTGGCGAGGAATGAAGATGCAAACGATTAGCGCTTCCGATCTGGCGCGCAACACGAGCGCGGTGCTCGAACGAATTCTTAGGGGTGAAACGGTCAGCGTGATGCGGAATCGCACCGAGGTAGCGCATCTTGTGCCCGCCAAGCGAAGTATGACCGCCGCGCAAGCCATCGCTGGCTTGGAGGGAGGACTGAGCGCGGCTGAGGGTGAGAGCTGGCTCAAAGACAGTCGCGGCGAATGGGATGATGAGGTCAGAGATCCGTGGGAGTGATCTTTGACACCTCCATCTGGATTGGTTTAGCTGCCAACCAGATCTCCGGCCAATCCGTTCGTCGGGCTGCTGGCGACGAGTCTGTCTACATTTCGGCAATTTCTCTGGGTGAGCTGAACTTTGGTGTTGAATCCTGCAACGATCCAGTGAAACGAATCTTGCGGGTGCGCTTTTTGCGCAACTATGAGCAGCGGCCCGTGCTCGACGTAACTGCCAGGACGGCCTCCACATTTGGTTTTCTGGCCGCTTTCCTGAAGCAGACGGGCCGGTCACCGAGAACGCGGGTCAACGATCTATGGATCGCCGCGCAGGCAATTGAGAATGATTTTGCTCTTTTGACGACAAATATCAAGGATTTTGAGGGACTGCCGGGTTTGCGGGTTGTTGGTTTGTGAAGGGCGAAAACTGTGCTTACGCCCCGGCAGGGGTGGCGCGAGAATAGCCCAGGGTGAAACCCTGGGTAGGGATGCGCTGGATTGGCCCGCGCCCCGTAGGGGCGCGACGAACCACGGCGATGTACGAGTTTGCTCGCAGGAATACCGAGGAGGTTTTAGAAAATGTTCGACTCATCCCTGACTTTTAATCTCAGTAATATCTTGGCATTGATATTCGCAGGAGCTGGAGCGTACCTAGGCTCATATCTCAAACAAAAAGGCGAGGACCAAGCCAACAAAGAAAGCATTGCCAAACTCACGAAAATCGTCGAGGACATCAAGACAGATAACTCTGACAAAGCATGGCATCGCCAACGTCAGTGGGAATTGAAGCGCGATTTCGTCCTGGATTCCGTCCGCGCCATGGCTGATTTTGACCAATTCATGTCGGAGTTTTCCGTCGCCTTTTCCATGCCTGATGGAATCCCGACAGATGAAGCCAAAGCGAAACTTGAGAAAGATAGGATAGAAGCTTTTCAGAAGGTTGCGCAGATCACATCTGCGTACCAGCAAGCTCATTCTGTCGCCGATCTCGCAATTGGTAAGAATCTGTCGGTTGCCCTCTCGGGATATTTTCAATTTGCATCCTTGATTCTTAGAGACATACCTTCAGGGAAGACGATTTATGACAGCAATTCTCGGGAAGAACTTGGAAAACTCCATAACGCTATCATTCTTGCCGCAAGAAAAGAACTGGGCAATAGCAGCGTCGATGACTTGCCGGTGATCGATTACAACGCACAACAGAATGATGCGCGAACTGATCACTGACCACTGATCACTAATAACTGGAGAAGAAAATGGCGATTCGTTGGGAGAAGTTGACGGTCAAGTCGCAAGCTGCGATGGAGCAGGCGCAGGCGCGGGCTACTGAACTGGGGAACCCGGAGGTTCTGCCGGTGCATCTGCTGCTGGCGCTGATCGAGGACCGCGAGGGGGTGATTCCTTCGGTGCTGGAGAAGATCGGCGTGCCGACCGAGCGGCTGGAGCATGAGCTGCACCAGATCGAGGAGAAGTTGCCTCGCGTGGCGGGTGCGGCGAGCCAGCCCGGGGTGAGCGCGGCGCTCAATAAAGTCCTCGATCAGGCCTTCCGCGAGGCCACGAACTTCAAAGACGAGTACGTGTCTACTGAGCATTTATTACTGGGCGCGGCGCACGCCAAGGGTGAGCCGGCGCGTGAGGCGCTGGTGGCTTTGGGCGCGACGCACGATGCGATCCTCAAGGCGCTGACGGCGGTGCGCGGAACGCAGCGGGTGACGGACCAGAATCCCGAAGGCAAGTTTCAGGCGCTGGAAAAGTACGCCAAGGATTTGACGGAATTGGCGCGGCGGGGCAAGCTGGACCCGGTCATTGGGCGCGACGAGGAGATTCGGCGCGTGATCCAGGTGCTGAGCCGGCGAACAAAGAACAATCCGGTCTTGATTGGCGAACCCGGCGTGGGCAAGACGGCGATTGTGGAGGGGTTGGCGCGGCGGATCGTCAGCGGCGATGTGCCAGAAAGTTTGAAAGATAAACGGGTTATCTCGCTGGATCTGGGTTCGATGCTGGCCGGGGCCAAGTTTCGCGGCGAGTTTGAAGAGCGGCTGAAGGCGGTGCTCAAAGAGATTGAAGAGTCGAACGGCGAGATCGTGCTCTTCATCGACGAGTTGCATACGCTGGTTGGTGCGGGCGCGGCCGAGGGGGCGATTGACGCCAGCAATATGCTGAAGCCGGCCTTGGCGCGGGGCGAGCTGCGGGCCATCGGCGCAACGACTCTGAATGAGTATCGCAAGTATATTGAAAAAGATACGGCGCTGGAGCGGCGCTTTCAGATTGTCTACGTCGGCGAGCCGAATGTGGAGGACACGATTGCCATTCTGCGCGGGCTGAAGGAGCGCTACGAGGCGCATCACAATGTGCGCATCAAGGATGCGGCGATTGTGGCGGCGGCGACGCTCTCGCATCGCTACATCAGTGACCGCTTTCTGCCGGACAAGGCCATCGACCTGGTAGACGAGGCGGCGGCTAGCCTGGCAATTCAGATTGGCTCTGTGCCGACGGAGATCGACCAACTGGAGCGCGAGGCGACCTCGCTGGAGATTGAACGGGCGGCGCTGAAGCGGGAGACGGATGCGAACAGCCGCGAGCGCCGCGAGGCGGTGGAGCGCGGAGCTGGGCGCACTGAAAGAACGAGATTACCGCGCTGAGGGCGCGCTGGACCAAAGAGCGCGAGGCAAGCAGCCGCATCACCGAGGTCAAGAAAAAGATCGAGGCGCTGCGCTTTGAGATGGAGGAGCAGACGCGCAAAGGACAGCTGGAACGAGCCGCGCAGATTCAATATGGCGAGCTGCCCAAGCTGGAGGCCGAACAGAAGCAACTGAGCGCCGCACAGGACGGAAACGCGGGCGTGGCGAGGATGTTGAAGGACGAAGTGGACGAGGAAGACATCGCCGGTATCGTCAGCAAATGGACTGGGATTCCTGTCTCTCGAATGCTGGAAGGTGAAGTAAAGAAGTTAGTTGCGATGGAGACGAGGTTGCGCGAGCGGGTGATTGGGCAAGACCCGGCGCTGACGGTGGTGGCCAACGCGATTCGCCGCTCGCGGGCCGGCTTGTCCGACCCGAAGCGGCCCATCGGCAGCTTCATCTTTCTGGGGCCTACGGGCGTAGGCAAGACGGAGACGGCGCGGGCGCTGGCCGAGTTCATGTTCGACGATGAGCAATCGATGATTCGCATCGACATGAGCGAGTATATGGAGAAGCACGCCGTGGCGCGGCTGATCGGCGCGCCGCCGGGGTACGTGGGCTACGACGAGGGCGGGCAGTTGACCGAGGCCGTGCGGCGGCGGCCCTACGCGGTGATTCTCTTTGACGAGATCGAGAAGGCGCATCCGGATGTCTTCAACATTCTCTTGCAGGTGATGGACGACGGACGGCTGACCGACGCCAAGGGCCGGACGGTGGATTTCAAGAATACTGTGCTGATTATGACCTCGAATCTGGGCGCAAATCTGCTGATTGGCGACACGCTGAAGACGGATCATGACTATGAGATGGCGAGCGAGTCAGTGATGCGCGTGTTGCGCGAGCACTTCCGTCCGGAGTTTTTGAATCGCGTGGACGACACGGTGATCTTCAGGCCGCTGGGGACAGCGCAGATGAGCCAGATTCTGGATCTGCGGCTGGCCGAGGTGGGTAAGATGCTGGCCGAACGGCAGATTTCCTGGAGCTGACCGAGCCGGCGCGGCAACTGATTCTGGCTGCGGGGTCGGATGCGGCGTATGGCGCGCGGCCCCTGAAGCGCGCCTTGCAGCGCATGATTCAGGACCCGCTGGCAATCAAGATACTTAACGGCGAGGTGCTGCATGGCGCACATGTGCGGATCGGCGTGGATCGGGCGTCGAACAAACTGAGCTTTGAAGCGATGAGCCGGGAGGCAATGGCCTAAACACCAGCGGTGCAGCGGAGGCTCACTGTTTGCTCGCAAGAGGTGTACGGTAGGTCAAGCTTCTAATCACAGAGATAGAGGAAGTCAACAAGGATCGAGGCTGCTCACCGATGGCATAATATTTTGCTTCGAGCAGGAATCCTCGCGGGTCATGTTTGAATCGAATCAGATGGATTGGAGAATGCAATAATGGCGAATCTGCGGCTTCCCCCTGAAGAGCGCGACCTGACCCCGGACGCGGTGGAGGCGCTGGACAAACGGCGCGAGCTGGGCCATACACTGCTGGTGATTGCCGGGCAGTTTACGGTGATTGCGACGATTCTGCTGCTGTGGGTAGGGCAGGATCTGGTCTGGTCGCCCGGCTGGGCACATCCGATGGCCGGTTATTTTGCGCTGGCGCTCATCATTATTGCAGTCTGCGGCATCGTAGGTGCGTATCTGCGCCGAGGAACACCTCGGCTGGATTGAGATGTCGTGTCCTGAATCTGAAATTCCTACCGTGACATACGATCAAGCGGATCTTCAAGCGGCTAGAAAGAACTTGATTTCACGGACGGCTATAGCATCGTGAAGAGCTACCTGCAAGACGCCTGTCCTCGTTGTAACTGCTGGAGCCTTCCAGTAAAGTTTCCGGCAGGGAGAGGCGTAGCTGCGCCTGTTTTGCGCTCGCGTGAATTGGGGAATCTCCAGGATCGAGGAGGACTATGGAAGGGATTTCGAGATTGAGGTCTTTCGAGAGGGGAAGACGACCGGCATACTTTTCAGTCTTCCGCTCAAGAGCGGCGCCGCCCCGGCCTATTCTGCGAAAGATGGTTTTGTGTCGGTAGAACTGGAGATAGCGAACGCCCGGTACCTTGCGCGCGAGCTGGAGACGCTCACGATCATCATCCAGGCGGACGTTTCGCACAACAGGCTTTTCTGGTCAGCGCCGCGGCTCGACCTTGCCCTTCCGGACACGCTCGCCAATAAGCCTGGCGCTCAGAGCTGCACTGTACGGGTGCCTATAGCGAACGAACTTCCGTTGACCAAAGATAGGTTGCTCGACACGGTCACACATACTGCTCGTGGCTTGCGATGGCCGGGGTCTCAATCAAGGAGATTCAAGTCCTGGCCGGCCACAAGACGACCAGTATGTCGGCCCGCTCTAGCCATCTTTCCCCACAGGTCACAGCGTCCGCATCAGAGCGTCTAGTGCAGCCAACAAGCACTGCCTGACACAACATGCACCAAAACAGGCATCAGACGAAAATGGCCTCCCGTTCTCGGGAGGCCATTGTGCATATAAGTCTTTTGTTTTGTTGGTGCCCGGAGGGGGACTTGAACCCCCACGGCCTTGCGGCCTGCGGATTTTAAGTCCGTTTTTCAGGGTTTTGTAGCAGATCGCAATGAATCGCAATAAATCGCACAAGGCATTTACTATCATTCACATACAAGCTGCACTGTGTTTGCAAATCCTCGCAGCAAAATGCACGAAAGTTGAAAGCCAACAGCCATCAAAACAGCCACTAGAATTACCCTGAAATGGCCTCACTCGTCTCTCCCGTTCGTAGGATCTACCGACTCGATATTTTCAGGTTTCGAGCCTGAGCCAGATCTTCGTGCTCAAAGGCAGAAGACACTATATCCGTCTCCGCCGCCGAAATCCCCAACGCTGTTGCTTCCTGTCGCCATCGTGAAACTGCCGTTGCAACTTCGCCGGCTGTTTGTCGTGCCTGTGCCTGTGTGAGGCGAAAGTATTCGGCAACACTCAGCGCCAACTCAATCGACGCATCGCCGCTCTGTTCATCAATGAGCGTAGACAAAATGCGTGGCCGGAATTGCACAGGAACTGGATTCAGATCGTAGGCCGGCGACAATCGCCAGCCCTGATTGCCTTCATAGAGGAAGCCGTGATTACGCAAATGATCGTCGGTGTTTGAAATCAGAACGGAGAAGACGATTCTCCGCCAAAGTTCATGCAGGTCTTCTGTGGGAGCAGCGCCATACCGTTGAATCGCATCTGCGATCTCCAAATAGCTTCGAGTCTCGTGATCCGAAGCACCCAGCATACTCATCGCCGAAAGAAACGGCCGTCTCGCCGTGCCTTCCCTGTCGAAGCGCCGGAGGAGAAAGACTGGCCGGTCAGCGGCCCGTTCGACTCTGGCAGTTGCCGTTTGAACGCCAGCAGCAGCAGCCAAGCGGAAGGCGACGGCTTCCCATAGAACCGTATGAATGCGGTCGCTGTGATGAGGAAATTTGGCAATCGCCAAATGCCCATCTCGATCCCGCACGGAGGCTTTGGGACGCGCTCCGCCCAGCGATGAGCCAGGCGCAAGCAGCAGGCGGAGATCCTCTTCGGATTCCACTTCATCGTAAACGTGTTCGCTGGCGGCAAGCAGCGCCGGGAGTTCGATTAATGGCGGTGTGCGATGATCCGCGGCCTCACGCAGAAACGGCCCGCCCTCCTGCGAGGCAAACCGCAACGCGCCCATCCGGGTTTCGTCATCGACCATGAGCAGGTAATCGGCCTCCCAAAGAGTTCGGGGCGGCTCGTCGGCGCTTCTGGCGCGCCGAGCCTCGGAGCGCATCATCAAGGCTCGTCCCCAACGGTCAGGAGCCGAATCGCCAATCGCTCCGAAGAGACTCTTGCCCGCCGCAGTGTGGTGCGGCGCGGCGTCCATTTGCAGCGCAGGCTCCAGAGGAAATCGCGCTGGGTTCCGCAGCCACTCTTCGTCATAGCGGAAGGTAGCGCTCTCGACTCGCTTGCGATTGTGCAGCCACAACCGGCCAACCAGATGCGACGTGCCGTCGAGGTCAACGTAGACGAAGATTTGCTGGTCCATTTATGGCCTCGCTTGTTCGCTTTCTGGTTTGGCTTTCTTCGCGCGCCGGGGACCAAGATCAATCCTCTTGGGCAATCGCTCTTCTTCCAGCGCCAGGCCGACCTCGTCTGCTTTTGAGCTGGCCAAATCGTGAAGCCTGTCGAGCATCCCCAGCGCGAACAGGATGGCGGCATAGGTGCCCATCGCAACACCGGGATCTCCCTTCTCTGCCTTCACCAAAGTGGTACGGGAGATGAAGGCGCGTTGGGCCATGACCGCTACTGGAATACGGCGCCTCAATCGAGCATCCCGGATGTCGGCTCCGAGCTTGCGCAAAGTGCTTTTGACGGGAATCGGTAGAGCATCCATGAACATTATCACCATTCCTTACATTCATAATTATGAACGCTTTACGTTAAAACGTCTACTATTATGAACGCACAGGGGATGGGCGGAGACCAAGATATTGCGTCTTGAACCATTTGTGACGGTGCATCGACATCATGCGATCTCCGCCGGAGGCGCTCTTCGAGGGCCACTCGAAATGCTCCCGCTGTCGCGTATGTTTTGATCGTCGCCATTTTGCCTGCCGCAATATCGCTTCGATGACTTTTGCGCGTTGGTTCGGTCGTAGCCCATCTCAGCCCACAATCGGTTCTGGATGGTCGGCGCGGGCGTACTTTCGCAGGTCAGCCATCGGAATCAGTACACGCCCACCAATTCTTCGAGTCGGCAGGCGGCGAGTCGCTACCAGGTAATCCAGCGCGCGCTGGCTGATGGAGAGAAGCCACGCTTGAAGCCAATGGGCTTCATCTCGGCCCTGCAACGGATGAGGAGAAGGCCGATTGGTCCGAGTTCACGGAACAACGGCTTGCCGCTCAACAGCGGGCGGAGAATCTCGCAGAACAGATTGCCACAGCCCGGATATGGACGATTAACCGGACCACCGGGGATGTCTCGTACACGCTCAATGGGAAGCTGTCTGTCATCGACCGTGGGCGGCGCGTGACCGTGCTCAACCAGAACGAGGCCGCAATCACCTTTGGCCTGGAGATGGCCGTCCAGAAATACGGATCGCGCATCGCGTGCTCAGGAGGCGACGATTGGAAACGGCAGGTGGTCAAAGTGGCCGTCCAGAGCGGCATCTTCGTTGAATTCACCGACCCAGAGATGCGGGATGCGCTGTACCAGCACCAACTCGTGGCGAATCCTCTCCAAATCAAGGCGACCCGCCTCCATGCCCTTGAAACCAGATTGCAAAGTGAGGGGACGAACGAAATGCTCTTCACGAATGAAGCTGACGTACAGATGCTGCTTTCGTGCCTCCAGCCTGCCGCCCACTCCCAGCAACTTCTCGAGATCCTGAAAACGTCTCAAGAACCAGAGGCAAACATCGGCGGCAATCTGACGATTGCGGTCATCAAGACCCCAGACAGCCGGCAATCCTTCCGGGTGTCGATTGACGATGGGAAGCGCAAACACGTTCTCGAACGGGTTGAACAGGTCCGCCAGTCGGCACAATGGGCGTTGCGCGACCGAATTAAAGCGCCCAGCCACGAAAGAGAGGGCAGGTAGCCTATAACTGGAGGGGACATCCGTTCTGGATTAGCGAGAACCTGCTCCCCGGCTCACTCTCTCCGTAGCACCCTGAAGGGTCTCTGAGTGGAAGGTGTAGATTTTGCGTAATCGAGAAGCCATCCCTGCAAAACGGCGTATATCGGGGACTATTCTCCAACAGCCGTAGCAGAGGCAACGGCGCGGTTGACCTGTGCGATCCCTGGTCTGATAATGTCGGGTCATGGAACCAGTCCCTTCAACCGTCACCAAGACCTACCCCCGGCGCGGTCCGTTGCAACAATTCCGTTTTGCCGAGAGCACGTCATTTGAGTGCTTCAGGTGCGGGCACGCGAAGGTGTCCAAGCTCCTAATAATTTACCGTCAAGACTGGTCACGGAAACTCTGTAACGGATGTTATGGTCGGCTCCTTTCGCTTTACGAGATTAAGGCTGGAACACGCGAAGAAGATCAAGCGGCTGAAGAGATTGCGGTAGTTCTCTTGTCTTCAATCGAACTGGATGCCCAGCGTCAAGCGGAACGCCTTTTTCGGGCCTCGGACGCGCGGGCGGACAATTTGTGTGCAGAAGGGTTACGGTTCATCGCCACGGCTGAGCACGTCGCGAAACAACTTGACTCGGCGCCCCAGCTTGAGTGGTCGCCAGCCGTCATCGGGCTCTGCAAGGCTGTAGAGGCGGAAATTGTCAACCGAATCCTGCGCCCACTCGCCTCAGCTACGGCCAATGAGAATCTGATCGCCGATTCGAAGGATAAGGACATCGGACGGGTTGCGTCATTTTGCCAGGATCCTACGCGAAAGCCTCCTGAACTTGGGTCGTTTGCTCATTTTCTGCAAACAGTCATCCACACTGAGCAACGACGCGCATCGAGCACACTTATTCGCACCTTCTTGCACCAGTCCTCTAAGTGGACGGGGTCTCAGTGGGTGCTTCTGCCGACAGGCTTGCTCGATGCTCTGGGTGTGCTGACCACATCTTTCCGAAATCGAGCAGCGCACATCGATGAACTAGGCCGCGACGATTACTTGGCTTGTCGGGAGCACGTCATTGGTCCACGGGGACTGCTTTGGAACCTTGTGGTTGCAACGGACATGGGCCGACGGCGGCCAGAGGCCTGATTCGATCATCCAGCGTTGGGCGTTTGAGGATATATTTACTCACAAGTCGGCAAGTAAGGCGACATTATTGTAGTAATCAAGCCCGCAATTTCGTATCATGAGTCATGCAGCGAGATGGGCGCACCTTCGATCACAAGACTCTTGAATCCATTCGTTTGATGGCTGTTGAACGCGTTCGCGAAGGCGAACGGCCCTCGTCAGTGATCGCCTCTTACGGGTTCAATCGCACCACGATCTACAAGTGGCTTGCTGTCGCCTCCAGTCTTGGCAAGGGTTTGAAAGCGCTGCGCTCGCGGCCTGCAACCGGGCGTCCGCGCACACTGACTCCGCGTCAGGAGAAGCAGGTGTTCGCCTGGGTCAACGGCAAAGACCCGCGCCAGTACGGTTTGGATTTCGGCCTTTGGACGCGGGCCATGATCGCCAGTTTGATCGAGCAGAAGCTTGGTGTGAAACTTGGCCTTACAGCGGTGGGCGAACTGCTCGCCAAACTCGGACTCACGCCGCAGAAGCCACTCGAACGCGCCTATCAGCGCAATCCGGAAGCGATTGAGAAATGGAAGCGAGAGACCTTCCCGTCCATAGCCAGCGCGGCGAAAGCGCAAGGCGGCGAAGTGTACTTCTGGGATGAATCGGGCTTTCGCGCCGACACCGTGCATGGCAAGACCTGGGGCAAAAAAGGCGAGACGCCGGTCATCGCGCGGCCCGGTCAGCGGCAGTCGATCAGCGCCGCATCCGCGGTGAACTCCAAGGGTGCCTTCTGGTATTCGACCTATCAGGGCGGCCTCAACGCCCAACTCTTCGTCACGTTGCTCAAGCAGATGATGCGCCATCGCACCAAGCCCGTTCATCTGGTGGTGGATGGACTTCCTGCCCACAAAACCAAACTGGTAAAGGAGTATGTGGCCTCGACCGAAGGGCGGCTGACGATCCACTTTCTGCCCGGCTACGCGCCGGAACTGAATCCGGACGAACTGGTCTGGAGTCATGTAAAGCGGACTGGGGTATCCAGAACGCCGCTACGCAAGGGTGAAAAGCTGAGCGAGAAGATTGAAATGCAACTGGCCGCAATCAAGAAAATGCCCAGTTTGGTCAGAGCCTTTTTTAATGCCCCGAGTGTCGCCTATATTACCGACTAGTGAGTAATTCGTTGACGACTCAATCGTACCCGATCTGCTGTCTTCTCGCGACGTATTACCTTAGAACCGGGCGGTGTATCCTGAATTGCAGTCTCTTCTGAAGGGCAGATGCTTATGTCTACTACAACTATCGAAGCGCGCTGCAACGCGCGGCCAACGCGGCTTGCGTTTATCCTTCCCACGCCTGATCGAGCACAGTTGCTGAATGTCATCACGCGAGCAACGACGCTATGGGGCGGGCGTTTCAATCCAATCGTGATTCTGGACGATGCGGGGCGACGGGCGGTTGGAAGGCACTACGAGTTAGCACGTCCCGATCCATATCAGACCCTGAAGTCCGATCTTCTCAAGGCCTTCGATCCCGATCTGCTCATCAACTACGGAGACACGCTGTTACCGGCCGAATTATTGGCTTGGTCGCACCGCAGCTTTCCAGCGGCGGCGCTCGATTGGGATCCAATGGGCAACAACAATGTGCGGTCCTATTTCGTAGACATCAAGCCGATACTTGACGATCTTTGGGATAGAGAATTCCGGAATGTCGCTACGCCAAGATTCAAACTACGGTTCATGGAAAGGGCGGAGGCAGAAGCGTCGCTCCTCCGCGCTGCCCGGTTTGGAATCTATCCAACGGATGACCACTACGAATTCTTGAGAAGAAATTTCGGAGCGGAAGACGTTACGGATAATGCGGAGCTGCGCGCAACGCATTGGCCCGGTGATTTTCAAACGCCGCTCGGCTTGACCGGCGCTTATTGCCAAGCCCCGAGACAGAGACAGTCTCACGCATTCTTCGTTCTGGACCCCGAAGATCCATTTGATGTCGTGGACTATTGGAACCTTCGGGCATCCGGAATGATTCTGTTCCCATTGACCTTGGAGGATTACAGAGACTACCGCGTTCCTATCGAAGACTTCTGTGCGGCTGCATCGTATCCAAACAATGCAGCTCATTTCGATTTTCTGACCACGATCAAAGCGGCGAGCATCACCGACGCGCAGGTAGAGGAAGTTCGTCGATGGATTACTGACGAAGCATTGACACGGAGCCGGATCGGGATCATGGGATGGGTCCCCGAGTATCACCGTGGCAACTACGGCGCCTCCGACGAGCTTGAGATCGAACATCTGAGATGTTTCGAGAGCAACGCGCAAGGCATCCTCATTGATGGAAGCGGCAGGATCGATGGCCCGAAATGCGACTCAGCGAGCAATACTCCTGCACTTGGTCACAGGTACATCTGGACCGCCGCACCATAGACCTGACGAAGACAAAGAACGGCTCCGCGCGGACGGTACATCTTAATTCTGATGCCGTCGCGGCAATCGAATCACTCAAAATACCTGGAATGCACCCTGCCGACCCCGTCTTCCCTCGCCACGGAAAGAGCTTCGACACCCGGTCCTGGTTTCACCCCTGCCTGGAGGATGCCGAGATTGTCGGATACGTTTGGCACTCGAACCGGCACACTTTCTGCTCGTGGCTGGCAATGGCCGGAGCATCGATCAAAGAGATTCAGGAGGCAGCAGGGCACAAGACGATCACCATGTCGGCCCGCTACAGCCATCTGTCGCCGGCGCACAAGCAGTCCGTCGTCGAGCGGATCGCCGGAACAGCCATTCAACAGCCATCTGGAACTGCGGCATGACAGAAAAAACCAACAGCCATCAGAACAGCCACCAGACAAAAAATGCCTCCCGTTCGCGGGCGGCATTTTTCTTGTAAGTCTTTTGTTTTGTTGGTGCCCGGAGGGGGACTTGAACCCCCACGACCTTGCGGTCTGCGGATTTTAAGTCCGCTGCGTCTGCCAGTTTCGCCATCCGGGCTTGCACCGCAAATACATTATAATGAGTCATTTCAGGCCAAGTCCACTACATCACAGCAACGGCCTTGAAAGCTCCGGTGGCAGTTTTGGTGGCATTTTCCCCTAAATCAGGCTCAGTGTCGCAAAACGATGGACCGCCGCCAGCCTATGCTGAGGTCCAAGGTGGGCGTAGCGGCAGGTCATCTGAATGGTTTTGTGGCCCATCAGCTCCTGTACGGTACGCAGGTCAACGCCAGCCATGACAAGGCGGCTGGCAAACGTGTGCCGCAGGCAATGCCAAGTAAACCGAGAAATACCGGCCTTCTTTACGGATGCCTCAAATCACTCGCGCGGTTTGCAGAGTCTGCCAGCAGTTCAAAAACACAACTGTTGCCGTTACCCTGAGCGTGCGCCTGGAGAAAGGCGGCAATGGCAGCATCGTCGAGTTCGATATGCCTGACTCCACCGCGTTCGCCGCGGGGAATCGTGATGAGCCTCATCTCCATGTTTGATATTCTCCCACAGCAGGTTGTATTGCTCTCCCTGGCGCATCCCTGATTCAAAGCAAGATCAAGCTCAGGAACGTGGTGCGGATACAACTGTTCGCAATTTCCCTTAATTTCTGCTCCTCTTCGGCAAGAAGATAGCGGATGACCGCGTCGTTCTCCCGCCTCGGTCGTACGAACCGCGCGGGGTTTGATTAGGGTTTGCCGTTCTGGACAGCAACTCGGAAGGTCAGTGACAGCAACGCACGATAACGATCGAGTGTCGCTGGCTTCAACGCCAGTTTTTCCCCTTTGACCTTTCGCGTCAACTGATTGAGCCAACGCTCAATGTCCTGGGGCTTGATTGCGTCTACCCAGCGTCCGGCAAAGTCTCGAGAATGAAATTCATTCTGATGACGCCACCCTCATAGCTGATGTTGTGCGATTTCGGTATTCGATTGCGTCCGCAGCGATTTCGTCGAATCTGACCACAGGGGTGTTCCGCAAGACAGGAACTTTTTTCCCTTCGCTAATCTCGGTCCGGCGCTTCTGATAAAGCATAAGTGCCGCACTCTTGCGCCCAACCTTTTCCCTGTGTCGCAGACCTTCGGAGTCGAAGTATTGAATCGACGAGATCCCGAGCCAGCCTTCTTCTCGAAAACGCCACGCCGCTTAACTTCTTGTCTGTTTGCCATATCTCCTTGTCCATAAAGTCCGTTGTGTCCTGGCAGAGCACAGCAGCGGACTATAGTGTTCCATATTTGACGTGCAAAAAACAAAGTGGATTCCTGCCGACACACCGCCGCGGTGGGCACTATCCGTCATCCGAAGCGCTGCCAAGCATGGTTTTGGCAGCGCGCGGAAAGCGCAGTGCCATTTGCTCTCGCGTCCATGCATCGGGATATGGGGTGAATCCAGCCAGCGCACATCCTCGCTTTTCAAGAGCCGCGTTGACGAGGTGTTTGTTTGCGCGTGCGGCTTACTACGACGCGGCTGCTGGGCGGTAGCGCAATCAGGAGATATTTCTCCGAGAGGACGTTGAGCAGCATGGCAGAGCGAATCCAGAGCTTCCACGCATCTTCTCCAAGCTCGGCGCGAAGATCGTTCTTCGCGGCCAGCCAACGGCAAGAGATTTTGTACAACAGGATTCAGTACGCGGTGAGCGTGCTTTTTTTCCTGTGCTTGTTGCTTTGGTTCTATTGTTCTTCGTTCTTCTATATATGCATCATCCATTTGATCCCCTTCCGAACCCCTTTCCGGGTCAAAATGAACCCCTTCTGCGCATTTTGACGGGCGGCTCTGAACCCTTTTTTGATCTGGCAGCTCGCTCTGAAAAGGGGTTCACCATGAACC
>CAWDQB010000013.1:0-57020 GCA_963804315.1 uncultured Acidobacteriaceae bacterium
GACCTGGTAGTTGAGGTCAACTTCTAACCCGTCGCCGATTCTGTGCCGATAGGCAGCCGTGTACAGGCTGGCCTGGTTGTTCATGGCCCGGCCACCGGTCATATCTCCGTCTGCCGGTGCCGTATAAGGTGCTAACGTAAAGCAATCATTGTGCTGACAGGGATCGCCCGGCATACGGTATGCACGCGCCCAGCCGATCGACAGGCTATCGGTGGCTCCGATAGCTTGCGTGACTGCCAGCCAGCTAACCAGTCGCTGCCGCTCTTTCTGCCTCTCCAAATACCCCGGCACATACCGGTGCATATCCTCGATGATTACGCTCTTGCCTGCATCATTCATGCGCGCAGCTGAGGGCAGGCATTTTGACAATAAGGTGCCGTGTGATTTAATTTTCCAGGAATAGCCCCGATTACCATTGGAATTTCCGGCATATTGTTTGTTTGTCTTGATGTCCTTCTACTCTTGGCGCTTATTCATTCAAAGCGTCCTATCCCAGTTCGCGCATTCTGTTCGTTCAACGGAATGCTTGTTGGACTTTCTATACCCTTGGCCATCTTTCTCTGGCGAAGGCATAAGAAACACGGAAAGGATCAAAGTGGCATGATTGAAGTCCTGGACTCCGAATCTCGTGCTGAAGGCTGAGCAGAGTCAGGTGATTCTTTGCAAAATGATCTGCTTTAGGAGGCACCATGCATATCCCGCGCGGATGGACGAATGCCGATGCAGTGGCGGCGACGCGGGAGTTTCTCAGCCAGCCGCCGCCGCGCCGGGCTGCCATCCGCGATTTGATGCGCGTGCTGCTAGCGCCTGATGCTTACAACCGCCGCTGCGCCGCCGACCTGGCCCGCCGTATCAGCGGGCGCGAACCAGGCATCTTGCGCGCCTATGCCCCGGTGCTGATCGATCTGCTGGCCGAGCTGCCGGAGGAGCAATGGCAGGCGCGCGGCTACGTGACGCTGGCAGCAGCGTTGAATGCTTCGACGCAGGCCGAACGCAACTGCCTTTCGGTCTACCTCCACGCTTTGGTTGAAGACTCGCGCAACGCCCTGCGCGCCATTGCGCTGGAGGCGCTTGCGATTCTGGCCGCTGCCGAACCGGAGCTGCGCGCTGAGGTATTGCCCCTGCTGGAACGCGCGCGCCGCGAAGGCACTTGCGCCATGCGCGCCCGCGCCCGGCGAATGCTCCCGCCGCTGTTGGGTACTCCTCGCTATTAAGATTCAGGCGCTTGATTGAACGCTCTTACGCAGGATCGTAGTTGAGGTTGGGGCTAAGCCAGCGCTCGGCTTCAGCGATGGATATGGCTTTGCGCTGAGCGTAGTCGGCGAGCTGGTCGCGGTCGATCTTGCCCAGGGAGAAGTAGCGCGCGTCGGGATGGGCGAAGTAGAGGCCGCTGACGCTGGAGCCGGGCCACATGGCGTAAGATTCGGTGATCTTGATGCCGGTGTTGGCTTCGACGTTGAGCAATCGCCAGAGCTGGGCTTTTTCAGTGTGATCGGGGCAGGCGGGGTAGCCGGGAGCGGGACGGATGCCCGCGATATTTTTCGTGGATGATTTCGTCGATGGACAGGGCTTCGGCGCGGCCGTAACCCCATTCGTCGCGGACACGCTTGTGGAGGCACTCGGCGAAGGCTTCGGCGAGGCGGTCGGCGAGGGCTTCAGCGAGGATAGCGCTGTAGTCGTCGTTCGCGGCGCGGAAGCTGTCGCAGAGGGCTTTGAGTCCGTGGCCGGTGGTGACGGCGAAGGCTCCGATGTGATCCGTCAGGCCGGTCTCCTGGGGCGCGATAAAGTCCGAAAGAGAGCGGCTGGGTTGGCTGCCTTCATTCTGCTGGCGTAGGAAGTGGAGGCGCTCCAGGACAGTTGCGCGGCTTTCATCGGTGTAGAGTTCAACGTCGTCCCCAACGGCCACGGCGGGGAAGAAGCCATAGACACCGCGGGCGGTGAGCTGCTTCTTGGCGATGATCTGATCGAGCAGGGTTTGGGCATCGGCGAAGAGCTTGGTGGCCTCTTTGCCTTGTTCGCCTTCCTGAAGGATGCGCGGGTAGACGCCTTTGAGTCCCCAGGTGTGGAAGAAGGGCGTCCAGTCAATGAAGGGCCGCAGTTCAGCGAGCGGGAAGTCTGTGAGCACGCGGAGGCCGGTGAAGGCTGGGGTGGGAATGTCTTCAGAGCGCCAATTGATGGGCGTGCGGCGTTTGCGGGCTTCTTCGAGCGAGACAAGCTTCGGGCGCGGTGCGGCGTGGGCCTTGCGGAGGGCTTCGTAGGCGGCGCAATGCTCGGCGACGAAGGCTGCCTTGCCGTCTTCGCTCAGCAGACTCGTAGTGACGGGGACGGCGCGGCTGGCGTCGAGGACATGGACGACAGGCTGGCTATAGTGCGGGGCGATTTTGATGGCGGTGTGGGCGCGGCTGGTGGTGGCCCCGCCGATGAGCAGGGGCAGCCGGAAGCCCTGGCGCTCCATCTCGCGGGCGACGTGGACCATCTCGTCGAGCGAGGGGGTGATGAGGCCGCTGAGTCCGATCAGGTCGGCGTTCTCGGCTTTGGCGCGCTCGAGGATTTTTTCGCACGAGACCATGACGCCGAGATCGATGACCTCATAGTTGTTGCAGGCGAGAACGACGCCGACGATGTTCTTGCCGATGTCGTGGACGTCGCCTTTGACGGTGGCGAGAACGATTTTGCCTTGCGCCTTGACGGCCTGACCAGCGGCGGCGAGGGCGGCTTTTTCGGCCTCCATGAAGGGGGTCAGGTGGGCGACGGCTTTCTTCATCACACGGGCGGATTTGACGACCTGCGGGAGGAACATTTTTCCCGCGCCGAAGAGGTCGCCGACGACGCTCATGCCGGCCATCAGCGGGCCTTCAATGACCAGCAGCGGGCGACCGAGCTTGAGCGCGGGCTTCTTCGGCGTCGATCTCGATGTAGGCGTCGATGCCTTTCACCAGTGCATGAGTCAGGCGCTCTTCAACAGTGCCGTTGCGCCACTCTTCGGTCTTCTTTTCTTCGCTGGCGTTGGCGCTGCCGGAGGCTTTGAGCCGTTCGCCGAAGTCGACAAGGCGCTCGGTTGCGTCGGGGCGGCGATTGAGCAGTACGTCTTCGACAAGGGCTTTCAGCTCCGGCTCAATTTCCTCGTAGACTTCGAGCATTCCGGCGTTGACGATGCCCATGTCCATGCCGGCATTGATGGCGTGGTAGAGGAAGGCAGAGTGCATGGCCTCGCGGACTTTGTTGTTGCCGCGGAAGGAAAAGGAGATATTGGAAACGCCGCCGCTGACTTTGGCGTGGGGCAGGTTCTGCTTGATCCAGCGGGTGGCGCGGATGAAGTCGAGAGCATAGTTGTTGTGCTCTTCCATGCCGGTGGCGACGGTGAGCACATTGGGGTCGAAGATGATGTCTTCGGGCGGGAAGCCGATCTCGATGAGGATGTTGTACGCGCGCTGGCAGATGCGGATGCGGTCTTCGTAGGTGGCGGCCTGGCCTTGCTCGTCGAAGGCCATGACGACCACGGCCGCGCCATACTTGAGGACGGCGGCGGCGCGCTGGCGGAATTTTTCTTCGCCCTCTTTGAGCGAGATGGAGTTGACGATACCCTTGCCCTGGATGCACTTGAGTCCGGCCTCGATGACCTCCCACTTGGAGGAATCGACCATGAAGGGAACGCGGGCGACCTCCGGCTCGCTGCCCAGCAGTTGCAGGTAGCGGGTGATAGCGGCGACGCCGTCGATCATGCCCTCGTCCATGCAGATGTCGAGGATGTTGGCGCCATTATCGACTTGCTGGCGGGCGACGCTGACGGCCTCCTCGAACTTTGCCTTCCTTGATGAGGCGGGCGAATTTGGGCGAGCCGGCGACGTTGGTGCGCTCGCCGATCAGGATGTAGACGCCGGGCTGCTGGGTGAAGGGCTGGGAGCCGGAGAGGCGCAAGGGGGTGGGGTTTGCTTGGTTTCCGGGGCTTGCTTAATCTCAGCCGATGGCCAGAGCTTGCGCGGAGGCTGGGCTTGGAGCGCTTGGGCGATGGCGGCGATGTGCTCCGGCGTATTGCCGCAGCAGCCGCCGGCGATGTTGATCAGTCCTGCTTGCGCGAAGTTGCTCAGGCGGCGCGCCATGTCGGGCGGCTCAAGGTCGAAGCCGGTGGGCGAAAGGGGATTGGGCAGTCCGGCATTCGGGTAGCAGGAAATCGCAGTGTTCGACTTCTCGGCGAGTTCTGCCAGAAAGGGATACATCAGGTCGGGACCGAGCGAGCAGTTGAGGCCCACCGAAAAAGGATTCACGTGTTTGACTGCATTCCAGAAGGCCTCGATGGTCTGGGCGGAGATCATCGTCTCGCCGCCTTGTCCGACGGCTGCCGAGATCATCACGGGCAGTTCTTTGCCCTGTGCATCGAAGACCTCGCGGAGGGCGACAAGAGCGGCTTTGGCATTGAGCGAGTCGAAGATGGTCTCGACCAGCAACAGATCCACACCGCCGGCGATCAGGGCGCGGGCTTGCTGGGCGTAGGCAGTCTTGACCTGGTCGAAGGTGACGACGCGGAAGCCCGCATCGTCGACATCCGGCGAGGCTGAAAGTGAAACCGTCAACGGACCAAGCGCTCCGGCCACGAAGCGCTGCCGCCCGGTCGAGTTGGACACGCGATCGGCCCATTCACGGCATTGACGCGCTGAGGTTTCATTGATCTCACAGGCCAGGCTGCTGAGAAAGTCATCGTCGATGATCTTCTGGTAGAAGGCTGGATCTTTGCGGCCGCCTCGCTCGCGGGGATCGTCAACGAAGAACTCGCTCTGGGCGATGCTTGTGGCGCTGAAGGTGTTGGTTTCGAGGATGTCCGCCCCGGCCTCCAGAAAGCGGCGGTGGATGTCGCAGATCATCTCAGGCTGCGTGAGCGAGAAGAGGTCGCCGTTGTTGAGCAGATCCTTGGTCGAGTTCTTGAAGCGCTCCCCGCGCATGTCGGCTTCCGTCATCCCATAGGTGCGGATGGTGGTGCCCATCGCCCCGTCGATGATGGCGATGCGGCTGTCGAGAATTTTTTGCAGGGGATGTTTTTGAGATGGGGTCATTTCGCTCCGATGAGGATCAGGCAGAAACCAGGGGAAGTTTGGCTGCAATCTGTACGCCTGCCTGACGGACGAGCTTGGTGACTGCGGCGGCGTTGAGCCGGGAGGCGTCGTACTCCACGCGCAGCGTCAGCGCGGCGCGGTCAAAGGCGAGGTGCCGAATGCCGTAGACCTCGCGTGTGTTAGAAAGCGCGGCGGCAACGTTCTCGGATGGCAACTCGGTCAGGTGAAAGAGAATCTCCAATGCGGTCATAGAAGAATGATAGCAAGAATCTTATAAGCTCTTCAGATAAGCGCGAATCTCCGGGCTGGACCAATCTTGCGGACCGATGAACTTACGGCGAATCATGCCCTGGCGGTCAATGACATAGGTCTCCGGCCACATCTCTGAGTGGTAGAGCTGGGCGGCCTTCTGGACGGGGTCACGGACGGTGATCAGATCCACATGGTGACGGAGCAGGAAGCGGTTATAGGCGTCGGGGTCTTCGTCGATGCTGACGGCAATCACGGCCAAGCCGGGCAGGTCGTGGTGCAGGTCGAGCAGCGAGGGCGTCTCTTCAACGCACGGCCCGCACCAAGTGGCCCAGAAGTTGAGCAGCACCACCTGTCCACGATAGCTGGCCAGATGGACCGAAGTCAGACCGTCCGAGACGCTGAAGTCCGGAGCGATCTGGCCAATCTGGGCTGGATGAGCGCCGCGCTCACAGCCGGAGAGGAGGGCCAAAGGAAGAAGGAAAGCGATTGTGAGAAATCGAGTGAGCCGCACCTTCTTATAATACGAAGCAAAGGCACAGAGTGAAAGGACGCAGATGGAAAACGGGAATCGAGCAGCGAATCAGTCCGCAGTTGAAGGCTTCAAACCCGTGCTTGGTCTCTGCAATGAACCCGGCGAGCCACAGGCACTACGCGCTCCGTGGGGGACGGTCTACGAGCAGCCGGAGCCGGCCGAGTTACTGGAACTGACAGTGATCATCCCGGCACGCAATGAAGAGGATTGTCTGCGCGCATGTCTGGAGTCGCTGGTCAGCCAATCGGAGAAGGTCTTTGAACTGGGCCGCGACTGGGAGCTGATTGTGGTGGATGACCACTCGACCGACCGGACAGCGCAGATTACGCGCGGCTTTGCCGGGGTCACTTTGATGGAGGCCATCAAGCTGGAAGATGGCTGGACAGGCAAGAACAACGCCCTCTGGACGGCGGCTCGCCGAGCACGCGGTCGCTGGCTGCTCTTCACCGATGCCGATACGATTCACGAGCCGGGCAATCTGCACCGCGCGCTGCATGAGGCCGCGCGGCACAAGGTGGGCGTGCTGAGCTACTCGCCGCGCCAGATCGTCAATGGTCTCTGGCAGCGCTCGCTGATGCCGCTCATCTTTTGCGAGCTTGCGCTGGCTTATCCGCCGTCGAAGGTTTCCGATCCCGGCGAGCGGATCGCCGCCGCCAACGGGCAGTTTCTGCTGATTGAGCGCGAGGCATACCGGCGGCTGGGTGGCCACGCGATGGTGGCTGATAAGGTTCTGGAAGATGTGGAACTGGCCTTCCATGCCAAGCGCCGCAAGATTGGCCTGCGCTTCCGTTACGCCGAGGACTCCGTTTCCACGCGCATGTACCGGACGACCGCGGCGATGATGGAAGGCTGGACGAAGAATCTTTCGCTGCTGTTTTCGAATTGCCTTGCGCTGGCGCTGTGGCGCGTACTGGATATCTTTCTGCTGGTGGTCTTGCCGATTCTGGCCGTCGAATTATGGAATGCCCGCCTCTTCGCGCATTCGGCACAATGGCTGGCTGCGGGCTGGGTTCTCGGGCTGCTTTGGGTACGCAATCTCTTACGCTTTTACAGCCGCGTCGCCAAATCCAGCTTTTCCTTTGTTGACTGCGCCCTCTCGCCGCTCGGGCTGCCATTGTTTATCTGGCTCCTCTATCGCAGCTGGTTCCAGCACCGCATCCTGAAGCGGGTTAGCTGGAAGGGGCGCAGTTACGCGGCATGAGGATACAGTGAGGTTATTTTCCCGGATTCATAACAATAAGACAGCGGAGAGCGTTGGAGCGCTCTCCGCCGTCCTGTTATGGCGCCGGTTATTGGCTATGGGCAGACGCCAGCGTTACCCGCGTTGTAGATGCCCTGGACCTGCGCGGCTGTAAGGTTGGTGTTATAGACCTGAACTTCGTCGATCAAGCCATTGAACGAGTAGTTTTCGTTGACGGTTTGCCCGATGGCGAATCCATCACCGGAACCTGTGTAGGCAACCGTGCCGTTCCAAACCGTCTCGCCGGAGGGTGTCATGGTTGGCTGGAGCACACCGTTGAAATAAATCTGCGTAGGATTGTTTGCCGTCGCAGTGGCTGTCACCAGGACCCATTGATTGAGCGGAACCTGGGTTGTAGTGAGGACGGAGTACCAGGCGCTGCCTTTCCCTATGTCCAGATCAATGGCTCCTGGAGGCACACCGGCATAGCTGACGGAGCCTGCAAGGTAAAGCCCAATACCGGAGTCAGTGCTGCCGTACTCACTCCCCATGATGGTACCGTAGGGACCCGATCCGACATTGGCTGGATAACTCGTGACATAGATCCAAGCCGAATAGGCAAAGTTGTTCTGGAGTTGCAGGTCGAACGGCACGGGCTGGCCAACCAGCACATACTCGTTACTGCCGTTGAAGCTGAAGGCGTCGTTGACTTGGCCCAATGCGAAGCCAGCGCCATTCTCCAGCGTCCCGTTGTTGTTTCCCATATGGTCGGTTGCGTCATCGTCGCCCTTCCACCATGAGACCAGACCGCTCGGCTGCGCGTAGCAGGCGTGGGCGGGAGTGACAGTGGCCGAGCAGGAGGCTGCGGTGCCACCATCCTGGCTGCCGCAGCTCCAGCCCATAGCACCGCTCACGTTCGTCAGACCGGTGACCGCGCCCGCCGAGCAAAGGTTGGCAGTTGGCGGCGGAACAGAGAAGGTTCCGCCATTTGCCGACCCGCATACTCCATTCACCGCGCCGGTAGCAGCGGTGGTGAAGGTTGCCTCTACACCATAATTGCTCAGATTGTTGCCGGCGATATCCGTCGGCCACCAGTTGTTAGGCCAGTAGACGATATCGTAGATCGTCGACTCGGCCAGCGGCGTTACCGGCGTCAGCGTGATCGTCGTCCCCACCGAGGGCGTGGCGCTGGTGGAGATGCTGATGGTGGTGGGTATGGTGGTCTGCGTATTGTGAGTGCGCAGGTAGAACTGGCTTGAGGTGATCAGCACCGGATCCAGCGCTTCGCTCGTCGTCAGCGAGACCGACGCCGGGATACCTGTGGTCGTGGCGCCATTCGCTGGAACAGTAGAGACGACCGTCGGACCGGTGAAGTCGAAGCCAGACCCTGTGGTAAAGGTGCTGGTCACCGGCGTGATGGCATTGCCGCTTACATCCGTGACGCCCGTGACGTTGTAGGTGTATGTGGTATTCGGCGACAAGGACCAGGGCAGTTGCACCCAGACGATCTCGTTTCCGTACTCGGGATAGACGGCGATGGGCAACGGGCTTCCGCCTTGCGGAGTCAGCGTGATGCCGCCCAGCGATTCACTTGCTACCGGTTCGTTGAAGAGCAGACCGAGACTGCTGCCATACCACGGGCCGTTATTTGAATTAACCGGCACATTGGTCATGCCGTTGGGCGGATTGGCGTAGAGCAGCGCCGGTCCCTGGCTTAGCGGGCCATTGCCGGTATAGAAGCCTGCCGAACCGTTGTTCTGTCCGTTACCGGTCAAATCAATCGCATTGTTGCAGTAATATACGTACTGCGAGTCGGCAAAGAGCGGCGTGACAGGCGTCATGGTCACCGAGGTCAGATCCGCGGACCAGGTATAGTTCACCGAAATGTTGCCGTTGTTCACGTAGCTGTAGATGTACGTGTTGCCTGCATTGACGCTGCTCGGATCCATCGCCTCCGAGTAATGGCAGGTGAAGGATGCGTTGGTGGCCACTCCGTACTGCCAGTAGCCGAAGTCAAGTGTGACGCTCGGATTGGTGTAAACGGGCGCTGCCCCGGTGGTGAAGGTGGAAGTCGCCGTCGTGAAGGTGTTGCCCGCGTAATCCAGGATGCCGCTCACGCTGACAGAGATCGGACTCGAAGGCGGCAGCGGATTGACTGGCGAGAAGTTGACGCCAGTCAAATCATTTCCGTTGTAGTTGTAGGAGAAGCTGCCAGGGATCGGATTGCCACCGCTGGTGATCGCAATGTTGGTCGTATTGATCGTTGTAATGTCCACCGGCTTGGAGAATTGCAGGCGGATGTAGGCGTTGGTTCCCACATTCATGGCTGCATTCGGAGGCCCGATCTTGACCGTGCCGGAGGTTGTGTCTGTGGATGTGCCGGTGTAGAAGTAGGTAGCCCAGCAATCACTGGCTGCCGCAACACCATTGGTGCCCTTCACGCTGGCGTTGGTGCAGAAGCCGTAGAAGACGTTCGATGCGTTCCATGGAGACGCCGGCGTGATCCGAACCACATTGTTGGTGCCCGGAGCCAGGCCAACTGTGTACGGAGTGGCAGGTCCGCTGTTGATATACACATCGCTGGTATTCAATGTGGCCGGATCAATGGGCACATTGAATTGAATATCCACATTGCTGTTGGTCGGTAGACCGGTATCTCCGCAGCAGCGTGGACTGATCGCAATCACGGTCGGCGTGGCCGTGGCTGGATTTGGCGGAGCACCAACCGTGTAGAAGTAGCTGCTGTTGCCTGTGAAGAGATCGCCATAGACATCCTGCACATTGCCCGCGAACCACCACTGAACCGTAGCGCCATAGGGGAACGGCGCGCTGGGCGTGTACTGAATTTCGTAGCCTTCACCTGTCACTGTAACGTTTCCAGGATAGACCTGTCCGTTGACGGTAACGGTAATGCTGCTGTTGGAGACCGTGGAAGCATTGACGGGACGGTTCATGTACAGCGTCAGCAGGTTGTCAGTAGGAACCCCGGAGGTATTCCAAGTGGGGTTCACCGATTGCACAGCGCCGGCACCGGTCGCAGGATCGACCGCGGTGGTAAAGGTGCTGGTGAAGGGCGTTGCGAGTGAGTTGCCCCACTCATCCGTCAATCCGCCCGCGGGAATCGCCACAGTATACTTCGTGCCGTTGTTCAGCGCGCCGATATTGAAGGTCATGGTGCGACCGTCCGCGGACCATGTCTGGCTGCCGTTTTGCTGCAAATCCTGTCCGGCATAAAGCTGCGTGTTGTAGCTGCCTGCCGAAGGGTAATAGATTGGATTGCTGAAGGTGACCGAGACCGGCTGGTCATGGCCCACATTGGTAGCCATGTTGGCGGGGCTAACTGATAGCACTGTCAGCGTTGTTGGATCGCCTACCGTGCCCGCCGTATAAGTTGGCGCATAGAAGCTCACGAGTTGCTGGCCATAGCAGCCGCCATTCTGGAAGACGTCGCCCAGAATATCGGTTGGACCGCCGCACTCGCCCACGGTGATCTGCGCGCCGCTCGGATAGGGTTTGGCCGGAGTGAAGGTGACTTGGTTGGCATTCGCACCGGTTCCCACCGTATAGGTTCCAGGCAGGCCGCGGTTGCTGTTCCAGGTATCCATCACCTGCAGTGTATTGCTGTTGACCGTTGCCGGATCGAGCGGCTGGCTGAAGGTCATCACGATTGGCTGGGAGGGATTGGTGACGGTAGCGCCCGAGGCGATATTGGAGCCTGTGAAGCTGAACCCGCCGGTGGAGGCCAGCGTACCGGTGGTGAAGGAGCTGCTGAAGGGCGTTACCGCATTGCCGTTGGCGTCCTTGAAGCCGGAGATATTTACCGTATAGCTTATACCGGCCGCCAGAGCGCCGGCAGGCGCAAAGGTAAGCTCCTGGCTATTGATCGAGTTCACAGTTCCCGCCACTGGGGTTGCGCCATTGAGCAATTGAATCGAATTCTGCGTCACGCTGGTTGGATCAATCGGCGCGCTGAGCTGCACGATGACTTGCGCGTTCAGCGGAATGCCCGTAGCCGTATTCGCGGGGCTGATACTAGTAACCGTCACAGGCGAAGTGACCGCGCCGCTTCCGGTGTAGAAGTAGTACCAACCCTGGTTGACGCCATTGCCGTTTTCATCCAGCAGGCCAGAACCGGCATAGTACCGGTACTCGGTGTTGGGCAGCAGCGCTTCCTGCGGCGTCAGTGTCACGGTCTTTCCGTCAGGCGATAATGTGACCGTGAGCGGAATCCACTGGCTGGTATCGTTGAGGTCCAGTTGGAAGTAGCTATTGTTCGCATAAATCGGGTTGAGCGGCAGGTTAAATACAATCCTGGGCACAACATTTGTACCAACCGTAGCGTAGTTCGATGGATCAACGTTGACTGCCGCCGCAGAGTTGAGGTTATAGCTTGCGCCTGTCTGGAAGCTGTCCGTGACCGTAGCTACGGGATTGCCGACTGGATCCTTGACTCCGGCAATCGTGATTGTATAGCTGGTGTTCGCCGCCAGAGGCGTTGCGGGAATAAGTTGCAGGATGGTGTTGCCCGCGCTCAGCGAGGTTGAGATGGTCACTGCACCACCACTCGCAAGCGTAACGCCGGACAGGGTGTTGGGATCGATCGCCGAACTGAACTGCGCTTCGAGGATTCCGTTGGTGCCCACACCGGTCGCTCCATTGATCGGATTCCAGTTGACTACCGTGGGAGCTATCGAGGCGCTGGCAAGTTCCGCATAGAAGGTGATCTCAACGCCGTTGACCTGATTGCCGGCAAGATCGGTTCCGCTGTTTACGTAGAAATAGTACGTGCGGCCCGCGGCCAGGTTTGAGGTTGGCGTCAAATAGGCAACTGTCTGCGCCGAATTCCAGGACAGCGTTGCGGGTACGCGAGTGCCCAGCAGAGTGTCGTAGATATAAATGTCGCCGCTGTTGCCCGTGCTGAAGGTGGTCACATCCATCGACGTGCTGAACTGAATCGTGATTGAAGC
Organism: uncultured Acidobacteriaceae bacterium; assembly: GCA_963804315.1. Classification (GTDB taxonomy): domain Bacteria; phylum Acidobacteriota; class Terriglobia; order Terriglobales; family Acidobacteriaceae; genus Telmatobacter. The sequence continues at coordinate 11,980 of CAWDQB010000013.1, forward strand.
ATTGGTCGGAACGCTTCCGCTCGATGGGATGCTGGTAGTGAGCACACTAGGCGATGTCACATCGGGGGTTGCACCCGTGGTGAAGCTGGAGGTGAAGCTGACCGGGTTGCCGACTTGATCAGTAACGCCGTTCAGCGTCATCACCAGTGAGGTGTTGATGGGCAGCGGCGCGTTGGGGATGAACTCCACCCGCGTATCGTTGCTGCTGAACCAGTAACTGCCCGCCAGAGGCGTGCCGCCATTGGTGACCTGGAAGGTGCTGCTGTTGAGGCTGGCTATATCGATGGCCTTGTTGAAGATCACGCCCGGCTGCTCATTGACCCCGATACCGGTTGCTCCGTTGAAGGGCACCGCGCTGGTGACCATCGGCAGCGTGCTGTCAGAGGTTGTGCCGGTGTACTCCCACCACTGAGTTTGGGTCGCGGGCACACTGGTCGTGCTCTGCAAGCCGCTTCCGACGAACACATAGAGATAGTGATTGACGGGCAGAGTACTTGTCGGTGTCAACAGAATCTCATTCGGCTGTGGCTGGGTGATGGTCACCGGAATGTGAATGTTGCCGTTGGAGTTGTCAAAGATGTAGATGTTGGTCGCGTTGATCGTGGACGGATTCAGCGGCGTATTGAACTGGAGGTCAAAGATGCTGTTGAGCGGAACCGGATTGGTGTAGGCCGTGGGAACCGCCACTTGCACGCTGGGTGTCAGCGTTGCCGTGCTGCCGGCTACATAGAAATAACCGGAGTAGGTGTTGAAGGTCGCGTTGTACCAGGCGTCGGTCATGTTGACAGTGGTCCACCATTGGATCAGCGCACCTTGTGTCCAAGGAACACTGGGGGTGAACTGGAGCGTGTAGCCGCCATCCAGAACCAGAGCAGTTCCCGGTACGGCTACGTTATTCTGTGCAACCTCGATGTCAGCATCGGGGTTGCCGCGGATTGATCGGGTAGTTGAAGTAGAGCACGATGGGCAGGCTGGCATTCACGCCGCTGGCGCCATTGGCTGGCCGTTGCGAAATCAGCGATCCATGCGTATTCGAGTCGTAGTAAGTGGTGGAGAACTGACTGGAATAAGGCGTCAGCGCATCTCCATTCCAATCCGAGAGTCCGCTGCCAAGCACCGCCGTCAGCATGGCGCTGGAAGGCAGCACGCCGCAGTTGAAGGAGATTGAGGTACCGTCTTGCGAGTGGCTGTAGCTGCCGCCTTCGCACCATGGAGTCTGCCCATCACCGTTGAAGAGCGCGTAATCGTTGTTGTTGATCGAGCCGAAGTTCAGCGAGCGGTTGAAGGTGGCGGTCACCGGCGCGCGCAGGCCGACGTTGGCTGCCCCATTGGCAGGCGTGAAGGCCGTTACCATGAAGGGCGAGTTAGCCGGCTGGCCGGATGCAATCGTGCTGGCTGTGTTGAAGTAGGTGATCTGCGTGTAGCAGCCGTTATACGCGGCGTTATCGCCGGCCAGGTCGTATGGGCCGTTGCAGGCCCCAACCCAGATCTGCGTGCTGATCGGGAAGGGCGTGTCCGGCGTAAAGGTCACCGTATCATTGGGCACATTGGTGGTGCTGAAGGTGTAAGCGCCCGCGATCTCGGCGTTGCTGTTCCAGCCAACCATCACCGGCAGGGTGGTCGAGTTGACTGTCGCCGGATCGAGCGAGTTGTTGAAGACAAGCTGGATGGTCGAGTTGGTGGCAACGCCGCCAGCACCGTAGGAAGGCGTTGCGCTGGTCACCACCAAGCCGGAGATATTGTTATTCACCGAAGTCGCGGAGGTTTCGCTGGCGCCGCAGCTTTCGATCACACCCTGCAAGCGAAGGCCTTCCAGGTTGTTGTCAGTGTTACCAAAGGCGAAGGTCAGGTAGTTCGTGCCCGTGGTGACGTGGCTGGTGATTTCGATATTGAGAGGTGCGAGTGTACCGCCGGTGAAACTCTGGTCTCCCATGATGGCCGTGCCATTGACGGCAAGCAGGCCGTTGTCATCATGACTCATATAGCCAACCAGGCAGAGATGAGCGGGGACAGTTGTCAGATTGAACGCTGTCGAGTAGAAACCGGCGCTGTTGCCTGTTGTGCTATTGGGGTTGATGGCAATCCATGAGGCGTTGGGACCGTTCGATACCCAGCCGCCATACCAGTCGGCATCGCCCGGAGCGACAACCTGCAGAGCGCCGGTATAGGCGTCGCTGGCTGCATCTCCCGGATATTTGAAGTTGCTCTCGCCGGAGGGGATGGAGGTGGTGGCGACGTAACTCCAGTGCGGATCGGGAGTGTTGCCGGTCAGGATCGCCTGGCCGGAGGCGTTGACGCCGGTGGATACATTGATCGGCGCAATGGAGTTCGCGGTTGTGAAGGTGCTGCTGAAAGGCGCGCCCACGTTGCCAACCACATCCTGATAGCCGGAGACCGAGACCGTGTAGACCTTTCCGGGAGAAAGCGCCGTTGTCGGCTCGAAGAACAGCGTCACCAGATCGCTGGCCAGTGAAACCGTGCCATTGATCGCCGAACCGCCCGAAGGCGTAACGGTAATGATGCCGTTCAATGCGTCTGGATCGATCGGTGAGCTGAACCTTGCAATGACCTGCGCATTCAAAGGCACAGCCGTTGCGCTGTTGACCGGCGAGATCGAAGTCACGCTGGGAGCGGTCAGATCCGAACCGTTGCCGGTGGTGAAGTAAGTGTTGAGGCCGTTCAGATACGCTCCGGTATTGTTAGGCGAATAACCATCCGCATCGTAGTAGCCGCCCGCCTGGTAGAGCCGGTAGTAGGTATTGGGCAGCAGCGGAACAGCCGGAGTATAGGTGGCGCTCAAACCATTCGGAGCCACCGTCACCGTGCCATTGATGTACTTGCCGCTGTCGGCGTTGTAAAGCAGCAGCGTGCTGGTGTTGATGTTGATCGGGCTAACCGGCTTGGAGTAGAACATCTTCGGCGCAACATTGGTGCCAACGTTGGTCTGGCCATTCGCAATATCGCTGCTCGCGTTGTTGGTTGTTGTATCCGCGCCGCTGCCGGTGGTGAAAGTGAACGAACCCGGCGTCACGGCATTGCCAGCTGTATCGGCCAAAGGCGCGCCCCATGCCACGGTATAGGTGGTGTTGGCCGCCAGAGGCGCTGTTGGCGTGAAGTACAACAGGTTGCCCGGCTCGGCCCAGCCATATCCGCAGCAGTTGACATTGGCATTCCACAGGAAGGCGCCGGCCACTGGATTGCCGCCGGTTGAGACGGTCACCCCGGTATCTGTTCCTTGATTGATCGGAGCGCTGAAGAGCAATCCAATCGGTACATTGGTGCCGATATTGGTCGCGCTGGCCGGCGGATTGAAGGCCACCACGGTCGCGGGCGTGGTGTTGGCGCTATAGACCGTGTACAGATTAACGCCGAAATTGCTGATCGAATTCCCTGCCGCTGTTGCGTCCTTGATACCGCTTGTCAAATTCAGATAATACGTCGAATTGACAGCCAGCAGAGAGTTCGGCGTAATAGTCAGGACTCGTCCGGTTGCATCTACATTCAAGGTGACAGGAACCGAAATATAGCCTTGGCCTTGATTGCTGGTCAGTTGCAAGGTGACGGTACTGCTGGTAAATGTAGTCCTGTTCATCGGCTGGCTGAAGACCGCCGTAAAGCTGCTGTTGATCGGAATGCCGCCTGCATACGAGCCGGGACTCAGCGAAATCACCGAAGGCGCGGGAATGACCGCAGCTTGCACAGTGAAGCCGCCGGCAACCGATTGCATCGAACCACCGGTGGCGATGGAGACTCCGGCAGGGCCAACCGGCGCGCCGGAAGCGATATTGACCGAGACGCTGACACTGGTGGGCGAGATATAGGTTACCGGTCCGGGCTGTCCAGGACCAGCCGCGCCTACAACTGTGATGCCATCCGCGACTGTGCCGATGGTGACCGTGGAAGCTGCGGTCCAGTTGGTGTACTGACCGGAGAGATTGATGGTCAGAGCTGTCTGGCCCGGGTTGCCGATATTCGGGCTAATCGCGGTAATGACTGGCGTGCCGGGAGTGACCGTAAAGCTGGCAGGCAGCGTCAGTGGCGTGCCGTTGGTGGTCACCGTAATGTCGAAGGTTCCAACGCTAGCATTCGTTGGAATATTGAGTGTGGCCTGCACCTGCGTAAGGCTGTTGACGGTTGTGATGCTTGGAGCCGGCAATCCTCCGCCAAAACTCACCGAAGTAAAGCCCTGCTGGAAGTTGGTGAACTGACCATTGATGGTAACGGTAACCGTTTGACCCGCCTGACCGCTGCTGGGAGTTGCCGTAGTCAGCGCCGGAACGCCGGGAAGGATGGTAAATCCACCGACGATCGAAGCTACCTCTGTTCCAGTTGTCACTGAAATCGTGCGTGAGCCGGTCGTTCCGGCAGGATTGACAGTGATATTGGCTTGAATGTCGGTTGCACTGTTTACGACAATCGAGTTGACCGTGACGCCAGCGCCGAAATTGGCCACGCTGCAAGGATTGGCCATACTGCAACTGGTGCCGTTGAAGTGCGTGTATTGGCCGGTGATCTCAACGTAGTACGGTGCGTCTCCATCTCCCAGATGGGCAAAGGGCGGGTTGATGGCAATCAGGCTCGGAGCCCCTGAGGTCACGGTAAATGCGCCGAGACCGGTAGCCACTTCTCCGCCGGTGGTGAGAGAGACGTTGTAGAAGGTCAAGGGCGCGTTCGGCTGAACCGTAATGTTCACCGTGGCGTGCTGAGCATCGGCAATGGTGACGCTGTTGATGTTGATGTAGGGGCCGAAGTTGGCCGTGGTCACGCCCTGCACCCAGTGCGTCTGGCTGCCAACGACGGCCACGTTGCCCGTCCAACTCTGAGGCGCGTTGTATGGATTGAGCGCCTCGACAATCGCCGCCGGTCCAACAGTAACTTGGAAGGCGTTGGAGAGCGAGACTACCTCGGTTCCACCCAGCGAGGTGACGCTGACGGTATGCCAGCCCAGTTGAATCGTCGGCGAGATGCTGATGTTGACTTGCAGCGAGGTTGAGCTTGAAGCGCTCACCGAATTGACGGTAATGCCGCTGCCGAAGCTGACAATGCTGCTGTTGGTGAAATGCGTGTAGTCGCCTGTCAGGTTGACATTTCCGGTCCATCCTTGAACCGCGCTGTTCAACCCGGCCGAGGCGCCCGAGGAGGCAACGACCGAGAGCAGTTCAGGCTGAGTCTGAACCACATCGAAGACATTGACGCCTGTGGCGATTTCACCCAGCGTCGTCACCGTCACCGACTCTTCACCCGCGGGCGCAGAATCGTTGACGGTAATGTTGGCGGTGATCTGAGTGGGATTGACTACCGTTGGCGTTCCGTTGATGACGACATTGGGGAAGGTCAGCACCGAGACGCCTTGCTGCCAATGCGTGTTGGTTCCGTTGATGGTCACATTGAGGTTGGCGCCCTGTCCTCCGGACGGTGCCACGATGTTGTTGATCACCGCCGGTCCCGGAGCAATGTAGAGGGCATCATTCAGGCCAAGAACCTGCAAGCCGCTGGTGACCGACAGATTGCGGTACCCCGTCGGAGTCGTGGGTTGAATGTATCCGTCCACGGTCAGCGAAGTGTTGCTGGTGACGTTGACATTGGTGAGCACAACGCCGTCGCCGTAAGAGACCGTCGGCGGATTGGTGAGCCAGTTGGTCGCTTGGCTCAGGATGGTGAAGACCGCCGCGCCCTGTTGCGGCTCCGAACCCGGCCCGCTGGAGAGCAGATACGGTGTGCCTGCCTGCACCACAAAGGCGTTGTTCAGGTTGGCCACTTCGCCCAGAGTAGTTGCGCTCGCCCCGGTCGGACCCTCCGAAGTATAGGGAGGAATGTACAGATAGACCGTCGCATCCGTGGCTGAATGCACGATGGAATTGGTCACCGTGATGCCTGAGCCAAACTGGAAGACCGTCGAGCCATCCCAATGCGTATTCAGGCCAGTCACTTCCACGGTAGGCGTGTCGCCCTGTTTGGCGGTGTTGGGCGTAACCGCCGCGATCTGCGCCAGGCTCGGAGTAACCGAGAAGCCTGCACCGCTCACGACGCGGGCAGAGCCGGTTACATCCGAAGTGGTGGCAACTACGCTACGTCCACCCAGCGTGGCCAGTTGATCGATGCTGATGCTTTGCGTTGCAATCGTCGGCCCGAGAATCGTCGGCGCGCCGTTGACCGTAATACCAGAACCAAAGTTGAAGGTTGTCGTGCTGTCAAAGGTGGTGTACTGGCCGATGATATTCACCATCAAGTTCTGCGCGCCCTGCATCCCCACACCTGGATCAACTACGCTCAGGGTCGGTTGCGCGATTACCACGCTGAACTGGGCATGATCCACCTCTTGCGGAGTGGTGGTATTGGTGGTCAATGTCAGGTCACTGGTAAAGCCTGAGGTGATCGCCGAGCCAATTGTGATATTGGCCAGGGCGGTCGTCGGACTTGTCACCTGGAAGGTGTTCACCGTGATGCCGGTTGTTGGATCAGTATCGACAAAGCCCGTCAACTGCGTTCCAGTCGTCGGATTCGGATCCCAGTGGGTGTACGCGCCATAGAAGGTAATGGTGAATGTCTGGCCAGGAAGTCCAGACCACGGCGATTCGTACCAGATATAAGGTGTCGGTGGGGGCGCAGGAGCCTGCACCAGGAAGTTGCCGGTGAGGATCTGAATGCCACCGTTGGGTGCGCCCGAAATGCCTGTCGTGGTCGCTTGAACCGTGCGGTAGCCATCCTGAGCTCCGGCGGCGATATTCAGAACCGCTTCAATATGCGTTGCGTTGTCCACCTGGAACGAAGCCACAGTGATGCCAGGACCAAAGTTGATGGTGGTATTGGCCGCGGACCATTCGGTATAGAGGCCGTAGATATCGACGCCCAGGCCTTGGGTTCCGCCCGAAGGATTCACCACGTTGTTGGGGCTGACATAGGTGATGACCGGAACGCCGCCGGTTACGACGAATGCTCCGCTATCAGTCAGGGCTTCACCATCGGTCACCATGTAGATGGAACGCGGACCAGGATTGGCAGTCGGTGAGATCGTCAGATCCACCGTGGCGCTGGTGGCGCTATTGATGACCACTGAGTTGATGGTCAGATCTGAACCCGCGCCGGCAATATAGAACTGAGTGAAGTTCTGCGACCAATGCGTTGCATCGCCGGTGAGGTTGAAGACCACCTCCTGGCCCTCGTTACCGGTGGCGGGTGTAACACTGCTGATAATCGCCGGACCTTGGATGACAGAGAATACGTTCTTGGACACAATCTCGCTGCCGGTGCCGGTTGAAACACCCGGCGTGCAGCCAGCATACGTGAGGCCTTGAACATTGGAACCCAGAGGCGGCTGGTTGGCGCAGGAGACACCCGGCGTGGTCACCGTGACCAGCCGTCCGCCCGTGTAAGAGAGCGGATCGATATTGATCTGCGCATCCACTTCCGTTGGGCTGATATAGGTAACCGAATCCACAGTGATGCCCGCGCCGAAGGTAGCCGTGCTCAAGTTGCTGAAGTGCGAGTACTGGCCGATCAGACGAACAGTGCAGGTGGGAAGGGTCGAGCAGGTTGGGCTGGTGACGATTGGGGCGCCCTGCTCAGCCTGATTGGGAATCGCTTCATTCAGCGTGGCCACGCTTGGTGAGACCGTGAATGAGTAGAGTTGCGAGGCCACTTGGCCATAGGTGGTGACCGTGACATTCTTGAAGCCGGTGGATGCCGAGGTAGAAACCGCCACAGGAACGGTGAGGCTGGTGGGACTATTGACCGTGATCTGACCCACCGCGAAGTTCGGGTCGCCGAAACTGACCTGCGTAACGCCAGCTATAAAGTTGGTAAACTGGCCGATAATCGTCAAAGGCAACGTCGATCCCTGTGGAGTCAGTAGCGGGTTGATACTGGTGATCTCTTCCGCGCCCTGCTGGACGCAGAAGTAGTAGGCCGGAACGCCACTTGGCGGCTGGTCGCCGATCTCCTGCTCCGTGCCTGTCGTAACGATCAGATAATGCCCGCAGGGCGATCCGTAGTCTACATAAGCCCACGGACTCACAGTGACATTCAAGGTCATGTTGTCGTTATCGATCACATTGATCGAGTTGACGGTAAGGTCCTGGTTATTGAACTGCGCAACCGTCGTCGGACCCCAACTGGTGAAGCGGCCCAGAACCTGCATGTCGAAGGTGTCGGCCTGTTCGCCGGCATTCGGAGTAGAGGCCAGCAGCGCCGGGAAGCCTTCTTCAATGTCAATGGCCTGCTCCAGCGTAACCACTTCGCCGTCGGTGGTTGTGGTCAGTGAAGCAAAGCCGACCGGTGAACTGGACAGCACGGTAATCTGCACTTGAGCATGCGTATTGTCAGTGACGGTCAGAGCATCAGTGACAACTCCCGTGCCGAAGCTGAAGGCCGTCTCCCCTTGCAGCCAGTGCGTACCGACGCCAACAACATTCAATATCGCAGTTTTCAATTGCGAAATCACATAGGGCTTTCCAGCGCCACCGGATACGCCGCAGAGATTGGCGGCAACCAGATTCTGGTCTGTGGCGCAGGCGCCGGCAGGTATCACGCTAAAAATCAGCGCCGCATTCGGAGTCACGCTGAAACCGCTGCCACTGACGACCTGCGAGCCGGTAATCATGATGACGCTGTTGCCGCCCACAGGAGCCGTCGGGCTGACAGACAGGTCTGCCGTTGCCGTCGTCGGGCTGGTGATGTTCAAGTTGGAAACAGTTACGCCAGCGCCGAGAATCGCTTCTGTCGTTCCATCCCAATTCGTCAGGTTGCCGGTGATTACAACGCCGGCCAATGTTCCACCCTGCGGTGCGCTGTTGGGAACCACGCTCACAATCGAGGGCAGTGCCGGCGAATCGACCAGGAAGCCACCCATCACCTGCTCCGTGCTGGCGGTGAGCGTGGAAACGCCAGTTCCGCTCACCGCCGTCACCAGGCATGAACTGCCCGTGCCTCCGGACTGAGTTGGATAGACATAATCGCCTACCTTGTAGCCGCTGCCAGCCGTCGTCACGGTGCAGGATGTCAGATTGCCGTTCGAGGCGGTAATCGAAATCACAGCTCCGCTTCCAGCGCCGTTTGTCGTAGTAGGCACGCCGGCGGCCGTTGTATAGCCCGTACCTGTCGCGCTGTTGACGTACACATTCTGCCAGCCATACGGCGTAGGAAGGAGTTTCCAAGATCCGAGTAGCTGGTGGTCACGCTCACCGTCAGATGGGTAGCATCAATCACATTGAGGGAGGCATTGTTAACGGTGATCTGCGGTCCAAAGAGAACCTGCGTCGTGTTGGAGTTGAAGTGAGTATTGAGGCCAAAAATCTCTACACTGGTGGTGGTGCTCTGCGGAGCCTGATAGGGCGAGATATTGATGAGCCCGACCGGTGTCTGGGTCACATTGAAATATGTTGCAACAATCTCGCCGCCGGTGGTGAATGTAACCAGCCTTGGACCCGTGGCGGTGGGAGTTCCATTGGTGACTCCGACGATGTTGATGGTCGCCGTTGCGCTGGTCGTGCCATTGACAATAAAGTTGGTCAGCGTTACGCCTTCGCCGCTGATGACCGGTGAGGTTGTCGCGCCGAAGTGCGTGAACTGGCCGGTAAAGTTGACCGTAAAGCTGTTGACGGCAGAACCCGTCGGCAGCAGGCCATTGCTCGGACTCATGGTCAAGCGTGGGCGTCGCCGCGCATACATTGATCGAGGCGCTCACCACCTGGCCGCCCGTGGAGATATAGAAGCCATACGCTCCTGCCGGCGTGTTGGTGGGAACCGCAACGGCCAGGGCAGCGCTGGTTGGGCTGTTGATGGTGACCTCGTCAAAGCTCGGCGCGGGAACCGGAACCGGGTAGAAGTTGGCGGTCGTCGTGCCCTGCACCCAGTTGGTATTGATGGCGCCCACGTACAGCGTCAACTGCCCGCCCTGCGGCACGCAGCTCGGTGATACGCTGGTGATGGCCGCATTCGACGGCGTCACCGTGAAGGTGAACGGATACAGAGTCGTACTGCCCGCCGGACCGACAATCAGATTCGCGGTAATGCTGCCCACATTGGCGTTATTGCTGATCGAAATCGGAATCGAAACCTGCGTCGGAGTAATTACATTGACCGTCGGCGAAGAGATATTGCCGTCAAAAGTCGCCGAAACCTGCCCGGAAACAAAATTCATAAAGCTGTTGGCGTTGATCACCACGGTGGGCGATGTTCCCTGCTGGGCGGAGTTCGGCGTCACGCTGATCAGGTATGGCGTCGCTCCGTTCACCGTCAATGCGCCGCTGAGCGAAGCAATCTCGCCGCCGGTAGAAACCGTGATGTTCTGCAGACCGATCGTTGCATTGGCGGGAATGGCCAGGTTCGCAATCGCGGTCGTCGTAGAGGTCACTTGGACGTTGCCGGTAAGGATGCCGCCCGTGAACGCAACCTGAGTAGCATTTTGCAGGAAGTGGGTTCCGGTGGCCGTCAAGCATACTTCGCCGCTCCATCCCTGCGGCTCCACAACTGGATTGGCCGTGCAGCTCGATGTCGCAATCGAGTAAAGTGTCAGCCCCGACAAGGCCGCGCTGTTCGGCCCTATATAAAAGGCCGTCGAGCTGGAGGTGGCAAACTCGCCGCCCGTCACCAGAGTGATGGTGCGATAGCCGACCGGGGTTGTATTGCTGATGGTGATATTCGCCTGCGCATCAAGGCCGTTGGGATTGATCGTCAGAGAGTTGACGGTAACGCCATCGCCGAAGTTCGCATAGGTGACACCCTGCACAAGGTTCGTTCCCGTGGCGGTCAAAGCCACATTCAGCGTCTGGCCTTGAATGGCGTTGGCCGGCGCAACTGTCGTAATGGTGTGCGCATTGCTTGGATCGGTAATCAGGAAGGCCGAACCCAATGGCGCCGCCTCGGTCACTCCGCCGCCCAGAAGGCGTGTTCACCTTGACGTAGCGCGCTCCGTAAACCACGCCCGCGCCACCGGTAAGCACAAATTGAGCGTGAATGGTGTTGGCTGTCGTCAAGGAGGGATTGGGAATCGTGGCCACAATGTCAGCGGGATAATTGGTGCCATTCTCGTCCTGAACATAGATCGACGAAGAGGCGTTGAAGTGCGTCCAACCGTTGCCCGTGATGACCACATCTACCGTGGTGCCGGCCGCGCCCGCGCCCGGAGATATGACGGCAATCGCCGCCGCAGGATTGGTCGCGGTTCCCGAACCCGTCAGTGAAATAACCAGCGGAACCCCGCCGGTGGCCGTATCGTTGACGGTAACGCTTCCATTCCGCGTCCCAATTGCGCTGGGATTGAATTCGATATAAATGTTGCAGGTGGAGTTCGCATTGATAATCCCCGTCGGGCAATTGCTGTTGGCTTTGAAATCGCCGGATGGAGCCAGCGTAAAGGTCTCCGATTTGTTTTCATGGTTTGTCAGCACTACGGTCTTGGCAGCGCTGAAGGTGCCCACCAACTGACCACTGAATGAAAGCGACCCCGGCTGGTAGGTCAGCGGGTAGGTGCCGTTGCCGGTCAGGTTGACCACCTGGGGGCTGGTCACCGCAGTATCGTAGACCTGCAGTTGGCCGTCGCCCACACCACCCACCACGGGATTGAAGCTCAACGTCACCGCGCAGGAGGCGCCGGAAGCCAGGGTAAAGGGCAGCACACCGCAGCTCGTCGAGGTCTGCTCGAAGGGACCGCTCAACTGAAGTTTGTTGAACTGAATCGAAGCGGACGAGGCGTTCAAGATCGTCACCGTCTGGTAAGCACTTGTTGTTCCGACATGCGAATAGAAAGTGAGCAGCCCCGGCAAGACGGTCACCGGCGCATTGCCCGTGCCGGTCAACGGAATAATGATCGGGTCGCTGATGCTGATCGAGGCCGTTCTGGTTCCCGCCGAACTCGGCGTAAAGGCTACTTGCAGCGTGCATTGGCCGCCAACCGCCAGCGTCGCCGGCGAGAAGGGGCAAGTGTTGGATGTGATACTGAAGTCCCCGCTATTTGCGCCGCTAATCGTCGGCGCGGAAAAGGCCAGCGGCGTGCTCTGTTGATTGGTCAGGGTAATGGTCTGGACAGTGCTGGGCACTCCCACCGGCTGGCTTGAAAAGCTCAGAGATGACGGTGAGGCCGCAAGCGGTGCAACAGCATTCGCGCTCACGGAAAATATCTCCGGATTGGAGGGCGAATTGTCGTTGATGCTGATCGTCCCCGGCTGCGCTCCCAAAACAATCGCGTCCAGATTCAACGCAATCACGCAACTGCCACCCGCCGGGATATTTGCCGGCGCGAACCTGCAGGTGGTTGCGGGGTATTTAAGCGTATAACGAGCGGGCAGGCCGGTAATGGAATTGATCGTCAGCGGTACACTTTGATTATTGGTCAGCGTCAAGCTCTGCACCGCCGGCGAGTTCAACACCACCGTACCAAAATTCAATGAGGCTGGATTCAGCGTCACCGCCGTCACCCCGGAGCCGGTCAAAGCTACTGTCTGCGGACTGGAGGGCGCGTCATCGGCGATGGTCAGAGCACTGGGCGACGCGGCACCCAAGGTTGTGGGGCTATACGAAAGGCCGATAACGCAGCTCTTTCCCTGCGCCAACGGAGTGCCCACCGCGCAGGTGGTCGAGCCGGAGACAAGCGTATAAGGCGCAGATACGCTGATCGAGGAAAAATTCAGGTTAGCAGCCTGCTGGTTGGTCAGCTTGACCGACTGGGTCACACTGGTCCCGTTAACCGGCACATTGCCAAAGGCTAGCGCGCTCGGAGAAAGCACCACGGATGCGTATCCTGTACCAGTCAGCAAGGCGACCTGCGGGCTATTGGGTGCGCTGTCAATCACTGTGATCTGCCCGCCGGATGCAGCTCCTACAGCCGTCGGCTTGAAGTCGACTCCGATGATGCAGCTATGCCCCGCGGCCAGTGTGCCGCTCAACGCTCCGCCGGAGATCGGGCAGGTGGTGACGGCACTGGTGTCCAGCACGAAGGGTCCGCCAAAAAGCGCCTGGGTAATGGACAGGCTAGAGGCTTGGTTATTGGTCAGTACAAAATTCCTGTTCGCACTCGTGCTGCCCACCGCTTGATTGCCAAAATATGCAGTTGCCGGCGTGAGCGTAACCGGGGCGAGGCCCGTTCCGCTCAAGGTTAATGTCAGCGGACTGTTGGCGGCATTCGTATTGATGGTCAGTGCCCCCGATACCGCGCCCGACGCAGTCGGCGCAAATGTCATCGCGATCTTGCATATGGAGTACGCCGCCAGAGTAGCGCCGCAGGTCGTCGAGGGATCGACCGCAAAGCCCGCACCCGACGGTGTCAGTGAGTTGATGGTCAGGACCGAAGGTTGATTATTGTAAAAATTGACCGACAGGATCGAACTTGTCAAACCAACAGGCACATTGCCGAAGTGAAGCGCCGTTCCGGACAACGAGGTAGGCGCAACTCCGTTCCCTGACAGCGCCACCGACTGCGGCGAATTGGGCGCAGTACTCGCAATGGTCAGCGTGCCCGCCGGTTGGGTGCCAACCGTGACAGGACTCAGAGTGAGCAGAACCGTGCAACTCTTACCGGCGGCCAGAGTCGGATTCAAGCAAGTCGAGGAAGGAGTGATCGCATACGGCGTTCCCGCGGTCACGGCCAGGGAACTGATGCTGATGGAGGATGTCCCTGTATTCATGACGGTAACGGATTTGGGGCTGCTGGTGGTGTTCAACACCACGTTGCCAAAGTTCACCGTGGCCACCGAAACTGTAGCCTGGGCTGAAGCAAAAGCGGTGAAAACCAGGCAAAAGAGCATCGTCATAGATACTAGAACCGCGTAATTCAGCTTCCGCATGAGACTTCCTCCAAGATTTGACATAGGCCAATCCTCCATCAATATTTTTGCCTTTATAGGCAGTGATTACCGTTTTGGGTATGCTTCTAATTTTGCCTTCGTTAGATAGCGCGAAAACGAGACAAAACGTTTCAATGATTGCTGCAATTTCTTACAACACACGACGGATCGATAGACAGAAACTCATCGTATTTGCTTTTTATTCGCCTTCTTTTGAGTCGCCGACAGCTTTCGTGATCTAGATCACGCCTAATCAGGAAGGTGACATCACCAAAAGAAGGATCATGGGCAATCTCATTTCAATCGAGATAAACCAAAAAACTCCCAACGTCTGAGACAGTTAAAGATACAGGGGAAAGCGCCGAACCAGTGGAATATGAAATTAGAAGCTGATTCTATGCAGGTTGTGGTTCGACATGCAAGTGAATTTTTTATGAACGATCAACCCCAATGCGCGGATTACTGGTAACCGTCTGGCAAGTTACCTGGGTAGCATATTATCACAACAGTAAAATTATTATTTGCTTTCTCATCCAAATCAGTTCGATTTGAAGTGATATGGATCACGCTTTACGAATTGCTAACATCTTGCCTTTGAATCAACTCTAGGCATCGACCGCTTCAGGTTTAGAGTTTACTCATCGATTACCTTAGGCGGCAGACTTCATCTAGAGTGGATCCGCTGGATTCGAACGAGTTCTACCATTTTTAGGGGAATATCCCTTCTTGGATATTCGCCAACTTCCCTCTTGCAGACCAAAAACTGCGGCTTCACAGCGGCGTCGAACTCACTTGCACGCTCCTGGCGGTCATTGCGCTCACGGCAAAGGGAGTGCAAATCGCGACCATTCCCATCATCTTCAACAACCCCATTTTTCACTCGGACTTGTGCGGAGGAACGTTCTTGAACGGGCGGTACAAAGGTCTTTATCGCATTCTAGCCTCGCATTCAGGGGTCCACGCCAAGGTTCCTCCCGCCCGAATTTGCCCTGAATCCACACTCCCAGCGCGGATAATAGAGACTGCTCTGGGAGTATTTGTCCGTTCGAAAGCTCGTTTGCGGCAACTTTCCAGTGCGGTAAACCAGACGGAGCGCTACCGCCATGAAGCCCATTCGCATTGTATTAGCGCCGACGCGCAGCCGCCCATTGAATATCTTTCTGGGCCTTGTGCTGCTGCTGCTGGCGCTGCTTCTGCTGCTGGCGCTGGCTACCTATCACACCACCGACCCATCTCTGAACACCGCAAGCGGTGACTCCGGCCCGCAGGCAGTGAGAAACTGGATAGGCCTCTTCGGTGCCACGCTCAGTGATCTGCTGCTGCAATCGATCGGCATAACCGCCTTTTTTCTTCCTCTCTGGCTCGGTGGCCTCGGATGGACCTGGATGCGCTCGCGCCCCGGCGGCCTGGTCTGGCTGCGCTGGATCGCCACTATTTTCGCACTGATTTTTGTACCTGCCGTCTTCGCGCTGCTGCCCTGGCATTGGCGATGGCTGCACGCTCTGCCGGTTGAAGGCGTATCGGGCAAACTCATCGCCGGCGAGTTAGTCCAGTACCTGAACCTTCAGGGCGCATGGCTGGTAACCGGTGTGTTGGCTGCCCGCGGGACTTTACTTTGCTTCTGCCGTCAGCTTTGAAGTGATCTTTGAATTCCTCCAGGCCCGCTGGCGCAATCTTACGTGGCTCCATGAACGCTGGCGTGAGGGGCGCGAGCGACGGGCCGAAGAGCGAGGCGAAGCTGAGGAAGCGAGTCTACCCTCCCCCGGTACGGATTTTGCGGAGGACGACGCGGAACTCGACGCGCACCCCAGCCTCTTTGCGCGCCTCTTCCGCCGCTCGCGCGGGCAGGAGATTGATCCGCAGGAGATACCTGCCTTTCAACGCATCAAGCCCGCGTCACCCGTTGCCGATGCATCGGAAGCAAAGATTGCCGTCACCTCCAGTATTTGGGATCGCTCTGTAGCCGCCGCTCCCAAGCCGCTCGAAGCCGCTCCCGCGGAAATTCCCATCACCGCTCAGCCGGAGCCGATACGCGAAGTTCCCGAGCCGAGTCGAATTGCGGAATCCCACCCCGCGCCTGCACCTGTGCGTGTTGAACCAGCCCCCAGCCGCTTCGTACCAGAGCCTGCCGCTCCAACGCTTGCCGCACAACCAATGCAGGCCGTCAGCGAACCCGTCTTGCACGAGCGCGCCGACGCCGATCTGCGCACGGCCGCGGTCGCCCCAAAATCTGTCAGCGGCTTCCGCCTGCCGCCCAGCACTCTGCTCAACTCCGGCGACGGCCCTCTAGCCGTCCGCGAAGACGAACTCCGTGACGAGGCCCGCGTCCTCAAGGAAAAATGCGGCGAGTTCGATGTTCGCGGCGACGTTGTCCAGATCAACCCCGGACCGATGGTCACGACATATGAGTTCAAGCCCGAAGCAGGCGTTAAATACAGCCGCGTCACCGGCCTCGCCGACGACCTCTGCCTCGCCATGCGCGCGGAAAGCATCCTTATCGAACGCATGCCGGGCAAGAATACCGTCGGCATTCAAGTCCCCAACCACCGCCGCGAGACCATCCACTTGCGCGACTGCATCGAGAGCGAGGACTTCCATAAAGCAAAGTCGCGCCTGACCATCGCCATGGGCAAGGATATCAATGGCCGCATCCGGACCGCCGATCTGGCCGCCATGCCCCACGTGCTCATCGCGGGCAGCACCGGCAGCGGTAAATCCGTCGCCATCAATGCGATGATCATGAGCCTGCTCTACCGCACCACCCCCGCGCAGGTCCGCCTGATCCTCGTCGATCCTAAGCGCGTCGAACTGGGAATGTATGAAGGCGTGCCGCACCTCTTCACGCCCATCATCACCGAGGCCAAGCTGGCCGCCAACGCCCTGCGCAATGCCGTCCGCGAGATGGAACGCCGCCTCAAACTGCTCGCCAGCCGCAGCGTGCGCAACATCGACCAGTACAACAAGCTCTTCGAGGGCGGAATGCCTTCGCTCTTCTCCGACGCCGAGGATGAGGAACCGCTGCCCTATATTGTCATCATCATCGACGAGCTGGCCGACCTGATGATGCTGGACCGCGCCAACGTCGAGGAGTCCATCACGCGGCTGGCGCAGATGGCCCGCGCGGTCGGCATTCATCTGATCCTGGCTACGCAGCGGCCCTCTGTGGACGTCATCACCGGACTCATCAAGGCCAACGTCCCCACCCGCATCAGCTTCCGCCTGGCGACCAAGGTCGATTCGAGGACCATTCTGGATACGAACGGCGCCGAGGCTCTCCTCGGACGGGGCGATATGCTTTTCCTGCCGCCCGGAACCAGCCGCCTGATGCGCCTCCACGCGCCTTATGTCAGTGAAAAGGAGACGGCCGCGGTGGTTGATTTCTGGAAGGCACAGGGGCAGGCCGAGTACGTCGAAGGCTTCCTGGAATCCCCGAAGGAGGATCGCGCCAGTGTCGATGGCTCCAACGCCGATCCGGACGAAAACGATCCGCTCTTCAATGATGCGGTCCAACTGGTCTTCAGCAACCGTAAAGCCTCGACCTCGCTCCTGCAGCGCCATCTGCGCATAGGCTACGGACGAGCGGCGCACTTGATTGATTTGATGGAGCGCGATGGTCTGGTTGGCCCCGCGGATGGCTCACGCCCCCGCGAGATCCTCAAGTCTCCCAACTGGCTCGCGGAAGTGGCCTCCACTTCCATCGAGTAGAGACCGCATGACAGTATATGGACGCCCATTCAGACCGTTCGGATGTGCATGGAATCAGATCCCAAGAATCTTTGCGCCCCAGACCAGCAGTGCTGCTCCGAGAATGATGCGGTAAATAGCAAAGAGCGTGAAGCCGTGTTTGCGGACCCAAAAGAGGAACCACTCGACAACGCCCAGCGCGACGAAGAATGAGACTGCAAAGCCGATGATGAGTACAATCCAGTTGTCGGTGTTCATCACCACGTGCGCGGCGACGCCATGACTGGGAAAGACCTCTTTCTTCAAGTCCCAGATGGTGGCGGCGATCATCGTGGGGATGGAAAGCAGGAAGCTGAATTCGAGGGCGGCAGAACGGTCAAGGCCGGCCATCTGCCCGGAGGCGATGGTGGACATGGAGCGGGAGGTTCCGGGGAAGACAGCCGAGAGAGACTGGCAGAGGCCGATCCAGACCGCTTGCGGCAATGTCATCTCTTCAACGTGTTCGGTGCTGGCATCGTGCCCCCGGCTCCAGGCATCAATGATCCACATGATGATGCCGCCGATCAGCAGCGCCCAGGCGATCCGGTTGAGATGCTGCATGTTTTCTTCGCTGAATTTGTGCAGCAGCAGCGAAGGCCCCGAGGTGAAGGCAAAGGCAATCAGCGTGAGCGAAATGGGATGGTTGAACCAAGTGCGGTCGCGGTTTTCACCTTGGGGAAAAGTGCGGATGAAGTTGACGATGCGACTGAGGAAGAGCAGCAGCAGCGCCAGAATCGCGCCCAGTTGTATGACGATGGAATACATCGCCCAATAGGCGTCGTCGAGTGGAATCTTCATCAGAGCTTCAGTGATGCGCAGATGCGCCGTCGAGCTGACCGGTAAAAATTCGGTCAGGCCTTCCACAATGCCCAGCAAAACGGACTGAATGTACGGGTTCAAGAAGCCTCCAGGGCTGGTGTTACTCCAGGTCAATGCCGTAGACGGGAACGCCCTCATCCAATTTGAACACGAGCGCGGCGGCGCGCACGGCAAAATCTGTCATGGGAAACTTATCTTTCAACTTTGCGGCCACTTCGCGGGCGTGAACGTGGGCGGCGTTGCTTTTGCCTTCATTGCCGTCGGCGGCAAAGATATCGGTCAAAACGGCCTGCCGGTAGACGGCTTGATAAAGTGCCTGTGCTACCTTTGGACTCTCAGGATAATCGGCGGCATATTTCTCGTAGGCCTCCGACTCCCTTTCCGGACATTTAGGCGAGCCTTGCCATTCACCGCAGAGCTTGTTGTCGATGAGGTCATAGGCGGCCAAATCGGCGGCGTGGGTGTGCGGGTAGAGCCGGATGACCTTCTTCAATTCGTCCTCGTCCATCTGGTCGCGCAGCGATGGATCGCGCTCGTGGGCCGAGGGGCGCGTGGCGGCGTCAGCCTTCTGCAACTGCCAGAGAATGTCGGCGGCGCGCCAGCTAGCCTCAGGAATGAAGGGCGAGTTGGGATAGAACTCCACGAGTCGGCGGTAGAGCAGGCGGGCGCTCTGAGCGGCATTGACTGGGCCGCGCGGGTCCGAGGCCAGTGACTCTTGATTGGCTGCCTCACCCATCAGCACCTGGTCGCCGCTGGCGGTTGTCTCCATGACGATGCCTTTGGCCTCCATCCAGCCAGAGATGGGCGGTGTAACTTCGTCGTGTCCAAATTCAGGGGCGTCCTTCTGGCGCGTCTCTTGAGTATCAGTATTGGCGTAGACGCGCAGCCATGGGCCGCTGTGCTCCGCGACTACCATCTCGCGGCCAATCTGCACGCGGTCCACTTTTTGCGAACGGGTGTCAGGGGAGATATAAAGCCAGGTGACGCGCAGCGGCGTGGCGCGCGGACCGGCCATCGGCTTTTCCAGTTGCGGCTTGCCGGCTAGGACGGGCAGGGCGGCGTAAAGAAGAACCAAGGTAAGCGCGGGAATTCGGTGATTCATCACAGAGGAAATCATAGCTGAGCGGCGGTGCAGCGTGCATTCCGAAAATGCAGCCAATAAAAATCGCGCGGATGGACGGCCTGTTTAAAACTAAGGTCTATGTTTAAGGGGGCCACGCGCACTATCACAACGCGATGTTGTTTACCTTCGAAGCGAAGCGGACCCAAAGGACAAGGTCGTACCAGAACCACTTGAGCGGTGATGGCGAAGCTTCTTTGCATTCGAGGCGGTGTTGCCGCCGATGCGAACGGAGCCGGGCACGATTCGCTGTCGTTTGCCGCGACGGCCAATTGAACCCGGTTCATCCATCGCGTATCTACTTCTTGGCTGACTTTTTCAGGGCCGCCCAGCGCGCCTTGGCAGCCGCAGCAATTCTGGCGCGCCCCTCGGGGGAGAGTTTGCGCTTCGCCTTCTTGACAGCTTTCGCGGGTTTTACCGCAGCCATTACGGCTTTGCCTGTCCCAGCGGGACGGCCTCTCTTTTTCGCTACGGTTGACGACGCGCCGGTCAGCAGTGCGCGCGCTTCTTGAAGCCGAAGAATTTCGGCGTCGATTTCAGAAATCAAGTTGGTTATGCTCATTACACTATTCTCCCATTTCTCAATATAGCATTGAATCGCGGGTAAAAGTCAGTTTGTCAACGCATAAAGACTGCCGAGGATTCGTATGCACTGGTTGTTACTCAACGAGCTTGGCATTCCCCAACTACTTTTAATGAACTTGACCTCACGCAATTAACTAGAGATCTCATGTTGGCGACTGGTTGATTCGACATCTGAGTGAGTGTTGATGGCCTCGATAGGCTTGATAGATACGAAGTGTCTGTACGGCTTCAATATCTCAAAGTGTTGCTGGTATGCCGAGACCTCTCCTGATGTGGAGAGGCCTCGGTTGTCATTGGTAATGACGGAGGAATTAATTGACCGTGAGCGAAAATGTTGCGCTGTTTTGGATTGCACCTGTCCCTGTGCCGGATGTGCCGGTCACCGTGACTGTGGCCGTGACAGGTGGTGGAGCTTTTTGATTGGAAGACGCTGAACCGCCGCCGCAACCATTGAACACGCTCAGACCAATGACGCTGACCATAAGCAGTAGCAACAGTTGAAGGCTGCGCCGTTTCTTCCAGCCGAGGAGGCAGAATGCAACCGCCAGCGTAGACGCCGGCAGCAGCGGGCTGGAGTTGCGCTGTAACTCCGCTGTCGTTGCAGCGGTGGTTACAGTCAGCTTGGTGGTGGAAGCGGCTGTGCCAGTGGGCGTCACCGTGGCCGGAGCGAAGGTGCATGTTGCACCGGCGGGCAGCCCGGAGCAGGCGAATGAAACGGCGGAGGAGAATCCGTTCTGCGGCGTTACAGAAACTGTAACCGAACCGGATTGTCCACCTGTGACGGAGAGCGTGGCGGGCGTGACCGCGACGGTGAAGCCTGGCGACCCGGCAGCGAGGATGGTATAGGTTGCCGAAACAGCGCCGCTCTGCGAATAGCCGCTCGCCACGGCAATGGCCGTTATGGTTTCGGAGGATGATACTTGAATCGGGACGGTGTACGTGGTTGAGCTGGTTGTTGGCAGAGTGCCGTCGGTGGTGTAGTAGATCGCCGCGCCGGAAGTCGCGTCGGAGATGGTCACCGTCTGCGCGGAGGTGTAGCTTTCGCCCGCGGGCGAGAAGGTTGGCTGTGCGGTTGCCGGGACGCTGATGGAGTAATTGGCTGAACCAACTTCACTGTTGTAAAAACCGGGGGCTATCGCGATGGCCTGGATGAGTTCGCCTGACGAGACCGTGAAGGGGCCGAGGTACACGGTTGAGCTGGCCGTTGGCGTAGTGCCATCCGTGGTGTAGTAGATCATCGCCGATGGATTCGCCATGTTGATGGTCACCGTCTGCGGGGATGTATACGAGCCACCCGCAGGCGAGAAGGTTGGCGTGGCGACCTGGAGGGAAAAGGTGGCGGATGCCACTGTGCTGTTGGCGAAGCCGGGGGCCACGGCGATAGCCTGGATGGTTTCGTTGGTTGAGACCGTGAGGGGGCCGGTATACAACGTCGAGCTGGTAGTTGGCGTCGTAATGCCGTCGGTGGTGTAGTAGATGGTTGCGCCGGCAGTCGTCGAGCTGATGGTGACCGTCTGTACAGAGTAGTAAGTCGCTGTGTTGGGCGAGATGGTTGGCGTGGCGGCCAAAGTCAACACGTTGAAGGTGTTGCTGATGACCTTCGTCAAACCTGCCCCCGCTAACACCGGCGAGGCGACGGTAAAGGTGTAACCCGTTCCAGGCGTATTGACAGCAATATCGTTAATGGTGGCCTGACCGCCCGCAGTTGTGGTCGCAGTGAGGGCACCCGGAGTGGCAATCTCGCTTGCTCCGCCGCTGAAGGTCAAGGTAACCGGAATGCCGTTGACCCCATCCATATTTTGGTTAGCCGGGTTGGTTTCCAACACTTGCACTACGGGCTCCGGCACCATGTATTGGCCGACGGCCACGTCGCTCGGCTGAGTAATAAAATAAATTCTTGAGTAGTTGGTCTGCACCGCGCCGAGGTCGATTGCAGAAGTGTTGGCGGCCGCCGCGAAAAGCCGCGCTCGTCAGTATACAAAGCCTGGTTCAAGATGGTTGGCCCGTTGGCGGAAAGAGTCCAACTGCCTGCGCCTATCACCGGGCTGCCAGGCAGCGGAATCATCGTCTCCAGTGTTGTGCCGTAGCCATTCAGTTGCAGCGGAATGAGCTGAGGATTGCCACCGATGAAGTTGTACTGGCTCTGTGTGCCGCAGTTCGTGCAGTCGCCGGAGTTGGCTGTGCCAGCGGTCGTGTTGCCGGCCACGATGCTGTTGTACAGCGTGACGATTGCCAACGCGTTATGGATTCCGCCTGCGATACCCGAAGTGGCTGTGTTGGCAGAGATCGTGCTGTTATTGATTGTTACTCCAGCGCAGGGGCCCTGGGCTGAACAACCGTAGTCGATGCCGCCGCCCTCGTCTGCGGAGTTACCGGAGACGGTGCTGTTGTTCACTAACACCGCTCCGTCTGTGCTCCCGATGCCGCCGCCGTCATTAATTGCGGTATTTCCTGAAATTGTGCTTTTGTTTACAATCAAAATACTTCCGTTGAAGTTAAAAATTGCACCGCCAACGCTATACGAGGTATTTCCTGAGATTGTGCTGCTGTCCACAAGCAGCCACTCGCCGTTACTTACGATGCCGCCGCCGGAGTCCGAAGTATTTCCTGTGATGACGCTATTGCTGACCGTCAGCCCACCATAGTTGGTGATGCCGCCGCCAGCAGCTGTTGCAGTTGCGTTTCCGTTGGTGATGGTGACCCCGGAGATAGCCACAACTTTGTCGAGGTCGATCGTCAACACGCTGCCCACGGCGCTCGCCCCGTCTCCATCAATGGTGAGCGTGCTCGCTCCCGGACCGGCAATATTCAGATCCACGGCGATAGCCGGCAGTGGCTTGTGGGTGGTCACTGTTGCAGTGCCGTTTACCGTGAAATGGATGTCGCCTTCGCCGTCTTTGTTGGCCTGCTCAAGGGCGTCGCGCAGCGAGCAGGTGGTCACGGTGCAGGAGCCATCGTCCATGTCGGCGAGCTCATTCACTGTCAGGTAGTGAGTCTGCACCGCGCCCAGATCAATTGCGCCAGAGGTTGGCCGAGGGAAGCCGCGCTGATCGGTGGCTGGCTCGCCAGCCACATAGCTGCCCGCGCCGATGCTTGCGCTGGCATAGAGCGGCAGCATGGTCTTTATGGGACCGCCATTCCAGGCCAGCGGTCCGAGAGTGGGCGGCGTGGCGCCGATGTTGTTGTTGGCGCTCTGCGCGCCGCAACTGTCGCAATCGGCGTAGTTGGCAGAGCTTTTAGAGCTGTTGCCGGCCACAATGCTATTGGTAATCGTGACACCACCAACGTTATAGATGCCGCCGCCGTCGCCGGTTGAAATGTTTCCGGTGATGGTGCTGTTGGAGATGGTCGCCGTTCCGTTGTTGTAGATGCCGCCGCCAGTCGAGCCGGCGGAGTTTCCTGTAATAGTGCTGTTGATGACGGTCAGTGTGCCGCCATTGCTGGCAATTCCGCCTCCGCTCGTGGTTCCCACGGTGGAATTTCCATAAATCAAACTATTGGTCACCTTCATGATGGAGTTGCCCGCGAGGACCAAAGCGGTGTCGCTCATTCCTGTAATCACGCAGCTATCGATCGTTGCGATGGCGTTCGGAGAAAGCTGAATGCCTCTAGAACCGTTGGCGAGGGTCAACCCGGATATATTGAAGGTTACATTGTTGGC
The DNA here is from genome assembly GCA_963804315.1 of uncultured Acidobacteriaceae bacterium. Classification (GTDB taxonomy): domain Bacteria; phylum Acidobacteriota; class Terriglobia; order Terriglobales; family Acidobacteriaceae; genus Telmatobacter. Next base: position 35,666 of record CAWDQB010000013.1, read on the forward strand.
GTAGAACTCACTTGTAGAACCCTGGTAATCGATGGTCAACTGGTTGGCTGCCAGTCCATGGATGGTCATGTTTGCATTGATGTTGATGGTGTTGTTGGTGGGATTCAAATAGATGGTGCCGGTCAGGCCTGGAGTGAATTGAATCGTAGAGCCGGTGTTGGCGTTGGCCAGAGCAATCGCATCGTACAGCGAGCATGTGGTGGTAGCGGTCGTAGCGCACGTGGATGCCGGGTGCAGAGCATTGGAGAGTGTGTTGACCTCGTATGTCTTCCCCGCCGCGCCAGCGTGGGACGGAAGAGCCAGCAGACATGCGGAGATCAGCGCCACGGCAAGTACAGCCGGACGAAGAGAGGTGAAGAACTGGCGGCAGATTGAAGCGAGATTCGCGATCCACTCCGGCAACATCCAGCCATGCCGCGACGCGGAACTTCCGAAGCAGACGGAATCCGTTGGGCCGCCGTGCGCCAATTCCGACTGGAGGCCAGGATTGGCGTTCTGGAACGGGCTTTTGGGCGTAACGAGGGGCAGACCGGGAAAGAAATGAAAGAATCGCAAGGTAAATCTCCTTTGGTTTTCAGGAAGAAGTGAGGCACACGGCGGCCTCCGAGCACGCGGCATCGAAGATACGCGGGTTGTCAAAGAGAGGCAGGACGGATGGTTTGTTAAACTTGCATCAGGGCTGATTTCTCTTCTTCGGCAAGACTGCGAGTCAAGAGTGAAAAACGTCTCATCTTGCTCCAAGGAATTTCGAGAAGTTTCCGAGTGGGCTGCGCGGGAGAACCGAAAGCCGCAATTTGCAAGTGATAGGCAAGGGCTAAACTATTGGCATTGAATACATTTGTGGACGGAGATGAACGTGGAACCGGCCAGCGGTGATATAACCGTACTTCTGAGAAAATGGAAGAGCGGCGATGCATCCGCCTTCGATGAGCTGGTGCCGCTGGTCTATCCTCATCTGCGGTTGGTAGCCGGGGCCTATCTGCATCGGGAACAGAATCCGGATGTATTGCAGGCGACGGTTCTGGTTCATGAGCTGTATCTGCGATTGCTGAAGCAGAAGAATGCCGACTGGAATGATCGCCAGCACTTCTATACATTTTGCGCGCGGATGATGCGCATGATTCTGATTGACAATGCGCGCGAGTGCCAAGCGAAGATGCGCGGAAGTTATGGCGTGCCACTCAACGACGACCTTTCCTGGATCGGCATCGACAGCCCTGAACTGCTGGATCTGGACCGAGCTTTGGACGAGCTTTCTTCCATCGATAGTGAAATGGTCAAGCTGATCGAGCTGCGCTACTTTTTGGGCTGTACAACCGAAGAGACAGCGGAGCTGATGCAGCTATCCAAGGCCACCATCAACCGCCAGTTGAAGTTCATCAAGAGCTGGCTTTACATCCGCATCTGCCCCGGCTCTGACCCCGCTCCGTCAAGTGCTTGATCCATTTTGCCGATTGTTTTCGCAGTCCGAGGTTCCGGAATCCAACTCCGGAAGGAGTTGACTCTCAAGATGATTCAAACGGCTGAACGCTTTCTCAAGATTGAGGCAATCTTTTTTGAGGCTCTCGAAGCTCCTCAGGAAGAGCGCGAGGATTTGCTGGCGGCACGATGCGGCGGCGACCAGGCGATGGTCGAAGAACTTCGTTTGCTGTTGAATGGCAGTGAGGCAGAAGAACGGCATATGGCGTCTGCCAGGTGCGAGCTGGCGCGCAGCCGGGAAGACAGTGTGAAGCGCAAGCGCATTGGACCCTATGAGATTGACCGCCTGCTGGGACGCGGCGGTATGGGTGCCGTCTATCTTGCGCACCGCGCCGACGGACAATTTGAGCAACAGGTCGCCGTCAAACTGATTGACCGGCTCCTTGCAACGGAGTTGTTCCGCGAACGATTCCGCCAGGAGCGGCAGATTCTGGCCGGCCTGCAACATCCGTACATCGCGCATCTGCTGGACGGAGGCGTGACCAGCGAGGGCGAGTTATACCTGGTCATGCAGTATGTGGATGGGGTTCCCATCCATCGCTACTGCAACGAACGGCGGCTAACTCAGACCGAGCGAATCAATCTTTTCCTGCGCGCCTGCGAGGCCGTGCAGTTTGCCCATCAGAACTTTGTCGTCCATCGCGACCTGAAGCCGGATAACATTCTGGTGGCGAGTGACGGCACGCCGCGGCTGCTGGATTTTGGAACGGCCAAGCTGCTCTCTCCCTCGCTGGACAAGCAGGACAGCCCGCTTACGCGTGACGGCTATTTATCCTTTACTCCGCAATATGCCAGCCCGGAGCAGGTGTTAGGCAATCCGATTACCACGGCCTCGGACACTTACTCGCTAGGCGTTCTTCTATATTTTCTACTGACAGGAACACTGCCCTATGAACTGAAAGACCTAACCATGGGGCAGATGATGAAGACAGTTTGCGAGATGACACCACGCAAGCCTTCTGGGATGGCCGGTTCCACCAAGCCGCTGGATGCCGACCTGGAAGCAATTCTGCTGAAGGCTCTGCGCAAAGAGCCGCAGGAGCGCTATTTGACCGCCGAGCGGCTAGCCGACGATCTGCGCGCCTATCTCGACGGACAACCGGTAGGAGCGCGCCGCGGAACGGCACGCTATCGCATCGGCAAATTCATCCGCCGCCACCAATGGACGCTGGCAGCAGCGGCCGTACTGCTTGTCACGCTGCTTGTGGGCGTGGCAGGCGTTGCATGGCAGGCACAAGTAGCCAACGAGGAGCGTCGCAAAGCCGAGGCCCGCTCGACCGACCTCCGCCAATTGAGTAACAGCTTCCAGTTGGAACTGGATGAGGCCATCAAGCAACTCCCCGGTACAACCGGCGCGCAGAAACTGCTTGTCACGCGCGTGATTGAGCACTTGGATCACATGGCCAATGATGCACATGGCGACCGGCAGACGCAACTTGATCTGGTTGAGGCCTACACACGATTGGGTAATCTACAAGGAAACGCCTACGATCAGAATCTTGGCGATGCGACAGGAGCGCTTGCGAGTATCGACAAGGCCATTGCGCTGGGCACACCCTGGGCTAGCCGTGACTCCAAAGATCGGGAGGCGCTTCATGCGCTCGCCAGCGCACAGTTATCCCGCGGGCAGGTTCTCTTCGGAACCGCGCCGATTCAGCAGTCAATCTCTGCTACACAAGCGGCAATTGCCAACTACCAGCGCTTGATTGATCTTCCCGGCGCCACTCCTGAGGAAATGTGCGAAGCGGCTGCTGCGTATTCAACACTCGGCGACGAATTGGGCGTGGTGATCACTGAAAGCCTTAATGATTTGGCGGGCGCAAATTCAGCGTACCGGAAAGAACTGGAGCTTTACGACCGGGCGTTGAGTATCAATCCGAATTTGATGAGCGCGAAACGAGGTCAAGCTAGCACTCTGCTGGATATCATTCCGACAGAAAAGGAATCGGATCCCGAGCAGGGACTCAAAGATATCCAACTTGGCTTGCAACGAATTGCTGCTTTGCCCATCGAAGAACGTAAGTCTCTACGAATGATCCGAATTCGCGAGTCCTTTCTTGTCGACGAAGCTTTTGTACTTGCGCAGATGGGAAGCTACACCGAGGCCAACCCGATTGCCATTGAGCCGGTGCAGTCAGCGATGCGCCGCGCGGCGGCCGACCCGCAGGATTCGCGCGCCCTCGGCGATGTGTTGTTTACCTTGGACCGCCAGGCGGGCAATCTGGATATTGCCGCTGATCCAGCTCTGGACGCATCGATCCAAGACCGGCGACATTACCTGTCTGCGGAGGAAAAGTCACTGATTCAGGAACGCGCCGGTTTGGAGAGAATGGTGGTACTGAATCCTTCCCAGAAAGAGTGGAAGCCGGTTCTGGGAGATGTTGAAGTTCGTCTCGGCTCGGTTCAATCCAAATTGCACAATCGAGCAGACGCAGCGGAATTGGTGAGTAAAGGACTTGCTGCTCTGAAAGAATCGATCAAAGAAGACCAGAACTCTCCGGAGATTCTCGACACAACTGCAAAGGATTTATTGATTGCAGAACCGGCATCGCTGCGAGATCCACAATTGGCCGTTTCGTATGCCGAACGGGCAGTAGCTCAAACTCATCGAAAGATGCCGTCTCGGCTGCTGACGCTGGCCCAGGCCTATCGCGCCGTTGGCCAGATAGAGAAGAGCCGCGCAACAGCAATCGAAGCACTCGCGCTGCTTCCCGCCCAGCAGGCAGGAGCGCCGAAACCGAGGCTTCGCAAACTGCTTGAAATGCTGGTGGATCGCAATTTGAGCATTCTGTTTCTCAATGGACATTCGAACAAACAGACGTTTGTGTAACTTTGCAATGAAGAAGTTTATCGAACCGTAGGTGCTGCCAGGCTTTTCGCCGGACACTATGACGATTCGTTCATTTGGCGGTTCATGATCTATCCATCTTTGCTCAGTGAGCGTCTAAGAACTCAGAATGGATGGAGGACTGCTTAGTCATGTCCAGGACGTGTTTACTTTGCATCGCGGCGCTCTTCTCATTTTATGATTTGAGAGGCTTTGCCCAACAGCAGCAAGTGGCTCAACACTCGTTGCCGGATTTGCCAGACGCGGCCTCTCCGCTCGGTGTCGGCACGCAGACTGATACAGGTGTAGATTTCTCTTCGCCGAACCAGCCGTCGGGAGCACAGAGCAAAACATCTTCCTTGCAAAGCGATGAGCCGGCCCGCCAAACCAAGAGGATTCTTGGGATCATCCCAAACTTTCGCGCGGTTAGTGCAAGTCAGTTGCTCCCTCCACAATCTCCAAAGGAAAAGTTCGTTACTGCAACAGAAGATTCGTTCGACTATTCTGCGTTGGTCATTCCCGCTGCGTTGGCAGGATACTCGATGGCAATCAAAGATACCCCAGAGTTCCACCAAGGTGCTGTCGGCTATGGTCGCTATCTCTGGCATAGCTTTGCCGACCAGTCGATCGAGAACTACACAGTTGAATTCGTTGTACCTATGCTGACGCATGAAGACATGCGCTACTACACTCTTGGCAAAGGTGGATTCTTCAAGCGTACAGGATATGCACTTAGCCGCACCGTCATCACACGTTCAGATGCTGGAACTTCTACCTTCAACTATAGCGAGGTAGTCGGAGCTGGTATGGCAGCAAGCATCTCTAACCTGTACTATCCAACTCCAGAACGTACCTTTGGAAACACCGCGCAGAAATGGAGCGTTAATGTTGGCATAGATGCTGCCACTTTTGTGTTCAAAGAGTTCTGGCCGGACATCAACCGTGCTATCTTCCATACCAAGGACTAGAATCATACTTTGCGCGGAATGGATGGTCAGGATCCTCTCGCCTTCGGAAGCTCCCGAGCGTGCGTCACTTACCTTTTGCTTTCATTGACACCGCAGAATCTCTGCCGACTCGATGGGAACGAATGCTTCGGGGTGGAACGGAATGATCCGGGGTGTGAAATCGGTCGCTGGTCGATCTGCACTAACCACCGCCGAGTAACGCCAAGCGCTTTCGCCTGCAAGTTGTTCTCCCCGAACCATCGCAAGGCGAACCGGATCGCGGCCGTCGAGAGCGTCTGCGTACAGTTCTACCTGGACGGCATCGGGATTCAGTTCGTCCAGATAGACCTGCACCTGGTATCGATGCTCCACTCCTTCGGTCTCCACCTGCACAGAGCCAACCGTATCTTGGACCAATGTTCGGCGATCTGGCATCGCCAATTCAGCAGACTTTCCGCCATCTGGTGTTCATCGGAACTGCGCCGCCGATAAGCCGCCGCTAGCGGCACGTAGTGCTTATCGGTGTATTCTCGTACGCATCGTGTGGCGGAAAATGGTGGCGTTAGGCGGGCCATGCTCTCGCGCTGCCGATGGATCCAGGCAAGCGGCACTCCGGTATCATCGCGGTTAGCGGCGTGTGCTCGCGTCGCCGTTATGCCAGATCACAATGCGTGAGAATGTCTTCCAGGGAACGAACTCCATCAACTGGGCGAGAAGCGTTTTGCCAGTGTTCATCCTGCCTCACTGCTGGCAGGGTATAAGACCGGGATGCATTTCAAATCGTGGACAGGCAAGAAACGCCGCAATCCATTCAATAAGAATGCGTTGCGGGCAATCACACAACATTTAACCGGACACTACCGTGAAGTATTAGCATTTGTAGTGGGAAAACTTGGCTCCTACTTCCTAATTCATTTTTCGGCACTAGTTTTTTAGAATCAATAGGTTAGGTTAGATTCCTAAGAAAAGCCAACGGAATGCTTAGTTTTCCTGTTTTTTCGGTATTGACCGAGAAGAGAACTTTGATACCAAGTGCATCCCGTTGCGTACCGCTCTCGAAGACCGGTGCGGAACAGCTCTTCGAAGTCTTCAGCCAGCGCTACGATGGAGGATCCACGATGGTGACCTGCAAGCTGCCCTTTCAGGAATGGACCGAAATCCTCGGATCGGAGCGACCCACTGAACCCTGCTTGCCCCCCTCACTAACCACATTCATATCTTAGAGATGAACGGCGACAGCTACCGCCTGAAGCAATGTAGCAAAAAACGGTCCTCACCCGCAGCAAGCTGAACCCTACCCATGGCCAACGCGCTGCGGAGTAGAAGGGCTTCTTTACGTTACGTTCAAGAGACCCTTCTACCCCGCAAATTCAACAACTTCGCAGCGATCAACTGGTCTTGACTTGCATCACCCGCGTGGCCTGTACTTACACTACCTTGACACCGTGGCCGTAGAACCCGTAATCATGGATCAATTTATTCATCCCGATGCAAAGGTAATTGTGCAACCACAACCTGTTGGGCCAACCTGAGTAAACAAACAGCGGTCTCAGCATATTCTTTGTCATTTTACTTGTTTTGGGGGCAATGGCGGCGTCGAGTGCCGGCAATGGGAATGGCGGGATTGTTGTGGATACCGAAGGAACGATGATTCACCCAGACAAGATTGATTTAGGCCGACAGGGATAAGCTACCAAAAAAGGACTTGCAAACCTTTACGTATATCGTTTACTGTAGCGCTTGTGCCGTCATGAAGGCAACGGCCAAAAACGCTCTCATGTCGACTGGAGTCGCGCTCAGCCGGAAACCACGGCAACCACGAAAATCAGGGTGCAGAATGCAAGCAACGTTGAACGAGGAATGGATTGTTGAAGCCCGGATCGATCCGGCGCTTGTCCCGCAAAGAACGCTTTCCAGCGGAGCGCGGATGCCCGCCATTGGCCTAGGCACCTTTGGCTCCGACCACGTTTCCGCGGTCCAGATCGCGCAAGCTGTCAAGTCTGCTGCTCGAATTGGCTACCGGCATTTTGATTGCGCCGCCGTATACGGAAATGAAGCCCAGATCGGCGAGGCGCTTATGGAAGTTATGGCTGCGGGAGTGAAGCGAGCGGAGTTGTGGATTACATCCAAGGTCTGGAATGACAAGCATGCCCCGGATGATGTTATCGCTTCCTGCGAAAGGTCGCTGGCAGATCTGCGGCTCAGTTATCTAGATTTATATCTGGTACATTGGCCATTTCCAAATTTTCATCCGCCCGGTTGCGATGTCACCGCGCGCAGCAAGGATTCAAAACCCTACATTCATGCCAATTACATGAAAACCTGGGCGGCGATGGAAGAACTTGTCAAGCGAGGCTTGGTTCGTCACATTGGCACTTCCAACATGACGATCCCCAAACTCAAACTTGTGCTCCGTGATGCAAAGATTCGCCCGGCTGCGAATGAAATGGAACTGCATCCGCACTTCCAGCAGCCTGAGCTGTTCGAGTTTGCGCGTACTAACGGCATAGTGCCCATTGGATATTCTCCGCTCGGCTCGCCGCATCGTCCGGAGCGTGATCGCACGCCTGAAGATACTTCCCCCACGGAGGATCCTGTCATTCTGCGCATCGCCGCGCAACACGGCGTTCATCCGGCCGTTATCTGCCTCAAGTGGGCGGTACAACGCGGACAGACGCCGATTCCCTTTTCCGCAAATCAGAGAAATATCTTCGGCAACCTCCTTGCTGTAACTACCGATCCACTCTCAAACGAGGAGATGTCTCAAATTGCCGCGCTCGATAAAAACTGCCGCCTCATCAAAGGACAAGTTTTTCTATGGAAAGATAATCAGAGTTGGGAAGACCTATGGGATGTTAACGGTGAAATTACTCCGGCCTAGCATTTTACACTGTCGGACCAAAAACAAATCACGATCTTGAATTCATGGAGAAAGAAGAAATGGGAAAGACGATGCAGGCTGCATATCTTCCTGGGAACAGCACGGTTGAACTTAAAACTGTCGAAGTTCCCAGCCCAAGTCACGGAGAGGTGCTGATTCGCGTAAAAGCTTCCACCATCTGCGGCTCGGATATTCGCTGTATTTATCACGAGCATTTAGGCAAGGGTCCGGAGGGATATCAGGGCGTGATTGCTGGTCATGAACCATGCGGCCAGATTATAGAAACAGGCTCCGGTTGCAGGCTCTTCAAGTCAGGCGACCGAGTTATCGTTTACCACATCTCCGGTTGTGGCGTCTGCAATGATTGCAGGCGCGGATACATGATCTCCTGCACGAGTGAAAAATACCGGCGCGCTTACGGCTGGCAGCGCGATGGCGGAATGGCGGATTACATGATCGCGGAAGAGAAGGATCTGATTGCTCTTCCTGGTGAGTTATCTTACGCCGACGGCGCACAAGTGGCATGCGGTTTTGGAACAGTCTATGAAGGCCTGGAGAAGATCGGAATTAACGGCAACCATGCCGTGCTGATAACTGGATTGGGTCCAGTTGGACTTGCCGCTGCCGCACTGTGCCGCAAATTGGGTGCGCAGCGAATTATCGGTATCGACATTGTGGATGAACGGCTGAAGCTCGCAAAGTCTCTTGGACTATGCGATGACGTCTTAGTCTCCGGGGTGGATAATGTTGCGGAGATCAAGGCTCTGACAGGCGGCCTGGGCGTGGAGCGGACTGTCGAATGCTCGGCCAACGATGCGGCTCGAAACACGGCGATCCGAGCCACGCGCAAGTGGGGAAGAATGGTGCTGATCGGAGAAGGCGGCGGGATGCGTTTGAATCCCTCTCCGGATATGATTCATGATCAAAAGACTCTCTATGGTTCATGGGTTACCTCCACGTGGCTGATGGATGAGTTAGTTGAGCGCTTGGTGCGCTGGAATCTTCACCCTGCTGATATCATCACTCATAGGTTTGCGGTAAGTCAGGCTGCGGATGCCTATTCTTTAATGGCCTCCGGGAAGTGTGGCAAGGTCGCAGTCTGCGCGGATGAAGAATTGGATGCCTTTACAAAATGAACATTTATTACTGAGTGATTCCATAAATGGAGAATCAATCATTGAAGCCTATCGCTGAATGGAAAGAAACTCTTGAAAAACGGCTGCCATTGTTTGGTCACCGCAATTGGCTAGTGGTGGCCGATGCCGCGTATCCTGCCCAGTCACGACCGGGAATCGAAACGGTTATATCCGGGGTCAGTCAACAGGTTGCGATCGAAGGAGTGCTTGAATATCTGAGAGCTTGTCTGCACATTCGGCCCATCATTCATGTGGATCGCGAGCTGGAGTTTGTAACTGAGGAGGACGCGCCTGGTGTTGATAGTTACCGCAAGTGGCTAGATGGTGTTTTGGCTGGTAATACTTTTCATTCAAGCCCTCATGATGAAATCATCTCCCGGCTGGATGAAGCTGCGCAGATGTTTTCCGTGCTTGTAATTAAGTCAACCATGGCAATTCCTTACACTTCCGTCTTTTTTGAATTGGACTGCGGTTACTGGAATGCAGAGTCAGAAGCTCGACTGCGCTCTTCCATCTCTAACAATAGCGTTACGATTCATCATCAAGATAAGCAATCAGGGATTTCATGACCAGTCGATGACCGCCAGTCAGCGCGGACAGACCAAAGGATAATATGATGTCTGTTGTAACTCCTAATTCATCAGCTAAACCGCAAGCCACGGGGAAGATATTCCCCACTGGAGAGATTGGCCTTTTCGTCCTGATTACAGCGCTTTTCTTCCTTTGGGCGATCCCGAATAACCTGAATGACGTGCTGATTCGCCAATTCATGAAATCCTTTGCGATTTCACGATTCCAGGCGGGACTTGTGCAGTCTGCGTTTTATATGGGGTACTTCCTTCTGGCCATGCCTGCCGCACTTTTGATGCGCAGATTTGGCTATAAGTTCGGCTTCATTACAGGCTTGCTTCTTTATAGCTCGGGAACAATATTATTTTGGCCTGCAGCTGTTCTTGGGCAATACTGGTTTTTCCTAATGGCGCTCTTCGTTATTGCCACTGGTTTGTCGTTTCTTGAAACTGCCTCCAATCCTTTTATCGCGCAGATGGGATCTCCTGAAACATCCGAGCAGCGTTTGAATTTTTCTCAAGCCTTCAATCCACTAGGATCGATTGCAGGTGTTCTTATTGGCAAGGTTTTTATTTTCTCAGGAATCGAACTGAGTCCTGTGCAGATCGCCGCAAAGCAGGCAGCAGGAACATATGCTGCCTATTTAAGTTCAGAGACACTGCGTGTCGTCAAACCCTATCTTTTTCTTGCCGCGGTCGTGCTTGTATGGACCGTGCTGATTTTAGTTAAAAAGTTTCCCGAAATTCGTAGCGAAGATGAAGGCGGCAGTGATCATGGGCGATTCCGTGACCTGTTTCAGCATCGGCATTTCTTGCTGGCGATTCTGGCGCAGTTCATGTATGTTGGCGCGCAAGTCGGCACTTGGAGTTACTTGATTCAATATGTCCAAGACAACACGCACCTGGGCGAAAAGGCGGCAGCGAATTATTTGATATATTCTCTTGTCGCCTTTGGTATCGGGCGTTTTGCATCCACTGCTTTGATGCGTTTAGTGCGTCCAAACATGTTGATGGGGTTATTTGCCGTCATCAATGTCCTGCTCGTCACAGTCGGTGTTCTTCATCCAAGTTGGATTGGCGTTTGGGCGATGGTGCTTACCAGTTTCTTTATGTCGCTAATGTTCCCGACGATCTTTGCACTTGGACTCAAAGGACTTGGCCCCAACACCAAGATAGGAGGCTCATTGATCGTGATGGCCATTGTGGGCGGCGCGGTGCTTACTCCGATCATGGGATTGATAAGCGTACGTACTGGCAGTATTGCCTTGGCTTATCTGGTGCCTTTGACGGGTTATGTGGTTGTTGCAATTTACGGATTTTTTGGATCACATGCTCGCAACTCTATTGATCGGCTTTCAATCGAATAAGTAATCTCATTTTGAATAAGCTCGATGCCTTCGCATGACACAGTGATCAAGAGTTCTAAGAATCTGTTTATAAACTGGAGACTGAATCAAGTCAGTCATATGCATAGGAGCGTGCTGCCTTTACGTTCGTCTTATGTATCCGAGAGATTTGACCGATGCTCAGTGGACGCGTCTGGAGCCGTTGTTATAGCAGACTCGCAGAGCGCGTCACGCTGGTGGCCGTCCGCGCAAGCACGTTGCGGCGCGTCGTTGATGCGCTTCGTTAATGCAAGGTGAGCCAAATTACAGCGATCCCATGCTCACCTGCCCCGAAGGATTCTTGCCTCTCATAAAGCACGTTGTGGCGTGGCCTGGCGATGTCAAGGAATATAGTCGTTTTGGCGAATATGTTTTTTGGAGGGAATCGTGACGAAAGAGATTCTGGAATCGGTCAGGTCGAAGTATGGCGCGGTGGCAGAGAGTTCACTGTCGAGCAAGAATGCTGGCGTGAAGGCTGTGGCGGAGGCTTTCGGTTATACGGCAGAGGAGCTTACCGCTCACCGATCTGCTGGCCAACTCGTTACGAGACTGGCAAAGGGAAACGGTGTACGGGCAGCCAAGCGATTGGGTTTTCGCCAGCGCAAGAAACAAGGGGCGAACGCCTAGATCGAGCAGCGTTCTGACTGGGGACTATCTCCGTCCGGCAGCGATTGCCGCATAAACGCGAATCAATGAGGGAAGTTGAGCGAGAGCCGTTATACAACGCCGATGAAACGCCGCCTCCCGGCTCAAGGGTTCAGTTAAATTAATTTCTCCCACCGAGAGCGATAGCGAAAATCAAGCAACGCCAGCTTGTTGAACTTGGAGGCTTTGACCGCTACAAAATCGTCTACATCGGATATTCTAATCGGGAGAATACGGCTGTAAGCTATTGAAAAATATGGTCGGGGCGGAGGGATTCGAACCCCCGACCCTCTGCTCCCAAAGCAGATGCGCTACCAGGCTGCGCTACGCCCCGACATCTCTCATTGTAACGCGAATTCAAGTGCTGTGACGATAAGTACTACAGTTGTGTAAGCGTTCGAAGTTCCCATCTGGCATGGGATCGGACCGAAGCCTGACCATGCCTTCATGGTCATTGGAGAGAGAGCGGGAGCGGAGCGCCTCGTTCGACGGCGGTCTCGGTTGTCCTTGCCGTAATCGGCGATGTCATTCCAGCTTTCAGCTCCGCTCAATACTGCAGCGATGGCGATCAGAAGAATCTCTTCCAACAGGTGTTCCCGATTCCGTTCTACTCGAGGGTCTGTCAACTCAGAAAAATACTTTATAGATTCGGCAAATAAATACTGATACTTTATGTGATGACGCGCATCGAATGAAGTATGGAACGAGAAGATGCCCGCAAGTTATCTCCGCAAGCACAGCATGAACGCCGCCGACAGGTGGTTCGTGCTTACAAGCGCGGAGTCAACCGCCGCCAGATTGCTCGCGATCTTGGCTTGAGTTATTCATCGGTGCGCATGATCGTCAACCGCTTCAAGAAAGACGGTATGCGCGGCATCGATTCCGGTCAGCGCGGCCGTCAAGCAGGCAGTTGCCGCACCCTCAGCGCCGAGCAGGAAGAGTTGATTCAGCTCATGATTTCGGACAAGCGCCCGGAGCAGCTCAAGCTTGACTTTGCTCTGTGGACGCGCGCCGCCGTCATGCTTTTGATCGAGCGCGAATGTGGCATTCGCTTGCCGGTGCGCAGCGTGGGCGAGTATCTCAAACGCTGGGGATTTACGCCGCAAAAGCCCATTTGCCGCGCCTATGAAAAGTCACCCGTGGCCGTGCAAAAGTGGCTCGATGAGAGTTATCCAGAGATAGCGAAACGCGCGAAAACAGAGGGCGCGGAGATACATTGGGGCGATGAAACCGCAGTGGTCAACACGGATGTTCGTGGCCGCGGCTATGCGCCCAAAGGAGATACTCCGGTGGCTTTTATTGTCGGCGGCACGCGGCAGAAGTTATCGATGATTTCAACCGTGACCAATCAGGGAAAAACCAGTTGGATGATTATCGATGGTAACTTCAATCACCTGCGACTTATCGAGTTTTTCGAGGCACTTATCAAGCAGGCGGGGCGCAAGGTCTTCCTGGTTCTTGATAACTTGGGCGTGCATCATTGCAAACCGGTCAAGGAGTGATTGGCAGCGAACGTCAAGCAGATCGAAGCCTTTTATCTGCCCAGTTACTCGCCAGAGTTGAATCCAGATGAACGACTCAATGGAGACTTGAAACAGGCCATAGAGACGCGCGTTCCATGCAGGACAAAAGACAAGTTGCGCAAGGCGGCGACGGAACACATGACGGCCATCGAAAAGAATCCGGAAAGAATCAAATCGTTTTTTGAAGACCCGAAAATCGCCTATGCCGCGTGACAGTATTTTGTTGCTGGATCAATAGTACGCAATGGCCGACGAACGACTGGAGCCATAGTGCAGGATACCGGACCCATGAGATAATCCATTTTGGAATTCCCCGCGGCAAGTGTATGACTGAGGACGACAACTGAGAGCTCAAAGGTTGTTCGTCGATGATGGCGGCTCAGGTCGGAAGAAGCAGTTCGATCTCAAGGTACCGGGAAATACGAGACCCTCGCGGAAGGTGGGCCTGTTCGCAGGTTCAGCATACGGTTTGGCCAGGTTGGCTGGGGGAAGTCGACTCATCGCGCAACTTGATGCATATTCTGGATTTGGAGGGACTCGCGCCGAAAGCCACAGCGGACTGGAAAGTGGCCACTCGCGACTAACACGCGCGGAGTTTAAGACGGAAAACCCCGATGCCTCGTCTCGATTACCACATAGCCTTAGGGAGGCCTGCCAATGCAAGACAATACGAAGAGCGCCTGGGAACGCCTGGAGGAGCTGTTCCATGATGCGCTATCTCAATCCCCTTCCGAGCGGTCTTTGTTTCTGACATCGGCATGCGCTGGCGATACCGAACTGCGCCGAAAGGTCGAGAAACTGATCCTCGCCGCAGAGACGTCGCAAAACATCATCGAGGACGTGGTCTCTGGCGAGGCCGCCACCTATATGAACGCGCCCGAGGCTTGGAATCCCGGGGAGAGAATTGGGGTTTACGAGATCGTCCGACAGCTTGGTCATGGTGGCATGGGAATGGTCTACCTTGCCATTCGTGCAGACGAGACTTATCAAAAGGAAGTAGCAATCAAAGTCATGCGCGCCGATATGGTGACGCGCCACGCGGTTCAGCGCTTTCGCGCAGAGCGGCAGATTCTGGCCAGCCTCGAGCATCTCCACATTGCCCGCTTGCTTGATGGCGGAGCTACCCAAGGCGGTTCGCCCTACGTGGTTATGGAGTACGTAAAGGCTCGCGGGTTGACGAGTATTGCCGTGAAAGATCTCTTGACCTTCAGCAGCGGCTGCGGCTCTTCTTATCCATAGGATCGGCGGTCAGTTACGCGCACCGCAGTCTGGTGATTCACCGAGATATTAAGCCCCAGAATGTGCTGGTCACCGAAGATGGTGTGCCCAAGTTGATCGATTTCGGAATTGCGAAGCTCCTTATGCCAGAAGTAGCCGGAGGCGACCCGTCAAAGTCGGCAACAATGACGATGGCGGCTGATCTTGTGCTTACACCTGAATACGCCAGTCCGGAGCAGGTTCGGGGAGAGCAGATTACTACCGCTTCGGACGTGTATCAGCTCGGGGTGTTGCTTTATCGGCTTTTGACCGGTAAGCTGCCACTACGCGTCAGGGGCACATCCATCATCGAGATCGAGCGGGAGATCTGCGAAGCTGAGCCGGTTCGGCCAAGCGCTGCTGCTCGCCATACGAGTGAATGGAAGACAGTCTGGTGCGGCTCAGGAAAAGGCGGTATTCGCGACCTGGATGGAATACTGCTCAAAGCGTTGGAGAAGGACCCAGCGCGCAGGTACAGCTCGGTGGACAACTTTTCCGCTGATATCGAATCCTTTTTGGCCGGCTTTCCGGTGACGGCTCGCGGAGGGTCTCGGCGATATCGCGCCGGAAAGTTTCTGTTTCGGCATCGATGGGCAAGCCTGGGGATCGCGTTGACGCTCCTGGTGATCGCCGGTTTCTCAGTGGCAATGGGGATACTGGCGGCGCAAGCACGTCGCGAAGCCAGGGCGGCCGACGAGGTAACCGATTTTCTGGTGAATGTTTTCTCTGGGAATGACCCAGCTCAGGGGCGAGGCGACAAGGTGACGGCTCGTGAACTTCTCGACAAGGGTGCGGCAGGACTGGATGGACGGCTCTCAGATGAGCCGGAGGTGAAGGCGCATCTCTATTCAGTGGTTGGTGAACTCTATCAAAGCCTCTACGCAAATCCGCAGTCAGAAGCGAATCTTCGCAAGGCTCTTGCACTTGAGCGGAAGCTCAATCCAGCGCTTAATCAGCAAACGGTGGACACCATGCGCAAGCTTGCGGACACCTTGACCAACGAGAGCAAGTATTCCGAGGCCTCGGAGCTGCTGCGTCAGGTATTGCCCTACGAGGAGCAACACAAGCGGGAACACCCGGATGAATTAGCCTTTACCTACGAAGCGCTTTCAGTCATCGATTTCTATACGGGATATTACTCGGAGGATGAGCAACTGCTCATCCGCGCATTGGCCATACTTGTGCCGCGGCACGGTAACTCGGACCAGGATGTGCTGCGGCTACAGGGCGATCTCTCCTGCGCATATGACAGCGAAGGCAAATTTCGACAGGCTGCCGAGATGCAGAGGCTGGTGCTCGATACACGCCTCAGGACCCTCGGCAAGAACGCTCCCGACGTTGGCTGCGCCTGGTACAACCTCTCTCAGGATCTGACACATCTTGGAGACTATGAGAAAGCGCTGCAAGCGGGTGAACAGGCTGTGGCAGTAGCGACAGCAGCGTTTGGCGAATCGAACTTCCTAACAATTTCGAACCTTCCGGGTCTCGCAGAGAACCTGATGCGTCGGAACTATGTTGCGAAGGCAGTAACAACCGCACGCCGCGCATATGATCTCTATCGGCGAAGCGGAGACCTTGACAGCAATGTGGGTTCGCGTGCAGAGATTGCACTGGGAGAAGCCCTTCTAGCGGACGGTAAGATCTCTGAAGCCATTGCCATGCTCGATGCCAGCCTTAAAACGCGCGTACGCATACTCGGCGGCAAGGAAACGGGGACTGCGGATTCCGAAGCGGCTTTGGGCGAAGCCTATCTTGCAACGGGTGACACAGGGAAGGCAGAGACGCTTGAACGTGCGTCGCTGGCCCTTGAGCAAAGCGTGCTCGGCCCGAATCACGTAGGGACCAATGACGCGCGATTGCTTCTAGTCCAAGTGCTTATCCGCGAAGGACGCTGGGATGAGGCCACTACACTTGCCATGAACGCGAGGGCCATTGAACGTGCCACTTTTCCGGAGGGCCATCCGATGCTGGGTCAGGCTGAGGTAGTCCTGGGCCAGACAGAGCTTCACGCAGAGCGGGCTGCAGAAGCGCTTCCGAATTTTCAGGATGCAGTCGTTCAACTGGAGCGAGGCTATGGCCACCAGTCCCCACAGGCTGCCGGAGCTCGAATATGGATGGCCTGTGCCGAAGTTGCGCTCGGCAGAGTGATGCGGAGCGCACAGTCGCCGGTCAAGCTGAAATTCTTGCGGCTTCATCGGACCCGCGGTTGAACCTGGAACGCAAGCTCGCTATCAGAGTTCGGAAGCTAGGTGTAACTGCCCTTCGGCCAGGAAGGATGTGGGCTAAGGGTTGTGAACTGGTTCCCCGGCAAACCAACCAGACGGCAGGGCTGCGAGTCGGAGTTGCATCTTCGACTACGTAGCAGAGGCACCTTCCTGCAATCTCGACCGTCGAGATACAAAGACTATCAGGCTTCCTAAACAGAGGGTATCAGCTCCTGGCGCAGCCATGCCCGGGCGAACTTGAGATCCCGGTTCGCGGTCGCGACCGATGTTCCTATGACATTCGCAGCCTCTTCGCAGCTCATTCCCCCGAAGTATCGGAGTTCGACGAGACGCGCCTTGCGTGAGTCGCGTTCAGCCAGACGGGTTAGAGCGTCGTCGAGATCAAGAATGTTAGCGGGAGTGGGGGCTCACGGCCAGGGACACTTCATCAAGCGAGACCTTCGGAGACTCCACTCCCGCGCTTACCGGATTTGCGGCTTCGCGCATGGTCGACGAGAACCCGCCGCATGACTACGGCCGCCACCGCCAAGAAATGCGAACGATCTCGCCAATCGAGGTTTGAGTCAAGCAATCGCAGATAGGCTTCATGTACGAGAGCTGTCGCGGACAGCGTATGCCCGACCGATTCACGCCTCATTTGGCGAGCGGCAAGCCTATGCAAGTGAGGATAGACGATCTTGATGAGATCTTCGTAGGCCTTCCCGTCGCCGGCCTTCCAGGCGCAGAGCAACGCGGTAATTTCGTGCGGTGGTGTCTGCATGGCTGCACTCTCTGGATAAGGAGATCTTGACGCGTTATCTGAGGAGTTGTTGAAACGTTGGTTACGGATTGATTTATTTTGTTGTTGTGCTTTCGGGCCAATTTTGATCTTCCAGCATTCTGCAAGCATTGCTGTGGCCATGAATAATCCGGTTCAGGAGAACGGGTAAATCCTGAGGCAACTAGCCTCAGCAAGGATAATATATCAGGATTCACAACTGCATTTCAGAGAAATACCTGATCAAGCTCAGCCGTGGAGTCGAAAGAAGGGGGAATTGAAGATATCTGCACGCACAAAGACGCTGAGGCGCTGAGTCTGTGCTCTACGCCTCGGCGCCTTTGCCGACGGATTAATGGCACAAGCCGTGGGATCTGGTGTCCGCGTCAATCGGGCTGTCAGGCTGTCAAAGCTTGCAGCTCCTGCTTTTTTCAGCATCTTCTATACAGACTCCCATCTTTGCAACTGGCGCTTTCGGTCACTTTTATCGGCAGATCGCTTGCCAGTCATAATAGATGGTATGCACTGATAAACTTGGCCTCCGACCCATTTCCCAGCATTGGAGAGGCGCGATGCAGTTTTTGGCCTTCTGTAAGCGATAACTGGCCTCAAATGGTGAAATATCTGAGTACTGTCTTTGTGGCATACTACGGTCTTTATGCGACGTTGAACGACTTTCACAGCACAAAACAAGGACACAAGACTCGTCAACGCTCGACTAAGGGAAATGTCGGCATCTCGCTGCCCGGCATTGCGACTGCACCTTGGCTGTTTTCAAAAAGATGGTTGCGTGTTTTGCGTCATGGACGAAGATGCTGCGCGATGAACTTCTTTCCGACGGATAGCCCGGAGCTGGGCTAGACAAATTCATCGCGCATTGTCGATACCCCCGGACTATTTTTGGAATCCGGGTTCCCACAAGCTTGTCCCAGCAAGAAATCACTCCCCACAAACTTTAGTCATGAAGTCCTTTCTGTTGAGCAATGGCTAAAAATTGGGGTGCCATCCATCGGTCAAAAGCGCGTCGATCCCGGTAAAGGCCAGACCCGGCAGGCTGATGATGGCGGTGTTGCGCGTGGTGTCGCGGAGTACGCGGCGGGTTACACGTTCAAAGGCGGACGTCTCCTCGGTACGCGATGACCCCATACCTTCCATCTCGATCTCGCCGGGGCCCGCAGTCACGTGTGCAGATTTGGGTAGCAGCGATTCGAGTTCGGTCCCCTTTGAGAATTCTTCCGTTCCCAAGCTCTTGATGGAGAGTTTGGAAGTCACGCCCTCTGCGAGGCCGGCGCTGGCTCCGCCAAGAATCGCGCCCACCAGCGTGTCGAAGCCGACGCCTTTGGACCAGCTCTGGGCACCGCCATCCTGGTACGGGTTGATGTTGGATAGAGCGCTGGTTGTGAAGCCGGCTGCGCCGTTGCCGAGCGTGCCTGCCAGCGCGTTCACGCCAATACGAGCGGCGCCTCCGATGCCCCAGCGTCCGACACTGAGCGCGGCTTCCTCGGTAGTCGTCGCCAGTGCCTCGCGCGCGGCAGTGGTTGCAATGCTCGTGACGATGGCAGAGCCGCCCGCCGCGAAGCCGCCCGAGATCAGCCCCCCTGCCGCGCCAATGCCAAGGTTGACGCCCCAATTCTTGAGAGAGTTCGAGCTCGAGAAGTCCTCATGGTGGTAGGCCGCGGTCGAGTCGACCACCAGCCCGGAGATGCCCGCTCCCAGTAGAGTGCTGCCGGCCACGACGCCAACGGGTCCCGCAAACAACATCAGGCCAATGCCAGCGCCTATCAATAAACCGTCGAGGGCAAACCGCAGGCCTTCGGCGGCACTGCTCGATATATGTCCGTATGGATCGTTGCGGTTGATCGGATCGTTGATGCCGTAGCAGTATCGGTTTAGCGCGTCACGTTCGTCAAAGCCGGCGCCGGTCTGATTATCCATGGAGGTAAAACGGCCCGTAAATGGGTCGTAGTAGCGTGCGGAGTAGTAGTACAGGTTCAGTTCCGGGTCCCACTCCTGCCCCGTGTACTTGCGAGCAATCACGTCCGCCGTCTGCTGGTAGATCTGACCAAAGGGCAGGTACGAGATCTCCGCGGCCACGCTGCCCGCCGAGTCCATCTGCAACAGCGAACTTTGCACCGGATCCTGGTAATTGTACAGAACCACCGCGCTCTCGCCCGTGAGGTTCGACACCGCAACCAGGCGCTTGCCCGCATAGACATAGATCAGCGTGGACACCGCGCCATGGGCCGCCGTGACCACCTCGTAGTTGGGGGACGGATAGTCATGGCTGCCGTAGAACTAATCTTCCGCAGCCTCCGGCCCGCCTGGTCATACAGCAGCGTGGTGCCAGCCGTGGCCGTGAGGCGGTTTTCCGGATTGAACATGTATTCAACCGTAACGCTTTCGCGAGTGGCGCTGGTGAGATTGCCAGCCTGGTCATATGTGCCGACAAAGACTTTCGCAGAGGCGTGTCTCCCGGAGATCGGTTGATAGCCCCGATTCTGAAACGTGATCTCACCCTTGTCGATCAGATTGCCTGCCGCGTCGTAGGAGAAGACGCGAGACTTCCATACGGGCCGGCAGCGGACTGTAGACGACCCGTAGGATCGTATGAGAAGGTTTCATTGTTCTTCGAGGAAAGCTGATCCGTCTTCGCGAGCGTCTGGTCGAACAGACTTGAGTCTATAGGCCGACCCGGCGAGGCTGGCATGATTCGGATCGCTCAGCGTCTGCCCTGTCAGCCGGCCCGTGGCATCGTAGGTGTATCCCACGGCGCGCTCGCATAGGACAGTGATGCCGGTTGGCGGAAGGAAATAGCCATCCAGCGTAACGGAGCAAATCGGGGCGCCCGGTCGCGTAAGCGTCACGCCCGTAAGCATCGTCGCCGCGTTGTAGCTGTTGGTCTGGGCCGATGGGTCCGGAAAGGTGATCGAAGCAGTCTTGCCCTGTGGCGTAAACCTCCGCGCGAAACTGTAGCTCTGCCCTGGCAACTCCGTTTTCACGCTTGTGCGGTTGTCGAATGCGTCATACCCAAACGTGTAGCTGCAGCCGTTCGGCATGGCGACAGAGGTCAGGTGTCCGAGGCCGAACGTCTGGGCCGCGTCGTCGTAGGTGAAACTGGTGGTCTCGGCGCCACCCAAGGTCCCTTGCACGGCGCGCGTCGGGGCCCGTTGCAGGGCATGGTAGGTCTGCGTGATGACGTTGCCTGCCAGGTCGGTCGTGATCACGGTGCGTGCGTCGTCGTCGTACACACTCTTGCTGGACACATCCATCCCATTGCCCTCGACACGGAACGACACCAATCTGCCGTAGCTGTCGGCAATGCGCGTCGTCGTCACGCCAGCCGTATCCGTCGCGGTGGTCAGCCGGCCTAGCGCATCGTACATAAAGCTGCTTGTGCCGTTTTCATTGGTCTCTGAAGTCTTCAGCCGTCTGCTGCCATACATGCTGTATAAGCTGGTGCTTACGCGCTGCTGGCCGGTGTTGGCTGCCTCCGTCAAGATCATTTTGTCGGCGGTAGGGTATTCCCAGGTGCTGGTTAAATCACCCTTCGCCCACTGGACGAACCATCGTGGTCGAGCGCTTGTACGCGTCATACTGCCACGTGATGTACAGGGCCGCTTCACTGCTGAAGTATGGGAGCGACTGCCGCAGTGGAAAATTTTCCGCATCAAGCAGGTTGGTGTTCCATACCGTGTTCACGCCATCCGGAGCTGAGAGCAGCCGT
>CAWDQB010000014.1:0-15884 GCA_963804315.1 uncultured Acidobacteriaceae bacterium
ATTTCCACCCCAGCGCACAAAGTTCGCGCGCTGGGGACCCCGGATTTTCGCCCCAACCCAAGCGACGGGGCCAATTTTCCCATCTTTTCGTTGCTCGTCGCTCCAGGAACCGGCTACAATTCGCTCCTCGCGCCTCGAACTGGGGAAAATTGGCTCCCGTAGTCGCCGCCCGAGATAGTGTGAATAGGCCCTGAGCAACCAGAAAACACTGGGAGAGTCACTACTTTATCCACAGGAGCCAGGCAATTCGAATGGGGGCTGGTTCGCTGATTATTTGCTCAATCAATCATAGCTTTGACGAAGCAGTTCCAGAAACTGATCGAGGTCTTTCCTGTTGATGCCATTCACCAACTCATTCAACCCTTTACGCGCTGCCGGATCATCTTTGGGAACAAACTGTAATCCAACCCCGTCATTGCCCCAGCGAATGGCTCGGCAGTGTACGGAGACAGACTTCTCAACGATTGCTTCGTGATTGCCCGTCTTTTGCAGTGTCATCATCACCAGAGTACCTGGGTACCAGCGCTCCTCTGTGACCACATACAAGCCCGAGGAACTTATATCCTTAACGTTATGCGCAGCTGGAGCGGCGCCGGTCCAATAATAGGCGGCCAGGCCGGACGAAGCATCGCGCGGAAATCTCCTCCGATCAGGGGCTTTTCGCGGATCAGGAGACCACCAGCGTTCGAGCCAGCTTTTTGGGGCAGGATTATTATCCATTCCCGGTTCAGCAAGGCTCATCTCATAAATCTTCGCAGTCTTCGGGCGGACGGTTGAGAAATGCTCTCTTTCAGAGTCATCTTCCAATTCTTCCAAATCCGGAACTCCTGCACCGCCGCTCCAGAGGGGATTTTCGCGTAAAAGTACCACGCTTTGCACGCTGCTTACAGTGCTATTGGGGCTTGAAAAGCGTTCCAAACTGTTCTGCATCTCCTCGGCAGCACATAGTACCAGTTGATCGCCGGGCTGTGTCTGCGAGGAATAGATCGAGTGAGTGGGCAGCGCTAGAACGCTTGCCGCATGAGGACTGGATGGAGTGACGTGAAAGGTAGGAAAAGACTCTACAATCTCAATGACTCTGCAATCTCTGTCCAGATAGATCAGGTCAAGAGGAACACGCATATTTGTATCTGGGATACCTCGAAAGGGAGACATCCAGAGACCCTCACCCGATTTCAGTGCGAGCTTTCCCAGCAGATCCTTAAGGGCGGCAAACGATACATCCGCAGCCGCTACCTCCAGGCCGAGAAAGCATTCACGGGTCTGGTTATATGCGCATAGTCTCTGTGAATCCATACAGCCCCCCGCCTCCCGCGAGAAACAGACAACCGGGCTGCTTTCGGCAGCATAGAACTCCGGTGCAATCATTTCAGTCAGACAGCTCAGCGATGAAAAATCTCATCATGCAACCGCGAAAAGCGAACAAACCTCCCGCATGGAAATAAAAATCCATGCTCGACTACGATGAAATCACCTGCTGTCCAGGGGCATACCGCACAACGATGCGGCGTCATGCGGTATGATTCTGGCAGCGGAAAACAAGCACAATCGGCAATACTCGTACAGTTCTACCGTACCGACGGCTTTCCTTCTTGTTGAAAAGACTGTTACTTGACCTTGGTGCGGCGGCGCTGGATAAGAACAAACGCAATCACAACCACAAGTACCCCTGCAACAATCCGAATGATGTTGGTATCCATTTGCTTCCTCCTTCCTTCAATGATTGAGATCCTTAAAAGACTCCATAATGGAAATTACAGCAGGCCCGAGAACGACCACAAAAAGCGACGGGAAGATGAACAGCACAAGCGGAAAGAGCAGCTTGATCGTAGTCTTGGCCGCCGCCTCTTCTACAGCCTGGACTCGCTGTGACCTAAGAGTATCGCTATGCACGCGCAATGTTCTGGCGATGCTGGTTCCGAATTGTTCTGCTTGAATCAGCATTGAAACCAGATTGCTCACACAGTCGACATCGGTACGCTCTGCCATGTGTTTCCAAGCATCACCGCGCGGACGTCCGGCACGCTGTTCCAGCACGACGATATTCAATTCATCGCAAAGCTCCGGCTGCGCCAACTTCAATTCAATCGCAGTGCGCGCCGTCGCATGATCCAGACTGAGTCCGGCCTCAATGCAAATCACCAGCAGATCGAGAACATCGGGAAGTCCACGCCGGATCTTACCCTGGCGCTTTTTTATCCGGTTGGTAAGCCAAAAATCCGGGCCGAGAAAACCCAGCGCCGCCGCCATTATGAGAACAAAAGGACCCGCTAAACTCAACAGCCCAGTTACCCAAGCCAGAATGCAAAGCAGGATGGGAATCAAGACCTTCGAGCCGTAAAAGATTTTGACCGCCGACTCGTCGCGAAAGCCGGCGCGCTGGAGGCGTTGCAGGACAATCGAGACTTCAGCCTGACTCTTGGGCAGAACATTCTCGAAGTGCTCAATTACGCCGCCGATAGACAGGCCGGTCTTCTGGATAGCGCTCAAAAGAGATTTTTCTTTTGGCTGCGGATTGATCGCCTCGGAGATGCGATGCAGCATCTCCTCGCGATAAAACAGAAGCAGCCCGCCACTGAGGATCATCAGGAAGACGCCGGCAAATGCCAATATCACATAGAACATGTTTCCCATAACTCACCCTCAAACGTCCATGTTGACAATCTTGCGAATAATCAATCCGCCTACCACAATCATTCCCAGTGATGTCCAGAGCATTTTAATGCCCAAAGGATTCTTCCATAAAAGACTGATCATTTCAGGATTGACAAAATACATAATCGTGCCCAAGACCACCGGAAGAAGAGTTAGCACCCAACCTGTCATACGTCCTTGAGCGGTATGCACACTAACCTGCCGCTTTAGGCGGAATCTCTCCCTGATGACATGCGATGTTTTATCGAGAACCTCGGCCAGATTTCCGCCGCTCTCCCGTTGAATCATGATTGCGGTAACGACAATGCGCAAGTCTTGAAGCGGCACTCGATTCAACATATTGTCCATGGCCGTCTTCAATTCCAGGCCGTAGTTCTGCTCCTCGAAACAAGCTTTGAATTCGCAGCCAATAGGATCGGCGCATTCGCGAGCCACGGACCCGATCGAGGCAATCAGGCTATGCCCGGCGCGCATGGCGTTCACCATCAAATCCAATGCTTCGGGCAGGCCTTGTTGAAACGTGTTCAGGCGCGCGCTACGCTTGTGGCGCGCCCACAGGATAGGCAACGACCCTGCCGCCAACCCGACCCCTACGGCAATAAGAGCTGAATTAAAGCGCAAAAAGACAAGGTAGGCCGGAGCTAAAAAGCAGAGCGCACAGGCGGCCAGCAGGCTTCCCGGACTCCACTTCAGATTTGCCTGGTATAGCAGCGACTGCAGACGGGGAGTCAACTCAAACTGAA
Source organism: uncultured Acidobacteriaceae bacterium (assembly GCA_963804315.1). Classification (GTDB taxonomy): domain Bacteria; phylum Acidobacteriota; class Terriglobia; order Terriglobales; family Acidobacteriaceae; genus Telmatobacter. The sequence continues at coordinate 3,399 of CAWDQB010000014.1, forward strand.
GCAACTTGCTATTGAGCCATGGAATGCTGCTCAACTGATCGGCTTTGCGGAGATCTAGAATTTGAGAGATCTCTTCCGGACTCTCGGTGGCCAAGGCCGAATCGAGAGTTGCATGAACCTGCTTGGCCTGTTTGGAAGCCCCGCTCCCCAATGCGTATACCAACAGCGCTACAAAGGCGAAGACGAGTACAAAGATAACGGCAATAAATCCGACACCCATAACCCTGGCCCTCCCCTCTGGTCAATTGACTTGCGTTTCGCGTTCGAAAAGAATCGGTGGAAGTACGATGCCTGAGACGCGGAGCCGTTCAAGGAACCGGGGTCGAATGTGTGTTGGCTGAAATACGCCGATAACCTTGCCATCGGGTCCGATCCCTTTTTTCGTAAAGTTGAATATCTCCTGCATGCTGACCACGCTTTCTTCCATTCCCGTGATCTCGGCAACGCTGGTCACCTTGCGCGTGCCATCGCTCATGCGCGTGGCTTGAACGACGATTGTAATTGCGGAAGCGATTTGCTGGCGGACTGATTTTTCCGGCAGAGTCATGCCCATGGCAACCATTGATTCGAGCCTGGAGATAGCATCGCGGGGCGTATTGGCGTGAATCGTAGTCATCGAGCCTTCGTGGCCGGTATTCATCGCTTGAAGCATGTCAAAGGCCTCCTCGCCGCGGATCTCGCCCATGATAATGCGATCCGGACGCATACGGAGGCAGTTGATTAGCAGTTGACGCTGTTTCACCGCTCCTAGCCCTTCAATATTCGGTGGGCGGGTCTCCAGGCGCACAATGTTCTCCTGCGCCAGGCGAAGTTCTGCCGCGTCCTCGATCGTGACCAGCCGCTCATTGCGCGGGATGTATTGCGAGAGGATATTGAGAAATGTTGTCTTGCCTGCGCCGGTTCCGCCCGCGATAAGGATGCTGATCCTGGCTTTCACGGCGGAAGAAAGAACTTCCATCATCTCCGCCGAAACACTCTTCAACTGAACAAGTTGATTGGCGGCTAGCGGACCGGTTCCAAATCGGCGAATCGACAACGAAGGCCCATCGAGCGCCAACGGGGGAATGATTGCATTCACGCGGGAGCCATCTGGCAGACGCGCATCGACCATCGGAGAGGACTCATCTACCCTGCGCCCTACTCTCGATACGATACGGTCGATAATCTGCAACAAGTGGCGGTCGTCGCGAAAGGTCGTATCGACCCTTTGCAGCAACCCGCCTTTCTCCACGAAAACATGGTCTTTGTCATTGACCAGGATGTCTGAAATCTTTGGGTCGCGCAGCAGCGGTTCTAGCGGGCCAAGCCCAAAAACTTCGTCGAGCAGATCAGCTTGTATCTTCTCTTGCTCGTCAAAGTTCAATGGCACACGCTGGTCGGAGATAATCTCCTTCACAATTCCGGCCACCGCTTGACGGGCCTGACTGGAATTGACACGCGACAGCTTTTCCAGATCCAGCTTGGAGATCAGCGTCCGATGAATTTCCGCTTTATACTTTTCCAGATTCAGCAGTTCCACTTTCTACCTTCCAAAGCGAGATGTACCACATTCACACTACCATCTTGTAGCCAGCCGACACAGGGTGAGGAGGACGGAAAAGCTCATCATCCGCCCAGCGCAAAGTTTACATTGATGGTAGTTTCCACATCGACCGGTTCACCGCTGAGCATATAAGGCCTGAAACGCCAAGTTTTAACCGCATCGAGAGCGGATTGGCGCAACATGACCGGTCCGCTGACCACGCGCGGATTCTCGATGGATCCGGTCTTGGAAATATTAGCCTGAATTACCACCGTGCCTTGGACGCGCGCCGTCCTGGCGATAGGCGGATAGATTGGAGCGGTCTTCTGCATCAGCAATCCAACCGCAATGCCGGCCGAAATGCTCACCTTCTGTGGCGCCGCGACTTTGATCTTGGGAGCAGACTGTCCGCCGAAGACGCCACCACTCGGATTCGTCGAGCCTCCCAAATCGGCCGCACCGAAGCCGCCTGAAGGAGTTGCCTCCTGTCCGGACAGCGTCTTGAGATCGCTGGAAATCCGCGAAGGGGCGTTCAGTTGATGATTCATCATCTCCGAGTCGGCGCGATTCTTGCTACCCGTGTCAACGGGCTCACTTGTATTGGAAGCGGCCGGAACGACCGCCGCTTCACCAACCCCGGTTGGACTCGAAGGCGTCGGCTTCAGAGTGGTTGATGAATTTGATGAATTCAAATCCGTCTGAGATGCAACCGGTACCTTCGTGGAAGAAGATTCGCTCGGGCGCATCCGCAAATAGCCAAATCCGCCGCCAGCCAGCAAGACTGCCACAATCCCTATACCGATAAACAATCCAGTCTTCTTCTTTTCTTCGGGCTGTTCGGTCGGGATGGCCGCCTTTGCTGCACGATGTTGCGGCTGTTGATAGGCCTGCTCGGCCTCCGCGTAGACTGGTGCCGGACGCCGCGGAGCGGGAGGAGGCGTTTTAGGCGCGACCGGCAGCACCGCGACGCGCGCCGTTACCGTCTTGGCGACAGGCTTTGGGGCGGCGACAGCACCTGGAAATCCGTCAAATCCACCTGGATTGCCAGTTGGCTGCGCGGCGGCTTGTTCCGAACTATCCCATTCGCCGAAATCCGCGGGAAGTGTTGTGGGTGCGTTCAATTCTATTTCTTCTGGAGGTACCATTGTCCATCGGCTCCCTTCACGTAAGTAGCACCTTTGTAAGTGCGCGTTTCAAGTTTGCTCTGCTGCTCAGGAGCGCCGCCGGACTGCGCCTCCTGTTTCACGTCGGCGAGGCTGTTGTCGTCCACATCAAAATCGGCCGCGGCGGGCATGAGTGATGCGATATTCTGCAATCCTTCCACAACCAGCGACACCGTGGCTTGAGCGGTAGTATAATCCGCGGCGTCCTTGGGAATAAAGGTCACTGAAAGCTTTTGAGTACCAGCCGTCAGCACGTTGCCGGCTGCGGGGGTGTATACAAACGATCCGGGAACCAGCGCAGTGGCATTCAGTTGCGTAGCGCTCAGTGCGGTTCCATACGAAATGGCGGAGGGCGTCGGCCAGGTAATGAGGGGCGTAGCCTTGGTGATCGTCAGCGAAACTTCGGCCTGCGCGGTAGCAACATCCGCAGTATCCCTGGGAGTAAAGGTTGCCGATAGCGTGTGCGTACCGGCGGGAAGGACTTCGCCGGCCGCCGGCGCATAGACAAAACTGCCCGGAACCGAAGCCTTGGCATTCAACTGACCGGCGCCGAGCGCTGTGCCGTAGGAGATGGCCGTTGGCGCCGCCCATGTGATTGTGGGCGTTGCCTTGGTCACGCTCAGCGAAACCGCAGCCTGGGCCGGTGGGAAGTTGCTATCGGTCGGCGTAAAGAGCACGGACAGCGTATGTGTTCCCGCCGAAAGTATCTCGCCAACCGCTGGCGTGTAAACAAACTTGCCCGGAACCGGCGCCGTGGCATTCAGTTGCGTCGTGCTCAGTGGCGTGCCCTGAGTGATTGGTGCAGGCGTTGGCCACATGATGACCGTCGGCTTGGCTTTGGTCACGGTCAGCGAAACACTGCTCTGCACCGAAGCACAGTCCGCGCTATCGGTCGGCGTGAAAACCGCAGACAGTGTGTGCGTTCCCGCCGGCAGAATCTCTCCCGCGGATGGCGTATATACGAACCTGCCAGGAACCGATGCCGTGGCATTCAGTTGTGCGGAGCCAAGCGCATCTCCATATGTGATTGAAGCTGGCGTCGGCCAGGTAATCGTAGGTGTCGCCTTGGTCACCGTCAGCGAGATGGCGGCCTGTACCGGCGTATAGTTCGTGCTATCCGCCGGAACAAAAGTCACCGTGGGAGTATGCGTTCCCGCCGTCAGTACGGCGCCAATGGACGGAATGTATGTGAACTTTCCAGGAACCGGCGAAGTTGCGTTGAGTTGTTCTGCGCTGAGTGCCGTTCCATAGACAATCGGCGCGGGCTTGGGCCAGGAAACAACCGGCACGGACTTTGTGATATTCAGGGAAACCGTGCCCTGCACTGTCGTGTAACTTGTCTCATCGGACGGAGTGAATACAGCCGTCAGTACCTGCTTTCCAGCTGGCAGCACAGTACCGGCGCCCGGAGTGTAGGTGAACTTGCCAGGAATGGATGCAGTCGCATTCAACTGAGCAGGACCCAGGCCAGTTCCGTAGGCAATCGAAGCGGGGGTCGACCAGGCAACGGTCGGAGTCGCTTTGGTAACGGTCAGCAGGACCGATGCTTCGGCGGTTGAGTAACCGTCAGTATCAGCCGGAGTAAATGTGGCCGAAAGCGTGTGCGTTCCCGCCGAGAGTATCTCACCCACTTCCGGCGTGTAGATGAATTTCCCAGGAATCGGCGCAGTAGCATTGAATTGCGCGGCGCTGAGTGGCGTGCCGTGTGAGATTGGCGCCGGCGTTGGCCAGGTGATGGAGGGTGTTGATTTGGTGACGGTCAATGTAACCGTGGCCTGCGCCGAGGTATAACTCACCGTGTCATTGGGCGTAAATGCAACTGAAAGTGTGTGAGTGCCCGCCGAGAGAATCTCGCCCAATGCAGGCGTATAAACAAACTTTCCAGGAACTGATGCCATGGCCCTGAGTTGCGTGGTGGTCAATGGAGTGCCATAGGTGATAGAAGCAGGGGTCGACCATGCCACCACAGGGGTCTCTTTCTCCACAACCTTGCTCACAACCGGAGCAGCGGGAGCGGGAGCGGGAACCACATCCGCAATGGGTTCATGTTCCGGTTGAGGAGAGGTCTGCTGGATGTGCCATTCGCCATCCATGCCCTTCACATAAGTTGCGCCCTTGTAGGTGCGCGTCTCAAGTTGCCCTGGCTCCCGGACTGGTACGGGGGCGGGCGCCGGCACAGGCCGTGTGAAGACAGGGGTGCGGTTTACAACCTCCCGTGGCGAATATGGCGCAGGAGACGCAGGTGGAGGCTCAACCGGCACAGTATGGGCCTGTATTGGCTGCGGTGGAGGCTCCACAACCCTGGTAGGGCGAGCGACTACGGGCTGATCCGGCGTTGAGGTCAAACCAAGTTGGGTAAAGCTCGAACTCTCCTCGGGGGCTGAAGGCCTGCTCGCAAAGCCGCGGCTCAAACTCTTGAGGCTGAATCCGGCTTTCTTTTCCTGAACATTCGGCAGGCCTGCGGCAGTGCGGGTCATTTGCCGGATCAGACGGGAGATCGGCGAGTCTTCGAGCGCCAAAGGAATGGCTGTAGTCTGCATACGCCGCACCGCGGCGTAATCGTTGGGAATCTTCCACTGCGCTGGACGAGTCAGAGCCTTTGTAATCTGGTCCTCGGCCACGCCCAGCGTTCGCGGTTCGTAGCGATTCAGTACGATCTCGAGTTTGGGTATTCCAGTCGCAAAGTACTGCGAGATCAATCGATTCGAGTTACGCAGTCCGGCAATCCCCGCCTGGATGACCAGATATATCGTGGAGCCGTCCTTGAAGAGGCTGGTTCCCATCAAATCCAGCCGCGACCCCATGTCGATGACCACATTGTCAAAGTCCTGCCGCGCCACGGCCAGCAGCCTGTCAATGGCTTCATGCGTGGCGTCAAATTGCGGAAACTTTCCCGGCGCAGCCAGCACAGAAACTCCCGAACTGTGCTTGACCAGCAACTTGGCAAGAAAGCTGGAATCAAGCCGCGCCGCATTTTGCAGTGCATTGATCGCCGAGTACTCGGCCACCACGCCCAGGTTCAGCGCGGCATCGCCCAGGGGAAGGTCCAGATCGATCAGCAGTGTGCTCTGACCGGATTCCTTGGCCATCGAAACGGCAAAGTTGCAGGCCAGGGTGGTCACGCCATCTCCGCCCTTGGCGCCCAGAAAGGCCATCAGCTTGCCACCCGTCTTCTTCACGGTGCGAGCCGCCGGACGGCGCGCCGAGGCCCGAACCAAAGCCTCAGCCATGGTGCTGTGCGTAAACGGCAAAGTCAGGAACTCGCGAGCTCCGGCCCGCATGCAGCGGACCAGCAACTCGGAATCCGCCTTCACCGAATAGACCATCACCGTCGACGCGCCATTGGCGCAGATGCTCTCCACCAGCTCTAGAGCATATTCGGGCATACTGTCCAAGTCGATGATGATGACATCGTAGCGCTGCTCCAGAAGCTTGGGAACATCGTCCAGGCTGGGCGGATAGGTGGAAAACTCGCGGATCTCTCCACCCTGGCATCCGGCTAGCGCAGTGGCGGCCGCCTTGCGGCGCCCCTCGTCCGGACCAATCAGCGCAATCGACAGAAGATCGGAGCCGAGAGAATCCGGGTACTGGTCGTCGAGAAATTGAGACGTGTCTGAATTCACGGGATTGCTACCCCCTGACGAACGAAACTTACCTTGCTGTTGCTCCGAAAAATGATAGGTCGAGGATGTGTTGCTCATAAATCCTGCCCCCGCAGCTCAAAAGGCGAAAAAAGACATGAATGTTCCAATTGCAATGGCCGGTGCGTACGGTATATTGCGCTTCAGCAACCGCGCCACAGAGTTTTCCGAATCATTCTGCGTTTGCAGACTCTTCCGGCCAAAAATAAAAATGCCCGCGTGGCGCATCAAATTCTTGAAGATCGTCAGGTATACGATCCAGCCAAGCGCGATGACTCCTCCGGCTAGACTGGTAAAAAAAAGTGCATACATCGACTGCCGCGGGCCAATCCAAGCCCCGATCGCAGCAGCCAGCTTCACATCCCCGGCACCCATGCCGAATTTCAAGAACAATATCCCAAAGCACAGAAAGCCAATCCCCGCGCCCGCGCAACTCTGGCCCAAGCCATGCCAGCTAAAACTCTGAACACTCGCAGGCCATACACCTTGACGGAAGCTGCTCCAGTCGGTGGGCAGCCATATGCCCTTGCGAACTTCAGTCCAGTCAATGCGCCAGGGGGAAATTACAATCCCCGCCGCAAGAAACGGCAGAACAAGCCAATTGGGGATGCGACGGCTGCGCAGATCCGTAACAGTTGCTGCTAAAAGAACCAGCATTGTGGGCCACCATGCCAACCAGTGCATTTCAAATCCCCCTTTCTTGTTCCCCTCCGTTCATCGAGAGAACGATTCTTATCGCTACGCAGTCTTTCTTGCAATTCGCTGACCAAAGTTTCTAAAGTCGAAAATGACTGAATTTAGGCCAGAACTGACCGAATAACAGTTAGCTGCAGGTGGGCTTGCCGGAAGGGTGTAGACAGATGTTTACGGGGGGGGATCTCCCCGGTGAAGCGGAGGGTATACACCCTTGCAACAATGATCCGCGCACTCCTCTAACGATGCAATGTGAAGTCAAAATGTTGAAAAACCTCCGCAATAAGGATGAAAACGAGAGATATTCGGAACCGAGAATCAAATTATTAAGTACCCTAAAAAATGTTACCTTTACTCTCGTTTTTCTTCCCAGATCATAGATTCCCCGGCCATCTTCAAACATTTGATGGCCTTCAGCCTATCTGCCGCCATCGGATGAACTGATCTAGAAATCTATTTATAATATTGATATTAAAAGGAATAAGCTATGAATATTGCTTTCGTATAGCTGCGATCCGGCAAATGGCTTTTACGTTTACTTTAACTGTTTCATTACGGGACAGACGTAACGGAGCTTTCAAAACGGGATTCGGTTACTAAAGTCAGATCGACAGCCTGTTGATTTGTCGTTAGTATCATTTGCACGGAGTCGGACGTTCGCGGTACGCCTCTCCGTGCGCAAGCAGATGTGTCTCCTAACGTTGTGTCTGGTTGTGAAAGATTTTCAGGGCATGCTAAGTGCCGGTACAAAAAGAAGGGTTCCGCTACATCGCTGATCTTTGGCGGTAGTGTTCGCATTTGGGGCAGGTCATTGATGATAAAAGTTGGACTATATTCGGATGACCGTACGCTCCACACACTCCTTGCGTCCGCGCTTGGCAAGGAGTTCGAGATTCTTCTGGAGCCTGAAGAAGACGGAATGCATGTCATGCGGGCCGCCGGTGACTGCGATGTCATGATTTTGGATCTGCATTCAAATCATGAATCGCTTCAGGAACGAATCGGCTGTACCCAGCGCTTGATTGCGACCCGGGTTCCGGCGGTGGTGATGGCGGATGATGGCCTTCGCTCCACCGCTTTTGAATTGGTGCGCACCGGGGCTTTCGGCTATTGCCGCAGGCCTCCCTCGATTCGCGATCTCAAGACCATGCTCTGCCGGGCATACGAGAACTCCGCGCTCCGGCAGCAACTGGAGACTGTTCAGCAGCAGTTGGACGTGCCCGCCAGTTGCGACAAAATGATTGGCGCCAGTACTCAGATGCAGCGGGTCTATCAACTGGTGCATCGCGTCACCAGTCTGAACGCCGCAGTGCTCGTCACCGGTGAAAGCGGAACCGGCAAGGAGTTGATTGCCCGGGCCATACATAATCTGGGTTCCCGTACCTCCAAACCGTTTGTCGCCGTCTCCTGCGGCGCGATTCCGGAGACGCTGATCGAGGCCGAACTCTTTGGCCACGAAAAGGGCGCCTTTACTGGAACAGTTGGAGCGCGTGAAGGTTACTTCGAGCAGGCCGCTGACGGCACACTCTTCCTGGATGAGATCGGCGATTTAAGTCTCTTTACGCAAGTCAAGTTGCTGCGCGTACTGCAACAGATGGAATTCAGCCGCTTGGGAAGCAACCGGCTCATTCCATTGCGCGCCCGTCTGATTTTTGCCACGCATCAGGATCTCTCCAAGCTGGTGGCCGAAGGAAAGTTCCGTCAGGATCTCTTCTATCGCATCAACGTGATGCGGATTGAGTCTCCCTCCCTGCGCGAACATCCGGAAGACATTCCGCGCATTGCACGGCATTTTCTGCGCCAGTATGGACAGATGTTTCAGAAGCCGATGGATGACATTGAGCCGGATGCGCTGTCCATGCTTCAGCATTATCTCTGGCCGGGCAATGTGCGCGAGCTTGAAAACGTCATGCAGAGGGCCATTATCCTCTCTGCTGGCAAGACGATACGCGCTGAAGATCTGAGCATCAGCATCGAAGAGGCCGATAGCGACTTGGGCGACATCGGAGATGTAGTCGATATCGCCGATTACCATCCCGCCGGCTCCTTCGAGCGCCAGCTTCGCGACTACAAGATCAAACTGGCCGTCACAGCCGTGCGCGAGAACAACGGAAACAAGACGTTGGCCGCGCGCAGCTTGTGCATCTCCCGCGCTTATCTGCATCGCCTGATCCGGCTCGCCGAACCTGACGCGGTCTTTGAGCAGAATCTGCGCGAGGCCGAGTCCGCCTGAGTCCGGCGCGCGGATTTGTCTGGAAAGCGAGATTCCGGGTACAGATTCCCGTCTCTATTGAACATTCAGATTAAATCCAGCGAGAAAGCAAGTCCTGAGCCTTTTCTCTTTGAACTCTCCGCAATAGAAACACCTTGCTTTTTGATAACTCACCGGCAACCAACTCTACGCTGTTTTTGGGCAGTGAGAATAAATCTGCGAGATAGGCAATCAACGCCTGATTCGCTCGGCCTTCCAGTGGCGGCGCTTGAACGGCAATCTTCAATTGTCTAGCGGCGCCTTCACCGTAGATGCCCGTGATGGCCGTCTTCTTCGCACCCGGCTGAGCACGGACGGCCAGGGTAACTCCCACCGCACTCTCGCGCAGCATCAGAGTTTCCTCGGTGTGGGTCTGCTGCCAAACAAGCGCGCACCAACGCGGACGCGCGTCGCGCCTTCTTCAATGGCCAGCGCAAAGTCGCCGCTCATCCCCATTGAAAGCACGTCGAACGAAAGTCCCGGATAAGCCGCAGCCCAACGTTCGCGCCACGCACGCAGGGTGCGGAAACAAGCGCGTGTCTCAGCTTCAGATACGCCATAGGGCGCAATTGTCATCAATCCGCGCGCCTTCAGGTTCGTTAGCGATGGCAGCCCCTCCAGCAGTTGGGCAGCTTCGGCAGAGCCGGGGTCGAGACCAGCCTTGGTTTCTTCAGGACTTAGTTTAACCTCGATCAGAACCGGCAATTTCTTATTCAACTTTCCTGCCGCCTCGTTCAGCCGCTCTGCCAATCGCAGAGAATCCAGTGTATCCACAGCATCGAATAGCTCAACGGCGCGCACAGATTTGTTGGTTTGCAGGTGGCCGATCAAGTGTACGCGGATCGAGTTCGCGGCGCGCAGTCGCAGAGGCTCAAGCGCAGCAGCTTTGCCGGCAAACTCCTGTACGCGGTTTTCACCAAAGACCGTGAGTCCCAGCGCGGCTGCTTCCGCCAGAGTTGCCGCTGGATAAGTTTTGGAGACAGCCATCAGCTCGACCTCGCCGCGCAAACGGCCAGCTCGCCGGCAGGCTTGCGTAATCTCCGCTTCCAGCCTTTCGATATTTTCGGCAAGAGCCTTCATCGCACATCCGTCCCGATAGTTCCAAGTTCCGCGACTTCGATCACGCCAATTGCATACAATCGATGTATGTGGACCATTATTCTACTCATCTTCTCGAATCTCTTCATGACCTTTGCCTGGTACGGCCACCTGAAGTTTCGCCAGGAGGCGCTGTGGAAGGTGATCCTGGTCAGTTGGGGCATCGCTTTCTTTGAGTATTTACTGCAGGTGCCAGCCAACCGCATCGGTGCGACGCGCTTTTCGCCGGTTCAACTCAAAGTGATACAGGAGATCATAACGCTCTCCGTCTTCGGCGTTTTCACACTTTTCTACTTTGGCGAGCATCTGCGGTGGAACCACGCCGCCGCCGGTGTCTGTCTGGTGGCGGCTGGATTCTTTGTCTTCCACTCTGTGGTAGGAACGCCAGCGCTGCGGCTCGACGCTCGCTACCAGCGCGCAAAGACTGCATTGATTTGCACCAAACCAAAGAGTTAGTGCTCGTTGTCCTCCAAGAACTTTTCCGCTTCCAAAGCCGCCATGCAGCCGGAGCCAGACGCGGTGATGGCCTGGCGATAGCGGCGGTCCTGCACGTCGCCGCAGGCAAAGACGCCCGGAAGCGCCATGCCGTCTTTGGTGACCAGTACATTGTCCTTGGTGCGAATATAGCCATCGTTGTCCAGGTCAATCTGGTCGCCAAAGGCCCTTGTATTCGGTTCGTGGCCAATGCCGAGAAATAGTCCGTCGATGGCCAGCGTGGTGACCTCGCCTGTCTTCACATCGCGCAGGCGAACGCCCTTCACTTCCTTCTCTTCGACGCCCAATACCTCTTCAACAATGACGTTGGCGCGTAACTCAATCTTCGGATTTTCATGAACGCGGTCGAGCATGATCTTGGAGGCGCGGAAGACCTCGCGGCGATGAAGCAGCGTGACTTTGGTGGCAAAGCGAGTGAGGAAGAGCGCCTCCTCCATCGCCGAGTCACCTCCGCCAACAACGGCAATCTCACGTCCGCGGAAGAAGAAGCCATCGCAGGTGGCACAACTGGACACGCCGTGGCCGATCAGCGACTGTTCGCTGGGCAGTCCGAGCCAGCGTGCGCTGGCGCCAGAGGCGATGATCAGCGTCCGGGTTAATATTTCACCGGCGGAGGTCTCCAGCCGGATGGGATTCTGTTTGAGGTCCGCCGCGTGGATGTGGGCCAATTGGAAGGTGGCGCCAAAGCGGGTGGCCTGTTTCTTCATGTTGTCAATCAGTTCCGGTCCCTGGATGCCTTCGGGCCAGCCCGGAAAGTTTTCCACCAGCGTCGTCATCGAGAGCTGGCCGCCCGGCTCATGTCCCTCCAAAACCAGCGGACTGAGTCCAGCACGGCTGGTGTAGATGGCTGCGGTGAGTCCAGCGCAGCCAGATCCTAGAATTACGGTCGAATGAATTTCTGACATAATGATCCCCGTTTCAATTCTGACGTTTACTCATCAGCATCTCTATTAGAGTCCCAGCACTATGGAACCGTTGCAAATATGGCTCTGACTCCAGAAAAGGCGCGACTTTGGTTTTCAGGTTCAGAGCGATTCCGCCTCCCGATAGTGCCCCAACTCCCTGACCATCGAGCAATGCTTTTTGAGCGCTTCCACAGCTTGCGCCGCTTCATCCACGGATTTGATCTTGCAATCCACATAAAAGATGTACTCCCAGGGCTTTCCGTGCACCGGACGGGATTCGATTTTGGTCAGGTTGATTCCCATGAATGCCATTGCCGAGAGCGCCGAGACCAACGATCCAGGACGATGCTCCAACGAAAACGCCAGACTCATCTTGTTCGACTCTGGATCAGTGACCGCATCTGCCGCGCGCCGAACCAGGAAGAACCGAGTGTAGTTCTCCGGATCATCTTCAATGTCGGCCTCCAGAATCTGCGCCCCATAATACTTGGCCGCAGCAGCGCTGCCAATACCCGCCACGTGCCGGTCGCGCAACTCCATCAACTGTTTCACACTGCCTGCTGTGTCATAGAAGGCATACGACTCCATCTGCGGATGCGCGGCCAGAAACTTCCGGCACTGCGCCAGCGCCACGGGATGCGAAAAAACGCGGCGAATCTCGGCGGTCGCCACGCCAGAAATCCCAATCAAATTGTGCCGGATGCGCAGCAGCGTTTCC
>CAWDQB010000015.1:0-18725 GCA_963804315.1 uncultured Acidobacteriaceae bacterium
AGAACACGAGGACCGGGGAACAGGGCCGGAGCGGTATGCGGCCTGAGCAAGCGGCACTGATTGCCGGTCCCGAACAATTCAGGTGCGTGGGCGGGCGACAAGCTGCCCACGGGGAAGACGGAAGAAGATGGTAGGACAAAGGATTCGCATTCGGTTGAAAGCATACGATTATCGCGTGCTGGACACCTCGACCGGCGAGATTGTGGAGACGGCCAAGCGCACCGGAGCAACGGTGGCTGGTCCGATTCCGCTGCCGACGATCAAGAACAAGTATTGCGTGCTGCGTTCGCCGCACGTGGACAAGAAGTCGCGCGAGGCCTTCGAGATCCGCACGCACAAGCGGCTGATCGACATTCTCGAACCGACGCAGCAGACCGTGGACGCGCTGATGAAGCTCGATCTTCCGGCTGGCGTCGATGTCGAGATCAAAGCCTTCGAGAAGTAGCACCTGCGGGGCGGCCAAACGCGCCTTGCGGCGCAGGAGGCTGGCAGCGGTTGCGCGAAGCGATAAAAAGGCTCGGAAGAGTCCCGGCAGTGCGGTGAAATTCGCATCGCATGATGAGGAAAGGAAAACATGGGCGTTGTTGGGATTTTAGGAAAAAAGATCGGCATGACGCAGGTCTTCGATGAAAAGGGCGAGGTGCACCCGATTACGGTGTTGCAGGCCGGACCTTGCGTGATTACGCAGTTGAAGACGCTGGCTCGTGACGGCTACGAGGCCGCGCAGATCGGCCTGGTTGAGTTCGTCAAAGAGAAGAATGTGACCAAGCCGCAGGCAGGGCACTTCGCCAAGTGCGAGGCTCCGCCGGTGAAGGTGATTAATGAAGTTGCCCTGGAGCTGGACGCTGACGGCGTCGTGGCTGCCAAGGCGGGCGATCGCGTGCTGGTGGATATTTTCTCCGAAGCTCGTTTTGTCGATGTGATCGGCACCTCGAAGGGCCGCGGCTTTGCCGGCGTTGTGCGCCGTCATGGATTCGGCGGCGGACCGAAGTCGCACGGACATATGTTCCAGGTGCAGGGGTCGATCGGCGCGTCCAGCTTTCCGTCGCGCGTTTTTCCCGGCCAGCGTATGCCGGGTCACATGGGCGCCAAGCAGATTACAGTGCGCAACCTGCGCATTCGCGGCATTGATTTGGATGAGAACCTGCTGATGGTCGAGGGCGCGGTTCCCGGATCGCGCGAAGGATATGTGCTGATTTCGAAGGCCAAGACTCCGCCGCGCGAGCGCCGTGGATTCGCCGGAAGCGGCACGGTCGATCCGTTGAAGGCTTCGAAGAAGGCTGGCGGCAAGCGCAAGTAGGCACCTCCGGTGCGGGTGATCGCGCCTAGCGGCGCATAGACATTGAAGGCCGGTGAGTGTTCTCTCCGGCAGAAGAAGAAGACGATGGCAAACGTGGATGTAGTGAATTTGAACGGCGAAAAGGTTGGCACGCTGGAGCTATCCGACGCGCTCTTTGGGCCGGACCAGGTGAATGAAGCTCTGCTGTGGGAGGCGGTCAAGCAATACCGCGCTTCGCTGCGCCAGGGCACGCATAAGACCAAGAGCCGTACCGAAGTTGCCGGTTCCGGCAAGAAGCTGTGGAAGCAGAAGGGCACGGGCCGCGCGCGTATCGGTTCGGTGCGCTCGCCATTGTGGCGTCACGGTTACACGGTTCACGGACCGCAGCCGCGCAGCTACGAGTATGCCTTTCCGCGCAAGAAGCTGCTGGGAGCCTTGCGCTCAGCGCTGGCCGCCAAGCTGGCCGACGGCAAGCTGACGGTGGTTGATTCGCTGGAGATCAAGGACGCCAAGACGAAGCTCTACCGCGCCGCGCTGACCAAGCTCAACGTAACGCGTACAGCCTTGCTGGTGGAGAACTCGAAGACGCTGACCCCGGCTTTGGTCTTGGGGGCGCGCAATCTGAAGGGCGTGGAACTGGTGCTCAACAACGAAGTGCATCCTTATGATCTGCTGCGCTATGAGCGGGCGATCTTCTCGACGGCCGCCATTGAACAGTTGACCGAGATGCTTGAGAAAAATGCGTCGAAGCGCAAGCTCGCCGCACAGACGGAGGCCGCATAATGCCGACTCTCTATACAGTGATTCGCCGCCCGCTGATTACCGAAAAGGGCCTGAGTGCCAAGGAGACCGAAGGGACGCTGGTCTTTGAGGTGGCTCCCAACGCCTCGAAGACCGAGGTCAAGCAGGCCGTCGAAGCTCTCTTCAAGGTGAAAGTCTCCGCGGTCCGCACCAGTAACGTGCTGGGCAAAGAGCGCCGCCGCGGCAAGTTCACCGGCTTCAAGCCGGATTGGAAGAAGGCCTATGTCCGGCTGAAGGCTGGCCAGAAGCTGCCTGAGTATGTGAGCAATCTGTAAAGACAGGGACTAGGGACCAGGGACTAGAAAACTCCTGGAACTACAAACTTGGAAGCTCATCAGGAAAGATTATCGGAGCCTGGCAGCACGGGATGGGTTCCGGAGAAACGGGAGAGCGGCGGCGAGAGTTAGACGCTGGCTTTCCAGGACAAAGATCATGGCAATCAAGACCTACAGACCGATTACTCCGACGCTGCGCTTCAAGACCACGCAGGTGAACGATGACTTGACGACGGCGAAGCCGCACAAGCCGCTTCTAGCGGTCAAGCAGCGTACCGGCGGACGCCGCAACTCGGGCGATTTGACCATCCGCCATCAAGGCGGCGGCCACAAGCAGATGCTGCGCTTGATCGACTTCAAGCGCGAAAAATATGGCATTCCGGGCAAGGTGGCAACGATTGAGTACGATCCCAACCGCTCGGCCCGCATCGCGTTGATTCATTATCTGGACGGCGAGAAGCGTTATATTCTGCAGCCGGTAGGTTTGAAGGTTGGACAGACGGTTAGTTCAGGCCCCGAAGCCGATATTCTGGTTGGGAATGCATTGCCGCTGAAGAATATTCCCGCCGGTACAACGGTTCATGCGATTGAACTCAGGCCGGGCAAAGGCGCACAGATGGCGCGTTCGGCTGGCACGCAGGCGCAGTTGGTTGCCAAGGAGGGCGAGTACGCCCTGCTCAAGCTGCCTTCGGGCGAGACGCGCCGGGTGCTGGTCGAGTGCATGGCGACGATTGGCCAGGTGGGCAATACGGACCACGAAAATATTTCCATCGGCAAGGCCGGACGTAATCGCTGGAAGGGCATTCGCCCCGCCAACCGTGGCGTGGTGATGAATCCAGTGGATCACCCGCACGGCGGCGG
Source organism: uncultured Acidobacteriaceae bacterium (assembly GCA_963804315.1). Taxonomy (GTDB): domain Bacteria; phylum Acidobacteriota; class Terriglobia; order Terriglobales; family Acidobacteriaceae; genus Telmatobacter. The sequence goes on from CAWDQB010000015.1 coordinate 3,217, forward strand.
CGAGGGCAAGACCTCGGGCGGCCGTCATCCGGTGACACCGTGGGGCCAGCCGACGCGCGGCTACAAGACGCGCAACAACAAGCGGACGGATGCGTTTATCGTCAGCCGCCGGGTGAAGTAAGCAGCACGGACGCAGCAGCGAAGTTGAGGAGCAAAGGATTTTATGGCACGTTCGACAAAGAAGGGCCCGTTCGTGGATGCGCACTTGACCGTGAAGATCGAGGTGCTGAATCAGGCCAACGACAAGAAGATTGTCAAGACCTGGTCGCGCCGTTCGACGATCTTTCCTGAGTTTGTGGGCCACACCATCGCGGTGCACAACGGCAAGAAGTTCGTTCCGGTGTACGTGACCGAGAACATGGTGGGTCACAAGCTGGGCGAGTTTGCGCCGACGCGCATCTTCAAGGGGCACACCGGCGGCTCCAAGGCAGCCGAAGCAGGCGCCAAGCCGCGGTAGAGACAAGGGATCAAGGTGACTGGGGACTAGGGAGCTGCAAGGCAGCGCCGGCTGCTGGTGGAGATTGAGGACAGAGCCAATGGCAGTCGAGACAAAGGAATATCGGGCCGAGGCCAAGTTTCAGCGCGTATCGCCGCAGAAGGCGCGGCTGGTGCTCGATCTGATCAAGGGCCGGGGGGTTGAGGAGGCGCTCACCGTTGCGGCCTTCACCAAGAAGCGCATCGCCCCGGTGATTCACAAGCTGCTGGTTTCGGCGGTGGACAACGCCAAGTATGTGGCCGGCGAGCAGGGCATCGATCTGGACGTGGACAATCTCTACGTCAAGCTGGCCCTGGCCAACGACGGGCCGCGCATGAAGCGCATCCGTCCCGCGCCGATGGGCCGCGCCTTCCGCTATCAGCGCAGGCTGACGCACATCGTTCTTTCCGTGGCCGAGCGCGAAGCGGCGGCGGGTCTGGTGACCAAAGTCGCAACGAGCCGGCAAGACAGCAAGCAAGGCAACGAAAAAGGCCAAGAAGAGTTAGCGCGGAAGATGCGGGTCCTTCGACTCGCTGCGCTCGCTCAGGATGACAGAGAGGGTTTTGAGGAAAAGCATATGGGACAGAAAGTCCATCCTTACGGATTCCGGCTGGGAGTCAACAAGCCGTGGCGTTCGCGCTGGTTCAGTGAGCGCGACTATGACAAGCTCCTGGTCGAGGACGTGAAGCTCAAGGCGGAGCTGCGCGAAAAGCTGAAGGCCGCCGGAGTCAGCTCGGTAGAGATCGAGCGTCCGGGCAACAAGCTGCGCTTTCTCATCCGCACCGCCCGTCCGGGCATCATCATTGGCCGCAAGGGCGCGGAGATCGACAAGCTCAAGATCGAACTCGGCAAGCGCACCAGCCGGGATGTCTTTATCGACATCATCGAGGTGAACAAGCCGGAGCTGGATGCGCAGCTTGTCTCCGAGGCGATCGCGCTGCAACTGGAAAAGCGCGTCAGCTTCCGCCGCGCGATGCGCAAGAGTGTGGATTCGGCGCTGCGCTTCGGCTGCAAGGGGATCAAGGTGAGGGTTTCGGGCCGCTTGAACGGCAATGAAATTGCCCGCTCGGAGTGGTATTTGCAGGGACGTCTGCCGCTGCACACGCTGCGCGCCGACATCGACTACGGTTTCACCGAGGCCAATACGACCTACGGCGTGATCGGCGTCAAGACCTGGATCTATCGCGGCGACATCTATGAGGCCAAGAAGCGTCAGCCGGCAGCGGTGGGCACGAGCGTGTTCTAGAAGCAGGGACTGAGGGACTAGGGACTAAGGTCGAGGCCCTCGGCAGGTTGCAGAAGTTGTTAAGATTTGCAGGAATCGGGCCGGGAAGTGAATAGTGACGGGATGAAGAAGGTCCCTTAGTCCCTATTCCCTTAGTCCCTGCCTTTCGAGGGTTTTCGCTATGTTGATGCCAAAGAAGGTGAAGTTTCGCAAGCAGCAGAAGGGCAAGAGGCGCGGCAAGGCGTGGCGCGGCTCCTCGATCTCCTTCGGCGACTATGGCTTGCGCGTGATGGAGTGCGGCTATATAACCGACCGGCAGATTGAAGCCAGCCGTATCGCGATGACCCGCTTTATCAAGCGCGGCGGCAAGATCTGGCTGCGCTTGTTCCCGGACAAGTCGATCACCAAGAAGCCGGCCGAAGTCCGCATGGGTTCAGGCAAAGGCGCTCTGGATCATTGGGTCGCGGTGGTGCGGCCGGGCAAGATCCTCTTCGAGATGGAAGGCGTGGACCCGGTGACGGCGCAGGAAGCGATGCGTCTGGCTTCGAACAAGCTGCCGCTCAAGACAAAGTTCATCATGCGCCCCGGCGCAGTGAGACCGGAAGCGGCGGCCAAGTAAAGTGGTATCCTGCACTGGCCGCAAAAGCAAGAACGCGGCGAGGGTGAGGCACCCAGGTTTTCAAGCGTTGATGCGTTGAGAATTCAAAAACGAGTTCTAGACGACAGAGAGAGAAACAGAGATGGAACTGGAAAAGATTCGCCATTTAAGCGACGAAGAGTTGGCGCACCTGGAGAAGACGGATGCCGAGCAGCTCTTTCGTGTTCGCTTTCAGGTTTCCTTGCAGCCCAACGAGGGAGTGAAGAAGCTCCAGCAGTTGCGCAGGGAGATCGCGCAGATCAAGACCGTGGCCAGGGAGCGCGCGCTGGGCATTCGCGGCGCCTCCAAGGATGCCGCGGAGAGCAAGAAGGGAGCCCTCTAATGACGGCGACTCAAGAGGCAGTACAGGCGCCGGCAACCGCAGGCGCGCGGCGCAACGAGAAGGTGGGCGAAGTGGTTTCGACCAAGATGCAGAAGACCATTGTGGTCGCGGTCGAGATGCGCAAGGCTCACCCCAAGTACAAGAGGATTGTGCGCAGCACCAAGAAGTTTTATGCCCATGACGAGCAGAGTTCGGCGCGGCTGGGCGACGTGGTGCGCATTCGCGAGACCCGTCCGCTGAGCAAGCTGAAGCGGTGGTCTCTGGAAGAGATTGTCCGCCGCTCGGCACTCGGCCAACTTGAGGATGCGGCGATCAAGACCGAAGTCACGGAGGCCAACTAGAGCGAGCCTTTAACTTCTAGCGGGATCAGCTTGTAAGTCAGGCAGCACGGGAAGATTAGAGAGCTAGGAGCTAGCAGCTAAAAGCTAGGAGCTAGTCGAGGAGAAGAACCCATGGCTGTGCAAATGAGAACCATGCTCGCGGTGGCCGATAACTCCGGCGCGCGCAAGCTGCAAGTGATTCTGCCCCTGGGTGGCGGATTGGGCAAGAAGGCGGGCCTGGGCGACATCGTAACCGCCGCTGTCAAGGAGTCTTCGCCCGACGGCACCATCAAGAAGGGCAAGGTTGTAAAGGCGGTGATCGTCCGCACTCGCAAGGAGCATCGCCGGCGCGATGGAACCTATATCCGCTTTGATGAGAACGCAGCCGTGGTGATCGACGATTCGCACGAGCCGGTGGGCACGCGCGTCTTTGGGCCGGTGGCCCGCGAGTTGCGCGAGAAGAAGTTTTTGAAGATTGTTTCGCTGGCGCCGGAAGTGGTGTAGAGGGTTCACGGTTCACAGTTGCTCAGTTGTCAGTTTGAAACGGCGGCACCGATTTTTAACGCGGCAGAATACTGAGAACTGAGTAACTGACAACTGAAAACTGGAGTTAAAATGCCGAGTTTGAATATTCATCGCAACGATACGGTCAAGGTTCTGACGGGATCGGACCGCGGCAAGACGCAGCGCGTTCTGCGCGTCTTCCCCGACAAGGGCACGGTTCTGGTGGAGCATGTGCGCATGGTCAAGAAGACGATTTCGGGTAAGTCGGGCAAGCGGACCAAGGGCGGCATTGCCGATCAGGAGTCGCCGATTCAGGTTTCGAATGTGGCCCTGGTCTGCCCCAACTGCGGCCCGGTGCGCGTGGGTTACAAGCTTGAAGGCGACGTCAAGGTTCGCGTCTGCAAGAAGTGCGGCCAGACGATGCCGACGAAGAAGTAAATCAGTTGACGGTGGACAGCAAAGAGTTGACAGTCTGTATGTTTGGTCAACTGGAAATTGCTGATTGCACCGAAGATGAACGCATCCAAGCCGGCACGGAACGAACAAGATTCTGACCGCCCGGCAAGCACTTCCGTAACGGTAAACGGCCAAAAGCTAATCCGGGTCCGGAAGAAAGAGAGCAAAGAGTATGGCGGCACGATTGAAAGAGAAGTATCACAAGGAGATCAAGCAGGCTCTGCAAAAAGAGCTGGGGCTTGAGAATCCGATGGCGGTTCCCGCAGTTGAAGAAGATTGTGATCAACATGGGCCTGGGCGAGGCGACGCAGAACACCAAGCTGCTGGACCCGCTGGTAGCCGATCTGGCGGCGATTGCCGGGCAGAAGCCGGTGACCACCAAGGCCAAGAAGTCGATTGCGGCCTTCAAGGTGAGGGCGGGCATGTCGATTGGCGCCATGGTTACGCTGCGCAACGAGAAGGCCTACGAGTTTCTGGATCGCTTGATCTCGCTGGCGCTGCCGCGAGTGCGCGACTTCCGCGGCGTTTCGACGAAGAGTTTTGATGGGCGCGGCAACTACACGCTGGGCCTGCGCGATCAGCTCATCTTCCCGGAGATTGATTACTCGAAGGTCGAGAAGATGAAGGGCATGAACATCACCATCGTGACCACGGCCAAGGACGACAACCAGGCGAAGGCGCTGTTGAAGCACTTCGGAATGCCCTTCCGGCAAGGCGCGTAAGGGGATAAGAGGATTATGGCAACCACTGCAAAAAGGGTGAAAGACGCGCGGAAGCCGAAGTTCAGCTGCCGCAAGCACAACCGGTGCCAGCTCTGCGGGCGTCCGCGCGGTTTCCTGCGCAAGTTCGGCGTCTGCCGCCTGTGTTTCCGTGCACTGGCGCTCAAGGGCGAGATCCCCGGCGTCGTCAAGTCGAGCTGGTAGCGAGTAAGTTCACAGTTCGCAGTTATCAGTTCTCAGTTGATTACAAACGACCAACTGATGCGCGGCCAAGGAAATCAGAGAGCCGGAAACTGACCCTGAGCACTGAAAACTGTCAACTGTTTTAGACATTCCCGCTGGTTCTCCTCGAAAGGGAGCGAACGGGGAATGAAGGAGAAGGAATGAGTCTGACCGACCCAGTAGCCGATTTTCTGGCGCGCATCCGGAATGCAATCCGCGCGCGTCACCAGAAGCTGGATGTACCGGCTTCCAAGCTGAAGACCGAGATCGCCCGCATTCTCAAGGAAGAGGGCTACATCTCGAATTACAAGACCCAGGAAGAGGAAGGCAAGCTCATCCTCCGCGTGTACTTGAAGTACGGCGGCACGGAAGCGGCCATCCGCGATCTGGCGCGCATCTCGCGTCCCGGCTGCCGAGTCTATATCGGCCATGACGAGATCAAGCGCGTTCAGGGCGGGTTGGGTATTTCGATCATGACCACGCCCAAGGGCGTAATGACTGGCACGTCAGGCGCGCCGCGAAGGCGTGGGCGGCGAGTTGCTTTGTGAAGTGTGGTAACGACAGATGACAGGTTGCAGGTGACAGATGGCACTTATTTGTAACTCATGGCTAAGGCGCCCACTGCAATCTGTCACCTGTCATCTGTAACCTGTTTTCCCGGCTGCAGTGGAACGACGGGCGACTCGTCGGGACTCGCAAGCCAGATGAAGGATTGAATCGATGTCGCGTATTGGAAAAAAGCTCATCCCGCTGCCCGCGGGCGTCAAGTATAAGGTTGAGGGCAACACGGTTCTGGTCGAGGGGCCCAAGGGCAAGGTCTCGGCGCTGATCGCCGAGGGCATTACTCTCGAAACCAAGGACGGCGTTTTGCACGTCAACCGCGAGAACGACAGCCAGGCTGCGATGCATGGGCTGACGCGGGCGCTGGTTTCGAACGCCGTGGTGGGTGTGACCACTGGCTGGAAGAAGGAACTGGACATCGTCGGCATCGGCTATCGCGCCGAGTTGAAGGGCAAGGGCACGGTCGTCTTCACGCTTGGCTATTCACATCAGATCGAAGTTCCGCTGCCCTCGGGCATTGAAGTGGCGATTGACCCCAAGCAGCTTCATCTGACCGTCTCCGGCATCGACCGGCAGAAGGTGGGCCAGGTGGCGGCCGATATGCGTTCGCTGCGCAAGCCCGATCCGTACAAGAACAAGGGCGTGCGCTACTCGGACGAGAAGTTGAAGAAGAAGGCCGGCAAGACAGGCGCAAAATAGGGACTAAGGGACTAAGGGACTAAGGGAATCGGGATGAAGGGGTTGAGTACGCAATTCGATGTTGCGAAAATGCAACTAGTCCCTGGTCCCTGTAGTCCCTAGACCCTCAACCAACCGAACGGGGCCGCAGGGCGGCTCCGCTGATAGGAACGAGAGACCATGATTACGCAGACCAACAGAGACGAAATCCGCCAGCGCATTCACGTGCGCATCCGCCGCAAGCTGGCTGGCACCGGGGAGCGGCCCCGCTTGAGCGTTCATCGCTCGCTGACTCACATCTACGCGCAGGTGATCGACGATCAGAAGGGCGAGACACTGGTCTCGGCATCTTCTCTGGCGCTGAAGCTCAAGACCGGCGGCAATATTGCCGCGGCCAAAGAGATCGGCAAGGCAGTGGCCGCGGCGGCCATCAAGCAGGGCGTCAAGAAGGTGGTCTTCGACCGCGGCGGTTACCTTTATCACGGGCGCGTCAAGGCACTGGCCGATGCCGCCCGCGAAGCAGGCCTGGAGTTTTAATAGGGACTAGGGACTAGGGACTAGGGACTAGGGATTAGGGACTAGTCGCTATCAGCTCAAAAAGAGACGAGAGAGCAATGACGATCTTGAAGAAGAAACTCGATGCCAACCAGTACAACCTGAAGGACGAGGTTGTCTCCATCAATCGCGTGACCAAGGTGGTCAAGGGCGGCAAGAATATGTCCTTTGCGGCGCTGGTCGTGGTGGGCGATCCGCTGGCCGGCGTGGTAGGCCACGGTTCGGGCAAGGCCAAGGAAGTTCCACAGGCGATTCGCAAGGGGATCGAAGCTGCCAAGAAGAATCTGGTTCGCGTCAACCTGACCGAGACCTCGATTCCGCACTTGGTGCTAGGCCGTTACGGCGCAGGGCAAGTGCTGCTTAAGCCGGCCCCGGAAGGCACGGGCGTCATCGCCGGCAAGGCGGTGCGCGCAGTGATGACCGCTACCGGCATACAGAACGTGCTGACCAAGAGTCTGGGTTCGCCCAACCCGCACAACGTCATCAAGGCGACTTTCAACGCCCTGGTGCAGTTGCGCGACAAGGCGGAAGTGGCCAATTTGCGCGGCAAGTCCGTGGAGGAGCTGTAAGCCATGGCAGAGACCAAGACGATCAAAATTCAGTATTACCGCTCGAAGAACTCGACGCCGGTCAAGCACCGGCTAGTGGTCAAGGGGCTGGGCTTTACGCGCCTCAATCAGATTGTCGAGCGCGTGGACAATGAATCCGTGCGCGGCATGGTCAAGGCCATTCCGCATCTGGTTCGGATTCTGGAGAGCTAGGGAACAGGTTACAAGTGATCAGGATCAGTTAACAGCTGTCCGCACTGGAGCTGAACCTGTCAACTTGTTCGACTTGAATTAACGCGAGTCGGCGGGCAGACGCTCTCCGGCGCTACAGCGAGGAAACAATGGCAACGAGAAATCTATCGAATTTACGCGCGCCCCGCAAGGCGAATACCGGGCGCAAGCGTGTCGGTCGCGGTATGGGATCCGGCATGGGCAAGACCTCGACCCGCGGCCACAAGGGCCAGGGCAGCCGCACAGGCACCAGTCTGATGCGCGGCTTTGAAGGCGGCCAGATGCCGCTGCACCGCCGCTTGCCCAAGCGCGGCTTTACCAACATCTTCCGCACTGAGTACACGGTGGTGAATCTGGACCGGCTGGTCGAGCACCTGGAAGGCCTCACGCTCACCGAGATCAAGCTGGAAGATTACAAGAAGCTGGGCTTGGCTTCGAGCAAGAATGCGCTCATCAAGATTCTCGGCTCCGGCGAGCTGACTGCGGCGCTTACCATTCACGCCCACAAGTTCTCCAAGTCGGCCGTCGAGAAGATCGAAAAGGCGGGCGGCAAGGCCGTGGTTCTGGGTGGCGAAACCGTGAAGCCCAAGGGCAAACTGGTCGCCAAGGCGAAGAAGTAGTATTCGGTGCCCCGGTTTCAAAATCGTGACTGGGGGCACCCGTTGAAACGCAGGTCCTTCGACTACGTTTGGCGCAAAGAACGCGCCAAACTCCGCTCAGAATGACAGCGTTGAATTAGTTGGTTTTCATGAGCGGGCAGGACAGACAGAACCCTGCGCAAGTAAGATGGTCTGAGTCAAAGATTCAAGCGGCGACAAACGCCCTGAAGCGGATAACCAATCATGCTTGAGAAGTTTTTCAATATCTTCCGGATTCCCGACCTGCGCAAGCGGGTGCTCTTCATGCTCGGCATTCTGGCCGTCTACCGTTTTGGCGCCTTTGTACCCACGCCAGGCGTTGACACCCATATGCTGGAGCGGATGTTCGACCAGCAGGGCGGTTCCGCTCTGGGCCTGATGAACCTCTTCGGCGGCGGCAATCTGCGCCGCATGACGGTCTTCGCCCTGGGCATCATGCCTTACATCACGGCCTCGATCATCTTTCAATTGCTCACCGTGGTCTATGAGCCGCTGGCGCGCATCCAAAAGGAAGGCGAGTTGGGCCGGCGCAAAATTACTCAGTGGACCCGCTACATGACGGTGCTGCTTGCGGCCTTGCAGTCCATCGGCATTGCCTTCATGCTGCAAAAAGGCGGCATGGTGATCAATCCCGGCTTCAAGTTCCTCGCCATGACTGTGCTGACGCTGACTACCGGCACGGCCTTCATCATGTGGCTTGGCGAGCAGATTACCGAGCGTGGCATCGGCAACGGCATGAGCCTGCTGATCTTCACCGGCATCATCGCCGGCCTGCCGCGCGGCGTCATCGATCTCTTCCAAAAGGTGCAGACCAACCAGTGGGGATCGTTCACTATCGTGGCGATCCTTCTGCTGGTGGCGGGCATGGCTGCCGTGGTAGCCTTCATCGTCTTTGTCGAACGCAGCGAGCGGCGCATCCCCATCCAGAGCGCGCGGCGTATCGTTGGCCGGCGCATGATGGGCGGACAGGCAAGCCATCTGCCTCTCAAAGTCAACTCCGGCGGCGTCATGCCGGTCATCTTCGCGGCCTCGATTCTTTCAGCGCCGATGCTGCTCAGCCGAACCGACTTTGTGCAGAACAGCGCCTTCCTGCGGCCCATCTTCGATGCGCTTACCCCCGGCTATCCGTGGTATGAGCTGCTTTATATCCTGGCGATCATCTTCTTCGCCTACTTCTACATTTCGATCGTGATGAAGCCGGACGACATTGCCGACAACTTCCGCAAGTCAGGTTCGTTCATTCCGGGCATCCGTCCAGGCAAGCGCACCTCGGACTTCATCAACGACATCCTGACGCGTATCACTTTGGTAGGAGCCATCTACCTGATCATTATTTCGCTGGTGCCTACCTTCCTGATTTCAGGCATTCGCTTTGACAAGATCTGGCTGATCGGCAAGGTCTTCGAGAGCCTGCCTGCCTGGACCACGCACGGCCTGGGGGTCAACTTCTACTTTGGCGGCACGTCGCTTCTGATTGTTGTGGGTGTGGCCATGGATACCGTCAACCAGATCGAATCGCAGTTGATCATGCGCCACTATGACGGATTTTCGCCGCGCTCCGGTCGCATTCGTGGAAGGAAAACCTGGTAATGTCTTCTTCAGATACCAATCTTCAGGGGCAGGGAGCAGGTCAAAAGGCCGCTCCCGGCCCCATTCTATTGTTGGGCGCGCCCGGGGTGGGCAAGGGAACGCAGGCCAAGGAACTCATCAAGGTCTGGGGTGTTCCGCAGATCTCCACCGGCGACCTATTGCGCGGCAATGTGGCGCAGGGCACCGAACTGGGCAAGACAGCCAAGGCGATCATGAGCCGCGGTGAGTTGGTTCCGGATACCTTGGTGAATGAGATGGTTGCGGTTCGCCTGACCCAGCCCGACACAGCCAAGGGCTACATTCTGGATGGATTTCCGCGCACTCTGGTGCAGGCCAATTGGCTGGATGAGCGCTTGGCCGCGCAGAGCGGCGTGCTGCCTGTGGTTGCTGTCAGCATCAAGGTGGACTATAATCAACTCTTGCGCCGTATCACCGGGCGCAGGAATTGCCCTGTCTGCCAGACGATCTATAACCTCTACGGCAAGCCTCCGGCGAAGGAAGGCTATTGCGACGTGGACGGTGCCGCGCTGGTTCAGCGAGCCGACGACACGGAAAAGGTCTTCGAGGAGCGGATGCGCGCCTACGAGGCCTTGACCGCGCCTGTCGTCGAGCATTACCGGGCGGCGGGGCGATTTGCGGAAGTGGATGGAGACCGGCCGATCCTGGAGATCGCTGCCGGAATTATTGCTGCTGTTGATGGATTGAGGAGCTAGTTCGCAGTTCACAGTTCACAGTTCACAGTTACGCTCACGGGCTACTGAGAACTGAAAACTGTGAACGGAGAGCTGGCCACTGAAAGCTGGGTTAGTGGCTGTAGTCGTCAAGTCGTCGAAAGAAATCGAGAAGATGCGCCGCGCGGGGCAGGTGACACGCGAGGTGCTCGAGTTGGTGCGAGGGCTGGTCAAGCCGGGAGCGACGACTCTCGATCTGGAAAAGGCGGCCGAGGCGCGCTGTTTGGAGCTGGGCGCCAAGCCGGCCTTCAAGGGCTATCACGGTTTTCCTTGCGTGCTCTGCACTTCAGTCAACAGCGAAGTGGTGCATGGCATTCCGTCGGCCAAGCGGGTTTTGAAGGAAGGCGAGATCGTCTCGGTCGACTTTGGAGCCTTTGTGGACGGCTACTGCGGCGACGCGGCGATTACGGTTCCGGTGGGCAAGGTCGATCCGCAAGACGGCGCGACTGCTTAAAGCCACTGAGGAATCGCTGCTGGCGGCGATTGCCGTGGTCAAGCCGGGTGCGACGCTGGGCGACGTTGGCTACGCGGTGCAAAAGGTTGTTGAAGCCGAGGGATTCTCGGTGGTACGGGATTTTGTGGGCCATGGCATCGGCTCGCATATGCACGAAGATCCGCAGGTGCCGAACTTTGGCGTGGCCGGGCGGGGCATGAAGTTGCGCGCCGGCATGGTGATTGCCATCGAGCCAATGGTGAACGCGGGCAAGCATGACGTGATGGTTCTGCAGGATGGTTGGACGGCGGTTACTGCGGATGGAAGCATGAGCGCTCATTTTGAGCACACGGTGGCGGTGACCGCGACCGGAGCGAGAATTCTTACCGAGTAGCACGCTCGGCACAACAGGCCGGAGGGCGCTTGAAAGCGCGCTGGCAGAAGCGGGATGCGGTTTGTCGAAAGAAGACATGATTGAGGTCATGGCGGTGGTCGTCGAGACACTGCCCAATGCCATGTTCAAGGTCAAGCTCGAGAACAATCACGAGGCGTTGACCCATGTCTCGGGAAGGATGCGCAAGAACTTCATCAAGATCCTTCCCGGCGACCGCGTGGCCGTCGAGCTGAGTCCCTACGACCTGAATCGCGGGCGGATCGTTTACCGGTATAAATGAATCATTTTGAACAGTGAACTGAGTTTAGCGCGGAGGAAGGGCAGCAACAGAAATGAAAGTTCGTGCATCGGTCAAGAAGATTTGCGTCAAGTGCAAGGTCATCACCCGCCGCGGTGTGGTCCGGGTGATCTGCGAGAACGCAAAGCACAAGCAGCGCCAGGGCTAGTTGAGTCTGGTAGAACAGCGGAAAGCTCCACGACAAGTGACAGGTGACAGGTGATCAGTGAAAAGCATCCTAAGAGGCGGATCTGTCATCTGTGACCTGTCACTGAAACGAGGCTAGTTAGCCTGAGTCAAGGCTTGCGATGAACCTCAGGAGACATTCCGCATAACCCGCGCGGACCGGCGCTAGGCCGGGGGCGCACAACCGAAGTAGCAAAGGAATTTCAATGGCACGTATTGCTGGCGTCGATCTGCCCCGCAACAAGCAGGCAAGAATCGCGCTCACATACATCTACGGCATCGGGGATCCCCGCGCGCTGAAGATTCTGGCGAAGGCGAATGTGGATGCCTTCAAGAAGATCCAGGATCTGGGCGAAGACGAGGTCAACCGCATCCGCCAGGTGATCGAGGACGAAGGAAACGTCGAGGGCGACCTGCGCAAGGACGTCCAGATGCACATCAAGCGTCTGATCGACATTCAAAGCTATCGTGGCACGCGTCACCGCCGTGGTCTGCCGGTGAACGGCCAGCGCACCCACACCAACGCCCGCACTCGCAAGGGCCCGCGCAAGGGTACAGTTGCCGGCAAAAAGAAAGCGACGGGTAAAACCTAATGGCGAAAGAACAGAAGGCCGGCAAAGCCGGAGCCGCCAAGGCGGGCAAAAACAAGAAGTTCAAGAAGCGCGAACGCAAAAATGTTCCGTTTGGCATTGCGTACGTGCAGGCAACCTTCAACAACACCATCGTTACCATCACCGATCAGGTGGGCAACACGCTGAGCTGGAAGAGTTCCGGCTCGCTGGGCTTCCGCGGCTCGCGCAAGGGTACGCCCTTCGCGGCGCAGCAGGCAGCTTCGAACGCGGCCAGCATGGCGCGCGATCACGGCCTGCGCGCGGTGGATGTGCGCGTCTCCGGTCCGGGTTCGGGCCGCGAGTCGGCGATCCGCGCCTTGGCTGCCGCCGGCATCGAGGTGCGCACCATCCGCGACGTGACGCCGGTGCCGCACAACGGCTGCCGTCCGCCGAAGAGACGCCGAGTCTAAGACGCGACAGGGACTGAGAAGCAGGGACTAGGGACTAAGGGACCAAGGGACCAAGAAAAGCTGAATCTACTTGATCCGCATTTTAGTCCCTCAGTCCCGAGTCCCTTAGTACCTCCAACAAGGGCCGGGACGACCTGTCCACCGGACACGTAAACCGGCCGTCATCCGAAGTCAGGAGAAGAAATGGCACGTTATACCGGAGCAGTCTGCCGCCTCTGCCGTCGCGAGGCGACCAAACTTTTTTTGAAGGGCGCCAAGTGCGCCTCTGACCGTTGCCCGCTGGAGAAACGCAACTTTCCTCCCGGCATGCACGGCAAGGACCGCAAGGCCAAGATCGTCGGCTACGGCCTGCAACTGCATGAGAAGCAGAAGGCCAAGCGTATGTACTTCACGCTGGAGAGCCAGTTCCGCGCGTACTACGAGAAGGCCAACCGCGCCTCCGGCGTCACCGGCGAACTGCTGATTCAGCAACTGGAGCGCCGTCTGGACAATGTCGCCTTCCGGCTGGGCTTTGCCCTCAGCCGCCGCCAGGCTCGCCAGGTTGTCCGCCACGGCCACGTTGAAGTCAACGGCCGCAAGGTCAACATTCCTTCTTATCAGGTGAATGTCGGCGACGAGATCAAGGTCCGCGACGCCGCCAAGAAGCTGGTCATCATCGAGCAGGGCGCGCAGTACGCCGCGCAGAACCCGGTTCCGGCATGGCTCGAAGCCAACTTCGAGAATCTCTCTGGCCGCATTCTGCATCTGCCCAAGCGTCAGGACGTGAACCTGCCCATCAATGAGCAGTTGATCGTCGAATTGTACAGCAAGTAAAGGGACTGAGGGACTAGGGACTAGGGACTAGAAAAACACGTCGGAACTAGTATCGTGAATTAGTCCCTAGACTTGAATCCCAAAGTAGTCTTGAGAGGTTTCCAGATGCCGAAGAAGTGGGAATATGGCATTGTTCACATTAATGGAGCGAACGTTCGCGATGCTATTCCAGGTTCCTTGTGGCCAGATACCATCATGTCTATGAACGATGTGAAAAAACTAGCTGACGAGGAAGAGGAAACTGCTGGCTACAAGGGAACGTACCCTCAAGACAAATGGTTAGGAATTGCCGGAAAACTTGGTTGGGAGTTGTGCTGTTCTGGCCAGGATCAATCTGGTTTGCTCTGGTATTTCAAACGCGAACTCTAGAAGTAAGTGATGTAGTAAAGGGAAAAGGAAGAGGTGGGTTGGGAATAGATAGCACGCTTGCACTAGCATCGTGCCCTAGTCCCTAGTCCCTAGTCCCTAGTCCCTCATTCCAACCGAAGGAGAACTTGCGCGGCCGCCGCAAAATGCATCGCGACGTACCGCCGCGCGGGAAAAGAGAGACAGATATGCTTTGGAGAGGATTTCAAAAACCCAAGCGTTTGGCGGTCGATGCCGAGACGCTCACCAACACTTACGGCAAGTTCAGCGCCCAGCCCTTTGAGCGCGGCTTCGGCACCACCATCGGCAACGCTCTGCGCCGCACCCTGCTGAGTTCCATCGAAGGCGCCGCGGTTACCGCGATTCGCATCGAAGGCGTGCTGCACGAGTTCCAGTCGATCTCGGGCGTAGTCGAAGACGCGACCGACATCATCCTGAACCTCAAGCAGGTTCCCTTCAAGCTCGCCGGCGAAGGTCCCAAGGCGCTGTATCTGCGCGCCGACACGCCCGGCGTCGTGACCTCTGGAATGATCGAAGCCGACGGCGACGTCGAAATCCTGGACAAGAACATCTATATCGCCACACTTTCGGAAGGCGGCAAGCTGGACATGGAGATGCGCCTCAAGAGAGGCCGCGGCTATATCTCCGCCGACAAGAACTTCGACGCCGACCTGGGCATTGGCTTCATCCCCGTGGATTCGGTCCACTCGCCGGTGCGCCGCGTCAACTATGTCGTTGAAGCCGCCCGCCTCGGCCAGATCACCGACTACGACAAGCTCGGCCTGGAAGTGTGGACCAACGGCGCCGTGCTGCCCGCCGACGCCGTCGGCCTGGCCGCCAAGCTGCTCAAGGACCACATGAACATCTTCATCAACTTCGAGGAGGAGATCGAGGCCGACGGACGCGGAGACGAAAGCCGCGTCATGCTGCGCAACGATCATCTCAACCGCTCTGTCGAAGAGCTGGAGCTGAGCGTCCGCAGTTACAACTGCCTGAAGAACGCCAACATCCAGTCCATCGGCGAACTGGTGCAGAAGACCGAAGCGGAGATGCTCAAGACCAAGAACTTCGGCCGCAAGAGCCTCAACGAGATCAAGGAAATCCTCGCCCAGATGGGCCTTTCGCTGGGCATGAAGATCGACGAGCAAGGCAACGCCGTCCCCGGACCCACCAGCATTCCCCCCGCCACCGCGCTGGCTGCCAACTACAGCCACTACGACGACGAGGACGAGCCGCTGGATTCCGTGGACCTGCAATTGCCCACCGAAACCGAGAACTTTTAGATAGGGATCAGGGGTCAGAGATCAGGGATCAGTATTGAGAGACCCTGACCCTGACCCCTAACCCCTGACCCCTGATACGAAAGAGAGTTGCATCATGCGCCATCGCAATGCAGGATTCAAGCTCGGACGCAACACCAGTCATCGCCGCGCCCTGTTGCGCAACCTGACCACGTCCGTCATCGTCGAAGACCGCGTCGAGACCACCTTGACCAAGGCCAAGGCCGTCCGTCCGCTGGTCGAAAAGATGATTACCCTGGGCAAGAAGGGCGATCTCCACTCGCGCCGCCAGGCCCTCAGCTTTCT
>CAWDQB010000016.1:0-3686 GCA_963804315.1 uncultured Acidobacteriaceae bacterium
TATACGGAGACGTTGAACGACCAATTCGCTCACTTTGACATGGGGGCTGGCGGACGAGGCGTCACGACCGATTGTCATGATGCCTCGGATGCGGCGGGCAACGAATACTCCAACCCACATTGCTGGGCCGGCGGCCACCTGAAGGCATTTTCAACCGGTCTGGGCAGGCGGTTCTAAGAAAGCTCCAACGGAGAAGGTGACTTGCAAATTCAAGGCGATTGAAGAAACCGCCGCGCGAGGAACTTTCGATCAGGCTTTCTGCATTCCAGTAATGAATATGCGAATTGATCCGATATGGAATGAAACGGCTCTTGATAAACAAGCGCTGGCAAGCTTGCGTTCTGCGGCAGAGAACAGGGATTGAAACCGTTCATTTTTTTATGACGAACAAGGAGGGCGCACGTGAAAAGCCTGGTTGCGGAAGACGATGTAACAAGCCGGATGCTTCTGAAGAAAATCCTCTCTTCCTACGGAGAATGCGATGTGGTTGCCGACGGCAGAGAAGCGGTTCAAGCGGTGAAAGAGGCACGAAAGAAGCATCAGCGGTATGATCTGGTATGCCTGGACCTGGGGATGCCGGTAATGGATGGACAGCAGGCTCTGCGCGAGATTCACAATCAGGATGTTACCGCCGGAGATTTAGTATCCACCAAGATTTTTATCACTACCGGCCAATCTGACATGAAGAGCATTACCAATGCATTGATTGGTAAGTGCAATGCCTATTTGATGAAGCCGATCAATCCGGAGAAGCTGCGCAGCGAGTTGAAAGAGTTCGGGCTGATCAAGTAGCGGCGAAGCCGAGCGTGGAGAAGTAGTCCCATGATAAAAAAGTTGACGCTGAGCGCAAGAATCTTACTGATCGGCATGGCTTTGGGGTCGCTGACAGTTGTTCAAGGATTCCTCTCCCTGCGCAGCATGTACCAGACCAGGCACTTTGTGGATTCCATGAGCGGCGATACATATGCGACGCTGTTTTTGGCTGGCAAGATGAAGGCCATGGCCAAGGACCAGCGCATCGCCATTATCATGCACCTGATCGCCACGGATGACGCGGAGATGATAAAGCAGGAAGCATTGGTTGCCAAGGCGGATGGCGATCTGAAAAAGATGCGCGAAGACTATCCGAAGAACGATCCTAAAGATCGCGAACTGCTTGAGCAGCTTACACTTCGCCAAGGGGATTTTTTTCAGGTTTGGACGCAGATCCGGGATCTAAGCCGCGCGGGAAAGAAGCAGGAGGCTTGGAATCTTTACAATACCAATCTGCAAAACGCAACCACAGCACGGCGCAAGATCGAAGAGGAACTCGGTGTGGTCGATAAAGCGCGTGGCGATGGGCTTACCAATTCGGCGATGAAGGAACTCGCCCGTGGCATTCCGACAATCTGGATCATTCTACTGATTACGATTGTTGTGGGATCCGGCCTGGATCTGGCTTTTGCGAATCTGGTTCGCCGTTCGATCGAGCCGCTGGAGGCGGCTATTCGCGCGTTGGGCCAAGGCGTGCTGCGCGGCAAAGTGGATGTTCTCAGCAGCGATGATATTGGCAGCATGGCCTCTTACATGAATGGCGCGCTGCAGCAGATGACCGGCACTGTTTCTGGAATCGATTATTGCAGCAATAAAATCTCGGACGCGGCAAGCGAGATACTGTCGCATTCAGCGCACGCGGCTGAGGCTGCCATCACCCAGCGCGACCGCATCCGGCAGATAGGCGACTCGATGCAGCAGATGGCTCAGGGCGTGCAAAATGTTTCGGAAGATTCTCACCGGGCATCGGACTCGGCCGGAAATACCGTCGAATTGCAAGGCAAGGCGGTTTGATTGTCAATGACGTGCTGGTGACCATGCGGACGATTGCCGATTCGGTTAACGCCACAGCGCGCAAGATTGAAGAGTTGGGCAAGAGTTCCGATCAGATCGGCAAGATTGTCGCGGTGATCAACGAAATTGCCGAGCAAACCAACCTGCTGGCGCTGAACGCGGCCATTGAAGCGGCGCGGGCCGGCGAGCAGGGGCGCGGCTTTGCGGTTGTCGCCGGAGAGGTTCGCCGCCTGGCGGAGCGCACGACCAGTGCAACCAAGGAGATTGCGCAGATGATCTCAACGGTGCAGACCGAGACGCATCAGGCGGTTGTGCAAATGAAAGCAGGAACCACGCAGGTGGAGGCCGGTGTTGCCACTACTTCCAAGGCTGGTGAGTCACTGGAAGCAATCATCACTGCCGTGCAGAACGTGGGTGAGATGATCTGCCGCATCTCGGCGACAGCCAGCCAGCAGGGTGGCGCCGCGCAGCAGATCAATTCAAATGTGGAAGAGATTGCCAAGCTTACCAGTGAATCAGCGGAAGATGCGCAGCACTCTACGGACTCCTGTGACCATCTCTCGCAGCTTGCCGTCTCGCTGAAGGAGATTGTCAACCAGTTCACCTTCCACCAGATCATCAGTTCCGGATCGTCGCAGTAAGCGGCTCCGGCCATCCGTGTGCGTTCAACTTCATGATTGAATCAGATCGATGCTGCGCAGTTTATCCAATAATGTGGCGGCTTGAATCGGCTTGATGAGGTAGTCGTCGCACAGCGCGTTGAACGATTGGATGACATCCTTCGGATCTTCGGCGGCCGTGGTCATCAAAATCTTCACGCCATTGCTGGAGAGCACGCCGTCGGCTTCCTCGATGGCTCGAATCTTCTTCACGGCCTCAACGCCATTGCATCCCGGCATTTGAATGTCCATGCAGATCAGCTCATATGGCGCTCCGCTATTCAGGGAGTTGCGATAAGCCTCCACAGCTTCTTCGCCGTTGATTGCTACATGACATTCTCCTTTCTGATAGAGAAAATGCTGCAACATCAGGCGGCTAGGGCCTGTTAACACTACCTCAGGCGGTGGCGTTGCGTGCGAAAATCCCGTCCGTGGGGTGGAGACGCGGCGGAGTCCGCGGGGTTTGGTCGCTCCAAGCACAAGGGCGACAACAAAGTATGGGCGGATTTTCGCCGCAACCCGAAGGGACGGGGCCAATTTCCCCCATCTCTTCGTTGCTCGTCGCTCCAGTAACCGGCTACAGTTCGCTCCTCGCGCCTCGAACTGGGGAAAATTGGCTCCCGTCGCCGCCGCCCGAGGTAGTGTTAACAGGCGGCTAGTCAGTTCGTCTTCAACGATGAGTGTTTTCATATGCCCCTCTTTCCGCGGCGTTGCAATTCCAAAAGCGTAAAAAGGAAGGCGGCACATCAATTCGAAAAACCACTGGACGGTATTTCATCTTGCCGTGAGCCGGGCGATGGCGGTGGCGAGAATCCGGCGGTGATCGAACACCAAACTTGCGCCCAGTGGCATATTTTGTTGTGCGTTGCGCGGCCGTCTTGATGCCTTCCTTCTGTCAGATCCTGCTTCATAAAGCAGTTCGTAGCGCTCAAGGACCTTCTCTTCGTCCGATGCCATGCCTTCGAGGCCGAAACAGAGGCGAGCTCTTTCGCGGCGATTTCGGTGCGCCCCGCATCGGGTGCGGCTGGAAAAGGCGCGCAGTGCCGGCGCAATAGTCTGGCGATGATAGCGGGCTTTTCATTGCGCGATCTTCCCAGGGAAAATAGCGATACCAATCGCGCCAAAACGCGCCTTGCGAGGCGCCCGATTGACGCGTCAAAGCGAGGTACTGACTGATACGACGCGCGGGCCTTCGCCTTG
>CAWDQB010000017.1:0-27228 GCA_963804315.1 uncultured Acidobacteriaceae bacterium
TATGGAACGAGAAGATGCCCGCAAGTTATCTCCGCAAGCACAGAGATGAAAACGCCGCCGACAGGTGGTTCGTGCTTACAAGCGCGGAGTCAACCGCCGCCAGATTGCTCGCGATCTTGGCTTGAGTTATCATCGGTGCGCATGATCGTCAACCGCTTCAAGAAAGACGGTATGCGCGGCATCGATTCCGGTCAGCGCGGTCCGTCAAGCAGGCAGTTGCCGCACCCTCAGCGCCGAGCAGGAAGAGTTGATTCAAGCCCGCCACCATTCGCAGAAGCGCCCGGAGCAGCTCAAGCTTGACTTTGCTCTGTGGACGCGCGCCGCCGTCATGCTTTTGATCGAGCGCGAATGTGGCATTCGCTTGCCGGTGCGCAGCGTGGGCGAGTATCTCAAACGCTGGGCATTTACGCCGCAAAAGCCCATTTGCCGCGCCTATGAAAAGTCACCCGTGGCCGTGCAAAAGTGGCTCGATGAGAGTTATCCAGAGATAGCGAAACGCGCGAAAACAGAGGGCGCGGAGATACATTGGCGACTGCAACCGCAGTGGTCAACACGGATGTTCGTGGCCGCGGCTATGCGCCCGAAGGAGATACTCCGGTGGCTTTTATTGTCGGCGGCACGCGGCAGAAGTTATCGATGATTTCAACCGTGACCAATCAGGGAAAAACCAGTTGGATGATTATCGATGGCAAACTTCAATCACCTGCGACTTATCGAGTTTTTCGAGGCACTTATCAAGCAGGCGGGGCGCAAGGTCTTCCTGGTTCTTGATAACTTGGGCGTGCATCATTGCAAACCGGTCAAGGAGTGGTTGGCAGCGAACGTCAAGCAGATCGAAGCCTTTTATCTGCCCAGTTACTCGCCAGAGTTGAATCCAGATGAACGACTCAATGGAGACTTGAAACAGGCCATAGAGACGCGCGTTCCATGCAGGACAAAAGACAAGTTGCGCAAGGCGGCGACGGAACACATAACGGCCATCGAAAAGAATCCGGAAAGAATCAAATCGTTTTTTGAAGACCCGAAAATCGCCTATGCCGCGTGACAGTATTTTGTTGCCGGATCAATAGTACGCAATGGCCGACGAACGACTGGAGCCATAGTGCAGGATCCCGGACCCATGAGATAATCCATTTTGGAATTCCCCGCGGCAAGTGTATGACTGAGGACGACAACTGAGAGACTCAAAGGTTGTTCGTCGATGATGGCGGGCTCAGGTCGGAAGAAGCAGTTCGATCTCAAGGTACCGGGAAATACGAGACCCTCGCGGAAGGTGGGCCTGTTCGCAGGTTCAGCATACGGTTTGGCCAGGTTGGCTGGGGGAAGTCGACTCATCGCGCAACTTGATGCATATTCTGGATTTGGAGGGACTCGCGCCGAAAGCCACAGCGGACTGGAAAGTGGCCACTCGCGACTAACACGCGCGGAGTTTAAGACGGAAAACCCCGATGCCTCGTCTCGATTACCACATAGCCTTAGGGAGGCCTGCCAATGCAAGACAATACGAAGAGCGCCTGGGAACGCCTGGAGGAGCTGTTCCATGATGCGCTATCTCAATCCCCTTCCGAGCGGTCTTTGTTTCTGACATCGGCATGCGCTGGCGATACCGAACTGCGCCGAAAGGTCGAGAAACTGATCCTCGCCGCAGAGACGTCGCAAAACATCATCGAGGACGTGGTCTCTGGCGAGGCCGCCACCTATATGAACGCGCCCGAGGCTTGGAATCCCGGGGAGAGAATTGGGGTTTACGAGATCGTCCGACAGCTTGGTCATGGTGGCATGGGAATGGTCTACCTTGCCATTCGTGCAGACGAGACTTATCAAAAGGAAGTAGCAATCAAAGTCATGCGCGCCGATATGGTGACGCGCCACGCGGTTCAGCGCTTTCGCGCAGAGCGGCAGATTCTGGCCAGCCTCGAGCATCTCCACATTGCCCGCTTGCTTGATGGCGGAGCTACCCAAGGCGGTTCGCCCTACGTGGTTATGGAGTACGTAAAGGGTCTCGCGGGTTGACGAGTATTGCCGTGAAAGATCTCTTGACCTTCAGCAGCGGCTGCGGCTCTTCTTATCCATAGGATCGGCGGTCAGTTACGCGCACCGCAGTCTGGTGATTACACCGGATATTAAGCCCCAGAATGTGCTGGTCACCGAAGATGGTGTGCCCAAGTTGATCGATTTCGGAATTGCGAAGCTCCTTATGCCAGAAGTAGCCGGAGGCGACCCGTCAAAGTCGGCAAAAATGACGATGGCGGCTGATCTTGTGCTTACACCTGAATACGCCAGTCCGGAGCAGGTTCGGGGAGAGCAGATTACTACCGCTTCGGACGTGTATCAGCTCGGGGTGTTGCTTTATACGGCTTTCTCAACGTAAGCTGCCACTACGCGTCAGGGGCACATCCATCATCGAGATCGAGCGGGAGATCTGCGAAGCTGAGCCGGTTCGGCCAAGCGCTGCTGCTCGCCATACGAGTGAATGGAAGACAGTCTGGTGCGGCTCAGGAAAAGGCGGTATTCGCGACCTGGATGGAATACTGCTCAAAGCGTTGGAGAAGGACCCAGCGCGCAGGTACAGCTCGGTGGACAACTTTTCCGCTGATATCGAATCCTTTTTGGCCGGCTTTCCGGTGACGGCTCGCGGAGGGTCTCGGCGATATCGCGCCGGAAAGTTTCTGTTTCGGCATCGATGGGCAAGCCTGGGGATCGCGTTGACGCTCCTGGTGATCGCCGGTTTCTCAGTGGCAATGGGGATACTGGCGGCGCAAGCACGTCGCGAAGCCAGGGCGGCCGACGAGGTAACCGATTTTCTGGTGAATGTTTTCTCTGGGAATGACCCAGCTCAGGGGCGAGGCGACAAGGTGACGGCTCGTGAACTTCTCGACAAGGGTGCGGCAGGACTGGATGGACGGCTCTCAGATGAGCCGGAGGTGAAGGCGCATCTCTATTCAGTGGTTGGTGAACTCTATCAAAGCCTCTACGCAAATCCGCAGTCAGAAGCGAATCTTCGCAAGGCTCTTGCACTTGAGCGGAAGCTCAATCCAGCGCTTAATCAGCAAACGGTGGACACCATGCGCAAGCTTGCGGACACCTTGACCAACGAGAGCAAGTATTCCGAGGCCTCGGAGCTGCTGCGTCAGGTATTGCCCTACGAGGAGCAACACAAGCGGGAACACCCGGATGAATTAGCCTTTACCTACGAAGCGCTTTCAGTCATCGATTTCTATACGGGATATTACTCGGAGGATGAGCAACTGCTCATCCGCGCATTGGCCATACTTGTGCCGCGGCACGGTAACTCGGACCAGGATGTGCTGCGGCTACAGGGCGATCTCTCCTGCGCATATGACAGCGAAGGCAAATTTCGACAGGCTGCCGAGATGCAGAGGCTGGTGCTCGATACACGCCTCAGGACCCTCGGCAAGAACGCTCCCGACGTTGGCTGCGCCTGGTACAACCTCTCTCAGGATCTGACACATCTTGGAGACTATGAGAAAGCGCTGCAAGCGGGTGAACAGGCTGTGGCAGTAGCGACAGCAGCGTTTGGCGAATCGAACTTCCTAACAATTTCGAACCTTCCGGGTCTCGCAGAGAACCTGATGCGTCGGAACTATGTTGCGAAGGCAGTAACAACCGCACGCCGCGCATATGATCTCTATCGGCGAAGCGGAGACCTTGACAGCAATGTGGGTTCGCGTGCAGAGATTGCACTGGGAGAAGCCCTTCTAGCGGACGGTAAGATCTCTGAAGCCATTGCCATGCTCGATGCCAGCCTTAAAACGCGCGTACGCATACTCGGCGGCAAGGAAACGGGGACTGCGGATTCCGAAGCGGCTTTGGGCGAAGCCTATCTTGCAACGGGTGACACAGGGAAGGCAGAGACGCTTGAACGTGCGTCGCTGGCCCTTGAGCAAAGCGTGCTCGGCCCGAATCACGTAGGGACCAATGACGCGCGATTGCTTCTAGTCCAAGTGCTTATCCGCGAAGGACGCTGGGATGAGGCCACTACACTTGCCATGAACGCGAGGGCCATTGAACGTGCCACTTTTCCGGAGGGCCATCCGATGCTGGGTCAGGCTGAGGTAGTCCTGGGCCAGACAGAGCTTCACGCAGAGCGGGCTGCAGAAGCGCTTCCGAATTTTCAGGATGCAGTCGTTCAACTGGAGCGAGGCTATGGCCACCAGTCCCCACAGGCTGCCGGAGCTGAATATGGATGGCCTGTGCCGAAGTTGCGCTCGGCCGGCAGAGTGATGCGGAGCGCACAGTCGCCGGTCAAGCTGAAATTCTTGCGGCTTCATCGGACCCGCGGTTGAACCTGGAACGCAAGCTCGCTATCAGAGTTCGGAAGCTAGGTGTAACTGCCCTTCGGCCAGGAAGGATGTGGGCTAAGGGTTGTGAACTGGTTCCCCGGCAAACCAACCAGACGGCCGGGCTGCGAGTCGGAGTTGCATCTTCGACTACGTAGCAGAGGCACCTTCCTGCAATCTCGACCGTCGAGATACAAAGACTATCAGGCTTCCTAAACAAGGGGCTCAGCTCCTGGCGCAGCCATGCCCGGGCGAACTTGAGATCCCGGTTCGCGGTCGCGACCGATGTTCCTATGACATTCGCAGCCTCTTCGCAGCTCATTCCCCCGAAGTATCGGAGTTCGACGAGACGCGCCTTGCGTGAGTCGCGTTCAGCCAGACGGGTTAGAGCGTCGTCGAGATCAAGAATGTTAGCGGGAGTGGGGCTCACGGCCAGGGACACTTCATCAAGCGAGACCTTCAGACTCCACTCCCGCGCTTACCGGATTTGCGGCTTCGCGCATGGTCGACGAGAACCCGCCGCATGACTACGGCCGCCACCGCCAAGAAATGCGAACGATCTCGCCAATCGAGGTTTGAGTCAAGCAATCGCAGATAGGCTTCATGTACGAGAGCTGTCGCGGACAGCGTATGCCCGACCGATTCACGCCTCATTTGGCGAGCGGCAAGCCTATGCAAGTGAGGATAGACGATCTTGATGAGATCTTCGTAGGCCTTCCCGTCGCCGGCCTTCCAGGCGCAGAGCAACGCGGTAATTTCGTGCGGTGGTGTCTGCATGGCTGCACTCTCTGGATAAGGAGATTTTGACGCGTTATCTGAGGAGTTGTTGAAACGTTGGTTACGGATTGATTTATTTTGTTGTTGTGCTTTCGGGCCATGTTGATCTTCCAGCATTCTGCAAGCATTGCTGTGGCCATGAATAATCCGGTTCAGGAGAACGGGTAAATCCTGAGGCAACTAGCCTCAGCAAGGATAATATATCAGGATTCACAACTGCATTTCAGAGAAATACCTGATCAAGCTCAGCCGTGGAGTCGAAAGAAGGGGGAATTGAAGATATCTGCACGCACAAAGACGCTGAGGCGCTGAGTCTGTGCTCTACGCCTCGGCGCCTTTGCCGACGGATTAATGGCACAAGCCGTGGGATCTGGTGTCCGCGTCAATCGGGCTGTCAGGCTGTCAAAGCTTGCAGCTCCTGCTTTTTTCAGCATCTTATATACAGATTCCACCTTTGCAACTGGCGCTTTCGGTCACTTTTATCGGCAGATCGCTTGCCAGTCATAATAGATGGTATGCACTGATAAAGTTGGCCTCCGACCCATTTCCCAGCATTGGAGAGGCGCGATGCAAGTTTTTGGCCTTCTGTAAGCGATAACTGGCCTCAAATCGTGAAATATCTGAGTACTGTTTTTCTGGCATACTACGGTCTTTATGCGACGTTGAACGACTTTCACAGCACAAAACAAGGACACAAGACTCGTCAACGCTCGACTAAGGGAAATGTCGGCATTTCGCCGCCCGGCATTGCGACTGCACCTTGGCTGTTTTCAAAAAGATGGTTGCGTGTTTTGCGTCATGGACGAAGATGCTGCGCGATGAACTTCTTTCCGACGGATAGCCCGGAGCTGGGCTAGACAAATTCATCGCGCATTGTCGATACCCCCGGACTATTTTTGGAATCCGGGTTCCCACGAGCTTGTCCCAGCAAGAAATCACTCCCCACAAACTTTAGTCATGAAGTCCTTTCTGTTGAGCAATGGCTAAAAATTGGGGTGCCATCCATCGGTCAAAAGCGCGTCGATCCCGGTAAAGGCCAGACCCGGCAGGCTGACGATGGCGGTGTTGCGCGTGGTGTCGCGGAGTACGCGGCGGGTTACACGTTCAAAGGCGGACGTCTCCTCGGTACGCGATGACCCCATACCTTCCATCTCGATCTCGCCGGGGCCCGCAGTCACGTGTGCAGATTTGGGTAGCAGCGATTCGATGGGTCCCCTTTGAGAATTCTTCCGTTCCCAAGCTCTTGATGGAGAGTTTGGAAGTCACGCCCTCTGCGAGGCCGGCGCTGGCTCCGCCAAGAATCGCGCCCACCAGCGTGTCGAAGCCGACGCCTTTGGACCAGCTCTGGGCACCGCCATCCTGGTACGGGTTGATGTTGGATAGAGCGCTGGTTGTGAAGCCGGCTGCGCCGTTGCCGAGCGTGCCTGCCAGCGCGTTCACGCCAATACGAGCGGCGCCTCCGATGCCCCAGCGTCCGACACTGAGCGCGGCTTCCTCGGTAGTCGTCGCCAGTGCCTCGCGCGCGGCAGTGGTTGCAATGCTCGTGACGATGGCAGAGCCGCCCGCCGCGAAGCCGCCCGAGATCAGCCCCCCTGCCGCGCCAATGCCAAGGTTGACGCCCCAATTCTTGAGAGAGTTCGAGCTCAGAAGTCCTCATGGTGGTAGGCCGCGGTCGAGTCGACCACCAGCCCGGAGATGCCCGCTCCCAGTAAGAGCGCTGCCGGCCACGACGCCAACGGGTCCCGCAAACAACATCAGGCCAATGCCAGCGCCTATCAATAAACCGTCGAGGGCAAACCGCAGGCCTTCGGCGGCACTGCTCGATATATGTCCGTATGGATCGTTGCGGTTGATCGGATCGTTGATGCCGTAGCAGTATCGGTTTAGCGCGTCACGTTCGTCAAAGCCGGCGCCGGTCTGATTATCCATGGAGGTAAAACGGCCCGTAAATGGGTCGTAGTAGCGTGCGGAGTAGTAGTACAGGTTCAGTTCCGGGTCCCACTCCTGCCCCGTGTACTTGCGAGCAATCACGTCCGCCGTCTGCTGGTAGATCTGACCAAAGGGCAGGTACGAGATCTCCGCGGCCACGCTGCCCGCCGAGTCCATCTGCAACAGCGAACTTTGCACCGGATCCTGGTAATTGTACAAAACAGCCGCGCTCTCGCCCGTGAGGTTCGACACCGCAACCAGGCGCTTGCCCGCATAGACATAGATCAGCGTGGACACCGCGCCATCGGCCGCCGTGACCACCTTGTAGTTGGGGGACGGATAGTCGTGGCTAGCCGTAGAACTAATCTTCCGCAGCCTCCGGCCCGCCTGGTCATACAGCAGCGTGGTGCCAGCCGAGGCCGTGAGGCGGTTTTCCGGATTGAACATGTATTCAACCGTAACGCTTTCGCGAGTGGCGCTGGTGAGATTGCCAGCCTGGTCATATGTGCCGACAAAGACTTTCGCAGAGGCGTGTCTCCCGGAGATCGGTTGATAGCCCCGATTCTGAAACGTGATCTCACCCTTGTCGATCAGATTGCCTGCCGCGTCGTAGGAGAACGCGAGACTTCCATACGGGCCGGCAGCGGACTGCAGACGACCCGTAGGATCGTATGAGAAGGTTTCATTGTTCTTCGAGGAAAGCTGATCCGTCTTCGCGAGCGTCTGGTCGAACAGACTGAGTCTATAGGCCGACCCGGCGAGGCTGGCATGATTCGGATCGCTCAGCGTCTGCCCTGTCAGCCGGCCCGTGGCATCGTAGGTGTATCCCACGGCGCACGAGTTCGCATAGGACAGTGATGCCGGTTGGCGGAAGGGAGAATAGCCATCCAGCGTAACGGAGCAAATCGGGGCGCCCGGTCGCGTAAGCGTCACGCCCGTAAGCATCGTCGCCGCGTTGTAGCTGTTGGTCTGGACCGATGAGTCCGGAAAGGTGATCGAAGCAGTCTTGCCCTGTGGCGTAAACCTCCGCGCGAAACTGTAGCTCTGCCCTGGCAACTCCGTTTTCACGCTTGTGCGGTTGTCGAATGCGTCATACCCAAACGTGTAGCTGCAGCCGTTCGGCATGGCGACAGAGGTCAGGTGTCCGAGGCCGAACGTCTGGGCCGCGTCGTCGTAGGTGAAACTGGTGGTCTCGGCGCCACCCAAGGTCCCTTGCACGGCGCGCGTCAGGATTCGTTGCAGGGCATCGTAGGTCTGCGTGATGACGTTGCCTGCCAGGTCGGTCGTGATCACGGTGCGTGCGTCGTCGTCGTACACACTCTTGCTGGACACATCCATCCCATTGCCCTCGACACGGAACGACACCAATCTGCCGTAGCTGTCGGCAATGCGCGTCGTCGTCACGCCAGCCGGATCCGTCGGGTGGTCAGCCGGCCTAGCGCATCGTACATAAAGCTGCTTGTGCCGTTTTCATTGGTCTCTGAAGTCTTCAGCCGTCTGCTGCCATACATGCTGTATAAGCTGGTGCTTACGCGCTGCTGGCCGGTGTTGGCTGCCTCCGTCAAGATCATTTTGTCGGCGGTAGGGTACTCCCAGGTGCTGGTTGATCGGCCCCTCGCCCACTGGACGAACCATCGTGGTCGAGCGCTTGTACGCGTCATACTGCCACGTGATGTACAGGGCCGCTTCACTGCTGAAGTATGGGAGCGACTGCCGCAGTGGAAAATTTTCCGCATCAAGCAGGTTGGTGTTCCATACCGTGTTCACGCCATCCGGAGCTAGAGCAGCCGTGCTGAAGATGCGTTGCAGCCCATCCAGATAACTGCGCTTCCAACCCGTCGTTCCGCTCCAGTCGGTAAGCTGCGACTCCTCGAGGTAAGTGCCCGTATTATCTGTTCCCCAGGTCAGTGTTGTCAGGGTCTCCGTCTCGCCTGCGGTGATATGCCCTGCGTGCCCTGCACGCGACCAAGCCCATCGACAAGCCGTTGAAATTTCGCGCCGGACGGATAGATCACGGACGAGAGACTACCAAAGCGAGCGTCGTACTCATATTGCCACTTCAGGACATTGCCCCGCGCATTGGGCGGCGCAGAGCGAGTGGCGATAAACGTATTGTAGGTGGACTCGATACTGAACGATGTGACCGCTCCCGTGACATCCGTCACGCTCAGCAGATTGCCGAACACCGGATCGTAGGTGAATCCAACTCCCTCGTCCACGCCGGTCTGGTCGTTGTAGATCTTCCGTTCGGTTAAATTCATCGACGCGTCGAAGAGGTGTGTCTCACGGGTCAGTATGGTTGCCCCCATGTTGTCGGAAGACTTTGTCACCGTGGCCGGAATACCGATCCTCCACGGTGATGTCGTGTTCGTGAAGGTACGCAGTGTATACAGCGGAGCTCCAAACGAGAGCCCGTTTGGCTAACCAGGCCGGCGTTGCCAAACGCATCGAAGTTCGCATTCTCGGTGACTGCGATGTTGTCTGGCGTAGGGTTCGGTTCATTCATAGCGGGCGCCGGCGCAAAGCTGAAGTTCTGCGCTACCGTGGTGGTCGCGTTCACCAGCTGGATTCCCGTGGAGAGCATCGTGCTCTGGTAGGCGTGCGTCGTGTACTGCATCCACGCGCCGTCACTTGCGCGGCACAGCAAGCTGGAGGCTTCGCGGCCAGTGAGAGGGAATAACTGGTTGTACACGGTGAGGTGGTCAGCGTTGGATAGCGAAAGCTGTTGGCTGATCGGGTCTACAAACCGGGCCACCGTCCGCATGGACGCGAAGCCAAGCCAGCCGCGGCCGGTCAGGTCTACCAAGGCATGCGCGTAGCTGCATTGCGTGGGATACACCCCGCCGCGCCCGTCGGACTTGCTGTACGACGCAAGCACATAGCGCGGGAAGTCGGGCGAAACGCGTCGTGGGCGTCGTCCCAGGGCTCTCTGCACCAAAGGTGGCAGCGGAAGAGAGCATAAACGTCGCTCCGGTAACGCTCGCACTCAGCAGTCCCGCCGGCTCCACGATTCCGGTGGGCGTGGTCAGGTTGCGCGTGTACACCTCGGGATCGGTGAGCGGACTGAAGCTCAACTGGAACTCACCGCCAAGCCCGTCGGTGATCGTCCGCACCAGCCCCGGCCAGCCAGGCGTGGAAGGCTGCACGACGATACTGACGTTGCCACCGCTCGGCGCTGCAAACGCGATTTCTGTAATGCCGTCGCCGTCGACATCGAGTGGCAGCGCGTGCGCGCTATATAGCACACTGGCCGGAGGCTGCGTCACAGAAGCCATCGTCAGGCTGGTGCCGTTGGGCGGCAGGGTGGCCGAAAGCATCGAACCAGCCGGCTGAAAGCCCATGCCATTGCCCAGCAGAGCCAGTATCCCCATCTGCGTATTATTGCGGGTAAAAAAGAGCAGGTCTGGGATGCCGTTACCATTCAATTGAGCGATCGAAAACATCGGCGCCCCCGTGCCGAACATCGTGGTCGCGAAGGTCTGCGATGCTCCCGCTTGCAGCGTCACACCATTCGAAACGAAAGTCTGCACCACCAGATTGGAGCCGTCCAGATATGCCTGGACCAGGTCTCCGAGGCCATCGCCGTTGATATCCACCGGCACCAGCGTCCCGAACACCGGAACCGTGACCCCCGAGGCCAATGGGCTGACGGTCTGCGCGATCAGACCATTGCGGCCCTTGGAAAGAAGGAGGCAGAACGTAAAGTTCTGCGACCCATAGCCGTAGAGCAGGTCAGTCATGCCGCTACCGGCGAAGTCCATTGGCAGGTACTGCGCCCGCGCGTAGTAAGGCACCTTCGCCTGCGCGATGGACTGAGCCGTGCCGTCGGTTTCCGATGGAGCGAAAGTCGTTCCATCCGAGAAGAGAATCTGCAGGTTCAGCAAAGAGCCATTCTGCGAGGAGAACACTAGGTCCGTCAGGCCGTCACCATCCACGTCCATGGCCAACGCCACGGCGTTCGCCGGCACGCTGGGCTGGCCATTCGAGCCATTCAGCAGCAAACTAGTCGCCGGTGCAAACCCCTGGAAGTTTCCTTCCGCATCCACTTGCGAGAGCAGGACATACACAATGCTGTTCGTCCCGCTGTTCTGAACGATCACCAGGTCCGTGCAGCCGTCGCCGTTCACATCAAGCGGCAGTACCTGCATATTGCTGTAGTACGGAACCGTTGTCGAAAACACAGCGGGGGCAGAGTATCCACTCCCGTCAGAAAGAAAGACGGCAAAGCTGACGTTCGATCCGTCACGGTAGACGTTGATCAGGTCGGTCCGGCCCGTTGCCGTCGACATCGACCGGCAGCATGGTACCCTGCCAAGGCTGTTCACTGGAATACGTCGCGGGTGCGGCGTCGAACAACGTCAGCGACTCCTCGGCCCAGGCCAGCGAGGTCGCCGGCATCGCACTGCCGCCCGTATACAGCCCAGATTCATTTTTCACAGCACCATCCGCATCCGCTTCTGTGAGGGAGATAAGCTGCAATCGACCGGTCGCGGCGCCTTGCTGGTAGGCAAGCGTGTACGTGCGGATAAGCTCGCCGTTCAGGCTGGTCTGGATCTGGTCCAGCAACTGCCGGCATGTGGACCCGTAACCACCCGCGTATGTTGGAAAGTAATCCGGCCGCGCTGTGTAGTGAAATTGCACCGCACGCTGCGCCGTCACAGAGCTGTTCAGGTTGCCGCCATACGTAATCCCAGCGAGATACGCGAAGCTGTTGCCCGGGTCCGGCTGATAGCTAAAGTCGATATAGTTCCCGTGCAGGTCGGTCACGCGGTTCAACAGCCACACACGAATCGTCGGATTATCGGAGGAGGCCATAATCGCGGAGTCCGGCGTGCCGCCATACTCCATGACCTTGCCATCCGGCAACGTAACGACAAACGAGTCTGGGCCAGAACGCCCCGCCACATCGCTGAACTGCGGCACCACCTGCTGCCAACACTCGAGCTCAGTGTGGTAAACCGCGTCCTGCGCGCTGTAGCTTGTACCTGAGGAGAGCATCAGCCGCTTACCGTCCATGGAAAAGCGATCGTTCTCCGTGTAGGACACAGCGCCACGGACACTATCCTGAGCCATGGTCTGCGGGCTGCGCGTAATCATCGACAACCCTTCCAGTTGCCATCCCAGCCCCAGCGTCCCGTTACCCGTGTTGCTGTTGTAGACCAGTGCAAGGTGCGGTTCCAGCTTGAGGATGCCCGGCGGCACCTCAAGCTGAATCCGGTATGTGGCGCCACCATTGGCATCAACAGAAAAATCAGCTTGTGTCGTTCCGAAATAGGTAGTCGCCATCGTCTTACGCTCCCGCCAGATTCTGTAAATTTGCAATCGCGCCCAAGTCCATGTTCCATCCCCAACCCTGCGACACACCCGCGGCGAAAAGGTGATGGTGCCTGCCGTCGTTCCCGTGGCAACCTTCTGGGTTATGCAGGAAAGAAAGCCACTGAATGACGGAGCCGCTGAAGTTGACCTCGCAGGGGGGTGCGGACGAGTTCTGCGAGGGACTCGGCGGTGTAAACGCCGGAGCGGAGATCTGCCACGCCGTAATCGTCTCGTAGCTGATCGATCCAAGCGAAGTTCCCGGCAGGTTCACAACTGCGTCCTCCGGTAGAGAGGGGTTTCCGCTCTGGGGGTCTGTGTTATCGTTGTACACAAGCTGCCACCAACTGCC
The DNA here is from genome assembly GCA_963804315.1 of uncultured Acidobacteriaceae bacterium. GTDB lineage: Bacteria > Acidobacteriota > Terriglobia > Terriglobales > Acidobacteriaceae > Telmatobacter. Next base: position 12,673 of record CAWDQB010000017.1, read on the forward strand.
GAAGTCATTCACAGGGTTGGAGACCACGTTCCATACATCCGTCTCGTACATTTGCCAGTTCGTGGAGAGCCGGATCTCTCGTTGGCCACCGACCAACCGGTATAGGTCGTCGTTGTCTGGTACTGTGCGTCGAAGTTTTGCGGTCCCGGCCCGGTCGCGCCATTGCCATACAGAGACATGGCAATCCCTACATTGATCGGGGCCTGAGAATACACGTTGTTCTGCGGCTGAGCAGTCAACAGCGTGAGCCCATTCACAGGTTCATTGTTCTGTTGCGGTTCTCCCGTCTGCACGTAAAAGTTTGTATTGAACCAGCCGCGTGAATTGGAGTTGTTGGCCGCCACCGAGCCGATATCCATCACACCAGTAACACGGAGAATCACGATGAAGTACGGCGACGCCGTCAAGCCGTTTACCCAGTACACATAGAACTCTCCCATCACGTAGTTCTGGAGATTCTGCGTCCCGCTCGTCATCGTATTGTCGTCGTAGCTGTTGTTGACGGTCGGGTAGCCAACCTGCCAGGAGTTAAGTCCGGAAAATGCCGAGTAGCCTGCTTGTGTCCCGGCGGGAGGTATAAATCCAGAGATATATCCGCCAGTGGAAAAGTCCGTGGGCGATGAGGTCAGCGGAGCCGCAGACGGGCTCATTTTATAAGACTGGGGCGCACCTTCCACGATGGCGCCATCATTCGCGATCGATTTGAACTGCGTCGTTCCTGTAGGCACAAACCGGCAGTCGTAGCCACCTTTGGCGCGCTTCCGGTAGGAGATAGCCAGCACCTCACTGCTTGGACCTTCACCCGTTATCGAGATGAGCGTCTTCAACTGCTCCGCGGTTGGCTCTGAAATCACAACCGAACGGCCTGCCTTCAAAGCGGCCTCCATCGTGCTGCCGGAGATCTGCGCCGATGGCCCGTCGACGGCAAGATCGATGTCAGCGCCGTTTGAAACCGTCGTGAGTGAAAAGTGTCTCTGCAGTGACTCTGCAAAGGGACTACTGGTATTGCCCGCAAACGCCAGTGCTTTCTGAGTGGACATAGGTTTCTCCTGAGGGTGGGGGAAGTCAACTTCGTGAGATCATAGAAGGCCAGCTTTCCCGGCCATCTCCAAGGAGTCTCCGCCAGCGGGAGACATTTTCAAACCTTCTGGGGAAGCGAGTGCCGGCAAGACCTTGCCCTGGGATAGCCGTCCCGGTGCTCCAATTCGTCCCTTACCTCTAAATGCGCAAGTCGGAACGAAAATAGCTCATCGCTTCTGGACTTTTCTCTAATCGGCCTACTTAACACGATCGGGATAGGGGGAGCAGTCACCTGCTCTCCCCTCCCACACCACCGGACAAGCGGGTCCGCATCCGGCGGTTCGAGAAGTTGAGGTTAACCCTGTGTCTTCCGTTTGAGGACGCGAGCGTCGGTCTTCATCACTGCCCAGATGATCGAACGCGGCTTCATCGAGTCCCCCTCTGGACCGCTCTGCCAATGCAGACGTCTGATGCCATTTCCAACACATCGTCACTGCGGATTCCACTCCTTCTCGTTCGGCCCATCACTCGCCCTGCGACGAGCTACTACGGCCTCGGCTGACTTCTCGCTCCGGCTCGACGCCGTTGCCCTTTCAGGCATAAGGCGAGATCTCCCCAGGTAAGAACGCACTCCTTCACTGCACTCGCCGCCGGATCTACGCCACCACGCCTTGGTCACCAGAGCTTTGCGAATTCTGGCTCGCTCGCCCTGCCCGGTAGCGCCTTGTATCCGGTTCTTGTTCATCGGCCCGCAGCTTCGCTCTGCGCTTCCTCCCCACACTCGGTCGCCCTCATGCAGTTGCGCTTCGCTTCACTCGCTGTGACCTGCTTGTGACGGGACTTGCACCCGTAAGAGTGCGCCCATGCTGGGCGCACCAAAAAAAGCCGCCCCCGGGAAGGGGCGGTCTCTACAGACACTTCTACCTTTTCTCGAATAAACACAAGAGCCGCAGAATAGATATAACCGACATTTTTTGAAGCTTTTAACGATATGCAAGCTTGCAGAGAATAAAAACCGCTTGATGAACGATATATATAAGGTATGGATCAATACGCACATCACGCGACGAAGAAGCCCTCCGAATTCGCAAAGCGCATATTACTTGCGGTCTCTGGACTGACGCCGCAAATTGTGACGGAGACGCTGTATTCACTTGCGGTCGAGTCCGTTGATCCATTTGTGCCAACTGAGGTACATCTGCTCTCCACCAACGAAGGCGCCAAGCGAGCGCTGCTACTGCTTTTGTCCGATCAGCCGGGGTGGTTTCACCGCTTGTGCAATGACTATGGGTTAAGCGAAATCGCCTTTCCCGAGCAGAATATTCATGTCTTGACCGATCGTAATGGACAGCCACTGGAAGACATTCGCACCGCGGAAGATAATCAATGTGCCGCCGATTGCATCACCGATCAGGTGCGTTTGTTGACCGCCGACGCCGATAGCGCGCTCCATGTTTCCCTTGCTGGCGGGCGAAAAACCATGGGGTTTTTCGCAGGTTACGCGTTGTCTTTATTTGGAAGGCCGCAAGATCGCCTCTCGCACGTTCTGGTACCTGGCGAGTATGAGTTTTCCGGTGATTTCTTTTACCCGTCGCAGACGCGTCGCGTAATTGAAGGCAAAGACAAGCGGCCGCTGGATGCGGCGGATGCAAAGCTGATGCTGGCAGATATTCCCTTTGTCCACATGCGCCAGGGGTTGCCGGAAACCTTGCTGGAAGGATCGAGCAGTTATAGCGAAGTCGTTCGAGCCGCCAATGCAGCGATCGGCCCCATGGAACTGGTAATCGATTTGCCGCAATGCCGATTTCGTGCAGGAGGGAAGGTATACACCATGCGGAGATCTGCAATCGCCATGCTCAGCGTCTTTGCGCGCCGCGCCGTCGAGGGTAAAGGGCCATTGGCTGCGCCGGTAAAGGGCGTCAGCGACCCCGAGTGGGGAAAACTGTATTTCAAGGAACTTCTCCAGTGCGTTCACCACGTGGATGATCTTTCAGAAGAGACACGTTTCTCGTTGCGCAAAGGGATGGATGGAGAGACATTTTCGATGCAGTTGAGCCGACTGCAATCCAGCCTGCGCAAACTGCTTGGACCTATGGCTATTCCCTATCTGATCGACAATGGAGGTACGCGCCCTGGAAAGTTTCAGATCACGTTACCACCCGAATCCATTCATTATGCGCCGCTGCCAGAACCGAAAATAGATCTTGCCGGCAAATAGCAGTGTTGCTTGTTATTCAACTTGTTCCTTGACGAAACCAAAAAACAGAATTATGCAAACACACAAAAAGGAGAATTCAAATGGCTGATCTCTGGCTAGCATTTTTAGTAACAAGCGCAATCTGCGGATTCACCGGCTATCTCTTTGCCGTAAAAACTGGACGCAACCAGCTTTTGTGGACGGCAATCGGTATCTTTCTCAATGTATTCTTCCTTGCACTTCTTATAAAGAAAGACTCGCGGTCTGGAAGATCCGTTTCGTAGGATCATCCGGGCATGAAATGATTCACCGTTCACTTCCTTGCCAGCGCCAGCAAGTCGCCGGAGGCGCGTTGAGCAGCCTGATCAATCGCGTCGGTCTGATTGAATCCGGCGCCGGTTCCACGCGATACGACCGAACCCGCCGGTTTGCCATTCGCATCAAACTTCCGCGCGTTGGCGGTCAAATCGCAAGAGAGCAGGTCCGCATCGACGGTGCTTCTCTTCTCACACTTTACCGTCACATTCGCCACCACTAAAGATTTCAGGCGGGTTATTTCGAAAACCTTGCGAAGCAGGCCGGGGTCTCCGTCATAGAGCCGGTTTCCATATCCTTGGCGTTCGATCACATCAGCGCGTAATGCGCTTCTATTCAGGCCCGAAGGAGGTATTTCCAGGGCATCGATCCCTTCCCGGCCTGCTTCGTCCTGACTGCGCAGATAGATGCCCGGTTCACTTTTTCCCGCGCCCGGGTTAAGGGCCTTCATCAATGGGTCCGCCGGCGCATTCTTTTGCTTGGCTATGGCTTCTTCGGCTTCCCACGTCTTTTGCACCTCCTTGGTGACAGGTAAAAGCTTATCCCCTGTCCGCGGGTCATTTCCCCAGCGATTATAAAATTCAAGTTCGCCGTTGGAAGAGCGATCATACCAAAGCATCGGATTGCCATTGTATTGATTGAACCAGACAGCCGAATGTGGATCAATCTTTGCAAACGCTGCATTGCCTTGAATTGTATAATCGCGCCAGATTTCAGGAGTCATCGGAAGCAGACGCTGTCCGCTAGCTTCATCATAACCAGGCCGGTCATGAGTCACGATTCCTTGATCGGTGATCACATAGTACTTGACCGGATGACCATCTTTGGCGTTAAAAATAACATTCTTCGTCGCGGAATAGAGCATAAAGTTATAGCCGACAACCATCACGATCAACAGAATGGCGCCGCGCATCCGTTTTTCTTTGTTCAACGGAGAGGCAAACATCTTTACCGCATAGAGAAATGGCAGCAGAAAAGCCAGCACCAGCGCCCGAATCAAATAACTGTTCCAGCCCAGTTCGCCTGAGAGATAAGAAACAAAGTAGCTGTACGTTCCCCAAAGCGTGGCTATATGAGCAACGATCATTACCGGCAATGCCAGCAGAATCAATATTCCAAGGATGAACACAATACGCATGGTCTTTATAAGGGATGCATCCCAGCGGTGCTCTTTGTCCAGACGGATTTGCCAGAGCCACATAAGGCCAAACGACGAAAGAATGAGTGCCGACCAGCGCGCCGCTCTTGAACCAAATAACTTTTTGATCAGACCTCCTATTTTTACCGCTTTATCCGACTCTTGATCTTTTTGGGGAAGCACAAACGTCGGAATCTGATCATCCTTGCAGTCCTTGTAATCATGGACAAACCACACGGCTATTCGATGCGTGGCGCGCAAGGCTCTCTCGGCATCTTCCACCGATACATCATCACCCTCGAAATGACTTCCATCATTTCCCTTACTTTTGACAAGGTAAAAATCATCGATAACATCGGGAGAAGTGATGTGTGCATCTCTTATTGCGATAAGATTTTCATCAAACGTTGCCTTATTTAATGGTTTATACTTATCCCGACGTCCATCAAGATGCTTTTCTTTTACAACTTGGAGGGCAATTCCTTCCGCAATTTTGCGCAGCTTATTTGCACAACCGTCCGGGTCATCATATAGATACTTGTCTGCATAGTTTCCGTTCTTTACGAGTCTTTGGCCATATTTTTCCAAGAAATCAAAGTTCGACATATCATCACCCTGTCTTTCCTTGAAGTTTCCAACGTGCATACAAAGGAATACCGCTGTTCATGTCGTCATATTCGACGTAAGGCTGTTGACAAACCGGCATCAGTACCGTTTCACAAGGACAGGTATCTTGCGGAACTGGACCTTAAATTCTTTGTCTCCAACTCTTCCTGGCATATCAAGCAAGGCGATTGATGATATGTCTGATGGGATCTTGTCGAACTTCAGTTCAGCTTGAGTTTGCACACCGGTAACAAGAGTGCTTTCAACTTCATGCATACTATCGGTAGTTTCAAATGAGCCTAATGTCGCATGAATAGCTCGATTTTCTCTACCGTTCCCATCAATAAAACGGGTCGTTTGACTCGTCCATGTGTGTATATAAATTGTTAGTTGACGATCTTCACCCAAGTTTGTAAGCGTCAGATGACAGGTTACTGAACTCCCGGACAAAATGCAGGATTTTAGAGAAAATCTGACATTCTGCTCCTCGACGATCCATGGTCCTGGGGCCTTGGGAATCGGCGGTGGGGCAGGATTTTCTGTGGGATCACCAGGCGTTGATTCGCTTGGAGGATTTTGCGGAGACACAGCGCTTTGCCCCACAATGGCTATAATGTCGCGAGTCTTCAAAATATCCCTGGACTTGGCTGCAACAATCCGTGCATCCTCTGTATTGATGGCCTTGATGGTGAGATGAATCGTGTCGGTGAGTGGAGTAATGGTACCAGTAATCAGAATCTGCACACCGGCGAATTTGCCCAATTGCCGTGCCGTGGCGGGATCGATAATGCCTGTAGTGGAAAGTTTGTGCTCCTGCATTATAAGCTTCAGACGGGTTCGGTCCACAAGGTCGATTTTTTTACCAGAACCAATCACATCGCTTTCTAGTTGTGCCGCAAAAAATCTGCCGAGGTCAGTGACGTTGCCTTGCAAATCAGTAAAGTCGACCACGGCGACAGTCTGTTTTGGTTGTTGACTGAGTGAGATTGAAAGATAGTCCGCCAACCCTTGCATTGCGCTGTCCTGAGCGGAGATGGTAGCAGCCATAGTGGTTAGCAGGGCGAAGGCAATTGTTACTCGTACCAATCGTGCGTTCATGAGGTGCATCCTCTCCTTCTCGCGGATGGAGTCATTTTGTGCAAATCATCGGCGTTTTTACGGTTGCGCATGAATGATAGCCTGCTATTGCAAGATTTGTACAGAAACAAGACAATAAGCGGCGAATGATCCTCTCTGGTCCGCCGCAAGTGCGATGGACTAGAGAGGATATGGAATTAGTTGGCGGCCTGTACGGCTTCGGTGGTGATTTCTTTCTCTGCCTGGTCGGCCTGCTGCGCCTGCTGGGCAATTTCTGCGGATGCATTCGAATCTTCTGGAGGCGCGATGGCGGCGTACATCGATTGAGCCGGAGGAAGCTGGGCAGATGCTGGCGCGGCGGGAATTCCATCTTTTCCCTGCTTGGACTTAAGTTCCTGCAACCCTTTATCGATACTCTCCCGCATATGATTTTGCATCTCCTGCAAATCCTCGACGATGACTGTTACCGTGGCCTGTATTTTGCACTCTCGTCCGCCCTTGCTGGCCAGCACCAACAGATTGACAGTCGTTGCCTCCGGTAATGTCGCTGAATGCAAGGAGAGCACATCGCCATCACTGAGCGCGCACTCATTTTTCAGAGCGTCTTCCGCATCCAGCGGTGAGCCGACGACAAAGACATGCGACTTGCCGTCATTTATCATGCGATCGATCCCGCTGGATCCAGGATTCACATCCTGTCGGGTGGCGTTTAGTTGTGCCTCTTGATTCTCCAGCGCCAATTGGTTCTTAACTTCCTCGGCAATCTGCTGTTTCACATCGGGCGTCAGCGCAGGAGCATCGCCTGGACCGGATGCGGCCTCGGCAGTTTCGCCGCCCTCTGTGTGAGCGGCATAAGCCTGCTGCAGATCGGACGAAATCATGTAGTCGGTCAGCCAAAGCGATGCCGAAGGATAAACTGCGGCGGGCGCGAAGTAGGAGCCGTAGTATCCATACCAGGGGGCCGCGGCAAATCCCCATTGGAATGCAACCGGAGCCGCCCAGGGATGGTAGGCCCAAGCATAGTATCCAGGCCCATAATAAACTTCTGGCGCGTAAACGTTCAGATGCCGACCGCGATATTCATAGCTGTGATAGATATGGGTGTACGCGCGTCCATGATAGGAGTATGTGCGTCGTGCAAAGTCATGTCCGCGATAAGAATATGGACGCTGCACATAGCCTGGACGTCCGCGCTGAAAGACAGTTTGACTGCGATCCGGGTGTTCGACAATGACGCGGTGACCGCCGTTCAGCCCGTTATGAATATCCATGTTCCGCTTGGGGTCGTGAACGTTGCTCGTCCTACCGTCGGGGCGCATTCGAACTTCACCGCCGCCGGGAGTGGTGTGCACGACGATGCCGTTAGGAGGAGGCGTGCGCATCGTCGGCGGTCTGGAAGGTGTTGGCGAAGGAAGCTGTGGCTTGGAGACGCCTCCGCCATTTGAAATTGGTCGATTCGCAGAGGGGGCAATTGTGCTGCTTCCAGGTTTCGCCGTTGGAGCGGTTGTTCTAGCGGGGGCCGCAGGTTTGGCTGCGGGAGCGGGCCGGGGCGGCGGTAAAGTTTTGGTGTTTGCGGCATTGGCCGGAATGGTGAAACATAAAAGCACGGCGACCAATAACACGGACAAGCGGATCGTATGGGTTTTGAAGAAGAATGCATTGTTCATGGTAAGCTCACTTTCTCACTGATTTTCAGTAGCTGGTCTCGACTCCAGTTGGAGTAATTAATCAATTTCGCTGACAATTCCGTCTGTGAAGGTAATCTTCATCTTCATGTCGGTGTAAACGAAGATCTCCTTCGAGCCTGCGACGGCTTTACGCGCAGGTTCGCCAAAGTTCGCTGTCACCTGTTCCTTGGTCATGCCCATTGTGATCGTCGGAGAAGGAGCAGGCAGAGGAGCAGGTGGCGCGATTTCCTGGTAGGCAACAGCCTGCGTTGGCGACGCATTCTGCATGTTGGCGGGAGCCGATTGATCCTGAGCAGGAACGGCGCTTAAAACCTCTGCGACTAAGACCATTACCTGATCCACAGGCGGTGTTACGTTCTTTTCCGGAAATGGAATTTTCAAATTCCCATAGTAACGAAGGTCGAAATATGGGTCGCTGTAAAGCTTGAAAACGATGCCGTCCTTCTGCACCGTGATTCCCGTAACCCAGCAGTTTTCCCCTGGAACGAACCTGCGCGCCGGATAACCGCCCCCTTCCAAACCTCCAGGCGCCGTCGCGGCAATTAAGAATCCCTTTGCGAATCCGCCCCCACCCAGGGATATCTTCCCGTCCTTGTAGGTGTTTGAGGCGGCGCCGGGCGCTGCCACGCTGTACATCAACATTCCATCCCGATGAAGCTGCACTGCGGAGCCAGTCGTCACAATGCCCAAGCGATCAGCCGTGATCGCCGTTAGCCTGAATTCAGAAAGAAGCTTTTGCTGGATCGCATCTAAACCAGATGTCTGCGCCTTCAAAGCCAGACTTCCGACAAAGAAACATACTGTCAGGATAGACACAAAATGAATTCGAAACTGTTTCATTCCGCTTCACCATTCCTTTCGTTGCAGTGTCCAAGTCTTTTGCCAGGAGTGCTTGGATGACTGCAATGAAGTGCATATCGGCGGGATTTTAATAATCCTTCACATTGCAAGCTTGCAAAGCAGAATCTTCGTTCGAGTGGGTGAAGCCTATGCTGACGGAAGATTGTACCGCCGAATTCAGTTACTAGATTGAGATGCTGAGGCGGATAAACCTGAAAAGGATTCAGGGCGCGCAAGCTTGCATTTGTAAAATGTAGCCCAATCTTCGCTATAAATGATTTTGCGGCTGCCCCGAGATCCACGAAGAATTAGCGCAGAAAGGGCCAGCAGGCTTCAAGAGGAGGATCCCATGCAATTTATCAATTTCATCCCAAACGAACTCCACGTTCCCTGTCTTGCATTAAGTTACATGGTCTTCTCGATGGGCATAAGCATTTTCTTGAATCGAAGAAGAAGTTCCAGCTCAACATCTTGCGATCACTGCGAGTTGATGATTGCTTCGCACAGAACAAGCCAAGGAAAGTTATGCGAGATGTGTTGGAGAAATGAAAACCTCGCTCAATTAGGCGACAATAATTAAACTGTAGCCGAGTTTTTGCAACCCGGAACGGCGTGAAGAAATGGCATTGCAACGTAGGCAGGAAGAGAATCTCGTCATATTTTCCCGTTTTTGAACGGTTTACTGGAGTAAAAATCCCATGATCTATTCATACAGTCCGCTCCTCGTCTCCTTCGCGATTGTCGCGTTTATCGGTGGTCAAATCGCCGTATCCGCACAAACTGAAGGTAAGCCTCAAACCTCAAAACTCAAAGTAACAGATGCACAGCATATCTTGTCTGAACACTGCGAACTGCTACAAAGGACCGTCGAATTTCCCGACAGGCTCAAAACGGCGTTTACCAAAATCACGGGACAGGATAAATTCTCGCTGGCAAATCCGGGAAAAGATTTTCAGGTGGGGGATGTGATTTATCGAAAGTTGCCTTCTCGTCGACTTGTAATGGCTGGAAAATGTGAAGGCTTCTGGTTTATTCACTACGAACAGGGCGGAATGGGCCATAGCTATGGATTGGTTTTGTTCCAAGACGAACCGAACGGCGAAACTTCATTTGTATGGGGTGGACACGGCTTTGTAAAATGCGACACTGTAGAAAAGCTTCGTAAGGCTATCGCTGCCGGGCTGCTTTCCGACCTACGCCAGTATTACTGGTAATGGAAGCTGGAATAGTAATCGCGAGATAACGCGAACGGCGGCCAGCTTTTATCGCACTGCGGCTGGCACAGAGATCGATCCGCGAGTAGAACTTCCCGATCACTGCCTTTGGGCCATTGAGATCAAGCGCAGCCTACCCGGGCGGTAAGAGAAGGATTTCTACTTCGCTTGTCAGGATTTGAATCCAGATCGCCGCTTCGATGTAAATGTAGGAAGTGGACACTATCCTATTGATGCAGAGATTATGACGATTGTACTCCATGAGCTTGCAGCCACGCTGGACGAACTCGCAACCTGAACGGTTGCTGATGGATCAGCCAGCTTCAACCCGCAATCCTTTTTAGTTTCATGTATTATCAAGCACTTAGCAGCACTTGCATGATCTCGCTAATCATGTGAGTGCTTGAAAGCATTGAAGTGTATCCTTTGACACGGAAGAGGTCGTTGGCTTGATGCGAGATCGGATCATACTCCACCTATTTCAAGTCTTGGGGCAACCCGGGCAAGGCATGAACAGGCCAGCGCGGGTGATTGACGTCAGAAGTCGAGACGAGGTTATGGATGAGAATCGGCCTTCAGGTAGCGGATTCTCTTTAGCTACCTGTTTCGGAAACTGAACGCTAAACGAGTTCAAGCCGCAGCCCGCAACCGACGGTGGCCGCAGCTTTGCGCAACTTGCTCAGTGTGACGGCGTCATGCTCTGGATCGAGCAGCCGGCCATATATGTTGCGGTTCGTATGCATTCGGCGCGCCATCTCATCCTTTGAAAACTGCTTCTCTTTCATGGCGACGAGGATCTGACGCGCCAGGACACGTTTGAGTGCCGCCACAGTCACTTCTTCAAAGACGCCTTCGTCGCGAAGCCAATGATCGAGTGACGAGCCGATGTTTCTCTTCTTCATATCAAGAACCAGTTTATCGGTTTTGGTGCAAGCGGGATTCTATCTAAAGGCCAATAATTTATTCACCGTGGCTATTGTGTCATCGCCTGTTCACGCGTATTCTGCACACAGCGCTTTGGGATTTCAATTATATTCGGGCGAAATCGAGGCCGGCGACTTTGCTTTCTGAATGACGATTTACCAGAAGCGAAGTGGAATTGAATCTGATAACAAGTTTGGGGGTGCAAGAATGCGATCAATTTTGGGAAAATTGTGGTGTGACGAAAGGAGCGTTGCCACGGCGGAGTATTCCATCGTTTTTACTTTGCTGGCTTGTTTGCTCTTGGCTTCAAATGTGGTTTCGTTGCGTACTGGTCACTACAGTGTATATGCAGCGGGCGTGAATCCAGCTTGGAACAATGCCGTTCCGGAGATGACACGGGAATCAGATACGACGTTCGAGCAACACTATCGAATCAAATATCTTGCAGATCGGTGGAAAATTGGGCGAGAGTCAATACGATTGGCGATCAAGGACGACCCCGGTGTAATCAAGATGAGGCATGGGAGAAAGAAAGCGCATACAACATATAGTGTGCCTGAATCAGTCGCACAAAAGATTCATACAAAGCTTTTGAACGGTTGCTAGAGTTTGCGCCTGGGAATCAATACAACTTTTGGTTTCGACACATCCTTGAACTTGCTTTTATTTGCGGATCGGCACGACGCGCGGCTTCGGCTGGTCTTCGAATGCTCCCTTCAAGATGTTTGTCAATCTGTCCTGCCTGGATTTAATCCATTTCGCATAATGGCGCCGAACCATCTCCTCGGTGTCTCCGATGAGTTCAGCCACGTCAGCGACCGGGACGCCCTTCTCCAGCAAAATGCGTACAAAGGTGTGACGAAAGCGGTGTGGCGTCGGCTTCTCCTCAAACGGTCCCGCAAGTTCGAATACTCTCTTGAGGCGCTTGTTCCGCCAGATGTCGCAAAGTTGTTTCGCATTTTGTGTAACGCCCGCCAAAAAAATACGAGGACCATGGACCTTTTCCCGATCTCGTAAGCGAACAACAAGCCAGTCTGGTATCCATGTATAAAGCGGCTTGCCCGTTTTGTGCATTCTCAAAAAGACGTCATTCCCTTTAAGTCGTTTTGCGATGTCGAAAGTTGCAACGTCTGAGATTCGCAGGCCAGTGTAAATCGACAAATAACTAAACGACTACCGCCTGAAAGGCGGTAGGTTTGGGTTGCGACTGAAAGTCGCCTGTTTGCGGCTGAAGCCGCTTGAAATCTCCCGGCTAAGAGCCGGCTTAAGGCTCGCTCGGCGCTGTAATCTTGAAATTCTCGCCGGGATCCTCCCACTGCTGATTTTCAATGTACCGCTTGATCGTCTCCTCGTCCACCGCGCCTACGCTCGCGCAGAAATACCCGCGCGCCCAAAGGTGCTGCCCCCAATACCGCTTCTTCAACTGCGGAAATTCCTCTTGGAGAAGGCGGCTTGATCGGCCCTTCAAGTACTGCACCAACTTGGCTGGTGCCAATTGCGGAGGCACACTTACAAGCATATGTACGTGATCGCCGCCGATTGCACCCCGCACGATCACGACTTCCCTACCCTGACAGATTTGCCGAAACAGATCACGGGCGCGGACGGCGATTTCACCGCGCAACACCTTGTACCGGTACTTCGTCACCCAGACCAGATGGTACTTCAAATCCGATACCGAGTGGGAATTCACCCTATACTCGACCATCTTCCCATTATCCAGCACGGAGGCTGAAAGGCGGAGGTTTTAGACCTGGTGATGGGAATAAAATCTTTCGCATCCTCCCCACTCCACGTTCGATAACCTGGGCCGAATTTGGTTGGAGGTCCAATCTCGTCGCAGGCATCGAAGATCCGCAGGAGTTCGTCGTCTTCGAATGTAGCTTTTTGATTATTTTCTGAGGCGCCTGAAGGAGCCTTTAGATCGCTGGTGATATCTTTCGCCAGCCAATCTCTTACCACGCAGAACTTGCTGAAGCTCTTGAGGCGTTCGAGCTTCTTGGCTTTTCCCTTGATGCCGTCCTTCCATGAGCCATAAAAGCTGTCCATATCTACTACGCGGAGTTCGTCAATATAACGGTAACCCTTTTTTTCGCAATAGGCTGTGAGTTGGTTCGTCAAGGTCTTGTATTTGGCAATAGTCGAAGACTCAACATTCTGGTTCCGATATTTTCCGAGGAAAGCCTCAAACACTTCCGTCAACTCGGTTCGGGTCGGAGTTGGAACGGATGGCTCCGGTTGTTCTATACGCACAGGTTGGGGCTGGGGAACTGCAGGGGGCCACGATCCATTTTTCAGCCATTCGTCGGTGACGGCTCTGGCGTCGTCCCATCTCCAGTGCCAGGTCGATTGGCGGCTGAACTTGCCGGCGATCGTACCCGACGCGTGAATGAGGCAGGAACACCGTTTCCAGCCTCTTCGGCCCTCCTCGAATTCCCCGCTTCTTGAGTCTTCAGGGCGCTCCGCTTCGCACTCTTTGCGATGTCGTCGGTAGAGCTGCAGTGCCATAGAATTGCCCCCATATCTGGGCAATATCCTAACACCTATTGCACGCTATTGCACGCTGGAAGGTGAAATCTAAGCTAAGTCCTTTATTTTCTATTGGGGCGGCTAGTGGGGATCGAACCCACGACATCCTGAGCCACAGTCAGGCGTTCTGCCGCTGAACTATAGCCGCCATACCTTTTAATTGTAGCATCACAACAGCTTTCCGTTTCCTGTCAAGGGCGGCGTAAAAGGGAACCACTGGGGCGGAGTAAAAGGGAGCCAGTAGACGGTCAGAAGCTGGGTTTTCGAGGGAGGAGGGCCGCTGGAGCGTAGCGAAGGCGGCCCTCCTCCCCCGAGGCGCGTTTGGGTGGGGTGGTCAGGCTCGTTTGCGGCGGCTTTGCTTGAGGCGATAGGAGTCGGCGTTCATCTCCAGGATGCGGACATGGTGGGTGATGCGGTCCAGCAGGGCGCCGGTCAGCCGCTCGGAGCCGAAGATCTCGGTCCATTCGTCGAAGGGCAGGTTGCTGGTGATCAGCGTTGAAGATCGCTCATAGCGCTGGCTGATGGTTTCGAAGAGCAGTTCTGCGCCGGTCTTCGAGTGCGGCACATAACCAAGCTCATCGATGATCAGCAGCTCATGGGCTGCTAGCCGCCCGCATAAGCATGTTCGGCGCGCAGCCGCTCGAAGGTCCGCTTGGCTGTGTGCCGTTGCTTGCGCGGTCGCTGCTTGTCGTCTTCCAGGATCGCGTCGATCACGCCCTGCCACGGGCCCAGCTTCGGCCTCCGCGCCGGCTTCTGCCGCTGGTAGCCAGGCGGTGCCGAATACTCCAGCATTTTGCCGACGGTCTTGCGCGCCAGGCCGAACTCCCGCGCCGCTGCCCGCCGGCTCACTCCCTCCACCAACACCGCCCGCCGAACTCTCGCGTAGATCTCCACTGTCTTCATGCCTCCTGTATTCCACAGAAAACACGCCCTCTCTAAGCACCGAATGAACATCGGAACCCAAAAAGAAACCTGCTTGTCCGTGAAAATCCTGCCTAGTTATCCGGC
>CAWDQB010000018.1:0-31440 GCA_963804315.1 uncultured Acidobacteriaceae bacterium
TCACGCGGCATAGGCGATTTTCGGGTCTTCAAAAAACGATTTGATTCTTTCCGGATTCTTTTCGATGGCCGTCATGTGTTCCGTCGCCGCCTTGCGCAACTTGTCTTTTGTCCTGCATGGAACGCGCGTCTCTATGGCCTGTTTCAAGTCTCCATTGAGTCGTTCATCTGGATTCAACTCTGGCGAGTAACTGGGCAGATAAAAGGCTTCGATCTGCTTGACGTTCGCTGCCAACCACTCCTTGACCGGTTTGCAATGATGCACGCCCAAGTTATCAAGAACCAGGAAGACCTTGCGCCCCGCCTGCTTGATAAGTGCCTCGAAAAACTCGATAAGTCGCAGGTGATTGAAGTTACCATCGATAATCATCCAACTGGTTTTTCCCTGATTGGTCACGGTTGAAATCATCGATAACTTCTGCCGCGTGCCGCCGACAATAAAAGCCACCGGAGTATCTCCTTTGGGCGCATAGCCGCGGCCACGAACATCCGTGTTGACCACTGCGGTTTCATCGCCCCAATGTATCTCCGCGCCCTCTGTTTTCGCGCGTTTCGCTATCTCTGGATAACTCTCATCGAGCCACTTTTGCACGGCCACGGGTGACTTTTCATAGGCGCGGCAAATGGGCTTTTGCGGCGTAAATCCCCAGCGTTTGAGATACTCGCCCACGCTGCGCACCGGCAAGCGAATGCCACATTCGCGCTCGATCAAAAGCATGACGGCGGCGCGCGTCCACAGAGCAAAGTCAAGCTTGAGCTGCTCCGGGCGCTTGTCCGAAATCATGAGCTGAATCAACTCTTCCTGCTCGGCGCTGAGGGTGCGGCAACTGCCTGCTTGACGGCCGCGCTGACCGGAATCGATGCCGCGCATACCGTCTTTCTTGAAGCGGTTGACGATCATGCGCACCGATGAATAACTCAAGCCAAGATCGCGAGCAATCTGGCGGCGGTTGACTCCGCGCTTGTAAGCACGAACCACCTGTCGGCGGCGTTCATGCTGTGCTTGCGGAGATAACTTGCGGGCATCTTCTCGTTCCATACTTCATTCGATGCGCGTCATCACATAAAGTATCAGTATTTATTTGCCGAATATATAGGGAGGCGTGAAGCCGCCACGCTCAGCGACCGACCAGCCGACCAGGCAGAGCAGACCGCAGAAGAGCCAGCGATGAGGATGACCCACGGCGACCGCCGGAGCCACAACGGAGATGTGAAGGCGACCGACTGGCGAGCCGCACCAGCCGCAAGGTGAGAGAGAGATACTTTTTGTTTGCGCGTTCATAGTCGATTCCATGCGCCGCCAGTCAGGGGCGAGACGGTGGGAAACCAGCGGCGCTTTTTGCCGCGCTCTGGTTTTCTATCCGGCGAGTGGCGAAGCCACGCGCAGCGCCCTTGACAAGGCGCGACACCATGAACCTGAACGCGCAAACGGATTGGACCCACACGCGCGCCGCATAGGCACGCGCCGGCAGGCGCATCGGCGCGAGCCGCAGTTCTTTATAGTTTTTCGGAGGGGCGAAGGGCGCGCAGTTTTTGCGCCCGTAGCCGCCGCGCAGCGGCGGACGCGAGCGGGAGAGCGGAGCGCCGGAGGCGCGGGCACCGGCAGGTTGGCGCGCGGCCACAGCGGCGCGGCGAAGCGACCGAGCGCAGATGCGACGCTGACCAAAAGGCCGCGCCACCTTGTATAGGCTTGGTTTATCTAGATTTTTATCTAGTGTCCCGAGTCTAAAATAAATATCATAAATAATAATGGTCAAGGCATCGAATACAGTAGAGGGTATCGATGCGTAGAGGTCGTCCAGTAGCGGTAGTCACAGTCACGGCTGAGCAGCGGCTCGAGCTTGAGTCTTGGAGCCGTAGGCCCAAGACCGCGCAGGCTTTGGCGCTTCGTTCCAGGGTCATTCTGTTGGCCGCAGAGGGACGTAACAACAAAGAAATCGCTGAGAAGCTTTCCACCACGGCGCAGACGGTGGGCAAATGGCGGCGGCGCTTTTTGTCCTCTGGATGCGACGCCTTGCTGGATGAACCGCGTCCCGGCACTTCGCGCAAGCTAAGTGACAAGCAGGTTGAGTTAGTCTTGGCACGCACGCTGGAGAGCCAGCCGGAGGCGGCCACGCACTGGTCTACGCGCGATATGGCCAAGGCTTGCGGACTTAGTCAGTCGAGCGTCAGCCGCATCTGGCGCGCCTTTTCGCTCGCTCCCCATCGCGCCGAAAGCTTCAAACTTTCCAAAGACCCGTTGTTCATCGAGAAGGTTCGCGACATCGTCGGCTTGTATCTTGATCCGCCCGATCGCGCGCTGGTGTTATGTGTGGATGAGAAGTCGCAGATACAAGCACTGGATCGAACCGCGCCGCTGTTGCCGATGCGTCCAGGTCAGATCGAGCGCCGCACGCACGATTATGCGCGCCACGGCACCACGAGTTTATTTGCCGCGCTGGATACGAAATCGGGAAACTTGATCGGCCAGACGAAGAGCCGGCACCGCAGCGTGGAATTTCGCAGCTTCCTCGACACGATTGAAGAAAATCTGCCGCCGGAGTTGGATATACACCTGATCCTGGACAATTACGGAACGCATAAAACGCAACTGATTCGCGACTGGCTGGCCAAGCGTCCGCGCTTTCATCTGCACTTCACGCCGACTTCGGCCAGCTGGTTGAACTTGGTGGAACGATGGTTTGCGCTATTGACAGACAAACAATTGCGTAGCGGGGTCCATCGCTCCACCAGGGAACTGGAAACAGCAATCCGTAACTATATTCAACTCCACAACAGAAATCCAAAGCCCTTCGTATGGCACAAAACCGCTGATCAAATCCTTGATTCTGTCGCTCGATTTTGTAAACGAACTTTAGACTCAGGATACTAGGGCCGGCTTTCTTCGTCGTGCGCACCAAGACGAATGTATTGCTTCAGCGGCGCTATTCTCGCCCGGTCGATAAGTCTACCGCCTGCGCAGCGACCATACAGTTATTCTGACTTCCCTCGCTTCGGCAACGGCGTATCCGGATGCACTACGCCGCGTCACTTATTGCGATCCAGAAACCGGCAAGCGACTGAAGTTCTTGACTAACAATTTCGTGCTGCCAGCGCTGGCCATTGCCGAAATCTACAAGAAAAGATGGGCGGTGGAACTTTTCTTTCGTTGGATCAAACAGCATCTGCGCACCAAGACTTTCTACGGCACCAGCGAGAACGCAATGAAGACGCAAATCTGGATCGCTGTCTCGGTCTATGTTCTGGTGGCCATCGTGCGCAAACGCCTCGACATTGAAGCCAGCCTCTACCAACTTCTACAGATTTTCAGTGTTACTCTGTTCGAGAAAACGCCCATTTTACGGGCACTTCAGCGATACGACTCTCAAGATAAGTTAGAACCGTCTCCCAACCAACTGATTCTGTTCGACTTTTAACCGGACAGCCGTGAGAAATAATCTCCTATTTTACAGGGGATGAATTTATCGCCTTTTTTGTTGAGGCATCCCACTCGATAAAAATCTTTAAAGTCAATTACTTTCTGGTTGGGGTCATTCAAATCCAGGTGTAGAAGTTCGACTCCATCATTTATCCAATTTGGTCTGGCTTCTTCGATAATCTCTTTCATTCGATTCCCGGGCATGGATTTAGTGCCCATTAAAATGAAATAAGTTGTAATGTCTTCAAAATCTTTTCTGTCTACTATATGCCGTGGCGGTCAATTTTGGATTGGAGCCTTTGATAATTCCAGTCTTCATCCCCCTTGGCTTCGATAAAGATCAATGTCTCACCGAATGCAATAAGTAAGTCGATATCCTCGATGCTACCATTAACCCATCGGGTGCCATTATTCAATTCCTGATTTTCCTGTTCCTTAACGGTGGTTTCTTCGTCTTTATTGATGCGGAAGTGAAGAGCGCCGACAAGCCAATCCAAGTGGTAGTCCATCGCCCACCAGGCATTATCAGGCACTGCAATGAAATGTTTTTCGTAAAGCAATTTACAAAATTTAGGATCAAGTTTTTCACTTTTATCCCCAAGTGCATTTCTGATCAACCAGAATCGTTCTGATCGATTGAAGTTCATCAAAGCTGTTTCAAGTTTCATTTTTTCAAGTGCCATTCTTGCCTCTGGGTTCACCGACTGCCCCAACTCTCGCTTCCGAAATATGGTCGGCTCACAATGTTTGCTGCAACAGAGTAGGCTCGTTTTCTTTCAACTTTTCGGGCGGGATGATGACGGCGGCTTCCGCATCGCCTTCTCAGCGGCTCGGAGAACCTTCACATCGAGCAAATCCTGGTCGCGGCCGGCGGCGAGTTTGTTGCGAATCAAATCGTCTCTTGAGATAACTGGCGCCGGAGTCTGTTCGTCAATGAACCCCTCCAAGCGGTGTTCCCAGGCATCGTCGAAATCCAGTCCAGAAACCTGCTGGATTACATCAATACGTTCGGGCGGCTGGCCCATTTGAAAGATCGAACCATCCGTGAAATCATTTGGTGTCATTCCAGCGATCGGCGCGCCAAACTCCGCAAGGGCTTGAAAGACAGCCTTTGCATTCTCTGCGTCATTGCGAATCCAAAGGTCAATATCCTTCGTGGCGCGGGGTTCAAGGTGAACACCGTAGGCGAAGCCGCCAACCACCATATATTTAACGTTATGAGCGTTGAATGCGCGCAGGATGTCTTGAAAGTCCTTGCTGATCATTGGCAGGCACTCCTTTGAATGCGGCGGCGAAGGCGTAAGCTTCCTGACTCAACTCCGAAACGGCAATCAGTCGAGCGCCGATCGACTGGCTTTGCCAATAGCGATAGGTCTCGGCTTGCTGCTCTTCCAAATCTGTTACGCGGCTAAGCGTCTTGTCCATGAAATGCGCCTCTTTTGGTAGGTCAATCCCAGGTCCGAGAATCCGGACCTGGGGCACCCAAACAGCCTATTGCAACAGCGTTCCCTGCTCCTCGTCTTTGCCATTCAACTCATCCGGCGGGATGATGACGGCGGCGGCTACTTTGTCGTCAACTTCCAGGGTGAGGAGGCGAACGCCTTGCGTGGCGCGGCCGGCGGCGCGGATGGTTTTGGTGTCGATGCGGATGATCTTGCCGAATTGGCTGATGACCATCAGTTCGCTGGCGTCGTCGACGAGTTGAATGCTGCTGACGCGGCCGATGCGCGGGGTGACGGCCATGTTCTTGACGCCTTTGCCGCCGCGGGTTTGCAGGCGGTAGGCCTCGACATCGGTGCGTTTGCCGAAACCGTTTTCAGTAATGGCCAGGATGCGATACTCACCAGGCTCATGCACCTTGGGGGTGACGGCGACGCCAACTACATAATCGTCTTTGGCGAGGTCGATGCCGCGCACGCCATAGGCCGGGCGGCCCATGGAGCGGACATCGTTCTCGTCGAAGCGAATCGCCATGCCGAGGTGGGTAGCGAGGAAGACAATCTGCGAGCCGTCAGTGATGCAGGCCTTGACTAGTTCGTCGTCCTTGTCGATGCCGATGGCGATGATGCCGCGAGCCATGACGTTCGAGAAGTCCTTGAGCGGGGTCTTCTTGACGGTGCCCTTCTGCGTGGTGAAGAAGATGAACTTGCCCTCTTCTTCGAGGTCGCGGACGGGCAGAATGGCGCGAACGTTTTCGCCGGGTTGGAGGTCGAGCAGGCTTTGCATCGACTTGCCCTTGCCGGCGGCACCCACGTCGGGAATCTCATAGACCTTGAGCCAGTAGACGCGACCGGTGTTGGTGAAGCAGAGCAGGAAGGCGTGCGTCGAATCGACGATGAGCTGGGCGACGAAGTCCTCTTCACGGGTCTTCATGCCCATGCGTCCCTGACCGCCGCGACGCTGCTGGCGATAGATGCTGATGGGCGTCCGCTTGAGGTAGCCCTGATGGCTGACGGTGACGGCGACCTGTTCATCGGCGATGAGGTCTTCGAGTTGCAGCTCTGCGGATTCGTCGAGGATCTGCGTGCGACGGGCGTCGCCATATTTGTCGCGGACTTCTTCCAGTTCCTTGACGATGACGGCGCGCAGCTTGACCTCGCTGGCCAGGATGGATTCATACTCGGCGATGCGCTCACGGACCTGCTTCAACTCGTTGAGCAACTCATCGATGGAGAGCTGGGTGAGGCGATAGAGTTGCAGTTCAAGGATGGCGTCGATCTGGCGAAGTGTTAGGCCTTTTTCTTCATTGGGCAGGCGAGCGCGGTCGAGGTTGAGGATGATCGACGTGCCTTTCCCCCATGCATAGAGGTTTTCACGAGCTTCGACGCGCGAACCGGAACCGCGAATGATTTTGATGACAGTATCCAAGTTGTCGAGGGCAATCTTGTAGCCTTCGAGGACGTGCTCGCGGGCGCGGTCTTTTTTGAGCAGGAAGACGGTGCGGCGCTGCACGACATCGACGCGGTGATCGATGAAGGCGCGGATGGCCTGATCCAGCGCCAATTCGCGGGGCTGGCCGTTGAGCACCGCGAGGAAGATCATGGAGAAGCTCTCTTGCATCGAGGTGTGCTTGTAGAGCTGGTTGAGGACAATCTCCGGCTGCGCGCCGCGCTTGAGTTCGATGACGATGCGCATGCCGTCGCGGTCGGATTCGTCGCGCACGTCGCTGATGTCGTCGATGATCTTATCGGTGACCAGCTCGGCGATGCGCTCGATGAGCTTGGATTTGTTGACCTGGTAAGGGATCTCGGTAACGATGATCGCCTGTTTTTCCTTGGTCAGGGATTCGAGAGCGGTGCGGGCGCGCATCAGGAAGCGGCCACGACCGGTCTTGTAGGCCTGCGGAATGCCGGATTTGCCGTAGAGAAAGCCGCCGGTGGGGAAGTCCGGGCCTTGGACGTGCTTGAGGACTTCTTCGAGACCGGCGTGAGGGTCGTTGACCAGAGCGATGGTGGCGTTGACGACTTCGGTGAGGTTATGCGGCGGAATGTTGGTGGCCATGCCGACGGCGATGCCGCTGGAGCCATTGACGATCAGCGTGGGGATGCGCGTAGGCAGGACGGTAGGCTCGTCGGTGGTCTCGTCGAAGTTGGGCATCATATCGACGGTTTCCATCTCGATGTCGGCCATCATCGCCTCGGCAATGCGCTCCATGCGGCACTCGGTGTAACGGTAGGCGGCGGGCGGATCGCCATCGACGGAGCCGAAGTTTCCCTGGCCATCGACCATGGGATAGCGCAGCGACCAAGGCTGAGCCATGCGGACGAGGGCGTCGTAAACGGAAGAGTCGCCGTGGGGATGGTATTTCTTCAGGCACTCGCCGACGACGCCGGCGCACTTGGAGTAGCGTTTGTTGTGCTGGAGTCCTTCGCGATCCATGGCGGTGAGGATGCGGCGATGGACTGGCTTGAGGCCGTCGCGGGCATCCGGCAGCGCGCGGCCCACGATAACGGACATCGAGTAAGCTAGATAGGAGCGGCGCATCTCCTCCTCGATATTCATGGGGAGGTAGTTGGTACCGCTTTTGGGTGGCGTACCACCTTCGAGGGGGAGCAGGGGATTCAAATCGTCTGGCATAAGGTCTTTTCTAGCCCGGAGAGAGGCGGCGAATGGGTATCGGTAAATACTAGGCCGATGTCTGCGGACGTGCTTCTATTTTACCCGTTTTGGGCGGGTTTTCGCAAGGCGGACTGTGAGAAACAAGTCCTTATTATGCTTGGATTTATAGAGAAATTTATGGGCTTCCTTCTAGGCGCTGTTTTCCTCATACCGCTGGGCGCACTGCGGAGTTTGCTTTGGCCTTTGTTTTGACCTTCTTTTTCGCCTTTTTGCTGTCTGCATTTTCACCGAATCCTGTCAAAATGACAGGTGGCCTGTCGGGAAACTTGACCATCAGCGTCAGCTCTCCGCCCACGCCCTCCAAGTAGCTGCGCAGCGTGGAGAGATAAAGGTCCGAACGCTTCTCGATGCGCGAGACCCCTTCCTGACCGATCTTGAGCTTCTTTGAGAGACGCGTTTGAGTGAGTTTGCGAATACGACGCACCTCTCGCAGGTTCATCTCTTCTCGCATCTCAGATGCAAGCTGACGGATTCGCTCCTGGCTTTCTTCGGATTCTTCGGCAATCATCTCTTCCAACGAAATCGTCATTTTGGTTACCTCTTCAAACGGAGAATTCGCAAATGCTGATCGTACCGCTTATCCGCAATATGTAATAGATTGCCATAAAAGCGTTCCTTGCCCACTCCGCTCTTGTCTCCGCCCGCGAGTAAAATGGCTTTGCGCTCTGGATCGAAAGCATAGGCTACACGCCATACACCACCATCGGCATCAAAACGTAATTCCTTCATATTCGCATGGCGTGAACCCTTGAGCGTATCTGCCTGCGGTCGCCCAAGCTGTGGGCCATCCTCACCAAGAATCGTTGCGGCGGCCTTCAACTTTTCCCGAACAGCTTTGGGCAAGAGCCGGACTTCCGCTGCAAACTCATCATGGAAATCCACCGTCCACAGCATATCCATAGTATGCTCCAGAATGCCTAATGTTTTCAAGTGCATTTTGCACTATCCTTTCAACCGCTCCTTTACGGTAAGACAATCAGTTTACGTTGTCGAGAAAAATTAGTGGCTTTAAGTGCTATTTGGGTACTATAAATAATCATGCGGCAAAGAAACCATTCAGTGATTGTTGCAACAGACGCGTTAAGTGGATTGGAAGCCTTGATCGCGGAGCTAAACCACCGCGAGGGTGAGAAATGGTCTCCCTCTGCGCTTGAGCTTAGGAGCATTGTCAAACAGTGGCAAGACTCCGGTCCGAATCTGTGGAAACTTTTTGGCGCTAATCCAGGTTTATGGGCAGAGACCCAGCATTCGTTTAAGCCATCTTTGATTCCGACCAAAAGCGGGAACGCTAATATGCGTCTACTCGACAATGCTGGGGCACCGGGCGTTATGGTCAACCTTGGACAAATTGGCATCCGGTTCTATGCGGTGGTTTGGTTCAACGCTTTGACTCTCAATCCTTTCTGGCATAAACTTGGCGGGCCATGCGACCGTTGTGAGAAGTACTACATCAAGACGAGACGGGATCAGAAAGTCTATTGTGGCCGGGGATGCGGCAGGTTCGTCAGTGCTAAGAAATCCACTCGCAAGAGGTTGGACGGAGAGCGCACGAAAAAAGTAGACCGTGTGCAAACGCTGATTCGGGAATGGGATGCCCTAAGAATTCGCCCTCAAATGGATTGGAAACAATGGGTACACAGAAGAGATAATGACATTTCCCCGAAATGGTTAACCACTGCAATTAATGATAAGCATGGAAAATACAAATTGGAGCCACCAAAATCAAGCTAGTCCAAAAGCAAAATCTCCAATCGTGGCCCCAAAATCAACCCTCACAGTAGCTAGGACAAGCTCTTCATTCTACGTAGAAAACTACTCGGAGTAACGAAATAGTCCAGTCTACGGACGTCGCCAGACACTCGCGTGGCGATGTGCCTGCAACCTTCATCACACTGGCTCGCGCCATGGATTTCCTGCCGCTACTACATTTTCCGGCTGATTTGCTCCAAGGCTTGCTGAAAGCGATCCACGTCGCCTGCGCTGCAATGCAGATGCGGCGCAATGCGGATGGAGTTGGAGCGCTGACTGACGAAGACATTTCTGGCCTTCAACTCCACAACCAGATTCTCCGGGAGATCCGCCGGCATCCGCGCGCCGAAGAGGTGGGGCGAGCGATGATTTGGCTTCGGCAAAATGAATCCATGGCCTTCGAGCAGCGCAGCGATTTTTTCATTGATCGCTTTCAGTGATTCGGCAATGTTAGTTACGCCCCACTCTTCGATCTGCTCCAGGGCCGCGACGGCCCCTGGTAGAATCGTCGGCGTGCAGGTTTCGCCTACGTCAAAACGGCGCGCACCGGGCAGATAATTGCCAGAATAATTCGCCAAGGCCGTGAAGTCGCGAGCGTTATCGCGGGTCAACCAGGTTTCTTCCAATGGTCGCGCGTTGCGCCACTGCTCCGCGACAAAGAAAAGTGCAAACCCATAGGGACACAGAAGCCATTTGTAACCTGAAGAGACCAGGAAGTCCGGCTGCACCTCATCGAGGCAGAGCGGCATGGCTCCCAGGGATTGGGTTGCATCGACGACCAGAGCGCTCCCAACTTCGCGGCAGGCCTTGGCAATGGAAACCAGATCAACGGTCGCTCCGTTGGTCCAGTGGCAGGTGGAGGCCGCAACGACCTTGACGCCTTTACACATGTGCGCCAGAATCGCATGGGTCCAATCGCCATCTTCGGGCGCGGGAACGGCGACTGGAACCGCGCCTGTCTCCTGAGCTGTTCTTATCCAAGGTAAAACACCACTGGGAAATTCATCCGCGGCGTAGAGAATCCGGTCTCCTGGGCACAGATGCGGCTCCAGCACGCGCGCCGCAGTGCTCAAACCATAGCTCGATGAGGGAAGAATGGCGTATCCGTCAGCATCGCCTCCAAAAATCCGCGCAGCAAGATCGCGAATCTTATCTGCATCGCCAAAGAAATCAGCCGCCATTCGCTCCCATGGACGGCTCTTCTGGCCGACACCAGCAAGCAGACGCCGGCGCGATTCATTCAATTGAGGAGAGTAATAGGCGCTATTGAAATAGGCCACATCGTCCGGGATGTCGAAGAGATGCCTCTGTACAGGGATGATCGCCATAAGATTCCGATTCTGAAAGCCGGGATGACCGATTATAGCAATGGCCGCGCTATCAAAAATAAAGCGGCAAGCTCAGCACACAGAGGACCACTTGCAGCAGCACGATCGCCGCCGCCGCGCCCATCGCCCATCGACCGCGTGGCGATTCGTAGGCGTCGGCGAAGACGCCTGCGATGAAAGTGAGCAGGAAGGGCAGTGCCCAAAGCCAAGGGGAGCCGTTGAATACCAGCAGAATCAAGGCAGCCGAGCAGATCAACGGAACGGAGTTCCCGAAGTAGCGCGAACGCTGGGCGCTCAGATAGACGAGCAGGGCGGCGATGGCGGCTATTGTGATTCCGGCGTTGGATGAGGCTGAGAAAAAACGCATGGCCGGATCAGGTGAGAGCCAAAGTTGAGCCATCGGAGAGACAAAGAATGCACTGAAGGCAACCAGCGAAAAATTGTAACAAGCAAAGACAAACGCCAAAGCGCCGCCAGCGGCGATGAGGACAATGGGAAGGATCTGGCTCCTGCGCCCCTCGGCTACCCAGAGCATCGCAACCAATCCCAACAGCGCCAGCAGCAGCAACGCGGCCAAGTGCGCTGCGGCGGCCAGCCCGAAGGCCGCCATCAACAATAGAATGCGCGGACGCCACTTGCGGCGCGGCCCTTGCATGGCGTGCGCCACTCCAATGCAGGTGTAAACGCCGCCATAAACGCCCAGAGCGGCCAGCACCTCCGCATTGGGTGCAACGCAAGCCTTCAGCACAGCCGGTGAAAAGCAGTAAAGCGTGAGCGCTGTGTAGCCGCCTAGATTGCCGTAGAGCCGCCGCGTCACCCACCAAAGGCCCGCGCCCAGCATGCATCCCACGGCGAGAAACGGCAGGCGCAGCAGCAGCAGCGTATGCGTAAGCTGATGCCGCAGCTCCCAAGTGCTTAGCCAGCCATCCGTCTGCACGACGCGGTCTTCTGGGTTGCGGTAGCGGTCCATCGCGCGTTCGGCCAGCAGATCGAGGGTCAGCGGCAGCCCGGCCAGACGGTAGGCCAGGATTCCATCCGGCGTGCTGCCGCATGGGGTCAAACCAGCGGCAAAGTTTGCAGGCTGCTCCCAGCTCCTTCGTCCGCAATCGGCGTAACGGTAGTCGCGCTCGGTGAGCCTTTGATGTCCGGTGATCCACAGCCCTTGCAACAGAAACACCAGCAGCAGCCCCGCTGCAATGCGCTGCGGCAGATTGAAACGAAAGCGGCGGATTCGTTGAAAGCGGTGGCTCATCGTCAGCAAGCGAACTTTACCAGTCTAAACGCTGGCAGTCCCTTTTCTCAGTCGTGGCGCATTCGCTATACTCCACAGACCGTGCGGCGCTACACTGGCCTCATCCTATTCACCAGTCGCCGCTTCGTGGGCGTCGGCGATGAATCCTGCGTAGCGAAGCTGTGCTAACCTAACTTTATTCATTCGATTGGAGTGGATTTATGTCTAGTGCGACTCCCCGGTTCACGCCCAACTTCATCCAGGTCACTCCCTTTCTGATTGTCGAGGATCTGGAAAAGGCTTTGGCTTTCTTCGTCGGCCTTCTTGATTTTGAGGTCCAGCTGCGCGCTTCCGAGTACGCCTATGTGCAGCGTGAGAGCGCCGGCTTCCGCATCTGGGAACAGTCCGGCGAGAATGCCCCACCGCCGGGCACACGGCGCTTCGCATATTACATCGACGTTCACGACGTGGACCGCCTCTACACGGAACTCAAGCCGAAACTCGACTTGCTGCCCAGCGGCGACGTTCACGGCCCTGCAGACAAGAGTTACGGCCAGCGCGAGTTGATCCTGCTTGCACCGGACGGCAACCTGCTCGTATTTGGGCATGCCATCGACAAGCTTTACACGCCGACTGGCGACTCGCGGTTGTAGCGCCAGCTCAGCCTTGCTCTTCAGCGTCAACAAGTGGTCGAAGTGGTAGTTGATTCATCGATTGGATCTTGCAATCGCGTTTCATCTTCTGCCAAACTGGCATCCGATGGCCCTCAGGTGGGACGATAGACTGATGAAACCATCTTTACGAATGCTGGCGGGCGCTCTTCTGCTCCTGGCAGGCACAGTAGCGCCCTCTCACGCCGTAGAACTCAAGGTGAGCCGCGACGTCTTGCAGCGCACCCTCAAGCAGCAACTCTTCAGCGGTCCCGATGGCCGCTATTATCTCAAGGGGAATGCGAAGTCCGCTTGCTTTGTCTATGCCGACGACGCGCAGCTCAGCTTTGCCGGAGAGCGCGTGGTGGTGGTACTCAAGGTTCACGCCAAGCTGGGCAAATCCTTCGGCGGCTCTTGCCTGGGAATCTCTCTGAACACCGAGCCGGAGGTCTCGCTGGCTCCGGACGGCGAGGGCGAAACGATCGGCTTTCGCGATGCGCGCCTGGACAAGGTAGTCGATCAAAAGGAGCTGAACTTTCTGCTTACGCCCTTTCTGAGCCGCAAGCTCCCATCCAGCATGAAGATCAATGCCGCCGACCTGCTGCGCCAATCGCTCACCGGAGCCACTGCCGCCACCGGCTTCAAGGTGACCCTGGACAGATTGATCGTCCATTCGATTTTCACCCAGGGTGACGATCTGATGGTGGATGTGGACGGAGATATCAGCGTGCGATAAAACCGGTCTGTGGGAGTATTTTTCAAATGCGACTTTGGCATTCTGAATTCCCTTTCATTTATGCAAAGAACGCACAAAGAATGGGACACCCGGCCCTGATACATCGACAGTTCAATCTGAAATCTGCTCTAGACGCAGCCAAGCCGCCCCAGAGGGCGGCTTGGCTGGCTGGAAATGGATCGATCAGTTGAAGATGGCTCCCACGGTTTCATTGAAGAGCGTAGGATTCAATTCACAATAGTTCGGCCCGCTCGCAGTGGGAGTAGTCACCGTCAAGTTCGTGGGACTGACAACCGGCGTGCAGTTCGAGGACCATCCGCCAAAGGTTCCCGTGCTGCCTGGGGTTTGCGTTGCGGTAAAAATGATTGGAGTACCGGTGTTGATGGGGTAGGTTCCCACGCAGACCGAGCCACCAACCCCAGTCCAGCCGGGACCGCAATGGACCACATTCGCGGTGCCGGTGGCGGAGGGAGCCGTTACCAGCCAATTGGTGGAGTTCACGCCTTCGTTATAGACGGTTACCGTGGACAGCAGCGCGGATGTCTCCGAGCTGGGGAAGCATGAACCTGCGACAGTAGCGCCGCACGTAGCTGAAGAAACCGGTGGGTTACAACCCTGTTCGACGGTACAGGGGCATGGCAGAACCAGCGGGCAACTGAATGTAGCCGTGGCGGTCTGAATCGAACCGTCTTTTGCCGTTGCTTCCGCAATGATTGTGGTGTTTCCCGTTCCATATGCTGTGACAATTCCCGCCGAGGCTCCGACATTTCCCCCAGTATTGGTGTCAACGGGGAAGATATTGGGGAAGGAGGAAACCCACGTGACCTGGTCGGTCAGATCCCTGACGTAGGGGGCAGTCGAGAAGGTTCCTATCGCCAAGAATTGTCCAGACCCCTGCAAATTGTTCACGGTAAGGGAGTTCGGAATAATGGTGAGCGAGAGCAAAGGCTCAGGCGGGGCGGTATTGGTCACCGTTACGGACGCGGGAGTAGCTTCAACGACGACGGGGGGACTGGTAGCCGCAACGGTGTATTCAGCGGTGATGCTGGCTGTGCCCGGATCCAAACCTGTAACTAGCCCGTCTGGGTTGGTAACGCACACCGGAGGCGTGGCCGTGTTGCAAGTGGTGGTTGGATCTGTAGCCGTGCTGATTGCGGCAATCGTTGGAACACTCGAAGCCCAGTCAACTACATTTGTCAAATCTTCGGATGTGCTGTTGCTCGTGGTGCCGATGACAACGAAATTGCCTTGCTGATCTTCTGACAGCGATTGTGAACCGGGATAGATGGTAAGCGCAGTGACGGAAGAGGCTGCTGTTCCGCCTCCGCTGGTGACAGTGAAGGTGGCCGTGCCCGGCGCTGTCGTTCCATCGCCAGAATTCGTATAGAGGGCCGTTATCGTGGTCTGTCCCTGGCCGATGCCCGTAACCAACCCAGGTCCGACATCCGAAGCGGTACACGGTGAGGCGGAGGTTGCTGTGCAGAATACGCCAACCGAGGTCGCGCTGGAACTCCAGGTAAGGCCGGGTGCGTTGGCGGCCAAATATTGCGTAGTACCGGATTTGGTGGTACCGATGACCTGAAATTGACTGGTATCTCCGGGCGATGCAACCGATTGAGCGGCTGGAATAAGGGTAAGTGAAACGATGTCATTACCGGTGGCAACGGTTGTACCCGCAGTCACGGTGACTTGTACACTGGCGGATACAGGGCCGTTGAAGCCTGTCGCTGAAGCTGTAATTGTTGCAGTGCCTGCACTCTGGGCTGTGACGGTTATTGCAGATCCTGTAGTGGAACTGATACTAACCGCGCCGGTTGAAGAAGCCCAAGTAACGTCGGAGACAGGTCCGGAAGAAGGATGATTTCCATTGCCAAAGGTTCCCGACACCGTTAACTTAATGCTGTCATTGGCTGCGCTGCCCAGCACCAATTGTTGCGCGGCGCTGGGTGATATCGAAATGGAATCCAGACCGGAACTACTGTTATTGCAACCGGTTAGAGAAACCGCAAGCCCGGCGAGCAGTAGCGCTCCGAAGCAGAGGCGTTTGAACATGAAAGTCTCCTGACGATTCCCATAGCCTCGGCTCCGCATGGGAGCCGCTATAGAACCTCTTCCATCTTCGACTATATGCCTTCAAATTGCCAGTGGGTCCATTGTGAAAAAGCACTCCATTTTTACGGAATCAAGACAGTCAATAAGCCCGGCGCGCGCCCTGATGCCTTGCACCGGCAGAGTTTGGCGCCCGACAGGCGAGACATCCCGCCGTTGCGGCCCTTTGCTCCATCCGGCCTGCAACGGCTACACTTCAGGACAGCATGGCCATTGCACGCGACAACACTCCGGAACGGCTGGTCAGCGCCTCGCGCGCCGACGAAGAGCAGGGCTTTGAACTGAAGCTGCGCCCCCGCTGGCTGCGCGAATTCATCGGCCAATCCAAGGCCAAGGAGCAGTTGGCCATTGCGCTGGAGGCCGCCAAATCCCGCGGCGAGGCGCTGGATCACGTGCTGCTCTTCGGCCCTCCCGGCCTGGGCAAGACCACGCTGGCCACCATTATCGCCAACGAGTTGGATGTTGGCTTTCAGCAGACCTCTGGTCCGGCGTTGCAGATCCAAGGCGATTTGACAGCGATTCTTACCAATCTGCGCGAGCGGCAGGTGCTTTTTCTGGATGAAATCCACCGGATGCAGCCGGTGCTGGAAGAAAAGCTCTACACCGCCCTGGAAGACTACAAGCTGGACATCATGATTGGCCAGGGTCCGGCGGCGCGTACGCATGTGATGGAGAATCAGGCCGTTTACCTTTATCGGCGCTACCACGCGGCCTGGGTTGCTTTCGTCGCCGCTTGCGCTCCCGCTTTGGGATTCTGCTGCGGCTGGAGTTTTACACCGAGGACGAACTGCGCTTCATCGTCGAGCGCTCGGCCGAGGTGATGCAGATTCCCATCGACCAGGACGGCGCGGCGGAGATCGCCCTGCGCTCCCGCGGAACGCCACGCATTGCCAACCGCCTGCTGCGCCGGGTGCGCGACTACGCCCAGGTGCGCGGCTCGGGCATCATCGACAAGCCCACCGCCAACGCCGCATTGACCATGCTGGAAGTGGATGCCCATGGCTTTGACGAGATCGACCGCAAACTGCTGCTGGCTATTATCCAAAAGTACGACGGCGGGCCGGTGGGGCTGAGTACGCTGGCCGCGACCCTCGCCGAGGAACAGGACGCCTTGGAGGAGGTCTACGAGCCATTCCTCATTCAGATCGGCTTCCTCGACCGCACACCCAGAGGCCGTGTCGCCACGCGCCTGGCCTATGAACACTTTGGCCTGACCATGCCCGGACGGCAAGTGCCGTTGTTTTACGTAGAACGCTCCACGAAGAATGCGCCTGCCCGTGTGTGACAGCGCAGGCCTCTGTCAAGCGGGTGGGCAGATTAGGCTGACCCTCCCGGCCTATAATAAAGAGTGCTTGTCTGCGTCCTGAGCCTTGCAGTGCAGGGAGGAACGCAGCCGGCACAACCTACTCATCCGGTGCTTCCCTTTGAATGATGCCATCGTAATCCGCGGCGCGCGGACGCACAACCTGAAAAATATCTCTTGCGAGATTCCACACGGTAAGCTGACGGTGGTCAGCGGCGTATCGGGTTCAGGCAAGAGTTCTCTGGCCTTTGACACCATCTATGCCGAGGGCAGCGGCGGT
Source organism: uncultured Acidobacteriaceae bacterium (assembly GCA_963804315.1). Classification (GTDB taxonomy): domain Bacteria; phylum Acidobacteriota; class Terriglobia; order Terriglobales; family Acidobacteriaceae; genus Telmatobacter. Next base: position 16,923 of record CAWDQB010000018.1, read on the forward strand.
ACGTCGAATCGCTTTCGGCCTATGCGCGGCAATTCCTGGAGCGGATCGAGAAGCCCGACGTGGACCTGATCGACGGGCTGGCTCCGGCCATCGCCATCAAACAGAAGAACTCGACGCGCAACCCGCGCTCGACTGTCGCCACGGCCACCGAGGTTTATGACTACCTGCGGCTGCTCTATGCGCGCTGCGGGACAGTGCATTGCGTCCACTGCGACGGCCTGGTGAAGCGCGACTCGATGGACGAAGTGGCTGAAGGCATTTTGGCTCTGGGCGAAGGGACGCGGCTCAATGCGCTTTTTCCGGTGCGCGCGGCCGAGATTGCGCCGGCCGACTGAAGCCAAGCCTGTGCGCCGCACGTTGAAATCCGCCAAGGCAGCCGCCAAGCCGCTTCCGGAATCTCCGCTGACAGAGGCGCTCAAGGCGCGGTTGATTGAATTGCGCGCCTCCGGCTTCAACAGGCTCTATCAGCAAGGGAGCATCTTCGAGTTCTCAACACCGGAATCGCTGCTGGATTTGGATTTTACGCTGCCGGTTTTTATCCTTTTGGATCGCATTGTGGTCAGCGAGGAGAGCCGCGCACGGATTGTGGATGCCGCCGAAATCGCTTACCGCGAGTCAGGCGAAGTGATCTTTGAGGAGGCGCCTCGGGAGGAATCCGCAGACCGCCCGCGCCATCGCTTCTCCGCCGCCTTCGAGTGCAAGAGCTGTCATCAACCGGGACGCGAGCCGGAGCCGCGCCTGTTCAGCTTCAATAATCCCTTCGGCGCCTGCCCGCGCTGCCAAGGTTTCGGCAATACGATGGACTTCGATCTGAAGCTGGTGATCCCAAACCCATCGCTGACGCTGGCCGAGGGCGCGATCGACCCTTGGAACCGGCCCAAGTACCGGCCCTGGTATACGGATTTCCGCCGCCAAGCGACCGAGCTAGGCGTTCCGCTGGACGTGCCCTGGAGCGATCTGCCGGAGGCGGTCCGGGAGATTGTTTTGCGCGGAAAGGGAACATTCGCTGGGGTTTATGGGTTTTTCACGCAGATGGAGCGCAAGAAGTACAAGCTCCACGTGCGGGTGATGCTCAGCAAATATCGCGGCTACGCCGAGTGCCCTGATTGCCGCGGGCAGCGGTTGCGCGCAGAGGCTCGCTCGGTTCGCGTGAATGGCCTGAATATATGTCAGGCGACAGCGCTGACGATTACGGATGCGAAGTTGTTTTTCAACGCGCTGCACCTTTCTCCGATGCATGAAGAGATAGCGGGGCCGATTCTGCACGAGGTTCGCCAGCGGCTGAACTTTTTGGACGCCGTCGGGCTGGAGTATCTGACGCTGGACCGGCTGGCCTCGACGCTCAGCGGGGGCGAGGCGCAGCGGATTCAGCTTGCCACCTCGCTAGGTTCGCGGCTGGTGGGGGCGCTGTACGTGTTGGATGAGCCGTCGATTGGCTTGCATACCCGCGACACGGCGCGGCTGATTCACATTCTGGAAGAGTTGCGCGATCTGGGCAATACGATTCTTGTCGTTGAACACGATGCCGATATTCTCCGCGCCGCCGACCACCTGCTCGACTTGGGACCCGGCGCGGGCGAACTGGGCGGCAAGTTGCTGGCCGAAGGCGTACTAGCTGAGATTGAAGCCAATCCGGCTTCGCTGACGGGCCGCTATCTTTCCGGGCAGCTCTCGATTCCCATCCCCACGCGCCGCCGTACTCCGGGCAAGGAACGGCTTGTCCTGCGCGGCGCTCGAGCCAATAATCTGCGTGGTCTCGACGTGGAGATTCCCCTCGGAATGCTGGTGGCGATCACGGGCGTCTCCGGCTCCGGCAAGTCCTCGCTAGTGCACCAGGTACTCTACCGGGCTATCGCGCGCGCGCTTGGGCCAAAGCGATGGCGCCGACCCCTCAGGCGTCTTCAAATCGCTGACCGGCGTCGAGCGCATCAATGATGTGGTTCTGGTCGATCAGACGCCGATTGGCCGCACGCCGCGCTCCAACCCGATCACTTACATCAAGGGCTTCGACCTGATTCGCGAACTCTTTGCCCAGCAGCCGGAGGCCAAGCGGCTTTCTCTTTCGCCCGGGCATTTCTCCTTCAACGTTCCCGGCGGGCGCTGCAACACCTGCGAGGGCGATGGCACGGTGACCGTCGAAATGCAGTTCCTGGCCGATGTCGAACTGCCCTGCGAGGATTGCAACGGCACCCGTTACCAGGCCAAAGTTTTGGGCGTCGATTACAAAGGCAAGAACATCCACGACGTGCTGCAAATGACTGTGAAAGAGGCGCTGCGCTTCTTTGCCGGGCAGGCGCGCCTGCTGGACAAGCTCGCCGTGCTGGACGAGATCGGCCTGGGCTACCTGCGTCTGGGCCAATCGGCCACCACACTCAGTGGCGGCGAGGCGCAACGCGTCAAGCTGGCCGCGCATCTGGCCCAGGTGCGCGCCGCCAATGCCGTGGCCAAGCCCTCGCAGGCCAGCCGCGTACTGTATATCCTGGATGAGCCGACGACCGGCTTGCACTTTGACGATGTCTCCAAACTGCTCACCGCCTTCCGCAAGCTGATCGACGGCGGAGGCTCGCTGATCGTCATCGAGCACAATTTGGATGTGATCAAATCCGCTGACTGGGTGATTGATCTGGGACCGGAGGGCGGCGAGGCTGGCGGCAGGATCGTTGCAGAAGGCACGCCGGAAGAGGTTGCGGCCAATCTGCATTCGCACACCGGCAAGTGGCTGGCGCGGGTGCTATAGCGCTTGACAGATGTGCGATGATTTTTTCTAGTGCCGAAATCGCCTCGCGCTCCGCAAAATGGGACAACCTTCATAGAAAAATGCTGCCGTGAGTGGAAGTCAGGCGGCCTTCCGTGATAGCGTGCAATACTTGCGGTTGATTTTTCCTGAAGCGGAAAGCAGCCGGGGTGCGGGCGGGGATCGGTCCAACCGCGCGTGCAACCAAACCGTTCCAAAGAGAGTCCAACAGGCCGGACAGGTTAGAGTGTTAATGGAAACAAGGATGGGAATGAGCAAATCACTGGTTATCGTCGAGTCGCCCGCCAAGGCAAAGACGATTGAGAAGTATCTTGGCAAAGGTTTCGAGGTTCTGGCCTCGGTGGGTCATATCATGGACCTGCCCAAAAACGATATTGGCGTGGAGTTGGAGAAGCGGACCTTTGAGCCGACACTGATCGTCTCCCCTGGTAAGGAGAAGGTTGTGGCGGCGCTGAAGCGGGCGGCTGCCAAGGCGGATGAGATCTTTCTGGCGCCTGACCCGGACCGCGAGGGTGAGGCGATTGCCTACCATTTGGCGCTGCAATTGGGCACTTCGGCCAAAGAGAGAAAAAAAATTCACCGCGTAACCTTTAACGAGATCACCAAAAAGGCCGTGCAAGAGGCCTTCAAACACGCCCGTGATCTGGACCAAAATCTCGTTGACTCGCAGCAGACGCGGCGCGTGCTGGACCGTCTGGTGGGCTACCAGATCTCTCCGCTGCTGTGGGACAAAGTACGCCGAGGCTTATCGGCGGGCCGCGTGCAGACGGTGGCCGTGCGGCTGATCGTAGAGCGAGAGCGGGAGATTGGGGCCTTTGGCCCGGTCGAGTACTGGACCCTGGACGCCGTGCTCCACCCAGAGAATCAGGCGGAGACCAGACTCAAAGCGCGCTTTATCGGCATCAACGGCGAACCGGCGCGCGTGGCGAATGGTCAGGACAAGGATGGCAAAGAGCAGTTTCTTGCCAATGCTCTGCCGGACAAAAAGTCGATGGACGCCGTGCTTGCGGCGCTCGAAAAAGCGCAGTGGTCGCTGGTCTCCGTGCAATCTACAGAGAAGCAAAGGAGGCCCTTCGCGCCGTTTATCACTAGTCAGTTGCAGCGCGACGCGGCCGGCAAGCTGGGCTTCAATGTGCGCCGTACGATGGGCGTGGCGCAGCGGCTCTATGAGGGCGTGGATGTGGGTCCTGAGGGCACCGTCGGCCTTATCACTTATATGAGAACCGATTCGCCGCGCGTGGCGCCGGAGGCGATTGCGGGGGCGCGGGAGTGGATCGGCAAGCAACTGGGCGCAAAATATCTGCCTGCCGCGGCGAATCAGTACAAGGGCAAAAAGGCCGCGCAGGACGCTCACGAAGCGATCCGGCCCACCGATGTGGCGCGCACGCCTGAGTCAATTGCACGCTATCTGACGGAAGAGCAGTTGAAGCTCTACCGGCTCATCTGGCAGCGCTTTGTGGCTTCTCAGATGACCCCGGCTATCTTTGATGTAACGACGGCCAGGATTGCCGCCGTCAGCGCGAAGACCGGCAAGACATATGACTTCCGGCTGAGTGGATCCGTGGTGCGCTTTGATGGATTCCTCAAGGTTTACGAGGTTGCCGAGAAGGACGATGACGACGAGGAATCCAACAAACTGCCCAACCTGGACCAAGTGAAGAAGTTGGAGTTGGATGAGTTGGAGAATGAGCAGCACTTTACCACGCCGCCTCCGCGCTTTAACGAAGCCTCGCTGGTGAAGGTGCTGGAAGAGCGCGGCATAGGACGGCCTTCTACTTATGCGTCGATCATTAATACCATCCAGGACCGCGAATATGTGACCAAGATCAGCGGGCGTTTTTATCCCACCGAGATAGGAATGGTGGTCTGCGACTTATTGGTCAAGAATTTCCCGTATATCTTCGACATTGCTTACACGGCCAAGTTGGAAGAGGAACTGGACGAGATCGAAGAGGGCAACGAAAAGTGGACCGTCCTGATGAACGCCTTCTACGACCACTTTGTGGAAGAGCTGAAGGACGCCGGGACTTCAATGGAAGACATCAAGCGCATGGAGAAGAAGACGGACGAGAAATGCGACTTGTGCGGGTCTCCTTTGTTATTGAAGTGGGGCAAGTTCGGCAGCTTCTATGCTTGTTCAGCATATAACAAGAAGGATAAGTCAAGCTGCACCTTTACCAAGGAAAACACAGCCGGCAAGCCGGACATGAATACACCCGAGGGTCAGGAGGTCGGCGAGCAGGAGGAGTATTGCGATAACTGCGGGCGGGTGATGGTGCTCCGGCGCGGGCCATTTGGAATGTTCATGTCCTGCCCTGGATTCAACGAAGATCCGCCTTGCAAGACCTTCCGCAAGTTAAGCAGCAAGCAGCAGCAGAAGGTGGCCGCTCCGCAGCCCACCGGCGAAGCCTGCCCGCAGTGCGGCAAGCCGCTTGTCTTGCGCCAGGGAAGTTATGGCGAGTTTGTTAGTTGCTCAGGCTACCCCAAATGCAAATATGTGAAGCAGAATATCATTGAAGGATTGAAGTGCCCCAAGTGCGGCGTGGGCGATCTGGCCGAGCGCAAGGCGCGCCGGGGTAATATCTTCTGGGGCTGTACAAACTATCCCAAGTGCGACTTTACCTCCAACCTGAAGCCGGTTGCGAAAAAATGCCCTGAGTGCGGCAGTAGTTACTTGGTTGAAAAGACGCTGCGTTCCGGCATCTTCCTCGAATGCCCGAATAAGAAGAAGGCCGCCGAGGAAGAAGTCGCGCCGAAAAAGAAATCCGCAAAAGGCGCGGTAATCGCGGAGCCGGGCGGTAACTGCACTTACTCCAAGCGCATCGGCGATGCGCCGCCTCTTCCCACGGCAGATACGCATGGGCCGGTGGTAGAAAAAGCTGCCAAACCCGCCGCAAAGAAGGCCGCAAAGAAGAGCGACAAGAAGGTGTTGCAGCGGGTGTAGCAGACGCGATGAATTTGAAATCAATCCACGAAATGATCGAGTGAAATATACTCGATGCGATTCATCAGGCTCTCTGGCCAAAGTTGACCGCCGCTTGGCCTTCGGCAAACTGAATGGATCCTGACGCTACTCTACCGATGAAGAGCGCGCGGAGGGCGCGGATACGGGCGGCAAACGCGCTTCTGTCAAGCTGTTCAAAAGTTGACGCCGCTTAGAATTTTCTGATGTTTTATATCAGAGGTGATGCAATCAGCACTTCGGAATGGAATGGTCTAACCGCGTTTTTTTGGTCCATTCAGATCATCGTATGTAACCGGCGTCACAGCGTTCCTCAAACCACCGCTCGTAAGCTCTGGTACGGGGTTCAGGAGATCTGCTCATGTCTGGAATTGCTACAGAGAATACAGTTACGGTTGAAAATCTATTAGCCGCGTTTGAAGGTGAATCGAATGCGCACGCCAAATACTCTGCTTTCGCCGTGAAGGCTGACGAGGAAGGACTGCATGGCGCAGCCAGCTTATTCCGCGCCGCCGCCCGCGCCGAGCAGATTCACGCCGGCAATCACGCCCGTGTCATCGGCCAGTTGGGCGGCCGCGCCGAATGCGAGATTCATCCGGTTGCGGTGAAAGGCACTCTCGATAATCTGAAGTCCGCGCTCAACGGCGAGCAGTACGAAATCGACACCATGTATCCCGGCTTCCTGGCCGAGGCCACCGAGCGCAAGAACAACGCCGCCATCCGCACCTTTACCGGTGCGCTGGAGGCGGAAAAGACGCACGCGCGCCTTTACAGCGAGGCCATCGCCCTGCTGGCTGCCGGAAAAAAGGACTCCTGGATCGGTGAAGCGCGCGACTATTACGTGTGCCCGGTCTGCGGCTATACCTCGGAGACCGAAGAGGAGCATGAGCGTTGCCCGGTCTGCAAATGCCCATGGGAAAAGTTCGAGATTATTCGGTAGTTTTTCACACGAGGGAATTCTGTTCAAGTTCATGCTTCCCATCCATCCGCACAGAACAATTGGATGGGGCACTCAGGCTAATTGATTCGGCAATCTCCACTCACTTCCTGGGAATCGTCAACTCCGCACCCTCGCCCACTTTATAAGTCACCGCGAAGTTTCCCTGATTGATTCCCAACGAAAGCCGGCCGCGCGAATCGATATAGAAAAGTTCCTTGCCCACTGGGACATCGCTGAAGGTCTTTACAAAGGGAATACGATAACTCTTTCCAGCCAGCATTGCTGGCACCTGGTCGCCGATCTTGTAGCCAAGCCTGGAAAAAGTCTCAGCGGGAACGTTGAGCACAAGATTGCCGAAGGGTCCGTCGGTGCCAAGTACCTGGCCGTGCAGACCGGCCGCGTCGATGGAAGCGTCTTGCAGCTCAAGGCGAACAAGTTTGGCGACATCAAGCGCTGGACCAGCCAGCCGGAAGTCCTCGCCGCGGGCCAGATGCGCCCCGGCTGGCGAGAAGATGTCCCGTCCGTGAAAGGTCGAGGAGATACCGGAACCGATCATCCAAGCGGGATTGGTGATCTCATGCGCCTCGACGATCCGGTCGCGATCCTGAATCAGTGTGAGCAGTCCGTTATCCGGCAAGACAAAATACTGCCCGATGCCGGATTTGGCGATGATGGCTTTGCGCGTCGATCCGACGCCCGGATCAATGACCACCACGAAGACCGCATCCTTGGGAAAGTAAGGCGCTGAACCGGCGAGGAAGCGGGCGCCCATCGCAATGTTATACGGTTCGGATTGGTGCGTGATGTCAAGAATGCGCACGCCCGGCGCAATGCCGTCCATGACCGCTTTGCAGATGCCCACCGCATCGTCCTTTACGTCGAAATCCGTCATGAAGCCGATGACGTGCGCCGGTGCCGATTGCTGCGCAGCAGCCGTCCAGACCAGCGAAGCAGCCACAATTGCCGTAAGTAACAATTTTCTCAATGGCATTCTTCTCCCCCACATTCATTGATTCCAATGATAATCCATATGAATATTGCTGCCTGACAAGGTTTACGCCCGACGGTTTATCATGGACTTTCAAAGCAGAGAAATAGATGAAAGAGAATTTGAAACCTGATCCCGCCCTGCGTCGCCGCTTGCGCCATGCCGAAGGAAAGCTTCGCGCGGCGCAACTCCAGCTTTCCCGGACAGAACGAAGCATCGTCTACTGGACCCGCGTTCTAGCCGACCTGCGGCATGAGCGAATCCGCGCGATTCAGCCGCCGCTATGGCCGGAGGAAGAGATCAAAAAAACAAAGCCAAGCTAGCGCGGGTTGGGACCGCGCAGCTTGGTTCGATCTTGAGAACGGGTGATCTACTTCGCTCCCGCGGCCTTTTGTGCCGCCCAGCGCTTTTTGACAGCCTCGGCGATCCGCTTACGTCCCTCGGGCGAAAGGTTTCTCTTCTTTTTCGCAGTCTTCGCTGGCTTTGCCGCCGGCGCAGCCTTGTTGAGCGCAACCGCGGATGCAACCACTTTCTTAGGACGGCCGACTTTCTTCTTCGGCGCCGTTACAACGCCGCCGCTCAACAGAGCGCGTGCCTGCTGCAATTGGGCGATCTCCTGATCAATGGTTGCCAGAATATCTGAAATTGCCATGTTTCCTCCCTGATCGTTTCTCGCAAATGGCCCAAACTCCGCATGACTAACTCGGTCGCGGCTGCCGGAATCCACTTGCCTCATAATTACAATACGCAAGGATTGCAGCTTTTACAAATGAATGACTACAATTGCCAATCTCCAAGAATCCATTTTGGCAACAATATAAGGTTCAATACACGTGTGGAATTCTTAAGCAACCGGATGATCACCGTTCTGATCTCACCGGTAAAAACGTGTCCGTAACTACTTATCAGCCAATCGGGAAATACAAGATCGAATATCAGACCGGCTCTGTGTCTTATGTCGTTCTGGCCAGCAATTCTCAAGTTGATTCCAGTAGCGATAGTTGCAATCCGGTAGCTTGCTCACCGACTTCCGGCACGTTCCAGATAACTCCTCTGGTTTTCAAAATGAGTTACGAATCATCTTTTAGATTGTTCTACTTGCGTGAGTACTATCGCATCGTATCGCAATCGAGCAATTGCGGCGCGAGAGTTCCTCTTTGAATCAGACGGAGTGAATACCGCCAAATTTCGCACCATCTTTTCGCCCGTTTCGCACACACGTGTCCCGCGCTGATAAACTCGTAATACATGATTCTCCCGTTTGTCCGCGAAATCTTCGCGGAGCTGGAGCACTCTTCCGGGTTCGAACGCGTACGAAGGCACTTGAGCCTTGGTACGGGGCGCAGACGTGTCTCTGGACTGACAGCCACCGCGCGGGCCATTTATTTGCCTCTTCTGGCGCGGGCTGCGCGGCAACCGGTAATCGTCGTGGTGGCCGACAACAAGGCTGCCGAGGCGCTCGAACTGATTCTGCGTGCCGGCTGTGAACTGACCGGCGCGGTGGACCCGGCCGCGGTGGTGCGGTTACCCGCACACGATGTCCTTCCCTTCGAAAATCTTTCTCCGCATCCTGATGTGCAGGAACAGCGCGCGGCAGCCCTTTGGAAGCTGGCAACCGGAGCTGTTTCCATCCTCATCGCCCCGGTTGAGTCGGCTGCGCTCAAGCTCTTTGACCGCGACTATTATGCTGGTCTTGCGGTTACTCTCAAGCGGGGCGAAGAAGTGGATGTCGAGGTGCTTGCTGCGCATCTGGCCGCAGTGGGATACACCCAGATGGATCTGGTTGAAATGCCCGGGCAGTTTACACGCCGCGGCGGAATTCTGGATGCCTATTCGCCAGAGTCCGACCGTCCGGTGCGCATCGAGTTCTTCGGCGATGAGATTGAAACGATCCGCAAATTCGATCCGGAGACGCAACGCTCCCAGAGCGGACTGGATGAGGCTCAGTTACTGCCGCTGGCCGAGACTCCGGTAACCGAGCGCCTCTTGGCCGCGGTACATGGGCGGCTCAGCCGGCAACGTATCGAGTTGGAAGGCGATCAGGAAGACTCCGAAGTAACTCAGCAGATGGCCGATGAGTTAGCGGCTGCTGGTGGGGTCAGCGTCTTTCCGGGTTGGGAGTTTTTTTCTGCTGTTGCCGGAGCCAATAAGTCTCTTTTAACTCTGCTGCCCAAGTTCGCGCTTTTTGTCGAAGAGCCGGCGATGGTGCGCAACCAGATTGAGCGCTGGTGGAATAAAGTTGAGCAACGCCATGAGCGCTCGGCGATGGGTTCGCTGATTACTCCTGAAGACATCTATCTGCGCCCGGAGGTACTGCAGGCCGCTTTGGACAGCCACATGGGCCTCGATCTCGACCAGCTTGGCGTAGTGGACGTTCTCGACCAAGACAATACGTTGGGCGAGATTGAGCTGAATACGCGCCCAACCCTGCGCTTTCATGGGTCGATTCCCGCGCTCACTGAACAACTGCGCCTGCTGATGAGGGAAGAGGCGCGCATTGTTCTAGCCGCGCCACATCAAGGGGACGTTGAGAGACTGGCAACCGTGCTGCGCGAGTATCAGATTCCTTACCGGCTGGGCAGCCGCAATCCACATCCAGGCGAGACCATGCTCGATGAATCGAGTTATCTTGCCGGTGACCTGCGTGTGCCTGTCATTGTTCGCACGCCGATTGCCTCCGGAGTCATTTTTCTAGATTCGAATCTGGTCTTGTTTGGAGCGAATGACTTGTCGGATGACGCCGATGTAGCGGCGCGTCCGGAGCCGAAGCGATCAAAGACCGCGGCATTTGTCTCGGATTTTCGCGATCTTACTGTAGGTGATTATGTAGTTCATATCGAGCATGGCATCGCGCAATATCAGGGCTTAAGAGAAATTACTCAGGACGGGCTTTCGGTCGAATTCATGATCCTGGAGTTTGCCGAACAGGCCAAGTTATATGTTCCTCTGACTCGCCTCGATTTGATTCAGAAGTATCGCTCGACGGATACCGGACCCGCGCCCGTGCTCAACAGGCTCGGATCACAGCAGTGGACCAAAACCAAGGCGCGCGTCCGCAAGGCTATGCAGGAGATGACCGGCGAGTTAGTCAAGTTATACGCGGAGCGGACTACGGCGCAGGGAACATCTTTCTCCAAAGATAATGAATTTCAGCGCGAGTTCGAGGGTTCTTTTGACTATACCGAGACCGAAGATCAGTTATCCGCGATTCGTGCAATCAAATACGATATGGAATCCACCCGCCCCATGGATCGGCTGCTCTGCGGAGATGTGGGTTACGGCAAGACAGAGGTCGCCATGCGCGCGGCCTTCAAGGCGGTGCAGGATGGAAAGCAGGTTGCGGTTCTTACACCGACAACGATCTTGTGCTTTCAGCATTTTGAGACGTTCAAGAAACGTTTTGCGCAGTTTCCAATTACCGTAGAAATGATCTCGCGCTTCCGATCCGCGAAGGAGCAGCAGGAAATCGTCGCACGTGTGGAGACAGGCAAGATTGATATACTGATCGGCACGCACCGGCTGTTATCAAAGGACATCAAGTTTCAGGATCTGGGACTGTTGATTGTGGATGAGGAGCAGCGCTTTGGCGTGCGTCATAAAGAACGACTTAAGCAGATGCGCAAGGAGATTGGCGTGCTGGCGATGAGCGCCACGCCGATTCCGCGCACCCTGCATATGTCGTTGGTGGGTCTGCGCGACATGAGTGTGATTGAGACGCCGCCCAAGGACCGAATGGCGATTCAGACTGTGGTCGCCAAGTTCGATGAAAAGATCATTCGCTCTGCGGTTGAGGTCGAGTTGGAGCGCGGCGGCCAGGTTTACTTTGTACATAATCGCGTCGAGTCGATCTACGAGATTGCCGCGCGGATTCATGAGTTGGTTCCTGCAGCGCGAGTAATTGTTGGCCACGGTCAAATGGGAGAGACCGAGTTAGAGCGCGTGATGCTGGCGTTCATGAATCACGAGTACGATGTGCTGGTTGCGACAACAATCATCGAAAATGGCCTTGATATTCCGCTGGCGAATACCATGCTTATTAATCGCGCCGACCGCCATGGATTGAGCGAGTTATATCAGTTGAGGGGAAGAGTAGGCCGTTCCAACCGGCGCGCCTATGCCTATCTGCTGATTCCGCCCGAGCAGGAGTTGACTGAAATTGCGCGTCGCCGGCTGGCCGCTCTGAAGGAATTCAGCGATCTGGGCGCGGGTTTCAAGATAGCGGCGCTGGACCTGGAGCTTCGCGGCGCGGGCAATATGCTGGGCGGCGAGCAGAGTGGGCACATCGAAGCGGTTGGATTCGAGTTATACACTTCGATGCTGGAGGCCGCTGTGAAAGAGATGAAGGGCGAATCGAGCGAGGAACGGCCGGCGACGCAACTCAATCTTGGAATTGCCCTGCGCATCGATGAGAGTTATGTACCCGAAGAGAATCAGCGGCTTCGGCTCTATAAGAAGATTGCTGGAGCGGAGAACGAAGCCGCGATCAATGAGGTGCGCGCGGAGATGGAAGACCGCTATGGCGCGCTGCCGGACGCAACGGTTTATTTGCTGGAAGCATCGCTGATTCGCTTGGAGTGCGAGCGGATCGGGATTGCTCAGTTGGATCGCAAGCGCGCCGAGTTGCAACTGCGATTTACGGAAAATGCGGCTATCGATCCCCAGCAATTGATGCGATTGGTGGCGCGAAATGCCAAACGAGGCGCACAGTTCACACCTCAAGGCCTTTTGAAGTATCCTTTGTCTGCCACGCGCAACGACGAACTTCTGCTGGAGATCCGCGAATTGATTCAGAACCTGGCGCCTGCGCCGGCAAACGTTTGAGGTGTATACGAAATATGAGAAGAGATGCGATGAAAAACATTTGTATGTTCGTTGCGATTGGAGTTTTTATGACCTCGGCGATCTATGCCCACGCAAACAAGGAAACTTGGCAACAAGAATTCGCTAGAGTTTCGGACGAATACTTGGATCAGGTTTACTTTCATTACCAGCCTACGCAGGGAACGCTGGCCGGCTTTCACCAGTACGACACTCAGTTGGAGGATAACTCCCGCAAGAACATTGACGCCGAGGTCGCCGCGCTCAAAAGTTTTGAACAGCGCATCGAAGCAATTCATCCCGAAGCTTCAACATCTGATTTTGTCCCGCGAAGCGACCGCGAGATAGTACTTGCAAACATTCGTTCGCAGCTACTTACTCTTGAAGTGATTCGCCCGTGGGAGAAGAATGCGGATGATTATTCAAGCACCTGTGCCAATGGTGCTTTCTCGCTGATGGAGCGTAAATATGCATCTACGGATGATCGCTTAAGATCGTTGATTGCGCGCGAAAGGCTGATGCCGACGCTGTTGTCTGAAGCGCGCGTGAATCTGAAGAATCCGCCGCGCGTTTTCACGGAGATTGCCATTGAGCAGTTACCGGATATTCTCAGCTTTTTTGAGCACGATGTTCCTCTGGCCTTTGCAGACGCAAAGGACGAGACGCTGAAGGCTGAGTTTATGCAGTCGAACAAGGCTGTCATCGTGGCGCTGAATGACTATCTTGACTGGCTGAGGACGGACTTGCTCGCAAAGTCAAACGGAGACTTCCGTATCGGAGCCAACACCTTCGCAAAGAAGTTACAGTATGACGAGATGGTGGATTTGCCGCTCGACAAAATCCTCGAAATTGGCTGGGCGGATATGCGCAAGAATCAAGCACACTTCAGAGAGATCGCCAAGGAACTGGAACCCAACAAGGAACCGGGCGCTGTGCTGGATGAATTGGGACGAATGCATCCAGCTCCCGATCAACTGCTGAACAGCTTCCGCGCGACCTTTGACGGACTAATCAGTTTTATTCGCGCGCATCATATAGTTACCATTCCCTCGGATGTTCGTCCGATTGTAGAGGAGACTCCGCCATTCATGCGGGCAACGACCTTTGCTTCGATGGACACGCCCGGGCCGTTTGAAACTCATGCGACCGAGGCTTACTTCAATGTAACTCTGCCCGATCCGTCACTGAAGCCGGAAGAGGTGGAGGGCTTCATGCATTCCTTCAATATAGGCACGGTGATTTCAACGGCTGTACATGAGGCTTACCCGGGACATTATATTCAGTTTTTGTGGCTTCCGCAGGCGCCAAGCCGTGTGCGCAAGATATTGGGCGCAAATACGGACATTGAGGGCTGGGCGCATTACACCGAGCAGATGATGCTGGATGAAGGTTATGGTCAACCGGGCGCAGGCGCGAAGGATGAGCGCGAAGCCAAGTTTCTGCGGCTGGGTCAGTTGCAGGATGCACTGCTCAGAAATGCGCGTTTGATTGTAGGCATTCAGATGCATAGCGGCAAGATGAGCTTTGAGGATGCCATCGAGTTTTTTCAAAAGGAAGGTTATCAGTCCAAAGAGACAGCAGCGATGGAGACCAAGCGCGGAGCGGGCGATCCGACTTATCTCTATTACACGTTGGGTAAATTGGAGATCATGAAGCTGCGCGAGGATATGAAAATGAAACAGGGCGCGGCATTTTCTTTGGAGAAATTTCACGACGATTTCCTCAAGCAAGGATTTCCGCCGATCAAGATCGTGCGGGAAGCGTTGCTTGGGGATGATTCGCCTGCGCTGTGAGCAGCTTGGCATCCCGCGCTTTCTGCAACAACGTAAATGCGGTGAGGATGAGGCACTGGATTTTGGTTGAATAAAGATGAAGGAGACGCAATGAGCAAGCAAGTACGGAAAGCGGTATTTCCGGCCGGCGGATTGGGCACGCGATTCTTGCCGGCCACCAAGGTGATTCCCAAGGAAATGCTGGCGGTGGTGGACAAGCCCATCATTCAGTACGGAGTCGAAGAGGCAATTGCGTCCGGTATCGAACATATCATCATTGTGA
>CAWDQB010000019.1:0-5538 GCA_963804315.1 uncultured Acidobacteriaceae bacterium
TGCCGGATAACTAGAATGAAAATAGATGCAATGAGCATGGACAAAACAATCCGTAAGGTGATCGACCGCGAAGAGCAGCAGGCCGAAACCTATCGTTATTGGCAAAGCCGGCCGGTAGCTGAGCGACTTTTAGCTGTTTGCGAACTCAGCGAAGCGGCTTATGCTTTCAAAGAGAGCTTCAAAGGAGTGGTTGTCGATGCTCACCCGAGACTTCAAAGACCTTCTTCGCCTGCTCAACGCTAACGAGGCCACCTAACTCATCATCGGAGGCCACGCCTATAGTGTGCATGCTGGGCCGCGCACGACCAAAGACCTCTACCTTTTTATCAAGTCCGATCCGGAGAATGCGAAGGCTGTTTTTCGGGCTTTGGCACAATTCGGAGCGCCCCTTGCGGGCATGACCGAAAAAGACTTCACCGACGGTTCCACGCTTCAAATCGGGTTGCCCCCCAACCGCATCGATGTTCTTCAACGCATCGATGGAGTCACCTTCGAGGAAGCCTGGGCGCAACCATCGAGGGCGTCATTGATAACGAGATCGTAGCAAGCGTCATCTCTCGCGACGATCTGATCCGCAACAAACTCGCTGCCGGCCGCGACCAGTATCTGCTCGAGGTGAAGGTCCTTCGAGCCGTTGAAAAGGCGATAGAGAAGCCGCTGCGGTGATCCTCCCGTTGTTGTCTTTCTTTTGAAATCCGAGTTGTCTAAAGCGAGTTACTGCTTTGGCTCCTCCGCGGACTGCTTGGGCATCGGAATTGTTATGTCAATTGACTGCACAGTACCGAGTTTCAGCTCATCCAGTCCGGGCTTGATCTCCGGGCCGTTGCCCACAACTAACACGGCTAACTTATCCGGGTGGATATACTTCTTGGCGACACGGTCCAGGTCGGCCAAAGTTACTTTCTCCAGCGCGGATTTGTAACTCTCCAGATAGTCGGAAGGGTAGCCGTAGAATTCCAGCTTGACCTGCTCGGCCAGAACCTTCTCGCGCGTGTCGTAACGGAAGAGGAAAGAGTTGAGGATGTTATCCTTGGCGCGGGCCAGCTCTTCATCGGTGAAGGGCTTGGTGGTGAGGCCGTTGATCTCTGCCAGGGCGGCTTTGGTTGCGTCTACGGTGGAGGCGCTTTTAGTCATCACGACGGCGTGGAATGTGCCTGGATGATCCCAGTCATAACCGTAGCCGCCACCTACGGCGTAGGCCAGACCCAACTCCGTGCGCACCTTCTGGAAGAGCCGGCTGGCAAAGCCGCCGCCCAGAATCTCATTCATTACCGCGAGGGCGGGAACGTCCGGATTGCGTCGGTCCGTGCCCAGACCGACGATCTCGACATTCGACTGATTGACATCTTCCTTATCGATGAAGAAGACGCCGGGTTTGGGATCGGTAAAGCTGTCGTGACGGGCTGGCTGCGCCTTGGCCGCTGGCAGGCTCTCGAAGGCCGCGCGCAGTTTGGCTTCCATCGCCGCAGGGTCGAAGTCGCCGCTGACGGAGACGATCAATTTACCCGTGATGGTTTGGTCGTGCCATGCCTTCAGGTCATCCACGGTGACAGCGCCGATGGTGGCGAGTTCCGGCTGGCGGGTGTACGGCGAGTTGGGACCGTAGACCAGCTTGACCGCTTCACGGCCGGCGATCTCGCCCTCGTCGTCATTGCGGCGGACGATGCCCGTAGCTACCTGCTGCTGAGCGAGCTGAAGCTTTTCGGCATTGAAGACGGGATGCAGAAGCAGATCAAGGGCCAGTGCGAAGACCTGGTCGGAGTCGCCCTTGAGCGAGTCCCACGAGAGCGCGGTGGAATCCACGTCGCCACCGGTCTCGATGTGCGCGGCCTTGGCTTCCAGCAGATCGTCGAGGGCGTCGCCGCTCATCTTGGCGGTGCCACTGGTGCGCCAGCTCTGGCCGTAGAGGCTGACAAGTCCTGCCTTGGCCGGGTCTTCGTCGCGCGAGCCGCCGGGAATGTTGACCGAGCCGAAGATGAAGGGCAGCTCATGATCCTCCTGCAAGAAGAGGACGATGCCGTTCTTCAGCTCAATGCGCTTGGGCTGTTGTGGCTTGAAGTCGTGCAGCTTGGGCGTGGGGATTTGCTCCCAGGGCTTTACTTGCTGGGATTGGAGAGTGTTTGCCGAAAAAATTGCTACACAGATCACAAAAACAAGGGATCTTCCGAAAGAAATCTTCATTGCGCGCCTCCACCTTGCGCCGCGGACTTTTGCGCGGCGGCATCAGTTTCAATCCACGACTCAGTACGGTTGCTGGGGATGAAGACCTCATTGGCCACGCGGCGAATATCGGCCTTGGTCACCTTGTCCACCTTGTCGAGTTGCAAGAAGAGTTCGCGCCAGTCGCCGTAGCGGGTCTGGTACTCGGCGAGCGAATTGGCCAAGCCCTGGTTGTCGGCCAAGCCACGCAGCAGGTCGGCGCGGGTGCGGGTCTTGTACATGGCCAGTTCCTCGTCCGTCACGTCGGCGGCTTTGATTTTGTCGATCTCCTTGTGGATGGCGTCGCGCATCTCGGCGGGTGTGTGACCGGGGAGCGGAACGGCGTAGAAGGCGAAGAGTCCGGGATACTTGTCACCGGGGAAGGGGCTGAAGCCTTGCGCCTCGGCGGCAATTTGCTGATCGCGCACCAGGCTGCGATAGAGGCGTGAAACGCGGCCGTTGGACATAATATCGCTGATGGCGTCGTAAACCTCGGCGTCGGGGCTGCGGTAGTCGGGGCGGTGATAGCCTTCCAGATAAAAGGGTTGCGACTGCTCGCGGATCGCTACTGTCTTCTCGGCGAACTGCTTCGGCTCGACGGTGGTCATCTCTTCCGGCTTGGGGCCACCGGGAACCTTGCCGAAGTACTTCTCCAGCACCGGCAGCGCCTCGCTGGCCTTCACATCACCGACGACGGCCACGACGATATTCGCGCCGACGTAATACTTCTTATGGAAGTCCATGGCCTCCGTGGCGTTGATCTGGCTCACCTCACTGGGCCAGCCGATGCTGCTGCGCCCATAATTATGAGCCACATAAGCCGTCGCCAGGAACTGCTCCACCAGCCGGCCGATGGGGTTCGAATCGGTGCGCATCCGCCGCTCTTCATTCACCACGTCACGCTCTTTGTAAAACTCGCGTGGGACAGTGTCCGACAGGCGGCTGCTCTCCAGCCACGCCCAAAGCTCCAGCCTGTTCTCCGGCATCGACCAGAAGTAAACGGTATCGTCCAACCCGGTTTCGGCATTCAAGCCCTCAGCTCCGTTGCGCTCGGCCACGTCGGTGAACTGATTGGGGATGACGAACTTGTGCGCCTCTTTCTGAGCGTCAAGAAAAGCCTGCTTCAGCTCAGCCAGCTTCTTTTCATCGCGTCCAACGGCCTTCAGGTACTCGGCCTCATAGGCATTGTTTGCCGCTTCCACCTTGGCCAGCGCTACCTTTTCAGCGGCATAGTCTTTGGTGCCAATCTCGCTGGTCCCTTTGAAGGCCAGATGTTCAAACATATGCGCCAGACCGCTCTGGCCGGAGGGATCGTTTACATCGCCCGCATCAATAAAGGTGGAATAACTGAAGACCGGCGCCTCTGGACGCTCGCAGATCACCAGCGTCAAGCCATTCG
The DNA here is from genome assembly GCA_963804315.1 of uncultured Acidobacteriaceae bacterium. Taxonomy (GTDB): domain Bacteria; phylum Acidobacteriota; class Terriglobia; order Terriglobales; family Acidobacteriaceae; genus Telmatobacter. The sequence goes on from CAWDQB010000019.1 coordinate 3,599, forward strand.
GCAGCACCTTGGTGGTGATGCGCTGCTCAAAGCTCTTCAAGTCCTGCGCCCGCGCGCCGGCCAGCGCCGCTGCCGCCAGCATCAGCACAAAAGCGCCCTTGCAAATCCAGGGGGAATTTTTGCGTTGCATTCAATCTCCTTGTTCGGGGCGCGCGAATGCGGCCTCGCACTCTTCCAAGCTAGTGCCCAAGACCAACCAGGGTCAAACCGGAGGCAGTGCAGTGGAGCGATATAAGGGTTGCTGACACCGGATAAGGCAATGAAAAATCCATGGCAGCGATGATAAAAAGAAGAAATTGATCGAAATCAGGAGTAAACTAGTTGATAGACTAGTTGGTTGTAGAACAGAACAGGAGGAGGGTTTATGCCAGCAGTTGAATCCGCGTACACCGAGATAGGGGCCTTCGAGGCCAAGACCAAGCTCTCCGAACTCCTCCGCAAAGTCGAACAGGGTGAGCGGTTTACCATTACTCTGCGGGGCACTGCGGTTGCCAATCTGGTGCCCATTGCGCCGGACCGTACGCGGGCAAAAATTGATGCAGCCGTGGAGGGCTTGCTCAATTTTCCACGGATTGAGGGTATTCCAGGCGATACCGTTCTGGAGTGGATTCGCGAAGGAAGAAAGTAAGAGCTGAGCATGGAATTGGTTCTGGATGCCTCCGCAACATTGGCTTGGCTGATCAGGCGTGTCGATCCTATCGAAGATCAATTGGCCGATGAGGTTCTCCGCTTCGTTCGTACTGCTAGTGCTATCGTGCCAGCTCTCTGGTTTCCCGAAGTCGCCAACGGCATTCAGGTTGCCGAGCGCCGAGGCGGAGTCAGCCATTCGACCTCGGCGGCGTTTCTGGGCATGGTGAATGCCCTACCGATAGTGCAGGATGCAACGCGTTCATCGGCGGTTCAGCCCACCGTCCTGATGCTTGCCCGCGCCTACAAACTTACCGGCTATGACGCCACTTATCTGGAAGTTGTTCTGCGCACCGGCGGCGTGCTGGCCACCTTCAACCGCCAGTTGGCAAATGCCGTGCGTCAGGCTGGCGGACGCGTTTTCGGCGATGGGCTGTAGTTGCGCGTCCGCAAAAAATACACTTTTGCAGAAGACAGCGGCGTTGATGAAAAGTTGATTTTCCGGAGAAACTGCCTACTTCCCCGGTACCCAAAAGCGAGGCACCGGGGGCACCCTCAGAGGGGTTTGGAACGGTCGTTGGGAACGGCGCAACCCTCCGAAGGGCGCGAATACTCATCCTTGTCCTGAACTAATTCTGACTATCACTACTGCTGCCCAAGAATGACTGGAAGGCCATCTTTGCCGCCGATGATGACCACCTTGGCGTTGGGTGAGTTAGCCAGCTTTTCAGTCGCTTCTATGCCTTTCCATTTCAGAAGCGGTTCGGTGATGCCTTTGGTGACAATATTCTGGAAGTCTTGAATGCCCTGAGCCTCGATTGCCTTGCGCTGCGCTTCCTTGCGCTCCTTTTCGAGCGTAAAGTCCATCTGCTGCGCCTGTTGCTGAGCAGTCATCTTCTGCTCAATCGCCGTGAGCAATTGCGCGGAAGGCTTGACTTCACGGATAAAAACCTGCTGAATGACCACGCCCGCGCCGGAAAATCCCTGATACTGGCGAAGAATCTCATTGATGGACGCATTCATCCGAGTGCGAATCATTTCCGCCATGGCTGCGCGCTTGGAGGAATAGGCCTCTTCAAAAGTGAATTGCGAAGTGCTGTCGGGGACTGCGGATCGCGCGGCGGAACGGACAATGTTATCCGCGTAATCGGTTCCTAGATGACGATAAACCCACGGCGCGTCGGCTTCCACCAATTTATAAACGATGCTGACATTCAGCGTAAGAACAACGCCGTCAGAGGATTGAGCAAAGATCGAGTCGTCACCTTTGACCTGCCCTTCGTTTTCCGAAGAGACCATCGTATAGGTCTGGC
>CAWDQB010000020.1:0-120910 GCA_963804315.1 uncultured Acidobacteriaceae bacterium
CGCTCCGCCTACCGCGGTGATCTCGACCGTGGCGGGCAATGGCACGCAGGGCCTTCCCGATACGGGTGCGGGCGGACCTGCAACCAGCGCCGAGATTGGCGCACCGCAGGCAGTTGCTCTCGACGCCTCCGGCAACCTCTACTTCTCGGACAACGACAACAATGTGGTCTGGATGGTCTCTGCCTCAACCGGCATCATCTCCATCGTGGCCGGCAACGGAACAAGGGGCTACTACGGAGATAACGGACCTGCAACCAGCGCGCAGTTGGAATCGATCGGCGGCTTGGCTGTCGATAGCGCAGGCAACATCTACATTTCCGATACCAATGACGATGTTGTGCGCGAGGTAACGGCCACCACGGGGGTAATTAACACCATTGCCGGAACGTGGGGACGAAACATTTGCATAGGTAACACCTTCTTCCCGACCTGCCAATTCGGTGATGGCGGTCCCGCTGCCTCTGCCATCCTTGCTTACCCGGAAGGCCTTGCCGTCGACAGCGCGGGCAATTTGTACATTGCCGATACCAGCCATTATGTCGTTCGAAAGATCTCCGCAAGCACCGGCATCATTACCACCGTGGCAGGGAACCAAACAGAAGAATACAGCGGCGATGGTGGACCGGCTACCAGCGCTGGACTGTTAGATGTACAAACTCTCGCTGTTGATAGCGCGGACAATTTGTACATTGCGTCAATCAATGCAGGAAGAATCCGCAAAGTCACTGCAAGCACCGGCATGATCACTACCGTGGCAGGCATCGGAAATATAAATGGCAACTCCGGCGATGGCGGCTTGGCGATCAAGGCTGAAATATGTCCTGAAGAGATCGCGGTGGATGCCGCCGGCAATCTCTATCTTTCAAACGGACACGATGCTGTGCGGGAGGTCTCCGCGAGCACTGGCATCATCACCACGGTAGCGGGCAGCGGATACTATGGCACTGGCGGCGATGGAGGATCGGCCACCGCAGCCGGACTCGAGGCTCCGCAGGGAATTGCAGTGGATGTTTTAGGCAATCTTTATATTGCGGATGAGGGCAGCTATCGGATCAGGGAAGTTACTTACCCTGGAAAAACTACGTCCGCGCCCACCTTCTCGCCCGCTGCAGGAACATTTACTGCAGCGCAGACGGTAACCCTCAGCGACACAACGCCCATCGCAGTCATCTACTACACCACCGACGGCACAACGCCGACTACCAGTTCGACGCTTTACACCAGCGCGGGCATTACGGTTTCGGCCTCAGAGACGATCAACGCCATCGCCACGGCCAGCGGCTACGCTCCGAGCGCCGTGGCCAGCGCCGCGTACGTCATTAACCTTCCGCAGAATCCCGCGCCGATCATTGACAGCCTTGCGCCGGCCTACGCCAGCGCGGGTGGAGCGGCCTTTACGCTCACCGTAACCGGATCGAACTTCATCAACGGCTCGACGGTCTACTGGGGCACGACCGCGCTGGCCACGACCTTTGGCAGCGCAAGCCAATTGACGGCGGCGGTGACGGCGGCCGAGATCGCCGGCGCGGGCCAGGCGGCCATTACCGTCACGACCCCCGCTCCGGGCGGCGGCGCCTCGAATGGGCTGGAGTTTGAAATCGATTCCGCCGGATCGACCTCGACCGCGCCGACCATCACGGTGGTCGTATCGGCGGTCTCGGCCGGCTCACCGGCGAGCTACACGGTCAGCCTGCCCTCCACGGTCGAGAGCGCCACGGTGAGCTGCCTCAACCTGCCCGCCGGCGCGGCGTGCAGCTACGCGGCCGGCACCTTGACCATCACCACCGGCTCGTCCACGCCCAAGGGCACGTACAAGGTCACGGTGATCTTTACCGAGACCGTGAGCGGGGCGGACCGCCGGTTGGATTCTGCTGCCCTTCTTGCTGCTTCCGCTGGTGCTGATGCGGCGGCGGCTGATGGGGCGGGACGCTTGGATGAGGGCCTGCCTGGGGCTGATTCTGCTGGCCGGGGCTGCCTGCTGCGCGACAGGCTGCGGCGGTGGTGGAGGCAGCACAAGCGGCGGCGGTGGCGGCGGCTCGCAGACCCACCAGGTGGTGAGTTCCAGCACCGTCACTCTTACGGTTCAATAGAAGCCAATCGCGCCGCAAGATGGCCGGTTGAGGTTCGTGGTTCCACGAACCTCAACCGGCATAACTTTCCCATTAGGCTGCTACCGATCATTCTTTTTTTTCACGCACACTGGATAGGATGAAAAGCAGCGATGAAGATGGAACAACAAAGCGAAGATGAGCGGTACTTCCAACTCCCGCTGAAACACATTCCATAACGTGAGACTGTGAAGTCCAGGTCGCTGGCGAGTAGATAATGGACAAAAAATAATCCCCTCCTTTGGCACGATTCGATGCACATCGACCCGACAAAACCCGAAGAAACACTTAGAATTACAGAAGAGTTCGCGTTCCACGTGGAAAACTTGGTACGAAATTGCCTTGACGGAGAATCCGTTTTATGCCAGTGACTACTGAAGTCCGAGTCCGCTATGCCGAGACCGATCAGATGGGCGTTGTCTACTACGCCAACTATCTGGTTTGGTTCGAGATTGGCCGTGTCGAATTGCTTCGCGCGCTGGGCTTTTCATATAGGCAATTGGAAGCCGAGCACGGCTGCATCTTGCCAGTCATCGAGGCAACCTGCCGCTACCGCGCCTCAGCTCGCTACGACGATCAAATCCTGATCGAAAGCCGTCCTGCCCTGCTGCGCGGACCTGTCCTCAAATTCGCTTATCGTGTCTTGCGCAAGAACCCGGACGGCGCTGAACCGACACTCTTGGCCGAGGGTGAAACCACCCACGTCGTATGCGACAGCCAGATGAAGAAGAAGCACCTTCCGCAGCACTATGCGGAGGTCTTGCGCGCTAGGATGGACGAGGAGTAGTCATTCAAATAGAGGGGACGGATCGGAATGAAAGCCAAAGGATGGGTGCGGGTTCCAGCAAAGCCAAAGCCTGCCGATGAAGCGGAAAAGCGCCGGATCATTGCCGCCTGCGAGGCATTCATCCGGGATGTGCTCAAGCCGAAATTCCTGCCGCAAATCAAGCCGACGCAGTGGAATTACCCCATCGATATTCACGGCATCTGGGCGGGCGGGCGGTATCGCTTTATCCAGCGCTTCAGATCGGGCCACAAAGACAACTTAGGCGAGGAGTTCGATGCGCCTTTTACACGCATAGTCCGCGTCGGACCGGAGAGCTTTGATGTTGATTGGATGCGCCACACGGGGCAGTGGTGGCGGCTTTATCGTGGCATGACACTCGCCGAAGCACTCAAGATCATTGAAGAAGACGGCCATCTGCATCCGATGGAATGATGATTTTGCCTGATTGAGCCAGCAATAAAATAGCGGATGAGAAGCAGACCCTAGCTTCGGATTTGAAAAGATGCGCGGGAATAATAGGCGGATTGGCAGTATCAGTATCGCGAGTTAGCGTCCGCTCCGCAGACATGGCGAATTCGCGGGAGTATCGGTGATCCGAGTTTTTTCCTCCTTGTGGATCGGAAGCAGCCGGTGAGGACGCAGAAAATATTTGTTGCAACGAATATTTCTTCTCTGCATCCAACAAGCAAAAGAGGATTCCGCGCGGCGCTCCGGCCTTCTTCGTCCTCGCGCGCACTCGGCAAGAGCGCTCGTCCTCCTCCCCAACCTTAACCACGGCCTCACGGCCGGCAATGAAAGGACATCTCGATGAAGCGTTTGGCAGTATTGATAGGCATTTTGGCGCTGGCCGCTCCCCTGGCCATGGCGCAAACCTCCGCATGGGCCACCGATCCGGCACACAGCGAAGTTGATTTCACCATCCGCCACGGCGGCGTCTCCAACGTGCATGGCCGCTTCGGCGGAGTCAAAGGCACACTGGTTTACAACGAGACGGATATCACCAAGGCCACAGTGACAGTCACCATCGACACCACTACCGTGGACACTGGAGTGGAGCAGCGCGATACGCACTTGAAATCCGATGCGTTTTTCGATGTGGCCAAGTTCCCCACGGCCTCTTTCACCAGCTCCGGCGTGGCCAAGAACGGCAACCACCTGACGGTGAATGGCAACTTGACCCTGCATGGCGTCACCAAGCCGGTGGTGCTTGATGTGGAAGGACCCAGCACTCCAGTGGAAAGCCCGATGGACCACAAGGCGCATTCCGGCTTCTCCGCCACCACGACGATCAGCCGCACGGCCTTTGGAATTGGAACCGGCTTTCCTTCAGCCCTGGTGGGCGACGAGGTCAAGCTGACTATTGAACTGGAGATCGTGAAGCAGTAATCCAAGTTGCCGCATGGCCTTGCAGTTGCATTGAGTTAGAAATTTGGTAGAAGAATGACTGCAAGCAACAGCAGGCCGTCGTCTGCGTTTTGCGCCCGCAACTCAGCGGACAAAAATCGCTCGCGGGGGGATGCCGCCAAGCGCCAAACTCCGCTCAGAAAGACAGTGGATTGCTGGAACCCGCACAATGAAAGAGGCCGTCGATGGCTGAACCGAAGCTGGAAATCCTGCAGGAGCCACCGTTTTCCAGCCTGGAGGAGGAGGCGCTGCTGAATCTGTTGCGCGCCTCCGACTGTCTGAATCGCGCCCTTCATTTGAAGATGCGCCGCTGGGGTGTCAGTTCGACGCAGTACAACGTACTGCGGATTTTGCGCGGCGCGCATCCCAATGGGCTGACATGCTCGGCGATCGGCAGCCGCATGATCACCGCCGAGCCGGACATCACGCGTCTCTTGGCTCGGCTCAAGGCTCTAAAACTGATCTGCCAGCAGCGCGACTCGGAGGACCGGCGCGTCGTCTGGACACACATCTCCGAAGTCGGCCTCAAGTTGCTGAGCGAGATGGATCCAGTGATTCTGGCTGCTCCCAAGGAACTGCTGCAGTGTATGAATAGCGCCGAACTGACCGAATTGGTTCGCCTGCTCGAACTGGCGCGCAGCGGCTGCCAGCAATCGTATTGATCCGGCACGATCATGGAGGCATTCCTCCCCATCCATTCCACGATGAAATTGTGGAATGGATGGGGCACTGAGAGTGTATTTCATTGCCGGATCAATCAGGGTGGGCCGTGTCATCGCTCACCAGATAAGCACGCGTCAGATCGGCATGGCCAGCCAGCGTTTCAAGCTCCCTGCCATCCACCAGAAAGCGCACCTGGGTGATGCGAGGAAGATTGGCGTGCAGTGTACCGCAGATCGAAAGCACGGTGAGTGTCTCGGTCGCAATTCCTGAGGGATGATTGGCGGCAAAGCCGCCGGTCAGATTGACTACCGCCAGTTGCGGGCCGGTCTGCGCGGCGGGTTGCGCTTGAGCAATCGGGCTTCGCCCAGCAGAATCATTTGGTTCTTGCTGGCCCGGTGCGGCCGCCGCGCCTCTGATCTCGGGCGCAGGCAGCAGAAAAACCTGCAAGACTGATGCTCCGCCGCCGGGAACCGGATGGGTCGAATCAGAAGCCGCATACAGGTCCAGCAGCTTCGCCAACACAGCGCGCGCGCGGGAGCCGGGATCTACAGGGAGCGGAAGCGAGAAAGACTGCCTCCGCAGAGATCCATCACTATCGTCGGCTACCAGCAGGGTCGCCTCTTCAGCTTTGGCAACCTCCGGAGCGCTGGTTGGCGCCGAATCCTGACCGGCGATCAGTCTCATGTGCGCGCGCTCGCGCAATTGCCAAAGGAGGATGCCCATGACCAGCGAGGCCAGTAACAATATGCCGAAGAGAAACTTCTGATGGCGAGGAATCATGGCTGGTGATCCTCCGCGCGCCACTCGACCAGCGCCGCCGCCAGGGCCGTCGCCACGCGCGCCTGGTAGTCAGGGTCGTCAAGACCCGCGGCGGCCTTTTTATCAGTTCCCATCTCGGGTGCAATCTCGACGGCCACGGCGGGGCACGTCATGCTGTCGATCAAAGGAAGCTCCGCCCGCGCCAAGGTGACGTTCATCCCAGCGTTTTGCAGCGCGGCGTTGAGCGTTCCGGCCAGCGCCAGCGAGCGCGTTATCCAGCCGGCCTGGGCTGTCTTCCACGCGGCAAAGCGCGCTGGCTTGGCGGGCGAGAGCGATGAGGTGAACAGATGAATGCCCAGGCCGCTCTCCGTGGCATGAAGGCTCAAGCAGGCCTCTGCCTGGGCATGGTTGGCGATCTCCGCTCTTCGGTTCGGCTCGACCGCTAGATCGCCGTCTCGTGTGGTCAATACTTGAATCCCGCGCGCTGTCAGCAGCGACCGCAGCCGCACGCTCATCGCCAGCGTAAAACTCTTCTCCAACCGGCTATTGGCAAGTTGCCCGCCGGTGTCGCTGCCGCCGTGCGCCGCATCCAACACCACCACAAACCGGGCTTGCGGAGCCGGCGGAGGTGACGGTGCCTGCTGCGCAAAGGCCCATCCGGTTGCCGCAAATAAAACGATTGTCAGAGCATGGTTCCGAGGAGCTTGAAACCTTCGGGTTTCCAATTTATCTTTCAAAATACTATTCCTCTTTGTCGCAAGATCCGGAGGTTGCTTCTCGGCGCCTACTTCTTCCCCTTGCTGCTCCGGTTGCCCAGCAGCACTTCCAGCTCTTCCTTGAACTCGCTCACATCCTTGAAGTCGCGATAGACCGAGGCAAAGCGGATGTAGGCAACTGTGTCCAGTCCCTTGAGATGGTTCATAATCAGTTCGCCGATCTCGCTGGTGGTGCGCTCGCGCTCCGGCGCATCCATCAGATAGGTCTCGGCCGCGTCCACAATCGCCTCCAGGTTGCCGGAGGGAACGGGCCGCTTTTCGCAGGCGCGCAGCAGTCCGCTCAGCACCTTTTGGCGGTCGAAGCGCTCGCGCCGGCCGTCTTTTTTGACGACCATGTATGGAATCTCGTCGATCCGCTCATAGGTGGTAAAGCGGCGATTGCACCGCTCGCAGACCCGCCGCCGCCGGATTGAGTCGGCCTCTTTGCTCTCCCGCGAGTCCACCACCCGATCTTGCCCGAAACCGCAATATGGACACTTCATTCTGCTGCGATTCTACGGCATTGGAGCGAGTGCGAACCAGTGATTCTAAAAGCCGCTAATGAAGAGGCTATTCTGCACCTTGTCTTTGGTTTCGGAAACCCTGAGAGTTGCACCGTTGTAACAGGTACTAGCGCGCAATCCCTGAATCAGATGCGGGAGAGGGCGCGGGAACTGGAGAAGGAGCCACGGCCGGCGCAAGCAGGTCATCGGGCAGGAAGGCGCCGGTCTGCTCGTCCTGGACGAGTCCGATCACTCCATCGGGTGTAACGATGGGCGACCCGAAGACTGCGGCGTCCACCGGTTCAGTGAGTTGAATGCTCTTGCCTTCGCGATGGGCAGCCAGCAGCAGCAGTTCAACGGATGGCTTTTTGGTTGCCGGGTCCTCACGCAAGCGGAAGACGGCAACTTCCGGCCAGCTATCCTGCGCGGCCACAGAGGCCGATGCTGCGTTCAATCCCGCTGGTCTGGGCAGATCTGCGCCCGGTGCTGTCGCAGATGCAGGCGCAGTGAGAGTCAGCAGGGCCAGCGAGGTGGGCGCGCTACGGCGCAGCAGTTGAATTTTTCCGTGCTTCTCGCCGGAGAGCGCAATCAGTTTGTCCTCATCGGCGCTGCCGCGCAACTCCACGGTAAAATCCTTGGCGGTGAGGCGCAGCGGATCGCCGGATGCGAGAGGCCGCAGCAGAATCTCCTGGCTGTTTTTGGCCAGCCTGGCCGCGCCGGATTGCACCGCGCCGAGGAACTCCGCATCATACTTCCAAGGGGCCTCAGACTCGGCGGTAGTGACCACCTTGCCAGAAGCGAGACGAAAGCCGAGCGCCAGCGAGAGCACTGGGATGCTCTCGGCCTTCTGGGTCAGCGCGTAGCTGGACTCTACGGCAAAAAGATTGGCTGGGGCGGTGGCGTCCAGATCATGAATCCAGGCGGGGCGGTTGGGCAAGAGCTGGTTGGCGGCGGAGGTGGCCTGCAGACCGGTATCGATGACCCCCAGAATGGAAAGAGCTACGCTGCGCTCGAAGGTCGAGATGCCCAGCGCCGCCGGAACATCCTGGGAAAGCGAAACCTCCACGCTGGGATGCTGGGTGTGCAAGGCCAGTTTTTCAACCATGTTCAACTGCACGCCGGCCACCACGTTGCCTTCGATCTTGACGCTCTGGTTCTGAAGCATCCGTTTGAGAGGCTCAACGGTATGCAGATCGCGGAAGAGAACCGAGACGTACAGGGGCGGCAGGGCGGTAGGCACGCCTTTCTTAAGTACAATCTCCTGATTGAGCGGCGCGGCATAGACCGGCAATCCGTTGATGTGCAGCGAGCCGATGCGGAGGCTCTCCATGGTCACCGATTGCGCGGCGGTCAGAATGAGGTCCACGGAGAGTTTGATGTGGGAGGCGTCAATCTCCGCCAGACCCACTTCTTTGACATTCAGAGCCTCCACCATCGAGGCCTGCGCGACCGCTTGGGTTTGCGTAACCGTATGAGCCGACTCGGCTGTCTGCGCCACTCCACCCACCGCCGCTAAAACGCACAGGCCGGCGACTGCAAAACGCGTCGCAACGTTCATACCGTTCTCCCTTTCTATCCATGAATCATAACGCGCTTCCGCGTGCGCGTCATCGTCCAACGGCAAATGAATTAAGATTTATTGAACAAATGGCGGGAATTTGCAGAAGGATTGGCGAGGAAACGGTCCAGCTTTGCACACCGCCCAAAGTTGATTCCGCTGTACAATTCTTACAGGCTTGCTGGCTCAAGCTCTGCGACGGAAGCTGCAGCCGCGCATCCAAAAGATCTGAGGGCACAATGACCGCCAAGACCGAGTCCCGCAAGCTACCCATGATGCCCATCCGCGACATGGTGATCTTTCCCTATATGATGACGCCCTTTGTTGTGGGCCGCGAGTCGAGCGTGCGCGCGCTGGAAGAGGCGCTCACCGGCGACCGCAAGATCTTCCTCGCCACGCAGCATGACGCCACCGTGGACGAACCCAAGGCCAAGGAGATTTATCAGGTCGGGTCGATCTGCAACATCGTGCAGAGCGTCAAGATGCCGGATGGCAACATCAAGGTTCTGGTCGAAGGCATCGAGCGCGCCAAGTCCACCGAAGTGAATGACAAAGATGGATTCTTTGTGGCCACGGTGCGCGTGGGCAAAACCAACTTCGAGATGACTCCGGCCATCGAGCAACTGATGCAGCGCGTGACCACGCTCTTCGAGCAATACGTGAAGCTGCAGCAATCACTGAACTACGAGACCATCATCGCCAGCGCGCGCATGGACGAGCCTGCCAAACTGAGCGACATCATCGCCGCCAATCTGCAACTGAGCATTGAAGAGAAGCAGGATTTGCTGGCGCTCTTTGATCCAGCGATTCGTTTGGCGCGCCTCGCTGATGTGCTGGATATCGAAATCGAAAAGCTGGACCTCGACCGCAACATACAATCGCGCGTGAAGCGGCAGATGGAGCGCGCGCAAAAAGAATATTACCTGAACGAAAAGATCAAGGCGATTCAGAAGGAGCTGGGCCGCGGAGAAAAGAGCGAATTCGACGAGCTGCGCAAGAAGATAGAAGCCGCCGGAATGCCCAAGGAAACCCTGGAAAAGGCGATTCAAGAGTTGAAAAAACTCGAAGCGATGCCGCCCATGTCGGCTGAGTCAACGGTGAGCCGCAACTACATTGATTGGCTGCTGGCCGTGCCATGGAAGAAGCGCTCGAAAGAGACGCGTTCGATTGATTATGCGGAAAAAGTTCTGAATGCGGATCATTATGGACTTGAAAAAATCAAAGAGCGCATTTTGGAATTTTTGGCTGTGCGGCAGTTGGTGAAAAATCCCAAAGGCTCAATTCTGTGCTTTGCTGGGCCTCCAGGCGTGGGTAAAACTTCGCTGGGAATGTCGATCGCGAAAGCGACTGGCCGCAAGTTTGTGCGGCTCTCGCTGGGCGGCGTGCGCGACGAAGCCGAGATTCGCGGCCATCGCCGCACGTATATCGGCGCACTGCCGGGCAGATCATTCAACACATGAAGCGCGCGGGCACCAAGAATCCCGTCTTCCTGCTGGATGAAGTGGACAAGATGGCTTCGGACTTCCGTGGCGACCCGGCGTCGGCGTTGCTCGAGGTTCTGGACCCGGAGCAGAACACAACCTTTCAGGATCACTATCTTGACGTGGATTACGATCTTTCGCAGGTGCTCTTCGTAGCCACGGCCAATGTGCTGCACACCGTTCCCGCCGCGTTGCAGGATCGCATGGAAGTGTTGCGCCTGCAAGGCTACACCGAGAGTGAGAAGCTGGAGATCGCGCGCCAATATCTGGTCAAGAAGCAGCGCGAGCAGACCGGCCTGAGCGAGAAGAACATCGTCTTCAAGGACGACGCGATCACCGAGATCATCCGCAAATACACGCGCGAGGCGGGCGTGCGCAACCTGGAGCGCGAGATCGGCAATGTCTGCCGCAAGGTGGCGCGCAAGGTGGTCAAGGCCGGCGCCAAGCACAAGGAAGAAGTGACCGCCGCGAACATCAGCGAGTATCTCGGCGTGGCCCGTTATCGTGATTCCGAGGTGCATGAGAAGAGTGAGATCGGTCTGGTCACTGGTCTTGCGTGGACGGAGGTGGGCGGCAGCATTCTGACTACTGAAGTGCAGGTGCTGGACGGCAAAGGCAAGCTCACCATTACCGGCCAGCTCGGCGATGTGATGCAGGAGTCGGCGCAGGCCGCGTTGAGTTATATTCGCGGACGCGCTGCGGCGCTCGGCCTGAGCCGCGAGTTTTATCGCAACCTGGACCTGCACTTGCACGTGCCCGAGGGAGCGATTCCCAAGGACGGACCATCCGCCGGCATTACCATGGCTACGGCCCTCGCCAGTGCGCTGGCCAAGATTCCCGTGCGCCGCGACATTGCCATGACCGGCGAGATCACGCTGCGCGGCAAGGTGCTGGCCATCGGCGGATTGAAGGAAAAGCTACTGGCCGCATTGCGCGCCGGCATCTTTGAAGTGATTCTGCCCCGCGCCAACGAGAAGGACATCGCCGAGCTGCCGGAGAATATCAAGAACTCCATCAAGCTGCACTTTGTGGAGAATATGGACGAGGTGCTGAAGATTGCCCTCGAAGGCCCGCTGCCCACCGCACTGCCGATCGAGACGGAACTGCTGGTTGCCGTGAAGCCGGGTGAGATTGCATCGAATCAGCCTGCACCGCAGTGACGTGACTGTTTCTTATTGCCCGCCTTTCACGGAGACTTTGACCCACACGAAGTCTTCTCCGGAAAGTGCATGAGAATACTGCACAGCAAGAATGGTTGCGGTTTCGCCGGCGCGCACGGCGCCCAGAATCTTTGCTTGATTGAAGTTCTGATTCTGTTCCTTGTCAGCGCGCAAAAAGATGTCATCGGTAAAGGTAACGATCTGGCCGACAGTAACAGTCGGCGATGCAGCTGCAATCTTCGGCCTTGGTAGAGCTGCCCAGTGCCGGTGCGCTGGATCAGCCTTCCCAATATTGACCCAACCCTGGGTTGTTGTGGGTAAAGTCGTGGACTCAGTGCCTGGGCCAGAGCTATGGACCATCTTTTCCTGTGTCACAACTGAACGCGCCAGAGAACTGTTTGCGGTTTCAAGGGATGCTATGGAGCCAGCTGCCTGATTCGCTGCGTCGGCTGCTTGCTTCTTGATGTCTGGATTTCTGGTTGTGCTGGCAATCGCATCGAGTGCGGATTTTACCTCGTTGAGCGAGTCGGAGGCCGCAGCGTTTGCCTGCGCCGCAGTTGCACTTTGGTTTGCTGCCTGCTGTGCCTGCTGCTGCCAGGTAAATATGCCACCATTCAATTGAGAAATTCCCGCCTTGGTCAGCATTGAATTCAATTGGGTTGGAAAGCAGAGCAGGAAAACGAACAGAATCACGAGAAATACATCTCGCAGAACATTAAAAAAACTCTGGGTTGTAGCAAGAAGCGCATTGATTCCACTTTGATTGTCTGGCATGGGGGAAGCCTCCTCGGCGTGTGGGATGGGGAGCCGATGGGGTCACTATACAAAAGAGAGAATCACTCTGTCACCTTCAATTTATGTGTGTCGATTCGAGATAAATCAGGCCTGCGGCGATCCCTGTCCTTAAGGGTGATTCTCTATACAACACAGATTCTACTCTTGCCGATAGCGGCGGAGAGGTTTCCTGCCTCGGATGCGCCAGAGATTGCCTTTCTGGGCCGCAAGCGGGGTATTTTCTTTGGAGGGTTCACGGCACGACAAAAGCCGGACCCTTTCAAAGCATCAAGGATCGCTATCAATGACTACCTGTGTGACGGGCATCCCTAGTTACTGCGCCGTGCTTCGACGTCAAAGATCGCCGGGTCTGGGTCTTGGAAGAAGGCAGCGTGGAGCGAGCGGACGGCCTCGTCGGCGTCGTCTTCGTCGATCATGAAGCTCATGTTGATTTCGCTGGCGCCTTGCGAGATCATGCGCACGTTGATATGGCGGATGGCATTGAAGACCTGGGCGGCCATGCCGTTGCGGCCGCGGATGTCGTCGCCGACCAGACAGATGAGCGCCTTTTTGCCCTCATATTTCACATCGGCGAGCTGGCCCAGATCGGCGGCCAGGGCGGGCAGTTTGTCGTTGGAATCAACGGTGAGCGAGACGCTGACCTCAGAAGTGGAGACCATATCCACGGCGCACCTGTGTTTGTCGAAGACGGTGAAGATCTCCTTCATGTAGCCGTGGGTCATTAGCATGCGGCTGGCGACAACGTCGATGATGGAGAGCTTCTTTTTGACGGCGATGGACTTGAAGGGGCTGCGGCAGGGCGGCGCGAGTGAGGTGATGCGCGTGCCCGCGCAGACGGCGTTGCGACTGTTGAGGACGAGGACGGGGATGTTCTTTTTGACGGCCGGCAGGATGGTGGCTGGGTGAAGAACCTTTGCGCCGAAGTAAGCCAGTTCGGCGGCCTCTTCAAAGCTGATCGTCTTGACGCGAAAGGCGTTGGGCACCACGCGCGGGTCGGCAGTGAGGATGCCGTCCACGTCGGTCCAGATTTCAATGGCTTCGGCCTGGAGTGCGCCGCCGACGAGGGCGCCGGTAAAGTCGGAGCCGCCGCGTCCGAGAGTGGTGGTGATGCCGGCTTCGTTGGAGGCAATGAAGCCGCCCATGACCGGAACCAGGCCTTGGGCGGTGAGCGGCAGTAGATGGATCTGGGCGCGCTGCTCGATGAGCGCGTCCTGTGGGACGGCCTTTTGGAACTGCGAGTCGGTGATGATGATCTCGCGCGCATCGACGGCGACGGCATGGATGCCCAGTTCGGCGAAGGCGGCGGCGACGATGCGGCTCGACAGGCGCTCGCCATAGCTGACGATCAGGTCGCTGATGCGCGGGGTGAGTTCGAGGATGGCCGCGAGGCCGCGCAGAACTTCATCGAGTGAGTCGAATTTCTGGTTGATGAATTCAGTCAGATCGGCAGAGGCGGCTGGGTTTTTGACCAGCTCGGCAGCGGTTTCGTGGTGGCGCTGGCGGAGCTGGGCGCTGATGGCGAGGGCTGCGCCGCGGTCGCCTTTCTCGCTGGCGGCGGCGGCGCGCAGTAGCGAGTCGGTAACCTTGGCCATGGCGCTGACCACGACGACCGGCTGCTTGCCGAGGGCGACGCGACCGGCGACGATGGCTGCGGTGCGGCGAATAGCGGCGGGGTCTTCGACCGAAGTGCCGCCAAACTTCATGACTACGAGGCTCATGCGAGTTTCCTAGTTGACCTCAGGGGCTAATGCTCCTGAAAGTATGATTCGGTATCTGCGGCACGATTGAAGTCGTGCCCTGTTCTAAACCTTTTTCGTGAAAGTTCGTGGATTCCCGCCCTGACTGCAAAAACAAGAACGCGGCACGGGTGGGAATCCAACAATTCTTTTCACACCCAACAATTCCGGTTATGAAACCGCATCAAACTTTCCGAGGCTGGCGAGCAATTCGGCATTCAGAATGGTGGCTCCGGCTGCGCCGCGGATGGTGTTGTGCGAGAGGACGGTGAACTTCCAGTCGAGCAAGCCGCAGGGACGCAGGCGACCGACGGTGGCGGCCATGCCGTTGCCGCGATTGCGGTCCAGACGGGGCTGCGGGCGGTCAGGCTGCGGTGCCCATTGGACGGGTTGATCGGGAGCGAAGGGCAGGTTCTGCCCTGCCAGTGGACGGAAGTCAGCCCAAGCAGCCAGAATCTCCTCATGCGTGGCCGGCTTGGCCAGCTTGATAGAGACGCTTACCGTGTGGCCGTCAACCACCGCGACGCGATTGCAACTGGCGCTCATCCGCGCCGGGAGCGGAGTGACCGTGTGACCGTCGAGGGTGCCGAGCAACTTGAGCAGCTCCTCTTCCATCTTTTCTTCTTCGTTGCCGATGTAGGGAATCACGTTGTCCAGAATGTCCATGGAGGGCACGCCTGGGTAACCCGCGCCGCTGACGGCCTGCATGGAGGTAGCAAAGATCTGGGTGATGCCGAAGCGGTCCTGAATGGGCTTGAGCGCAAGCACCGGACCCATGACAGTGCAATTGGAGTTGGTGACGATGTAGCCGCCAGAGTCCTTGCGCCAGGATTGCTCCTCGATAAGATGCAGATGCTCGGCGTTTACCTCGGGCAGGACCAGGGGCACGTTGGGTGCCATGCGGAAGGCGCTGGAGTTGGAGATGACGGCGCGGCTCGATGCGGCGAATTTTGGCTCCAACTCGCGGGCGATGGGCGAGTCGATCGACGAGAAAACGATCTTCGGCGCGCCCACAGGCTCGGCTGGCGAAACAACCATCTTGGCGATGCGCTCTGGCAGCACGGAATCCAGACGCCACTTGGCGGCCTCGCCGTAGGTTTTGCCCGAAGACCGGTCGCTGGCGGCAAGCCAAACGATCTCGAACCAGGGGTGGTTTTCCAGCAGTTGAATGTAGCGTTGGCCGACCATGCCGGTCGCCCCGAGGATGCCGATTGGGAGTTTGTTTTTCATAGCTTTCAACACTCTAGTGTACAGGAGAAGGGGCTGAATCTGAATCCGCCTAGTTCGAGGCGCCCTGTCATGCCCAAGGACAACTTTACCTTTGATTCATTCCGCGCCACAAAACCTCTATAGATTCGGCAAATAAATACTGATACTTTTTTGCATCAACGCGCATCGAATGAAGTATGGAACGCGAAGATGCCCGCAAGTTATCTCCGCAAGCTCAGCATGAACGCCGCCGACAGGTGGTTCGTGCTTACAAGCGCGGAGTCAACCGCCGCCAGATTGCTCGCGATCTTGGCTTGAGTTATTCATCGGTGCGCATGATCGTCAACCGCTTCAAGAAAGACGGTATGCGCGGCATAGATTCCGGTCAGCGTGGCCGTCAAGCGGGAAGTTGCCGCACGCTCACCGCCGAACAGGAGGAGCAGATACAGCGCCTGATTTCGGACAAGCGCCCCGAGCAACTCAAACTCGACTTCGCTCTGTGGACGCGCGCCGCCGTCATGCTGTTGATCGAACGCGAGTGCGGCATCCGCCTTCCCGTGCGCAGCGTGGGCGAGTATCTCAAGCGCTGGGGATTCACGCCGCAAAAGCCGATTCGCCGCGCCTATGAGAAGTCGCCGGTGGCTGTTCAGAAGTGGCTTGACGAGACCTATCCAGAGATCAGGCAACGCGCCACAGAAGAGGATGCCGAGATCCATTGGGGCGATGAAACCGCGGTCGTGAACACGGACGTGCGTGGCCGCGGCTACGCGCCCAAAGGTGAAACGCCCGTGGCCTATGTCGTCGGCGGAACGCGGCAGAAGTTATCGATGATTTCAACCGTAACCAACCAGGGCAAAACCAGTTGGATGATTATCGATGGTAACTTCAATCACCTTCGACTTATCGAGTTTTTCGAGGCACTTATCAAGCAGGCGGGGCGCAAGGTCTTCCTGGTTCTTGATAACTTGGGCGTGCATCATTGCAAGCCGGTCAAGGAGTGGCTGGCAGCGCACGTCAAGCAGATCGAAGCCTTTTATCTGCCCAGTTACTCGCCAGAATTGAATCCAGATGAACGCCTCAATGGAGACTTGAAACAGGCCATTGAAACGCATGTTCCATGCAGGACAAAAGACAAGTTGCGCAAGGCGGCAACGGAACACATGACAGCCATCGAAAAGAATCCAGAAAGAATCAAATCGTTTTTTGAAGACCCGAAAATCGCCTATGCCGCGTGACAGTATTTTGTTGCCGGATCAATAAAGGTGAAGAAGAAATTGCCGATCATCTCTTTCAGGGGACTAGTCAATTCGAGGAAGAGTCGTTGAATTTGTCATCCATGACCGGATTTCGCAAACCCCGCTCCGAAGAGAACTCGAATCCCGATACAAATAGTTCGGGAAGGTTCCTCACTCTGCTCAGCGAGGGCATTTCCGTCAATATGCCGGACATCGGCACTGAATCCTACCGAGAATTTCGCACCAACATGAGTCGGCTGGCGATGCAGATTCCAGACCGTCTGCCAGAGGATGACAAGCTAAAGATTATCCAAGGCATTATTCACGAGATTGAACGGTATCGTCAGGCGGTTGATGATGAGTTCCGCGAGCGCCGGAATGGCTGGAGAGCTCTGACAACGATGCTACTTCGGTATATTCTGGGGCTATTGAATATCGATTCCGTCTCGGCTGAAGCCGCTTCTCTCTTACAGCGCATTTCAAGCCTTCTGCACGGTGCTGAGACCCAGGCCTTTCGCATTCTTGTGACCAATTTTCTCCGGCTCAACGACCGGAACAATCCCTCCGGTGAAAGATCCTCGCTGGGCAAGGCAAGCCGGTCTGACTCTAATGACAATGCCACAGGGCTGCGCGGCGGCGGTGTCGCCGTCAGGCATCTAAGGATCCTAATTGATAAAGAAATCCAGGGGTATATCGTGATTTTCCGTCTGGGCTGCATGGATGTGATTGAAGAGCGTTTCGGAATAGGTGCAGTAGAGGACAGCTTGATGGCAGTGGCAGCTTTTTTAACGCATTCCTTGCGCAATGAAGATACTGTTTATCACTGGAGCGACAATTCCTTGCTGGCGATTCTGCCCAGCCCGGCGTCGCAAAAAGCGATGCTCGCCGCAGTTCAAAGAATTGTTGACAGCAACCGAGACATTACTATCCAGGTGGACAACCACATCGTGATGGTCAGGGTTCCGCTTGACTTTGAGGTCTTTCCCATCAATTTATTGCGCTCTCCAGATGATCTATACAGGTTGCTGCCTCAGTCGGTGCAGGAAATATAAATCTGGAATGAGCGCATTCATTCTCACAGCGCTTAAAGGTGAAGAATTGAGGTTTTCATCAATTGCGCAAGCGGAAATTAATACTCCGGCTTCAGTTTTGTTGAAGTTTACCTGTGCGGTACAAGATAAATCTCATGAAATGATAATTCCATGCCGATGATTGCAGACAGGAGGGTTCGCCATGGGCCTTCGATGGGGCAAGCCGCAGTCAGCGTCTGCCGAGCAGCCTGCCGTGGATAACACGGCGCAGTGCATGACGGCGCTGGTGGAGGGCGTTGCCGAAGCGATGCCCCGCATTGACCCAGCCACCTATAGCTCCTTTCGCGGGACGGCAACCAGGATGGGCTTGCAGATTCCCGACACCATGGACAACACCGAGCGGATGAAGGTGGTCCATGCGATTCTGCACGAGTTCGAGAATTATCGTATCGGTGTGGAGAATGCGCTGCGCGAGCGCCAGAGGCATTGGCGGCTGCTGACCGCCAAGCTTGTGAAGGAATTGTTGACCGCACTGGGCGTGAAGCCGGATGTAGCGGCTGCTCTGCCGCTCACCGACGAAGTGGAGCAGCTCACCTCCGGCGAAGAGATCAAACAGTATCGCGATCTATTGGATGCCTTTTTGGCGCTACGCAGCCAAACCGATGAGGCTGGCAAGATTTCGCCGTTGAAGGAGGCTGACACCTCGATGGCCAACGACAACGCGGCGGGACTGATGGGCGGCGGCGCGGCGGTAGAGCATCTGAGGAAGGTAATGGAGCGCGGCCTGACCGGCTTTGTGGCAATCTTCCGCCTCAGTTGCATGGAGATGGTGAGCCAGCGCTTTGGCCCGGAGGCGGTGCAGGATTGCCTGATGGCTGTCTCGTCCTGCTTGACGGCTGGGTTGCACAGCGAGGACGCCATCTTTCATTGGAGCGACTCCTCCCTGCTGGCAATTCTGCTGGGCCGTCCCAATGAACATCTTTTGGACGCGGAGTTGCGCCGCATCGCCGCAAAAAATACTGACATCAACGTCAACATCGGCGGGCGCTTGATCATGCTGCGCATTCCGATCACCTTCGAGCTGACTGCAATCGACCGCTTCAAGAGCGCCAACGACCTGCATAAACTCTCTCTTCAAGGCATGAACAAAAGGTGAAAACGATGAACGAAATCTCCACTTCCACGCTGGCCGCGGATGGACTCGGCCAATCCGATGCAATCGATGAACTGCCTGTCGCCTATGTAGAGACGGATGCGCATGGAGCAATCACGCGCGCCAACCGCATCACGCGCGCGCTGCATTCCAGCCATGCGGGCGAGCTGATCGGCAGGCTGGCTTGGGAGCTGATGCCCACCGAAGAGCAGGAGTTGAGCGCCGCCTCCTTTGTAACGGCGATGGTGACGGGTGAGGATCCGCCACCCGCGCGGCGTTCCATCTATTCCAGTTGCGATGCCTTTCGGGTCTACGACCTGCATCGCAACCTGATCCGCGAAGCAGATGGAAAGCCTGTGGGAATGCGCGTGGTGACAGTGGATGTGACCGAGGCGGTGACGGCGCAGCAGGAGGCGGAAAAATCGCGGCAGTGGCTGGAAAGCGTCTTTGAATCGATGCCCGAGGCAGTGATCGTCACAGACGCTTTGGGCGTGATCCGCAGCGCCAATCACGCCTCCGAAGAGCTATTTGGCTGGAAGGCCGAGGAGTTGATTGGCCGAGAGTTTGAAGAGACCTTTTCCCTCAAGTCTGTCGATGGGGATGAAAAGGTAAGCCTGATGGTTGTGTTGAGCAGAAATATGCGCGGAAAAGTAACGATGCTCGACAGAGAGCACCGCGCGCTGCGCGTTGAGATCAGTTCTTCGCCGATGCTGGAAAAGGAACACGGCTTTACCACTGGCGTGGTAAATATGCTGCGGCGCGCGGATCAAGCCAATTCATGATCTGAAAACTCAATCCTGTGGGAGAAACCGATCCGCTTTCAAACTAAAGAGCCGGCAAAAATTTCTGGTCGTTGCGGCAGCTAGCTCTTGTGCTTCGACTTTCAGAACTCCCGCCAGTACCGATGCCGTTTGAGCAACGAAGGCCGGTTCATTGCGCTTGCCACGCTGCGCGGCTGGAGCAAGCCATGGTGCGTCGGTCTCGACGAGCAGCGCATCGAGCGGCAATTGCGCGGCCACATCGCGCAGCGCTTGCGCCTTGGGATAAGTCAAGTTGCCCGCAAAAGAGATCAGGAAGCCCAAATCCAGCGAGCGCCGCGCCTGCTTGTAGCTCGCGCCGAAACAGTGCATCACGCCACCCAGTCCTGTGGGACGCCAGTGCGCTTCCAGGATCTCCAAAAGATCATCCCAAGCGTCGGTCATTCCGTCTTTTGGGCGGCAATGAATCAGTATGGGGCGTTTGCGGCTGGCGGCGACTTCAAGCTGTCGGATAAAGCCATCGTGCTGCGCATTATGCGGCGCTCCTTCGTGGAAGTAGTCGAGGCCGATCTCGCCGCAGGCGATCACCTCAGGCTCGGCGAGCAGGACGTCTAGCTTGGCCAAAGCCGCGTCATCGATCTCGGGTGTGTTGTGTGGATAGACGCCCGCGCTGGCGAAGAGGCGCGGGATGCCGTCCCGTTCATTGAACTCGCGGCAGACGGCGAGTGCGCCATCCATGCCGATAGCCTCTTCGCCGATGCCGATGGCTAGAACCGCGCCAACGCCCGCCTCAACGGCGCGGCGCAGCATGGCCTCGCGGTCGTCGTTGTAACGCGGGCTGTCCAGATGGGCGTGTGAATCAATCAGCATGAGGGCCTCAGAAGTTACCTTTACTCTCTAGTTTATCGCCCTGTTCGATGGAGCTAGGATCAGTGGCCAATGATCAGAAAGATACGCTGGTTGAGGTTCGTGTTTCCCACCCATTCCACGATGAAGCAGTGGAATGGATGGGGCACTCGGCTTTTGAGGATGGTCTAGATTTGAAAAACTTGGGTGCGCCACTTGCCCCGATTTCACTATGAAAACTCACCCGTTTTCAAGTTCAGCCCACCTTTCGTTCCCCTCAGGGTAGGCCAGATATCGTTTGTATAAATGAAAGATTCAGTTTCAAGAGAGCCAGTGTCAACTTTCCAGACCGCATCGATTTGACACAACAGTGCCTCAAATTCTGAAGTTGACGGAAGTTGTGCGAACTGATCCTCAATGGACCCAAAAAATGAGTCATCCTCCAAAAGAAGTATCTTTGTGGCTTTCGTGTAGGTTGCAAGTTTTGGAATCTTTGCATTCAATGCTGCGATCACAAGATCCGGTCCGACAGTTGGAGCGGCGAATCTACCCGTAGTGAAACTCGGCTGACTTCCAGGTTGAACAGTATGCTTTTCGATGAGGAGTGTAATGGAGCAGTTGCCAACAGAAATGGAAACAGTTGATTTTCCAGCTTGAATAGCTTGAAGAGCACCCTCGAGTTCACTGAGAAGTTTTGCAGTCAGTTCCGGCCAACGAATGCCGCTCGGTATTGATGCTACCGCAATGCAGGCACTAATGAAATAACCCGGAATAACGAGTTGTGGATGATTCTCTAGCGAAGCAAGGGTCTTAAGGAATCTCGCTCTGTCCACCCTTTCACCAACAAAAGGCTGGATCAGTGTGTGCTCGATTGCCAACTTATTCCCAGTATCATCCTCGCACAACGCATCAATATCCTTCGTAGCGCGATTCTGTTGGTCGGGCCATTTGATCACACAAAACCGCGTATTGTTGAGCGAATTGTAAAGCCTCAACCAGCCAGCGATTACCTCTTTATCACTCATGCGGATCCAACCTTTCTGGCACAAAATACGAACCAACCATCAAAATCCTACTTCAAGCGCGCGCCGAGAGGGACGTCTTCCAGGAATCCGGCGAGGACGGGGGCGCCGTCGGTCGGGAGGGAGGCGGCGAGCAGCATGCCGTTGGACTCCAGGCCGCGCATCTTGCGGGGGGCGAGGTTGGCGACGATGATGATCTTGCGGCCTACGAGCTTTTCCGGCTCGTAGTACTGGGCGATGCCTGCCAGGATTTGGCGCTTCTCGTAGCCCAGATCGACTTCCAGCCGCAAGAGTTTGTCGGCCTTGGGGACGCGCTCGGCGACCAGAATTTGCGCCACGCGCAGATCGACCTTGATGACGTCGTCGATGGTGATCACCTGCGGTGAGGCAGACGCCGCTTGCGCGGCAGGGGATGTTGCGGCTGCCTCGGACGGAACCGGAGCCGATGCCTGCGCGACGGTCTCGTAGGCCCGCGCTTCCTCTTCTCCCTGGGCGCCGATTGAATCGACGGGAACCTTGTCCCATTCTTTCTGCTTTGCAGTTTCTTCGCGCATGATTGCCTCTTTTTGATTGGTCTTTGTAACCTGCGATGGGGCAGGCTGCGTCTGTGGCGCGGGTATTGATTTCGATGTGGAAGAACGAGGGGATGTGTTTTCCAAAGAGCGTCCCTCGGGGGTTAAAGCCCCTGTTGATGTTGCCGGTTGAATGTGCGGGCTGAAGCCCGTACCCTTCACTGAATCGGCTGTTGTTGCGGCGAAGCCGCCGCCGGCCTCACCGCAGGTGGCGGCTTCGATGACGGACTTGCTATTATCTTCTTCAATCTGCTGCATGCGGGCGACGGCATCTTTTTCGGCGCGGGGGAAGAGCGGGGCTGGCTCGGCGAATTGGGTTCCGGCCTTCAACCCTCCCCATGAAACTGAGGCGAGAAAAGCGTCCTCGGCGGCGTTGGCGATTTCGCCCTGGCCGAGTTGCTGCCAAACCTTGGCGGCGGCGTCGGGCAGGATGGGATAGACAAGGGCGGTGATGATGCGGATAGCCTCGGCGGCGTTGGCCAGCACGCGAGCTTGCAGCGCGGCGTGGTCTTCGTCGGAGCGCTCTGCTGGCTTCTTCCAGGGCGCGTTGGCGGTGAGGTAGCCGTCGGTTTCGGCGACCAGGTTCCACAAAGACTTGAGCGCTTCAGAGAAGTTCATCTCGTCGAAGTCAGGGCCGAAGGCGGCGATGGCTCGCAGGGTGCCTTCGCGTAGAGCATCCTCAGCAGCGGTTGGAATGCCCGCCTCCGGCAAGACGCCGCCGAAGTATTTGTGGACCATGTTCACGACGCGGCTGACCAGGTTGCCGTAGCCGTTGGCGAGGTCGCCGTTGTATCGCTGGACCAGAGCATCGAAGCTGAAGCTGCCATCCTGACCGAAGGGAATCTCGCGCAGCAGGAAGTAGCGCAGTGCATCGGCTCCCAGAACTTCCTGCACGGTCTCTGCTCTTACGATATTGCCGCGCGACTTGGACATCTTTCCCTGATCAAAGAGCAGCCAGCCGTTGGCGCGGACGGAGCGGGGCAGCGGAATGTTGGCGGCCATCAGAAAGGCCGGCCAGTAGACGCAATGGAAGCGGCTGATCTCTTTGCCGATCAGATGCAGGTCGGCGGGCCAGAATTTCTTGAACCGCTCCTGATCCTTCGGGTCGTCCGAGCCATAGCCGAGCGCGGTGATGTAGTTGGCCAGCGCGTCCAGCCAGACATAGATCACGTGCTTCTCATCGCCGGGAACAGGGATGCCCCAGGAGAAGCTAGTGCGGCTCACCGATAGATCGCGCAGCCCGCCGCGCACAAAGGAGACCACTTCGCGGCGCGTGGACTCAGGACCCATGAAGCCGGGATTGGCCTCGTAAAACTCCAGCAGCTTGCGCTCGAAGGCCGAGAGCTTGAAGAAGTAATTCTCTTCGCTCACAGTTTCAGTCACGCGTCCGCAATCGGGGCAGACCGTGCCGGGAGGGCCATCGACATAAAGTTCGTCGCTGACGCAATACTGGCCGGTGTAAGAGCCTTTGTAGATGAAGCCGCGATTGCGCAGTTCAGCGAATAACTTTTGAGTCCCGCGCTTGTGGCGCTCCGAAGTGGTGCGGATGAAATCGTCGTTGGAGATGCCGAGTTGCCGCCAGAGGCCGCTGAACTCGCCGGAGATGGCGTCGGCAAATGCCTGCGGGCTGCGGCCTGCTTTTTCGGCGCTGCGCTCGATCTTCTGGCCGTGCTCGTCGGTGCCGGTGAGGAACCAGGTCTCGATGCCCAGCGCTCGCTTGCGGCGCGCAATGGCGTCGCAGACGATGGTCGAGTAAGCATGGCCGAGATGGGGGCGCGCATTCACGTAGTAGATGGGCGTGGTCAGAAAGTAGCGGGATGAGTTCGAGGTGGAATCAGTCATAGGCGGTTTTTGCAATGAATGCAAGGCCCTTGCGGACGAAGATTCAGAGGCAATCCAATCCTTATCTTACGGCATTTGCAACAGTCATCGCGCTTCCCATGCGCGCGTTGGCCGTGGGCGGGCCATTCAGGTTTCTTGGGTGTGAACGAAGGATGAAAACCTCTCGCTTTTACGGCCTGGTTTCTGGTAAACTCCTTTCGTTCCCCGTATTGAGGTATCCCGATGTCTCTGCTGATCTTCCGTCGCATTCGGACCTTCGGAGTGCGGTCTTTTGCGTGGTTTCCACTGTGCGCGTGCCTGTTCATTTTTCCGGCTCTATTCGCTCAATCCTCTTCCGGCAGGCTCTACGGCAAGATGGCCCGACCAAACAGTAGCCAGATCAGTATCTCGTCTGGCGAGGCCGAGGGAATGCTACTGGATAAGACCGCTCCCGTCTATCCGCCTATCGCCAAGGCCGCGCGTGTTTCCGGAACCGTTGTCCTTCAGGCTGCCATCTCGGAGACTGGGATCATCACGGCCTGCACGTCATCAGCGGACCGGCGATGCTGCAGCAGGCCGCCTATGACGCCGTTAAAACCTGGCGCTACCGGCCTTACCTGCAACAGGGACGAGCC
Organism: uncultured Acidobacteriaceae bacterium; assembly: GCA_963804315.1. Classification (GTDB taxonomy): domain Bacteria; phylum Acidobacteriota; class Terriglobia; order Terriglobales; family Acidobacteriaceae; genus Telmatobacter. Next base: position 23,992 of record CAWDQB010000020.1, read on the forward strand.
GGTCAGAGTGCTTACCACGGTCAATGTCACTTTCTCTCTGGGCGGAATCGATACGCCATTGAAGGCCGCGCCTTCTGATTCCTCTTCACCTGCTTCCGAAGTGCAGGGAGATACTGCCGCGACGAGTTCGTTCGCTTCATTTCACACTGGCATGAGCGAGTTCGCGGCCTGGGAGACGGCGTTAAAGACAAGCAAGCCGGAGATCTTTATGGAATTTTACCGCAGGTATTCCGGGTTCAGTTCACCTGAAGACCGCAACGGGCACGCTGCGTGCACGCTACTGGTTCAAGATGGATCAGCCCTTCGGAGACGACGGGAAGCATCGCGACGGAGTGATCGTCACCGTGGAGGGCAGGGACACTGGGGTCAATCTATCGCTGGAGGAGGCGAAGAAGCTGAATGTGATTGGCTTTTCTCCGGCTGCCGGCGCCGAAGATTCCGACACTCCTGGCAAGACCTTCAATCATATTTATTTTGAGTCAACCGGCGGCGGTGTGCTGGTGGGCGATCAGATCATCACCCCCAAGGACAGCCTGAATACCATGCTGATCCTGAATGCGGATACCGGACAGTTGCTGAGTTGGGACACATCCAAGGCGACGGTGGCGGAACACCCGTCTAGCGAACCCACCATGGTTGCCGATTCAGATGGCAGGTTCGTCTGCGGCGCGGCTTGTCCATAGGCCGCGCAGGTCAATGCTCAGTGATGTAAGATCGCGTTGAGTCTGCTGCATGCAGTCCCCGCAATCATCTGCAGCGCACAACATAACGACGTGAGGAACTTCCAGTTTGCCAGAGATGGATCAAGACAGTTCGTGGATGCAGCGTACGCTGGAGTTGGCGCGGCGCGGGATTGGCGTGACCTCGCCCAACCCAGCCGTGGGATGCGTGATTCTGGATTGCGCTGGGCAGTTGGCAGGCGAGGGATGGCATGAGTACGGCCTGTTGGACCACGCGGAAGTTGCCGCGCTCGAAGGTGGCCGAGCAGCACGCAGGCGAGCGGGTGCGGGGCGGCACGGCTTACGTCACGCTGGAGCCTTGCAATCATACCGGACGCACTGGGCCATGCGCGGAGGCGCTGATCGCCGGCGGAGTCAAGCGGGTGGTGGCGGCGACGATTGATCCGAATCCTGCAGTCGCGGGACAAGGACTTGAACGGCTGCGGACGGCGGGGATGGAAGTTGTGTTGGGTGTGTGTGAGGCTGAGGCGCGGCGGCTGAATGAGGGCTTTGCGCGCTGGATTCAGCACCAGCGCCCGTTGGTGTTGATGAAGGTGGCGATGACACTGGATGGGCGGATTGCTCCGCCGCCGGGGGTGCACACGCTGCACGCGCCCTACTGGATTACCAGCGAGGCCGCGCGCGCTGCTGTGCAGACGCTGCGCTGGCAGGCCGACGCCGCACTGACCGGCGTGGACACCGTGCTGGCCGACGATCCGCTGCTCACGGACCGCAGCGGATTGCGCCGCCGCAGGCCGCTGCTGCGCGTAGTGCTGGATTCGGCGTTGCGCATGCCACTGGATGCCAAGATGGTGGCTACCGCGCAGAACGATGTCGTGGTCTTTACCGTTTCCACCGACGCGGCGCGCGCCGAGGCGCTGCGGCAGCGCGGCGTGCGCGTGGAGGTGCTGGCTGCGGAAGCGGGCCGAGTTCCGTTGGACAAGGTGCTGGAGCAACTGGGCGAAGAGGGCATTCTGACCCTGCTCACCGAGACGGGCACGCGGTTGAATACCGCGCTGCTGTCCGGCGGGTCTGGTGGATCGCGTGCACCTGTTCGTCTCGCCGCAGATTATGGGATCGGACGCGGTTCCAGCCTTCAAGGGAATGGCCGGTGCGATTCGCATGGCGGAGGTTGAGGTGGAGCGCTATGGAAATGATTTGGGTCTTTGCTCCCTGCTACGGGACCCCTGGCCGGTAGGGACGGGGAAGTGAGATACGACCCAGCTGTGATGAGTCAGAAGCGGATTAAAAATATACGCAATAATGCCGCAACTCCTGGAATTTCTGATGCGACAAGAAAAAAGTATGATTCGCTGCGTTGCAAGTTCAAACTGCAATGAACCCTCTGCTGGGTCAGCCGGTGGGTGGCTGATCACGAACCCAACAGGAATCTCGTTTATGAGGAAACTGTCCGCTAGGATTGCACTCTGCCGAGAAAGCCTTTGAGTCCCCATCGTCCGAGCGCGGCGGCGAAGAAAACGAGAGCGATCAGGATGGCCCACCAGGGCATATGTTCGATACCGGGAGTGACGGCGGCGCGGAGGCCTTCGCTCATATAGACAATGGGGTTGAAGAGTACGGCGATCGAGAGCCAGCGAATGTGATTGAAGAGGCCCATCCAGGGGTAGTAAACGCAGCCCAGGAAGGTGATGGGTACTACGAGGATGGAGAAGACCAGGCCGATCTGCTTGGGGTTGACCGTGGAGCCGATGACCAGGCCGAGGGCGCCGGCCAGCAGGCTGGCAAGCAGCAGGACCAGTGCCAGCAGGAACCAACTGCTGACGTGCGCGACGACAGGATTGGCGGGAATGTAGTACGCCATGGGGATGACCAGCAGGGCGGCGATGATGCTCTGCATGGCGGAGAAGCAGACCTTTTCCAGAGCGACGGCCCAGAGAGGAAGCGGGCACATGACGCGGTCATCGATCTCGCGTGTGATGCCGAACTCAGAGGAGAGCGGCAGGGCGACGGCGGCGATGCCGGAGAACATGATGGCCACGGCCATAAGGCCTGGAAGCAGGATGGTGCCGAAGTCGATGCCGCCAGCCATAGCCATCGGGTTGCCGGTACTCATGCGAGGCAAGATGAAGGTGAAGACGAAAAGGAAGAGGAGCGGCTGCATTCCCACGCGTAGCAGGAAGGGCAGGAACTCGCGGGAGAGAACGCGCAGGTCGCGCAAAAAAAGGCCAAGGAATGCCTTGAAGAAGATGGTTGGGCTAAGGTTGTGTCCGTAGCCATTTGAGGTTCGTGGATTCCCAGATCCCAAAATCGGGACCTCGGGCACCCGGTGAGTTGGCGAGTTGGCGAATTCTGATCCCTCATCTCGGATCCCTGACCCCTGTAAGCTATTCACGCAGATCCCTCCCGGTGAGTTGGATGAAGACGGTTTCCAGACTTGGCTCGGTGATTTGAAGGTCGCGCAGGCCATGTGGAGCGGCGGCTTGAACGAGATCAGAGAGCAGGCCTTCGGAGCTGGTGGCTAGGACGCGCAGGCCGTCTGGGGTGGCTTCGGCGCTGGAAACGCCGGAGTAGGCACGGAGGCTGATCAGGAGCGGGTCAAGCGACTCGCGCGATTTGAGCTTGAGGTCATAGAGGGTGTGCGCGCCGAAGGTAGATTTGAGTTTGCTGGGCGAGCCAAGAGCCAGGACACGGCCATGGTCGATGATAGCGAGACGATCGCTGAGCTGGTCGGCCTCTTCCATGTAATGAGTGGTGAGCAGGACGGTAATGCCTTCCTTGTGCATCTCCTGGACAGCCGACCACATGGCCATGCGGCTCTGCGGATCAAGTCCGGCGCTGGGTTCATCGAGAAAGAGGACCATGGGCCGATGAGCGATGGCGCGGGCGATCTGCACACGCTGGGCGAGTCCGCCGGAGAGTTGCGCCGGATAAACCGCTTTGCGCTCGGTGAGCATGAACTGGGCGAGCAGTTCAAGAGCGCGGGATTTGGCCGCGCTGTGCGAGAAGCCAAAATAGCGGCAGTGGAAGTAGAGGTTCTCGTATACGGTCAGCGACCGGTCCAAAGTGTTGAATTGGGGAACGACGCCGATCAACCGGCGGGCGTGCGCCGGATGCTGGACAACGTCGATGCCGTTGATGCGGATCGTTCCACTGGTGGGCAGAGTGCGGGTGGTGGCGATGGAGATGGTGGTGGTTTTGCCTGCGCCATTGGGACCAAGGAGGCCAAAGATCTCGCCCTGTTCCAGCTCCAGGTCTATGCCGTCCACGGCGGTGACGGGGAGTTTGGCAGTATAGATCTTGGTCAGATTTTCAATTTGAACAATCAAGCATTTCACCCGGCTAGGAAAACGGAGATGGTTGCTTCTTCAGAGTAACGCAAGCGGCTTGGCTGGCCCCCGGCAGAGATTTCATCGGGCTGCTTTTGTAATGAGTTATGCTGGATGAGCCATTTGATAGGAGAATTTGTGGGGTGCTCACTGTTTTGACCGCACTTGCAGTGAGGCAGCAGCATCGCCGGCACGACGGCAGGCGCGTACACTATCACCGTGAGCTGCACCTCGGGCGCAAACGTGGCCAAGGGGAGGCTGACCCTTCGAGTGCAATAGCGGCATTTAGCCGGGAACCACGTACGCCAGGCTTTCGTATCCATAGAGAGAACAGAAAGCTTGAGGGAGGGATTGACCATGGCCAAATTCTGTCATCACTGCGGGAACGAACTGCCGATTGCCGCGCGCTTCTGCTCGAACTGTGGCGCGGCGACTTCGACTATTCCGTTTGCTCCTGGCAGACCGCTGGTTCGGCCGATTGCCGGACGCCAGATTGCCGGCGTCTGCGCGGGCTTGGCGCAAACCTATGGCTGGGATCTAACGCTGATTCGTGTCATTGCGATCCTAACCTTCCTCTGCTCCGGCGGTATCGTTGCCGTGGGTTATGTGGCCTGCTGGATCGGCATTCCCGAGGAAAGCTTTCCACATTTGTAGGTTATTCTTCGAAGGTATGAAGAAATCACTTCAAGTCGATCGTGCTTCACAGGCCTTTGAAGACTCCGGGACGGGAGTTCCGGTGGTCTTTCTTCATCCCACGCCACTCGATGGAGAGTTCTGGCGGCCGGTGGCAGAAAAACTGGCCGGCGTGCGCGCCATCATTCCCGATCTGCGAGGACATGGCAGATCAGAGTTGGGTCAACTTTCGGCGGGCGGCTTTGAACTTGCCCCCGGTGCGCCGGTACTGACGATGGAGCGGCTAGCCAAGGATGTTCTTGCACTCCTCGATCATCTTCATCTGCAGAATGCGATCTTTGCGGGCTGCTCGGTCGGCGGTTATGTGCTGCTGGAGATTTGGCGTCAGGCTCCGGAGCGGGTGGGCGGGCTGGTCTTTGTCTGCTCCAAGCCTCAGCCGGATGCGGCAGGCAACAGGCCCCGGCGCGCGACTACAATCGCTCAGGCTCTGAAAGGAAAGAGCGAAGCGCTTTTTGAAGGCATGGGTCAAACACTGATCGGAGCAACGGCTCGCGAGCGCCGGCCTGAGATAGTGGGTGAATTGCGCGCCCACATGACACTCACGCCGGAGGCGCTGGCCGCCATGCAGGCGGGTCTGGCCACACGCCCGGATTCAGTTGCTACCGTCGCTACGATCACCGCTCCAGTCTTGGCAATTGCTGGCGGTGAGGACCCAGGCATTACGGTTGAAGAGATGGAAGTCTTCCGCGAGGCGCCGGGTGGCTGCGACTTTCATCTGATTCCAGACGCCGGCCACTTTGCGGCCTATGAACAGCCGGAGAAGGTTGCGGCGATTTTCAATGCCTGGCTGGCAAAGCGCTGAACCCAGACTTACCGGGCTGAAAAGAAATGATCGTCATTTCATCCCCTTCATTCGCACAAATAACGCGCGAATGGACGGGAGACGAAAGTTGCATGAACTGCGGGCGACTTAGGACATAGACCCGCGGAAGGTTAACAAGAAGCCAACGTGGACCCGGAGGTCCACCTTGCAGCCGGCCAAGAGGTCGGCGCTTCGTTTCCATGCACATTCCTGCGCGGCGAATCATCCAAACCGGTGGGGGAGTAGAAAAGCGCGAGTTACTGGCCGACGATCTTTTGCGCTATGACTTCCTCATCCGCATCGGATTTGATGATTTTGTTGTGCAGGCAATACAGGGCCAGTTCAAGACGGTCGCTGACGCCCAGCTTGTCGTAGATCTTGCGCAGATAGTTTTTGATCACCTGCTCGGTGGTTCCCAACTGGTAGGCGATCTCCTTGTTGCGCTTGCCCTGGGTGATGCAAGTGATAATGGCCATCTCCTTGGGCGAGAGCTTGGGCTGGGTGCGTGGATTGACCAGCGCGCTGGCTTGAGCGCGATAGGCCTCAATCACCCAACTGACCGACTGGTTGTCGATCCAGGTCTCACCGGCCGCAATCCGCCGCACGCACCTGACCAGCAGATCAGGCGAGATGGAGCGGCTGACGATGCCGCGCACGCCGCGCCGGTAAAGCTCTACGGTCTGATTTTCGTCGGCGGCCACCGCCTGCACAATCAGCTTGACGTCGGGCGCAAGGCGCAAGATCTCTGGGATGACGTTGGACGTACCGGTTAACAGGCTTCCCTCAAGTAGCACAATATCAGTGGGATAGCGCTGAATGGCGGCGCGCAGGTTCTCTAGTGAGTCAGCCTGCGCAACCACGCGCAGATCGTCTTCCAGTGCGAAGACCTTGCGTATGCCGACCCGGTAGATGGCTTGCGAATCGGCGAGTATGACGCGAATGGTTCCCGGTTTAACTGGAACATCCAGAATTTCAGCTTCTGTTGAATCGTCCAAAAAGTCCATAAGAAGTTTTTTGCCAAGCCTGCTCTGGCTGTCACTGCTCGGCGAATTGATAATCGTCAATGGTGGCGGCAGCCTGATAGTTACTTTGGTTCTTCGAGCAGCGTACCACACGCCCCTGACAATGAACCAGTACATCGTGCGGCGTACCCAAAATTGCTGCGGGCATCCGCATGGAAAAACGAATTTCCAGCCCGGATTTAACCGGACTGTCCAGCTCGAAAACAACGCCACTGGCGGAGACATTGCTTGTAACTGCAACCATCTCACCTTGTCCAGAGGATAATATCACGGGCAGTGCAAGAGGAAAACGCACTGCGCAACGCACTTCCTGCTGAGGTACAGCCACGCGGGAACGTGCAGTCGAAAACGGAACCGCTGATTTCAATCCAACCATAATTAGTATCCAGACTCAATTACGAGTCATATTTACTTTACCGGAGATTACCAGATTGGCCCATGGCACCAAAGTTTCCAAGATGGTAATGGATACCGCCGAAAAGATCAAATTCACCAAAAAGATGCAGCGAAGTGACGCTAGGTCAGCGGCGGATAGCGCGTAGATTGTATTCGGCGACGGCGCGGGCAACCTGAGCGGCGGGAGCGCGCTGGGAGGGATTCTGTTCAAGCCAACTGGTGATGGATTCAAAGACAGCGCCGACCAGGCAGCGGGCAGCGATGAATGGGTCGGGGATGCTGATGGCATCGGGGATCGCCTGTGAGGCCTGTTCGAGGGATTGGCGGACGTGCTCTGCCTGACGGTTGAGGATGAGGCGGCGAATCTGCTCCAGGCGCGGACTGAGACCGGAGGATTCAACGATCAAGATGCGAGCGGCACCGGGGTTATCCGCGAGATAAAGGAAAAGGGATTCAACGCCAAAGGGGATGTCAAGCAACGGATTGGGGTGGCAGATCTTGGCGTGCTGGACGATCTCGCTGACGGTTTCGCCGAGGGCTTCCAAGACGGCGGCGAAGACATCCTCCTTGTTGCGGAAGTGAATATAGAAACTGCCGACAGAACTATCAGACTCAGCGACGATCATGGGCACGGTAGTGGCGTGATAGCCGTGCACGCCGAAGAGGCGGGTGGCGGCGCCGAGAATAGCGCTGCGCCGAGCTTCTTTGCGGGCGGCTGCAACCGGGCTTTTGCGATAGACCATAACTTAAGTTTATCTCGACTTGTCATAATAAGAATGACGTGTCATTCTAAAAATATCAAAATCAAAAACCGGGAGATGAAAAGGGGATCGAATGCAGGACAATGAGGCCAAATTAGTTCTTTTGGATGCTGATTTTTATTCGGGCGCTTTCCGATATTTCAACTGCCTGGTTGAAAAGAAAAGAGTTGATGCACAAATTGCGGCGGGATGCCGGTGCAGCTTTCGGGCCACACAAAACGCAGTCCTTTTTATGTTGGCATTGATCTGCCTATTGCCGGTGGCCGGTTGCGGGCCGAAGCCGCAGTTGGCCGCAGACCAGGAGGTGGCGGTTCGAGTGCGCGCGCCACAGCGAGTGCGGCAGGCTGTGACGGTGGCGGCGAGCGGGGCGGTAGAAGCCAACGTGACTGCTCAGTCTGCATTTCAAATTGCGGGCCGCGTGACAAGGGTTCTGGTGGATGAGGGGCAGGCCGTCAAACAGGGCCAGTTGCTAGCCGAGCTGGATGCGGCTGATTATCGCAACGCGTACGATGCGGCGGCGGGGCAAGCGGATGCGGCGCGAGCGGTTGCCCAGAAGGCGCAGGATGGGTTGCGGCCCGAGGAACTGGAAGAGGCGCGGATTGACTTTGAGCACTGGCAGGACGAGTACAAGCGGATGAAGTTTCTCTTCGATCACAAAAGCCTTGCCGCCAATGATTTTGAAAGGATCGAAGCGGGTTACAAGGCGGCGGCGCAGAAGTACGCGATGGCCAAAGAAGGAACGCGAGGCGAGGAAAAGGATTCGGCTAGCGCACAGATGCGGGCTGCCACGGCGCAGATGCATGAGGCGGAGAAGCATTTGGCCGACTGTCAACTGCGAGCGCCGATTGCCGGTTTTGTGGGACTGCGGCGAATTGATGTGGGAGATACGGTAGCCGCGGGCACGCCTGTGATGGGCGTGTTGAATTTGGATCCGGTGAAGGTGCGTGTGGCGATTCCGGAAGCGGAGATCGGCAAGGTGCAGGAGGGTGCGCGGGCGGTGGTGACGATTCCCTCGCTCAATGGGCAGCAATTTGAAGGCAAGGTGGAGGCTGTGGGCGTTGCGGCCGATCCAGCGTCTCGCACCTATACGGTGAAGATTTCGATGGCCAATCCGGAGCGGCTGCTGCGCATGGGAATGGTGGCCGAGGCGCGGATTTACGGCACGGCGATGGTGAATGCTCTGACTGTGCCTGCTGGGGCGGTCGAGCGCGATGAGCGCGGCGTAACTGAGGTGTATGTCTACGAGCCTGCGCGACAGAGGGTATATGCGCGGCGCGTGGAGGTGGGCGCGGCAATTGGGGATGAGATCGAGATTCTCTCAGGACTCACAGGTGGCGAGCAGGTGGTTGTGGCTGGGCAGCAAAACGTGCGCGAGGGCGCGCCAGCGAAGATTGTGGGAGGCGGCGAATGAATCCGGTACGCGCCTCGCTGCGTTATCCCCAAGTGACTCTGGTCATCGCCGGAATGCTCTTCGTCACCGGAGTCTATTCGCTCTTCACAATGCCGCGCAGAGAAGATCCAAAGATCACCATACGCACCGGGATTGTCTCCGCTGTTTATCCGGGCGCAACGGCGGAAGAGGTGGAAGCGCAGGTCACGAGCAAGATCGAGGAGCGGTTATTTCGATTCAAAGAGGTGCGCCGCGACAAGACATTTTCCACCACGCGCAACGGCGTGGTGGTGATCAATGTCGAACTGAACAAAGAGGTGAACGACGCCGACGCCTTCTGGTCGAAGCTGCGATTGGAGATGGCGGAATTGAAAGCGACCGGATTGCCCGCGGGCGTGCGCGGGCCGCTGGTCGATTCGGATTTCGGAGATACGGTTGCGGTGCTGATCGCCGTGCATGGCGGCATCTATGGACCGCGCGAGTTGAAGGACTACGCGCAGCAGGTTGAGGCCGCGCTGCGCGTGATTCCAGCGGTCTCCAAGATCAAGCGGACCGGTGATCAAAAGGAAGAGATTGACATCAGCGCGTCAAGCGAAAAGTTGGCGCAGTATGCGGTGAATCCGCAGAAGATGATGCAGGCTCTCAGCGGGCGCAATGGGATCGAGTACGCGGGGCGTGTGCCGGCTGAGCAGGACAAGATGCCGATTGAAGCCAGCGGAAGCTTCAAGACCGAAGAGCAGATTGGCCGGGTGATGATTGATCTGTCGCCTACGGGGCAGCCAATCCATGTCAGCGATGTAGCTGATATAACTCGCATCTATAAAGACCCCACCGAATACGCACGCATCAACGACGAGCAGACGATACTGCTGGCGGTGGAGATGCGCGAAGGCAACAACATTGTGGAGTTTGGCAATACGCTGCGCAAGACGCTGAAAAATGTGGAAAAAGAGTTGCCACCCGAGGTAAAGCTGGAGCTGGTGGCGGATCAGCCGCGCGTGGTTTCAGAGCGCATCTGGGGATTTTTCCGCGAGTTCGGCATTGCCATCGTGGCGGTGATCCTGGTGACGATGCTTCTGCTGCCGATGCGCGTGGCACTGGTTTCAGCGGTGGCGATTCCAGTGACGGTTTCGATTACGTTTGCGCTGCTGAATTCATTGGGCATTGAGTTGCAGCAAGTTTCGATCGCGGCTCTGATTGTGGTGCTGGGCATGGTGGTGGACGACGCGATTGTAATTGCCGATAACTATGTAGAACTGCTGGACCGCAAGATTGATGTGGATGAGGCGGCATGGCGCTGCGCGACGGAGATGGCGGTTCCGGTGCTGACGGCGACGCTGACCATCATCGGATCGTTTCTGCCGATGCTGCTTTTGACCGGCGCGGTGGGCGAGTTCATTCGCGCGCTGCCGATCGCCGTCGCGGTTGCGCTGGGCAGTTCATTCGTTGTGGCAATGCTGCTGACGCCGCTGACGGCCCGCTTTTTCATCCGCCAGGGACTCAAGGATCACAGCAAAGATCACGACGCGGCAGGCGCGCGCAAGCGCACGCCGCTTGACCAGATGCAGCACTATTACAACAAGGCCATTACCTGGGCGATGCGCAACAAGAAGACGGTGCTGATCAGCGGCGGAGTCACGTTCATTGCCGGGCTGGGAATTTTGCAGTTGGTCCCGCAGCAGTTCTTTCCACTGGCGGAACGCAATCAATTTGTGATGGATATATGGCTGCCGGAGGGCGCAAAGATTGAAGCCACAGATGCTTCGGTGCGGCAGATAGAAGCAGTGCTGGCGAAGGAGCCGCTGGTCTCGGCCTATGCCAGCTTCATAGGATCGAGTGCGCCGCGTTTCTATTACAACGTGAATCCGCAGGCACCGTCGTCGAATTATGCGCAGATACTGGTAAACACAAAGAGCGTTTCGAAGACGCCTGCACTTGTCGCCAAATTACGCGAGCGGCTGGGCGATGCGGCGCCTGAGGCCAAAGTCTTTGTGAAGGAATTACAACAGGGGCAAGTGATGGAAGCTCCAGTGGAGGTGCGCATCGTGGGTCCGGATGCGATGGAATTGCGCGCGCTGGGCGACCGCGTGGAAGATGTGCTGCGGCACACGCAAGGCGCAACTTATATCAACACCGATTGGCATGAAGATGCGCCGCGGATGAATGTGAATGTGCGCGAGGATGTAGCGAGCCGACTGGGCATTACCAATGCAACGATTGCGCGGCAACTGGCAGGAGGCTTTGAAGGCGCGCCGATGACCACCTACTGGGAGGGCGACCGCGACGTGGATGTGGTGTTGCGTTTTGACCCGCAAGACAGGCAAAATTTTTCCAATGTACAAGAGACATATATCACTTCGCCGGTGACCGGAGCGAAGGTTCCGCTGGAGGCTGTTGCGTCCCTCACGCCTGCGTGGGAGCCAGGCAGGATAGTACGCAGGAACGGCGAGCGTATGTTGACCGTGCGCGCATTTCCAAGCGGCCATCGGCTGGCCAGCGAGATACTATCCGGCACGCGCAAGCAGCTGGACAAGATGACTTTGCCCGATGGATATCGCATCGAATATGGCGGCGAAAAAGAAAATCAAGATGAAACATTCGGCGAGATGCAGCATGCGCTCATCATCAGTCTGGCGCTTATTTTTTTGATTCTCTTGTTTCAATTTCGCACTCTGATGGACCCACTGATTGTGATGACGGCTTTTCCGCTAGCGCTGCCCGGTGCGGCTTTTGGATTGCTGATGACGCACAATAACTTTGGCTTCACCGCCTTCATAGGCATCATCAGCCTGGGCGGTCTGGTGGTGCGCAATTCGATCATTCTGATCGACTACATTCACGAACGGATGAAGAGCGGCGTCGAACTGGAGCAAGCTGCGCTGGAAGCTGGAGAACGGCGCTTGCGTCCGATCTTTTTGACTTCGATGGCGGCCGCCGTGGGTGTGACGCCGATGATTCTTTCTGGGTCGAGCTTGTGGTCGCCGCTGGCCAGCGTGATTGCCTTTGGCTTGATGGGTTCAATGTTCTTTACGCTGCTGGTGATTCCGGTTTTGTTTGTTGGGGCGCATCGCAGAACGATGTCACCCAGGCCTCAAAATCGAGACCTGCGGCATCCGATTGTAGTTGGTTTGCTCATCCTGCTGATGCTCACGGGAGAGGCGCGCGCGGAGACGCGTCGCATCACGCTCGATGAAGCAGTCTCATTGGCCACCAATCAAAACTCAACGGTGAAGATGGCGCGGCTGAAGACGAAGGAGATGAATGCGCGGGTGACGGAAGCGCGTGCCAATTATTTTCCCGAACTCAGCAATGAGAGCACCGCAGTTCATCTGGGCGAGATGGACAATCTGGTGATCCCAGTCGGTGCGCTCGGCAACTATCCCAGCGACGGAGAGATTCCTGGAAAAAATATTTCAATCAAGCTGGGCAACCAGGATTTTCTTTTGAGTCAAACCACAGCGGCACAGCCGATCACGCAGTTGTTCAAGATTCATGCGGGCGTGAATGCGGCGCGGGCAGACGCGGGAATTGCGCGGGATAATGTGCGTCAGGCCGAGGATGAAGTTGCGCTCAAGATGAAGGAGCTTTATTACAAGCTGCTCTCAGCCGAGCGGCAAAGGCAGGCCGCGGAGTTGAAAATTGCAGCCGGGGAAGATCAACTGGCCGAAGCGCGGAATGCGGTGGAAGCCGGCGCGGCACTGGAGTTGAAGGTGCTGGATGGACAGGCGCAGATTGGCCAGGCGCGTTATGCGTTGGGCAATCTGGAGGACGCAATCTCCGACATGATGGTGGAGTTCAACGATCTGGCCGGATTGCCGTTGGAGACAGAGGTTGAACTGGTTGCGCCCGAGCCGGAGACCACGGATGTGACCACCGGCGATCTGGAAGCTGAAGCGCTCCGACACAATCCGGAGGTAGCTGCTGCGCGCGAGATGCTGGCCAAGGCGCGAGCTGGGTTGACGGCTGCGCGCGCAGAATATATTCCTGACGTAGGAGTCTTTGCGCAATACGTTTACCAGGATGGCGTTCCGCTTCTGCGTGAAAACAATGGAGCCATAGGACTGAAGATGAGCTGGACACTGACTGAATTCGGCAAGCGCAGCGGCCAGGTACGGGAGCGCCAGGCTGAAGTGGCAGAGGCTGAGGAGAATCTGCGCCATGCTGAAAACTGCGCACGCATTGAGATTGAAAAGAGCGTGCGGAAAGTGCGCCGTGCTGAGATTGGCCTTGAGGCAGCACGGGAGAGCGTTGCGGCACGGGCGGAGCTGCGGCGGATCACCGCAAATCAGTTGGAAGCAAAGACAGTGAATGCCTCCGCATTGAAGGAGGCGGAGGCCCAACTGGCCGAGGCGGAGGCCGAACTCTTCCAGGCGCAAGCCGAAGGGAGCACAGCTCGAGCGGAACTGGAAAGAACGCTCGGAAAGGAGTAATTTAAACTGTTAGGGTTGTGCGGAGGATAAGGTGGAATACCGCGTACTGACAGTGAACCGGGAGTTTGGAAGCGGGGGTGGACGGATAGCGCAGACCATCGCCGAGTGGCTGGGATGGAAGCTTTTGGACCGCGATATCATTGATGCAATTGCCTATGCGGCGCATGTAGATTCAAAGGTTGTGCGCCACTATGATGAGCACGTGGACTCATGGTTGCGACGCATCAACCAGCAGGCGATGCGCTCGGCCGCCTTGGCCGCCGGCCTTGAATTAGGTGAGAATTCGGTTTTTGATGCCGAAGAGATGGTGAAGATTTCCAGAAAAATCATCGAGGAGGCCTATTCCGAGGGCAACTGTGTAATCGTGGGCCGAGGCTCACAATGTGTTTTACAGCACAAGCCCGACGTCTATCACGTCTTTGTCTACGCTCCGTACCTGGACCGATTGACACGCCTGCGCGACCGCTTGGACAAAGGCATCCATGCGGAGCAGCGCATCCGCATCGTCGATGAAGAACGCGCAAAATACCTGCAACAGTACTACGGAAAGTGTTGGAACAACCCGCACCTTTATGACCTGATGATCTCTTCGCGCACCGATGAGGAGTGGACGGCGCGGGCAATTCTCTACGCGATGAACGGGCAGGTCGAGAACTGATATTCAATCTGCCTCCACCATAAAAAGCAGGACCCATGAGATCAGAACTCCGCACTGCTGCTCTGCTCTGGCTGACTTGCATAGCCATTTTCGTCACCCCCATGGCGCAAACAACTGCGCCTTACAAGCTCACATTGCAAGACGCAATTCAAAAGGCGCTGCAAGCGAACTTGAACGTGCTCGCGGCGGGCGCGCGTGTGGATGAAGGAGAGGGAACCCGCGCGCGGCGGCAGGCGGCCGCTCTGCTGCCGCGCGTGAATGCGCAGACCTACGCCAATGTGCAGAACCGCGATCTGCGCGCCTTTGGAATTTCTTTACCAGGAATGCCTGAAGTCGTGGGACCGTTTTCCAACTATGATTTTCGCGTCTATGCGCAGCAGAATATCGTTGATCTACAAAGCCGCCGCGAATTGAAAGCCAGTGAGTTCGCGGTCGATGCGGGCAAGATGGATGAGCGTGATGCGCGCGATCTGGTTGTGCGCGCCATTGCCGCGCTCTATCTGAATGCGCAGTCGGCTGCCGCGCGCACGGATGCCGCGCAATCGCGCGTGAATGATTCAAGTGCGTTGTACAAACTGGCAAATGACAAGCATGATGCTGGAAGCGCAACCGGCGTGGATGTGTTGCGCGCGCAGGTGCAATTGGCCAATGACAAGCAGGCGCTGTTGATCGCGCGCAACCAGTACAAGCAGTCGCTGCTGGAGCTTGAGCGCAACATGGGAATGAGTCCGGGCACGCCGCTGGAACTGGCGGAGCCGCTCAACTATCAGCCGTTGAAGGAACTGGAGATTGAAACGCTCGCGTCCGCCGCACTGCTGGAGCGCGCGGATTATCTCTCGCTTGCCAAACAGCGTGAAGGATTGGTCGAACAGCAGAGCGCCAATCGCGCGCGCGTGCTGCCCAAGCTGAGCATCAATGGAAACATCGGCGAGATTGGGCGCAGCATCGGCGGCGTGAAGAGCACAGGGTTGCTGCAAGGGCAGATTGATTTCACGATCTTCGACCGCGACCGCAATGGTGAGGCGCAGGAGCTGGCCAGCCGCGTGAAGCGCATCGACGATCAGATTGCTGATTTACGCCGCGGCATTGAAGAGGATCTGCGTGAGGCGCTGCTGAATCTGGACTCTGCAAACGAACAGGTGACCGTGGCGCGTGAAGGAGAAGATCTGGCGCGGCGTGAACTGCAGATGGCGCAGGATCGCTTTCGCGAGGGCACGGCCAATAACGTTGAAGTGATTACCGCGCAGGACGAATTGGCGCGTGCAGAAGAGAATTCCATCCTTGCCGTCAGCAGTCATGTGGATGCGAAGTTTGCTTTGGCGCGGGCGATGGGCGATACGGAGAAAAACATTGTCGAGTTCAACGGAAATCACTGACAGTTTGGAAAGAAATATAGAGGTTTGAAGCAATGAAGCGAATCATTCCCATCGTGATTTTGCTGGTTGTGGCCGTGGCCGCGGGCGTGCATTATTATCCGCGCTTTACGCAGAAGCCTGCGCCCATCAATCTGCTCACACTCTCCGGCAACATCGAAGCGCATGAGGCATTGGTGGGCTTCAAGGTGCCGGGACGCATTGTTGAATTGCCGGTGGAAGAGGGGCAGCAAGTGGCGCAGGGCGCGCTGCTGGCGCGGCTAGACGATGCGGATTTGAAGCAGCGCATTCGCATGGATGAAGCCGCCGTGGGCGTGCGTGAATCGAATCTTGCACTCACGCTGGCAGGAACACGCGAGCAGGAAACGAAGGCTTTGCAGCAAACGATGCTTGATGCGGAGGCCGATCTGGCACAGAAGAATCTCGACAACGAACGCGCGCAAAAACTCTTTGCAAGAGATGAGGTCACCGCGCAGGAGCGCGATCAGGCGGCGACCTCGGTGAAGCGGGCAGAGGCGATTTACAAGGCCGCGCAGCAGCGTTACAACGAGTCCGTCGAAGGCAGCCGCAAGGAAGAGATAGGTATTGCGCGCGCCAATTTGAATGAAGCCAACGCGAACCTTGGGCTTTCGCAAGTGAATCTGAGCTACTCGATTTTGCACGCTCCATCGGCGGGCGTGGTGACGGTGCGGCAGGCGGAGTTGGGCGAAGTGGTTGCGCCCGGTTCGCCGGTGGTGACGCTCTCCGACCTAGACCACATTTGGCTGCGCGCGTATATATCTGAGACGGATTTGGGCAAGATTCATTGGGGTCAAGATGCCATCATCACGACGGATACATATCCCGGCAAGCAGTACCATGGGCGCATCTCATTCATCGCGTCGGACGCTGAGTTCACGCCCAAGAGTGTGCAGACATTCAAGGAGCGTGTCACGCTCGTCTATCGAATCAAGATCGACATCGACAATCCGAATCATGAACTGAAGCCGGGAATGCCCGCCGATGCGCGCATTGATTTAGCCGCAAGCAAAACAACCAGCAATCAATGACAACTGCGATCCAAACCGCGATTGACTTCGAGTCAGCGATTGCCTGCGAGGGATTGACGAAGAGCTTTCCTGACGTGCGTGCTGTCGATGCGCTGAGCTTTGATGTGCGCGCCGGAGAGATCTTCGGACTAGTTGGTCCGGACGGCGCGGGGAAGACGACGACGCTACGCATGCTGGCTGGAATCATGGCGCCGGATGCGGGCAGAGCCACTATCGCAGGCTTTGATGTGGAGCGCAATCCGGAGGGCGCAAAGCACGCGCTCAGTTATATGCCGCAGCGTTTCGGGTTATATGAAGACCTGACGATCGATGAAAATATTCGATTCTATGCGGACCTGTTTGGGGTTCGCGCTGAAGAACGAAAGCAGCGCTCGACGCAATTGCTGGAAGCGGCGGGAATGAGCGAGTTTCGCAAGCGTTTGGCGGCCAAGCTCTCCGGCGGAATGAAGCAGAAGCTGGGCCTGGTTTGCGCGCTGATTCATCGACCCAAAGTGATTCTGCTGGATGAGCCGACGACCGGCGTTGATCCTGTTTCGCGCCGCGACTTCTGGCGAATATTATATGAATTAGTCGCGGAGGGCGTGGCGATTCTCACTTCGACAGCGTACCTCGACGAGGCGGAGCGCTGCCATCGTGTTGCATTGATGCATCAAGGCAAGCTGCTCTTCTGCGATACGCCGGCAAATCTGAAAGCCAAGCTGGGCAAGGGAGTTCTGTCGATCACAGCGCCTGATCCGCGGCGACTGCGCGCGGAGCTCCAGGGCGCTGATGGAATATCAAGTCTGTTGTTGACCGGTGATGGATTGCACATTGTAGTGGACGATGCGGCGCGGCGCATTCCTGAATTTGAGACGCGGCTCAAGCGTGCTGATATTTCCTTCGATGCGATTCTGAATGTTGCGCCATCGATTGAAGATTTGTTTGTCGATGCGGTGAGCGCGAAAGTTGACGCGCATGGCTGAGATCGTGAAATCAGTTGTCATCGAAAATCTGGTGAAGCGCTTCGGTGATTTCGTCGCCGTGGATCAAATCAATCTCGCAGTGAGCAAGGGCGAAGTCTTCGGCTTTCTGGGGCCGAATGGAGCGGGTAAATCTACAACGATTCGAATGCTCTGCGGACTGCTGAAACCCACATCAGGATACGCTGAGGTCGCGGGATTTGATGTGAGCAAAAAGCCCGAATCCGTGCGCCAGAATCTCGGTTATATGTCGCAGAGATTTTCTTTGTATAACGATTTGACAGTCATCGAAAATCTGCGATTATTCGCGGGTCTTTATAGTGTTCCCGCAAAAGTTCTCAAGGAGAGGATTGAGTGGGCGCTCACGATGGCTGACCTGAAAGGGCAAGAGAATCTTATTACCGGAACACTGCCGGGTGGGTGGAAGCAGCGGCTGGCGCTGGGTTGCGCAGTCTTGCACAAGCCGCCGGTGATTTTTTTGGATGAGCCGACCTCGGGGGTCGATCCGATTACACGGCGTCAGTTCTGGGATTTGATTCACGCGATGGCCGAAGTGGGTGTCACGATTTTTGTGACGACGCACTACATGGAGGAGGCTGAATACTGCAACCGTTTGGCGCTGATCTTTCGCGGCAAGATAGTTGCGCTGGGAACGCCCACTGAACTCAAGCGTGATTCGATGAATGGCGAGCTGTTGCTGGTGGAGTGCGAGCCGCTGGGTGCCGCGGTGGATGCGCTGCAAACGGCGCCGGGCGTGATGGATGCGGCGGTCTTTGGGAATGCGCTGCATCTGGTGGTAGAGGATGCCGAACAGGCCGCGCCGGCGCTGAGGAAGTACTTGGCGGAGCGTGGTGTCGCGGTGAGCCGCATAGAAGAGATTCGCCCCAGTTTGGAAGATGTATTTGTTTCGCTGACAACAGCGTGCGATGCGGGGGGCAAGCCATGAGTACAAGTCTGAAGCGGATGCTGGCGGTTGCGCGCAAAGAGGTGGTGCAGATACGGCGCGATGCGCGCAGTTTGATGATTGTGATTGTGATGCCGGCGATTCTGGTGATTCTCTTCGGCTATGGCGTCAATCTCGATCTGAAGGGACTGCCGGTTTATGTGCTGGATCAAGAGGAAAGCCAGCAGAGTCAGAATCTGCTGAAACATTTTCAGGCGAGCGAATACTTTCATGTGGCGCGGGTGGTGAGCGGTTATCCAGAGTTGACGCGAGCGCTGGATGACGGCCACGCGAAGATGGGGCTTGTGATACCGTGGGATTTTTCCGAGCGCCTGCGTGATGGACGGCCGGCTGAAGTGCAGGCGCTGGTGGATGCATCGGACGACAACACGGCAAATGTACTGATGGGGTATGCGAAGGGTGTGGTGCAAGGCTACTCGGCGCAGGTGCAGATGAATTGGCTGCGGCAGCGTGGGTTCGCAATACAGCCTGCGGTGCTCAGCGTGGAGACACGCACCTGGTACAACGAAGATTTGGAGAGCAGCGCGTTTATTATTCCGGGCGTGCTGGCGCTGGTGATGTCGGTGATTGGCGCATTCCTGACTTCGCTGACGATTGCGCGCGAATGGGAGCGCGGCACGATGGAGCAGTTGATCTCGACGCCAGTGACGGCGATGGAGATCATGCTGGGCAAGCTGACGCCATATTTTGCGCTGGGCATGTTGGACACGGGCTTGAGTGCGCTGATCGCGATCTACTGGTTTCATGTACCTTTTCGCGGCTCGTGGGGTACGCTGATGGCGGCTTCGGCGCTGTTCATGGTAGTGGTGCTTTCGCTGGGCTTTTTGATTTCCGTGATTGCTAAGAATCAATTTGCCGCCTGCCAGATTGCGCTGCTGATTACCTTTCTCCCAGCGTTTTTGCTGTCGGGATTTCTGTTTTCGATTGAGCAGATGCCGATGGCGCTGCAAGGGATTACACGCGTGTTTCCGGCGCGGTATTACGTATCCGTGCTGAAGAAGATTTTTCTGAAAGGGACGCCCGCATCGATGCTGTATGCAGAGCTGATTCCGTTGACTGTCTTTACATTTGTGCTGGCGCTTGCGGCTACGCGCAGCTTCCACAAGAGGCTGGAGTGAGGCTGGTTGACAGGTTTACAAGTTCACAAGTTGACAGATTGATGGCGACAAGAGCGAGGGAGCAAAATGTTTGCGCGGCTGAAACAGATGTTGATCAAAGAGTTCATTCAGGTGTTGCGCGACAAGCGGACGCGCTTCCTGCTGATTGGGCCGCCGATCATTCAGATGATGGTCTTTGGCTACGCGGCGAATTATGAGATTCGCCATGTACCGACTGTTGTTCTGGATCTGGATCAGAGCCAGGAGAGCCGCGATCTGGTTTCTCACTTTACATCAAGTGAATACTTTGATGTGCAGTCGCAATCGGCGGATGCGCGGCATTTGGGCGATTTGATTGAGCGGGGCGATGCGACGGTGGGGCTGGAGATTGACGCGGGCTTTGCGCGGAAGCTGCGCAATGGGCAGACCGCGCCGCTGCAGGTGATTGTGGATGCGACCAACTCCAACACCGCGCTGATTGCTTCGGGATATATTACGCAGATTGCAGAGGGCTATGCGGCGGAGATTCAGCGAAATCGTACGGCGCGCATTGCGCCGCAGTTGATAGAAGTGATGCCATCGGTCGAATTGATGCCGCGTCCCTGGTACAACCCGGAGTTGCGCAGCCGGTGGTTTTTTGTGCCGGGGATCATCGGCAGCTTGACGCTGGTGCTGGTGATTACGCTGACCGCTTTCGCGGTGGTGCGGGAGCGGGAGATTGGGACGCTGGAGCAGATCATGGTGACGCCGATCCGGCCGGTGGAGTTCATTCTGGGCAAGACGCTGCCGTCGTTTCTGATTGGCGCATTCGATGTGACGCTGATTGCGGTGGTAGGTTCTCTGTGGTTTCAAGTTCCATTCCGGGGCAATGTTCTGGTATTGGCGTTGGGAGCAGTTCTGTTTTTGCTTTGCATGTTGGGAGTCGGGCTGTTGATTTCGACGGTGAGCGCGACGCAGCAGCAGGCGATGGTGACCTCTTTCTTTTTCATCATGCCGGCGATTACCTTTTCCGGCTTCGGTTTTCCGATCAGCACGATGCCGCAGTGGATGCAGGTGTGCAGCTACGCGAATCCGCTGCGCTATTTTTTGATCGTGGTGCGCGGAACGTATCTGAAGGGTGTGGGGATGGATATTCTTTGGCCGCAGATGGCGGCGATGGCGGGGCTGGGTGTTTTGCTGCTGACGGCGGCGATCTTGCGTTTTCACAAGGCGTTGGATTGAGGGGTTCGGCAAGCCTGACCTGATTGATGTACCTTTAACTTTTAGAGTTGTTTTGCATGGGTTGGTTTGGTTCTTGGATTCCCATCCATTTCACATAGTGCGTGAAATGGATGGGTCACCCAGCGTTATCGGTTCAGTGAGTTTAGGAGTTCGTTTTTATGATGGAATTCCATATTTCCCGGAAGGCACGGGAGCGGTACAACTTCGCGGAGTCATTGTTTTCGTACTCTGGGAACGTGATCTTTGCCAATGTGGCGGCGTGCCGCGAGTTTGCCTACCGCATGAACTCGGTGCGCGATGCGGAGCAGCATCCCGAATTGGCGGTGCACGCCGGGCAGCTTTATGCGATGGGACTGATTGACGAGGCCAGCCATGTGCTGATGGCGCGCTACCGGGAGCAGTTTGACCCGGCAGTCTTTACGCAGGCGCTGGAGTGGTTTTCCGGGTTGGTGGGTGAGGAGCAGTTGGGGCGGATGCTGCTGACCTTTGTGGAGGAGTTCCCGGGGCTGGAGGTGATGCGCGGCAAGCAGACGGCGCGGAAGTGGCTGGCTGGCGAGACCGATGGCGTCCCGCACTCTGCTGTGGCGCTGGAAGAGCTTCTGCTGCTGTGGACGGCGAATCGGAATGAGGCTTTCAAGCCTTTTGAAGAGCTTTTTGAGGAGAAGCCGCTGGCCGAGCGGACGGTTTACCACCAGGTGACGCGGCAGTTTCCGGAGTACTTTGCCACGCGGCCACTGATACCGGTGGCCGGAGCCAACGCGGTAAGCCTGCTTGATCTGCTGCGCGCACCGGCGGTGTCGGCGCCGGGTTCGCTGAGCGAGCAACTCAAGCTGATTCGCGCGCTGTGGAAGCCGCTTCTGGGCACGAGCCTGGAGAAGTATCTGGAGATTGCAGCGGAGATTTTGCACGAGGAAGAGCTGGCCATCTGGATGCAGTTCAATCCGCCAGCGCAGCAGGCCAAGGAGGCGGCTGAAGCAGCAGCGCGGCGGCGGCGCGAAAGCGGAACGCAGCAGTGGCCTTCGGTGGTGAGCACGGCCGATGTGCCGGTCTTTGGCGATCAGGCGCATGAGTACGAGAAGTTCTCGCCTGACATGGCTTGGATGCCGACGGCGGTGATGATTGCCAAGAGCACCTATGTGTGGCTGGCGCAGTTGAGCCGGCAGTATGGGCGCGGAATCCGGCGGCTGGATGAGATTCCCGACGAAGAGTTGGCGACGCTGGCCGAGCGCGGGCTGAATACGCTGTGGCTGATTGGCGTGTGGGAGCGGAGCAGGGCTTCGAGGACGATCAAACAGCTATGCGGCAAATCGGACGCGGTGGCATCAGCGTATTCGCTTTTCGATTACACGATTGCCGATGACCTGGGCGGCGAGGCGGCGTATGTGAATCTGCGCGACCGGGCCTTTCATCATGGGATTCGGCTGGCCAGTGACATGGTTCCGAATCACATGGGGATCGATTCGCCCTGGGTGGTGGAGCATCCGGATTGGTTTATCGCCAGGCAGGAGTCGCCGTATCCGGCGTACAGCTTCAATGGGCCTGATCTCTCACAGGATGGGCGCGCAGAGATCAAGATTGACGACCATTATTACGAGGAGACGGACGCCGCGGTGGTCTTCCGCAGGCGCGACCGGCAGAGCGGTGAGACGCGCTATATCTATCATGGCAACGACGGAACCAGCTTTCCGTGGAATGACACGGCGCAGCTTGATTATCTGAATCCGGCGGTGCGCGAGCAGGTGATTCAGACTATCCTGCATGTGGCGCGGCTCTTTCCGGTGATCCGCTTTGACGCGGCGATGACACTGGCCAAGCGGCACTTTCATCGGCTGTGGTTTCCGGGGCCGGGGGCGAGCGGGGCGATACCATCGCGCGCCGAGTACGGCATGAGTCAGGCGGAGTTTGACCGGGCGATGCCGCAGGAGTTCTGGCGCGAAGTGGTGGATCGCGTGGCGGCAGAGGTGCCGGGAACTCTGCTTTTGGCCGAGGCCTTCTGGCTGATGGAGGGTTACTTTGTGCGCACGCTAGGCATGCACCGCGTATATAACAGCGCCTTTATGGTGATGATGCGCGATGAGGACAATGCCAAGTACCGCTCGGTGATCAAAAATACCATTGAGTTCGACCCGGACATTCTAAAGCGCTATGTAAACTTCATGAGCAATCCGGATGAGCGGACGGCGATTGATCAGTTCGGCAAGGGAGACAAATGTTTCGGCGTGGCGGCGATGATGGCCACGCTGCCGGGGCTGCCGATGTTCGGGCATGGGCAGATTGAGGGCTTCACCGAGAAGTACGGAATGGAGTATCAGCGGCCGCGCTACGACGAGAACGCCGACCATTGGATGGTGGAGCGGCATGAGCGGGAGATTGCTCCGCTGCTGAAGCGCAGACGGATCTTTGCCGAGAGCGATCATTTTTTGCTTTATGATTTTTATCTGGATTCGGGCAAGGTGGATGAGAATGTCTTTGCTTACTCAAACCGCAGTGGGGGCGAGCGGGCGCTGGTGGTCTTCAACAACCGCTACGGCGAGACGCGGGGAACGATTGATTGGTCGGCGGCCTACGCGGATAAAAGCACGAGCCAGTTGCGCCAGCGAAAGATCGGCGAGGGGCTGGGATTTGGGGATGCGGGCAAGATTCTGGCGTGGCGGGATTCGCTGACCGGACTCGAGTATCTGCGCCGGGCGCATGATCTCACTGAGTGTGGGCTGACGCTGCAACTGCACGCGTATCAGTGCCATGTTTTTCTGGATTGGCGGGAACTGACGGCGACGGCGGAGCAGCCTTGGGACCGGCTCTGCGATCAGTTGAACGGGCGCGGCGTGGCCAGTTTGGAAGACGCGCTGATCAAGCTGGAACTGCAACCGGCACACGATGCGCTGCTGCTGCTGCTGGAGCCGGGTCAGGTGCGCGGCTTTGCCGATCTGGCCGAGCATCCGCGCACACTGGCGGGGAGTGCGAATCCAGAGATCGAGGCGGAGCGCGCGGCCTACTTTGAGGATGCATGGGCGCGCTGCGAGCGCTTCCTGCGGGCGGCGCAGAGAGCTTACATGACACAAGCAAGGACGGCGCAGCCGGTGAATCCGGGGCTGCTGCGGGCAGCGTACCGCGCGCGGCTGCGGGCGGCGATGCGCATTCCGGCCACAGAAGCTCTCTTCCCCGCTCCGTGGACTGTGGCGGCACGGCGGATGCTGCCCAGCCCCAGTCCGCAGTGGTCGGCGACGGAGATGGGGCCCGGTGCTGGGCTGGTGCGCGCTGGAACTGCTGGCGGAGTCAGTCGATGCGGAGAATCCGGAGCCGGTGGCGCTGGATCTCTTTGATAGGCTCAGGCTGCGCGAGCCTTTTGCGCGGGCTTTTGAGGCGTTGGGCTTTGAGGGTGAAGAGGCTTGGCGCGTTGCGGCGCGGGTCAAGGTTGTCTTGTTGACCGGGGCGGGCGTGGGACAAGAGGCCGAGGAACAAACTACTCCGGTGGAGGGCGAGCGGGTGGCGCTGTCGTCGGCTTTATGGCTTGATCCGGATCTGCGCTGGCTGACGGGCGTTCATGAGGCCGAGGGCCACGAGTACTTTGTGCGCGAACCATATGAGGAACTGCTGTGGTGGTTGTTGATGCCGTCACTGTTGCGGTTGGCTGGCGAGAGCGACCCCGGCTTGTTGAAAGAGCAGCGGGCGGCGGCGCGGTTGATGAGCCAGAACATCGATGCGGCGCTGGCTACGGCCGAAGCTGCCGGGTACCGCGTTGATCTGCTGCTGGGTTCGGCGGAGGATACCGCGAATGAAACCGTCGTGGAGAGTGAAGCCGACTGCATAGAGGCTGTGAGTGAGCCGGAGGCTGCGGATGCACTGAAACAGGTTGTGGAAACACTCGACGGCGAGCCGGTTTTGACG
This sequence comes from uncultured Acidobacteriaceae bacterium, assembly GCA_963804315.1. Taxonomy (GTDB): domain Bacteria; phylum Acidobacteriota; class Terriglobia; order Terriglobales; family Acidobacteriaceae; genus Telmatobacter. Next base: position 48,701 of record CAWDQB010000020.1, read on the forward strand.
CAGGGCACGGCTTTGAACGTGCCGCAAGAGCCGCCCATTCAAAGCCAGTCATTTACCCCTGAGGAATATGAACCTTCGCCGGCCGAAGAGGCCGAGCCGTTTGAGCCGGATCACTCTGGATCAACCGGTTCCATGCTCTAAACTTGAGTCTGGAACCCTAGATGATGAAGTTCTTTGGCGGAAAAAAAGAAGTACGAGTGAATTCCTTGGAAGAGGCCGCGCGGCAGGACGTGGCGGCTCCTGAATCCGGCTCTGTTGAAGGCGTGAAGTCCAGCTTCTTCAGCCGCATGAAGCAGGCAGTTTCGCGCACCCGCGAGACGCTTTCATCCAAGCTAGAAACCATCGTCGCGCTGACCCGGACGGTGGATGAAGCAACGCTGGAAGATCTTGAATCGGCTCTGCTTACCAGCGACCTGGGGGTGCAGACAACGGCCGCGATCCTGGCCTCGCTGCGAGATCGGGCGCGCCGTCAGGCAATCGAAGGCGGGGACGAGTTGCGCAGCCTGCTCAAGGTGCAATTGTGTGCGATTTTAGAAGCGCCGATTGCCAACCGCATTGCGGCAACACTTCCCGAGGACGGACCGAAGGTTACTTTTCTGGTGGGCGTCAACGGAACAGGCAAGACCACGACCAGCGGGAAGCTGGCGGCTTGGTATCGCGCGCAAGGGCGCTCTGTACTCTTATGCGCAGCGGATACCTTCCGCGCCGCGGCCATCGAGCAGCTTGAAGTTTGGGCGGCGCGCTCCGGCGTGGAGATGATCAAGACTCGCCAGGGCGGCGATCCAGCAGCGGTGCTTTATGACGCGGCCTCGGCGGCCAAAGCACGCAAGATCAACGAGTTGATTGTGGATACAGCCGGCCGCTTGCACACCAAGACCGGCCTGATGGATGAGTTGGAGAAGATGCGCAGGACAGCGGCGAAGCTGATTCCCGGCGCACCGCATGAAGTGCTGCTGGTGATGGATGCAACGACCGGCCAGAACGGGCTGAACCAGGCACGGCAGTTTACCCAAGCGGCGGGCGTCACCGGCATCGTGCTGACCAAGCTGGACGGAACGGCCAAGGGCGGCATCGCGGTGGCCATTGCACAGGAACTCAAACTGCCCGTTCTTTTTGTTGGCGTGGGCGAGCAGATGAGCGATCTTTTGGAGTTTTCGCCCGAGGCATTTGTGGATTCGTTGCTGGGGTAGGATTGGGTGGGAAGTGGCTCGATCAATCCGGCAATTTTTTATTTCCTTCATTCCAACCATTCGCATACGAGTTGGTGAAGAATCGAGTTGAGGTTCGTGGTTTCCCATCCATTCGCAAAAAACGCGCGAATGGATGGGGAACCCAGACAGAATTTCCTACTCGGATCAACAAAAATCAGAAGGAGAAAACCGCTTGCAAGAAGATTCGTCTTGCGGCTGAGCCTTGCGAGAAGATTCCGCCGGCCAGATTGGTTGATTTCCCAAACTGATTGCCGGGTCCGTATTGCCCGTTCCCCAATGGCGTCGGAATAATGGTTCCGTTCGGCGTTCCCTTGTCGATGTCGTTGAAGAGGTTCAATGCTTGCGCGCTGAAGGTGAGCGAGTATTTGTGGCCAGTCGAGTTGCCGCCGCCCAATCCCATGGGACCACCAGGACCACCTCCGCCCGGTCCACCGCGTCCTCCTCCTCCATGTCCGCCGCCCGGAGGTGGTCCGCCTGGAGGCGGGCCGCCGTCAGGCTGGTTGTTGGTTGCAGAGACGAGCTTGGGTCCGAGGCCGATGGCCTTGCTGACGCGCAGGTTGAAGGCTACCGCAGCAGGACCGTTGCCCAGGTCGATGGGGATGAGCGCTTCGCCGCTGGCGGGGGTTGTATTCAAGCAGCCGAAAGAGGTCAGCACGTCGCCGGAAGCCGTGCACGCCGTAGGGTCGGTTGCGTAAGAGGGCCGCTGATTCAGGAAATCGTTCAGCGGATCGGTTGGCAATGTGATGTTGTAAGGTCTTCCTGATTGCGCAACCAGGAAGGGGTTGAGGCGTATTCCCCAGGGCGCGGTGTAGTTACCCATCATGAAGAGATTGTTCCGCGTAATGAAACCGGAGCGGCCATAGTTCTTGTCCAGATCGTAGGCGTCCACGGCGTTGCCGTTGTTGTTGCCATTGGCAAAAGAAAGGGTGTAAAAGCCCATGAGGTTAAAATTCTTGGTGAGGTTGCCGCGCACACTGGCGATCAGTTGATTTTCCTTGAAGACATCTTCCGGAAAGGTCTGATAGATGTATCCACCATTTGAATTCAGCGGATACTCACCTTGGCTGTTGAGCTGATTGGCGTTGATCGAAGTCATCTGATGAACGCCGAATGTGTGCATATAGGTGAGCGTCGAGGTCACTGCGGCGGTGAGTTGGCGTTCCAGGCTGACGCTGCCCTGTTCGTTATAGGGTGAGTGGAAGTGCGGATCAATCTCGTACTTCACCGGTGGAGGGGGCGTGCCACAAGATTGCAAGACGATTGAGTCCAGAGGGTTTGGGTCTGGATTGTTTGGATCAGGCGTACTGGAGAGTGTGCAACTGGTTGGATTGTTCAGCACGAACTGGTTCTGAATCTCGGAACGGTAGACGCCCAGCGTGGTGCTGCTTCCCAGGCGGTCATAGAAGAAGCCGTAACCGGCGCGCAACACGGTCTTGGCCTTCTTGTCTGTGCCGTTGGCGTCCAAAGCATACGCCAGCGCCACGCGCGGCGCCCAGTCGTCATGATCCGCGATGTGGTTCTGCGACTCCCAGCGCACGCCGCCGGAGAGTGTGAGCCGAGGATTGAACTTCCAGTCGTCCTGCACATACCAGGCCATATCGAAGACATTGGCGACAACAGAATTCTTGCCTGGTACAACATCCGTAGCGTAGCTGAGGATCGAAGGGCCGTAGCCCTGATTGACGAGACAAGTGAAGATTGTTTCTGTTTGAGTGGAAGGGCATTGACCGGAGAGAAGTCCGTTTGCCATATTCAAATAATTTGACGGCGACGCAAAAGTAAAAGCCCCATTGAATCCGGCAGTGGTCTGGTTGGCGTCGCGCGAGTCGCGCATCCGCGTCCCAAATTTGATGGCGTGCGCGCCGTGGCTCATGGTGGTCATGTTCTGGAACTCCAGGCGCGTCGTGTGATCAAGGCTCTGCTGACCGCTATAACCGCCGCCAGAGAAGTCGCCTTGCACGTTGATGGTGAGCGCAGTCGAGTCGGGGTAGTGATTTTCGTTTTGCCGCTCGTACTGGAAGCGGCTCTCGTTGACGATGTGATCGTTGATGACGAAGGCATCGCTCATTTGCACGGTGTGATCGGTATTGGACTCATGCGTGGAGGAGCTGGAGAGCGATTGAAAGTTCAGATCGCCATGCTCTGACTCCGACCAGAAGCCATAGCGCGCGGTGAAGGTGTTCTTCGCGCCCAGTTGCCAGTCGATGCGCGCTGAGGCGTTATCGCGGATGCGGCGGTTCAAGAGGTTGACTCCATAGTTGGAGCAGGAGAAGAATGGGCCAGCTCCCGTGCAGCTTGAATTCGCGCCCTCCTCATCGTCCAGGATTGCATCGTTAATGGACCATGCGTTGGGGATTTCCGTATTGCGCTGCTCGGCGCTGAGGAAAAAGGACGCTGTCTTGGAGATCGAGCCACTCACAGTGCCATTGAACTGGTAGCTGAAATAGGGTGGAATCACCGGCGTGAAGGGATTGCCGGTGTTGAAGGATTTGTCGTTGCCTTGCAGGAAGAATTGGCCGCGCAGCTTGTCGGTTCCAGGCTTGGTGAGGATCTCGATGCGGCCGTAGCCGATGTGGTCGAACTCGGCGGAGAAGGGATTCTGATTGATGCGAATCTCGCGAATCGCCGACTTGGGTGGAAGCTGCCCGCCGCTGAAGCCGTCGATGTAAATCTGGCCGCCGTTCGGGCCAGCCGAGGGTCCGGCGAGCGCGGTGAGTTCGTTTGAAAGCTCATCGGGATCGTCAGAGAGCGCGTCCAGATCCTTATCCTTGAGAACCATGGCGCTGGCGTTGCCGCCCGCCTCGACATTGACGGTGGGCGTCTCGTCCGTTACCACCACGCTCTGCTGCTCGACGGCCAGGGCCATGGTGATTTTGACATGCATGACTTGACCCGCGGCGAGCTGAAGAGGCTGTGAAGTAAAGGGAGCGAAGCCAGCGACCGAGGCCAGCACAATGTAACTGCCGGGAGCAAGGCCAGTCACCTGATAAGCGCCGGCTTCGTCCGCACTGGTTGTAGCTACGGTAACTCCGGCTGCATTGGTGACGATTACGGTAGCGCCAGGAATCAACGCGCCCGTTGGGTCGGCGACGTGACCGCGCAAGGTAGCCGCAGTCGCGGGCACTGATGCGGGTGTTGCCACTGCGGGGGCCGCGGCAGGCTGATCCTGCGCTGCAGCTCCGGCTGCGCCCCATGCCATGGCAATCAAGAGAAGAATGAAGCAATGGAATTTTGAGTACACGATATCCTCGTTTTTCACTGATTGATATGGTTGTCTTCGTTTATTGAGCAGCCGCTTCCGCCGCGTTTGCTCCGCCGTTCATGCTCCAGTTGGAGAGCAGATCCTGGCTTGCCGCGGGTGCCTCCAGCAGCGGCTCGACACCGGCAAGCAGAGTTATAGCCGTAATTTGAGTTGCGCCATTGGCGGCCACCAGCATGACCGCTTCTCCCTTTTGCAAATCGGCAAGATGAATCGCCGGCGCGCGGCTGAGCATCTGCTGCAGATCGGGGGGTTGACCGCCCGCGCCGCCCCATTGGCCTCCGATTTGCCCGCCGCTGTGCTGTCCGCCTGGACCTGTGCCATTTGCCGGTGAAGCGCCGCCACTGGATGCGCTCGGGGTTCCTTTCAGGCGCATGGCCAGAAAAGCAGCCATGCGATCGGGCAACCGCCGCAGTTGCGATTCGGCGGTTACGTGGATGGTGACTTGTTTTTTGGTGGCCAGATCCTTGACGGTCAGCGTGGAAGCAGCCGCATCCAGCGAGGTAATGGTTCCAGCGATGTTGAGGAAGCTGCCGGAGATCACCTCTTCGGCGGCTATCTCCGTTCCATCCGCATTCTTCTCGCCGCGTGCGCGCAACTGATCGCCTGCGTGAATTGCATCGATTGGCGCGGGCAGTGCTTCGTCGTAGTTGACCGAAGCCGGAGCGTAGCGCTTGAGAATTGTCGCCTTGCTGGTACGCACTGTGATTGTCTTGGCTGTGGCGCCCGCGCCGCTGCCTACCATAATGACGCCGGTAGCGGGATCAACACTCTTCACCAGTCCGCCCACGCCGCGCCGCTGCCAGTCCTCGCGATCCTTCTGTTGCTTCTGCGCCAGATCGGATTGCTTGATGGCGATGATGCGCAGTGCTAGCAGAGTGGAAGCGGTTCCATTCGGATCAGGCTTGACCAGCGCGCGGTCGCCCACTGCCAGATCGTTGAAGGTGATCTTCTCCGCGGCGCTTAGATCCTTGGCGCCGGGAGCGATGCGCAGCAGAATTGCGGTTGCTGGAACATCGACCTGCTGAACGCCGTCGGCGTCGGACTTGACCGAGAGAGTGCTGCCATTGATGGCGGTGATTGTGCCCTGAAAAGGCTTGGGCGCTTGCGCCCGCATCTCTAGTGCGCAAGTCAGCAGAACCAAGATCACAGCCCAACGCACAGTCGAAGATAATAAGCGGATTTTCATCGTGCTCTTCATGGACTAACTCCCCGTCGGGCTGGAAGCTTTCAGCACCCGAGGCGGTAATTTCTGTTTCTATTTCGGTAGACGCGTGAGAGCGCCAAAAGGTTGAAGCAGGCTTGTGTAACCATGCGAATCCCCGGGCCATTGCAGATTATTTCATTTCAATTTGGCTGCAATTCCGTTGTTTCCAGAAAGGCGAAGCTACCGGATGGCGTGGGAAGGACGTGGGTCAATCGCCGGTTATGCACAACGATCGTGTCCAAATACCACAGGTTGAAGGCGGGCAGATCGCGAGCTAGAATTTGTTGCGCCTGCTTGTAATCTTCGCGGCGTCTGTTTACGTCTATGCTTTGAGCGGCATCGTCGAGAAGCGCGTCCAGTTGTGGATTCGAGTAATGGCCGCGATTAGCGCCCTTAGGCGTAAAGCGGGCAGTGGAGAAAGCATAGTTGAAAATCTCCGGCTGTTCATTGCCGCCAATCCATTTGAGCGAATAGATCTGAAATGCGCCGTGCGTCACATCGGAATAAAATGTGGCGTACTCGTAGCTGCGCAGATCGAGCGCGATGCCAACGGCGGCCAGTTGCTGTTGCAAGACCGCGGCCAATGAGCGCGTGTCGAAGTCAGTAGAGGTCTTCATGGTCAGACGAAAGCGCACGCCGTCTGCGCCGGCAGGCAGTCCGGCTTCATCCAGCAGATGCCCCGCCCGCGCGGGATCATAATCGTAGCGGACGACATTGCCGTTCCAGGCCCAATGGTTTGTGGGCAGCAGGCTTTCAGCCAGTTGCGCATGGCCGCGCCGCAGAGTCTGAATGATCAGCTTGCGGTTGATGGCGAAGGCAATCGCCTGGCGCACGCGCACATCTTTGAGCAGCGGATCGCGGAGGTTGAAGGCGAGGTACTGAACCTGCGTACCAGGCACGTCTTCGATCAGAAGATTGGGCCGTTTGGCAAGCTCGGTCAGCGCATCCATCGGCAGTGCATTGACGACCGCATCGCCCGAACCTTTTTCCAGTTCAAGCGATGCGGTGATCGCATCCGGCACAATGCGGAATCGTACGCGCCCGATCTTGGGAATCACAGACCAACTTAGCGGGTTGCGCTCGATCACCACGTCCTGATCGATCTGTTGGCTGACGAAGCGAAAGGGGCCGGTGCCGATGGGATGCCGCCAGAACTCGCGCCCGCTGCCTTCGGGAACTACGCCGAATGCGCCAGTGGAAAGATTGGTGAGAAGAAAATTATCGGCGTGCTTTAGATGAAAGACAACAGTGCTCGTATCGGAAGTTGCTACGGAATCGATTGATGCATAGGATGCGGCTTTGGGTGTGAGCACGACACCGGAGCGAATGGAGTTGACGGTCCACGCGACATCGCGGGCAGTGAGCAAGCGACCGTCGTGAAAGCGCACGCCATCGCGCAGATGAAAGACCAGCGTGAGCGGGTCCGGCTGCTCCCAACTTGAGGCCAGCGCGGGTGTGAAGTGGAAACTGGCATCGCGGGCAACCAAGCCATCAAAGAGCAGTTCGTCGATGTGCTCTGATTGTGCGTCGGTCCCCAAGCGCGGATCAAGGCTCGCGGGGCTGCTCTCAATAAGAAAGACGACCGTGCGCGGATCACGCGCAGTGGAGCGGCAGCCGGTGAGAATTGCAAATACAAACAATAAAACCATGGCGCCCCCGGTCTCGATTTTGAGACCGGAGACACAGTGAACTCCAAAAAGATTACGCATAAGTTACCTGCCCCAGTATCGCGGGGCGGGCTGCGCCCGTGGCGCGCGGCAGGTTCCCCGGCAGATGATGCCACGTCTGCCATGCAAGCAGCGCGAAGGCCGCAGCCTCTTTGGCCTCAGCGGGCAGGCCGAATTCTTCGCTCGCAGCGAGTTCGCAGCCCAGCGGTGCGAGCCTCTGCACCAGCATGGCCATCAGTGTTGCATTGCGCGCGCCGCCGCCGGAGACGATGTAATCCACTGCGTGGCCGCGCATGGATTTTGCGATGGTTGTTTTGTAACTTCGCGCAATCGTCTCAGCAGTGAGTGCGGTTGCCGTGGCCAACGCGTCTTCGGGTTGCTTGCCATGCTTGCGGCACTCGGCCAAAAACTCTGACGCGTAAGTACAGCCAAATTGCTCGCGGCCCGTTGTGCGTGGCGGCTTCTGTTTGAAGTATGGATTGCGCAGCGCCTTTGTCAACACAGGCTCAATCACCACGCCCTGCGCTGCAAGGTTGCCGTTGCGGTCGAATTTTTTGTGGAAGAGTTCTTGCGATAGCCAGTCGATGACCATGTTGCCGGGTCCGGTGTCGAAGGCGATCACCGCTTCCTGCGCGGCTCCGGCAGGAATGGCGGTGAGGTTGGCGATGCCGCCGATGTTTTGCAGCACGCGTCCGCGCTTCGCATCGGCAAAGAGAGCGTAATCAAGCAGCGGAACCAGCGGCGCGCCCTGGCCACCAGCGAGCATGTCAGCAGGGCGAAAATTGGAGACTACGGGAACATTGATTGCCGATGCGAGTAACGGCGGCTTCGCCCAACTGCCAAGTGCAGTTGAAACGGCGATCCGCGTAGCTCTCCGCGCGCGGCTGATGATAGATCGTCTGCCCGTGACAGCCGATCAGATCGAGTTTGACATCGTGTTGCGCTAGCGTTGCAGTCACTGCTTCTGCGTAGGCCAAGCCAAGACGCCAGTTGAGCCGCGCCAGCTCGGCAGTCGAAGTTGCACGGGCATTCATTGCCGCAAGAATGGCTCGCCGCAGCGATGCGGGAAAAGCGAAGCCTTCATGCGCAAGCAGTTTGACGCTGGGAAGAAATTTTCCTGGAGCAATACGCACGATGGCCACATCGATTCCATCGGCGGAGGTGCCGCTCATGATGCCGGCTACAGTCATTGGCTTCGCGCTCATGCGGTGTGCGCCTCCTTGACTGAGCCGGCGAAGCGTAGGATTCGCGCCCGTAGAGCCTCGAATTGTTTGGTTGGGAGTGCAGGTGGAACACCACTTGCGCAAAGCATTGCGCGCTGTTGAGATGTTCGCCTGGCGCGTTCCAATAATAATCGTGAGAAGGCCGCAGATCGTTCCGCTTCGAATAATAATGCTTCATATGCGCGCAGGATCATCTCAGGAGTGTGGCAGATTTCGACCATGCTCATTCCCGCGCGAAAGGCGGTGATGGCAGCCTCTTCGATGGATATGAATTTTAGAATGCCGCCCATCTCCAGATCGTCGGAGAAGATGATGCCGCGATAGCCGATCCGCTTGCGCAGCACGGTAGTGATCCAATAAGGCGATGCGCTGGCGGGTGTCTTTTTGCCAGGCGTGTTGGGATAGGCCGCGTGGTTGACCATCACCATCGGCAGCTCTTCGCACAGTTCGCGATAAGGCGTTAAGTCTTCGCGATTCAAATCACGCATCGCGCGATGAATAGCCGGCGTTTCGACGTGCGAATCGAGCGTTCCACCGCCGAGGCCGGGAAAATGTTTGCCGCAGCCGACGACGTTTTGCGCGGCAAGGCCAGCAAGAAAGTTGCGCGCGTAATCGATCACTTCTTTCGCTGTTGTGCCTGCTGCGCGCGTGCCCAACACGGCGGCAGATTCAGGCAGCGCGAGATCGAGGACCGGCGCCAAAGTTGTGTTGAAGCCAAAGGCCTTCACCGCGCGCGCAATGAGTTCGCCGTGTTCGCGGGCGAGGCTGGGGTTGTCTGAATTCCGCGCGGCAATGGCAACAGCCTGCGCGGAGGGCATGGGTGCGAGCGCATCGCGCAGCCGGTCTACTGTTCCGCCTTCCATGTCCACGCAGCGAAAGCGTGATGCGCGCAGAGAGCGGTTGCTTCATTAAGCAGGGCGCGGGTTTGCTTAGACATCGACGATGTTGCGGCGGAAGAGAATCACGCCCGCGGGACGCACAAGCTTTAGCCACGCGCGCTCAAGCGCGGTCAACTCCGTGCCGCCAAGGCCGACGACCAGCAGGCTTCCCGCTGCGTGACGCAAGATTGCTTTCATCCTTTTTCCTTCAACTCCTGTTGCAATTCTTCCAGCAGATTCAACGCTTGCAGCGGAGTGAGTTGATTCACGTCGGTGGCTTCGATGCGGTCCACGATGCGCTGCGAGAGCGGCGTGAAGATGGTCATCTGCAATGGCTCCGGCTGCGTTTCCACTTGCACGCTTTGGCGCTCCTGCTTTTCATGCTGGCGCAGCACGTGGCGTGCGCGCTCGATGACAGCGGCGGGCAGGCCGGCGAGGCGCGCCACTTCAATGCCATAACTCTTGCTGGCCGCGCCGGGTTCGATGTTGTGCAGAAATACAATTCCGCTGGGCGATTCCTTGACGCCGACGCGCAGATTGCGCACGCGCGGCAGCTTTTCGGCGAGCATGGTCAGTTCATGATAGTGCGTGGCGAAGAGCGTGCGCGCGCCGGTCTCGGCGTGAAGATATTCGACCGTCGCCCAGGCCAGCGAGAGGCCGTCAAAGGTGGCCGTGCCGCGGCCCATCTCGTCGAGCAGGATCAGCGAGCGATTGGTCGCGGTGTTCAGAATCGTCGCCGTCTCGGTCATCTCGACCATGAAGGTGGAGCGGCCGCGCGCGACGTTATCGCTGGCGCCGATGCGCGTATAGATGCGGTCCACGAGGCCGAAGCGCAGGCTCTCGGCGGGCACGAAGCTGCCCATCTGCGCGAGCAGAACCAGCATCGCCGCCTGGCGCAGATAGGTGCTTTTGCCGCCCATGTTGGGGCCGGTGATGAGCAGTAGGCTGGGGCCGTCGCTGGCGGCATTGAGAAAAATATCGTTGGGAATGAAGCGGCCTTCGCGCGTCTCTTCCATCCATTGCTCGATGACCGGATGGCGCGCGGCGACGGCTTCGATCAGCGGCTCATCGGTGAGCTGCGGACGCACATAGCGGCGGCTGGCGGCGAGATGCGCGAAGTTGGCGAGCAGGTCGGATTCAGCGACGATGGCCGAGCTGCGCTTGATGCGCCCGGCGGCTTCAAGAACCGCGCGGCGCAGTTCGGCGAAGATGCGCTTTTCGATTTCGATGGAGCGCTCGTGCGCGGTGAGAATCTTGCGCTCGTACTCTTTCAGCTCCGGCGTGGTGAAGCGCTCGGCATTGACGAGCGTTTGCTTGCGCTCATAATCGGCGGGCGCCAGAGCCATGTTGGCCTTGGTGATTTCAATGTAATAGCCGAAGACCGAGTTATAGCGCACCTTCAGCGAATTGATGCCAGTGCGTGCGCGCTCGCGCTCTTCGATGGCGGCGATCTGCTGGCGGCCGGTGGTCGAGATCGTCTTCAGTTCGTCCAGCTCCGCGTCGACGCCGGAGGCGATTGCGCCGCCATCGACGAGCGTGAGCGGAGGCTCTTCGACGAGCGTGGATTGAATGCGCGTGGTGACGTCTTCGAGCGTGTCCAGCCGCTCGGCCAGCTCACGCCAGCGCGCCGTTTGCATCGCGACGAGCGCCTTCTTCAAGCCCGGCAAACGGCTCAGGCTTGCGGCCAGCGCGCGCAGATCGCGCGGTCCGGCGGAGTCTAGCGAAAGCCGCGCAAGCAATCGCTCCAAATCCAGAAGGCCCGGAAAATGCGCGGCGAATCTCTTCGCGCTTGACCAGGTCGCCGTGCGCTTCGCCGACGGCTTCATAGCGCGCTTCAAGTGCCGCGGCATCCACCAGCGGACGCAAAATCGTTGCGCGCAGCAGGCGCTTGCCCATCGGAGTCTGGCAGGCGTCGAGCGCGTGAAAGAGCGTGGCGCGGCTGTCTTGACCGGCAAAGAGCGGCTCGACAAGTTCGAGGTTGCGCACCGTGACTTGATCGAGTTCGAGAGCCGTCGAGTGCTCTTCGAATCGCAGGCTGTCAATGTGCAGCGCTTCGTTCTTCTGCGTGGTGCGCACATAGTGGAGGAGCGCGCCGGCGGCAATTGCGGCAGCGGGATGCTCGTCCAGGCCGAAGCCTTCCAGCGTGCGCACATTCAGTTGGCGCTCGACCAGCGGGATGGCAAAGTCGCGGGTCCAGACCCAGTCTTCGACGCGCGTGCGGGCTTGAACCCGTTCAAGTTGCGCGGGGAGCTCGAGCGCTCGTGGGCGCTAGCACCTCGTTGGAGCCGGCCTTGAGGATTTCATCCACGGCCTGCTGGCGGGCGGGGGGCCAGTGAACTCGGCGGTGCGGAATTCGCCGGTGGAAACGTCGAGCAGGGCGACGGCGCAGAGACTCGGCTGCGCGGCATTGCGCAGAGGCTATGACGCTCCTTGAGCGATTCTGATCTATTGCGTAAGGCTTGTTCCGATCCTCGCTCGCAACTTCGAAGTACGCCGCCAGAAAATTGTTCTGCTCCTGGCCCAGGCTGGCGTCCAGAGCGGTTCCCGGCGAGAGCACGCGCGTGACCTCGCGGCGGACGATCTTCTTGGTGAGCTTGGGGTCTTCCATCTGATCGCAGAGGGCGATGCGGTAGCCCTTGCGCAGCAGGCGCGTCAGGTAGCTCTCGACGGCGTGATACGGGACGCCGCACATGGGCTGCGAGCGCTCGCGGTCGCGCGCCGTCAGCGTCAGTTGCAGCTCACGGCTGACCGTCACGGCATCGTCATAGAAAAGCTCGTAGAAGTCGCCCATGCGGAAGAAGAGCAGAGCGTCGGGATTCTCGCGCTTGGCCGCCGTCCATTGGCGCATAAAGGGCGTCAGTTCGGCGGACTGCTTTTTCCGGAAAGGGGGAAGCAGGCGAGAGGCGGGTTGTTCATATTCTAGGGTCACGTTGGCTTTTAGAGTATCGCGGTGGGAGGGCTTCGGGGTAGCCTGCTACTGTTAGCCGAGCAATTTCGTCTCTATTACCAGAGTCGGATGGGCTTGTGCCCGAGCTTAATTCGACCCGGGACGACCGATTACACTCAAAAGAGGCGAACGATTTAGATCGTTTCTGACCGAATTCCATCAAAGAGTTGCAAGATACTGATTCTACAAGAGCAGGAGACAATGGAGCCGAATTCCCCCGACTTCCCGCAATCCGAAGAACCGCTTGCACCGAGAGCAAACCGACTCCATTGGCGCCAATTCCGCCAGCCGCGCCGCCACCGAAGTCCAGCAGCCTCGGACTGTGGGTGCGGGATCTGTTGGTCTCCGCGGCTGCCTCGGTGCTGATCATCACCTTTCTTTATCAGCCGGTGCGCGTGGAGGGCACCAGCATGCTGCCCCGGCTGGAGGATCAGGACCGCCTCTTCATCAACAAGTTCGTCTACCACTTCACCTCCATCGAGCGCGGCGATGTGGTGGTCTTTCATTATCCGCGCGACCCGGAGAAGAGCTACATCAAGCGGGTGATCGCCCTGCCGGGAGACCGGCTGCGCATCGTTCAAGGCACGGTCTTGGTCAATGGCGTGGCGCTCAAGGAGAATTACGTTCCAGAAGAGTTCAGGGACAGCCGCTCTTATGCGGAGATTGTGGTTCCGGAAGGTACGTTTTTCATGATGGGCGACCACCGGTCGATCTCTTCGGACAGCCGGGAATTCGGCCCCGTCGAGCGGTCGCTGATCTACGGCAAGGCGGTTTTCGTCTACTGGCCGGCGCGGGATGCGGGTGTAGTCCGGTAATCGTCCGGCAGCACTCGGAGTTAATGCCCGGATATCCACCGGCACGAATCGCTCCCAACTGGTAAAATCAATAGAATCCACTCCTCGGAGAGGCAATGCAATCGATTCTCGCGCTCGAAGACGGGCGTATCTTCCGCGGCCTTGGCTACGGCCACCCAGGCGAATGTCTGGGAGAGGTTGTTTTCAACACTTCCCTTACCGGTTACCAGGAGATTGCCACTGATCCCTCCTATGCCGGACAAATCGTTGTTCTCACCAACCCACAGATCGGCAACTACGGCACATGCAGGGCGGATAACGAGTCGGCCAAGCCCTATATCGAGGGCCTGATCGTGCGCGAGTTTTCGCCCATCAGCTCGAATTGGCGCTCGGAGCAGGTCACCGACGAGTACATGGAACGCTATGCGGTTCCGGTGCTGGCGGAGATCGACACCCGCGCGCTGGTGCGCCATCTGCGGACGCACGGCGTGATGCGCGGCGTGATTTCGACGGTCGAGACGGACACGGACATGCTGGTGGCCAAGGCGCGATCGATCCGCAAGATGGACGGGACGGATCTGGCGCGAGTGGTTTCCACCAAGTCGGTTTATACCTTCGACGCGACAGATAGCCGCAACCAGTCGGGCGATCCGCTGCTGGCGACGAGCTTCCTGCCGCAAGAGAGCGCCAAAGAGCATCTGCACGTCGTCGCTTATGACTTCGGCATCAAGCAGAACATTCTGCGGATGCTGGTGCGCGAGGGCTGCCGCGTGACGGTGGTTCCCGCCGAGACGAGCGCCGAGGATGTCTTCGCTCTGAAGCCCGACGGCGTCTTTCTGTCGAACGGTCCTGGCGATCCTGAGCCGGTCGATTACGCGGTGCGTGCGATTCGCAAATTCCTGGGCCGCGTGCCGGTATTTGGGATTTGCCTCGGCCATCAACTCACCGGCATTGCTCTGGGCGGCAAGACTTACAAGCTCAAATTCGGCCATCACGGCGGCAATCATCCGGTGCAGAACAAACTAACCGGCAAGGTGGAGATCACGGCGCACAATCACAACTTCGCCGTCGATCCTGATTCGATTAACGCGAATGAAGTTGAACTGACGCACGTGGACCTGAACGACCAGACACTCGAAGGCCTGCGCCACCGCACGCTGCCGCTCTTCAGCGTGCAGTACCACCCCGAAGCCGCCCCCGGCCCGCACGACTCGAATTACCTCTTCCGCGACTTCCGGCGGATGATGGAGGAGTGGAAGGGATGAAGAGGCTCCTCTCAGTCCTGATTGTTTTGGCGGGGCTGGGGATTCTTATTTCTTGCAAGCACCCGTCTCATTCATCTCCAATTCCTGCCCGGAATACCAGCAAGCAAGATAGTGTTCCGGTACAGACTGATTACGCCTCCAATCAGGACGATCCTTTCAGTCGGTATCTGTCTGCTCTCAAGGCTAAGAAACCGGAGATTTCGCTTGTGCGCTTTGCCAATGAATGCGGTGTCGATGTCAATGCAGTATCGCCGCGGTTTGCTGATCTTCCTGAAAATGATTGGATTCTCGTCGATGATTTGGCTAAAGGCATTCATGGGATCGAATCGGATTTCTTTGTTACTGCAGAAGTTTGGCATATTGAAGATCGGGTTTTGGTTGAAATATGGGAAATGCAACTAGATGTCCAGAATGAAAACCGGACACTCTACTGCATTTCACAAAGCAAGATTACTCAAATGGAGTTTTCAGACTGGATGCTTCCAGATGTTTCTGCTGACGGAAAAGAAACGCCGGGTTGGGGCTATGAGCAACACTTGAAAGTTTCAGCAGACGGGAAATACGAGAGAACATTCAAAAGATTTGAAGACTTTTCCAACAAGCCAATTGCGGAACCGAAGATGGATCAAAAAACAAGGAATGGTTTGAATTGGACTCCAAAAGTTCGAATCTGGAAGGACCTCAAACTTCCTGAAGCACTTTTGCACTGAAGTGCTTTGAAAGGGCACGACTTTAGTCGTGCCGCAAGGAAGCGAATAGAAGCTGGGTGGAATGGGTCAGGGCTTCGGTTGAAGGGTACGGGCTTCAGGTTGAAGGGTACGGGCTTCAGCCCGTACATCAAATTTGCAATAATAACCAGGGCTTTAGCCCCCGAGGAAATTGGATGCGTCCCACGCGAGAGACAATTCGGAGTAACGACAGCGCCTACTTCGTCTCGACGCAAACGGCAGGCCGCCGGTCTCTTTTCCAGGTTGAGCGTACAGCACGGCTGATGGTTTCCACTTTGAAACACTATGACGGAACCGGCTACAAACTGCACGCCTATGTCGTCATGCCCGATCATTTGCATCTGCTCATTACTCCAATCGAGTCGATTGAAAAATCGATGCAGCTTATCAAAGGTGGATTTTCTTTTCGCGCTAAAAAAGAATTGCAGTGCCATGGAGAGATTTGGCAGCCGGGTTTTACCGATCACCGCATCCGGGATGAAGAGGATTGGAAGAGGCATCTTGAATACATTCGCTACAACCCCATCGAAGCCAGATTGGTTGAGGATATTGCTCTCTATGAATTCATTGGATTCCCTGATAAAGAATTCCCTCGGGGGCTAAAGCCCGGCTCAATGGGTGATTTGAATGTACGGGCTGAAGCCCGTACCCTTCAACCTGAAGCCCAATTTATAGCTCCTAATATCTTTGTTGGGAAAGCCATGAAGGGGACGGGCTTCAGCCCGTCCGATAAAAATGGCCTTGGAATTGGGGCTTTAGCCCCTGAGGGGAGGAAAAAGATGAACGTCATATTCCCTAAGAGATTTAATATCCCTTTTCGATGGAAAACAATCACCGCCTCCAATAGTGCAGATTGGCCCTTCCAGCTAGGAAATGGAAGAAATAAGGCTGTATACAGAACTCTTTGCGGGAAGATTCGGGGAGTTCGTGTGTATCGTTTCTACTTCTGTACTAAAGGTGAAAAACCATGGTGTTATATCGGAGAAAGCGAGAAGTTTGAGCGTCGATGCAACGAATATATTCGTACACTTTCGCGGCTGCGCAAATCAATATCAACCAAGGATTCAACCCCTGAGGATCTGGAACGAGCATGTAAAGAATTACAGACTGATGCAGAAGTTCGTGTAGCGTCTAAGATTCAAAATTCTGAAATGGATGGAACGCTTGTCGAGTTGCAATTGATTGACTTCGATGAGTTCTCTTTCAATCAAGCTTTGATTTCGACGGAGAATCTATCAAGTCCGTTTCAGCGAAAAGCAATCGAAAATCTAGCGGTGCTAGATTCTGAAGCATTGGGAATTCACATAATGAATAGTGGTAGAGATGTGAATGCTAAATGGTTTAGCAACCTTTTGAAAAAGAACGCGGAGAAGTGGAATGCCACGCAGAAATGACATTCAGAAGATACTGGTGATCGGCTCGGGGCCGATTGTGATTGGGCAGTCGGCGGAGTTTGATTACTCCGGGACGCAGGCCTGCAAGGCTCTCAAGCAGGAGGGCTATGAGGTGGTGTTGGTGAACTCCAACCCGGCCACCATCATGACCGATCCAGACCTTGCCGACCGCACTTACGTTGAGCCGTTGACGCGCGAGTATGTCGAGGAGATTATTCGCATCGAATCAGAGATGCTGGGCGCTGGCTCCGGCAAGTTTGCTTTGCTGCCGACGGTTGGCGGGCAGACGGCTCTCAATCTCGCCGTTGATCTGGCAGACGCGGGGATTCTCGACAAGTACAACGTAGAGTTGATCGGCGCGAAACTTGAGGCCATCAAGAAGGCCGAAGACCGTTTGCTCTTCAAGGACGCCATGCTGAAGATTGGCCTGGATGTTTCCAAGTCGGCACTCGTCAATAATCTGCGCGACGGCCTGGAGTTTGCCTCGAAGTTAGGTTTTCCAGTACTGATTCGTCCCAGCTTTACTTTGGGCGGATCAGGCGGAGGCATTGCGTATAACCGCGAAGAGTTGATGGAGATTCTCGCCCGCGGACTTGACCTTTCGCCAGTACATGAGTGTTTGATTGAAGAGAGCGTACTGGGCTGGAAAGAGTACGAACTTGAAGTTATGCGCGACTTGGCGGATAACGTCATTATCATTTGTTCGATTGAGAATTTCGATCCGATGGGCGTGCATACCGGCGACTCGATCACTGTAGCTCCGGCGCAGACGCTTACTGACCGCGAGTATCAAAAGATGCGTGATGCGGCCATCGCCGTGATGCGCGAGATTGGCGTCGAGACGGGCGGATCAAATGTGCAGTTCGCGGTGAATCCTCTTGACGGGCGGATGACGGTGATCGAGATGAATCCGCGTGTTTCGCGCTCTTCGGCGCTGGCCTCGAAGGCGACTGGATTTCCGATTGCCAAGATAGCCGCCAAGTTAGCCGTTGGTTATACGCTCGACGAAATTCCGAACGATATTACGCGCAAGACGCCGGCCTGTTTTGAACCGACGATTGATTATGTAGTTACCAAGATTCCCAAGTGGCAGTTTGAAAAGTTTCCCGGCTCCGATGAGACACTTGGCCCGCAGATGAAGTCGGTGGGCGAAGTGATGTGCATCGGACGCACCTTCAAGGAATCGCTGATGAAGGCTTGGCGCGCACTCGAGACCGGCAAGAAGACCGGCGCGGAGATACTGGAGCCGAGGCGGCTGACGCAGATGCTGGTAACTCCGCGGCCGGAGCGGCTGGGTTATATTCGCTACGCCTTCGAGCGCGGCATGAGCGTGCGCGAAGTGGCGCGGCTTACAACGATGGACCCGTGGTTCCTGCATCAGTTGCGCGAGGTCGTGCTGGCGCAGATGGCGATCAGCGAGACGACGCCGGAGACGATCGGCACGGAGCAACTGCGGCAACTTAAACGCCTCGGCCTGAGCGATGAACGCATCGCCACGGAGTGGAAGCTGGAAGGCCACGCGGGCACGCAGGTAGTGCGCGAGCTGCGTGCAAGAAAAGGAATCAAGCCGGTATTTAAGTTAGTGGATACCTGCGCGGCGGAGTTCGAGTCAATGACTCCCTACTTATATTCGACTTATGATGAAGAGGACGAAGCACCACCGACGCAGACCAAGAAAGTTATCATTCTTGGCAGCGGTCCGAATCGCATCGGGCAGGGCATCGAGTTTGATTACTGCTGCTGCCATGCTGCCTTTGCGCTGCGCGAAGACGGCTTTGAGACGATCATGGTGAATTGCAATCCGGAGACGGTCTCGACGGATTACGACACCAGCGACCGCCTTTATTTTGAACCGCTGGTGCTGGAAGATGTGCTGGCGATCTATAACCACGAAGCGCAAACAGGCGCGCAGATTGGCATGATTGTTCAATTCGGCGGGCAGACTCCGCTGAATCTTGCCAAGCGCTTGCTGGCTGCCGGAGTGCCTATCATAGGCACTTCGCCGGAGTCGATTGACTTAGCCGAGGACCGCAAGCGTTTCGGCAAGCTGCTCGACGAGTTACAAATTCCGCAGCCGGCGGGCGGCACGGCGACCAGCGTGGAAGAGGCTCTGGCGGTAGGCGAGCGCATTGGTTACCCGGTGCTGGTACGGCCGAGTTATGTACTGGGCGGGCGAGCGATGGTGATCTGTTATGACGGCGACGAAGTAACTCGATATATGCGCGAGGCGGTCGAGTATTCGCAGGAGCGCCCGGTGCTGGTGGATCACTTCCTGGAGAACGCTGTTGAGGTTGATGTAGACGCACTGTGCGATTCCAGGGATGTGATTATCGCTGGAATCATGCAGCACATTGAAGAGGCCGGCATTCATAGCGGCGATTCGTCGTGCGTGCTGCCTGCGGTGAGCATTCGCGAGAGCACGCTCGAAACATTGCGAACTTATACGCGCAAGCTGGCTCTGGCACTGAAGGTTGTCGGCCTCGTCAATCTGCAATTTGCCATTCAGCGCGATTGCAACGGTGACGATCATGTCTACGTGATTGAGGTGAATCCGCGCGCCTCGCGGACGGTGCCTTATGTCTCGAAGGCAACGGGCATTCCGCTGGCCAAGATCGCCGCGCGGCTGATGACTGGGCAGAAGCTGAGCGAGTTATTGCCAGCGCAGTTAGCCGGTGGAAAAGACTTGGAGACTGGCACGCATTCTTATGTGAAATCGCCGGTCTTTCCGTGGAGCAAGTTTTCCGGGGTGGATACGGTTCTGGGTCCAGAGATGCGATCGACGGGTGAAGTGATGGGCGTCGCCGCAACCTTTGGCGAGGCCTTTGCCAAGGCACAGCTTTCGGCGGGCCAGGTGCTGCCGACCCGAGGAACGGTCTTCTTCAGCGTGAACGATCACGACAAGGATGCAGCCGCCGATCTGGTTCGGCTTTATGTTGATCTGGGCTTCAAGATTGTGGCCACCGAGGGTACGGCAAATGTTCTGGAGAAGGCTGGCCTTACCGTGGAGCGGGTCTTCAAGGTGAAGGAGGGCCGGCCTAATATCGTGGACCTGATCAAGGGCGATCGCATTCAACTCATCATCAATACGCCGCGCGGGCAGGATACCTTCTTTGATGAGAAGGCGATCCGGCGTGCGGCCGTGGTGGCCCGGATTCCGACGATTACTACGCTGGCCGCCGCGCAGGCTGCCGTCGAAGGCATCAGTGCAATGCAGCGGCGTCAGACGACGGTATACGCGCTGCAACATTTGCACGCGGCCACCTGCGGCAGGGCTTAGTTTGAAAGAATTTGATACTTATTCCCAGGCAGGCGCGAACGATGACGTTCGCGATACATTTTCATTTCCTTAGGGTCGGCAACGCCAGTGTGGTTCTACAATAGAGCCATGTTGATTGAAGGCATCTTTGCCGCTGTTCCTACGCCATTTTATCCGGATGAGCGAGTGTATTATCGCAAGCTCGAAGCCAATATGGCTCATTATTCGCGCACGCTGCTGAGCGGGCTGCTGCTACTGGGTTCGACCGGCGAGGCGGTGATGTTGGACGACGGGGAGAGCCGCGAGGTGCTGCGCGTGGCCGCCGAGGCCGCATCGCCGGAGAAGGTGCTGATTGCCGGGGTGGCGCGGGAGAGCGTGAAGGGGACAGTCGAACTGGCCGAGGCTGCGGCGAAGTTCCGCTACGACGCGGTGCTGGTGCGTACGCCGACGTACTTTGCCAATCAGATGACGGCGGCGGCGGTGTTGCATTATTTTCGCTCAGTGGCCGACCGGTCGCCTCTGCCGATTTTGATCTACAACATTCCGCAGTTTGCTCCATACAACATTCCTGTGGAACTGGTGGCCGAGCTTGCGCTGCATCCGAATATTATCGGGATCAAGGATTCGACTGGGAGCGTGGAGCGGATTCGGGCGCTGGTGGAGGGCGTGAAGGGCGCGCCGCGGCGGACGGTGACGGTGACGCCGGTCTTTGAGGCGGTGACGGGGCGTATGCTGGCGGCACAGGCGGGGAGCGAAGAGGCGCTGGTTTCGATTGGAGGGGTTATTCAGCCTAGCGGAATTGATTCCCACCCTTCGCAAAGTACGCGAAGGATGGGGCACTCAGGGGATACTCCTCAGTCACCGACCAAGACGAGGACCAAGGAGGTGGGCTTTGCGGTGCTGGGCGGCTCGACGGCCACGCTGCTGGAGTCGCTGGAGGCGGGCGCGGCCGGGGGGATTCTGGCCTTTGCCTCCTGCGCGCCGCAGGCATGCCAGGAGGTTTATCTGGCGTGGAAGGATCGCGACCACAAGCTGGCCGAGGAGAAGCAGTTGCGCATCGCGTCCGCGAGCCACCGTATTGTGGGGCAGTTGGGGATTCATGGGGTCAAGTACGCATGCGACTTCAATGGGTACTATGGAGGGCGGGGGCGTGCGCCGCTGGTAGGATTGACGGGAGCCGAGCGGGCGGAGATTGAGGGGCTTCTGGCGGGGATTCGGAATTAGGGCAGGTTATTCCAGGGTTTGTCGTATCCCAGGTCCGAAGATTCGGACCTGGGGCACCTTGCTTTAGGGGACGTGATGAAGGCAATCAGGTTGATAGCGGTCGCTGCGGCTATTTTGGTATTGGCAACATGCTGCTGGTCGCAATGTACGGCTGGGACCAACGGCAAGAAAAGCAATCTGACGATTGTGCCCATTGACAGGTCGAAGAGCTTATCTGACCGGGATTCCTACATTGTGGAGGAGTTCATGGATATGCGATCTAATGTCGATCGATCCCAACTGTTTGGTCGCAATAAAAAGGTCCATATTGACAATCCCGCCTATTACGCAGCCCATGTTCCGTTCGGAAGATACCGGATCAAATTGCGATCAAAGTCAAGTTCGGTTTCATTCGGGCGCTTAATTGACGTTTGCCAGCGAGATGAGAGTGTAGAAGTTCCTCGCGAGTTTGCGCGCGTGCATATCTTTCCTTTGCTCGGAGGGCTCACTTCTGTAGAAGCTGAATCCACAGCAACGCTTAAAGTTACTAAGTTTCAAAATGAACTGGACGATACGGATATCTCAGACCAGTTTAAACAAGGTGTCGCGGATCAGATACCTTACGGTAATTACGATTTAGAGTTTCTCCTGGGGCTGGGCGACGTCAAGCGGGAAGTGGACGTTTTTCAGCCGGATGTATGGGTATTTTCGGACTCCGGGGGTTTCAATGGAGACGCTGATATTACTGATCCGATAAATGTTATCCGCGGTGGGCTCAAGAATATCCCATCGAATGAGAGGCCGATTTTCATGATCATGTCGGGGGTTTACTTTCCCTACACAATTAACAGCGTCGTATCAGATACGGGCAACGGAAGTGGATCGTTTAGCTTTGTCGGGGATAATCCAGGTGGCAGATTTATGTTGTATACGGTTGGGAAGTCGGGCGTTCTGGATGCCCGTATGTTCCAAATTCCGCGAGATTCCGAAATTATGATCGATTTATCGCATCCAAGCCCTCCGAAGATCGATGATGCGCGGTAGGAAGCAATTGTCTGCGGCTTGCCTCGAAATGAATAATTGCGCTGGGTTTAATTGGTAAAAGCGATAATGATAGCAATTTTGTTGGTGGTTGTGTGGCGGCGTGAGTATGCTTTATGAGGGAGTTTGAGATGAATTTGATGAGACGGCAAAGCAGCGTTTTTCTTTTTGTGGCAGCGATGGTGTTGGGCGGCATGGTTCTGAACGCGCAAGAAGGCAAAGTTGTCCTGGAGCGGGGAAAAGCCACGGTTGTTTTGGAGCCGTATGCGCCGAATATCCTGCGTGTGACGTTGAGCATCAAGCGGGACAAGGCGCTGGCCGGGCCGGGATATGGCGTGACGGGCACTCCTGCCGCCGCGGGCTGGAGCGCGAGCCAGACCAAACTGGCCGATATTTATTCTTCGGATCGCATGGTGGCCACGGTGGAACGGCCGCAGCATGCGCCGTGGGACGACAGCACGAGCTTCTTCCCCAACTCGACCCCGGGGGCGCATATCACCATCACTACGCCCGACGGCAAGAAGCTGCTGGAGATGACCGGCTGGACACAGGTAATTCCCAATCAGAAGGATGGAACCGTGGAAGTGCTGGCCGACCGGCGCCCGACCGATGATGAGTTCTACACCGTGGGAGCTAGCTTTGCCTCGCCGGAGGATGAGCATTATTACGGGCTGGGGCAGAACCAGGAGGGCTTCCTGGACCATCGCGGACACGTGGTCCACTGCTGGGCGGACTACAACGCGCCGGCAGGGCAGAGCTTTTGCGTGCCTTTTCTGCTGACCAATAAAGGCTATGGGCTGCTGTGGGACAATCCGTCGAAGACCACGATTGAACCGGGCTTCAATGAGCAGACCAAGTGGACCTCGCAGGTGGGCGACCGGGTTTCGTTCTTTGTGATAGCCGGGGCGACGGCGGACGAAATCTTCGCTGGCTACAAGCTGCTGACCGGGCCGACGCACCTGCTGCCCAAATCGGCGTATGGATACATCCAGTGCAAACAGCGGTACAGCAGCCAAAAAGAGCTGCTGGATGTGGCGCAGGGCTATCGCGACCGCCATCTTCCGGCGGATGTGCTGGTGGTGGATTGGTTCTATTACACCAAGATGGGGCAGTTTGACTTTGATCCGAAGTACTGGCCTGATCCGGCGGGGATGAACAAGAAGCTGCATGAGATGGGCTTTGAGACGATGATCAGCGTTTGGCCGCGTTTCTTGGCGGCGGACCGCTATTACGACGAAGTGCTGAAGAAAGGCTGGCTGATCTCGTATGCCGACGGTAAGCCGATTGACGGGCTGCCGTATGATCGCGCTGGTTCGGATATTGATACGACCAATCCGGAGGCCGCCGCGTGGTACTGGAAGACGATCCGAGAGGATATTATCAGCCAGGGTTTTGACTCGCTTTGGGCTGACGAGACGGAGCCTGACCTGCCGCCGAATGGCGCGTACTACAAGATCGGGCCGGGGACGGAGTACTTCAACGTCTATCCGTACTTCCATACCAAGGCGCTGTATGACGGCTTCCGCAAGGATGAGCCGGGGCGGCGCGCGGCGATCCTAAGCCGCGATGGTTACCTGGGCGAGCAGAGCAATGGGACGGTCGTCTGGTCGTCGGATATCACGGGCACTTGGGACGCATACAAGCGGCAGATTCCTACCGGGCTGGATGTGGCGGCGTCGGGGCTGGCGTACTGGTCGAATGATACGGGCGGCTGGCAGTATCTGCCGAGCGAGCATCATCCGGCGCATAAGCCGCTGCTTGACCCGTCGGATGCGCGCGATAACGTGCGCGGCTACGACGATTTTCCTGAGCTATATACACGCTGGTTCCAATACGCGAGCTTCTTGCCGATCTTCCGCACGCATGGGAGCCGGAATACGAACGAGGTCTGGTCCTATGGCAAAGAGGCGGAGCCGATTCTTGAGAAGTATCTGAAGCTGCGCTATACGCTGATGCCGTACATTTATTCGCTGGGCTATCAGACGTGGCTGAACGGCGCGCCTTTCATGCGGGCGCTGCCGCTGGACTTCCCGAATGATCCGAAGGTGACTGACCTGCGGGATGAGTATATGTTTGGGCCTGCGTTCTTGGTGGCGCCGGTAACCGAGCAGGGCGCGACCAGCCGCGAGGTCTATCTGCCGGCGGGCGCGGATTGGTACAACTACTGGACCAACGAGCGGGTGAAGGGCGGGCAAACGATCACCGTGGCCGCGCCGATTGATACGCTTCCGCTTTTTGTGCGGGCGGGTTCAATTCTGCCGCTGGGCGCTGCGGTGGAGAACACGCACCAGGTGCAGGCGATTGAAAAGGTTCGCATCTATCCGGGCGCGGATGCCAGCTTTACGCTCTTCACGGATGACGGCACGAGCTATGACTACGAAAAGGGCGCGGGAGCGGTGACCAAATTACATTGGAACGATTCGCAGCAGAAGCTGACTCACGAGGGCGCGATTGCCTGGAGCGGGCCGGATAGCGCGATTGTGGAAGTTGCCGGGCATTAAGAGTTGAAGATTTCCCTTGGAAAAGTGTGGCGGGGTGCAAAGCTTCGCCACTCTTTTATTGGAAGGAAGATCATATTTTGATTTTGTGCCTGGTCATGGGGGCTGGGTTCACTATTCCCAAGTTTCGGGCAGTCCCATAACAGCTCGCATTCCGCTGTGTACAAATATTGACCATGGATAGAGTTGGGAAACAAGCCTATGATGAATGCAAGATGAGAGACGTGAAACGGCAGTTTGCATTTTGGTTGTGCGCCCCATTGGTCTTGTGGGCAACGGCTTGCGGCGGCGGATCGCCACAGAATACGCAACAGGCGAAGACGACTCCCACGGTGACCGTTACGCCCAATCCATCGAGCGTCACCACCGCGCAGGCCGTGACGGTTACGGTAGCCTTGAGCGGCAGCCCCGCGCCGACTGGATCGGTTGTTTTGACTGGCGGCAGCTACACATCTGCGGCCACTTCGTTGAGCAGCGGCGGCGCATCGATCAACATTCCGGCGGGATCTTTGTCGGTGGGCACGGATAATCTGACTGTCAGCTATACGCCTGACGCCGCAAGTGCATCCACCTACAACAGCGCCACCGGGAGTGCATCCGTCGCGGTGACTGCTCCGGCGAAGACGACACCCACAGTGACGGTCACGCCTACCCCATCGAGCGTCACCACCGAGCAGGCCGTGACGGTTACGGTAGCCTTGAGCGGCAGCCCCGCGCCGACTGGATCGGTTGTTTTGACTAGCGGAGGCTACACCTCTGCGGCCACTTCGTTGAGCAGCGGCGGCGCATCGATCAACATTCCGGCGGGAACTTTGTCGGTGGGCACGGATAATCTGACTGTCAGCTATACGCCTGACGCCGCAAGTGCATCCACCTACAACAGCGCCACCGGGAGTGCATCCGTCGCGGTGACTGCTCCGGCGAAGACGACACCCACAGTGACGGTCACGCCTACCCCATCGAGCGTCACCACCGAGCAGGCCGTGACGGTTACGGTAGCCTTGAGCGGCAGCCCCGCGCCGACTGGATCGGTTGTTTTGACTAGCGGAGGCTACACCTCTGCGGCCACTTCGTTGAGCAGCGGCGGCGCATCGATCAACATTCCGGCGGGAACTTTGTCGGTGGGCACGGATAATCTGACTGTCAGCTATACGCCTGACGCCGCAAGTGCATCCACCTACAACAGCGCCACCGGGAGCGCATCCGTCGTGGTGACTGCTCCGGCGAAGACGACACCCACAGTGACGGTCACGCCTACCCCATCGAGCGTCACCACCGAGCAGGCCGTGACGGTTACGGTAGCCTTGAGCGGCAGCCCCGCGCCGACTGGATCGGTTGTTTTGACTAGCGGAGGCTACACCTCTGCGGCCACTTCGTTGAGCGGCGGTGGCGCATCGATCAACATTCCAGCGGGATCGCTGTCAGTGGGCACGGATAATCTGACCGTCAGCTACACGCCTGACGCCGCAAGTTCGACTAACTACAACAGCGCTATTGGAAGTTCTTCCGTCACCGTGACAGCGGCTGCGCCAACGACTTACCAGCTCACAATCAATTCCATTGCGCCATCGAGCGGAGTTGCCATCACTGTCTCTCCGGCGGACAACAACGGTGCATCAAGCGGCAGCACCAGTTTCACGCGCACCTATAATGCAGGGAGCGCGGTAACTCTGACGGCGCCCACTACCTCGGGCAGTTATTTTTTTGTCTCCTGGACGGGATGCACGACCAACCCCAAAGCGGGTGTCTGCGACGTGACTTTGAACGCCAAAACAACCGTCACGGCGAATTATAACCAGGTGACCATCACTTCGATCACGGTTTCTCCCAATACCGCAACGATTGGAAAGCAGGTACAGTTTGCGGCGAGCGTTGCTGGAACAGGCAGTTACAGCACGGCAGTCAGTTGGGCTGTAACTGCGCCTTCGGGCAGCGCACTCAGCCCTGGCACCATCGTCAGTACCAGCGGACTCTACACAACGCCGTACCCAGCGCCGGCGACGGTGACGGTGACGGCTACCAGTACGCAGGACGCAACCAAGAGCGGCAGTGTGACAGTCACACTGAGCCAGCCTGCAGCCGCTGCCGGTCCAGCGTTGACCGTGGACGCGGGCAACCAGACCCACGCCATCAGCCCCTATATCTACGGCATGAACGGCTACCCGGGCGGCCAGACTGCAGCGGCCGCATCCATCAGCCAGCCGATTGATCGCTGGGGTGGAAACGAGGCAACCAGCTACAACTACTTGTATGATCTTGACGCCAAAGGCAGTGATTGGTACTTCGAGAACTATATACAAAACAGCAACCCAATCAACACGCCCAGCGGCTCTCCAGAGACCAGCACCTTCAACACCCAAGTTATGAACGATGCCGCCATCGGCGCCACCACGCTAGGCACGGTGCCAATCATCGGATGGGTGCCGGCGGACAACGCGAATTGCAGCTTCTCGATTAAGAAGTACGGCGCGCAAACGGCTGCAGCCCCCGACCGTACCGACTGCGGCAACGGCGTCCTCACCAATGGCGACAAAGTAGTGAACGATCCAACCGACACCTATTATCAGGTCACGCCGGCAACTTTTGACGCCACTTGGGTGAGTTTTCTGGTGAAGAAGTTCGGCACCGCGGCCACTGGCGGGGTGGCGATCTACGAGCTGGACAACGAACCAAGCTGGTGGGATGCCGTGCACATTGATGTGCATCCTGTGGCTTTTACCTACGACGAACTGACCAACACCAGCATCGCCACCGCGGAGGCCGTCAAGACCGCCGATCCGACGGCTGAAATCAGCGGTCCGGTGATGGATTACTGGTGGGATTACTTCTATTCCAAGAAGGATGTCGAGAGCGGATGGGGCAGTGGGGGAGGGCCGTGCTGGGAGCCGTGGAGCAATCCTGTTGACCGGAAGGCTCATGGCGGCGTTCCGCTCATTGAATATTATCTCCAGCAATTCGCGGCGGCTTCATCGACCTACGGATCACGCCTGTTGGATTATGTGGATCTGCACACCTACGATGTGGCTTCTTACAATGGCAATGGATTGGCTTTTTCCACGTCGGGAGATACCGGCGCGCAGCAGGCGCGGCTGAACTCGACGCGGGTCTTCTGGGATCCGACCTATACCGATCCCAACCTGCCGCAGCCAAACTACATCACTGACTCGAACTACACGTCGAGCTGCGCGACACCCTTGCAGGCTCCGCAACTGATTCCGATGGTGAAGGGATGGGTTGCCAAAGACTATCCCGGCACCAAG
The DNA here is from genome assembly GCA_963804315.1 of uncultured Acidobacteriaceae bacterium. GTDB lineage: Bacteria > Acidobacteriota > Terriglobia > Terriglobales > Acidobacteriaceae > Telmatobacter. The sequence continues at coordinate 76,532 of CAWDQB010000020.1, forward strand.
ATAGCCTTCACGGAGTACAACTGGGGCGGACAGGAAGCGATCAGCGGCGCATTGGCGCAGGCGGATATTCTGGGCATCTTCGGCGCCTACGGACTCGACATTGCTACGTTGTGGGGCGCGCCAGACCCAGCCACCCAGGTTCCTGGCTTGATGGCCTACAAAATCTATCGCAACTACGACGGCAACAAGTCGATGTTTGGCGATACGGCGCTGGCCTCGGCCAGCACCAACCAGGGCACGCTCTCGGTATATGGCGCGGTACGCAGCGCGGACAAAGCGCTCACCGTTGTGGTGATCAACAAGAGCTACGGCGATTTGACCTCAACCGTCTCCTTGGCAAACTCTACCACTTCAAGTAAAACCGCCTCGGCATTCCTCTACAGCAATGCCAATCTGAACGCTATTGTGCCGCAGCCAGCAGTTACAATCACGCCACCGGCAAATGGGAGCGCAACCAGCACCATCAGCACGACATTCCCGGCACAGTCAATTACTTTGCTGGTGGTTCCCAATTAGGGTGGTTAGGCCGTATGAGTTGCTCATGATTCCTTGTCCAGCGCGGGCGGGGAGACCCGCAAAACAGCCGGCCAGCGCTACCTTCGGACTACCTTGAGCGATTTCGTAGGCTAGTCATTCGTTATCTGCGAGCAACAGGCGAAGGTCGCGGAGGTTCTGGCCGGTGGGTCCAGTGACGACGGCATCGCCCAGGGCGGTGAACATGGGGCAAGCGTCGAAGTTGGCCAGAGACGCTTTCAGATGGAAGCCAAAGGCGTGAGCGCGGGTGACGGTGGTTGGATCAGCGACCGCTCCGGCTGATTGCGTGTTGCCGTCGATGCCGTCTGAGCCGGCGCTGAGCACAGAGAGCTTTTCACGTGGATAGCTTTCCAGCTCGAGGGCGCACTCCATGACAAATTGCTGGTTGCGGCCACCTGCGCCGGGGGTGCGGTCGATGGTGACAGTGACCTCACCGACGGAGATCAGGCAGAGTCGCGGATGGCTGGCGCGCAACTCATGGAAGCGTTCGAGCAGGTAGCGGGCGGCGTCTGCGTAGTCCCAGTCGTCAGGGGTGTTGTCGATCTCGACATAGAAGCCGGCCTTCTGCGCCAGCATGCGGGCATTCTCGGCCAGATCGTGGCTGGAGAGCAGAATCTCGAAGACGGAATCGCGGAAGGGCGCATCCTCTTCGCGCATGGAGTCGGCAGCGGTAATACTGCGGGTGCGCACCTTGCCCAGCTTGGGGAATTTGGGAAAAAAGGGCGGACGCCAGCCTTTGTTGCCGGGAGATTCGGGCAGGTCTTCGCGCTCGAAGAAGGCGCGAACCGAAGGGGGCAGCTTGGGGGCAAGGCTGTATTTTTCCAGCAGCGCGCGGACCTCGGCAACGGTGGAGTGATCGGGCGAGGTGGGTCCGCTGGAGAGCGCGTCGAGCGAGCGCAGCGGCACGTCGGGGACGAGCAGGCTGATCTTGGCTGCCTCGGGAGCGGCGATGGCCAGACGCCCGCCTTTGACGGCGGAGAAGTGCTTGCGCAGCGTGTTGACCTCGTTGATGGGCGCGCCGGAGGCCAGCAGAGCCTGGTGGAAGGCGATCGTGTCGTCGAGCGAGATGCGCGGGTCCAGGGGCAGATCGAACATGGCCGAACCGCCACCGGAGATGAGGAAGAAGACGAGTGTCTTCTTGTCGGCCCTGCGGAGCATGGCCAGCGCGGCGCGGGCGGCTGCGAAGGAGGCTTCATTGGGCGAGGGATGGCCGCCTTCGAAGTAGCGGAAGCGCCAACTGCGTTTTGTGGGAAGCTGATTGGAACAACAGATGCCGCGCAGGCCTTTGCGGCGACTCATGCGGCTGAGCAGCACCTCGAGCATGGGAGTGGCGGCTTTGCCCAGAGCGATCACAAAGATCTTCTTGTAACAGGCGAGATCAATTGTACCCGGTCCGCTGCCATCGGGCAGCAGGCGATGAAGGGTATTGCCATCAAAGCACAGACGCCGATCAAAGGCCGACGCGATGCTGCATTCCTTGACTGCGGTGGTAAAGATTTCCGTGGCGGTGTCGTGCAGGGCGTCGAGTGCGTAATCGTTGGCCGGGGTCATCGCGATTGCTCCATGAGCGTGAATTCCCATCTATTTTGCAAATAGCTCGAAATGGATAGGGCACCCAGCTCGATTGGGCCAGGCACATCGTGCGGCTCGAATGGGCTGGGAAGATTATTGGCGCGAGTAAGAAGCATCTTGAAATTGGATTCGCGAGCGGGCGCTTTGGTTGTGGTCATTCCAGATTTCATTTTACGCGCCCGGCATAAGGATTTCTTTATGCTGGGAGTTCTATACCTGAGCAAAAGCAGTACAAAACCCAAGAATAGCCATGAGGTTTATTAAGGTATTCTGTGAGTATCATGAATGATCTTCCGCCGAACCCGCCCGCCCCGCCTTCCCTTGATCCCATTTTTTTTACGCGCCAGTTGTGCGAGATCGAATCCACCACCTACCACGAGGGCGCGGCGGGAGATTTTCTGGAGCAATTCCTTGGGATGCGGGGCTGGGCGGTGGAAAAGACGCCGGTGGAGCAGCCACGCGAGAATCCGGCGGTGGCCCGCGCTGGAATATCTATGCGGGTACGGCTGGCGAACGGCCTGATCTGGTCTTCTCCACGCACATTGACACCGTTCCGCCATACATTCCCTTCCGCGAGGATGAGGAGTTTGTCTACGGGCGCGGGGTCTGCGATGCCAAGGGGATTCTGGCCGCGCAGGTGGCCGCAGCAGAGGCGTTGCGGGTGGAGGGATTCAAGGTGGGGCTGCTCTTTGTGAGCGGCGAGGAGCGCGACTCGGCCGGGGCCAAGGCGGCCAATGCAGTGTCCAAAGGCAGCCGGTTCCTGATTAATGGCGAGCCGACCGACAACCGTTTGGCGCTGGCGTCAAAGGGAGCTCTGCGTGCGGCCTTCCGGGCCTCGGGCAAGATGGCCCACTCGGCGTATCCGGAGTTGGGCGATAGCGCGATTCATAAACTAGTTGCCGTGCTGGCCAAGGTGCTCGATATGCCGCTCGCCGAGCAGGAAGGGATCGGCGTGAGCACGGTGAACATTGGCCAGATTCATGGCGGACATGCGCCCAACGTGATTGCCGACAAGGCCGAGGCGCAGGTGCTGGTGCGCACGGTGACTGATTCGGCTCCGGTGCGGGCGCAGTTGAGGGAGATTGCGGGCGATCAGGCGGAGGTGGAGTTCACGCTGGATATGCCTTTTGTGCGGCTGCGCGCGGTGGAGGGATTGCCGACGATGGTGGCGAAATTCTCCACCGACATTCCGCAGCTCACCAACTGGGGCGAGCCGCTGCTGCTGGGGCCTGGATCGATCCATGTGGCGCACACGCCGGACGAGCGGCTGGCCAAACGGGAGCTGCTGGAGGCAGTCGAGCTTTACATCAAAGTGGGAAAGCAGTTGCTGGGGTGAGGCTGCCGCTCAGGCTGATTCGGCGCATTCCGTGCAGCGATCGTGGCGCGGCTTGAGCGCCAACTCGGTGACGCTGGCCTCATTGAGCACGGCCAGCATAGCCTGCTTGGGCGCGGACCCAGACGGGATGGGCGGGACAGAAGGAGTTGCGTTTGCAGTGGGCGCCCGGGTTCACGCAGAGATTCAGGCAGATGGGGCCGTCCACGGCCTCAATGACCGCGCTGATGGAAGCTTGGCGTCCGGCGGGCAGAATCTCAAAGCCGCCCGTCTGGCCACGCTGGGAGAGCGATGAATCCGGCGCGGCAGAGGGCTTGCAGAACCTTGGAGAGAAAGCTCTCCGGTGCGCTGGTGGCGCGGGCCAGATCGGGAAGGCGAACGCGCTGTTGGCCGGAGCAGGGAGGCTAAATGAATCATGACGCGCACGCCATAGTCGGCGGCTCGCGTCAGTTGCATGGTGGAACTGGATTGCGCCATCGCTTCGCTTCCTTCAAAGAACTTCCAAGTTTTATCGTAGCGCGGATCATCGCCTGCTGACCGCAAAAGTGGAACTAAAGTATCTAAATTCTATTTTTCAGGTCACCGGCCAGTGGGCAGCCGGCGCAGTGGGCGGTCCGCCGGCAGTGCGCCTTGCCTACGGCAACTGCGAGGGCGTGGAATTCGTTGAAGAGTTGCATCTGCATTTCAATGGGATCGTGGGCGAAGGCGGCGCGGGTCAGATCGGTCAGTGCGTCATAGCCCTTGCGATTGCGCCCTGGCGGAGGTGTCAGCAGTTGGTGGCGCTCGACGATGCGGCGCAGGTACTCGTCGGCTACGGGAACAGGTGGCCTGAGCGCGTAGAGCAGTATGGCGTCAGCAGTCTCCGGGCCTACGCTGGGCAGGGCCAAAAGGCGAGCACGCAGAGCCGGCGTGGGCTGAGCGGCCAGAGCCTCCAGCGAGCCATCAAACTCGGTGTCGAGCAAGGCGACAAAAGCCTTCAGCGCGGGTGCCTTGCGGGATTGAAAGCCGGTGGGCTGAATCAGGCGCTGCAACTCCGCGAGCGGGAGTCGGCGCAGACCCTCGACTGTGAGTGCTCCCGCCGCACGCAGATTATCGAGCGACCGCTCGACGGCCTTCCATGCGGTGTTCTGGGTGAGATAGGCCCCCAGGATCATCTCGAAGCGCGACTCCGCAGGCCACCAGTGTTGCGGGCCATAGGCCGCGGCGAGTTGATCGTGCATCTGGCGGAGGCGCTGGGCGGGAGTGGGCGGAGCGGGGGGCATGGCTGGCTTTAGGATAGCGGAGTTCGCGGTATGAGCTGAGTTTCGGTTGGGGTTCATGGATTCCCATCCTAGCCGCAAAGACAAAAGCGCGGCGAAGGTGGTTCACCCAGCCCGGAGCGAAACGCGGGTCGCTCGACTCGCTGCGCTCGCTGAGGGTGGCTGATGTAAAGGAAATATTACATGGCATGATGTTATGGGAGGCATCCATGAAGAGTCACACGGAGTACATGGTTTTTGAGACGAAAAAGCGGCGGGAGATGGTGCACATCACCGATCAGGTGGAGCAGGTTGTGCGGCGCAGCGGGGTGCGGGACGGGCTGTGCTTTGTCTCGCCGATGCACATTACCGCCGCAGTCTACGTGAATGATCTGGAGAGCGGGTTGATCGAGGATATTGGCAAGTGGCTTGAAGAACTGGCGCCGGCGCGGCCCGATTACAAGCACCATCAGACGGGCGAAGATAATGGCGACGCGCATCTGAAGTCGCTGCTGCTGCACCATGAAACTACGCTGCCGGTGACCAATGGCAAGCTGGACTTGGGAACCTGGCAGCGGGTCTTCTATGCAGAGTTTGATGGGCAGCGGCGCAAGCGGGTTATCGTGAAGGTGCTGGGGGTGGAGTAGAGGGGTTATGATCCGCCGAAAATCGGACTGGCCCGCAGAACTCGCCGTCGGTGATCTTGCGCCACTCGCCCGAGGTGATTTGGAGTGAGATCCGACGGGACGGAGAGATTGACCTTGGTGCGCGGCAGTACGACAATATCCACGCGGCGGTTCTCCGCGCGGCCTTCGGCGGTCGCGTTGCTTGCGACAGGGTGAAACTCGGCAAAACCGGCGGCCGAGATGCGATCGGGCGTAATGTTTTTCAACTCGATGAAGAGCCGGGCGATGCTGGTAGCGCGGGCCGAGGAGAGTTCCCAATTGGAATCAAAGGCGGCAGTATGGATGGGGATATTGTCGGTGTGGCCCTCGATGCGCAGATCGTAGGGCGTGTGTCCCAGCTGCGGCGGCGATCTCGCTGCAGCGTGATGCGCGTCTGCGGCTTGGGCGTCGCTGAGCCGGAAGCGAAAAAGCCGGCCTCGCGCAGGCTGATCACCAGGCCGTCGCGCCCCATCTTCATGGAGACAGTGTGCGTCGCCACTTGGTTGGAGAGTTTCTGCTCCAGCTCATTGTGGATGCGATCCAGATCATCCTTGACGCGGGCGGGCGAGAGTACATCTTCGCCCATCACGATATTCATGGGAATGGCGGCGGCGTCTTTGCCGGCGGCGCCGTTGGCGGCGTCGGAGACGGTGCGCGAGGAACTGGGAAAGATGCCAAGGGCGCGGAAGGCGGTGTCGATGGATTCAGAGACCTGGATCTGTTTTTTTTGATCGGCTTTGGCGAAAGCGAAAAGCACGACGAAAAGGCCGAAGAGCAGAGTGATGAAGTCGGCATACGAAACCAGCCAGCGATCTCTGCTGATGTGGACTTTGCGCCGCTCTCGCATCATACCGGGACCACCTTTTCCGTCTTACCTGGGTTCTGCAGGAAGCCGGCCAGTTTGACTTCAAGCATGCGCGGATTGATGCCTTCGAGGATGGAGATGATTCCTTCGAGCATCATCTCGCGGCGCTGCTGGTCATCGTGCATGCGGATGCGCATTTTGCCGGCAAATGGCAGGAAGAAGAGATTGGCTGCGCCCACGCCGTAGATCGTCGCCACAAAGGCCACCGCGATGCCGCGGCCCACCTCTTGAATGTTATCCAGATGCTGCATGACTTGAATCAGACCCAAGACGGCGCCGAGGATGCCGATGGTGGGCGAGAATCCTCCGGCGGACTCGAAGACGGCGGGCAGGCGCTCGTCGTTCTCCGCGGTGGTGTCCAGGCTGACGCGCATGATTTTGCGCAAATCATTTGGTTCTGTCCCATCGACGGCCAGCATCAGGGCCTGTTTCAGAAATGGATCCTGGATGGTTTGCAAGTCGCTGTCCAGCGAGACGACGCCATTGCGGCGGGCCTTGTTGGCGAAGGATACAAGGAGGGTTACTAGCTGTTCGTTGTGCTTGCTGGGCGCGTTGAAGACATGGACCAGACTGCGGAAGGCGGCGACCACAGTCGGCAGGGGAAATTGCAGCAGCACAGCACCCATGGTGCCGCCGAAGACGATCAAGGCCGCGGTCGGCTGCAGGATCTGGCCGAGGTTTCCACCCTCGATCAGCAATCCGGCAAGGATGCCCGCAATGGCCAGCAAGACTCCGCCTACGCTACCTTTATCCATAAGTTGCTCCTCGTCGATTCATCCTTTGCGGAAGCCAGTATTGAAAGCTCATTCGCTCTCCGGTGTGCCGCGCGATCCGTGCGCGGGCAATCCAGGAGCGGATTTAGGCTTATCGGAAAGATCCAGGCTGGTCAACGAGACCGCCCTTTGCAGTTCGCCATAGGAAGGCAGCCGCTTGGCCACCGAGGCCAGCAGGCGAGAACGGTAAGCGAGCACACGCTCCATAACCTCCGCTGTATCTTCGCGCACAATCAGCTTTTCTCCGGTAATCAGAGTGAGCATGGTGTCTGGCGAGGCCTCGGCGGTTTTGATCAAGTCGCTGTTCAGAACGATGGGAGTGCCATTGAGCCGTGTCAGTTCGATCATCGCCTCATAACTCCTTCAAAAATGTTATCGGCGGAAGAGCGGAAAAAATAAGAAGGAGGCCGGTAGATTAGAAACTTCTAATAAAGACTGTCCAGTGGCGAGACAGTACTGACCCAGAATAAAGCCATTCACGCTTAAGCCGAAGAAGGGGCCAGATGCGACGGTAAACAATCCGGCAGGCAGCGACCCAAGGCAATCAAAGAAAATGGGCGCACATCCGGGGCGAACCGCAATTCCACGCATCCAAAGGAGAACCCCATGTCCCTGGGTGTCTTGAATAACCTCTCTGCGGTCTACGCAGAGAATAACCTGAATAACAGCAACAACAGCCTGAACACTGTGCTGCAACAGTTGTCGTCTGGGTCGAAGATCAACTCCGGCGCCGATGACGCAGCCGGTCTTTCTCTGGTGGATGGCCTGCAGGCCAACCAGACGGCTCTCACCCAGTCGACGACGAATGCCACCGAAGGCGTGGGTCTTCTCCAAGTCGCTGATGGCGCGCTCTCGCAAGTGACAAGCCTGCTTAACCGGGCCGTGACGCTGGCTACCGAAGCCTCGAACGGCACCCTCAACTCCAGCCAGGATACGGCAGCCAATCAGGAATACCAGTCGATCTTGTCGGAAATTTCAAACATTGGATCGACCACCACTTATAACGACGCCGCGGTCTTTGGCAAGAACACCAACATCTACACGGGCGACAGCTCGACCACAGGCTCTTCAATCGATGCATTGAATATCCGCACGCTGTCTTCATCGAACGTCGGTGACTCTGCCGGCGTAATGGCCTACAGCGCGGGCGCCAACAACGTGTTCATCAATCTGTCCAGCAGCACGACGAATGCGCAGGCCACGGATACGCTGAACCAAAGCGGCTCCACAACGATCGATGTGAACTACCTGCTGAAGGGCACCAACGGTGCGGAGACCTCGGCGCTGGCGACAATTTCCGTGGGCGGGAACACAAGCTTCTCCAACACAGCCAATGGCTTGATCAGCGCGATCAACGGCGCGGGATTGGGGCTGACGGCCAGCTTTACCACGGCTGCGCAGGCGGGCGTCAGCGGCGGCACCACGCAGACGGGCATTCAGATCACAGGCGGAGCAATTTCTGTCGGCGTCGATCCCAACACGGTCAGCACCAGCGGCGTTTTGAATCCCAACGGAATTACCAATGAGAATTTCAATCTGGGTCAGACGATCACCGTCACAGCCGGCGGCACCACGGCGGCTTCGTTTGTGATTGGCTCGTCCACCAACACACTCGCTGGCCTTGCTCAGGCAATCACCGATGGAATCGGCGCCGGCGCCGGCGCGGGATCAGTCACAGCCAGCGTCATCACCAACGGCAACGGCTCGCAGAGCGTCGCGCTCTCGGATGCGGCAGGCGGCGGAGTGCTGGCGGTGAATGTAAGCGGCGGCCAAGGAGCGCAGTCACTCTCCAATCCCACATCTGCAAGCCCCACCAACGCGACCACTCTGGCCTTCACGCAGGATCTGGCCGGCACAGCGGGCACACCCGCTGGAGCAGGATCACCCGGCTCCGAAGCCACCGGCACATTGACCTTCCACTCCGGCTACACGGCCTCGAACAGCACACCGCTCAGTGGGAACATCGTGCTGAGCAATGCGACCGGCGCCGCAAATCCGGTAACCTTCACCATGGGCGGCACGGTGGACGGCACCATCTCCGTCGGTAACACACTTCAATCATTGGCATCGGCTATCAGTTCAGCGCTCGGCGTCACCGCTACGGTCACCACCACCGGCCTTACGATGACCTCGAATACCGTTGGAACCACGATTACCATGGGCGCTTCCGCGCTGACTACGGCGGAGAATGTCAACGTCTCGAACATTGTCAACGGCGTCGCATCCACAGTTGGCTCGCAGGGCACCACAACATTGTCCATGGCCAACACCACAGGCGCGGGCGGCAGCGGTTTTGATTATGCCTCTCCCGGCGTCTTTAATGGCAACGACACGCTAACCGGCGGTACCAGTATCGTGCTGCAAAACGGCACAGCCGACTCGCCGGGCACTGCGGATACCTTCGTCATTGGCGGAGCAACCAACAATGCGACCACCATCTCCGTCGGCAACCAGCTTGGCAATAACGCGACACTCAGCACGCTGCTGACCGCTATCCAAAGCTCCAATCTCGGTATTGGCAATGCAGCGGTAAACAGCTCCGGACAGATCGTTTTGACCTCGACCAACGTGGGCACGACCATTTCGATGGGCGCGGGCACCAATCTGGAAGATCAGCAAGCGATGTCGGTGCAGTTGAATGCCTCGACGACCGCGAATGCTGAATCCGTGGGCGGAAACGCGACGATCGCGATTGCCGGCCTGACCAGCGCGACAACCAACGTGCTCGCCGGCAGCATTGTGGTGAACAACGGCGAGGGCGGCGCGGCAGAGACCTTCGTGATGGGCAACGCCGCGTATTCGGGCGGCTTGTATGGCGGCGCGTTTGTCCAGAAGGGCGCGGGCGCCAATTCAACCACCTATTCCGTCAACGGCAACACCATGGCTGACCTGAAAAACGCGATCAACGATAATGCCGTCGACAACCTGGGCATTACCGCAACGGATGCGGCCACCGGGATCACTCTGGCGATGACCAGCGGCACGGCGTACGGCAGTTCGATCAGCGTTGTCGGAACCGGCACGCTGACGGACAACTATGCCACTTCGCTCTTGAGTAACGTGAGTGGAAACGGAACCATCCCCTCCAGCGCCACGCTGGCGATGACAGCCAATGGAGCTTCCAACATCACCACCGACATTACCAACAATGGCGGCGGGTTGTCCGGCACACTGGTTCTATCCAGCGATGTCAATGGAGTCGGGGCGGTTTCCGATACCTTCGTGATGGGCAACAGCGGCGGCTTGACCGGCGACACATCCGGCAACACCTGGGATGTGAACGGCAACACCGTTGCAGCCTTGAGAGCTGCCATCAATGACGCGGGCGGCGCGGGCGATTCAGGCAATGCCACAGCCAATCTCGACCTATCCGCAACAGTTGATCCCACCTCGGGCGGCTTGGTGATTACCTCCACCAACGCGAACGATACTTTGCTCTCCACTGCTGGCTCAACTCTCACGGCAAATATCGGTGAAGTAGGCCACAGCGGCACACAAGGACAGGTGCAGGGCGGAACGGCGACGGGCTTTGCGACTGGATCGGCCAGTGGCGACAGCACCATCACCTTTGGCGGCTCCGGCACACTCACCGCGAGCGACGCGCTTTCCCATACAGGCAGCGTGATCATCAGCAATGGCATTGGCACCACAATCACCTTTGCCATGGGCGCGGCGAGTTCGACGATCAACAGCGGCGGCCACACCACCATCACCACCAACGGCTACACGCTTGGTGCTCTGCAGTCGGCCATCAATGGAAGCGCGCTGGGCATTACCGCCCAGATCGACACCCCCGGGACGGGCCTGCAGTTGTCTACCACCGCTTTCGGAACCTCGATCAGCGTAGCCAACGGCACGAGCACAATTACCGACAACTATGCAACGCAATTCACCACTCCAGCTTCAGGCGGTACGGCCCAGTATCAATCCGCCGATCTGGATCTGGCCAACGGTGGCAGCCTCACCGCAGAAGTCGGCGGCAAACTGTCCGGAACTCTGTACTTGTCCATGGACGTGAATGGAACCAACGTGCATGACACCTTCGTCATGCAGTCGGCCGGCACATTGAACCAGAATGCCGGAAGTACGGGTGATGGAGTGAATGACAACGGCCAAACCTGGGATATTTCCACAGCCCAAAGCAACCTTGCAGGCCTTGAGCAAGCGATCACGGATGCGGGATCAACGACAAGCCTTAACACGACTGCTCTCGATGTAACCGTTTCCGGTGCCGACCCGGCAGGCGGCATCTTCATCCAGGCGAATAACCCAGGAAGTGGTGGAACGCCGGACACCAACCTGTATGACACAGCCGGAGTTGCAGGGGCTGGAGCAGCCTCGACGCTGACTTACAACGCCGCCGCGGCGGACGCTTCCAACCCAGCGGCCGGTCATCTTGCCGGACCCGCGAGTATCGATATCTCCAACATCGGCACCAACAACCAGGGCGGTGATACGGTGACTGGCAATATCGTCCTGAGCAACACTGCCGAGGGCGTACAGACTACCTTCACCATGGGCGGAGCTAGCGGTCAGGCAACGGGAATCGCCAGTGGGCTGGGAACGCAGAATATCATGGTCAGCGGCACGACTCTCAACAACCTGGTCTCGGCGATTGACAATGCCGGACTCGATTTGACCGCGAATGTCTCGGGAGCCGGACTGGGGGTTACCTCTTCGGTGACCGGCAGCACCGTTACCGCAGCCAGCGCGCTTGTGGATCAGTACACCGCCAGCGCAACGGTGAGCGGCGGCACGGCGCCGGGGCAAGCCACCGATGCAGTAGCCACCTTGGGAACCGGTGTGAACAATCTGGATGCCACGGCCAATGCGTTGACGGGCGCCATCGTCATCAGCAACAACAACGACACGGACACCTTTACCATGGGCACCTCGGCCGGCACCATTGGCGTCACAGGTCATTCCTATGAAACCGGTGCTCTGACGGCGACGGGCCTGGCGCAGGCGATCAATGCGGACACAAACCTGGACATCAGCGCCACAGTCAAGAACGGGCTGCTGAATCTGGAGTCCACCGTTGCCAACACCAGCATCACCTTTGGCACCAACTCGCTGTCGGCTGCCTTTACCGAGGGCGCCACGCTGGCCGCCACGCAAGGCCAGCCGATCACCAGCGGTGCCAGTTCGACTCCGGGATCCGGCACAACAGCAACCTTCGCGCTGGGCGCGGGATCACTGAGTTCCATCTCCAGTACGGATGTCGTCACCGGCTCGATCTCCATTACGGCCAATGGCAACCCGGCTGTGGACTTCCACATGGGCGCGACAGCCACACAAGTTGCCAACGACCAAAGCTCGACGGATGTCTACATTGCCGGCAACCAGCTCTCTTCGCTGGTCGGCGCCATCGACACGAATCTCAATGTCAGCTCCGGCTACAACGGCGGCAGCCTGGTATTGACTTCCAACACCGCCGGAACCTTGGCCATCGGCAGTACTGGCTCTCTGCAGGACTTTGGAAACTCTCCGGTGCAATCGTCCGCCACTCTGGGAACCTTTGCCAACGAGAACGACGAGGTCTCTGGAACCATCAGCATGACGGCCGGCAACGGGGCGCAATCGATCACCTTCACCAACGAGAGCGTCTCTGACCTGCTGAACACGATCGACAGCTCCAACCTCGGCGTGACGGCCAGCTATGCGCCCAGCAACGGCGCGAATGCCACCGGTTACGGAAGCCTGGTTCTGACTTCCAACAGCTACGGCTCAGCTGGCAACATCACCGCGTACAGCGGGACCACCATCAGCGATGTAACAGCCCATGCCACCCTGAGCTATGTCGGGACCAGCGCATATAGCACAGGGATCGCCAACTCCACCTCGGCCGATACAGCACTCTATGACAAGTCCAGCGGCCAGACCAATCCAACCGGTGCCGGGACCTCCAACTTCCTTGCCAATTCCAGCGGGGGAAGCGGAATCGCCACCATCAGCTACTCGGACGGCGCGGGAGTGAGCCTGAGCGCAACCGATCTGTCCAACCAGATCGATGCCCAGGGCGCGCTGACCAACCTCAACTCAGCCATCACCGCCGTGGCCGCGCAAGACGGTTACATCGGCGCCCAGATCAACACGCTGAACGCCGTAAGCCAAGTGCTCAGCACACAACAGGAGAACGTGGAATCAGCGCAGAACGCGGTGCAAGCAACCGATTACGCCTCCGCGACCTCCAATATGTCCAAGTACGAGATCCTCAGCCAGACCGGCATCGCCGCCTTGGCCCAGGCCAACAGCGTCCAGCAGGAAGTGACCAAGCTGCTGCAATAAGCCAGTGCAGAGCGGCGTGGAAAGCAGCCAGGCGTAAAACCAATCAACCAAAAAGGGCGCTCGCAAGGGCGCCCTTTTTGCGTAGTGCGATTCAAACAGCGTGGGGTTTTCCAGAGAGATTCGCTAAAGCTGCGGAGGGGAGAGCCGATGAAGAGATTGGCTCGAAGAAATACAGTCGCACAAAAGTTCTGATTGATTCTCAAGCAATATCCATTATTTTTTTTTAACTTTAATTTATACCGGGGTGGTTCTCAGGCTGCATCCGTATTCGACGGAGGATTCAATGGGTACAGTAGGACTCAGCTTCGGATCGGCGACCAGCGGAGCGGGCTTCAACGTCAGTTCTACAGTGGCGGAGATTGTCAGTAATTTGCAGAATGTGGAGACGCCCTGGAAGACACAGTTGACGAGCCTGCAAAGCCAGGATGCGGCGATCTCCAGCCTGGGAACACTGTTTTCCACGCTCTCCAACGACATCAGCGCTCTGACGGATTTCACCGGCGTAATGGCTCAGAAAGAGGGTTCCAGCTCGGATACCAATGTCTTGACGCTGACTGCGGCAGACTCGACGGCGGTCAGCGGCACGCACACCGTGACGGTAAAGAATCTGGCGGCGACCTCGAGCGGATACCTGACGCAGATTGCCAATGCCAATGATCCGCTGACCGGCTCGGTCACGCTGCAAGAGGGCAGCGGCACAATGCTGACCGTCACGCTGAACTCGTCCGACAACACGCTGGCTGGTTTGGCTGCGACGATCAACGCCTCCTCGGTAGGCATCAACGCCAGTGTGCTGACGGATGCCTCCGGCTCGATGCTGAGCCTGGTTTCCAGTACTTCGGGAGCGGCTGGCAACATCTCGGTGACTGGCAATACCCTCTCTGCCACAGACACTGCTGCGATGAGTTACACCAGCGCGGGCACGGTCAGCTCGACGACGCCCGATAGCGGCACGCTGACCGCGCTGGCCAGCGCGAGCGATACGGTGACCGGCTCGATGGTGATCCAGGCGGGCGGCGGAACAAAGTTCACGGTCGTCGCCGGGAAGGTGCCAAGCGGCGGAGCGGCCTCTAACACTGTTTACACCGGAACCAGCGTCAATACGCTCAGCAATATCGCCAGTGTCATCAACCTCAACGCATCCACGCTGGGCTTCGATGCTTCGCTCAACAGCTCCTCGGTCGGCAGCAACGCCGCCAATACCATACTGACGCTGACCTCGACGAGCAATGGTTCGAGCAAGGCGTTGACTGTAAGTTCCAAACTCAACGATATTACGGGCACAACTTCGCTGGCCTACACCTCGGCGGTGACCGGCGCGGACGCCACTTTGACGGTGGATGGAGTGGGGCTGACCAGCGCGTCGAATACTGTCGCCGGTCTGATTCCCGGCGTGACCTTTCAGTTGCTTGCGCCGAGCGCCACGGAGTCCAATAACAGCCTTCAGCAGGTGCAGGTGGTTATTGCCAATGACAATGCTGGCGTCGAGAGCACAATGGCCCAAATGGTGAGCGACTACAATTCGCTGATCAGTGCCGTGAACGCGCAGGAAGGGCTGACCAGTTCCGGCACTGCCCAGCCGCTCTTTGGTTCGCCAACGCTGTCACTGTTGCAGCAGCAGTTGCTGAATGGCTTGAATATGCCCAATCCCAATGGTGCGCTGAGTTCGGTCTCTTCGACGGCCAATGCGACTTTGTCGGGATCGATGACCATTCAGGTAGGCAGCAATCCTGCCAAGCAGATTGTAATCGGCGCCCAGCCCGGCACGCCCGCGGCCAACACCGTTTACACCGGCAGCGGCGTCAACACGCTGGCCGGCCTGGCCAGCGCCATCAACAAGGCCAATCTGGGCGTCACGGCGAATGTGGTGACCAGCGGCGGTGAATCGACATTGACCTTTGTCTCGCAAACCTCCGGTTCCGACGGCGCATTGGCGGTAACTTCCAGCCTCAACGCCACCCAGGACACCGCGCTTGCCTACATCGACTCAGGCACCAGCAGCACCTTGCCGATAGATATTGGCACTCTCACTGGAATACCCAGCCAAAGCGACGCGCTGACCGGCTCCATCACCATACAGGTCGGTACGGGCCAGACGCAGACCATTGCCGTGCCTCCGAACTCCGCCACTTCACCCAGCAACAATCTTGCCGGACTGGCTGGAGCCATCAACAAAGCCAATATCGGCGTGAACGCGACGGTGATCCAGAACAACAGTGGAAGCTACAGCTTGCAATTGCAGTCTGAGACGCTGGGATCGACCGGCGATATGACGGTGACCTCGAATATCTCCGACACCACCAACACCACCACCGCGGCGCTCAACTACACCGCGTCATCGGACATCAACAGCCTGACCAGTCTGGGCATCAGCGTGAACAATGACGGCTCTCTGAGTTTTGATGCGGCCAGTCTGGACTCCGTGCTCAACTCAGACTTCGGCGGCGCGACGGGATTCTTCCAGAACGCCAGCAGTTGGGGCCAGAGCTTCTCCACCATGCTGACCAACGCCGGCACCAGTTCAACGACCGGTATACTGGCGCTGGCCTCAACCTCCAACAGCAACATTGAATCGACGTTGAATGCGGACATCTCCAAGGAGCAAGAGCAGATCAGCGCGCAGCAATCGAGTCTGACAACCGAGTTGAACACCGCCAATCAGGTGATTCAGTCCATCCCATCCCTGTTGAGTCAGGTCAACGAACTTTACTCAGCGATCACCGGCTACAACCAGCAAACGAACGGCTAAGGAGACTTTTCCCCATGAGCGGTTATCAGGAACACGCACTGGACAGCGCTTCGGCGGTGGATCTGGTTGTGGCTCTCTATGACGGCATTCTGCGCTTTCTATATGCGGCCACAGCGGCCGTCGAACGCAATGACGCGGAGGCGCGGCGGACTGCTGTCAAGCGCGCGCTGGATATTATCATTCACTTGCAGGCGCGGCTGCGCATGGATGTAGGCGGCAAGCCGGCGCAGGTGCTCAGCGAGTTTTACGCATCGATCTTCGCGCAGATCCTGCAAGCCTCGCAATCGGCCTCCGTGCCGAAATTCGAGCACTCCATCGAATGCGTCAAGAACGTGCGGGACGCATGGCGCCAGGTGGCCCGCGACCCGGATGTCAATCCAGCGCCGCTCCAGATCAACGGCATGAACTCCGGCCGCAAGCAGCCTTCCTTTGACGGCTCTGAGTATGGCGCGGAGGTCGTTGGCGGCTCCAGATGGAATGCGTGAGGGCAGGGGATCGAAGGCATATTCGCAGGTTGTAGAAGGAAGCCTACAATATTCGATTGATCTGGCAAAAAAAGAGTGGATTCCTTCCCATTCTTTGTGCGGAGAACGCACAAAGAATGGGACACGGAGGGATTGTCCGCACTTGAGTTGTAAACGTTCTCGCCACGCTCCAGCCAAAAAGGAGTGTTGAGAGCGGCCCAACGATTCGAAATCCCTGCCTTCAATTCGAGGCTGGGAGCGAGGCCGCGGGAATGGTCACTGATCCCATGCGTCCGGAGTTTTCGTCCACCACGAGGACGCGGAGCGATGTGATCGTCGGTTTGAGTTGCACGTTGCGCTCAAAGGAAAGGCCATTCTTCAGCAGATCCTGAAGGGTAGTTGGCTTCAATTCCAGCCCCAGGCGCTTGCCCTCGATCTGGGCATGGACGCCGGCATCGTCGCTCAGCACCAGAAAGACATCGACCTTGCCGCTCCAGAGGCCCAATTTCTGCTCCAGCGCCAGATCGCCGACATTGATGTCGATCTTAACGTGGAGGCTGCCTTGGAAGGCTGTCGGCTGGGCGGTTACCGCCAACTGATTCGCATCCACCGGGAGCCAGACTGCTTGCTGGAAGCGTTCTTTGAGCGTGGCTGGCTCTTTGGAATACAAATAGCCGGTACGATAGCGCACGGCAACGCCCTTCCGGACGGCGGCCAGTTTGACCGTGATGGTGTGGAATTGGCCGTCTGCCGGCACGTCGGGAGAAAAGCTCAATTGATAGGCGGCATGGCCGTCCTCGACCACACCAAGCAACTCGTCTGAAATGCCGCCGGAGCGCCGGAAGATTTGCCCGCCAGTCGCCTCGGCCAAATGGCGCACCGGTCCTTGGATGGGACGCATGTCCTGTTGCATCTGCGCCGCCAGGCGCGTCGATCCCAAAGTGTGCCCTCCGTTATCCGCCGTGTCGATATCCTTTCCAGAAGAGGCTTCCGGTCCCAAACTGCCCGCCTGCGTCCGCATTGGTGTGACTTCCGCCAGTTCAACATTCTTGCGGCTAATACTGGCGTCGGTCATTCCGCCTTCCAGTTGCGAGACATCCAGCGGATAGACGCTGACGTGCGCTTCGTTCATCGCCTCCTGCGCGTGCAGGATGTTGAGTTCGATATTTTTGTCGCCCTTTTCAATGCTGTCCGCCTTATCACTCCAGTCGACCAGCGCATTGTCGCTCGAGATCCAAACCAGATTCTTGTGGCCGGAGATCGCCGCCAGGTGCCGCGCCATGCCCACCATGATCATCATGGCGTCGCGCCCAGGATTGCTACCCCAGTCGCGCAGTGCCGGGTCAAGCGTCTGCGTGTGCCCTTCCGGGTCGTTGCTGGTATTGCCGTTTACATAGAGCAGATCCTCCATACTATGAACCGTCTCGAATTGCTGCCGGTTGCGCTGTTCCTCATCCTGCGCCCTGGCCAACTCCCCCGCGCTGGGCATCCACCGGCTCAATTTCTGTTCGAGCAGGGTGTGATCGGCCGTCTCTTCGGCAAGAACCTGAAAGTCGTGGGAGCGAAGCACGTACAACCCAACGCGCTCGCTGGGCGGAAGCGCCCTCAAAAAACGCATTGTCTCGGTCCGCGCATAAATCAAATCGTTGAAAGACAGGTTGCTTGAGTCAATCAGAAGAATCGTGGTGTTGCTCTCCGTCTTGCCGCCGTCCCGCTTAGCATCTTCTGAACCGCGATTGGAAAAAATCGGCTGAACCGATGCGCTGGAACTCGCCTCTGTCCCGGACGGAGCCGTAGCGGACGCAGGGAGTTCTTCGGCTGCTTTTGAAAAGAATCGCACCGTCTGCTTGCGCCCGTTGTCGTAGACCTCAAAGTCTTCCTGTTTCAAATCCCTGAGTAGGTGGCCTTTCTTGTCCGCCACCACAACGCGGACATCCACCAATCGGGAGACGGCCTGGAGGGTATATCCGGAGGCCATGGGCTGGCCGGGATTGGCGGAGGCATCGAGCGGGCTGTCGGCTTCTTCCTCGCGGATCTCCGCATTCGCGGCTAGAGCAGATGAGGCTGCCGGCGCTTCAGTTGATGAAGCCGCTGGGAGTGCGGTTGCGCTTGGAATTGGAGCTGAGTTCACCGGCGCAGCAGAAATTGCGCCGGCCAGCTCTGGCGTGTTCGGTGCCGCTTTGGTCAATGGAGCCGCCGCAGGCGCGGAGGCTCCTCCCGCGTAGTTGTCAGCGACCAAGCGCGCCTCGGCTCTGAAGACATGAAATTGATCAAAGACAACATCGTTCAACGCCATCTTCAGTGGTTGCAAGGTATCTGCTAACGGGAATTGATAGCGCGGGTCAAACTGAAGAGTTTGCGCCAAAGTTCTTGAGATGCTCTTGACGGGACAGATATAGGTATTGCCGCCAATCACCACCGGACCGTATTCCACCACGATAGAGGCTTGAGCGACCGGGTCGCTTGCTTTCATATCGGCATCCAGCAACAGGCGAAGGATTGCACCGCTTTTGGGGTCAGCGGCGATTTCACCGTGGTAGGCAACGATCTGGCTAAAGGGGCGCAGGTTTGCATCGCGTGTTGCGGCAAGTTCAGCCACACAGCAGAAATCCACCAAGTAGTGAGATCTTTCCTTGGGCACGGCATAACTGAAGACAGCCAGCGGTCCGGTTGCGCCCTGCTCCCAGTGTGACCAAGCCAGTTTGCTCCGGGCAGCATCTTCCAAAACTGTGCCAAGAACAGGCCCAAAGACGCCCCAGGTATTCAATCCGTTTGGCCTCTCATCTTTGGCCGTGCCGGTAACTACAACCTCACGGCCGTCGCGATAAAGCACTGTGGCGCTGTTGTTGCCTACTTGGTGCAAAGGCTGATAAGGAATCGTGAAATCATTGCCCACAACATGCGGAGTGTCTTCATAGCTCGTGGTCACTCGATTGGCGAAAAAGTTCGGCAGTCGGGGAATGCTTTTGCTCACATAGGCGACAACCAAGCTCATGATGCGGCGCTGCGCGGCAAAATCCGGCGTGGCCGTCGAGGGGATTTCGGAAGCTGGAGGGTCCAGGAACTGCGACTGATCGGCCAGCGCAACCAGTGCCTGTTGAGCCTTTTCGTCAGGCAGTCCAGCCTTCAGGGTCAAGAATCGAGCGGCGCTGAGCCGCTCGCTCAACTCCAGATCAGAGAGTTGGTTCGCAACCTCCGCATCCGGCTTATACTTGGATGCGCCCAGCATCTCTTCCAGTTGCGCCACGGTCACGGCCTTGGCTGCATAAACGGGCAGCGATAATCCAGCCAGAACGATGCAAAGTATCAGCTTGTGCATTTCGACTCCCATGATTTCGGCCCCAAGGCCAATTGCCCAGATTCCCGGAATCCTTTCGGCGCATCGCTTTCGCGCGGCGTCATTCCCCGGATTTCCAGATGACCAACAGCATTTGCCTGCCGCAGTCATGCTAGGGGCCAATATCCTTCCTGTCAAATGGCAAAGCAATCGGCTCCTGCGATGATGGAAGACAGTTCGATCCACGGGCCAGTTACGAACAAAATCCATGGGATGATCAACTGGAGATTCTAGGCATCGATGCGCCGCTCAGGCATAATTATTCACTCGCCTTGACATACATCCACTTCAACAACGAAACTGCCTTTTAGGCCGTTGCACGGGATGACAGGCTGTTGCCGGGAGTTTTCCGGAGAGGACGGAGGCAATTCCGGTGAGCGAAATAAAGCCACAAAGGCTGCATCTGACGCTTCAATCGACCAACGGAAGCGTGGACGAGATTGAGGCGGCGGCAGAGAAGCTGGCTGCGGAGTCCGGCCTCGACGAGGATGAGCGCTTTCACGTCTCCATAGCGGCGCGCGAAGCCGCTGTCAACGCGGTTCTGCACGGCAACGAATATGACCCGGACAAGCGGGTTGCCGCCGGCTTTGAAAACACCGGTGCGGCACTGGTCATCACCATCGCCGATCAGGGCAAAGGACTGGACCCGGAAACGATTCCCGATCCGCTGGCCCCGGAGAACCTGCTGCGCGGCTCCGGTCGCGGGATTTTTTTGATGCGATCCTTTATGGATGAGGTACACTTTCGTCAATTGCATCCTGGGCTTGAACTGACATTGGTCAAGCATCTGGCACCTTCCACCTCAACATCCTGAAGCGCTTGTGCCCGCGGCCGGGGCAGGCAAGAGTGTTATTCTTGAACCACCAACAAGGAGGAGTTTCCATGGCGTTGACAATTGCATCCCGTGAACTGGACGGAGTAACTGTTCTGGACCTTAGCGGGCGGATTACCTTGGGCGAGGGCAGTGTGCAGTTGCGCGATGCCATTCGCGGCCTCATCAGCAAGGGACAAAAGCGCATCCTGCTGAATCTGGCGGATGTAAATTACATTGACAGCTCCGGGTTGGGAGAGCTGGTGAGCGCGTTTACCACAGCCAAGAATCAGCAGGCCGATGTCAAGCTGCTCAGCCTGACCAAGAAGGTCCACGACCTGCTGCAGTTGACCAAGCTGTATACCATCTTTGACATCAAGGACGACGAAGCCTCCGCCATCGCATCGTTCAAGTAAGAGCAGCCCTCCAGTATGTATGGCGTGCAAATGATGCAATGAAAACGGCCCTTCCCGCGTGCGGGAAGGGCCGTTTTGCGATTGCGTGCGCTCTCAAGCCAGGGCAGACACTTGTTGCTGAAGACGAACCTTCGGCATAGCTGTCAGCATGGCCACCGGAAGCCCCGCCGATTGCGACTGCTGTGAGTGAACACCTTGGGTGAGCCGGTGTACAAAGTGATAGGGCGGCCAAGGGCCGGAGAGTTGCATTTGATACTCCCGCATCGTGGCGCTGGTCACCGAATACTTGCTCATGTAGCGGTCCACGCTTTTGCGGTCAATTAGATGCGCAATGTCCAGCATCATCTTGCCATGATCGGCGAGACGGCAACTGATCTCTTCGTCCAGCGGCTGGAAGAGTCTGTGCATCTGGAAGCTGACCGCGCGGGCGCGTGTCTGCCGCTCCCGCTGCCGCCCGGCATTCTCCCGCAAGTTGCTGAAATACTCCCGATTCAGTCCCTCCGGCAGCGCCCGCTTCCCCGTCGCATGTGCGCCGCAATCATCGACCAGAATCTTAAGATGCATTTCAGTCTTGCCCCTCAGCTTGTCGATGTGGCCCAGAAACTGGCGTTGATTCGAGCGGATCGACCGGCGCAGGCTCTCATCGTCATGGAAGACGGTGCCGAAGCGAAAGGGCAGCACCGTCGAGCGTTGAAAGCAGTCGGCAATGACGCGGGCATGGTCCATGCCCGATCTCTGGTCCAGCGCCTCGGCCGGATTGTGTTCACTGACGATCACCGCCAAGTCGCAGGCCGGATAGACAAAGACCTGGTTGCTGCAAACTCCGTGGAGCGATTTCACTGGAATCGGTTTGCGATGACCGAGTGAATCTGGGAACGCTATTCTTTCACCGATGCAGTAGGCGTACCAAGCCATAAAGAGATACTCCGTATGCGCGCGCCGGAAAGCGCCACTCGTTGAGGGAACTCAGTTTTTGGAGAATTCGATTCATAGCGGGCAACAGGCCGGGGTAAGAAAAAACCCGGATCAACATGGCAAAATACTAGCCCTTCATAAGGACGACTGGCAATATCCTCCACGTCAAGTTGATCAAAAGATCAAGAATTCAGGCGAAATTGTATTTGCAAAAACAACAAGTCCATTGATGTAATCAATAAAATTTCCTAATACGACTTGACAAGTCTAATTTGGAACTCAAAATGCAACGTCTCACTCGATCAATATTCACCTACGGCGACCCTGTCATCCTGAGCATCTTGACTCACTGTGGCGCGTCTTGACGGTAACGAACCTGTAGCCGGGTCCACCTGAAACTTGGGTGCCTCAACCATTCCAGCCTGAGCGCAGCCGATGGAGCAATGCCTCGTTTTTCTACGAATATTCAGGGGGGGGCCAGGAGGGGGCGTTTCTTCCGTCTCATCCGCTGAATCGATTGACCGGAGCGTATAAACCCATTCCGTGCTCACCCGCATCCGGTATGCTTCTCTGTAGGAGAACGTTTGTGAGACCTGTACTTACCCACACGTTGCGCAGCATGCAGCGCAATATTCTGGCCGGCATCATCACCATTGGACCGCTGTTTGTGACCTACCTGGTCTTCAGCTTTTTGCTCAGCACGCTGGCCAAAGCCGGATTGCCCATCATCAAGCTCTTTGCCGCGATCTTCCCGGAGGTTTGGCTTCGCGAGTCTCTGCTGCAATCCATGCTGGCCGTTCTGCTGACGCTGGTAATGCTGTTTATTGTGGGCCGGGTGACTTCACTGGTCATCGGCCGCCAAGCCTTCGAACTCTTCGAGGCTGTGCTGGAGCGCCTGCCCGTCGTTGCCAAGATCTATACCTCGGTGCGCCAACTGCTGGACAGCATGTTCGCCAAGAAGGAGTCCAATCAGCGAGTCGTTCTGGTAGACTTTCCCATTGCCGGGCAAAAATCCATCGGCTTCCTGACGCGCACCATGACCGATTCAGTGACCGGCGAGCCGTTGGCAGCCGTGCTGCTGCCCAACGCCATTAACCCGACCTCGGCCTTCCTGCAGATATTGCCCCTGCATAAAGTGACCGACACCGACCTGACCATGGAGCAGGCAATGAGCATGATTATGACTGGCGGCGCAGTTGGGCCGGAGACGATCCGCTTCACGCAACCAGCGTTAGGGGCTGGCAAAGGGGTGCCTGGTAGCTCATCTGAAATCTAAGACTCCTTGAGATCGACCTCTGCCTGCTCACTCTCCGCAGCCACTTTGCGCAGGCTGACGTTTTCGACCTGCGCCCAGATGAGGCCAATCGGCACAATGCCCAGAAAGCTCACCAGCAGCAGAGTGGCGGCGCAGGCCGTGGCGGGTTCCGCTGCCACGCCAAAGAAGCCGGTCAGCGCCGCGGCCACAAAGCCAATCTGCGTGAACCAGCCCACCACCGGCAGTTGGAAGGCGCTGGCCAGCATTCCCCAGGCCATCACCAGCATACATTTGGAGAGCGTCAGTTCAGCCAGTTGCGGGCTGGCCATAAAGGCGCGCATGATCTCGAAGTAGGCCAGTACAACCAACCCCCACATCAGCAGCGAAAGCCCGCCCACCGCAGCAAAGTCGGAGAAGCTGCGCATGGTGTCCAACCCGGCGCGGAAGGTGCGGATCTTGTTCCCGACGGCCAACCCCAGCTTCTGGGAGATCATGCCAAAAATCCGCTCGGAAAACGCCGCCACTACTCCCCCGGCCACGCGCACGGCCAAGAGAAAAAGCCCGCCCGCCAGCGTTGTGGTCAGCCCGCCATACGCGACTTTTTTAATGATCTCAGGACGCGGCAGCGCACCGGTCGGAGCCAGCAGAATCACCGAGCAAAAGATCAGCGCCATCGCGCCCATGTCCAACAGCCGTTCAACAATGTAAACCGCAACCTGATTGCTCAACGGCAATCCGGTCTTTTTGGCTACCAGATACGGCCGCACCGGGTCGGCGATCCGGCCCAGCAGCGCCACGCCAGTGAATCCGATCACCTGGGTGCCCAGCAGCGACAGCGGCCCCACCTTCTTGATATGCCGCAATAGCAGTGCCCAGCGCACCGAGCGAATCATGTAGCAGATATAAATAATCACCAGGGCAAAGGCGATCTTGCGCCAATCGGCCAGCGCCAACTGCGCTCCAAAGACACGGAAATCAAAATGAATCCGGTCGCGTTTCCAATAAACCAGCGCTGCCAGCGCCGCCAGTACCACCAATCCCAGAATCCACTGATTCTTCTTCAAGCCGTCTCCGTTCCGCTGCATTCTCTCTTCAATTCTACTGGGCAAAAGAGGTGGGTCAGCGCTGGAAGCCCTACAGATCGTCAAAGTTCAGAGAATCGAAAGGGCCGGCCCAAGGTTACTGCCGGATAAAAAGCCGCAAGCCCTGTTGAAGAATGCGGGGACCTCAACGCTGGCGCGCCGCTTGTTTTGCCTCAGCAGCACAAGCCATCACCCGCCGGTTGAACTCGTGGATCACCCGCGCCACATAAGCACGCGTTTCACTGTAGGGAGGAATGCCGTTGTAGCGGTCCACCGCCTCCGGGCCAGCGTTGTAGGCGGCCAAGGCCAGCGCAAGGTTGTCGTGATAGCGAGTGAGCAGCGCATCAAGATAGCTGGCTCCGCCACGCACATTCTCCTCCGGCTTGAAGCTGTCCGCCACGCCCAACTCCTTCGCCGTTGCGGGCATCAGTTGCATCAGCCCCTGCGCGCCGGCGTGGCTCACGGCGCGCGCATTCCCGTTGCTCTCGGCCTTGACCAAACTGGCCAGCAGGTCCACGTCCAGGTTGTGCGCCTGGCCTGCCTTGCTGAGCATCTCGCGCAGGTCGGCTTCGGAGAGCTTGGAGTCCTTTTGGATGGCAGGAGTGGATGCGGTCAACGGTACGGTGGAAGTTTCCGCGGACATTGTTGGCGGCGGGTCAGGAAGTGCCTCCACTGCGGCAACCTCTTCGGTGCGGAACTCGATGTAGCTGTCTTCGCCTGAGCTGAGGTAAAGCCGCGTGCGGCCCTCGATGTTGGCATGATGATCGCAGCGCATCTCGAAGCCGTTGCGCAGTGTGATGCGCTCTGCGGCGTGAACCGAGAGTGGCAATGCGGCAAGAATCGCATGGATTGCGGCAATGCGCAAATTAAAGTACATCCTACTCAAGAAGCTCCTCATCTGCGTAACTTGCAGCGCAGCAAACTTGCGCCCGTTCAAAAAATCAACAAGGTCCATGGTTCCTTCAAGACGCGTTATGCATCGTCATCATGGTGAAAAAGAGGCGGCGAAAGGGAAAAAAGACCGATCCGTCGTCGCGCACCGGATATTCAGGCGCCGCGCGGACAAGAATATCCTGCTTGAAATCTGCCTGCGCTTCGGTGAGAAGGCAGTCAAGCCATGGCCGCATACCTGTACCTGCGTACCAATCGATGATGGCTTGGTGATCTTTGAGCAGGTGCCAGTAAGTGGTTTCCCAAATATCCACCTCGTGACAATGATCTTTAGCCTTTTCAAAATAGAAGTCGGGTTCGTGGAAGTACAGCGGATTCGACATTCCGGAAAAGGAGTCTTGCCACTTGGCCGATGCGGCGGTAGCTAGAAGCGCCTTATACAAACTACCCGTATGATTGGCTGGTACCTGGATGGCGATGACGCCACCGGGAACCAACCATTGGGTGAGAGTGGCCAGCAGCTTGCCTTGGTCGGGTACCCAATGCAAGACTGCATTGGAAAAGACAAGATCGAAGGTCGTGGCGGGTTGCCATGCTTGCAGATCGGCCACGACCCAGGATGCAGGAACCGAAGTGGCCCTCGCCTGATCGATCATTTCTGCCGAGCTATCGAGTCCGATGATCTCTGCGCCAGGGAAGCTGTCTGCGAGGACAGCCGTGGAGTTGCCTGGCCCACAGCCCAGATCAACAATACGTAAAGGACGGTCAGCCCGATCCTTGAGAAGGTTGCGCACTCTGTTGGCGAGATCCCACGCGGGACGGGTCCGTTGATTGGCGAATTGCAGATACAAATCAGGATTCCAACTCGGCATGAAATTCTCCTTCAACATCCTATTTATGACGTGCGCGGAGCAGTCATAGAATACCTCTGGATAGCGGCCTCCAGCACTACAGCCACACCGTCCTGATCATTCGGCGGCGCCTGCTTCCAGCCGCGCGTCTTGGCGAGCGTCCGCAACTCCTGCGCGGCGTTTCCCATCACCACGGCTTGCCCGGCCCACTCCAGCATCTCCACATCATTCCAGTTGTCGCCGATGGCCATCGCCTCCGCGCGCTCCACGCCCAGCTTTGCGGCCAGATTTTCAAGCGCCGACCGCTTCGAGATTCCCATCGGCAGCAGGTCCAGAATCGACAGTCCACGCGCTGGATACTCGGTCCGTTGGCAGGTACACTGGCCCGCCCACGCGCTCGCCTTCACCGCCGCTTCCGCCGCGCGCATCTGGCTCACACTTCCTGCCGCCATTCCTTGAATTGGATCCACGCCATCCCGGAGCGCATCTTCCAGCGGCGTGACCACCTCAATGGCGTTGCGATTGGCCTCAACCCAAATGGCAATGCGCTCCTGCGCCTGCTCCAGATCCTCGACGACCAACTCGCCGCGCCCGGGGTGGTCAAAGGTGTAAACCACGCATCCGAAGGGCCGCAGCAGCCCACACAATCCACGCGCAACACGCGCTTCCATGGTGCAGCGTGCGATCACTTCACTGCCCATCGCTTCGCTACCCAGCGTGCGCGTCACTGCTCCATTGGACGTAATCAGCGGAGTATCCGCTCGCAGGCCTAGGTCTTCGAAGAGCGGTGCCGTGTAC
Source organism: uncultured Acidobacteriaceae bacterium (assembly GCA_963804315.1). Taxonomy (GTDB): domain Bacteria; phylum Acidobacteriota; class Terriglobia; order Terriglobales; family Acidobacteriaceae; genus Telmatobacter. The sequence goes on from CAWDQB010000020.1 coordinate 103,369, forward strand.
GCCATGCGCCGCCCAGTGGCGATGACCACCGTGATCCCCGCCTGCTGCGCGGCCTTGAGCGCCAACCCGACGCGGCCGGTGAGCGCCTGCCCAATGGCCGGCGTCAGTGTCCCATCCACATCAATTGCCACCAGCCGCAGCGGAGGATGCATGGATTCAGTTTACCGCTGCTGCGGGCAAAGCTCTTTCATCCTCACCCACACTTTGCTATACTCCCTTCAATGGCAAGGTTGGTAGGAATGCGAACCCGGCGCATCTGGCTTCTGATTGCGTACATGGCAATCGGCGTTGCCTTGGTCTGCTTGCTGATCCCGCATAGCCACGCCGGCAGCGCGGATTGGCTGGCGATTCTGCCGCTTTTCTGTGCGGGCATCATCTCTCCACTGAGCCTCTTCGCGCCGCTGGCCTTTGAGTACATTGGCCGCACGCCCGGCGCTCCGGCGTTGCCCACCCTCTTTGAGCGTCCGCCGCCCTTCCGAATCGCATAAGTCCCTCCCATCACTCTGAGGATGTCTTTGCTTTGAAAGGGCACGACTTCAGTCGTGCCATCTGAGCTGCTCGTCCCACAAGGGCTTTAGCCCCTGAGGGAATTCTTTTGCGCGGCAAAAGCTGATTCGGAGTTCTCATTCATCTTAGTTCTTTCCGCGATTCCAAGAGGGCGTGTATGAATTTCCATGCAATTTTCGCCTGGTGCATTCTGGCCGAGTTCATTCCATTCGTGTTTGTAGTGATGGCATTGATTCACTTTTGCTGGTGGCGCTTCTGCCAGTGGAGAAGAAAGACCAGCAGAATGCGCTCCCGGCTTCATTCCTGCTGCCTGGCCATGGGCATGGCTTTTCTCCAAAACTTGTGGCTCTTTTATCAGCCCAGCGTCGCCATCCTTCTGGATGAGAAAGAAAGTGAGGATGCCGATGAAGACGATAATGGCGATCCTGAAAACTTGAAGAAGCAGCTCGACCGGCAGCTGAAAAAGATCCGCCGCGGCGAGGCGCTGGAGCGGCTGGTGCTGCGGATGTGATCTGTATGGCTTCTCGATCCCTGGTCCCTAAATCAGGACCGGGGCACCCGATCCTCTCAGGCGAATGGCCATTTTGGGACCATTCCTAACCCCCACCATTTACACTGGTAAACGGAGAATACCGTGTTTTTTGATAAGGCATTAACGAAGATTTTCGGCACCGCGAACGAGCGGCTGATCAAGCGCCTGATGCCCATGGTGGCCCTGGTAGGCGCTCTGGAAGATGACACCAAACGCCTCACCGACGACGAACTGCGCGCCAAGACCGTCGAGTTCCGCGAGCGGATCGCCGAGCGCCTCAAGGATATTCCCGACGATGCCGAGCACAAGGATGAACGCAAGGCCGCCGAAAAAGAGGCGCTGGACGAGATTCTGCCCGAGGCCTTTGCGGTGGTCCGCGAGGCCGGCTGGCGCTCGGTGAAGATGCGCCACTTCGACGTGCAGTTGATCGGCGGCATGGTGCTGCACCAGGGCAAGATCAGCGAGATGAAGACCGGCGAAGGCAAGACGCTGGTGGCCACGCTCTCCTGCTATTTGAATGCGCTGGCCGGCCACGGCGTGCATGTGGTCACGGTGAACGACTATCTGGCCAAGCGCGATGCCGAGTGGATGGGCAAGATCTACGAGTTCCTCGGACTCACGGTCGGCGTCATCGTTCATGATCTGGACGACAACGAGCGCCGGCAGGCGTATGCCGCCGACATCACCTACGGAACCAACAACGAATTCGGTTTCGACTACCTGCGCGACAACATGAAGTTCGAGATCAAGGATTGCGTCCAGCGCGGCCACTACTACGCCATCGTGGATGAAGTTGATTCCATCCTGATTGACGAAGCGCGCACTCCGCTGATCATCTCTGGACCTACTGAACAGACCACCGACAAATATGCGCGGGCACGCAAGATTGTGCCGTCGCTGGTCAAGGGCGAAGAGATCGATTCCATGGATCACAAGCGCCAGGAGGAGCTGGGCCTGCAACTAGCCGAGGGGCAGAAGTTCCTCACCGGCGATTACATTGTCGATGAAAAGCAGCGGACGATTGGCGTCACCGATGAAGGCTGGGTCACCATCGAAAAGCTGCTCGGCATCGGCAACATCGCCGACGCAGAGAACTGGGAGATGAAGCATTACGTTGAGACGGCAATCAAAGCCGAGGCGCTCTATAAAAGGGACGTCGAATATGTGGTCAAGGACGGCGAAGTGATCATCGTGGATACCTTCACCGGCCGCCTGATGCCCGGACGCCGCTGGAGCGATGGGCTGCATCAGTCCATCGAGGCCAAAGAGGGTGTGAGCATCCGCAAAGAAGATCAGACGCTGGCCACCATCACCTTCCAGAACTACTTCCGCCTCTATCAAAAGCTCAGCGGCATGACCGGCACAGCCGAGACCGAAGCCGCCGAATTCGAGAAGATTTACAAGCTGGAGATCGTCGTCATCCCCACCAACAAGCCAATGCTGCGCTTGGAAAATCCCGATGTAGTCTATCGCACGGAGAAAGAAAAATTCAAGGCTGCTGCGGACGACATCGCCAAGCTGCATGAGAGAAAGCAGCCGGTGCTTGTGGGCACGGTTTCGATTGAAAAATCCGAACGGCTCTCGGCGATCCTGCAGCGCAAGGGCGTCAAGCATGTGGTGCTCAATGCCAAGCAGCACGAGCGTGAAGCCGAGTATGTGGCGCAGGCCGGGCGTTTGGGCGTGGTGACGATTTCAACCAACATGGCCGGTCGCGGAACCGATATTCTCCTCGGCGGCAATCCAGAGTTCATGGCCCGCCAGGAGCTGGTCAAGAAGAACAAGGCGCGCGCCATCAGCGTGGCCGAAGGCGCCATCAATCCCATGGCGCCGGCTGGCTTCCAGCGCTTCTACTATCAAGGCCAGGAGTTCGAAATCTCCGAGCCGGAGTGGAGCGAAGTCTTCAAGGCCCACGCCGACGCAGCTCGTGAAGAGCATGAGAAAGTCCTCGAAGCCGGTGGACTTTTCATTCTAGGTACGGAGCGCCATGAGTCGCGGCGCATCGATAACCAGCTCAGAGGCCGCGCCGGACGCCAGGGCGATCCCGGCGAGTCGCGCTTCTATCTCTCTCTTGAAGACGACCTGATGCGCATCTTCGCCAAGCAGTGGGTGAGCACGCTGCTTGAGCGGCTCGGCATGGAAGAAGGCGTGCCCATCGAATCGAAGATGATCTCCAAGCGCATCGAGGGCGCGCAGAAGGCCGTCGAGGCGCAGAACTTCGAGAGCCGCAAGCATCTGCTGGAGTACGACGACGTGATGAACAAGCAGCGCGAGGCAGTCTATGGCCTGCGCCGCCAGCTCCTCGAAGGCGTCGATCAGAAGGATCTGATTCTGGAAGATTATGTCGGCGGAATATTGAGTAATATTCTGGACGAATTCGCCGGCGAAAGACTGCATCCCGATCAGTGGGATTTGAAGGGCATGGACGCAAAACTCGTCGATCATTTCGGAATCAGTTTTGAATCGGTCAAACTTCGTCCGCAATATATGCAGCGCCATGAGTTGGGCGAGGCGATCTTTGAAAAGCTTCAGCAGAACTACGACGCCAAGGAGAAGATCCTCAGCGCGCAGACGATGCGCTATCACGAGCGGATGGTCATGCTCAGTGTGATTGACGGCCTGTGGAAGGATCATCTGCTCTCGATGGACCACCTTAAAGAGGGTATTCATCTGCGCCAATATGCGCAGAAGGACCCGCTGGTGGAGTACAAGAGCGAGTCCTACGATATGTTCGAGGCGATGATGCTCAAGTTCCAGGAAGACACCGTCCGCTTCCTCTTCCGGATGCAGATTCTTGGCCCAGATGGTCAGCCGATGGACGGACCTCCGCGTCCCAATCGCGAGGTTCCCAAGGCGCCGCCGGTATCGAGTGCGGAAGAGCGTCTGGCTTTGGGAGCCGCGCCCCGCGAGATCACCATTCCCACGCGCCAGCCCACCACCACCATCGACGCGCTGGAGAAAGAGTTCCATCGCAAGAAGCAGCGCGATCTGGAGGCAGCCAGCTTTGCCGGTGCAGGCGACGCCAGCCAGCCCACCCAGCGCCGCACCGGCGAAAAGGTTGGCCGAAACGACCCATGCCCCTGCGGCAGCGGCAAAAAGTACAAGAAGTGCCATGGAGCGGAAAAGTAAGAGATGATGAAACATCCAGCGAAGATTGAGGAGAACGAGATGAAAACAGGAATGGAACCGCGCCGAAGTTGGCTTGCAGGGATATTTTTATTTGTATTGGGAGCCATAGCGGCGACATTTTCCGCAGGGGCGCAGACGGCGCAAGCCGGACCATTGCCCTCCATCGTCCAGAAGGATGGCCGCTCCGCGCTGATGGTGGATGGCGCGCCTTATCTGATGCTGGGCGTCCAGGCCAATAACTCCAGCGCGTGGCCGGTGTACCTGGACAAAGTATGGCCAGCGGCTGAGACGCTGCACGCCAACACCGTTGAGCTGCCCGTCTATTGGGAGCAGGTTGAAGCCACGCAAGGCAAATATCGATTTCAGCCTCGTCGATCTGATTCTGAGTCAGGCGCGCGAGCATCATCTGCATCTGGTGCTGCTCTGGTTCGGCACATGGAAGAACGGCAGTTCGCACTACACGCCGGAGTGGATCAAGCTGGATCAGGCGAAGTACCCCTTCCTGGTGGGCAAGGACGGCCAGACCGTCGATTCGCCTTCTACCTTCTCACCGGCGAGGCTTGAGGCCGATCAAGACAGCCTTTCGCGCCTTGCTGCGCCACCTGAAGGAGAACGATCCACAGCACACCGTGCTGCTGGTGCAGGTGGAGAACGAAGCCGGCGTTTGGGGCGGCGTGCGCGACTACAGTCCAGAGGCGGAAAAGGCCTTTGCCGGGCCGGTTCCGGAGAAGCTCGTTACGGGCCTGGGCAAGCAGCCGGGAACATGGCGGCAGGTATTTGGCGACGATGCCGATGAGACATTCCAGGCTTGGTGCATCGCCACGTACATCGAGCAGGTGGCCGCGGCGGGCAAGGCTGTCTATCCGCTGCCGCTCTACGTGAATGCTGCACTGCGCGATCCCTTCAACCCCGGCCATGCGCCCAGTTATGAATCCGGCGCGCCCACCGATAACAACATCGCGCTCTGGAAGATTGCCGCGCCCTCCATCGATGTGGTTGCTCCGGATATTTATATGCCGGAGTACGCCAAGTACATGAAGTCGATTGAACTCTACAAGCGCCCCAACAATCCGCTGCTGATTCCAGAGACCGGCAACACGCCCAACTACGCGCGCTACGTCTTTGCGGCCATCGGCCAGGGAGCCATCGGCTGGGCGCCCTTCGGGCTGGATTTGACGCGCTACAGCAACCAGACCGAAGGGCCGGAGGCGATGGAGGCCGATGCGCTGAAGCCATTTGCCCAGCAATATGAACTGCTGGCGCCGATTGCACGCCTGCTGGCCAAGGCTAACTACGAAGGCAAGTTGCGCGGCACAAGTGAAGACCCGGCACAGCATACGCAGACGCTTGCCTTTGACCATTGGACGGCGACGGTCAGCTATGGATTGGCGTCCTTCGGCAATTGGATTCCACCCAAGGGCAACAAGCCGGCCGATGGTGGTGTGGTGATTACGCAGCTTGGAGCCGATGAGTTTTTGATCGCCGGACATCATGCGCGCGTGGACTTTACGCCGGTCGGGGCGCCGGGCAAAAAGCGACTCTGGCTCAAGGTCGAGGAGGGCAGGTTCGACGCAGCGGGAAGATGGAAGCTCGCGCGCGTATGGAACGGCGACCAAACCGACTACGGCCTGAATCTGAAGGCCGATGAAAATGTGCTGCTGCGCGTGCGGATCACAACCTTTTAATCTTTGGAGTTACTTGCAAGTTTTCAAGGTGAATGCAGAAAGTGCGAGGGCACGGCTTCAGAGGCTGCGGAAGAGAGATTCGCGGCCTCGCTGAAGAGAAAGTAGAAATGACGAGCAAGTCTGCAAGTTTTTTCAATATACTTGTCCACGAGAACCAGCCATTTTGCACATCACGAACCGCCAGTCTCGCCCTCGCCTCACCCCTGCTCAGGGAACGCTGCTGCTGCTCATTGCGCTGAATCTGCTCAACTACATCGACCGTTATATCTTTCCCGGCGAACTGTCGCTGATTCAGAAGGAGTTTCACTCCACCGACCAGCAGATGGGCGCGCTGACCACGGCTCTATTCCTCTTTTATATGATCGCCGCGCCTGCAACCGGATGGCTGGGCGACCGCTTCCGGCGCAAGCCGATGATTATCGGCGGAGCGGTTCTGTGGAGTTTGGCCACGCTGGCCACTGTATGGGTTCATGGCTACTGGACCTTCTACATCCGGCAGGCATTTGTCGGCATCGGCGAGGCCACCTTCGGCATCTTCGCCCCTGCCGTGCTGGCTGACTTCTATCCGGAGCGCGAGCGCAACCGCATCCTTTCGGTCTTCTATCTGGCGATCCCAGTGGGCGCTGCGCTGGGCTACCTCGCCGGCGGGCAGATCGGCTCTGCCTGGGGCTGGCGCGCGCCGTTCTTTGTCTGTGCCCTGCCGGGGCTGTTGATCGCTTTGTTCTATGGATTGTGGGCCAGCGAACCGGAGCGCGGCTCCTGCGACCAGATTCACCCCACACTGAATCGTTCCACTTTTTGGGGCCTCTTCACCAATCCGGCTTATCTGACGGCTACCTTCGGCCTGGCGGCGCTGACCTTCGCCATGGGCGGAATCTCGAACTGGGTTCCAGAGTTCCTGCATCGCAATGCGGGCTTCTCCGTTGCCAGTTCCAGCCTGATCGTCGGTGCCACGACGGTCATTGACGGCATCGCCGGAACCCTTGTTGGCGGCTGGATCGCCCAGCGCTGGCTGCGCACCAACCACCGAGCGCTCTATCTGCTTTCTTTCTGGAGCGTCGCGCTCACGCTGCCTTGCGGATTGCTGCTCTTCTTTGGCCCCGCTGCCTGGGCCGTGCCGTCGCTCTTTGCCGCCGAGTTCTTCCTCTTCCTCAACACCGGCCCGCTGAACGCGGCCATCGTCAATGCGGTCAACGGACCCATCCGCGCCACTGCTATCGCCTGCAACCTCTTTATTATTCACTGTTTTGGCGACACATTCTCGCCGCAGATCATCGGCTATATTTCAGACCGGGTGCACAGCCTGTCCCTTGCTCTGGGCGCTACGCTCATCGCTTTAGTTGTCTCCGGCATTATCCTCAGCATCGGCGCGCGCTTCGCTCCCCGGCTGGAAGAGACCGCCTGACCGCTTGACTGGTTTCGACATTGCATTTGTCGGAGCCACGTCAGAATATCCATAAAAATTTGCAATCGCCTTTTTCGCTTCGGAATATAATTCATTCCGCGGTAATCTTGCCACCTTATGTCAATGGAAAGACAAATTGCATGAAGAGGGTGAAGCCGATAGCGATGCCTGCCGATAGGGTTCTCATGTCAGGAGCTTTATGTGACGGCCTGCCGGAATCTTCGCCCCACGGCGATCCGCGTTATTCTTTGCAGGAATGTTTGACGTATTATTCTGATAATAAAACAGATAAATCAATAATTGATCAACTGATCACAGGACTCCCCAACAGCAAACGGGTGGCAAATTCTCCGGCGAATCTCAGCAGTGGGCTTCTTGGCGGACTGTTGATTCTTTTCTCTCTCCTTGCGGCAGCCACGGCAAGAGCTGAGTCCACAGCATCGGCTTCCACTGGGTTGCCAACGCTGACCACGGCGCACTCTGTCCACAGCCTCTCCTCGACAGAGGCAGCCCGCGCCTATCCGGTTCATTTCAAGGGTGTTGTTACCTACTTCGATCAGACCCCCAGTGACGGAAACGGCGCCATGTTCGTTCAGGATGCGACTGGAAGCGTCTTCGTCAAAATCACGCACCAGCCGCTGTTCTCGCTTCCGCCGGGAACCATGATCGATCTGCGCGGGGTGAGCAACGCGGGCGAATTCGCTCCCATCGTTGCCGAACCCAAAATGGTCGCTATTGGTACCGGCAGCTTTCCCAAGAACCCTCGCCGGCCCACGCTCGGTGTACTCTTGGCTGGTCTTGACGACGGTCAATGGGTCGAGGTGGAGGGCGTGATTCATTCGGTCGTCGCGCAAGACCGATATATTTACTTGATCTTGACCATGCCGGATGGAGTGATCTCGATCATTATGGTCAAGGAAGCGGGGATTGATTACTCCAGGCTTGTGGATGCAAAAGTACGCATCCAGGGCAATCCCGGCCCGCTGTTCGATGTTGGCCGCCGGCAGATGATTGCCGTCAATATCCATTGTCCCGGCCTTTCCGCCATTCAAATCGAGGAAGCTCCGCCGCATGATCCTTTCCTGCTGCCCGTCATTCCAATCAACAAGCTGCTGCAATGGGATATTGCGCCTTTGCTGGCTCATCGGGTACATGTGCGGGGGAAGGTTACACTGCAATGGCCCGGATCGTCGGTTTGCATACACGATGCGACACAGGGGGTCTGCGCGCAGACGGATCAGCTCTCGCCATTGCAGAACGGCGAAGTGATCGACCTGGTTGGGTTTGCACACGCAGAGAGCAGCGCGCCGGTACTGACAGATGCGCTCTTCCGCAGCGCCGGCAAATCAGGCTCCGAAGTGGTGACGGCCGAGCCGGTAACCGCCGAACAAGCATTGTTCGGCGAACACGAGTCTGAACTGATTCAAGTCGATGGACGCCTGATCAGCCGCGATCTGGCCAGCTCCGATACGACGCTGCTTCTCTCTTCCGGGCAATACATCTTCAAAGTGATTCTTCCCCGCACCCTCAGTGGACCGGCGACAAGCGCCTGGAAGAACGGCAGTGTCTTGCGGGTGACGGGGATCTGTTCGGTTCAACTGGATACGCAGAAGAGCGCCATGGGAATGGGAACGGCGGTGCCTATCTCGTTTCGCGTACTGATGCGCTCTCCGGGCGATGTGATCGTGCTCCATCGGCCATCATGGTGGACGCCGGCTCATGCGATTGTTCTGCTGGCTCTGGCGCTGAGCGGAACTCTGGTAGTGCTTGTCTGGGTCATGATCCTGAGAAGGCGCATCCACGAGAGTGAAGAGCGCTTCCGCCATTTGGCATTACACGACGCGCTGACCGGACTGGCAACCCGTCTACTGCTCAACGACCGGCTGGAGGCTGCCCTGGAGAGCGCCAAACGCCATGAAACTGGATTGGCGCTGCTGATGGTCGATCTGGACAAATTCAAGGAAGTGAACGATACCTACGGACATCACGCCGGTGACGAGGTTCTGCGCATTACCGCGAACCGGCTCCTGGAAGCCGTGCGCAAGAGCGATACCGTGGCCCGGATGGGCGGCGACGAGTTTGTCGTGCTGCTCATTGATCTGAATGACCTTCACTTTGCTGAGAAGATCGCCGCAAACATTGTGAATTCACTCTCACACCCTATCGCATTCCATGGCCGCGAATTGCCGATCTCCGTCAGCGTCGGGGTTTGCGCTGCTTCGGCTGGGGAAGTGGACACAGAGTCGCTGCTGAAAAACGCGGATGCGGCTCTCTACCAGGCCAAGAAGCACGGGCGTGGCCGTTTCGAGCTCTATGCGAGCGAGTCACTCGTCGAGGTCTGACAGAGTGCAAACGATGGGATGACCTCGACTATCGGGCCGGGAAGTGTGGGCAAGCGAGTTCTCCGATTCTGACCGCTCATCGTTTTTCTGCACCATCTGCCGCAACAATACATTCCTTGGTGGAGGGCGTTAATGCTGGCCCAATGGATGGTGCTCCGACATGGATTGCATCCGGAAATCCTTACCAGAACCGGGAAACTGACGGGGTTAAATTCCTGTAACTCTCGGAAATCCCTTGAAATGGCCGGTGAATCCGCGCTATATACAAGAGTACCGGCAGGAATGCCGGAATCTTTTCTGAGGCAACTTTCGCTTCACGAGGCATCCATGCGCAGCAACGCCGTTCGTTCCAACCTGCTTGTCCCCGAAGTGCGCGAGGTTCTGGACATTCGCCAGGCCTCGGATTATCTGGGCATCTCTTCTGACACGCTTTATAAATACGCCTCCGAGGGTTTTGTGCCTGCCTTCAAGCTGGGCAATCGCTGGCGCTTCAAGCGCTCGCGGCTGGATGAGTGGATGGATCAGCAAAGCGACCAGCACGCCGCCGAGGCAGATCCGCAGCAGAAAAAGCCGGTGCGGGCAGTGCTGGGATAAGTCGGAAGATCCGATCACTGGCCCTGGTTTGCGACAAAGGAATGACCCGTTCCTGTAAAGTTAGAGGGAGAGGCTTCGCGCTGTTTTTTGCCCTGCGCCTATGCCTTCAACCTCTTTCCTTTGACCACTCCAGCCAATTCGGACAATCTCGCGGAGCTGCTGCGCTCGGTCTTTGGCTTTGCGCGCTTTCGCGCCAATCAGGAGGCGGTCTGCCGCGCGGCTATCGAGGGGCGCGACTTGCTTCTGGTGATGCCGACGGGCTTCGGCAAGTCGCTCTGTTATCAGTTGCCCGCTGTCGCTCTGGGCGGTACGGCGCTGGTGATCTCTCCGTTGATTGCGCTGATGGAGGATCAGGCGGCCAAGCTTACTGTCGCTTGGCCTGCGCGTGGGGCGGATTCACTCCGGCCTGGACCGCGCCCAGTCGCGTCAGGTCTGCGTGGATTATCTGCAAGGTGCACTGCAATTCCTCTTCATTGCGCCGGAGCGGCTGCGGGTTCCCGGCTTTGGCGAGATGCTGGCCAAGCGCAAGCCGGCCCTGATCGCCATCGACGAAGCGCATTGCATCTCGCAGTGGGGCCACGACTTCCGTCCCGATTACCGGATGCTGGGCCAATACCTGCCTGCGCTGCGTCCTGCTCCGGTACTGGCGCTGACGGCCACGGCCACGCCAGACGTTCAGGCCGACATTCTCGACGCAATTGGGGATGGTCAAGCCGGCCAAGTTCATCCACGGCTTCCGGCGCGAGCAATCTGGCCATTGAGGTGGTCGAGCTTTCCATGCCGGAGCGCCCGCAAGCGATCTGCGGCCTGCTGGCCGATGCGGCGCGCCGGCCGGCCATCGTCTATGCCACTTCGCGCAAAGGAGCCGAGCAGTATGCCGCGGAGCTTTCGCGTGTGGTTCCTGCGGCGGCCTACCACGCGGGTCTTGACCCGGCGACACGCGAGCGCGTGCAGACCGCCTTTCAGTCCGGCGAGTTGGAGGTGGTCGTCGCCACAATCGCCTTCGGCATGGGCATCGACAAGGCCAACATCCGCACCGTGATCCACGCCGGACTGCCGGCAACCCTCGAAGGCTACTATCAGGAGATTGGCCGCGCCGGACGCGACGGTGCGCCCAGCCGCACCTACCTGATGCACAGCTACGCCGACCAGCGCACGCACGATTTCTTTCTCAACCGCGACTATCCGCCCGCCGATCAATTTGCAACAGGTTTTTCGGAGCCTTGGCAGAAGAGCCTAAGCCGTTCGAAGAGTTGCGCGCCGCTTCGAAGCTGGGTGAGGAGGAGTTCGACAAGGCGCTGGAGAAGCTGGAGATTCACGGCGGTGCGCGGGTGGACTTCGGCGGCAACGTGACGGCGGGCGGTCCAGGCTGGAAGAAGACTTACACAATCCAGGCCCAGTTCCGCGCCGAGCAGATGGAAAAGGTGCTGCGCTTTACCACCTCCGCAGAGTGCCGCATGGCCGCACTGGTGCGCCACTTTGGCGACGTAGAGGATGCGGCACGCCCGTGCGGAATCTGCGATGTCTGCGACCCCGGCGGAGCGGTGCTGCGGCTCTTCCGGCGCGCCACGCCGGTGGAGCGGGAGATTGCGCAGGCGATTGCCGATGAACTGCGGGCAGTGGATTACAAGGCCGCCGGAACGCTGCAACGCAATCTCGATCTGGCGGGCCGGCTCAGCCGTGACGACTTTGATGCGCTGCTGGATGCGATGGTGCGCGCCGGGCTGATCGAAATTGAGGATGCCGAGTATGAGAAGGATGGAGAGGTCAAGCGCTATCGCAAGGTGCGGCTGACCGCTGACGGAGCTGGAGATGCGTTCGATGGCGTCGGTCGACCTGCTGCTCAGCGATGGCGTGGTGGAGGAGTTTGGCGGGCGTAGGCCTGCGCGCACGCGCGCAAAGAAGCCGAAGAGCAGCGCAAAGGCTTCGGTAGCCGAGCCGGTTTCGCTCTCAGCCAAAGGCCAGAAGCGCTGGCGGCGCGGCTGAAGGAGTGGCGCGCCGCGGAGGCCAAGCGGCTGGGGGTTCCGGCATACATCGTGCTGAATGACCGCACGCTGGCCTCCGTGGCGCATACCTGTCCGGCCAATCCCCGGCAGTTGCTGGAGATCAGCGGCATGGGTCCGGCCAAGACGGAGCGCTTCGGCGCGGCGATTCTGGAGTTATGCAGTGCCGGGAATTAGTGCGCCACCGGACAGGCGCACGCTCGGAAGGATTGCTGCGTATGATTCGCGAGCGAGCAAACATACTCCCCCAGAACATTTGCAAGACTGCAGAATTAGTTCCGGTGGAGAAATTCTGAATGTAACTCTGGCTGGCTGGAGTCTTCGCGCCGTAGTCTGCGGCAAGTCCGTCAATCAGATGACGGACTGAAGGCGCATCAAACTTTGTCTCGTTATAACTTCTGTCAAAGTCATATTCTTCTATCCATGTGGCATCAACGCCGGTTTGATTTGAGGCGGTGAAGACTTTATAGTCCCGGAGCGCAGCCGTTGCGAGATCAACTTGAGCCATAGTAAAAGAAGGGCGATTGCCGTTGATCGGCGAGATGGAAGAAACCATCTTCATGGCAATCGCCTTTGGCTCGGCAGGGAAACCTTTAGCTTCTATGGTGAAATGATCGGGAACTCCCGGATAATATCCCGGAGTTTCAGCGCTCAACAGCTTGATCTCATCCATGTGCGTATGGGCGAAGATAGCTAACTCGATGACATCGGAAGAGTCAGTCAAAGCGTTCGCGAGATTATCAGAAGACAAGAACATTTTAAGTTCCTGTCCGCCACATACATCCACCATTTTACTTACCGTCGCGTGCAGATCGACTCCGGGTGGAATATGGCCCATGACCCAAACCTTCTGCTTGCCGGCTCTGGCTTCGTCTAACTGCTGGCGAAGCCATGTGATCTGCGCATCGGCGGCGGTTGTGTCAGGTTTGCCCGAACAGGTAGCATAATTCTTTGACATAAAAATATCATTCAGCACCAGCAGGCGCGCGTTCTTGATGGGCGCGGGCAGGGAGATACTATAATATCCTCCGGCGTCAAAGCTTTCTTGCGCCGCCTTGCGCTCGGCGGCGGGAAAGTTCTTTGTAACTTCCTTCCCTACCTCTGATAGAAATTCGCTGCGCGCATCGAGCCGGTAATCGCCGCAGTCCGAGTCATTGTTTCCCAAAGCGATATAAACAGGCACGCCGGGGAAAGAACCGTATAACTCATCGATGATATAACTCAGCGTTTTCTCAACAAATGCTCTGTAAGCCTCTTGTGTTGCGCCGGGAAAGAGTGTGTTGTATTTGCATTGAAAGGCGTGAGAGAGCAGGTCGCCGCTGACGGCGACAAACTTCGCCCGGGCGGCCCGAGAGCGCATGGCCTTCAAGCTGGAGTTATAGAGCGCAAAAGAGGTGTCCGCGCCGCGCGCATGGCAACTCTGCTGCAAGGCGTCGAAGCGCTGCGGTTGATCGGGCGAGGGCGCGGCGGCCAGGATGGCCTTCCACTCGCTCGGCGGTGCGGCAACAAGTTGCGGGACTTTTTCCGGGTCCCAAAATGGCTCGAAATGAATATCGCTGAGAAGCAGCGCGGGAACAGTCGTTTGCACGGATGGCGCGGCGGGCTTGGCGTTCTGCGCTTGGATCGTAATGGCGCTCGGTATGAAACATAGCAAGGCGATCCTCTGCCAAGAGATCGCCTGAAAGAAATGAGCGCGGAAGTTCAACATCATCGGGGCACCTTTGCTGCCAATATAACATGCCTGTTGATGGAGGTTGATGAAGGTGGAGTGAGAGTCGTAATTTCAACGAACCCAAACTGATCTGGTTTACGAGAAGCCCCCGAGCGAGTCCCTTATCGCCCTGCCATCACCGCAGCAGACTGACCGTCCCCATCAAATGCATCCGTCAGCGAAGTCACTTTCAACTGCGCTATGACCTGATCGAGTGTTACAGCAGTAGTGGCTGTGATCTCCACCGTCTCGCCCGGCAGCAGATCAAAATAGTTATCGGAGACTTGCACATCCAGACTACCGAAAGTGAGATACACATCGCGCGCCAGCACCGGCGAAGTGATGCGAATCTTATAGCTTCCGTTCGCGCCACTCGTTTCCACCTTCAAATGCGCTGGCTTAAGATGCACACCTTTGGTCGGTGCAAGATAGATCAGATTACGCGAAATCACCGCGCCGCCCGCGCTCAGATCGGCAACGACAAAGACTCGCGAAGTATCCGCAGCGCCTGCGTTGGTGAGTTTCTTGAGCGGCCAGTCGAGATAAATCTGACTTGCCAGAGGAACAATCTCCACATCCTTCGTCTCTTCCAGCAGAACCTTGCCATCAAAGTCCATCAGGCGCGCGCGCAATGAGCCATGCTCCGCCTTGACCTTGTCACTGACGACGTACACTTTCAGTGCTCCATCCTCGACGTGCGGCGAAACCAGTACCGGAGCATAGAAGCGGCGCGCATAGTATTGCAGCGCCTTCCAACGGCCAAAGTAATCAATTGACGACCAAGACGCTACTGGCCAGCAATCATTCAGTTGCCAGAAGATCGAACCCATCGTCTCTGGCCGCGAGCGGCGGAAGTGTTCCGCGCCGATCTTGATCCCTTCGGCCTGCAAGACCTGACTCACATACAGAAAGCTCGCAAAATCCTTCGGCTCGGAGTAATCCTTGAGGAGATAATTATGGATAATATCATTGCCTTCGTTGTTTTTCTGATGGGCGAGCATCACGGGCGTGAAGATATTCGCGCGATCTTCCGGCTGCGTGAAGGCCTCTACTGTGCGCATCTCCGGGAAGGATTGGAAGCCATACTCGGTGACGAAGCGCGCGTGATGCGTCTCATAGGTGGAGAACGGCACGCGTCCGTGCCAAACATCCCAGATATGTGCATCGCCGCTTTGATAGTGATCGCTGAGCGGCTCATAGTCGGCGCTGGGCGAGCTGGGCCAGTAGGGCGTCTCTGGATTCAACCGCGCCACCACGCGGGGCAGAATGCCGCTGAAGACGGTCAGGTAATCCTGCCACATCTGGAGCCGTACATCGGGCGGATATTCGGGCCGGCCCAGCCATTGGAAGGCGCCCTCGGTTTCGTTATTGCCACTCCAAACGACGATGCTGGGATGATTGCGCAGCCGCCGCACCTGATCCTCGGCCTCGGCTTCGACGTTCTGTTTGAAGGCATACGTTCCCGGCTGCCAGTCGTTGCCGAACATGAAGTCCTGCCAGACCATGATGCCCAGTTCGTCGCAGATCGAATAGAACTCGTCCGTCTCGTAGTAGCCGCCGCCCCAGTGGCGAATCATGTTCATGTTGGCGTCACGCGCCGATTGCAGAATGCGGCGATAGTCGGCGGTCTTCACGCGATTGGCAAAACTGTCGAAGGGAATCACATCCGCGCCTTTGGCGAAGACGGGAATGCCGTTGACGATGAACTCAAAGCTGCGCCCCCACTTGTCCAGCTCGCGATGCAGTTCGACGGAGCGCAGGCCGACTTTGACGGTTCGCTCATCAACAGGGTATCTACCTGAACCCACCTCAGTTATGAAGTCTCTGCGTGTGGTACCTATTCGTGCAGTGAACTCATAGAGAGATTGTTCGCCGTATCCGGCTGGATACCAAAGTTTGGGTTGTGGAATCTCGATAGGAATATCAATTATGTTGCGACCTGGATGCAAACTGGTGCTGGTCGTCACAATCAGGGGTTCTCCTGTGCTCGACATCTGCACAGAAATCTTTTCAGACCCAGCGCTTGCAGCCTCAATCTCCACCTCTGCATCCAGATGCGCCACATCCTTGCTCACATCACGCTGATGAATCGCGAAATCACTGATGCGCGCCCTGTCCCAAGCTTCGATCCGCACCGCCTTCCAGATTCCGCTGGTGACAAAGCGCGGACCCCAATCCCAGCCATACTCATAGGCTGGCTTGCGCAAATAAGTCTTGGCCTCAGTCTTGGTCTTCGGCTGCCAGGGGTCGCTTGCGGCAGCTTCATCCGCAGCCTTGATAGGCGATGGAAAAGTAACTTGAAGATAATTCTTTCCAACGTGCAAATGGTTCTTTGCGGCCACTCTCCAGACGCGGAAGCTGTTGCCCGCAGTGAGCACCTTCACGCCATTGAGAGTGACCTCGGCGGCTCCGTCCAGTCCATCAAAGACCAGATCGACGTTGGCGCGCTTAAGGAGCGCCGGAGTTACATCAAAGCTCAGCCGGTACTCCCAGCTTTCTCTCTCAATCCATTGCAGCTTGGCTTCGTTGTCGCGCACGAACGGGTCGGGGATCTTCTTGTTGGCGAGTAGATCCAGATGCACATCGCCGGGAACCGTGGCCGGAAGCCAGCCACTCTCCGCAGCCGCTTCAGCAGATACTTGCCGGAACTGCCAGCCGTGATCGAGCGCGAGAACCGCATTCTGCGCCGAAGCCGCTTGTGCCTGTCCCATCTCATCACTCATGCCCGCCACCAACAGTCCGCAACCGATTACCAAGAAAGCCATTGACCCGCGCATTCCCACTCCTCCAGCCTTCCGCGAACCGCAAAACTGTGCGGAAGAACAATCTACAGGATCGCTCCTTAGGGTATCACCTGCCCTGCGCCCGGTGCAGGCGGTTGCGTAAATTGATCGTTTGCGATTGTATTGCGGATTTCGCCCTCGCATAAGAAAAGGCCCGGATACTCTCCGGGCCTTTCTTATTGACTCCATCAAACCAACTACCGTCAAACTATCCGCGCCCACCACCTCCACCACCAGGACGGCGGCGGCGGCGGCGATTCTTGTTATCGGGCTTGGGGCGGCCCGCGCCTGCGGGTGCACCTGCAACGACCGGTGCGCCATCAACGCGGTTGAAGTTCGGCTCGTTCTCTTCGTCAATCTCTTCGCCTTCCACCTCGTCGAAGTCGTCTCCGCCTTGGATCAGGATGGTGCTCTGATTGGATCTGGGCTGACGCTCATCGAACTCATGACGGGGCTTGGCGGGAGCGGCGGGTGCATCGGAGGTGGAGATCTCCGCCTCATCCACGGCGGTTGGCGTGGCGGACTGGCCCAGCTTGGCCTTCTGCTCGCGGATCAGCGCCTTGCGGCTGAGCTTGATGCGATTGCCTTCGATGGCCAGAACCTTGACCATGATCTGATCGCCCTCGCTCAGTTCGTCCTTGACTTCCTTGACGCGATGTTCGGCGATCTCGGAGATGTGCAGCAGGCCGTCGGTGCCTGGGAAAAGCTCGACAAACGCGCCGAACTCAGCCAAACGAACCACCTTGCCCAGATAAACCTTGCCAATCTCCGGCACGGCGGTGAGGTTGCCGATGATGTCGAGCGCCTTCTTCAGGCCCTCGGCGTCGCACGAAGAAACATTGACGCGTCCCGTG
>CAWDQB010000021.1:0-25644 GCA_963804315.1 uncultured Acidobacteriaceae bacterium
CGAATATATAGTCCCCCGATCCTACTTGTCAGTTCTCGGATCTTCTGCTTGAACCGGAGCAGGGATTTTGGCGCAATGAGGCGTCTCTTTCCCTCCTTCGATATGCTGAAGCCGAGGAACTTTCGTTCCACCGGTCGCGCCACCGCGCTCTTCTGTTCGTTGACCTTGAGCTTGAGCCGGTTGGAGATGAAGCGTGTGATACTTCGCATCACTCTTTCCCCTGACTAGCCAGTGCTCCTTCAGGTAGACCGGCAATTGCGCGACGGTCATCCCATCGATACCGGCACTGCCTTTGTTGGACTTGACTCGTTTGAGTGCCTGCAAGCAGTTATTCCGCTCACAGACTTGTTCCATTAGCTGTTCACTGGATTTAGCCGGGCTTTCGGGCCTGCGCTTCGCCGTGAGTGCTTCGATCCCTCCCACAGGAGGCTTCCGGGATTCACCCCTCTTCCCACTGTGAGAGGCCGGTTGGTGCCGGATTTTCTGTCGCTTGGCACTCATCGAGTCCTGCTGCCTACTCGCCGCTCCCTATCGTTTGGGCCTTCGATTCACCGTTCCCGGTTAGCCTAGCCGTTTCTCCGCCTTTCGGCCATGGAGTGCCTCAATAGCCGCGCCGACTGCATGACCTACTACGCCCGCTGCTGACTTCTGTCACACGGTCAGAGAGGATTACTCCTCCCTCGGTTCTGATGTCAGAACATGCGACAGACCTCCCGTGATAAGAACAATCGCCTTCAACACGCAACCGCCGAATTTACCACCGACACCCTTGATGGTTGTGGGCTTCGCTGTCTCCAGCCAGCTCGTCCGGTGTCGTAGGCCTCATATCCGGTTCTTGTTCATCGGCTCGTATCTTTGCTCCACGCTTCCTTCAGACCCCGCCTCACGACGACGCCCTTGCGCTTCGCTATCACTTCTCCCCATCAGGATGTGAAAAGGACTTACACCTCTAAGCTATTGTTCATGCACGGCGTACTGGAAAAAGCCGCCCCGAAAGGCGGCTTTTTCAACTACGCATAGCCCTGGGGACTTGCAAGCATCGGTACACCAGGACTTCATTTTCATGTATAGCAAAACTGTTTCAGGGGGTCAAGGCAGTATTAGGCAACCCACTCAACAGGAGCCGATCTTGTCTCAAATCAATAATCTCCAAATACTTGATGATCTCTGCTGCCTCTTTGCCAATGCGGATTCGAATCGCTTCTATCTCCAGTTGCTTCTCTGCTAAGCTGTCTTTCAAAACCTCAACAGACGCGCGTGCCTGCGCATTTTCCTCATCAACATCCTTCGAAGGAATAACATCTGTCGAACGAATCAACTCATACGCCTGGCAGAAGAAGCGATCTGCTTTTTCGATGCGATCCTTGATTTGCTCGCATTCAATCTGTTTCGAGCAGATTGCAATCAGCTTATCAACATAGGGTAGAAGATTCCTGGCACTATCACGACGGGGATGGCCCTCATCGATTCTTTTGGAAAGTTCAAGCAGGTTTTGGTATTTGAATATAAGGATTACCTTGTCACGCTCCAATCGCGTCATCTATCTGTCCTCCGGATTCATCCGTCTCGACGCCGGCGGAAAGCAAACCGCTCGTCTTGGCCGCTTTTGAATATCGCTAAAGGCTCTTGGCCGCCGAATTCTTCGAATCACTTCGCGGTTGGAGGCAACATGCCGAGCTTGCGCAATGTTACAAGCTTGTCTTTGCAAAGGATACCCATCACCCGCAAAATATCTGCCTTGCTCACGCATAAGATATCCGAGTTCTTCATCCTCCTCAAACAACTCGCCTCTGGCCGTATCCGTTGGCATGTAAGATGGCGATTCGACCTCCGCCATCAGTTCGTGCGCCTCGGTCCACGCCCCAATGCGCGGTGTTGGTCCAGGAAACACGCCCCGCGCCATGGCTTCCAGCTCAGCCTCAAACACGGCCCGCGCCATTTCGCTGGTCATATAGGCCGCAAGGCTTTCTTCGTCCGTCGCTTCTACGTTCTGCTCCTCATCAAATGAATTTGGATCCAGCGGATCACTGTCATATTTCATAACAAACCTCAATACCGGCAGTTGCCGGGAAGATCAGTCTGCCACAGCTCGGCGCGCAGAAACGCAGTAATCGTTATCGCTTTGTCGATTTGTGTATTCAGCAATATACATCTCTTCCGTATCTCTTTATCGCCAACGCCCCTAAACTCCGCTGTGCCACAATGCGCGCCTTTATATATCGCATCGAAACAGCCGACCCACCATCGGATTCGACATCAGCGAGGGCACCAAATGAATCATGCTAAAAATACTCTTCGCGACATTCTCTATTGCTCGAAGTGCGGTTTGGTCCAGTTTCAATCATCCACTGGCAACTGCCTCCGATGCCAAAGAAAGTTGGAGAGTTTGCTCCTCAATCGGAGAAGGTTTCTAACACTGTCATCATCCGGCAACTTGCCCACCGTTCCCCTCGCCAAGCGCATTGGCACAACAATTCGAAGTCTCAGAATCGAGAGAAAGATTAGTCAAGCGCGGTTCTCTGCATCCATCGGTGCCGCCCGCGCAGGCCTTTCACGAATCGAGGGAGGCCTTGCGCATCCGACGCTGAAAACACTCGAAAAGGTCGCAGCCGCTCTCGACATGGACATCCTCGACCTCTTCATCCGCATTCGTTGATGCAGGCCTCGATTCACAACCAACTTACGGAGGATTCAGAATGATTTGCGTAATTACACTTTTTGAAGTTGAGACAGTCAATGTGGCAGCTTTTGCCTCCGCGTTTGACGGACCATGGAAGAAGATATCTAACCGTTTGCCAGGCCACGTTCATACACAATTGCTCCGGCGGACCAAAGGTCTTCTCTTTTTCCTCGTACAGGAGACTTGGGAATCTGAGCGCGATCTCGTAAACGCCGAGAACGATGCCGAAGTCTACAGTTTTCGTCAATCACTGCGCACGCTCACTGGCTTCCTGCAATGCCTGGGCATCTTCCGCTTTCGCGACCAGTGGGAGCAAGAATTGAACACTGATCGCACATACCGCCATCCCTCAGATTTGCGGAACTGGGAGATGGACTAACAAAGTCCGTGAGGCCATGCGCGCATTTTTCTCTCACGGAACCATCTTATCCATATAAATATCCTGTGTCGGCACAGCACTTTCTTGGACCCGGTCCATCGACCTTTTCCGGTCTTCTTCTCCCCCTGTAACTTTCCTCGTTGACGAGCAGACTCCATGCCGCACTCCAGTGCTATATTGATGAACGGGAGAATAGCAACGTGAGCATAGGCAACTTGATTTCCGGAATCGACTCCGAAATCTCTCGGCTTCAAGAGGCACGCGCGCTGCTGGCCGGCACGTCGTCACCAATAGCTGCATCATACCCGTACAGCTCTGCTGCTGATGGAAATCTGGAGAGGATGCAGTCGTGAGTCTGTTAAGCGAAAACAGAGAACAGAGGGAAAAACCTTCTGCCTATGGGCGCTGTGCGCAGAAACCTGTTGAACGCACAGAAGAGTAATTTGTGTAACTCGGATTCAGGGTTGCATTGCAACAATCTTTGACACCGCGCCATCCCCGGCTAAAAGCCAAGGCGCGTAGCTGTAGACCCCTTCAGCGAAGTCTTATGTGAATGCTCCACCGCCTAACAGACGGTGGCATCGGTTACGGCTGAAAGCCGGATTGAGCAGATAAATACGATTCCATCTATTGCATCGACTCAAACCATGATTTCAATAGTGACAGCGAAAACGAATCGGGAATGCGGAATGCCGCGCAGCCATCAAATCTTGATCTACAGGCATACACGCACAACGCTCAGGCCGCGGGTTAGATCATCACCAGCATTGCCCACCAACAGTTACCGCTGAGATATTATGATTTTGGAATTACCACTGAGCAGGTGCGAATGAGGATGCTCACACAAGAGCCTGTCTGGAAATCAGCGGAACACGCCTGGTATTGCCAGGTGCGCTTTTTGCACCGGGCCTGTGCGCCGCATAGAATCATCCAAGGGGAATCCACCGTTTCTCTACCTGGAACGGTGTGCTCCGAGGAGTTCCAAGGTTGATGAGTCGATCGCTTGAGATGCGTCTGTTCATGTGGGAATGCGCCCTGCTGGCCTTGACTGGCCTTGGCTGGGCCGCACCAATAGGTACCCAGCAGGCGCACACCAACCCGCTCAACCGCGACCCATTGGTCCGCGAGGCCTATCAACACTTTTACAACTTGGACTATCCGGGCGCAGTCGAGGACTTTCAGCGCTTTCATGCGGCACATCCGGGCGATCCGCAGGCCACAGCTCTGCTGCTCAACGCAGTGCTCTTTCAAGAGCTTTACCGGCTTGACTTGCTAGATACTACCTTTTACGCCAACGACGGCTTCCTCACCGGCCGCCATGCAACCGAAGAGGACCCCAAAACCCGCGATCGCATTCTGGGATTGGCCGATGAAGCCATTCGTGAGGCCGACTGGCGGCTGAGCCGCAACGCCAGCGACATTGACGCTCTCTACGCGCGCGGTTGGGTCTACAGTCTCAAATGCACGTATCTGGCGATGGTCGAACGGGCCTACGGTGCAGGCTTCCGCCTAGCCACCAAGGCCAAAGACGATGAGAACCGTGTTCTGCAGATGGACCCGGATTATGTTGATGCCAAGTTGGTGGCCGGCGTCTACGAGTATGTTGTGGGCGCGCTGCCCTGGCCCTTCAAACTGCTGATCGGTTTTGCCGGCATCACCGGATCGAAGACAGAGGGGCTGCGGATGCTCAACGACGCCGCCAGTCGCGGCGTCATCACCACCGTCGAAGCGCGCACCGTCATCGCTCTATTCCTGCGCCGTGAAGCCCGCTACGAAGAAGCAATTCAGGTAGTCCGTGGCTTGAAGCAGCAGTACCCGCACGACTTCCTCTTCTGCCTGGAGGAGGCCAACCTGCGCAAGGATGCGGGCCAGGGAATGGTCGCCGTAGACGCTTACCGCCAGATCGTCGCCGATAGCGCCATACCGGGCTACTTTGCCGAAGCACGGCTGGAGCTGGCTTACTTTGGCTTGGGCGATGCGCTGCGCGGCCAACGCCATTACAGTGAGGCGGCAAAGGCCTACGAGCAGGCGGCTTGGACCAAGAATGTCGGATCGGAACTTAAGATCCGGTCGCTACTGGCTGCCGGCGAGTGCAACGATTTGAACGGCCAGCGTTCCCTGGCAATTCAG
The DNA here is from genome assembly GCA_963804315.1 of uncultured Acidobacteriaceae bacterium. Lineage (GTDB taxonomy): Bacteria > Acidobacteriota > Terriglobia > Terriglobales > Acidobacteriaceae > Telmatobacter. The sequence goes on from CAWDQB010000021.1 coordinate 5,190, forward strand.
GATTATCAGATGACGATCAACGCCGCTCCCAATACCTCCCGCGCCGATACTGCGCGGAGGTACCTGCGCAGTCCATACACTGGAAACTAAGGGGGAATTTGTTGACCTCCAATTATCAGACGCAGATGCACCACTGCCGGTACTCGGAATTATAAAGAAATTGGCATACACTAAAAAAGCTCTGGATTCTTCGCGCCTTTATGCGCAGAAATCCTCTTTTTTGGTTTTTATTCTTTTTCGCGGCCTTCCTCTTCGCCCCGGTTGCTTCAGCGCATCGGACGCATAGTGATTCCTTGCCCGCATATCGTCGCGCTTCGCCGAACCAGCAACAGCCGGCAACTCATGGTTCCAAACGCGCTCGCTCAAGAGCACGGAGAGAAGCTGAACATCTGCGTCCTGCCGCACTCCGGCGCGTCCACCGTGCTCATCGTTTTCCTATGCACTCTGACATCGAGAGCGATTCGGGACAGGCCCAATCGCAGGATCAAGCGCCCAAAGTTGAATCTGCTTCCCTTCCCTCCACGCGCAAACCAACGCCATCACCGCTGCGTGGCAGCTACGAATCGCTGGTCCGCCAAAATGAAAAGACCGAGGCCGACGGTCTGGAGCGGATTGAGGATGACGCTGATCTGGCCGACCGCATTGCGCGCAAGATGCTGGTCCCGGTTCCGGTCTCCGCCGCACTCAATGTCAACCAGAATCTACCGGAGAACCGCCGCTACTGCCGGCCATGGACGGCGCGCTTTCTCTCCGATCTCGCTCGCGCTCATGCAACTGCCTTTCACGGGCCGCTCGAAGTCAGCTCAGCCGTGCGCACCGTCGAGTACCAGAAGCAACTGATGAAGGTGAACGGCAACGCCACGGCGGCCGAGGGGGACATCGCCAGCCCGCATCTGACCGGCGCCACCATCGACATCGCGAAAACCGGCCTGCACCGCAAGGAGATTGCCTGGATGCGCGCATGGCTGCTGCCTTTGCAAACCGCCGGCAAGATCGATGTCGAAGAGGAGTTCAAGCAGTCCTGCTTCCACATCACCGTGTATAAAAGTTACTTCCCCTTCGCGCCGGCGCGCAAACCAGCCGCACAGGCAGATGCAAACCAAGCTCAAATCGACGGTTCGGGGCTCTGATTGAATAACAAAGTTTTTCGTGAACAAATTTTCACTGTCCCGCGTATAGCGTATGAGAATACAATTGCGGCCATAGCCAGGCTATGGCTGTGCGAGGCGGATGCATGAGCGAGACAGGCGTTCAGTCGGTGGCCGAGGGCGTCCCCGGCCTTACCCAGTGGCAGCGCGTTGTGAGCACCTTCACCGCGCCGTCGAAGACCTTTGAGGACATCAAGCGCGGCAACCGCAGTTGGTGGATGCCGCTACTTTTGTTTTCGTTGGTCGGTTACCTTTTCTTTGCCGTGGTCGCAACACGGATCGGCATTCACCAAACAGTAGAGAATCAGTTTCACCTCAACGCCAAGGCGGAAGAAGGCATGGCCAATGCCACGCCAGAGCAGCGCGAGAAAATGACTTCCTTTTGGGTCACTTTTTCAGAGACGATGTTCATTGCCAATCCGGTCATTACTCTCGGCTGGTATGCCCTTTTGTCGCTGGGCCTGATGGCCACCATTAACTTCGGCTTCGGAGGCAGGGCCAAGTACAGCAGCATTCTGGCCGCATGGCTATATTCTCTTCTCCCAATGATGATCATCAAACCACTTCTTGGGAGTTTGGTGATTCTTGGCGGAGTTGCGCCAGAGTCCTTCAATATCAAGAACTTTGCGCCCACCAATATCGGCGCCTTTCTGAATCCTGTCGAGACCAACGCAGGGCTTTATGCGTTCTTGACTTCACTGGATGTGCTGACAATCTGGAGTCTGGTTCTTTTGGCGATTGGCGTAGCGACAGTGGCTGGTGTAAAGCGTGGTTCCGGCTACATCGCGGTCTTCGGCTGGTGGGCGCTGATCGTGCTCTTCGGGGCTGGAACGGCAGCCATCTTCGGCTGAAGCAAATCTACAGTCATAAAAACCGACAGCGCGAATCCGGAGAAGATTCGCGCTGTCGGTTTTTATGACTAAGAACTGCTGTTATTCCGTCCAGCGCCTCATCAGCAGCGAGGCGTTGATGCCGCCAAAGCCAAATGAATTCGACAGCGCGATATCGAAGCTGTGAGCGATGGCTTTGTTAGGCACATAGTCCAAGCGGCATTCGGGATCGACGTTCTCCAGGTTGATCGTTGGCGGAAGCATCTGGTTGATCAGAGACAGCACCGTGATGCCGGCCTCCAATCCGCCCGCGCCGCCCAGAAGATGGCCGTGCATCGACTTGGTACCGCTCACCTTGAGCTTGTGGCTCAGGGCGTGCTCGCCGAAGACGCCTTCAATCGCCGCCGACTCATTGCCGTCTCCGGCAGGTGTCGAGGTAGCGTGCGCGTTGATGTAGCCCACTTCTTGTGGCTGAATGCCCGCGTCCTTGAGAGCGGCTCTCATGCTGCGCTGCGCGCCCATGCCTTCAGGGGCAATGCTGGTGATGTGGTGCGCGTCGGCGCTCATGCCATAGCCGATAATCTCAGCTAGTATCTTTGCACCGCGCTTCTTGGCAAACTCCAGTTCCTCAAGAATGAGGATGCCCGAGCCTTCCCCGATCACAAAACCATCGCGATCCTTGTCAAAGGGGCGGCTGGCGTGGGTGGGATCATCGTTGCGCGTGGAAAGCGCGCGCATAGAGGCAAACCCGCCCACTGAAAGCGGTGTCACCGCTGCCTCCGCACCGCCGGCAATCATCACATCGGCATCGCCGTGCTCGATCATCCGCGCCGAGTCGCCGATGGCGTTGGCGCTGGTGGCACAAGCCGTGGCCGTCGCTGAGATCGGCCCCTGTGCACCATAGCGAATACTTAAGAAACCGGATGCCATATTCACAATGGCCGCGGGAATAAAGAAAGGCGAAATCTTGCGCGGACCACCCTGCAACAGGGCGGTGTGTTCGCGCTCGATCACTTCAAAGCCGCCGATGCCCGAGCCGATAAAGACGCCCACTCGGTCGGCAATCTCCGGTGTGATCTGAAGGCCGGACTGCTCCATGGCCTCCTGCGCGGCGGCAAAGGCATAGTGGATAAAGCGCGCCATCTTGCGCGATTCTTTTTTGTCCACGAAGTTCAGCGGGTCAAAGTTCTTGACCTCGGCGGCAAAGGTGGTCGTAAAGCCAGTGGTATCGAAGCCCTGGATGGGACCCATGCCGCTGGCGCCGGCCATAAGCTGTTGCCAAACCTGGGGCGCGGTGTTGCCTACACCACAAAGAAGCCCCAGGCCGGTGATGACGACTCGGCGGCTCAAGGGCTACTTGCCGCCTTTCGCGTTTTTCTCGATGTAATCGATCGCGTCCTTGACGGTCTTGATCTTCTCCGCGCTCTCGTCGGGAATCTCGATATCAAAGGCTTCTTCGAACTGCATTACCAGTTCGACGACATCCAGCGAATCCGCGCCCAGGTCTTCCTGAAAGCTGGCGCCAGGGGTAACTTCGGCCTCGTCGACCTGCAACTGCTCGACGATAATCTGTTTGATCTTGTCTGCAACGGCCATGCGTGCTTCTCCTCGTAATGATTGAACTTCGGATTCTACCCGGGTTCGCCCTTTCAGGCACCGCTTGTATACCATACCGGCTCAAGGCACAACTGCACAACTGCCCCACTAAAATTTGAGCGGCTCCCGTCTATTCAGTCTATCGGGAGCGCCAGAGGCGTGTAAAGGCAAGAAACAGTACTCAGGAATCAGGAATAGAAATCTTGCTGGAATTTTCGAAAAAAGCACCGCAAACAGGCGTACATTAGGCGAAGAGGATTTTTTCGTGAATAACTCCGCCTTACTATCCGCGCTGATGCCTGCACTGATCGCTGTCGCCGCCCTGATTCTTGGCCTGTTGATCGGCTTGTGGATCGGAAGCCGCATGGGCAGTTCCGCTGCCCAGGAGCAAATCGAGAATGAGCGCAAGCTCGCCGAATCGCGTGAAGAGCCGCTGCACGAACAATTGGAATCCGCTTACGGTGAAATGGCTGAACTGCGGATCAAGGCCGCCGAGCGCGAGCGCTTCAAGGCGCAAGCCGAAGAGCGAGATGCGGTCATCCTCGGCTTGCGCGCTGAGAAGGCGGATTTGGAGGCCCGGCTTACCTCTGTCACCGGAGAGCGCGAACTATTTGGCAAGCTTCTCGCCACCGCCGAACAGCAGTTGCGGGACGAAGAGAAAAAATACACGCTGATGAAGGCAGATTTGGACACAGCTTTCAAGGGCGCTGCCGCCGATGCCCTGCGCGCCAATACGCAATCCTTCCTGGCGCTGGCGCGGGAACAGTTGGGCGGACAAACTACTGAGGCCAAACAGACCCTTGAAGCCAAGGAACTGGCGATCAAGAACCTGCTCGATCCACTGGGATCCGCGCTTATGGCCCTGAATGCTCAGGCGCAAGAGATGGAGAAATCCCGCGCCGGCGCATATTCCGAGGTGAAAACGCTGGTCGAAAACATTCAGAATTCGATACCCGCCTCGCTCGCTGCCCTGAAAAATGAAACCGCGCAATTGATTACCGCCCTGCGTGCTCCCAAGACGCGCGGAAACTGGGGCGAACTGCAACTCAAACGCTGCGTCGAATACGCTGGCATGGTGCAATACTGCTCCTTCAGTGAGCAGGTCACCGCGCGCGATGAGGACGACAAGATGCAGCGCCCGGATATGACCATTCAACTGCCCAATGGACGCGAGATCGTCGTCGATGCCAAGACGCCGTTGGATGCCTTTCTGGACGCTGGCGGCGCGGCCGATCCATCCGCACAGTTGCTTCGTTTCTCGGCTCATGCGGCGCGCGTAAAGGCGCATCTGAAGGATCTATCGAGCAAGGCTTACTGGAAGCAGTTTGAAAAGGCGCCTGACTTTGTGGTTTGCTTTTTACCGAGCGAAGCGCTCTTCAGCGCGGCGCTTGAAGCAGACCCCTCGCTGATTGAATTCAGCGCGCAGAATCATGTCGTGATGGCCACGCCGACGACCTTGATCGCGTTGCTGCGCGCAGTCGAGTTTGGCTGGCAGCAATCAGAGATTACCCAGAACGCCAAAGCCATACATGAGATCGGCCAAAAAATCTATGACAAGCTGGTTGTCGCGCAAGGCCATCTAACCCGCCTCGGCAACGCGCTCGGCACAAGTATGGATACTTATAACAAATTGATTGGCACCATCGAAGGCAAGGGCGGCGTCTTCTCCTATGGCCGGCAGTTAGGCGAACTGGCCCACTCCAGCGGCGAGTTAGCCGAAGTCAGAAAGCTGCAACCCGACCTGCGCGAGATGGAATCGCCGGAGTGGTCGCAACCGGGTCTGGCGCTGGCTGCCGGGACGGAGGAAAGCGAAGAAGCGGGATAAAGTGCTCTTAACCAGAGAATTTTGGCATCGCGTAGAACTATTCACTCCCGTCCAAGTTCCCGCAATCGAAATTGCTGCGAAACCGCTTCAAACTCAAGAAGAATGCACTTGTCACGTCCGGATGGAATTTTGGCGAGAGGCAGCCAGGTTTTTCGCTTGAGAATACTGAAAAAGCCGCCAACCAAGGAAATGCGTGAAAAAGGCCAAGTTGGCACAAATGTGTTCCGTCGTGCGGGAGAGTAGATAAGTGATGTATTGCAGCCAAAGCGGACGATTTCCAGGCTGAACAATTCGTCGATTGCTCGCCTTGATGGCTAGAGAGTGAATGGGTGCGATTTGCGCGGGAATCAAGCGCCGCTTGATGACCATCCATTTTTCACTGCGCGAAGATAGGAAGCCAAGGTGCAACCACAGGGAATCTTTGTTGGTCTGGAACATTACATCAAGAGCAGACTCAGAAAAATAGTTCAACCAGCTCCGGCTCGTTGCAGGGAGCTTGTCGATCTCGTATGCGGCCAGGGGATGGATACGGCAATCGAACCAGGCGCGGGCGTAGAAAAAAGCGATTGCCTCATAGGATCGAAGCGACGGGGAGTGTTTCTCATTCCATATCTGCCAAAAGCTATCGTTGTCTGCGTGGGAATGCAAGAAGGTGGCCAGTTCATGAACATGATGTATGATCCAGTCCCCTTGAAATAGATTGCGCAGGATGTGAAGCGCGAGGTAACCAAGTTGGTCGATAGAACTCAAGCAAGAAAACGAGAACCCACCGATTGTTCGCATGGTACGCCGTTCCCAGAAGAACTCCGTCTCTGGAATGGAGATTTGAGAAGCGCGTTCGTTCCAAAGGCAAAAGTGCAGTTCGATCCCAAGCGGCATCTCTGGATCGAAGGGATTCCCTTTCCATCGCCAGTCGCCGAGCCTAACCAGAGCTTCTACATGGTCAGCACGGGCGCGATTGATACCAATGTCAGATGGCTTATAGCCAATGGCCTGCAAGGCGCTATAGGCTGCATTGATGTCCGTCGGGAGGCAGAAGATATCAATATCGGATTGCGCCCGGAATATGGGGTCCGCAACATAGCCGGGCGTCTGGGTGAAGCCTTTGATAACCAGGTGCTCAATGCCCGCCTGTTTCAATGTTTCAGCCGCTTCTCGATAGGTGGCTTTGACGCGCTCGAAGCGAAGGGTGTTATCGGCAAGATTGGTTCTGAGCCTCTCGACAACCCAGTCCGGGAACCCCTCATTTGAAAGCCGCGCAATTGGCAACGTGAGGTGGGCGAGGTCGCTGAAGGCGAGCAGGCTCGTCCACTCATCCGAGGTAAGCTTCTGCAAAGACAAGGTGTCAGGATTGCTCAACTGCAGCGCCGAGATCAAAGATCTCACTTCAAAGGGAATTCGCGACAATTTTCTTCCGGATTCCGAGCTGGATGCTTTCATGAACGATTTGTACTCCTGTATGGGCACGAGTTGCGCCGCATATGCAACTCGTCAGTGGGTATACATCTCTGGTTCGCCCAAGCTGCCTGCTTGCGGCAAGTGTCGCAGATACAGCACGATCGACCATATCTCGTCATCACTTAGTATGTTCTTCGAACCGGGCATACCGGAGGGCCAGATCCCGTAATCGATGATCCACTTCAACTGCCCATCGGTATAAGCTTGTACCTCCTTACCCGCCAGTGACGGCACGGGTGGCGACATCCGATCCGCGAAAGGAACGCCGGTGTTCTGCCCGTCCATTCCGTGACACGCAACGCAGTAATGCGAAAACGCTTCCTTTCCGTCGGCGACGCCCGCTGCGTCGTCCTTGAGCGGGTTCTTTTGCGCTTTGTTGTGCACCAGCAATCTGTGCTTGGCCCAGTTCATGATGGCGCCTTCGCACTTGCCCGGCGGATCGGCCTTGCAGCCAGTGAGTTGAATGGCGAGCATGAAGACGGTGAAGATTGAAAAGAAGGTCCGCAACATACGCTTACTCCACAACGTGCAAGGTGAGAGTCATTGCGCCGTGGCCAGCACCGCAAAATACAAAGCAGTGGCCGACAAAAGTACCTGTCTTGTCAGGGGTGAAAGCGAGCTCTCTGACTTGACCTTTGTCGATTTTGGCTTCAATGCCGAGTTCCTTGAAGCGTATGCCGTGCGGCACATCGGCGCTTGACAGCACCAGCACAACCGGCACACCCTTTTTCAGTGTGATCTCCCCTGGCGTGAATTCGAATCGCTTCGCCGTCACCTGGATACGGCGCGGAGTGCTTTGGGCGGGAGTTGCAGATGCGAACAATAGTACCGCAACCAGCATTGCGGCAAAGGCCGTCAGCAAAGTGGACTTCAGCTTCATTCGAAGGTCCTCAAAGAAAAGATTGGGTGGCGTCACCATGTGTCACTTTGGTTATTAACTCACGGCTCTGAACTCGCCAGATTCCGTTCCATATTCGAGCAATCGGCGAAAGCAAAGAGGCAGCACTCCAAGCTGTTCCGACTCTAGCCGGGTTTCGGCAACTGGGTGTCATGGGTCTGTAAGCTGAATGTAACTGTATTGTTGCAGTATGCATTGATCTGGAAACTGTCTTGAAAACGTCGAAAGATTCGTCCAAGGTTCCATATACAAGGGTGGCAAAGTCCGGCCTGGGCACTCTGCGCAAAATGACAATCTATAGATAACAAATTGACGATCATGCGACAACTGCATTCGAAACATACGTTAAGCTGGTTCGTATGTTGCTTCCGACTCTCAAACCTGAATCCCGCGCATCGGCACTCGCAAGACACTTGATCTTGCTTCTGCTGACCGCCCTCGCTGTTGCTCATCAGGGTGCCGCGCAAAACACGCCTCTCATCTCAGGAGGCGCAGGCTTTTTCACCAACACCAATGGCGGCAGCACTTTCTACTATCCCACCATCCAGCCGCTCCTCGCCGCGCCTATCGGCAAATATCTCTTCATCGAGTCGCGCGCCAGCCTCTTCGAGTTCATCACTCCAAAAGGGAGCGGTCAGTCTGGTTACGATCACAGCCACTTTATCGGGAATACGTATCTTCAAGGCGACATTCTTGCCTCGCGCTATGCCTCCCTTGTGGCCGGAGAATATCTCATCCCCTTCAACACCTACAATGACCGTCTATCGCCAGTCTGGATCAGCAACTTATCGGATGGTCCATTGATCGCCAACTTCAATTACACTTCAAGCGGCAGCGGACTTGGCGGCATGTTGCGCGGTAACGCAATCCAGCGCAGCAAATACTCCATCGACTACAACTATTACTATTCCACCCACAGCGCCAACGAGCAGTTCAACTCCTCTCGCAGCTCTGGTGGACGCGCCGCTGTGTACTTGCCCGAGCAGCGCCTTGAAGTAGGATACTCCTATATCCGTTTGCTGCAAGGAAAACATGAGAACTTCAACGGCGCTCATGTGTGGTGGGAGCCGAAGGACACTTCATTCCGCCTGCGTTCCGAATTCGGCCGTGGTCAACATGCTCAGGGTTACTGGGTCGAAGCCGACTACCGCACCCATGCCTTTGGCGGTCTTGACAGCACAATTGGCCGGTTCGAGCCGGTGTTCAGAATTCAGCAGACCTTCCGGCTGGATAACAGCTCCAGCGACGGTCTGCCGTCGGCGAATACGCAACGCGCAGACTTTGGCCTCGATTACAACCTGCCGCACAATACCAGGATTCTCACCAGTTATGCACGGCAGTTTTCGGCGACAGGAAATCACAATATTTGGGAGACAGGAATAGTTTATCGCTTTCTGTTCCCCACATGGAAGGGGAAATAGCCATGAATTTGAAGCAATACTTATCTGGCATCCTTGTTTTAGCTTTGGCGTCCGCACTTGCAGTTGCCGCGCAACAGGTTTCAAAGCCGGAGGCCGCGCCCGCAAAGAAAACCGCTGGTCACAATCAAATCGTTCAGCCACAGGATGAAGGCGAGCGTGTCTTCCAACAGCACTGCTCTCGCTGCCACACGGCCCCGGAGGGATTCTCGTCCAGCATATCCGGCACCGTTGTGCGCCATATGCGCGTACGCGCCGGGCTGAGCCAGCACGATGAAGAGGCTCTGCTTCACTTCTTCAACCCTTAACCCTTCTGTTTGAGAGGCGAGTTCAAACCCTCAACAGGGTCGGGTAAAGCCATGTCATCAGTAGATGGGGTGATCATCGGGTTCGTAAGGCCTGCCGAACTTGTTCAGGTGCTGTTGCTGTTCAGGTCGTCCAGAGTTGATCTCGCCGAGATCGGTTGCCTTTCCAGAAACATGGATCCGGCGTGTGAGTTGGTCAAGTAAACTCTGCCTCTGTCCTTCAATCCACACGTGCAGGTCGTAGTCTCCGTCGGGAACGTCGTTGAGGTGAAAGACTCCCTGAGCGTCGGCGATGGTGTAATACGGCGTCGCCAGTGCTATTACGACCGCACTCATCTCCGAATGAATGTTGCAGAAAATGTAGGAGACGCCCTCTCGCGAAAAAACTACGCTGCGCGTCGAACCCGCCTCATATAGCCCCAGATCGAAACGCCGTCCATCGTAGAGCGAGAAGACGTTGTGAAAATAAGGATCGGCGTTTGGAAACGCGACGCTGCTTCCCTTAGGAACCACTAACAGATGCGGCGTGAACATTTTATTCTTTTGCAATAGGGTGAAGTTGCCGGGGGTTGTCGTTCGAGCGGAGACCGGATGCAACGGGTTCAGCCAAATCACCGCGGGTGGAGTCTTCATCCTCTTGTGCGCCGCAAGGCCCTGCATCGGCGCAAGCGTGGCAACCACTTCAGCTTGTTGCTCCGGCGCGGTTGGCGTCTGCGGGTCAATCCGGCTGACGCAACCCGCCAGCAGCGCCAACCCAAGCAGTCGTGCTAAATTTGCGCGCACCATCAAAATCTGTACCCCGCCCCAATGCCGATTCCATCGCTGATATTCGTTGGACCGATGCTGTAGTTAGACCAGAACCGCCTGTATTCAAGCGAAAAAATGAGGTATGCGCTGGGGCTGAAGATAGCATTCGTATAATAAGAACGGTTCCGCGCCAGCCCTAGATAATAAGTTGTACCGGGAGTCCATAAGGCCGAGTGAACCTCATTGGCAAACGGATTGTCGATCCCGTAACCTGCGTTCAACTCCAGCCGTTGACCTGCTTTGGCCTTCAGCTGTGCCCACCCGCCAACATCTTCCAGTGCTCGCACGCGCACATGCGTGCCTTCGTCATAAAGATAGTAGTTCACATATCCGCCACCGCCAACTCCGCCTAGCGACTGCCCGCGATAAGCATTGGCAGTCATCTCAAAGTATTTGGCCAGAGTCCTACGAAAGTCTACCGTGCCCGCCCATGCATCATAGCTATCGCCGTAGCTGGTGCGATGCGGGCTGAAGTATCCGCCTGCGCCGATCTCCGTGCCAATGCCGTTCTCTTTATGCAGGAACGCTATTCGCGCCTCCGTTCCTGGCCAGCGGCTAAGTTCTGATTGAGTCGCCGGGGAGGTACTGGCAGGTGCTCCCGGCAACTGCGGGTCGAAGGTATCTATCAAGGCTGCCTGTGCCTCGATGTGCGAGGAATCTGTCAGCGCAAACCGGTGGGAAGCGCCGATCTGCGGATTCCATGTCCAAAGGTTTCCCGCCCATGCCAACTCCGGCTGCGCGATGGCGACCAAAGAGGATGGCTCGTTCGGCTCCAGAATGCTGCGGTCTAACTCGGCAAAGGCCTCCGTGCTTTGCCATTTGAGTGCGGCATGGGCGGTGCGCAGCCGCAAAAGGCCGCTGACTGCATAGCTCGACTGCGCGCCGCTGGCAAAGAAGTCCACTCGAAGATCCGCATGACTTGTGGCATTGAACAAGTGCGGTCCGCGCGCATCCAACCCTAGTACAGTCTGCTGCAACGAAAGTCCGCTACTGCCGGAACCTGGGATTGCGTAAGCCGGTGATGAGGGGATGTCAACTTGGCGCGTATTCACAAAACCATTGAACAGAACCAAACCCGTCACAGTGAGTGGATACTTCGACTGGGTTTCCACCTTGGTTACGTCATGGGTTGCGATCTGCGACTCTGCGGCCGCTTGGCGCTCTTGAATCTCCTCGAGTGTTGCGGCGACTTTTGCTGAAGCCTGATCACCACCTGCATTCACAGCCGCCGATTGCTCCGCGGGCCTGGTTGCAGCCCTCTCCGCCGCTACCTGCTGCTGTAAAGCAATTAGTTGCTGGCGTAGTTCAAGCAGCTCGTGCTGGTAAGCCTCCATCTGTGCTTGCGCCTTCGCTACTGCTGCCGTCAATCGATCTATTTTCTGTTCCGCAGTCTCCGGCGCGGTCCGCTGCTCCGCCTCAGTTTGTGCGCATAGGGAAATACTCTTGCAGCCAAAAAACAGGATCATCACGACGAGCCGAAGATGCTTTGTCGGCAATGAAGCTGCGAATTTGAACACTCCTTTATTGATTTCTGAATGGACTCTCAATCTCATGGCGTCAGCACTCCGCTCCGTGAAAGTTTGGCATTATTGGCTGATTCCGGCAAGTACCTCGCTATGGTCAAACGAAAAATGGTCTCTCCAGCGCGACTGCTCACCAGTTTTACACCTCCGTCGTGCTCGCGTGCCACACTCCATACTAGAGTAAGACCTAGTCCTGTACCCTTTTGTCGCCCTTCGCTCACAAATGCGTCGAACAGGCTTTCGCGAATCCCCTCTGGCACCCCCGGACCGCTATCGACCACGGTCACACTCACGGTCTTGATTTCAGCGCTCAGTGAAACTCTCACCTCGCGCAGACCGGCGCTTTCTCGCGACGACTGGCAGGCATTCAGCAACAGGTTGTAGACGGCTCGTTCCACCTGCCCGGCATCCACCTCCGCCACTGTGTTGGCGTCGTTTTTCTCCAGCAAGAGCGTTACTCGCTCTGCATCCGGATGCTTCCTCACCAGTGCCACCGCCCGATCGACGAGCGAAGACATATCGGTTGGCAACCTCTGAAGAGCGGCCCCCGTGCGGCTGAAGATGAGCAAGGAATCCAGCATGTCAGTTGTTCCATTCACTGCCAACCGGATCTCCTCAAACAACTCTGTGCGCTCGCTCGTAGGGAGTTGCGGCGATGCCAGAAACTCCGCGTTGGCATAGACCGCGGCGAGATAATGACGCAGATCATGAGAAACCGAACTCGCCATGCGTCCAATGGTCGCCAGCCGTTCCGACTCCAGCAATGCCCGGTTTGTCTTCTCAATTTCTCCTCGCATCTGAGCGAAGACACGGCTCAGATAGCGCACCTCCTGCGGGCCATCCGCTGGGAGTGAGTGTTGGCGGTCACCTTCGCCAAAAGCTCGAACCCCCTCCGTTAGCAGTTCCAGAGGCCGTGTCACCATTCTCGCCAGAAATAGCATAAGCGCCGAACCCACTGGCATCGCCAGCAGGCCCACCCAGAAAATAGTCCTGTTAATATCTCGTTCCGCTCGATCCGCCTGATCAAAGGATTTCAAGACCACAAGCTGTAGCGGAGTGCCCGCTCCGGCGTTCAGGTTCTTGCTGGAGGTCAGATATCGCTCCTGTCCGATTATCGCTATCTTCGAATTTCCGTCGTTTTTCGGCGAAGATGCAATCCACCGCAGAGCCGCCTGTCTTTCCTTTGGGAAGGTGCTCACCACAACAGCATCACGCACGAAAAAGGCCGAGTCCGCGCCCGCGCCGCGACCTACTTCGCGCAGAAATTCCCGATCAATCGCAAACCCGCTGATCACGTACCCGAGCAATGTCCCGCCTGCCTGACTGCCAAAATAGAGCGTCATCACGGAATATTCAAAGAGCTGCCCGCCGCTCACAAGATAGTGTTTGGATGGGTCGGCAATTAACATCTGGAGATCGTGCTTCAAAGCATCGGTGTTCTCCGCTCCCCGTGCGTACGCGGCCTGCACCCTGTAATCGCTATCGGCGAGGGCGAAGAGGTCGTTGCCGCTGATCTTCCAAAAATCCGAGGCATCGTCCGCAATTGTCCTTGGATCATTCGTTGTCATCAGCGCTTTCAGGCTTGGAAGAGCCGCCATGAGGGCATTCTCGCGCTCCAGCGCAGCCAAGTGCCCTGCCTCCAAGTCCTGGAAAGTCTCGACGGAGTGCTCCAGGTCCGCTCCGAGGTTTGCCTGCACCTGACGGCGCAGATGCCTGCTGATGATATACAGGCTTGAAGATGTGGTACCGACAATGATCACTGCCAGCGAGATCAACAACAGCATTCGTGTCCGGATCCCCGGCGCGCGATTCCCGGTCGGCACAGATTCCTCTCTCTTATGGAACAAACCGGTATCCCGCTCCATAAACAGTCTGTAGATGGTGAGGATTCGCCGCATCCTGTTCCAGTTTCTGCCGCAGTTTGAGTATCTGGTTATCTACGGTTCGCGTAGTCGGGTAGGCGTTATATCCCCATACTTCGTTCAATAATTCCTCACGGCTCAGAACCCTTTCTGCGTTTTCAACAAAATACTTCAGCAGTTTGAACTCATGCGCCGTGAGTGTCACGGATTGACCGGCACGCCGTGCGCTCATCTTGGCAAAATCGATCTCGCAATCGCCGAAGCTAGAGGTTGCCGCCGCGATCGCCCGCTTCTGCGGCCTGCGCAGAGCCGCCTGCACCCGCGCCGTTAGTTCGCGTGGGCTGAACGGCTTGGTCACATAGTCGTCCGCGCCCAGCTCAAACAGCAGAACTTTGTCGGCCACATCGCCTATCGCGCTCACCACAATTACCGGCACGCCCGGCTGCTCGGCCTTCATGATCTTGCATAAGTCTCGCCCATAATAGTTTGGCAGCACCAGATCGAGGATCACCGCCGACGGACGGCTAGATCGGAATGCATCCAGCCCTGCCCGGCCATCGCCGCAGACGGTCACTCCGTAGCCTTGCTCGCGAAAGGTTCTGTGCAGAACCTTCTGCATTTGCGGATCGTCTTCAACGACAAGAATCTGCGTCTGTGCGGAGCCTCTCAGCGCATCTGAATCTTCAAATTCTTTCTCAGCCTTCTTGCTTTGCGTCATCTCATAATTGTCAATGATTTTTTGGGCCGCCGGCACAAAAAACTTTTGAAAACGACAATATTCTGACAATACTTTGGCTGATTCGATGGGAAGAATTTCGATTTTCCTCATCATTCCCTATCCTGCAGGCTCTTGGAAACCTCCTTTTGTTGTGCTGGCCATTATCCAATCGGCATCATTTAGGCTCTCTGGACTACAAGCGGATGCATCTGCTTCCATATCCAACTGCGCCATCTTTTGGCGGTCAGGCGACGCAAACATCGCTCTGAAAAGCAGCGCCGCAATCAATGCCAGTGCCCCTATTCCTGCCAGAACGCGAGGGTATCCAAATCGTGTAAACAAAATCCCCGTGCCCGCGATTGCACAGGACTGAAGCAGCGCATTGCAGAACATTGTCATCGCCGCCGCCGAACTGCGCTCTTCGTCTGGAACCCCGCTCATCAGCAGGTTGTAGAGTCCCGGTGAACTCATCCATTGTGTAGCCGAAAGGCTGAGGTAAAGTGCTATCGCCAACCCTTGATTACGGGTTCCTGCCAGGCATCCCATGGCCGCAGCGGTGGCAATCTGTGTCGCCACAATCCCATTCACCAAGCCCAGCCAGCGAAAGACCAGTGGCGTCAACAGCCCCACGCACAACTGAATCACCTGCGCAACAGAAAATATTACGCCAATCTGTGGTAGTGGAACTCCTAAATCCCTCGACAGATACACATTGGCAAATGGCGTAAAGGATGCCAGCACGGCCGTCCACAGAGCCATCGACGGCAGAAATCGCAACAGAAAGGGACTCAACTTCCAGGGAGCGGTCGCATTCTTCCCTGGGTTCTTATCCTGGCTCTCTGGTGCCGGCACGCGCAAGCGCAGTAAAGGGATCAACCCTGCCATCGCGATGCAACACGATGCTATCAGAATGATTCGCTTCACCTCCCCGGCCTGCATCGGATATCCGGCCATCCTCAGCCATTGAGGCATATAACCGCATACAGCCCCGCCCAGAGCGCTGGTGCCGATGCTCACGGAAAAGATAAGACCGAATGCAGAAGCGCGGTTCTCCTCCGTGGTAAGCCTCGCCAAAGTGGGCAAAAAGCAGACAGTCCATATGCACATGGCCAATCCGGCCAGAAATGCCATAACGATCTGCGCCCACTCCCACATCCACATTGTGCGTACGACGCCTAAAATCGGAGCGGCGATCATGCAAACTATTAGTGGAAAGCGCGCTCCAACCCGGCGCGCAAGCCAGCCAACCGGCAGGGTTCCTGCGACAGAACCCAATGTCAATGCCCCGCCGACCAATCCGATTGCTCGCTCGTTGAAGTGAAAATCCAGCAGAAACAGGTTGAACAGAAAGAAGTAAACGCAAAACCCAAAATCGAAAAAGAAGGCGACGGCAAAGAACACCCAGAAGCCGCGACTGAGCTTTTTCTCCGTCAGCCATGCAAACGGATTCCGCCAAATCGAGTTGCCCTCTGCACCGCTGGCTCCGGCCGGTTCGACATCAAACAACTGTTCCACTAGCACCCCTTTCGCATCAGCGTTTCCAACCTATCTATCGCCCAGTCCAAATCGCTGTATCGCAATTCGAATATCTCTGCTGTCAGCAGGCGCTCGATCTCCACATATTGTCTTGCCAGCGACTTCGCCGGTCCGAAAAGCACCTGTCGCATCGAACGGCGTGCCGCGTCCTTGCTGTAGCGGATCAGCATCGGAGGTTCTGGAATTTGCCGGTTGAGAAATACAATGTAGTCCACATGCGCGGTTGGCGCAAAGATTATTTCAGGCAGCATCGCAGTTGGCAGTTCGATCGATGGCTTGCCCGCTGCGCGCGGCGTAATCTCATGCCCCTCGATCTCGGGAAACAGTTTGCCCGCGGAGGGGCGAAAACGCACCTGATGACAGTTCCCCGTCACCAAGCGGGCTTCCGTGCCGTGGACAAGATAGCTCGCGTCGTCGGTAACATAGGTCATTCCAGAGCAGGCGCAGGCGTATGAGAGTGTGGATTTTCCCGCTCCCGAGTCGCCGCACAACAACACTCCCCGGCCATTGAGAGCCACACATCCGGCATGAACAGGCGTGGCATATGTAGAGGCAATGTGAAAGAGCGGCGCAGCTCCAAGAAAGTAATATCCAAGATAGCTGCGATACTTCTCGGCAGCGCGCGAGACGATCATCTGAGTTCTGCGCTGCTCCAGATTCCCGATACTACAGTTGTCCCCATCGGCCACATTGACCATCAGCGTTTGCATCATCCGGAAGACCGGTTCTGGAGGACACTCTTCAGAATCGGTATCAACGACATGAACATCCACGCGGATTGGTGGCGTGTCAAAACGCTGCTCGAAGACGGACCAAAGCTGGCTGGCTTGCGTCAGAATCTCGGGCGAGTTCGTTGCCACTTCCGTCGGAAAACCCAGAGGATAATAGGTCTCGCGCAGACATAACTCCGGAGCCTCCAGTTCATGCCTTTGAAAGTCTGCCAGTCGTGAGGTTGTCTCGGAATCAATCTCTTCAATGAACATGACTTTCTCCCTTTCCTGGCGCTTTTTGGATGCGGCTACGCCGTTTCTCAAAACAAAAACTTTGCCGCGAATTGGATGATGCGGGGATTCGCCGCGGTTGCTGTAACCGTCCCGAATGAAGGACTTTGGTTCGCGGGTCCCGTTTGACCCAAGCTGAAGAGAAGGCCGCTATTGGGGTTGGCAAATTGCGGCGTATTGGTCAGGTTGAAGAACTCCGACCGGAAGCGGAAGCTGCGCGAGGCACCCATCGGGAAGATCCTTTCGACCGCCATATCGATGTTGTGCTGGCCGGGTCCGCGCACAATGCCCACGCCGCTGTTGCCGAAGTCCGTATCGAGCGGTCCGCTTCCATTTGGAGCCTCCGGCGCTAGGGTGAATGCATTCTGATCGAGGTATCCATTGAGAACACGCGAATGGAGCGATCCCTTCGTCGCGGGATTCGAGCCGGTGCGCTGTGCCCGGTTCTCGAAGCTGAAATTGCCATAGACCAAACCGGCGTTCCCATCGGTCACGGTAATCGGTGATCCAGCCTGTAGCACTGAAATCCCAGAGAACTCCCAGTCGGAGAGTGCTTGACGAGCTAGTACTGGAGTTGATCGAAACTTCGGTGAAGTCCATGTGAAGTTCACAACCACCCTCTGGTCGTGATCGAAGTCTGTCAGTCCATATGCCTGGCGAGGATTTTTCTGGTTGTTCGTCAACAGCCATAACTCATAGAGATTGCTGCCGCTCGAACCGCTCGTCTCATCCAGTATCTTCGACCATGTATAACTGCCAAGAAACTGCAATCCATGGCCGAGGCGCTTGGTAATGCTGCTCTGCAGCGAGTTATAGTTGGCTTCAAACTCCGTATTGGCAAAGAGAGATCCAGTGGCAATTCCGGCATAAGGCAATCTCTGAATTACATTACCCGCGGTATTCGTGATTGCACCATTGACCGGGCTGATCGGACTGGCCAGCAGGGCCTGGTTGAATTCAATGCTGCCTGGCGAATGAGTGGTATGCGCGCCCACATAGCCGGCTTCCAGCAGGAAGTTATTCGCAAAAACATACTGAATATTCAAGTTATATTCTTGCGTGTAGGGGTCGATAACATGGGGCGATATCCCGGATGTATACGCGCCTCCACCGGCAATGCGCGGCTGATAGATAGGATAGCTGGTAGCCGGCGGCAACAAAGGATCGAAGGGATTTTGCAGCGTTGCACCGGCATTCTGCGTGCCAAATGAAAGCTGTTGCAGCGAGAACGGCTGCTGTCCCAGTTGTGATTCGGCGAAATCTCCCGAGGGGCGATCGAATAGAATCCGTATCCACCGCGCAGCAGGATCATAGGCTTGTGACTCAACTGAAATGCAAAGCCCAGCCTCGGAGAAACGTCGTGATAGTCGGTTGACCAAAGCCCCGCAGTCGAGGTCTTGGTCACGCCAGCAGGAACCATACCCGGAAAGTTTGCCGGCAGAGTATGCCGCTCAGCGATCCCGTCGGCGGCACCTGCCCCTGCGCAATTGCCGGATCGAAGCTGGGCAGCAATCCATGGATCTCTACCGGTGGCCCGAAGACCTCATAACGCACACCGGCGTTCACCGTCAGACGCCCGGTCACCCGGATGTCATCCTGCATGAATGCCGCCAGGTCGGTATACCTCTCATCCTTGCGGAAAAGCCCTGAGCTGCCGACGCTGAACGTCACATTGCTCACGCCAATCGGGCTGCCATTCTGTGCCGCGCTTTGTCCAACCAGAAAGTCGGCAAATGTAGCGATCTCCATAAGTCCATCCGCACTGAAGGGTGCGTCGACATCCACTTCATGACGCTTCACCTCCATGCCAAAGCGCATGTTCTGGCGGTTGCGCGTGTGGGAAACGGTGTCTTGACCGATGAAGCTGTTAGTGATCTGCCACTGCGACGGCGTGCCGGCATCTCCGGTGGTGAAGAGGCCGCTGATGCTCACACCCGGCGCCACGCCTGCGATACCCGTGGGCGTGCTCATGCCAAGCTCCGAAGCTTGACGGGTTCTCGACCACGAAAGTCCATCGTAACGCATGTACCCGAAGAGGGCCACGTTGGAAGCTGCCGATTCAACACATCGGTGTCTGCCAGAACAAACATTGTGTTCTGGTCGAGTTCATCCGTGCCCCAGCCGGGAACATTGGCGGCATTCGGCGAAAACGCCTGGATGGTTGGCGCCCGCGAGTAGAAGAACCTGCCCGAAAGCGTATTCTTCTTCGTCAAGATCTGATCGATGTTCAGGCTGAATTGGTTGTCTCTGTAACTGGCCGGGATAGCGAAGGTAGACTGGCCAATAGGAAGCTGCGTGGGATACGGTGGGCAGGTTCACTTGCGGATTGGGTACGGCGTACTGGCCGTCAGCTGAGCTTGAAGTTGAGCAGGGCCAGCGCGGCCGGACTGATGTTGGAGCCGTCGCAGGCCACCTGCGTTCCGCCCGCGTTGGTCGGATCGCCGGCGGCATTCGAGGTGATTGGCGGGACAAAACTGGGCGCCCAGGGCCGCAGCGGAGCAGTCGGAAGTAAATTGCGGCAGGATCGTCGTTTGTTTGGCTCCGGCGGCCTCGCCATTGACTTCTGTCTGATCCCTTGATACTCGGTGAAAAAAAGAAACGATCTGTCGTGCAGGATCGGACCGCCAAACGACGTGCCGAACTGATTCTGCTTCAGACGTCGGGCGCGGTTGGCCATCCATGTTCAGGAAGAAGTCGTTTGCATTGAAGATATTATTGCGCAAGAATTCCCATGCGCTTCCGTGAAACCGGTTTGTGCCGCTCTTGCTTACCAGATCGACGTTTGCTCCGGCGCTCCTTCCATACGATGCATCGTAATTTGCGGTCTGCACCTTGAACTCCAGAATGGCGTCCGGCGCGGGAATGGCCGTGCCCCCTTCTTCACCGTCGTTCGCGGCGGAGTTCTGCGGGAGGTTGTTGGCGTCGATGCCGTTGAATTGGATGTTGTTCGAGGTTGTCTTGGCTCCATTCGAGGTGACATTCTGCGAATTCCGTCCGAGAGACGTGGCGTCCGGAAAGCGCCACAACCCCCGGCGAGAGCCCGAGAATCTGCGTATAGTTGCGGTTTGAAGAGGAAGTGCCTGAATCGCCTCGTTCGTCGAGCCGCCCAACGTGGAACTCTCCAAGTCGAGCCAGTTCAGCATCGCTTGACACCTCCAGCTTGGCCTTCATCCCTGCAACCATGAGTGTCACCATCAACGAACTTGTCTCGCTCGCCGTCACCGGAATCGACCGCGAAGAGTGCTCGGCAAAGCCCGCCGCCTGCACGGTCACAGAGTAGCTTCCCGGTGGCAGCAGCGGCAACCGAAAGACGCCCTCCGCCGAGGTAAACACTGAACGCGATTCGTGAGTCGCTTGGTTGACTCACCAGAACTTCGGCACCAGAAATCGCTCCGCTTGGAAGGGTCAAAGACCACACCGGAGATGGCGCCCGTCCCTGGCGTCTATCAGACCATTGACCGTCAGAGCGAGCAAGCACAACACCCAAATTGCAGAATTATTTCGAAACGAATTAGCGTTCATTCAGTGGT
>CAWDQB010000022.1:0-17923 GCA_963804315.1 uncultured Acidobacteriaceae bacterium
AAGAAATCCAAATCCTTTATCGCCGGCTCTTCAATCGATGCCGCAGTGTCCAGCAGGATCAGGTAATAGAGTTTGCCGGGAATGCGCTGCTTTGTTTGGTTGGGGCGATAATATGTGATCTTTTCCGTGGTCTCCGGCTTGGAAATCTCCATGGGATCTTCAAAAATCAATCCCGGAAAATCCGGCTGATCCCGCTCAAAGGCGATGACCCGGCCATGTCCGTCTCCATCTTTCCCATACATTCCCGGCTGATCTGCTTTCATTGCGATGCAGAGTGAAGCAGGGCATCGGGAGGGTATGAAGGACTCAAAGCTTCCGTCCTTCATGAATTTCTTGGCGTAGTCTTTCAGCGTTTCACCTGCCTTGGGCTGTTGTATCAGCACGAGGATGTTTGGATGCAGCTTATGTACAGCAGCCTGGTAGGGACCAGTGCCAATGACTGCAACTCCGGAGCCATTGGTCAACTCAAGCCGATCAATGGACCAGTCGCCGCGCGCCCGAAAACGGAGGCCGCAACTGGTGCAGGTGTAATCCCAATTTTGTCCTACCGTATTGCTGTACCACGCATCTTTAGTTTCATAATTTTTTTTCGGGTCGAAGGCATCAAAGCGCTTGCTCGCAATTTCCAAAAGGAATCGACGCATCTCCGAGCTTGGCGCGTGCAACTTCTCCAGATGATACGAAGCGCGCAAAATGTGCGCTGGCATATTCGTGACCGTTGCACATTCCATGTAATCATCCCAAAAGGCGGTGGGCAGTTGATCCCATGGTTGGCTGTTCTCAATCGAAAGAAACTCATCAGCACCGGTTTTGGGCTGCGTGGTTTGGCATCTTAATGTAGCTTGAAACCAAGGCGCTCGCACATCTGTTGGGGAAATCTTATGCGCTTCCCCTAACACATTGAGCGCCGTATCATAGCTGCCATTCACATCCAAGTTATAAGCGTAGCGCGCCACTAAGCCCGTCAATATCAGCAGTTCGGCATTGTCGGGGTGACTTTTCAACGAGATGGTTAGAAAACCTAGGTCTTTGCCAAGCCGTGTCGCCACTTCGTCTCTGGAGACTGGAAACTGCCATTTGTTGCTCCATGAGCGGCTATACGGTTCAAGCTGCTGGGCATCGTCGAAGGCTGCCAGCACAGATGTCTCCTGCGGCAATCGATCCACATGAATAGCTGCCATGTCTGCCATGCAATGCGAAGCCATGATAAGTAAAAGAAATGCAAACAGTAGGTACGCAATCTTACGCACGTGAACCTCACAATCTAAACCTTGAGAACCAGTGTAACCAACTTCACGGCAGCGTGCGAATCAGCCAAAGAATTCAATAGAGCCTTCGCACAAAATTTTACTTGCCGGGGGCTGGTTAAGACCGAGTCAGGATAGAAGCGCAATCTGCCGCACTTCGGATTCATACACTGTGCCTGCCAGCTTCAATCGAATCTCATAGCGCGCGTCCATCCTTGGTCCATAGACAAGGGGTGGACGGAAGCAGACAAGGCAGCGGCCATTGCTGTGGCGGACGCTCGGATAAACAATTCCGTTGGATTGCTGCTCGATCAGTTGCCGCGCCAGGTGTTGCGAAGATGCGTAGCAAGACGGCACAGGCTCCGCAAGAAGGTATTCGGCGTACTCTTCGGCGGGATCAAGGATATGGAAGTCGGCATGAAAATCGGCCAGCCAGTCATCGTATTGCGAACGTTCCTCGTCCGGCTGCTGATGGGGCATCCCCGGCACAACAATGTCGGCCAGATTCCTGGCTTTGTGATACGTGACCTCTACCAGCGAAGTCTCCAGCATAACGGCGGCGTACCATGCGCCCCGCGTTGCATCGTTGAAGCGCGAGCCGAAGGGGCCGGCGTGAAGAAAGGCCGCGCGGATGATCTGCGCATGGGGAATCCCGTAGACCAGCTCATAGCTGCTGATTCCGCTCAGTCCGTGCTGCTCGCCTTGGATGCGATCATTCGTAGCGCCGTCCAGCAGCATCAGGTCGGCCAGCATCGCATCGTCGCCAGCGATCTCGGTCAGTACCGATTCGCCGCCGCTGAAGCGCGAGGGGATCAGCCGGTGCATTCGGTCGAGATTAAAGTCCTGCAGCGGCGGAGTCACCGGGCCGCCTCGCCATGCATCCAGCATCCGGCGCACTTCCACCATTCCCGGCTGTCCATGGCGGATCATATAATCGACGGGCGCGACCCCGGCAAAGAGCGCTCCGCGATTCTCCAGCGTAACCCACCGATCTGCCCACGGCTTGCCGAAATAAATATTGAGGGCTTTGAAGATGCCGATGGTCAGCGAGATTCTCATCAGCGTATCTTGATCGAGCCGTTTGCCTTCGGGCTTCGACTTCCACGCATGGAAGGTGGAGGAGGCGACTCCGCCCAGCAGGCCCCGCGCCTGCACTTCATTCAGCTTCCATCTGCCGGCAATGTTGACAAAGGCTTTGATTCCGCTGGTGCTCAGGCGTCCGCGCTCTTCCGGATCGGCCAGGTTGGGAGCCTGATCAAAGGTGTATCCCGCGACGATGGGCATTGTCAGTGCCGCAGCCATAGACTACCTCGATTTCAAGAACTATTATCCACGTATTCGAGAGATTATGCAAGGCGGTTAACGGCTGCGAGGGCTTCTTCCGTCGTTCACCGCGAAATCCAGCCCCACCATTTTCGTGATACCATTTCGCCAGGGCATTCCCCGCCCGTAAGCAAACCCTCTTTGGAGGCCGTCATGAGTCCACTCTCCCGCCGCGATTTTCTCAAAGCTACGCTGGCCGCTGGAACCGTCGCTGGCGCGCTCCCTTTGCACGCCGCAACCGGCAAAGCCACCGACCTCGTCCCGCTGGGCAAATCCGGCCTGAAGGTGACGCGCCTTGCCTTCGGCACCGGCAGCCGTAACGGCTTTGTGCAGTCCTCGCTTGGGCAGAAGGAATTCACCCGCATCATCCACTACGCTTACGACCGCGGCATTCGGTTCTTTGAGACCTCCGAGTCTTATTCCACGCCCGCCATGCTCGGCGAAGCACTGAAAGGCCTGCCCCGCGAGAGCTACCAGTTGATGAATAAGGTCACCACCGACGAGGGTGTCGATCCGCTGAAGCGCTTTGATGAGATGCGCCGCACCGCCCAGGTCGAGTACTTCGACATCATGCTTCTCCACTGGCAGCACACATCCGACTGGACGGCTACTACGAGCCGCTGGCAGGACGCAATCCTGGAATTGCAATCCAAGCAGATCATCCGCACGCGTGGCGCGTCGGTGCACGGCCTGCCCGCGCTGCGCCAAATGCCCGGCAACAAATGGCTCGAAGTGGCGATGATCCGCATGAACCATAACGGCACGCGCATGGACGGACCCGACTACCGGAACGACGATCATAATCCGGAGTACCGGGACGAGGTCGTCGCGCACGTCAAGAAGGTCAAGCAAGAGGGCATGGGCGTCATCAGCATGAAGCTGGTGGGTGACGCCGTCTTCACGCGCCACGAAGACCGCGTCGCGGCGATGCGCTTTGCCTTCAAGAATGCCGGGATCGATTGCGCCACCGTAGGCTTCAAGAACACGCAGGAGATCGACGAAGCCATCGACAACATGAATCTGGCGCTGAGTTAAGTCTTCAGTCTTGAAGGCCTCGTTATCACCACGTCGAGCATTTTCCGGACCTCTGACTGCAAACCATTTTTCTGGCTTGTAGAAACTACTGCCGTCAGAGGTAGTGTCAACAGGCCCTACTGTGCAGGCTGCAAAGAGCGAAGAATTTCCATCGCACTCTGATGTTCTGTCGGAACCACATTGCTGCTTTGCACCAACAACCATTTGCCATGCGTCTTCTTCCAGACAGTCGCAAACCGGATTGGCAGTGGAGGGCGGTTTCCTACCGTGAATGTTGCGTCGAAAAAGAGCGTGGCTAGCGATCCGGCGCTGACTTCACTGAAATTGTGCAAATCCGTAATATGAGCGGTTTTCTGCCAGAGCAACTGATCGATGCGCATCAATTCTGATAGGTCCTTGGTTCCGTGCACGACTTCATCGCGGTCGCTTCCGTACATCGCGATTCCGGGATCCACCATACTGAGAACCTTGTTCTGATCGCCGCTGACATATGCATCCAGAAAATCCGCGGCCCGAGAGCGTATCAGGCTCTTTTGAGCATTCAGACTTGGGTTGAATAAGAGAAGAAGTGCGTTGGCAACGAGAATGATGCGGCTCATGGCAATCTGATTTATCATGAAAGGCTTTACGGAGATGGCGGGAAAATTGTTCCACCTTCCCAACAAACTTTACTTTTGCTGCTCATGTGCGCTAACTCCGGATTATCGGAACCCGGAAAGCTTGAAACCTCAATCTCACTAGTTCGTAACCCCCCGGATGGCTCGCTGTCATTCAGCGGCCGCCACAGCGCCGACGCACTGCCGCGCTTTCACATCCCGCATCGGCGGCTGGCCGAAGAAGCGGCTATACTCGCGGTTGAACTGGCTGGCGCTCTCATAGCCTACTTCAAAGGCCGCGCTCGCCGCGTCCAGCCCTTCGGTGATCATCCGAGCGCGCGCCGCGTGCAGCCGCAGCCGCTTCTGATATTGCAGCGGACTCATCGCGGTCAGCGAGCGAAAGTGATGGTGCAGGGTCGAGACGCCCATCTGCGCGACAGACGCAAGTTCTTCGACGCGCAGCGGCTTGGTGTAGTTCGCTCTTGAGCCAGACAACCGCCTTCGCCGTACGGTTGCTCTGCTCGCCCAGCGTGGCGATGGCGCGCAGATGCTTGCCCAGCGGCGAGCGCAACAGCCGGTAGAGGATCTCGCGCTGCATCAGGCTGCCGAGAAATGGAATATCCTTGGGTGTATCCAGAAGATCGAGCAATCGCGAGCAGGCCCCCAGCAGCTCGGCCGGGGTCTTGCCCACCGCCATGCCCCGCACTCCCGATGCAACTCCTGCGCGCAGAAACTCCTCCTGGCTGAGAATCTCGCGCACCACCGGCATCTCCAATTTGAGCACCAGGGCCAGGTACGGTTCAATCTTGGAGGCCCCAACAATCTGGCTTTCTACGGGCAGATCGACCGAGGTCAACAGAAAGTTGGATCCGTCGCAGATATGTGTTGTATTACCAACCCTGAGGCGCTTTTCTCCCTGCGCAAAGACCACCAGTTCCGGCTCGTAAGTGGTGCAAAAGCACTCCGAAGGCGCGGTCCGGCGAGAGAGGCGCAGCCCCGGCACGGCAGTTTCTAACGGACCCTCCACCGCAACATGCGCGGCAATCTTGCGCGCTACTTCTGCCCGCAGCTCTTCGATCTCCGTCCGTGATTCACCGCCTATAACCAAATCCTTCGCCATCCCGAACTCCCATTGCTCAACAATTACAGCCTACCGCCGATCCGGCCTCGGATGCACAAAAACTTTACTGTTCGACAGAATTAGGCAATCAATGAGAAGGATCGGGATACCGCTCGGAGATCCACCGGGCCTATTCTTTGGTTTGAGAGCATCTGCGAATCAAAGCTGACTGCGCAGCATCTCAAGACTGGCCACAAGGCCGTGAGGTTCCTCCATGTACAACGCAAAAGCATACGCAGTAGCCAGCGCAACATCGCCGTTTGTCTCCACCAGCATCGTGCGGCGCGATCCCACCGAAACCGATATTCAGATTGAAATCCTCTTCTGCGGCATCTGCCACTCCGATTTGCACACCGCGCGCAATGAATGGGCTAGCGTAATGCCCACCGTCTATCCCTGCGTTCCCGGCCATGAGATCGTTGGCCGCGTCACCAAGGTTGGCTCCGCAGTGACCAAATTCAAAGTGGGCGATCTGGCGGGCGTTGGCTGTTTGGTTGACTCCGACGGAAGCTGCCCCGCCTGCAAAGCATTGGAAGAGCAGTTCTGCCCCGGCGCAACCTTTACCTACAACGCGCCCGACAAGCATCTGGGTGGCGTGACCTACGGCGGCTACTCAGACAGCGTCGTCGTCGATCAGCGCTTTGTCCTGCATGTTCCTGACAATCTCAGTCTTGCGGGAGCCGCGCCGCTGCTCTGCGCCGGCATCACTACTTATTCGCCCTTGCGCCGCGCACAGGCCGGACCGGGCAAAAAGGTTGGCGTGGTCGGATTGGGAGGCTTGGGCCATATGGGCGTAAAACTGTCCCATGCTTTGGGCGCGCACACCGTTGTCTTTACCACTTCGCCCAAGAAGAAAGAAGATGCTCTGCGCCTGGGCGCCGATGAGGTAGTACTCTCCACCGATTCCACCGAGATGCAGAAGCACGCGTTCAGCTTCGATTTCATTCTTGACGCTGTCTCCGCGCAGCACGACCTCAACGCCTATCTCAACCTGCTGCGCCTTGACGGCAAAATCACCCTCGTCGGTGCGCCCGAAAAGCCGCTTCCGGTCAATGCCTTCGCTCTTCTCTTTGGACGCCGCAGCCTCGGTGGTTCGCTCATCGGCGGCATTGCGGAGACGCAGGAGATGCTCGACTTTTGCGGCCAGCACAACATCACCTCGGACGTGGAAGTGATCCCGATCCAGAAGCTCAACGAAGCCTACGAGCGGCTGGCCCGCGCCGATGTGAAGTATCGCTTCTCCATCGACATGGCCTCGCTCAAATCGGAGTAACTGTCGAAAGCACTCCTGAACACACAAGAAGGAAAGACAATGCAAAATCCTTCTTGTATCCGAGTAGCGTGAACGATCAGCCACGCTACTTCCAGTTTCTCAGCAAGTCAATAACGCATTGAAGGAGAGACATGAGAACCATAATATTAGGTTTCTTTCTATCAACGCTGATTGCGCCATCGTCCTGGGCACAGCAATCGCCGGCGCCACCAACGGAAACGATTCACACTGCCGCAACTCAAACACCCGAGCAACAAGAAGTCATCAACCTTTCAAACAAGCAATGGGATTGGATGGCAGACAAGAAGGTTGATTCCCTGGAGACACTCTTTGACGACAAAGCCATGTTCACTCACATGGGAGGAACCTGGGGAAAAACCCAGGAACTGGCGACCATCAAGAGCGGCGGCATCTGGTACAAAAAAGCTGTAGTCTACGCAGTGGACGCCCGCATCTTTGGTAACACAGCCATACTGCTGGAGGACATTGATTTGCAGGCAGCGGTGGGTGAGCACGAAGTCACCAATCCTTTTATGGTGACTGAGGTTTATATCAAGGAAGAGGGCAAGTGGAAGCTCGCCCAACTCACATTCTCGCATCTGCTCAGGCAGGTCAAGATGAACAGCAACAAGAATTAGCCGCAAACATCGAGAGTGAAAGATCTCCAAACTCCCCGAAGAAAGGCAGAAAGATTCATGCAAAAGCGAAAACTTGGAAAGAGCAATCTGGAAGTCTCGGCCATCGGCTTGGGCTGCATGAGGATGAGTGAGGGCCATGGACCGGTGGCAGGCACCAAAGAGGAGATGATCGCTGTCATGCGGGGAGCGGTCGAGCGGGGCATTACATTCTTCGATACGGCGCAGGTCTATGGCCCGTTCGTCAATGAAGAGGTAGTCGGCGAAGGGCTGGCTCCGGTGCGCGAGCAGGTGGTGATCGCGACAAAGTTCGGCTTTGCATTGAATGCTCACGGCAAATCTTCTCCAGGGCTGGATAGTCGTCCAGCGACGATCAAAGACAGTGTCGAGGGTTCGCTGAAGAGGCTCAAGATCGAGACGATTGACTTGCTCTATCAGCATCGCGTCGATCCAGAGGTGTCCATCGAAGAGGTCGCCGGAGCTGTCAAGGATCTCATCGCGCAGGGCAAGGTGAAGCACTTCGGACTGTCGGAGGCGAGCGCGCAGACCATTCGCCGCGCGCACGCTGTTCAGCCGGTCACCGCGCTGCAAAGCGAGTACTCGCTTTGGTGGAAGCGCCCCGAGGAAGAGATACTTCCCACGCTGGAGGAGCTGGGCATCGGCTTTGTTCCCTTCAGTCCGCTGGGCCGCGGCTTTCTGGCCGGATCGATCACGGAGAAAACTCAATTTCACAAAGAAGACAACCTCGGTTATCTGCCTCGCTTTGCGCCGGATGCGCTGAAGGCCAACCTGGCCTTGGTCGATCTGCTGACGGCCTTTGCGGCGCGCAAAAACGCCACGCTCGCGCAGATTGCGCTGGCATGGCTGCTCCATCAGAAGCCCTGGATCGTTCCCATTCCGGGCACCACCAAATTGCAGCGCGTTGAGGAGAACATCGGAGCCGTTGCGCTGCAACTCACATCGGACGATCTCCGCGAACTCGACAGCCTCACCACGCAGGTTACGGTGCAGGGCGGCCGCTATCCGGAAGCTGTCGAGCAAATGACCAATCGTTAGTCAATCATCCGAATCAATGGAAGGAAACGGCATGAATATCTCATTTGATAACAAAGTTGCGTTGGTTACCGGCGCCGGCTCGGGGCTGGGTCTTGCGGCTGCCAAAGCCTTTGCTGCATCGGGCGCAGCCGTGGTGCTGGCGGATTGGAATGAGGAGGCGGTGCATTCCGCGGCCGGGAAATTGGCCGCACATGGTTTCAAGACACTCGCTCTTCAGTGTGATGTATCGGAAGACGCTCAGGTTGAAGCGGCAATTGCGAAGACGGTTGCAGCCTTCGGGCGAATCGATGCGGCCTACAACAATGCCGGAGTTCAAAATCTCCTGGCTGAAACGGCGGATACAACCCGGCAGGATTACGACCGGGTGATGGGAATCAATCTCCGCGGTATTTGGAGTTCAATGAAGTACGAGTTGCAGCAGATGCGCAAGCAAGGAAGCGGTGCCATCGTCAATTGTTCGTCGATTGGAGGGCTTGTTGGTGGCGCCGAACGCGGGATCTATCATGCGGCAAAGCATGGAGTCCTTGGATTCACCAAGAGCGCGGCGCTCGAATATGCGGCGCGCGGAATTCGCGTCAATGCAATTTGTCCCGGACTCATCTGGACTGCGATGGCCGAACAGATGGTTGCAGCGGGCCAAGGCGAAGCGTTGCAGGCAATGCTGGAAGGCGTGCCCATGAAGCGATATGGCCAAGCCGAGGAGATTGCGAATGTCGTGCTGTGGCTTTGCAGTGATGCCGCGAGCTTTATGACCGGTCAATCCATCTCGGTGGACGGCGGCCTCTCCATGCGTTAAACGGAACAAGAGAAGCCGAAGATGGAACGGAACGTTTCCAGTCGGGAAGAATTTGCGATCAATGATGAGAAATTGTGAATAAAAGGAGAGACAATGCAAAAGCGCACACTCGGAAAAAGCAATCTGGAAGTATCGGCCATCGGCCTGGGCTGCATGGGAATGACCTTCTCCTATGCGCCCTTCCCGGAAAAGAAGGATTCCATCGCACTGATCCGCGCGGCGGTCGAGCTGGGCGTTACATTCTTTGATACGGCCGAGATCTATGGCCCCTTCAACAACGAAGAGCTGGTCGGCGAAGCCCTCGAGCCGCTACGCGATAAGGTAGTCATCGCCACCAAATTCGGCATGGACATCAATCCCGATGGAAGCCGCGGCACAAGGGGATTAGACAGCCGGCCCGAGCACATCAAGCAAGTCGCCGAAGCCTCGCTGAAGCGGCTGCGCACCGACGTTATCGACCTGCTTTATCAGCATCGCGTCGATCCGGAGGTCCCCATCGAAGAGGTTGCCGGAGCGGTCAAGGATCTCATTCAGCAAGGCAAGGTCAAGCACTTCGGAATGTCGGAGGCTGGCGCTGAACAAGCGCCTCCGTACGGCGCGTCGTGTTCCCAACCGCCTCGCGCGTGAACGCGCTCTGGAAGTAGCGCTGGCGCAGGAAGTGCGCGAACACGATCGGCGCGAGCAGCGAGTTCTGGAGCGCGATTGCGCCCAGGAGCACGCGGACGAAGATCAGGAGCTCCATGTATGCGACGACGCGCATCGCGGTGTCGTAGTTCGCTGCGAGGAGGTTCAGGGGGTTTGCGCGGGCAGGCAAGGGGCGGGCGCACCTTCAGCCCAGGCTGGAGCTTCTTGGCCAGGGGGTGGGGCTGCGGGGGGCCGCCGGCGGTGGCCGGCGGGCCGGGCATGTACCGGCTCATGATGGTCGTGCGGAAGGTCAGCGCGTGGAAGAGCGAGAAGATCATGAAGGGCAGCAGCGTGACTGGGGATGGAGATGGTCAGCGGCTGGCGAATCCCTTCACCAGTTGGAGGGGACACACTAGTGATCGATTTCGAGGTGAACCAGAATGCGGCAAGGAGGAATATGAATGTTCTATGCTCGCGATGAGACGGATCCATGACAGCGACAATGGAGTACGCACCTCGTCAAGCAGGGCGCGCCGGACCCACGCAATATTCGGTTGGGGATACTATTTGGGATCAGCACGTTGTGTTAGGCGAAAGCGGTGGTGTCACGTACGCCCACGGATTTACTGATGGAGGAGGCAAGGCATGAGTACACGGCGCATACGCATGGCACGAGAAGAGGGAGAAAAGTGATACGGACTGGCACACGATGGCATAGCTGATGATGGCGCCTGCGTAGCTGGCTGCAGGCGATAACGGACTATCAGAGATCGAGCAAGAGAGCGAGCGGGCAGTCGGGCGGCATACCTTTGTACCAGAGACTGGAAGCGGCTTTGAAGGTGAAGGAGGCCACGAGGTATCGCAGCGACGCGGTGAGGAGGAGCAAATGGCCTGCGGCCCAGACATAGTGCTGGGGGGCGTCAGCGTCGGCGGCGGCGGGTGCGGCGCTGGGGACATACCTGCGGGGTGGCCATGATGGTAGCTTTTGGAGTGAAAATGGGAGACGGGTGGTGACGAGTCGAAACAACCAACGTGGCGTGACCCCATCAGCACGTGCATTCACGCAGACGTCACTACTACACACTGTCATCTACTCCAGTTGGAGCCCGGCTTCGCCTTGCGGAACCGCTCCTTGTCCACCGCCTTCTGCCCCAGCGTCTCCACCCGCTTCGCCCGCCCGCCGTCCCCCCGCTTCGCCCCCTGCACACTTCCGTCGGCCGTCTGCGCCTTCACCTTCGCCTCCGCGATCTCTTCCTCCTCCGACTCCGACACCGTGTCCTCGTCGCGCCTGCGCTTCTCGCCCGCCCGGGAAGACTGGCCCTTGCCCGGCCCGATCGCCAGGTTCACCCGCGGCGGCACCTTGAACCCAAACGCCTTGGCGATCTTAGTCAGGTCCAGCGCGTTCACGTCAAATATTTTCTTCAGCGAGTACGACGCGTACGACTGCAGGTACGCCCGGTACCCCGCCGTTGCCGACCGGTACAGGTTGTAGTTTGCTCAGCAGGTTCTCGAGCTGCGGCGCGTAGCACGGCGCTAGCAGAGGGAAAGCGGGGGGCTTACCTGTGCTTGCACGTTCTCGATGCGGTCCGCGGGGAACACAAACTCGTTCAGCGGCACCTTGGCCTCTTTGAGGTACCGCAGGAATCCGAGCTCGCTCTCGAGCAGGAACAGCAGACTCTTGCCGACCTTGCCTGCGCGCGCTGTGCGCCCGACGCGATGGATGTAGTCCCGCGGGTCATCTGGGGGGTCATACTGCACAATGTAGTCCACGCGGGGGATATAGAGGCCACGCGCGGCGACGTCGGTGCATAGGAGGATCCCAGATTCAGCGTTTATAAATTCGAAGAACGTATTCGTTCGTTTCTGCTGTTTTTGTTGCCCTCAACGAATCTTAATATACAAATTCCCATGAGTTATAAAAAACTCACATGTAGATCAAGCACAGGGACATCGATGTAGTTCAGCAGCTCCAGAGTGGTATTTCACCGAATTACAACTTGAAAAAAAGACAATGACCTTTTTCTTCAGGTTCTTCTTCAGGAATGTGAACAGCAGCAAAAAGCGGCGTTCCGACGGGCAGACGACGTAGCCTTGCGACAGCGTCGACACTGTGCTTGTGGTCTCTTCTTTGTCGACATCGATGTGTACGGGGCCAGGGGCCAGGGAGATGGAGCAAGATCCGTGACTTTTGTAGTTTGTGTTGCGGAGAAGAGCATGCTTTGGCGTTCCTCTGAGTAATGTTAGCGCAGATTTTTCGACGTTAAAAAAATAACAAACCTTTGGGAAGCATGGCGATGATATCCTTCATCTGCTGCTCGAAGCCGATTTCCAATATCCGGTCGGCCTCATCGATGATGAGCGCCTTGAGATTCCGGCGCACAAAGCCTTTCGTATCCTGCAAAAAGCATCAGCACCCTGCCTGCAACACAAATCCGGATCCACACGCACACGCAAGTGGTCCCAGAGGCGGCCGGGCGTCGCGACGAGCAAGTTGACGCCCTTGACGAGCTTCTCCTCTTCCGCGCGGCGGTTCGCGCCGCCGATGACGATGCCGAACGTCTGCGAGTGGTGCTTCATGAGGTCGCGCACGACGCCGAAGATCTGCAGCGCGAGCTCGCGCGTCGGCGTGACGACCACGATAATGCCCGTCCCGTTCATCGGCTTGAACTTGAGGCGGTGCAGCAGCTCGACGGCGGGGATGAGGAACGCGAGCGTCTTGCCTGAGCCCGTGCGCGCGGCGCCGAGGACGTCCTTGCCCGCGAGCAGCACGGGGATCGACTTGGCCTGCACGGGCGTCATCGTCTCAGAGGCCCATTTCGGCGAGCGCGCGGGTCGTGGGCACGGAGAGGTCGAGCGTGGAGAAGGGGAGGCGCTCGGCGGTCGCGGGGGCGGAGGTGGAGGCGGGCGCAGCGGCGGCGGTGGGCGTCAATTCCGGTGCTGGTTCGGCTTTGGACTTGGCTTTCGGTTTTGGGGCGGGGGCAGGGGAGGAGGTGGAGGCCTCGGCCTCCTCTTCATCGGGCTGCTCCTGAACTTTGGGCGCAGCGGCGGCAGAGACACTGACACTGTGTTTCCTGTGTCTGCTCTTCTTCTTCGATGCTGCGGCTGCGGAGTTGGACTCTGCTTAGTGCGGACATTGTGGACGGGCAGCGGGTGCTTTGGGTATCGAATCAAGAGATTGGTTTTGACGGCGAGCAAGAGAATGAAAAATCCGCTTCGGCAGTTGCCGAGCTTATTTCTGGACCACGCCGCGCGCAGATCATGCTTGCCATTCCCCAACATGGCGCCGAGCTCGCTGAGTGCGTCCAGAGCCTGTTTCAAGTCTGGCTGCTAACTGTATCTAGTCGTCCTCACACTCGTCCTCTCGGTCAGCTTCGCAATCTTCGGCTACGAAGTCGGCACTCTCTCGTCAAAGTCGAAAGCCCAGAAACAGACTGAGGACGTGCCCCTCCTCCGCATCCACCTCCGCCCCGGGGGAAACAGAAGACGACGACCTCTCCGCAGAAGACATTCCCGACGGCGACCTCGCTGCCGTCTCCGCCGGCTTCCTCGAGCAGTCTAAAATGGTCCGTCCCCCACCCACCGCACCGCGCCGTCCCCTCACCTGCGCCCGCGCCGGTCCTCATCGTGCGCACAGACCTCAAGCTGAGCCCCGGCGCTATTGCCTCCCAGTGCGTATCCCTTCCTCGTGCGCCGCGCGCCGTGCTCACCCCGCCCCCACAGATGCGGGTCAGTTTGCCCCCCCCCCCCCCCCGTGATGTGTAGTGTGCGCAACTGAGCGGCCGGGCACGCGACGCTCGCCTGCTACAAGGCGCTCGCGAAGACGAACCCGGCGCTCGTGCAGCACTGGGAGTACACCGGGTGCGCTGTCACTGCCCTCGCACCCGCACACGGCGGCGACTGACGCGCCGTACTTTCTACGTTGACAGACAGGCGAAGATCGCGCTGAAGGCCAAGTCGGAGGAGCAGCTGCTCGAGCTCGAGGCCGTCGCGAAGAGTCTCAACCTGTGTGCGCGCGCTGTGCAGGACCCGTGTGTCGCGCTTCCATTCTCTTACTTTTTTCGATTCTGATGTAGAGTCGTGTGCAGCACCCTCGGCGAAAACGTGCGCACGGTGCTCGCCGTCGGCCCTGGGCCCCAGTGGGCCTCGTCAACGAGGTCACGGGCAAGCTGCGTCTGCTCTAATGTTTGCTTCGGTAGGCAGGGAGGCTTGCGGGCGGATCACCATGCTGAACAGTGATTCCTGATATTCGCTGATGCATGCCCAGAGGGCGAATAAAATGTACAGCCTGACAGGCAGTTTGTAATCTACAGATCGAGAGCACATTTCTGGGCTTGCCCAGTTATGCCGTACCATAAGGCGGCTATTTGTAGCAGTGGAGTCGACATATATGACGGAAGCGGTGATCTTGCAGTGGATTGGGGCGCCTAAGTATGACGTCAGCCTGGCAATGGAGACATATAAGCACATGGTCTGACAGAATACCTCCCGCAACGCCACGCCCATACCTATTACTACAACCTTAAAACCTTTCCAGCAACCACCACAATCTCATAATAATATGTCTGGAGGACTCGTCGCCGCCGTCTCACAATTTGTGAATGCCGTCATCGGAATCTTCGTCTCGCTCGTCAACTCCGTGCTCGCCGTGTTCCACGCGATCTTCGCGTTGGGGGTCAACATCGTCCAGAGCACGTTCGCCGTCGTGAAGCACCTCGTCGCGATGGTCGCCGAGGTGTTCTCGGGCGTGCTGGGGTTCATCACAGGTGCGCCACGCTGTGTTCTCGAACGAACATGCGATGCTAATGAGGAGTGCGCCGTAGCTAACTTCGTGGCCATTGCGCTGATCGCGGGGGGGTATTACGCGTACACTGTGTATGAGAAGCGGAATCGGAGCGTGGTGAAACAAGGATAAATAGCTGTCAATGATGTATACTTTAACGGACGAGTAATCATGGGGTTGTATGCACATTTTCATAAGTTGAATAAGGTGAAGGAAGAGATCGTGCGAAGTTCGTTTTCGACTTTCAGGATGGGAAGTTCAACGAATAGACAGATGGTTATGTACCGTATACATCTAATGACAGGAAAAACTTCAGCTTTTTGTCTTATAATGCTGCGTGGCGCGCACTGCACGAGTAAACAGAGTTCACATAAATAAGCGCTCGTGCTATTTATAACAAGCTGCACTAAAACGATAATAATTGACATGTCATGTGTGAACACATATTACTGACGACGGTTTCGAAATTAGAGCAGTCCTATGCATGGCGCTATATTTTTAAAAATACAAGATGCTAATATACTATGTATATGGCAGTGGTGACAATGTCGAAATTGTTAATATTACAGTCGTTCAGTGGTCTTCGTTGTTGTCTTGTGTGGGTCAAATGACGTCAAGCCTAAGAACCAGCGAACAAGAAGTGCCGCCATCGGCGGCACGGGCATCAGGCCATGTCCTCTTCCTCCGGGGCCACATAACCCCTCCGCACGCGCATCATCCGCGCCAGGCGAACCTTGCGCCCCTTCGTTGCCGGTGGGCCCGTCAAGAACCTGGGAAAGGCCCCCCCACGCCCGCCATCCCACTGCTCGCAACCCCACCTTCCCGCGTTTCCTGTAGAAGCCCGCACAAGTCAGCATGGATCGCAATGTAGGATGCGGTGCACGTACCGGAAAAGAGGCTGACCACCGCAGGTGCGCCGCCGGCTGACGCCGCCGCCGTTCGCGGTCCCACCGGCGCCGCTGTACGCGTTGCCCTTCTTGTCGCCCGTGGCCGCGGACATGGTGTCCGACGGGCCTGCGAGCGAGGCGCCGGAGCTCGCCTTGCCGCCGGCTCCGGCGTTGTTTGGGCGCGGGGAAAGAGGGTGAGTGCGGTGCGCCGGTGCATGTGCGGGGAGGGACGTACGGGAGAATGCGTCGAGCAGCTCGAGGCCGCCAAGTGGGCCCGCGCCTGCGCTGGAGCCTGAGGAGACAGCGCCGCCGGACGCCTGCCCGCCGGAGCCGGAGTATGCATTCGCGAGCTCGGCCTGCGGGGCAGGGGGCGGGGCGCACAGGGACGGCCAGCGCCAGGGAAAATAGGAGGGCAAGGGCGATCCTGAGGGCGAATGTGGCAGGCATTTTATTGATGAAGTGATATAACTGGGGGTGTCGGCTTGCCGACTGTGCTGGGGATAGTGATGTCGCGGCTCGCCGGCGCTCGTGTGGTAGCTTGGGATAGGAGTGATGTAAGAATAAAATGTAGCAGTTGTTGGATAGGATGTAAGATATATATAGGATGTGATGATAGTTTGAAGGGAGGAGAGCCTGGCTTCAGTAAAACACTGAACGCGGAATATATATACCGAGGGCGGTGTAGCTACGTCCTCGGTCTCTCTGAACCGAAGTGGCTGACTGTAAAATGACAGCAACACCCTTGGCTGGCAAGTATATCATCCACCTATTGTACATACAAGACTCGATTATGATCTGGGACGGTACCTGCTTAAAACAGAGAGAAGTATTCGGTTGTTTACTGTGCCACTCATTCAATACTCGTTGCTGCTAAGTAATTTAAATGAGTACAGGTCTCGCGGACGATTCTCTTACCAAATACCCGGAGAAATGACTGTCCAATTTGGGGGCTTTTTTTCAAAAAAAATTAAAAAAAGAAAAAGTTCCTAGTACAGCGTAGCTTGGGTACGAGTGACTCCTAGCGAAAGCAACTTGCAGCCAAATTCAGGGCATGGGGATACAATTACGACCGCCAGGCGCGCGTGAATGCCAACTTGGAGCATTCGCAGGCTAACCTTACATTCTTTAATTTCGATAGCAAACATCCCTCACTTGCAGGCGTTGTCAGGCGCGTCCTTTCAGAACAGAAAATTCGACGCACAATTCTTCTTCAAACCACATTATCTCAGCAC
Organism: uncultured Acidobacteriaceae bacterium; assembly: GCA_963804315.1. Taxonomy (GTDB): domain Bacteria; phylum Acidobacteriota; class Terriglobia; order Terriglobales; family Acidobacteriaceae; genus Telmatobacter. Next base: position 16,605 of record CAWDQB010000022.1, read on the forward strand.
TTCCCGGCCAAGACGACAGTGAAAACAATTTGCAATACTTCAAATACAGCCCACCACAAGTCGAAGAATACTATGACATACGACTCAGGTCTTCAGACGGCCTACGAATTCGATGAAATCCTTAGCTACGACGTCACGAACTTTATGGCAACATACCTCCCATTCGCACCCTCAAAAGAAGATATTGACGGCTGTGTGAAGTTCATGCTGAAACCGGAGGCAGCCGACTCGGACGCGTCGCAAGAATATGGGGTGGCTCATGGTGAGGCCACTGCGAATCTTGGCAAGTTCATGGAAATAAACTTCCCTAGTGCAGCAAACAATGATAAGGAACGCTACCATGTCTACCGTAACAAAGATGGCCAGCTTCGCTTCAATTATGATCAAGAAAACCCTAACAGCGGAAAATACGAAAATACTAAGACATTCATACACTTGGATGACGTTGCCGAAGCTATCGGCGGATCTTCTCCTTCAAAGGACGCCCTTCGCGAACAAGTATCACTATCGAAGTTGTCGAAATTCCCTCATTCAAGGCTCACGCGCACAAGCGTCCGACAACAGAATTGACGCCTGTATTACATCGGACAGCGGAGGCCACCTAACCACGGCAGGGGTTGCAGTCCCTGTAGTACACAAGCTAGGTTGTAGAGAACGGAATGACGTACGTGGTTCTAACATTGCCTATCACACACTATCCTCAAAGAATAATTTCCAGGTGGTCGCGGCTGATTTTTCAGATTATCAACAATGACGCTCGCCGCATGTTTACATTCGGGGTACGTCAATGAGTTTTCTATTACATTGTTTAATTTATAACCTACGCGCAGATTACCGTCGAAGCCGACCAAATGACCTTGTGGTATCACTGTCGGTCTCACTCCGCAATTTGTGAATCATTCAGCTTGGTCAAGGTGAAAACATTATTTCATCGACTGGTAATTTGTAACAATTCTTTCGTAGGAACCCGAATTACTTTCAAAGTTTTTCTGTCTTTCCTGTTTGCCACTGACGCGGAGCTGGGCCACGATCCTAAGGTCACGCTGTACAAGGACGACCTCGGCGATCAATATACCTTGAAATACCTCAAGGAATCGGGCACAGTCATTTCTATCGCACCATCAAATCTATCGCAGAATATTACCCTCACGAAATCACTGGCCGCATGTCTCGTATCTGGCTGGTATCCCCGGTCAACAGTACGACAGACCCCTATTGCAAACGGGAACTCTAAACGGCACATTTTGAAGGATGTTTGGCTCGAGGCAACAGCCAAAACGGAGATGCAGTTACAGGCAGCCATATTCCAAGATATCAAG
>CAWDQB010000023.1:0-20081 GCA_963804315.1 uncultured Acidobacteriaceae bacterium
GGCAGACCTTCGGCGCCTACAATGTCTTCTCCGACGGGCCTTCTGATCCAACCTGCCCGCATACCGGTCCCATCGGGACCATGTCGCCCACCGGGCGCGCCTTCCAGCTCTTCAGCCAGGTGGCGATCAATGGCGAGCACGCGCTGACCCCAACGGTTACCGGCGATACTACCGATGTTGTTGCCTACGCGGCCACCAACAGCGGCGGCGAGGCGCTGGTCCTCTTCAACCGCAACGAAAACAACAGCGAGACGGTACAGATCAACGTCTCCGGCAAGACTACCTCAACCTCGGTTACGGAAACCACTTACGACAAGGCGATCTATGACTTGTCGCAGAGCGATGACTGGGCGCCGCCCACCACTACCAGCCTGGGAGCGCAGTCGTTGCCATTGACGTTGACGCTCGCCCCCTGGAGCATGAATGTGGTGATTATCCACTAACTCATCGGGAACTGGATCAAGCATCAATTCCATTTCCGTTGATCTTTCGTACCAAGCACAGCCCGGTTCGTCGCGGCCCTACCGCTATGAACCGGGCATAACTTTTCTCGGCTGATGAAGATCCTCTGGGCTGCATGAACAATCCGCCTGCCGAATTCAGGTTGATGGCTGCCCTATTGCAAACGAAATGAGGGCGGTCCGCCACTTTAATTTCTTAAAGGTTTCTAGTTTGTTGCCGATAATTTGAATGAACCAAAACGGTTCTGAACGGTAGGATTCGGCCATGAACAAATTCTTTTATCTTTTCAAAAACAAAACACATTGCATGGTGCGGCTGCTCCAGATTGCGGCGCTGGCAATTGCGGTTCTTCTTGCGCTTCCATGCAGTGCTACTGATAAACGCGAGGTCAAATCGCGGGTGGTTCCCGTATATCCGGAGCTGGCCAAAAAGGCTGAAGATCACCGGACTCGTGGTAGTTGAAGCAACCGTCGACGCCGACGGCAAGGTTACGGCGGTGAAAACGATTAGCGGCAACCAGATGCTGGCACATGCCGCCGAGGATGCGGTTCATCAGTGGAAGTTCGAGTCCGGGGACGGCATCGCCACAGTGCAGTTGGAGTTCAAGTTTTGATTCGAGAATTTGTTGAAGTGGTTTCTGAATAAGACTGAGTGAACAGTTAAGCGGTTGGCGCATCCTAAAGTTTTCAAAAAACCTGATCATTAAAAAGCCGGTGTCTTATCCTTCCGCATGCTCTGCGAAAGTGTGAGATCCCATCAACTCCATTGGCGGTGAACTTGGACTCATGCCATCGAATGCATCGTTGCAAGCCGCCCCAGGCAGCGTCTTTGCTCCCTGGGGCGGCAATCCCTATTCGCCGTTCCCGCCTTTCTCCTGTTCCTTCCGCCATGCCGGCTCCGCTGCCCATTGATGGGCAATGCCTGGCCTGCGCGGTTTTTTCACTGGCTCCGGACTCGGCTTCTTGCGCTCCGCAAGCATAACCAGCACCTTCAGGCTATCCAGGTTTCCTGACAGCGCCTTTGTCTCCAGCAGTTCGGCCAGCTTCTCTGAATTCCGGCCCACTCGCTTGTCTGCTGCCTGCCGTAGCCGCTCTGCGCCGTCCTTGGGCGCCTTCTTTTCGCCGCCCGTCTTTGCGGCTCGCCGTTCCTTGTTTGGGTTTGTACTGCCTGATTTCCCGCTCGCATTTCCTGCATTCAAATCATGCTCTGTTGCAGTCATTCTTCCGTCATTTCCGGCCAACGCTCCACGGACCTTCGTGCCCGCTGAAAAGGAACATGTCCGGCAATCCCGCTTCGGGATCGCCCCGAAAACATCTCGCCGGATTCAGTTGGTGGTCATTCAAGAATCCGGTCTCTTTCCCCTCCCCCGCGCACCCGCACCGCGGAGGTGGCCCATGTAAGTTCAGGAAGGCTTTCTCCTGCCTCCCGTTCCGCGCTCTGTTTTTTGCACTTGTCTTTTTTGAGGGTATCGGAAACCGATTTAATTCTCTGCAATAATTTTTGTTCCCTATTCATCCGTCCGATAATTACTGATACTAATGTGCCTTTTCGACGATATCCAGGTGAAGTTTCTCTGCTCTTTTCATGGTCCGCAAGGTGGCCTTTTTAGCGAACTCTCCCAATCCTTCAATTTGCCGCCTGGGAGCGCTGCAGATCACGAACTCAAATCGTTGAAGGCCGCACAAACAGTTGCCCCAGGTCTAGAAACCGATACCTGGGGCAACCATCGATGCTCACTTAGTACTTACGATCAGAAGATGGTGATCGTGCTGCTGTTAGAGTATCCGGCTTCTGTTGCATAAGCGGTGATTGCAGGAGGATTCGCATAACCGAAGCAGTAATAGCCTAGGTCTCCAACTTCCTCGCATATTTGCGAACCCCAATTTTCTGTCCAAGAATTGCTGTAGGAAGTTCCTGAATACGCCCCATTGACATACAATTGCTCACCGGCGGCGACGGAGATAGTGACCGCGTACGTCATGTAGCATGGCTCGTTATAGCCGGCGATCTGATTGCCGCAGTTGCGCTGGCTGCTGGGGGTCGTGGTCTCCGAATAGGTGGGCGGCGCGGCGGCCGGCGGCGGCGGTGTGCCAAGGCTTTCCACAAACTCAATATACGGCGTTGACCCACCAACGGCTGTGCAGGTTGAACTCAGGTTGTAGTTGTTTGTCTCACCCGTTGTACCGTAATAACTAGAAGGCGGTATGCACGTTGGCGCGGCCGTCGATCCATCGGCCACGGCGAGCTTCACGGTAAGTGATGAATTGTTATTAAACACGGCCTCCGATCCCCCGGCGTTGCCAAGGACATTGAATTCGGCCTGGTCCCATCCACTGGCGATATCCGTGAGGTAATCGTAGACCGACGCACTATAAGCCTCGCCGTCAAATGTGACAGTAGCCACATCGATTCCACCAGCCGTTGCTGAACCCGTCAGCGTCAGACTTGCAAGATCTGTAATCGGCAACTGCCCATAGGAAATGAATGTAGCCGGACCATTCTGCACACAGTCCACCCCGGGATAACTTGAGCCGGCATTGATGAATCCACTTGGACAAGCACTGTTGGTGCTAGAACCGTAGTCAATCAGCCAGTATTCGATAAAGACTTCTGTGTCGCCGGTCAGGCCGCCTGTCAACGATGAAGGTGTGTTTGTCGACATCACATATTGCTGCCAGGCTAAGCAGGAGGTGTAGTTGCCGCATGCGGCGGAGTGATAGAAATTGGTGTTGACCTGGAGCGTGTATTCGTTCGGTCCGAGAATGCCTCCATTGCCAAAAGCTGGAACGCCCACGCTACTTTCTGATGTTACGTTATCCACCGCCGGGAAGCTGCCGACGACAGAACTGAATAAGTGTCCGGATGGAGCCTGAGCTACATAGTCGTACCCATTGCCAACGACTTGGTCCCGGCTTGTAATTTGCGGTAGCGCAGACCGATAAGCCGGCGGCGCTTCGCATTGCACCTCATTCCATTGAGTGCTAGGAAACAAGGCTTTGAAGCATCCCTTTCCGGGGACAGGAATATGCTTGATGGACTCCCGCCACGTTGCCCGTGCTGCGGAGCTATCGGATACTGCGGACTCTGGTTGTTGAGCCTGACAAACGAGGTTCGCAAACCATACCAATGCAAGTATGGCTAGTAAAGATGGAATGAATCTCCGAATCATGTTGTTACCCTTTCTGAACGGGAATTCCGCTCGGTTTGAAGTTGGGGGACAGGGACATTCCGGAGAAGGCAAATGCCCATTGGAATTGCGTTCTGGCCGGTTGCCCGAGTTCGGCGTTGAACGCATAAGTTTCAATGGAAGTTTCCGAGCCAGCCAATGAGGCTGAGTCCGGAAAAATTATGCAAATTGCGCTGATGATCTGTGTTTTGGGGTAGCCATGGGGTTTACCAGTCTGTCGGAATTTAGAGCGCTAGGAGTAGGCTCGTATCACTCTGGAAGTCAATCTAACACGGAAGGATACGCACTGGCACATCCTAAGTAATCATTTTTAATAAATATTCGTTTTAAGGGTAACCTCAAGGTAACCAATAGACGGCAAATGCATGATCTGTAATGTTCCTGCCTTCAGAATACGTGGACTGATTTTCGACCAGAGAACTCACCGCCGCGGCCCACGTAATGATCCTAGATCTGTTCCTGGTCCTTGTACTGGAGCTGATAGAGCTTCCAGTAGAGTCCGCGCTGGGCGAGGAGTTGCTGGTGGGTACCTTTTTCGCGCAACTGGGCTTTGTGCATGACCAGGATGGTTTGGGCGCGCTGGATGGTCGAGAGGCGATGGGCGATCAGTACGCTTGTCCGGCCTTCGACCATGCGCTCCAATGCGCCGCGGATGCGCAGTTCCGTATCGGTATCGACGCTGGAGGTGGCCTCATCCAAAATCAAAATGCGGGGGTTGTAGGCGAGCGCGCGGGCGAAGTTGATGAGCTGCTTTTGGCCGGTGGAGAGCGAGTTGCCGCGCTCGCGGACCGGCTCGTCGAATTGATGGGGCAGGCTCTCGATGAAGTCCAGGACGTTGACGTCGCGGGCAGCCTGCCTCAGAGCGTCGTTGGTGATGGCCTGGTTGCCAAAGCGGATGTTTTCGGCGATGGTGCCGGAGAAGAGGAAGGGATCTTGCAGGACGACGGCGAAGTGCTGGCGGAGGGCGGTCAGGTCGTGCTGGCGCAGGTCAATGCCGTCGATCAGGATTTGGCCGGCCGTAACCTCGTAGAAGCGCATCATCAGGCTGGTGAGGGTGGTTTTACCCGCGCCTGTGTGGCCGACAATCGCGACCGTCTGCCCGGGTTCGACGGTGAAAGAAACGTCCTTGAGAATCCATTCGATGTTGGGGATGGCGGCCAAGGCGGCGGAGGGATTTCCCTCAGGGGCTAAAGCACCATCTTTTTGGGCGAGATCAATGTACGGGCTAAAGCCCGTACCCTTCACGCTAAAGCCCGCACCCTTCACGCTAAAGCCCGCACCCTTCATGGCTGCAGCAACAGCGGCCTGCTGCTCTTCGGTCAGCTTTTGATAGGTGAACCAGACGTGGCGGAATTCGATGCGGTTGCTGCCGTTGCCGACGAGCGGCTGGGCGGGGCTGACGATCTCCGGCTCGGTGTCGAGCAGTTTGAAGATACGTTCGCTGGCGGCCATGGCCGATTGCAGGATGTTGTACTTGTCGCTGATGTCCTGAATAGGCCGCCAAAAGCGCAGCGAGTATTGCACGAACATATTCAACACGCCGATGGTGACCACGCCGGAGAGCACGCCGAAGCCGCCGCGCCAGACGACCAGCGCAATGGCCACGGCAGAGAGCAGATCAACGGCGGGGTAGAAGAGCGCGTAGGCAAAGATCGTGTCCTTGAAGGCGATCATGTGCTGGCGGTTGACCACCTCGAAGTCGTCAAAGGCGCGCCGCTCGCGGTTGAAGAGCTGCACCACGCTCATGCCGGAGACATGCTCCTGGGTGAAGCTGTTGATGCGGCCGATGGCGGCGCGGACGCGGCGGAAGCTGGCGCGGACGCTGTCGCGGAAGAGGCGCGTGACCACCAGGATCAACGGCAAAACGGAGAAGGCCCAGAGCGAGAGCCGCCAGTTGATGCTGAGCATCAGCACGGCCATGATGGTGAGGTTGAGGAAGTCGTCGATCATGGCCAGCACGCCGGCGGTGAACATCTCGTTGATGGCGTCCACGTCACTGGTGATGCGGGTGACCAGGCGGCCGACGGGGTGCGCGTCAAAGAAGCCGATATGCATCTGCTGCATGTGGCGGAAGATCTCGCGGCGCAGATCGAACATCAGCTTCTGGCCGGTCCATTGCATCAGGTAGGTCTGAATGAATTGAAAGAGATAAGCGCAGAGCAGCGCGCCGACGTAGACCTCGGACAGTTGGGTGATGCCCTGGAGGGGGTCGGCGGAGAGATGGCGGGTGAGGGCGTTGCGCGTGCCCAGGCCGCGGGCCAGCAGGTTGGTGGAGAGCGGCGAGCCGGAGGCAGAGGGAAAATAGCGGTCGATGGCCACCATCACCAGAAAGGGGCCGGTGACATCGCAGAGGGATTTGAGGCTGATGGCCAGCGTGGAGACGAGAGCCTGGAACCAGTAGGGAAGCAGATAATGGCCGAGCCGCCGCATCAGCCGGGAGTCGTAGACTTTGCCGACCGGATCGTCATCGGGCTTTTGGGGCTTCTTTTCCTTTTCGGCCATGGGGCGAGTGGTGCTTCTGTCTCTATTGTACGGAGTGGTTTTCAGAAAGAGTGTTCAGGGGACAGTGGTCAGGGACGGGCCGTCTATCGTTCCTGAGCGGCGGCGCGCTCCCGGTTCAGTGCGAGCAGGCGCTCCAGCAGCTCCGCATCGGTGAGCGTGGCGGGCCAGCCGTAGGCAGCGAAGACCGCCTCGTCCAGCTTGCGGTGGGCATTTTCCAGCCATGCGGGACGCTTGTTGTAGAGATTGGTCAGGGTCAGCTTGGCGAGAGCTTCCGGCGCGGCATCGGGCGGGTTGAGCCAGTTGTCGCGCAGACGCACCAACTCCCGCGCGGCCTCGGCAATGGCCTTCACCAGCGGCGAGCTTTTCTTCTCCTTGCCCGGTGGCCAGGGGAAGGGAAAGGTCTCGAAGGTGGTACCGGAAGTATATGAAACATCATTTCCGACACCTATCCATCCACACGTTCCCAAAGACCAGACTTCATGCAAGCGAGAATGCAGAACTCCGAAGAAATAATCGTCATCCCGGGGAAATACACATAACTTTTGATCCGGTAAAATTTCTGTACTCAACCAGACAAATAACCGATGCTTCGCTACTCCCGGAGTGACAATATATCGCGTGAGTCCTCTCAGAGCTTGGCGCAACCCTGGGCGATTTTCACCATGCAACCACCATATTTTTCTTGTTCGCTCTCTATTATTTCTCTCTCTAATGGGTTTCACATATTTGCGCACATATTCGAAAGGCATTTCATAAAATGCGGACTCTGATTCTGTAAGTTCACCGAAATCAATCAACCACCCACCATGGCTCCTCTGAACTACATCGCGTCCGTTTAAGGTCCGTTTCACTACATCCGAATTAGGTCGTCCATTCGGATTAATAGGCGCAGAAAGCATCTCTTTCGCCTGTGATTCGGTCAAATCGAACGGGCCTTGAAGTGTAACTCCTTTGAAAGAGAGATTCAGGTTTTCTACAAGCCTTACAGCATTTGCGACATTTGCACCACCGGTAAGATCCGCATTGACAGCCATCACTTGCTGGCCGTCAAGACTCCGAACCGTCTCCGATCCATTATCAAAACCTAAGAACGATACGCGGACCGCTGCGCCCTCATTCACCCATTCGCGATCGCTCCAAGCCATGAAAATGCCACCCGATGCAATGATGCGCTCTAATATCGGGCGATTCCCAACCATCGTGATTGAGTTTGTTGCCAACAGCCCAACTCGTTTCGCGTAACCCGACTCGATCTGTGCCCGCGCCTTCTCGAACCAATAGGTAACCAAATCAGCCCCGCCTGGAACGCGGCCTTCATAGAGCTTGCGCAGCGCTTCAACGTACTCGTCTCCGAGTTCGGCACGTATCTTGCTGCCTCCAAGAAAGGGTGGATTGCTGACGATGAAGTCCACGCTGGGCCAGGCCGGCTCGCTGGGGTTGCCTTGGGCGTCGAGCTTCGGTTTGCCGTGGGCGTCGAGTTCCATGATCGCGTCGCGGTGCTGGATATTGTCGAGCTTTTTCAGAATCGGCTCAGTGGTATCTTCCGGGCGATTTTCGCGCTGCCATTGAAGATATCCGATCCAGACCACGACCGAGGCCAACTCATGCGCGTAGACGTTGGTCTCAATGCCGTAAAGCTGGGACGGGCCGACATTGCAGGGAAGAAAGGTGGGAAGACGAAGATCGGCGGCGAAGATTTGGGCCTTTTTCCATAAATCCAGCAACAGCCACAGCGCCATGTAAAGGAAGTTGCCGCTGCCGCAAGCCGGATCGAGGATGCGAATGTGCGAGAGCTCCTCCATCCAGCCGAGAACCTTGTCTTCCAACTTCATACGCAATGGAGCGCGGGTGCTGTTGCTGGCGGTCTCCATGGCGGCGGCGATCTCTTCCGCCTCTGCCTTAATCACCTCCCATCGCTGCCTCAGCGGAGCCATCATCACCGGCTCCAGAATCAGCAGGATGTCTTCGCGGCTGGTGTAGTGCGCGCCAAGCTGGGCGCGCTTGCCTTCGTCGAGGATGCGCTCGAAGAGGGTGCCGAAGATGGCCGGCTCGACGCGGCCCCAATCCAACTTCGCGGCATCGCTGGAGAATGCCCATGTCTTCAGGTTCCAGATCGAAGACGGTGTCGTCGTCGGCGCGGAAGAGACCGCCGTTGAAGTGGCGGATGGCTGATCGGGCCGAATGCATCGTCTCCAACCGCCATGGATCGGAAGAGAGTCTTGAGCTTGCGCACGAACTTGCCCGGATTCTGGCGATCGGCTGCGATCATCTTGCGGAAGATATTGTCTGGCAAGAGGCCCACGCTGTCGGCGAAGAGGCAGAAGAGCAGGCGCATGATGAAACGAGCCAATGCCTCTTGAGCGACCTCCGGTTTGCGCAAGCTAGGGATCAGCTTGATAAATTCGTCCGCTGCCCGCTCGGTGACGCGGACTTCGAGCGCGCCTGGCTTGAGCTTTTCCGGATCAGAAAAGACGGCGCGCAGAATGTCGAGCGCGGAGAGGTCCGAGCCGGAGATGGGCGTGGGCAGTATGAGGTCGTCAAGGGTGAACTTGTAGACCAGCGGCTTCGTGTTGGTGAAGTTGGTGTGAACCTCAAAGCGGAGAAAGTCGCAGACCACCAGCAGCGGAGGATGGTCGAGATCGGCGCTGTAATTGAAGAGTTGCAGGTAGGCGGCTTTGAGGTCCTTGTGTTTGCCTTTGTACTCCCAGCCGAAGAAGCCGCGCTTCCAGACGTCGGCAAAGCCCTTCTCGTCACCGCCGGTCTTGTTGACGCGCTTCTCGAAGGCGTAATCGAGGCCCTTGGGATCGGCGGCGGGCGGAGTCGGTTCGTTGAGGATTTGGCAGAGGTCGTTGAAGTGCGATTGGGAGCCCGCGCGCTCGGACAACTCGCTCTCTTTCCAGCGGCGAATGAATTCAGGCAGGCTCAGGATCATGGCTTAAGACAAGTTTACAGCGATTCCGCTGCGCTTTGCTCTGGATGATAGAGGTTGGTAGTGGGTCAGTTTGGTTTTCCACAGGGAAAGACGCTGGATTAAGAGAAGAGAAGGCTTAGAACTTCGTCAGCAGCATCCCCTAAGGAGACAAACGCTCTGCCATCTTGATCGCAGACTCCAGCGATATTCTGCCTGTTTAGACGAATCGTGCAGCATCCTTCTGCCTCGCCGCATCTGAAATCGACAATGCCAGATTCCCGAAGCAACTGCATCTCCAGCATCCGGTGTGAGGAATCATTCAGGCGCTCAACCCTGGCTTCTATATCTTGGCATACCATGAACCGAAGATGCTCCGGCTTGGCAGCGCACTTCCACTGAATCGCAGCTTTGAATTTTGCCCACACAGCGGGAATCTGCTCGTCCAGTGCTCGCCGTTCCCTCACGTACACTTCGGCAGCAAGCTCTTGGCCCTGACATTTCCTCTCGGCTTTGGCTATCGCGCAGTCAAGTTTCCCGCTCATACTTCAATTATCCGAACTTCCAAGAGCCGCCGCCACAAAATTCGTATTGTGCGCGATAATTATTCCATGACCATCGGCAAGGGTAAACGTCCGTGCGATCCCAACCAGCTTGCCAAGTGGATCGTTGACGCTTCAACTTCTGAGGCGTCTGGCACTTCCCCTTCCTCTGCGGCTTTGCCCAGCCCTCCGGCTCCCGCCAGCATTTCGGCTTACATGGCCGCTATGGGACGCAAAGGCGGTCAGATCGGCGGCAAGCGGCGGCTATTGACCATGACGCCGGCAGCACGGAAGGCAGCAGCGGCTAAGGCGGCTAAGGCCCGGTGGGGCACCAGAAAGGAACGGTAAAATTCATGGTTTCCAGAGTTGCCTTTATTTTCTCGCTGCTAGTCGTGCTCATTCCCGTTATCGCATCCCCCAAAACGGCATCAAGCCAAGATCAGACACCAGTCCTCGGCTCCGATCTCGTTGATCAATGCAAGGCTTATATACGATTCACTACATCAGGCTCGGGGGATGCCTTCAAGGCTGGTGAGTGCTTCGGCTATATCAATGGCTTTGGGGATGGGACAGGTAGCATAGCGCCATTACCACCTTCTGTAAATTGGAGAGGCAGAGGATACTGCTACACGAACGCGTCAAGTGTCACTCTAGCCAAGGTTTACTTGGCCTTTATGGAGAAGAACCCCAAATATTTAGACTATGATGAAGGCAAGACTCTACTCCTGGCTCTTCACGACGCCTACCCCTGCAAATAGCCTAGATCGTGGCAACCCGTTGAAGATCGGTCCTTCGTTTTCTGAGATTGTAGAGACCTTGACGATAGCGCCTCAACTCGCCAAAGATTTCTATGACAGATTTCCAGTCTTGCAACCTCGCCAGTTGCGTAGGACTGAGCCTGTTTTCTAGTTCGGCATCGGCAGTGAAGTCATCTGCGCTTGGTTCTAGTTCAGCATTGCGAAGGATTACTGCTGCGACCTCTTGCAGTCCACTCGCCAAACCACGCGCCCGATCTCGGCAATAGGTAAAGTCGCTCTCGGAATCTTCAATTTCAATCTGTAGCTCTGCCCGATGCCTTCTCTTTTCGTCTACCGTCATCACCTTTTCACTCCTGATCTATTATGCCCACACACTGTAATTGATTTTCCATAAGAAAATGCAACCACCGCCCCCTTGATATGCTAAAGCGGCTATGGCACATTGGAAACCCAGACCCGGCTCATGTCAGTACGTCTTACGTGGAGCGCCAAAACCTCACCATGCGGATGTCGATGCGCCGGTTTACCAGGCTTACGAATGGTTTCAGCAAAAAAGTGGAGAACCACGCTCATGCTGTGGCTCTCCACTATATGTATTACAACTTCTGCCGAGTCCATCAGTCCTTACGGGTTACGCCAGCGATGGAAGCTGGCCTTGTGGATCACGTCTGGACCGTCGAATACTTGATTAGGCTCCTGCCTAAGCCTGTGGCGAGGCCGACCACAAAGGACCATGAACTATTCCTCCGGGCGCTCGGAGAGGTCGCCTGAACTCCTATTTGCCGGGGCGATAATCCCCTGCCTGATCTAGCGCCCTTTCGATCTTCTGCAATTCCTCCTTGATCGTCAGAAGTTTGCCGCCGAATTCCTCCAAGGATTCTTGAAATTCGTCCGAATCGGCTTCCCCGCTTGCGACAGCCAGAATCAACGGCCCAACCGCCTCCTCAAGTCTCCGCAGCTTTTCTTCTGCCCATTTGATCTTCCACGGATTCTCGAAATAGGCGTGACCGCTATTCTTCATAAGCAGAAGATGGGTGTCTCCTCCGCAGGTTGGAACCCGCTCCTTTACGGCTTTAAGAATGTAGATTCCGACGCTGCTGGCCTTTTTGATGGAAAGTTTCCGCATATCGAGGCGATCCGCGAATGTATCCGCTTCGCTTCCTCCCCACCCGATAAAGGCGTGGCTATCCACTCTGGATACCAGCGGCCCCACTACCTTGAATAGTTCAACCTCTGAAGGCGACCATAAGCCGACGAGCAAATCAGCTTCCGGCTTCATGTTTTCGGAATAAATCGGCCAATACCTCTCAAAGAATTTCATTACCTCCTTCTCAAGACCGGCGCACCGCCCTGCGAAATTATTCGCCGACGCGATTCCGATCCATGCCTTCTCAATCAACTTTTCCAAGAATGCGCTGTCGCCAGCCCCGGCAAATCCAACGATTAGTTGCGGGTTTGGCGACCGCGGTTCTTTTGGCTTCGGATCGCTCTTACGCCGTGGCTGCTTGAGGGCCGGGACCGGGTTTACCGCTGGCCTGACGGTTATCTTGGGGACGTTGCGCTTCCTGTACCCATCCACAGTCTCTTGGGTATCAGCACACAACACGAGTCCATCAGTACATTTGAATCCTGCCGCAATTGTCACAGCAGTCCTCCGTGAGAATCGCGGCATCACAGGGACATGAAGAACCGGCCGCGTGGTATAGGGGATCATGCTACACCCCCTGCCGGACGGTAGTCCAAATTGTGGAATGGTTTAACCCACGTACCGTGCCAAATCTCAGCTTTTCCCAGACTGTGGAAAAGCAAAATGACCCTCCACCTAGAGGTTTTAGTAAGATTCCTGTCATGTAATAGCCGTAGAATGGATTGCAATGAATCCCAATCACAATAACGCCGCGCCTTCCATCATCACGCTCACCAGCCGCGAGGTCTATCGCAACCACTGGCTGCGGCTGCGCGAGGATGAGATCCTGCGCTCGAACGGCGCGCGGGGCATCTATGGAGTGATTGACAAGGATGACGCCGCGATCATTCTTCCGATTGACAACGGGCGCGTCTGGCTGGTGGAGCAGTTCCGCTACACGATTCAGGAGCGGGCCTGGGAGCTGCCGCAAGGTGGCTGGGAGAGGGCAGGCGTCGATCCGGAGGCGCTGGCACAAGGCGAGTTGAAAGAGGAGACTGGCCTCGACGGCCGCGCGGATGACGTATCTGGGCTGGCTTTGGATAGCCTATGGCTTTGCGCGGCAGAAGCAGCACGTGTATCTGGCGACTGGATTGCTGGAAAGCGAGCGCGAGCCGGATGCCGAGGAGCATGATCTGGTGGCGCGGTCCTTTGCCGTGGAGGAATTCGAGGCGATGATGCTGGATGGGACGATCCGGGATAACAGCACGCTGTCGGCGTGGGGGCTGTATCTGCTGTGGAAGGCGCGGCGGAGGTGAATTGGCGGGTCACTTCGGCAATTTTAACTTTTCCGTAATGCCTTTCGTCACAAAGCAAATATCTTGAAAAGCTCTGGCCTCAAAAACACTTTCCGCTCCGGCATCCTCCAGAATCTTCGGCAGTTGACGGGAGACGATATTGTATGTGTCAATCATCTCTGGCACTTTAGGCTGATTCTGAGGACGGACAAATGCGTTGCAGAGTTCGCGCATGATTCCTTTGACCTGGCCATCGTGAATGTGGGGATCGATTCCATTCAGATCGCTCAGAGACTTCTGCACCCTGTAACTTTTGGATTCAAAGACGAACAGGGAGTGCATGGCTGGATGAAGCTTTGCCCATGTGGCCGCGAGGCCGAGTTCGAAGGGCATATTAAATCGCGGTGTATGAAAGGGCGGCTTCCGATCCAGCTCGACTCTCGACAGATCATGGATCGAGTAGTGGCATCCTTGTATCACCTCAAGGATTTTATCGAGTCTGTTAATTCCTTCGGGCAGGCCCAAGGTAGCGCGCGGCTTAAAGCCAAGATGGACAAGGCCCACAATATATGAAAGATAGAGCGAGTGAAACCCTTGATCGTAGGGAATGTTCAGGAATACGGCATTCGGAGTGACCCTACTGTTTTTTTGCCGCAACCCTGCTCCTTCCCTTGCCTCTTGAGACATTCCTACGGGATTCGAAGATGGATGCGGGCTGTCTGACGCCAGAGTCCGCGCCCATGACGATTTGCATGAGAGCCTTCTGGCGTGCCTTGCTGAGGCCGAGGCTTTTGCCAAACTCTTCGAGCGTGGGAATGGGAGTCGTGACGATAACGGGACGGTTCATCATGAACCTAGTTTACTACGGTTCTTATAAATCAAAGACTGATTTATCCTATCCGCGCTCCTCCATGGGAATGTAAGGCGAGGGATACGGCGGTCCGATGTACTCGGCGCGGGGGCGGATGAGGCGGTTGTCGTCGAGCTGCTCGATGACGTGGGCGGCCCAGCCGGCGATGCGGCTGATGGCGAAGATGGGCGTGTAGAGGTCAATGTCAATACCCAGCGTGGCGTAGGTCGAGGCTGAGTAGAAGTCCACATTCGCGTTGAGCTTTTTGTCGGAGTTGATGTACAGCTCGATGGCGCGGGACATCTCATACCACTTGGGAATGCCGGCGTCCTTGCCGAGTTGCTTGCTCATCTCGCGAAGGTGGGTGGCGCGGGGGTCTTCGGTCTTGTAGACGCGATGGCCGAAGCCGGAGATCTTCTGCTTGGCGGCCAGCATATTCTTGACATACTCGACAGGGTCTGCGCCCTGCTTGTCGATGGTCAGCAGCAGGCGCATGACGCCCTCATTGGCGCCGCCGTGCAGCGGCCCTTTAAGCGCGCCGATGGCCCCGGTGATGGCTGAATGCACGTCGGAGAGAGTGGCGGCGATGACGCGGGCGGCGAAGGTGGAGGCGTTCAACTCGTGCTCAGCGTGCAGGACGAGGGCCATGTCCATGGTGCGGACGGCGGTCTCGGAGGGCTTGACGCCATTGAGCATCCAGAGGAAGTTGGCCGAGTGGTTGAGCGAGCGGTCGGGCGGTACAATCTCAAGCCCTTTGCGCAGCCGGTCATAGATGGCCACGATCATGGCGATCTGCGCAGTCAGGTGGAAGCATTTGCGAACGTTGGAATCGTGGGAGTTGTCCTTCTCGTCGGCGTCGTAAAAGCTGAGCGCGGAGACGGCGGTGCGCAGCACCTCCATTGGCGTGGCCGAAGCGGGAATGGCGCGCAGCATATCGACGATGCGGAAGTCCAAGCCGCGGGCCAATTGGAGCTGCGTCTGAAACTCGCGCAGGGCGAGTTCGTTGGGCAGAATGCCGTTCCACAGCAGGTAGGTGGTCTCCTCGAAGGTCGAGTGGACGGCCAGTTCGTGAATATCGATACCGCGATAGGACAGCACGCCCGCCTCTCCGTCGATCCAACAGATACCGGAGTTAGCCGCAACAATACCTTCCAGACCCTTCCCAGCGACAGCAGTTGCCATAGCCCTCGATCTCCCTTTGCGATGTATTTCTTGACGGTTGGGCGGCTGTCCTGGCCCTCAAAAACAGCCCGGCGCCAAAATGTGCTGTATAGATGTTTATAACGCAGTCGTTCGCCGGTTGTCACGAATCATGGGACGAAGAGACGGAGGGTAGAAGACTTTACTATCACTGGGAGTTCGAAATCCGGAAAACTGGAGGCTGGTTTTCGTAAATAGTTCGCCTGGGCCAGCAGGATTCGGCGAGATTCTATATTCTTAAGACAGCCTTCCTGAATGCGAGCGGAGTTTTTTGGCGCCGGTTTTTTGGAGAAATGTTCCCTTCGACGACTGGCCGCTCGGTTAAAGGCACCGATCTGGAATGCGCGGTCCGCGGGACGGGCCGCTCAATGAGAGGCAACAAAATGAGTGTGTTGGACGATACACCCCGAAGCTACTCAGGCGCGCTGCTGGCGGCGATTGCCATTGCCCTGCTGGCCGGCTCAGGAAGCCTGATCTGGAATTACAACCTGAGCGGCAAGCTGGAGAGCCTGAAGACCGAACTGGCCGAGGCCCGGGAGCAGAACAAGAAACTGGCCGCCGAACTGCGCGAGACCGATGCCCACATGAAGGTGGCCACTGAGGAACTGGGCAGTTCATTGGGGCTGACGCAGAAGCAGATGGACGCGCGCGCCCAGGAGATCATCCGGCGTGAGGAGGCCAACGAGATTGACAGCCAGCGGCTAGCCAGTGCGCAGAAGCAGGCCGCGCAACAGATCAGCGCCGTCTCCAGCGAAGTCTCGAATGTAAAGACCGACGTGGGCGGAGTGAAGAACGATTTGGGCAAAACGCAGAATGATCTGGCCACGGCGATCAGCCAGTTGACCTCGATGAAGGGGGATCTGGATGGGCACAGTTCGCTGATTGCCCGCAATCACGATGAGCTGGAATTGCTCAAACACAAAGGCGACCGCAACTACTACGAGTTCACCCTGACCAAGGGGCAGCGGAAGCCGGTGGGCACGGTCAGCCTAGAACTGAACAAAGCCGATCTGAAGAAGAACACATTCAACCTTACGGTGATCTCGGACGACAAGCCGGTGCAGAAGAACGGCAAGGGCATCAACGAGCCACTGCAGTTCTATAGTGGAAAGACTCCGCAGCTCTTTGAGGTTGTGATCAACACGATCAATTCAAAGAACCAAGTGAGCGGCTATCTGACCGCGCCGAAGAGCGCTCCGTTGCCGCCTAACGTTCCGTAACCGGGGCGGAGGAGGTGAGCACCAGATTTTTCTGGTACTGGATGGCGACCGTGAAGTTGAGTCCGTATTTTGAACCCGGGTCATCGTGGTCCGGGTCTGGTTGCCCAGTCTTTGCGGGCGTCCCACTGTTGCCGGTTCATCTGAAAGACCCAGAAGAGGTTTCCATCCAGGCTCTCTCCGGGGTTGAGGGTGGCGTGCGGAGAGAGCGGCTGTCCCTTGGGGAGATTCAACTCCGGATACGCCAGCAGCGCTTCCTGATACTGCGCCACACTGCCGCCGGAGACAGAGAGCGGAATTCCGTCCGCCTGCCGGGTATTGGCCAGAATATTTTGCAATTGGAGGGGGAGCTTGCTCTGGTTGCGCAGCTTTACATGGGCAAAGAGCAGCACCTGGTCGAAAGGCTCTTTGGCCATGGCTTCGCCATTGGCGTCAAGTCCTGAGGTCTCGCCGTGCTGCGGAAAAGCCCATACCTCGACAACTTCACCCGCGGCGACGGGCGGCTTGCGGCTGGCCAGCAACGTAACCACAACCACCGCGATGACCAGTACGGCGGCGATGAGGCCGGCCAAGACCACATGACTTGTCCCCTTGGTGAACTCTTCACCCAGGGCGGCATCGTCAATTTCTTCCATAGGATCCGGATGCAGTAAACTCATAGCGCCACTTATCTTATCTCGATTGGCGTAATATGAGCGATGATTATTTTAGTTCTTACGCGAGTTCCTTAAATCTGCATGAAAAGCGATGTGTTTGAGATTAAATGAAATGATGTTGGAAAGAGTATAAGTGTTGCAAAACTCACCCGCTAGCGCAGCCACAATCGCTTGCGTAATAATGACAGCGAAATTGAGCACAACATCATATTCCGCCCGTCTGGCGGCTGCCGATTCACGTTCG
Organism: uncultured Acidobacteriaceae bacterium; assembly: GCA_963804315.1. Lineage (GTDB taxonomy): Bacteria > Acidobacteriota > Terriglobia > Terriglobales > Acidobacteriaceae > Telmatobacter. Next base: position 16,948 of record CAWDQB010000023.1, read on the forward strand.
GTTCCACAGCGCTTCTAGGCTGAACTGGCTGCGACGTCCCGGAGTCGAACCACTGCATCGGCCTGGGCGCCCTTCTGACCCTGGACGATGTCGAACTCAACGTCGTCGCCTTCTTTCAGCGTCTTGTATCCGTCCAACTGAATGGAAGAATAGTGAACGAATACATCCGGCCCGTCTTCACGACCAATGAAGCCGTAGCCTTTGGCGTTGTTGAACCACTTGACCTTCCCTTTGTACTGAGCCACAGGCTCCTGCCTTTCTTACACCCTGTGATATGCGGTGAACAGCGAACTGGGGAATGTTCACCGATATATAATAAGACGCAGAAAGAACGGCTCCATAGTTGCAAAAAATTTACACTTTGGCGCGGCGAAATACCTCCGTGCCGGATGGCGGAAGCACGCCTGAACGGGAATCAACAAATCAGGACGGACCATCTTATGGTTTCCGCTTATTTGCCGCCTTTGTCGGCCAGCTTGCGCGCATACAAGAGCACGCTGGTGAGCGTTTTTCCGTCCAAAATCGCGCCCTTTTCAATCAGCTTGACGACCTCGGAGAGCTTGACCAGGCGCAGTTCGATCTGTTCGTCCTCCTCCGGATGAGCATCGCCGGCCACCAGCCCTTCGGCCAGAAAGACCTTCATCGACTCGCCCAGAAAGCCGGGGCTGGCGTAGTACTCGACCAGCGGCTTCCACTTCTTGGCGCGGTAGCCGGTCTCTTCTTCCAGTTCGCGCTGCGCGCCGGCGAGCGCATCTTCGCCCGGCTCCAGCTTGCCGGCGGGCAGCTCCCACAGGAAGCGCCGGCGGCGTGGCGATACTGGCGCTCCATGACGATCCACGGGTTGCGCTTGTTCTTGGATTTGTCGATGGCCAGAATGACGACGCTGCCGTTGTGGCGGATGATGTCGCGCACGCCCTCCCGGCCCCCCGGCTCGATCAGCCGGTCGCGCAACACACGAAAGAGCGGACCTTCGAAGACCACTTCGGAGGCTGAGCAGTTGCGCGGTGTTGGCGGTTGGGGGCTGTGGGGCTTTCTTGGCTTTGGGCTTTACAGCTTGCGCTTTGACGGCTTTTTTGGCCTTGGGTCGAGCAACCTTGGCAGTTCTCGGCTTGGCCGCCTTGACCGCTTTCTTTTTCGTGGGCATCTCTTCACTCTCCTTGAAGCGCGCAAGAGCGCAATCGGCTTTCTGCGCGATTCACATAGAGTATACGCATAACCGCAAGGCGCGCTGCATTCAAGTGGCCGGAAAAACAATGAGCCGGATTACATGCGTGGTTTGCTGTTTTGTAACAAAGATAGAATCGCTAGTTGGACAAATTGCTTGAAGAGCCCTCCACCCCCACCCAAGCCGCAGAAACAATTGCGCGGCGAGGGTGGCGCACCGGCCCTAGGAGACAGAAGCGGCTGTTTGGGTCCTGTCCGCGGAAGCATCCTGATGGGCGGTGGCTGGCGCTTCCTTGCGGCCGGAATCGCCGCTGGGCCGCAGCGTGACCCAGTCGGTCTGCACGCGGTCCCATCCCTGAACCAGGAATCCGTAAGACTCGAAGAGCTGACGGATCTGCGGACGCTGCCAGCCGGCGATGTCTTCCAGAATCGGCACCAGCGTCGGCAATGCATTGTCGCTGAGCACGGTCCGTTTGGCAATCTGCGCCACCAGTTTGGACTCCGAGACGGCGATAGTGAAACCGTCGCTGTGGTTGACTTGCAGCATCACGTGAATATCGGAGCTGCCGTCGCCCACGTAGACCACATGATCGGCGGGAATGGCGTGTTCTTTGATGAGCTGCTCCAGGCGCGCAACTTTCCATAGCCAGCTGTAGCCCGCACCAGGCTTTCGATCTCGCCCGCCTCTGTGTATTTGAACTCGGTGCCAAAGATGTGATCCCGCGGCACAATTCCTTCCAGAGCCGACTGAATAACTTCGACAGGCGAGGCCGACAGCACGTAAAAATCAAAGTGGAATCCATCGATCTTGCGGTCGAGGATTTCATAGACCTGCTTGATGTTTTCCTTGAGGCGGATGCGCTTGCCAACCTCATAGAAATGCTCGCGGCGCACCCGCGAATGGAAGGCCGGATCGTGCAGCAGAAGATACGAAAGCTCGGCGCCCTGCTGAACCAGATTCAGCTTGGCCATGCCTTTGGCCTTGCGCTCAAACTCCGAGACAGAGATTCCCACCATCTCGCTCAGCACGTAACCCGTGTCGTTGAAGGTCAACGTCTGGTCGAAGTCGCTCACAAAGAGAAATTGCTTTCTATGCTCGTCACCATGCCTAATTTTAGTTGATTTCCAGGAAAAAATGGCAGTATTGTGAACCCTGTGAAGTCTCGCTGTACGGGATGTGGTGAAAGAATTTACCGCGCCGTAACGCAGGGCGGATTCTGAATCGGAGGGATGCAATGTGGAAGGTGCATCGATCCGGCTCGGCGTGGCATCCTTAACAGAGATCGGGAGTTTGATATTGTTGAACGCGGACTGTCATCCCATTACCGTCGTACCGGGGCTGCAGCGGCTTTTTCTGGACGCCTGCTCCGGCGGGGAAGAGGCGCGGGCCTTTTATCCTGAAGTTCCGTCTGAAGCCGGCTGGCAGGCTCGCCCGCTGTGCCGGCGCATTGGCCGAGGTGGTGCGGCTGCTCGGGGAGCAGAATGCCGGGACCTCGCCTGCCGCTGCCGCCGCGCTTGAGGCTCTACGGACGGGCGCGGGTGTCGTGGTGACCGGGCAGCAGGTGGGTCTGTTCGGCGGCCCGCTCTATACGCCCTTCAAGGCGGCCAGGCGCATGGCCCGGGCACGCGAGGGTACGGCCGAGGGCCGGCCTCATGTGGCTGTGTTTTGGCTGGCAACCGAAGACCACGACTTTGCCGAGATCAACCATGTGGTCTTTCCGGCCCGGCGGGAACTGCGCACACTGACTTACGGCACGTTTCCGGATGCTCCGCGTCCGGTGGGCGGAGTGGTGCTGGATAAAACGATTTTGCCGCTGGTGGAGCAGGCCTGGGAGCTGCTGGGCGGTTCAGAAGCGATGGAGATTCTGGCTGCGGCCTACCAGCCGGGACGCAGCTTTGCCCAAGCCTTTGCGGAGTTTTACCGGAGAGCCTTTGCCGCGCAGGGACTGCTGGTGATGGAGATGGATGCG
>CAWDQB010000024.1:0-15597 GCA_963804315.1 uncultured Acidobacteriaceae bacterium
TGCCGATTGAATAGATATTCTGATAGACCGCGTCGCCGTGCCCATATACCAGTTGGTTCCGGTGCGCTGCATGGGCGGCAGCAGCTCAAAGAACTCGCCCAGCTCTTGGGCTACGATACCCGTCCAGCCTTCGCGGATGTGCCGGTTCAGCGAGAGCGCCTTGTATTGTGTGAGAATGAAGACTCTGCGCAGCCCTAAGTGATGCAGTTGGAAAGCGTAATGTCGATGATGCGATAATGCCCGCCAAAGGGCACGGCCGGCTTGGCGCGATCCCGCGTCAGGGGGAAGAGCCGCTCTCCCGCCCCGCCTGCAAGCAAGACTCCCAGCGTGTCTCTCATAATGATTGAACCCTGCCTTCATGCGTAATTTGATCCGGAACCCGTTCCTCAGGCGTACGAGCGCCGCTCTTCATTCAGCATTTTCCGACGAGACAGCGATCATGAAATTGCTGAAGGTGGAGAATATCATAAGCCGCGAAGTGTTGCAGCCCTATTCACTTTACAAAAAAGAACTACCTATAAAGAGAAGACCGGAGCCGCCGCCGACAAATCTTTATCGAAGGATGCTCCGGAACGGGAAAATGCCGTTTTTGTCTGCGGAAGTTGCGAACGTTTTACCGCTTTTTCCTGAACTTATACTCGATGCCAACTGCGATGGCGGCGTTCCAGTTCGTGTGTGGGCTGGAACTCCCTTGACCCGCGTTGAAGCTATATCCGTAGCGAGTAAAGAGCGCATCGGGTGTGACGCGGAAGACCCAGTGCTCGGAGCGGTTCAGGTCGATGTGGCCGCCGAAGACTGCGGCCGGGGCTACCTGATTGTCGTAGAAGCCGGCACCTGCCGGCGTCTGCGGCCAATCATGAGAGAGAAAATAGGCTCCGCCGCCCAGCGCGTGAAGAATGATATCGCCGTGCTTGTTGTGCGGTCCTAGCCATTCAGGTCCAGCGGCAAAGAGATACTGGCTGACAAAAGGTCCTCGAACTGAATTGAGTCCAGAGTTGCTGCCGCCAACACTGGCTACACCGCTGGTGCCCAGATAGCCTCGGCCCGTTCCTTCAGCGGCCCAGTGCTTGCTGAACCAATAGGAGGCGGAAAGATCAATTCCGCCCAGGTTAGCGCCTTGCAGCGCGTTTGGCCCGGCATGAATATGGCCATAGGCCGCGCCCAGCGAAAGGTCGTAGCGGTTGTCGTAGCGCACCCGGGCCAGCGGATCAATGGCAATGTAGGTGCCATTGCCAGCCGTCGGCGCGGCGGTGCTTTGCGCCAGGGCGCGCGGTACGGCGGGCAAAGCCAAAAAGGCCAAGGCGGCAAGGGCGGCGGAAGTTCTTACAGAAAGATGCATCATTTTCAGCTTACTAGACCATACCGAGGCGGGACAATGCACGCTGCTCTGTATCTGCTGGTGCTACGGTTCGCAGCGCTCAATCCATCGCGACCAAAAGAGGTAGCGCACTGTCTTTACATCTTCGACGGCGGAGGCTGCCCATTGGTAAGCCGCGGATTCAGGCTCCAGCGGCGGCGCGGCGTGGGTCTGCCACTCCAGCGGCAACTCTCCGAAGATCATTGCCGCGCGCGGCAGATGGCTGGCACGCGAGACCACCTCTGCCGATCGCCAGCCGTGCGCCTTCATGATCCGCTCGGAGTAGCAGGCGTTTTGCATCGTGTCCAGTGCCTCCGGCTCAAGAAAAATCGCTTCCGCCGGAATCCCCTGCGCCTCGGCGGTCCGCGCCATCACCCGCGCCTCCACGAAGTGATTATGCGCCGCTCCCCCGGTCAGGATTAGTCTTGGCGCAATGCCCCGCTCATACTCATGCACGCCCTCCGTAACGCGCGCCAGTTGCTCCGGTGTGGGGTTGCCGTCGCTGTCCGCCGGATTGCCCAGCACAATAATGGCGTCAAAGTGAGTGAGAGCGGAGTTCGAGACGGGCGCCCGCATTCGAGCAATCACACCGCAAGCCAGCAGGGATGCGAACAGCAAAAAACCGGAAACGATCAGCCAGCCACGCCAGCCCAAGCGGCGCTTGCGTACCGGGGCGCGGCGGCTTGGGCGCTTGGCGGCATTGCGGGTTGGGCGCGGATGAGGCAAGGCAACTCCTGAATCTCTATTCTATGGTTCCGGCATGAGACGATTTCAAAATCAAGGCTCGATCTTCTAGAGCATCACACAGGGAAATTGAACGATCTTTTGCTGCCGTTAGGCCATGAAGTACGCGATGGAATCAAAGTCTCGCGGAACTCACGCGAAGCCAGGATGCAGGGTTATTCTTTGGAGTATTGTAGTATGGGCTTATCACGTTACTCCCTCAGGATTGAAGTTTTATGAAACAAGAAATTGCTTGGAAAAGATGATCGACACACAAGGCAGGTAGTTGCCCAAGTTGGATCAGATCGTCCGCAGCGTGTGTATATTTACACCGATTCCAGGCCCCCGGAACCGGATGCCAATGGTCCGGGATTGGTGATTTGCTCTCAAGTGCAGGCCTTTCTCGATCTAGGCTGTGAGGTGGAATTTGTTTTTATCTGGAGGTGGGTTAAAGTTCCATCCTCTCCGGGCTATTTTAAGGAGATCAAATGTACAGTTATTGATGCAAGGGGCGCGCGGCCTCCTCGGTACGCGCGATTGGCATACCTGGCCGGAATGCCACGCGAATTGGTCTGGTGGCAACTCCATCCGGCGCGAGAGATTATTTTGCGTGAAGCGAAAGCAAGATATGAAAGTGATCCCGAGGCAATTCACGTCTTCCATTACTTGCATACCGCAAATGTAATCCCCAGCCTGCCCAGGGTCCGGACGGTCTGGACCTGCCATGATATTGAATCCGAGTACCAAGCGGGAACATTCAGGATCGATCAGGAGATCCAGAAGAGGAAACCCCTCGGCTGGGAGACAAGGAAGCTGAGGCGAATGGCGGAATTGGAGCGCGAAGTCGCGCGTACAAGCGGCCTTGTCTTATGCGTGGCTTCGGATGAAGCAAAGCGGATTGCCGGGGAGTGGTCCGCACCCAATGCCGCATACCTGCCGTTCAGCATAGCGCACGCAGAAAAACCAGGAATCGACAGAGAACAAGATGCAGACGGAGTGTTACGTCTCCTGCATATCGGCGGGTTGATCCATCTTGCAACCTACTCTTCCCTGGAGTATATCCTCACGAAAGTATTCCCACTGCTTGACTCGGATACAATTTCGCGGCTGAGACTGGAAGTCGTGGGTAAATGGGAGGCCGGCGAGATCCAGGCCGAAGCAATCATGGAAATGGCCAAGCCTTATCCGATGGTGCGATTCTCCGGTTTCGTGGAAGATATTCGGACTGCATACCGCAGGAATGACATACAGGTTGTAGCGTCAACTCAGGCAACGGGGGTGCGCACGCGAGTGATTGAATCGTGGGCCTATGGCATGCCAGTGCTCAGCACTACGCTGGGTGCTGGCGGAGTTGAACACGTTGCGCCCGGCCAGAATATTCTTATTGCCGACGAACCCCGCGATTTTGCGCAAAGACTGAAGGAGTTGATTCATGCCCCGGAACGGCTCGGCGCAATTTCGAATGCAGCCCGCAAAACGTATGCGGAAAACTTCAGCCGGCGCGCCGTGGCGACTGCATTGCGGGATTTGTTGAATCAGAGCTTCCATCTGCAATTGACCACTGTATCCTCCACTGAATGAGATATTTCAAGAGATTCCGCACAGACATTCTGACAAGCGTTGGAGTCTCATTCCACATTCATGCTGGAGATTCTTGCCAGTGGTTGGCTCCGGTTGGTGCGCAGAGTTGGCACGGCTGCCAACAGGCTGCGCGTGTAAGCATCTTCAGGTGAAGTGAAGATCTTCTCGGCCGGGCCGGTCTCAATCACTTCCCCTTTGCGCATAACGGCGACTCGTCCAGCCAGTTGCCCGACAACCGCCAAATCATGGGAGATAAATAGCATCGCCAGCCCATGTTGCTTCTGTAGTTGGCGCAGCAGTTCGAGTACCTGCGCTTGAACTGTTACATCCAAAGCGGTGGTCGGTTCATCGGCAATCAGCAGGCGCGGCTGGTTGATGAGCGCCATGGCGATCAGAATCCGCTGCCGCTGTCCGCCAGAAAACTGATGCGGATAATCTCCGTAGCGCCGCGCCGCCTCTGGAATCGCAACCGACTCCAGAGCGGCTATTGCCCGCCGTTTTGCCTCGCGTCCCGTTAATGAGCGGTGATGCGCCTGCGCGCCTTCCGCGACTTGGCGGCCGATGCTCATCACCGGATTCAATGCGGTCATCGGCTCCTGAAAGATCATGGCAATCTCTCGCCCCCGCAACTGGCGGAGGCGGCTCGCCGGCTCTTGCAGCAGGTTAATCGACGCTGAGCCTGAGGTATTGCCCCCGCGCCAGTGAATTTGCCCCGTAACCCGCGCGGAAGGTTCCAGCAGTCTGAGAATGGACAGCGCGGTAACGCTCTTGCCAGAGCCAGACTCACCCACCAGTCCCAGCACTTCGCCCTCATCGAGGCGCAGATTGACGCCGCGCACGGCCTGCATCGCACCAAAATGAATCTGCAAACCGCGAATCTCCAGAAGCGAAGCCATAAAGCCATCCTAGTGTATTGGGTTGGAGATCGGGAGTCGCCAGCCATCTTGTTACGTAGTTTTTTAAGAAGTGACTAAAATCTACCCACTCGCTGCGCAATTACTTGCATCCTTTATTATAAATATTCAGAGAGCAAAGGATTTACCATAGATTAATTTGGTCTTTAAATTGCATAGATTGTGTAGTTGCTTGACAGAGAGGAACTATGGTAATTAACGATATGTTACCATCAAGTTTCGCGGGTTCGTTAAAAAACAAGCGGCTTCCCGCAGAACGCATTTGCGTACTGATATCGAGTGGATGGACGATGCAGATTTAGTCCTTACGTTCATTGATTGGGAAAGGATGTCATGAACAGCAACTCAACGTCAGTGAATGATCGGCGGGAGCGACAGCGCTTCGAGATCAACGCGCCGCTTACCGTAATTGCCGGGAAGCGAGAAATCTTTGGCTATACGCGGGATTTAAGCAACCGGGGGGTTTATTTCTTTCTGGAGAAAAGTGCCGGCTCACCTCTAGGCGGGGATTTTGAATTCCTGGTTGAACTGCCGCCCGAGGTCACGCTGTCCACTTGCTGTTCCATCCGATGTCAAGGCCGCGTCGTCCGTAAGGATCATACCTCGCGCCAAATGACTGGGATTGCGGCAGAGATCCTTCATTACTCGATTCAACGCGAAGCCGCCTGCGCCTGAAGAGAAGTCGAACCCGAATCTACAGTTTACGAATTCCAAGAACACGGTGGTCGGCGAGCCAATCCTTGCGCACATAGACGAGCCGGTTATTGCTGTCGGGGTCGGTAGGCAAGAGGAAGAAACCCGGATCGACCAGGTAGCGGATCGAGTTATAAACGATTCCTTCCATCACTTCGCCATCCCGGAATTGCAGCCGCATCCAGATTCCATGGATGATGGGAGCGCGGGAGTGAAAGTGGAGAATCTCGTGCTTGGAGTCTCCATCGAAGCTATTGACATAGAAGACAGCCTTGATCTCTTCCGCGGCAACCTCCTCGACAATTCCTGTTTCGATACGGCGAACGCGGAAGCTCTCCGGCGATCCGTGGGGAGCGTGGCTGAGCATCTCTTCGACGGTGCTCCATGCCAAAGAGTCAAGGTAGCCCTTAATGGTCCGGTCTCCGAATTGGATAACAACTTTCTCCGAGCGGGTCGGATCCGAGCCTTGCACGGTTTGAGTCATAGCTCTCGTCTCAGGGTTGAAATGGCTGTCTTCTCCGGTGGCAGCAGGTTGTACTGCTTGATCTTGTAGAGCAGGGCCTTGTAGCTGATCTGAAGTTCATTTGCGGCCGCTTTGCGATTCCATCCCGTACCCTCCAGCGTTCTTGCGATGGCCGCCGATTCTGCTCCATCCTTCAAATTCCGGACCAGATGCTTGAGGCTCCCATTGCCCCCTGCCTCTTCGTCGCCCGGCCCGGAGAGATCGGAAATAGGCCGGGGATGCAATTCATCCATGATTGTCTTCTCATCGTTCAGAATCAAGTAGCGTTTGATGATATTCTCCAGCTCACGAAGATTACCCGGCCAGGAATAACTGCAAAGGGCCTGCATGAGCAAAGGAGATAGGGGCAAGCTCTCGCGCTCGTACTTCGCCGCCGTTTTGCGCATGAAGTGTTCGGCCAGGATGGGAATTTCCTCGACGCGCTCGCGCAGCGGAGGCATTTTCAGCGTAAAGCCATTCAACCGGTAATAGAGATCCTCGCGAAAGGTCTTTTGCGCAATCGCGGCCTTGATGTCGATATTGGTTGCGGCTATTACGCGCACATCGACCTTGATGGTCGTGCGGCTGCCCAGGCGAGAGAAGCTCCCGTCCTGCAGAACCTGGAGAAGCTTAGCTTGCAAGACTGCGGGCATTTCGCCTATCTCATCCAAAAAGATCGTGCCATTGTTGCAGATTTCAAACTTGCCTGGTTTGGCCTTGACCGCTCCGGTAAATGCGCCGGGTTCATAGCCGAAGAGTTCGCTCTCGAGCAGGTCGGCGGGCATCGCGGCACAATTGACCTTCATGAAGCCGCGCTGGCTGCGGGCCGACATCTTGTGAATGAAGAGCGTGGCGACTTCCTTGCCCGTGCCGCTCTCGCCGAGGATCAGGACTGGAATATCGGCGCGCGCCACCAATCGGCATTGGGACTCAATCTCCCTCATGCGCTTGCAGGCCCTAACAAAAGAGGTGTTCTCGTCCAAGGGGATCTCGTTGCTCTCCTCTTCGATTGTGGCGAAAAGCGAACGAGTTTTCTGAAGACCCTGCTCCACGGCTTGATCGATGTCGGCCTTCTTGAATGGTTTGAGAATTACATCCGAGGCCCCGATGCGCGTGGCCGCTACCACCTCGTTCAATTCAGCTGAGCAGGCCAGCAAAACCACGGGGAGCGCCGGTTTGGAGGCGAGAATCTTGGTCAGCAAATCAAATGCATTCTCTCCGGCGCTATCTTCATCTACGTGCCAATCCATCAGAATGAGTTCGGGCGCGGGAGATTCATTCAGACTCTGCAATAATTCGGCGGGTTGTGTAAAGAGACGCAAGCTGAAGCGGTCTGAAAGAATGCGCTGCAAGTACTTCAGGATCGCAGGATCCGGATCAAGCGCCGCAATGAGTGGGTGGCGTTTATTCCTGGTCTTCAAAATTCGCTCCTGATAAGCTACTGACAATCACAGCTCTTTTCAATGATCTTTCACTGCACAAAACAGCACACTCTTTCTCGTTCGGCAAGCAGAACGAAGAGAATAAAATAGTCCTCGATAAAGTATTGCGGAATCGTGCTGAATCATCTCCGCCAGCCTGGGGATCAAGGCGCATCAACAGGCGGAAATTGCCCCCCTCCCACCAGTGAACAAATAGACACCGTGTCACCACCATGGTATCACTGGAAGTGGTAATTCATTCTCTACAATGTGCAATATTTTTCATATATCACAGGAGGAGAGTGCAATCAACGAAAAATAAGGGGATTGGCGTTACCTCCTAGTGAATAACCCAGTTACGCGGATGAAATGTGAGAGTTACCAGCCACTGCCCTGGTTTGGCTGGCAAGTTGCGTGTAGAGGCGATAGATCGGCGATAATGCCTGATAGAGCCATGCATCCACAACGCATAAATGAAGCTGGCGAAGTGCACGAATTACCGCCCATCGAAGTCATCTTCGGGCGGTCGCCGCTGATGGCCGCGGCTCGTGAGAAGCTGGAGCGGGTTGCTGAGACAACAGTTCCTGTGCTGATTCAAGGTGAGAGCGGAACTGGCAAAGAGATCTTTGCCAAACTATTGCACCGCAATTCAAGTCGATCAAAAGGCGCCTGGGTCAAAGTTGCCTGTCCGGCGATTCCCCACACGCTGATCGAATCGGAGCTTTTCGGTTATGAAAAAGGTGCATTCACCGGCGCGTTTGCAACCAAACGCGGCCGCGTCGAACTGGCGCAGATGGGAACTCTTTTCCTGGATGAGATCGGCGATCTGGATCTATCCGTGCAGGCCAAGCTCTTGCAGATGCTTCAGGATGGCAGTTTCATGCGGGTTGGCGGGCAGGATTCGAGGAAGGTCAATCTACGTCTGGTCTCCGCCGCAAGCCAGGATCTCCGGCAGCAGACTGAGAATGGCACCTTCCGGCTGGATTTCTTCTTCCGCATCAATGCGGTAACCATAAATCTGCCGCCGCTTCGCCAGCGGTCCGTTGATCTGCCCATGCTGATCGACTACTTCCTGGAGCGTCATGCCCAGGCCTTCCGCCTCTCCCCCAAGCCGCTTTCGCGTGAGATCACACGCCTGATGCAGCGCTATGATTGGCCTGGGAATATCCGCCAGTTGGAAAACCTGATCCGCAGCTATATTCTGATCGGAAACGAAGAGGCGCTGGCCGCCGATTTGGTACCCGTTCGCCCCTTTCATCTGGGACGGCTGAACACCGAGGTCGATCTCTCCAGCCCGATCTCGCTGAAAGAAATCACCAAAGCCGCCACGCAGGATCTGGAGCGCCAGATCATCATGAGGGTCCTCGAAGCAAATGGCTGGAGCCGCCGCAAAACAGCCAATTGGCTCAATATCAGTTACCGGTCCTTACTCTACAAGCTCCAGGAGGCACAGGGAGGCGGAGAGTCCGGCGAACCGCTGACCGATTCGGCGGAGGCAAAAAAGTGAGTCAGGTGTCCTGATTCTCTTGCCTCATTGCGGCTATGCCATCCAGCCGCGCAGTTCGTAAAAGACAATCTTTACAGTTTCCAGCACCATGGTTTCGAAAGCTGGGAAGCGTCCGGGCCAGTGCTCGGTCGCGTGCAGCACGTCGGGCACCGCCATAGGAGCGGTATCGATGCCTAGCCGGCGGAAGACGGCATCTGCGCGCAGCATATGGAAATCGCTGGTGAGCAGGACCTTCTTGCCCGGCAGGCTTTGAAGCAGGCGCGCCGTTTCAACAGCGTTTTCACGTGTGCTGGTCGAGCGTCTCTCCACAACAAATGCGTCGCGGGGAATGCCTTGAACTATCAGAAAATCGAAGATGCCCGGATCACCATTTCCACAGATTACGATCTTTTTGAAGCCGCCGGTCTGCCAAGCAAAGAGCGCCTGCCTTGCGCGCCAGTAGGAGGAGTAAGAGATGCCCCCATACTCGTCATCCGACGCGGCACTGAGCAGGATAAGAACATCGCCTTTCGGCTGTTGGATTGGACCGGCATAGGCTTTTGCCCACCAGGTGATGACAGGGGTAAAAGAGACGAAGACCAACAGGAATCCTAGTGCGGCACAGAAGCGGAAGAGAATTTGAAGGCTCTTGCGCGGGGTCATCATACGCGGCCTACTTTTCGCCTATCCATAAGCGGGAGAAAGATTTCCAACAACTCGGATGCCACCGCCTCCCAACTTCGACCGCCTTGCGCGGAGACGGTCTCAGCAACCCAACTGCGGTCAAGAACCGACCCGATAGCTTGGGCCAGTGCGCTGCTATCCCGCGGAGGCACCAATTCACCGGAAGCGTTGTTCAGTATCTCTGGAATCCCGCCGACGCGGGTGGCGACGACTGGCCGGCCACAGGCCAGCGCCTCCAGCACAACATTGGGGCAGCCTTCCATGTAGCTCGGCAGCGTGATTAGATCAGAGGCAGTCATCCAGACGGCCACATCGTTGAAGCCACAGGCGGGAAGCAGGTGGATATACGCGGCGGCATTCCGTGCACGAATCGCGTTTTCAATCAGCAGCCGGTCCGGACCGTGGCCTATTAGATACACCTGAAGATTTGGACGTCCTGAGTGAAGAAGTTTAGCTGCTTCAACCAGTTCCCGCAATCCTTTCTTGACGTCCATGCGCCCGATATAAACTACGGTCTCAGCCTCAGGACTAATTCCGAGCTGCTTCCGCGCCTCCATTTGATCCATCGGGTGAAAGACCGAAAGGTCGCAACCGTTGACGACGGCTCGAGTGGCCTGAGGATCAGCGCCCATCGAGATCGCCGTAGCGCAGAGATCCCTGCTGACCGTCACAATGGAATCGGCCTCGCGCAGAACCTTGCGTGTCAACCGGGCCGAGACAGGATCGCCAATCCGGTTCAAGTCTGACCCGATGCTTTGAACAACGACCGGAACCGATAGCGACCGCGCGATTTTGAGTGCTGCATAGCCGTCGGGATAAAGGAAGCAACTGAAGATCAAATCAGGAGCGAAGGCGCGTACGTGCGGCAGTAGAGTGTGCGCGGCCAGCCAGCCGTTCAGTGGACGGGAGAGCATGGGCAGCGCTGGAAAGTTATGGTAGCTGGCCTTCACATCGGGCGGACTGAAGGAGGGGTCCAGCCGGTCATAGCCTCGGCTGCGCGGCTTCAGCATCGACGGGTACTGCGCGTTCGGATAGAAGACGCGCAGATCGGACTTGCCGGCCAGCACGCGCAGTGTCTGATAGGCCGACCGTCCTTGCCATGGCTCCGCCGAGCTGGGAAAGTAGCGTGTCACGACCGCAATCCTCATTGCGCGACCTCAGCGGCAGAATCCCAGGCGAGCCGATTGTCTTCAAGGATTTTTTCAAAGTCGCGGCTAACCGCATCCCAGGAAAACTCTCTTCGAACACGTTCCATTGCATTGATAGCAATCGAGCGGCGCGTCCCTTCGTCGGTGAGCAGGCGAAGGCATGCGGCGGCTAGATCGGCGGGATCATCTGCCAGGAAAATATCCTCTCGGTCTTTGTAACTCAGCCCTTCCGCGCCCACCGTTGTTGAGACGACCGGAAGACCGGCTGCCATGCATTCGTAAATCTTCAGCCGCGTTCCGCCGCCGATGCGGATGGGAACAACGGAGAGTCTTGATCCCCAAAGATAGGGACGCATATCTGCAACCTTACCGGTCACCGTGACTCCCGCAACACCATCAGCGGCTTTAAGAACTCGTGCATCGGGCGAGCGGCCGGCGATGGTAAAGGTAGCATTCGGCAGTTTTTCGCGGATCAGCGGGAAGACATCGGTCAGGAAGAACTCCACCGCGTCCACATTTGGCAGCCAGTCCATCGATCCGCTGAAAACCATCTCAGCGACAGCGGGAGACTCCGCTGGCGGCGCATAGAACTCGACATCAACGCCAGTCGGAACGCTGGTCACTTTATTGATTCCAAAGTCTCTCCGCATTCTGGAGGCATCGATCTCCGAGACTGCGATAACGTGCTTCACCGCGCGGCAGATCTTTTTTTCGTAGAATTTCATCTTGCGGGCCTGCATTTGGAAGAAGAGCCGCTGCGGTAGGGAAGAACACTGCGAGGCGTGCCGCTGCCAAATCGTCGTCTCCACATTGTGTTGAAACAGAACGGCTTGCGGCAGTTCAGCCAGATTGGGTGCGGCGGCCAGAAAGTCGCAGACGATGGAATCATAGTGCTCGATGGCAATCAGCGCGCTGATCTTGCTCCTCAACGCGCGGGAGGCATAGCGGGAGACGGCCATCGGCACCGGGTTGAAGATGCTGGCTACCAATTGCGGGAGAATTCCGAACGACTGCCGGCTGGGTGCCTTGTGCTCCACAAGGATATGCCGCGTTGAATATTCCGAACTGCGCCGTGGTCCTTCTGTATTCGCTGGATCGTTCAATGCGGCGAAGTGAATCTCATGCCGCTTGTGCAGCTCCTTGAGCGTGCCCAGCGTGCGGATTTGCGCGCCGCGGTCGGTTGGATGCAGAAAAAAAGGGCAAATCCAAAGTATCTTCACGGCTCCGTTTTTAACTCCTGGCTGTTTCTTCGGCGGGATGGCTGATGATTTGGACCCTCAAGCTCATGATAAACTTCTTTCGGATGAGGCCGAGTCGAAGCGCATGAAAGATAAGAAAAACGTAGTCGTTATGGGATTAGGATACGTAGGCTGCGTGAGCGCGGCGTGCTTTTCCGAGATTGGACACAACGTTCTCGGCGTCGACCGCGACCTGAATAAAATTGAAGCCATACGCAAAGCCCAATCGCCCTTCTTTGAAGCTGGCTTGGAGCGCCTGATTGAAAAGAACGTCGCGGCTGGCCGACTGCGTGCCGGCGCTCTCGACGTTGACTCTCTCGCCACAGCAGATGTGATCATGCTCTGCGTTGGAACGCCCTCCCAGGCGAATGGAAACATCGACTTGAGCCACCTGCGCCGCGTCTGCGAAGAGATCTCCAGCCTGCTACGTCTCCGGAGCAAGCGACTGATCGTTACCGTACGCAGCACTGTCTTTCCCGGTACCTGCGAGAGCCTTTTGCAAACAGTCTTTGCCCACCGCGACGATGTTGATATTGTCTCAAACCCCGAATTCTTGCGTGAAGGCACCGCCGTCAAAGACTTCATGGAACCTTCGCTACTGGTGGTCGGAGGCAGTTCGGAGGGCGCGGCGCTGGCTGTAGCTGAACTTTACGACGGCCTTCCCGGTGAGGTTTCCGTGGTCACGCTGCGTACTGCTGAGATGATCAAGTATACCTGCAACGCCTTTCACGCCTTGAAGATCGGCTTTGCCAACGAGATCGGTTCGCTGGCCTCAAACCTGGGCGTCAACCCGGAGCAGGTGATGGCCACCATGTGCCAGGATACGCGGCTGAATATCTCACCAGCCTACCTAAAACCGGGCTTCGCTTTTGGTGGTTCGTGTCTGCCCAAAGATCTGCGAGCGCTCACCTTCCGCGCCTCCCGGCTCGATCTGAAGTTGCCTCTGCTCGAGTCGGTTCTGCCCTCCAACGACGAGCATCTGCGGCGCGCGATCCGCCAAGTGCTCGATCTGCCCGGCGAGCGCATCGGCATCTTCGGGCTGGCCTTCAAGGAAGACACCGATGACCTGCGGGAAAGCCCAGTAATCACCATCATCGAGCACCTGATCGGCAAAGGCAGGGCGGTCAAGATTCATGACCCGCATATTCAGCTCGACGAAATCTACGGCAGCAATCTCAGCTTTGTTGTCTCGGCGCTGCCGCATATCGGCAGGCTGCTGACGCGCACTCTCGACGCGCTGATCTCATCTTCGGAGACGCTGGTGATTGCGCAGAAGCCCTCGGCTGAGGCTCTGGCGGCAATGACTGCGAGTGGGTTGCCGATTCTGGATTTGACCCGGCTTGTTGTCCGGCCTTCTGCGACTGTGGATGCCACGGGCTAGCAGAAAATTAGGGCGAAACTCCCTACACAATGCGTAGATTCTTCGACTCACCACCACCAAACTGAAGAATGTTTGGGTTCCCGTTCGCGCAGAACGATAGAACTGTAGATAATTGGATGCTCAGTTCAGTACGCTAGGTTTGTGAATCAGACAGTGGCTCGCCTCCGCGAATCAACGCATCGGCGGCCTGGTACATCTGCCATGCCGTGGCCCAATGAATCTCGATGCCGCGCCGATCAGCCTCTTCCGCAAGCCATATATAGAGATGAGCGAGATCGCCGTTGAGCAGCGACTCCAGATTCCGCTCCTGCGCTCCGTGGGCAAAGAGCTTCAGGAAGAGATCGTCGCCGATTTTTGGAGCCAGATCAAACCACCGTCGCACCCGTGCTTCGGTTGGCGGATCATAACCGGCCAACTCGCCCGATTCCAGACGTGGCAAGAGCCGCTCGCTGAATCGAAATCCTATCGGACCGGTAATCATCAACAAGTCCCCGCGTTGGCCGCCTCCAACCGTAGCCTCGATCCCCTGGTCGAAGGAGCGGGGACGATTATCGGCATTGTTTGTGCACCAGTAGATCTGATTCACCACCCGCCCTTGGGTCGCCGATGGCGCCGAAGGCATGGTGAAATCGGCATAGCAGCCCAGATCGCGCAGCAGGCCAATCTCTCCGTTCAGGCCGCAACAGAGGCCATCGGGCCGGGAGTTGTCCAGCGCCCAGTTACCATGTATAAAACCGAAGACCGTACGACCCTTGTACTGGCGCAGCAGACCATGATCGCCGCTGAGACGGCGGCAGAACTCCGTGATCTTTTGAAGGAAGGCCTCGCGCTGCTCGTTGTGGTGATGCAAGTGAACTTCCACATCTCCCACGCCCAGGCGCACCATCTCGGCAAGGCCGTCGAGCAGGTCGCGCCGGTAATCCTCTTGAGGATAGAAAAAGCTGTACTGGGGACGCTGACCGGCGGCATCACGAGGAGCATCCTCGGCGATGCGCGGCCACTTCTCCCGCCATTGCGCTACTCGCCGGAGTCCAGTCTCAAGCGTCGCGCCCATGCCGATTGGCTCATAGTGGTCTGTAATGGCGACCCAAGCGCGTTTCGGCTTGGTTGGCCTCAACCGACTTCGCAGGCGATCCTTGACGTACGGCGCAAGCCAGATCTCCGCATGCCTGGGAAGTTTCATGGGATTCATTTTACCTTTGCGCTCGAAGGCCTGCGGAAGAAAAGCCGATACTCTGGAGTACGGAGTTCAATTTTGGCAAACGGACACGGAAATTATATGTCCAGGTTTTTCACGTCCAATGCGTTGTCTTCAATGAATTTGCGGCGAGCTTCTACGTCTTCGCCCATCAGCGTGGTGAAGATGGCTTCGCATTCGGCGATGTCTTCCAGCTTGACCCGAAGCAAGGTACGGTGTTCCGGGTCCATCGTTGTATCCCAGAGCTGTGTAGCGGTCATCTCGCCCAGGCCTTTGTAGCGCTGTACATCGTAGCCTTTTTTGCCTTGCTCCACGATGTAGCTGAAAAGCTCGCGAGCAGTCTGCTTTTCGACCGGCTCTTGCAGTGCGCGCGCGGTGCGGCGGGCCTGCTTGGCCTCGGCTTGAACTTCAGCGGATTCCGTCGCCGCTTCACCAGCCTCCGTCTCTTCGCTGGCGGCCTCTGCAATGGCAGTCTTGGAAGCGTACTCGACTAAAAACGGCGGTGCGAGAAACTCTTTGATTAGATTATACTTGGCCATCATCTGGCGAAACTCCGGGCTAGAGGCCAGCGTCCAATCGATGCGCCGTTCAGCTCCTTGCGCGTCGGTAAAGCTGATCGACCAGGTATGGTGCTCTTCGTCCTCGACAGGAGCGCTGAGAGCCTTGAAGAGAAGTTCTTCAGAGCGCTCGACAAGTACTGTGTGGAGTTGTGCCAGCTTGGGCGGGACTTCGCTCTCTGACTTGGAGGCAAAGTCCGCGCGGTGAACGAGTTCTGCGCAAGCCAGCAGCTCGGTGAGTTTTTCGTTGCGGACGCGCTTGTCCACCTTTTCCACAAAGTCCAAGTACTCGCCCAGCGTGGCGATGAAGCGGGTAAGTTCAGCGCCCTCGAGGCGTACAGCACCCTCGCCATGGCGCACAACCATCCCTTCAGCCGCGCGATTGACCATGACTTTGACGAACTCGCGCTCATCCTTGATGTACTCCTCGCGGCGGCCCTTCTTGATCTTGAAGAGCGGCGGTTGGGCAATATAGATGTTGTCGCGCTTGATCAGCTCCGTCATGTGGCGGAAGAAAAACGTCAGCAGCAGAGTGCGGATGTGCGAGCCGTCCACGTCGGCGTCGGTCATCAGGATGATCTTGCCGTAGCGTACTTTTGCTGCGTCGAAGTCGTCCTTGCCGATGCCGCAGCCGAGGGCGGTGATCATGGCGCGGATTTCCTCGTGTCCGAGCATCTTGTCGTAGCGGGCCTTTTCAACGTTGAGGATCTTGCC
>CAWDQB010000025.1:0-12147 GCA_963804315.1 uncultured Acidobacteriaceae bacterium
CTTAAGGGGTAGGATAGCCTGGAAGCGGCGGTCGCGGCCCTGCTTGGCGGTGCCGCCGGCGCTCTCCCCCTCGACCAGATAGAGTTCGCAGCGCTCAGGATTGCGCTCGGAGCAATCGGCCAACTTGCCGGGCAGGCCTGCGCCATCCATGACGCCTTTGCGACGAGTCAGGTCGCGGGCCTTGCGGGCGGCCTCGCGAGCACGCGCTGCTTCTATGGACTTGTTGATGATGCGCTTGGCGATAGGGGGATTCTGCTCCAGGAATGCGCCGAGGCGCTCGTTGACGAAGGCCTGTACGATACCTGCGATGTCAGAGTTGAGCTTGCCCTTGGTCTGGCCTTCAAACTGCGGCTGAGGCAATTTGACGCTGACCACGGCGACCAGGCCTTCGCGGACATCATCGCCGCTGAGGTTCTCCTTCACGTCTTTGAAGAGGCCAAGCGACTGGCCAATGGCGTTGACGGTGCGTGTGAGCGAGGTGCGGAAGCCGGATAGATGCGTGCCGCCGTCCACCGTGTTGATATTGTTGGCGAAGCTGAAGACGGTCTCCGAGTAGCTATCGTTGTATTGGAGAGCGATATCAATATCCACGCCGTCACGCATGGCTTCCATCACGATCGGCTTTTCGTGCAGTACGGTCTTGCCGCGATTGAGGTGCTTGACGAACTCGGCGATGCCGCCTGCGTATTTGAACTCCGCCTTGCGGGCCTCGCCGGTCTTGGGGTCGGCTGTGCGCTCATCGGTGAGGGTGATCTCCAGGCCTTTATTGAGAAAGGCCATCTCGCGCAGGCGTTGCGCCAATGTGTCGTAGTTGTACTCCGAAACCGAGAAGATGCTCTTGTCGGGCAGGAAATGGACTTTGGTGCCACGCCGCTTGCTGATGCCCGCCTGGCGCAGTTCGCTCACCGGATCCCCGCAACTGAAATCCATCTCCCAGGTAAAGCCATCGCGCCAGATCTCGACGTTGAACTCCTGCGAAAGTGCATTGACGCAACTGACGCCAACGCCGTGCAGACCACCGGAGACCTTGTAATTCGAGGCGTCAAATTTGCCGCCAGCGTGGAGCTTGGTCAGCACCACTTGGACGGCGGGCATCTTCTTGCCATTCGAGAGATCCATCATGTCCACAGGGATGCCGCGGCCGTCATCGACGACGGTGATCGAGTTGTCCACGTGAATGATGACGTCGATTTTTTTGCAATAACCCGCTAAAGCCTCGTCAACCGAGTTGTCCACGACCTCATAGACCAGATGGTGCAAGCCCATATCGCCGGTCGAACCGATGTACATAGCCGGACGAAGGCGAACGGCTTCTAGGCCTTCGAGGATCTTGATGTTCTCGCCGGTATAGCTGCCGTTCTCGGCGGGGAGCGGAGTGCTGCTAATAGGATCAGTTGCCATAAGATTCCATTCCACAACTTTCGCTTTGAATTCGACCAGGAGTAGTGCCTCGAGAGAGCCATTCTCTGCCGCAATTATTGCTCTAAGCAGTTGAAAGACAGGGGCTTTCGAGCGAAGTTGTCTAGGGTGATTTTACCACGTCAGGGTCGTAACGGAGGGTGGAAATAGAAGGTGTCTCGGCGAAAAGTTGGCGGAACTCCAAAGAAAAGGATGAGTACGTTAGTAATAACAACCGTTACCACTTGATTAACTTATAGAAAATACTTGACTTACACCGCTGCAACGACCTATTGTCAAAGGCGATGGATGAGGTATTTCTTCATCCACGGATCCACTAGGGAGGGTACTACCAATGAAATTCGTCATCCGCATCTTCGCTCTGTCGATTGTTGTTGTCGGTCTTGCCGCTGCAGCCACTACGCCCAAGACTTTGCCTGTCATTTCGAGCCACCAATCTGCGACCGCAAACGTAGCGGCACCGGTATGTGGACCTCACTTGTGCGAAGTAGAGCTTGCGGTCAAATAAAGAACAGAGAGTAACTCGTGAATCACCGTGAGTACCTTCGCAAGAATTACTGTTAAATAATCGTACATTGTTTTTCAGTTGAGCGATTGGGCGTTTGGCGCTATTCTATGATCGTTCTGAGAATGGCGAGGTTCATTATGTCCCCACAATCGGCGATGTCTTTGTTGAGTGGGTTGGAATTTGTACTTTGGGTTGCTTTTGCCTACCTGTTCTGGAGAAGGAAGTTGCATCGCCAGTTCCCCGCTATGGGTGCCTACTTAGCGTTGCATGTGGCAGCCATGCCCGTTCTGCTCTTTCTTTTTTATGGTTTGCCACTGCATTGGTTCAACGACTATTGCCACTTGATTTACTTTTTGGCCTTCTGGGCGGTGTATATTGCCAGTGCGGTACTGCTCTTCTTTGTCTGCATAGAACTCTTCCGCTCTGCGCTTTCGGGTTTTTCAGGACTCCAGCGGCTTAGCATAGTAGCTTTCCGCTGGGCAGCGCTGGTCTCTGCAATCGTGAGTTTGTCCACCGTATCTGAAGAGCACCCTCATATCCTACTCATTCCTTCGATCGCCTATCGCTTGATGCGTACGGTGAGCATCCTCGAACTCTGCCTGCTGGCCTTCCTCTGCCTGAGCATGAATGCCTTGCGCCTTCCGGTTCGCGGCATGACATTCGGGATCGCCCTGGGCTTTGGTCTGATGTCTTCCAACGAATTCCTATTGTCCTCCTTTTGGACATCTCACACTTCACTGACGGCCCCCATCCAGTTCGTCTACGAGTCGCTGATCTTGGTCTCGTTGGCCACTTGGATCGTCTATGCCGCTCTGCCTGCGCCGGCAAGCAAGGCAGTTGTCCTGCCAGCCCACTCAACCATTTTGCGCTGGAACGAAATCGCCTCGGCGCTTGGTCATACTGGAACTCAGGTTGCCGTGCAGTCGTCCGGTGGTTTTGCCCTTACGGATGTGGAGAAGGCGGTTGAGTCTGTGTTGCACCGCAAACTCAATGATAGGGAATCAGAGACGTAGAAAGATTGGGTATGGGAAATAGAAAAAGCCGCGGCTTTCGCCGCGGCTTTTTAGTTGAGTAAAAGCTGAAACTACTCTGCGGTTACCGGTTCGATGGAAGCAAAGCGCCCGTGGTTGCCGCGGTCGGCAAACTTGACCCGCCCGGTGACCTTGGCGAAGAGCGTATCATCCGAGCCGATGCCTACGTTGAGGCCCGGTTTGATGCGCGTGCCGCGCTGGCGGATGATGATCGAGCCGCCTGTGATCAATTCACCACCAAAGGCCTTTACACCCAGCCGCTGTGCATTGGAATCGCGTCCGTTTGTGGAGCTGCCTCCACCCTTTTTATGTGCCATTGCCGAATCTCCTTCCTTATCTCTGAATCCCACCCATCGCAAAGTGCGCCTCGGATAGGCCACCCAATTTCAATTTCGACGAGAACGCTCTAGGCGGCGTAGGTGACGCCGTCGGCTTCAATCGACTTGATGCGCACCTCGGTAAAGTTCTGCCGGTGCCCTTGCAGCTTTTTGTATTGCTTCTTGCGCTTGAGGTGGAAGACAAGAATCTTCTCGCCCCTGCCCTCGCCCAGAATCTCGGCGGTCACCTTGGCGGTGGCCGGCTTGGCCACGGTTCCCGGCTCGCCGCTGACGGCCAGTACGTCGCTGAACTCGATGGTTTGGTTCTCATCCGAGACAACGCTTTCAATCTTCACAACGTCGCCGGGCGCGACACGATACTGCTTACCACCGGTTCGAATCACCGCGTACATAAAACCTCCAGCGCAGGTCCGGGTCAGCCGGTGCGCGCCTACAAAAAAATAGCTCGGGCGGAAACTTCTGAACCGCAGGAGTACACTCAAGCCCTCGAATCCGGGCGAACGTCCGTCTCCACGGCCACAGGCAGGAATCGCCAAACTAGAGTAGTGTACCGGTTTTGTAGGGCTCAGGTCAATTTGCACCTGAAATAATGATGCAATTAACGGGCGGATTTCGTAGGTTCAAGGCTGCGGCGGAACGACATAGTAAAGAATCCCAAAATAATGAAAGATACTGCCGGCCAGGACAAAAAGGTGCCACAAGGCGTGGAAGTAGCGCAGACGGTCGAGGGCGAAGAAGATAATCCCCAACGTGTAAGCTACTCCGCCCGCGCCCAGCCAGATCACCCCATGCCACCCGAGAGCGTGAAGCAGCGGAACAACGGCGACGATCACGAACCAGCCCTGCGCCAGGTAGACCAGCGCAGAGGCCAATTCAAAGCGATCAACGGCAAAGCTCTTGAAGATGACTCCAGCCACGGCCAGCGCCCAGACTACGCCGAAGAGCGTCCATCCCAGCGGGCCGCGTAGAGTTACCAACGTAAACGGCGTATAGGTGCCGGCAATGAGCAGGTAGATCGACGAGTGGTCGAGGATATGAAAGACGTGGCGGGCGCGGGTGCGTACCAGCGAGTGGTAGAGCGTGGAACAGATGTAAACCAACACCAGCGTTGCCGAGAAGACGGAGCAACTAACCTCCACCCAAGCGGAACCACGTGCGGAGGCGGCAATCAGGTAGATCGATCCGGCGATGGCCAGCACCGCGCCGATGCCATGGGTGATCGCATTGGCCAGAATATCGCCGAGATGGTAGGTTGTCTGCTTGGATTGCACTGGTCAATGATAGCGCGGGGGATAGTGCGGGCGAGGTAATTAAAAACTTTGTTGACCCAGCGCGCTGCATGGCAAATGAAAAGCTGCATATAAATTAGACAGGTCTAATCTTCCAGCGACTGGGCCGATAGATCGGTTATTGGAGAAAGTCATGGAGCGAGGAAACTTGTGTAGATTCCGGATTCTGTATGCATTGGTTCTGGCTTGTTTTTCGGGTTGCACTGGAGGAGTGACTGGAACGAATAGCCCGCTAGCCTCTCAAAATCTCTCTGCCGCTCCGGCTCGCAACGAAAGCAGCAATGTTAATCCGAAGACCGGCACCAGGTCGATCGGAGGTTCAAATTCGGCGACGTCCGGCTCTCCCGTTTATGGAAATAACTCTTCGAGTTCCTGTGTCCCGAGTATCGGCTCAGCGGACAGCGGTGGGACAACTCCGATGCCGGAGTTGGTTTCGTTGACGGCCTACACAGTGATCTACAACGGAAATGGAAGTACAGCCGGCTTTGTCCCTGTCGACACACGCAATTACTCGCCGTGGTCAAACGCCGCCGTGCTCGACAATATCGGCAATCTGGTCCGCTTCGGCTACATCTTCTCTGGATGGAACACCGCTGCCGACGGTTCTGGAGAAACCTTGAAGCCTGGTGAGACGATCACGCTCGAATGCAACTCTCTGACACTTTACGCTCAATGGAATCCGGGAAATGGTGTGATATCGATTTGGGGCGGAGCACAAGAGGCAATAGCCTTGAAGTCGGATGGTAGCGTCTGGACCTGGGGCGCAAACTTCAATGGAGAACTGGGTGATGGAGAGACGGACGATACCGGCAACAATGAGATCTTTGTCTCTACCTATAACAGCGGCGTTCCGTTGGATGTCCTGGGGCCGGACGGCGTGGGAAATCTATCAGAGATCATCGCCATCATGGGCGGAGAAATGCACAACCTGGCATTGAAATCAGATGGAAGCGTCTGGGCGTGGGGTTATAACAAGTACAACCAACTGGGAGATGGAACGACAACGAGTCGCTTGTATCCGGTACAGGTCAGTGGGCTTACGAATATAGTCAGCTTGGGCAGCCGGGCATACCACTCTTTGGCCATTAAATCCGACGGAACAGTTTGGGCCTGGGGGACAAATCGAGCCGGCGAACTAGGCAACGGTGTAGCGGACAGCAACTCAGACAACTTTGTCCCCAACCAGGTATTGGGGGTGAGCAATCCGATCATGGTGACTGCAGGGTATGAGTTCAGCATCGCTCTACTGCAAGACCACACACTGGTAGCATGGGGCAAGAATAATGCCGGACAACTGGGAGATGGCACAACCACTGAGCGGAATCTTCCGGTTCCAGTAGTGGGCATCAGTAACGTCGCATGGGTTTCGGCGGGTTGGGGACAGGCGGTGGCCGTCAAGACGGACGGAACGGTCTGGACCTGGGGATCAAACTCCTGGGGTGGCACCTACTCTGGCTGCGGACTGCTGGGCGACGGCAACGATTGCACAACCGAACCTTACAGCACTGTGCCGAAGCAGGTGACCGGACTACCGCCTCGAGTGAAGGCCTATCGGGCTTGGGGAGCGGATACGCACACCGCAGTCTTGATGGACGACGGAACAGTTTGGGCTTTCGGCTCGAATCTTGCAGGCCAATTGGGAACAGGAAGCTTCACAGCGCAAAGTCTGGTTCCGGTCAAAGTGCAGGGACTCGGCACGGTGGTGGATATGACCGCGAGGGACTTCCACAATCAAGCGATTCTATCGGACGGCACGGTCTGGTCCTGGGGATCGGGATTAAGCGGTGAGTTGGGGGACGGGAACTTCAGCAACAGCGCGGTTCCCGTCCAGGTTTCAGTGTTTTAAGACGTCTCAGTCAAGCCCGAAAGCTGTGTAAAGCCTCGACGAGTCCGCGTTCGTAAGCGGCGATGATCTTGTCCCAGGCTGCGTTGGCCTGCTCATCCACCTGCTTGCGGCGCGGATCGGCATCGAACCAGGCGATGGTCTTTTCGATTCCCCGGGCGAAGGGAACCCGTGCACAATAACCGGGGACAAAGCGTTTGATCTTGCTGTTGTCGAAGACTACGCTGACCGACTTGTCGCCGGTCAATTCACCCACATACTCCGGGACGCAAGCACTGAGGAAGTCCGCCGGGATGTGGACGATCCGTGCCTCAACGCCTGCTGCCCTCGCGGTGATCCGGTAGATCTGATCCCAACTCAAAGCCTCGTCGCTGGTGATGTGGAAGGCGTGGCCGATGGCCTGCGGATGTCCGAGAAGGCCAACGAAGGCCTGGGCAAAGTCCGTGTTGTGGGTGAGAACCCATAAAGAGCTTCCATCGCTGGGAACGATGACCTTTTGACCGCGCCGCATTCGGTCAACCGTGGTCCAAGAGTACTGCCAGGGATTGACGGCGAGAGGAATCGATGTGTCGCCATAGGTATGCGAGGGGCGCACAATGGTGATCGGAAAGCCTTCTTCGCGGTAGGCGCGCATCAGCCGCTCCTCGCAGGCGATCTTGTCGCGCGAGTACTGCCAGTGTGGATTGGCCAGCGGGGTCGATTCAGTGATCAGGTAATGGGTGGCCGGCTTCTGATAGGCGCTGGCAGAACTGATAAAGATGAACTGCCGCGCGCGATCGCGGAAGAGTCGGATGTCGCGTTCGATGTGGTCTGGCGTGAAGGCGATCCAATCCACGACCGCGTCAAATTTCTGATTGCCGAGAGCCTGGTCTGCGGCTGCTTCGTCGTGAATATCGGCGGTGAGGGTGCGAACATTCGCGGGCAGATTCGACTCCCGCTGACCGCGCCGAAGAAGTGTCAACTCAATGCCCCGCTCGGCCGCCAGTTCGGTCACTGCCGTGCTGATGTTTCCAGTGCCGCCTATGAAAAGAACCTTCATGCATCCTCCAAAGCACATCGTAACTTAAAAAGTCGGAGTTTGACCGGGAATGACGGAAGAATACGACACTTCATGGCGCGTCTCGCTGCAAGGGAACAAAAGAAATACGAAACTCGTATGCTTGTTCTATGCAGAGCGCGACGGAATTCCAGGCCCAGCCGACCGACTTCCTGACGAAGCGTCTTTTCAACTTGAGGAACCGGATTGGCGAGATTGACCCGCAGTTGTCGCGGGTTCTGGTTCCTTGGGTGGTTCAGCATCCGCGTTACCTGCCGGGGTTTTTGCGGCTGACGCGAACGATTGAGCATTCACGGCGCGTTCGCGCCCAGGTACTCTCAGAAGGAGTGAAGGTGCCTCCGTTTCTGGTTCTCAGCGTAACCTCGAAATGCAATCTCCGCTGCGCTGGCTGCTACGCCGGGGATGTTGGTACAGTGAGCGACAAGCCCACAGCAGATGGATTGGGACTTAGCGAGTGGCGCGGCATCATCGACGAAGCGGTGAAGTTGGGGGTGATGGCCTTCATGATCGCCGGTGGCGAGCCGTTCTTGCTGCCAGGGATTACTCAGCTCTTCCGCGACTATCCCGACCGCCTGTTTTTGGTCTTCACCAACGGAACGGCTTTGCAGCCAACGGATTACGAAATTCTGCGCAGGTGCGCGAATACCGCGGTCGTGGTCAGTATCGAGGGAGATCGCGAATTGACCGACGAGCGGCGCGGGCGGGGCGTTTACGAGAAGGCGCTAGGCACGCTCGACCGTCTGCGCGAGGCAGGCATTCTGACGGGAATCGCAGTCACCGTAAGCGCGGCCAACATCGAGTACTGGACAGAGGCGCGCAATATAGACGTGCTGATCGCCCACGCCGGTCCGCTGGCGATGTTCATCGAGCAGATTCCCACGCACGGCTGTGAGAGCGGCGCGGAGCTGACAGCCGCGCAACGAGTGGGCTTTCGCAAGACAGTGGTCGAGTACCGTGATCGCGTAGTCGGCGGGGCGTTCATCATTCATTCGCCGGGGGATGAAGAGACACTGGGCGGATGTGTCTCGGCCGGCCGCGGCTTTGCCCATGTGACGCCACGCGGAGATGTGACTGCCTGTCCTGTCTCGGCGCTAGCCACGCACAATGTACACAGTTCGAATCTACGCGAGGCGCTGGCCAGCCCGCTCTTCACCATGATCCGCGAGAACGGCCACCTGCTTGAAACCGAGGGCCACCCCTGTGGACTAAGTGCCCACGCGGCGGAGCTGGAGAGCATGGCGCAGGGGCTGGGAGCCTATCGGACCGGTGTGCCGGCAGCCGCAGCGCAGGATCATTTGGTGGAGTTGCAGACGGCTGAATAGCTGCGCTTGAGAGACCAGCAAACTTGCGGATTCTCAGATCCAAGAATCCGCACCTGAGGCGCCTATCTCTTCATCAAAAAGAGAGTTTATTATTGTGATCTATTTCGAGGATATAGTTTTGACGGATTCAGGAACTTGTACAGTGGAGACGCACACCTGCGGCGAAGGCGCCCTTGCGTTGCTGCTCGTCGGCCTGCATAAGGCATTTGGCGATGTAGTCGCGGTGGATGGGCTGGAGCTGGAAGTCGCACGTGGCGAGTGCTTTGGCTTGCTGGGTCCGAATGGAGCGGGCAAGACAACCACCATCGAAATCTGCGAGGGGCTGACGACGGCGGACTCCGGGACGGTCGAGTTGCTGGGCCTGAACTGGCAGACCGGAGCCGATGAGCTGCGCCAGCGGATCGGCGTGCAACTGCAAGAGACGCAGTTTCCGGAGAAGCTGAGTGTCGAAGAGACGCTGCGGCTCTTTCGCAGCTTCTACCGGCGCGGGCTTTCGGTGGACGAGTCGATCCGGACCGCGCAGTTGGAAGAGAAGCGCGGCGGGCGTGTGGGTACGCTGAGCGGCGGACAGCGGCAGCGGCTTGCCATGGCCTGCGCGCTGGTGGGCAACCCGGAGCTGCTCTTTTTGGATGAGCCAACGACCGGGCTTGATCCACAGGCGCGGAGGCACTTGTGGGATCTGGTGGATGAGTTGAAGCAAGCCGGGCGGACGATCATTTTGACGACGCATTATATGGAGGAGGCGGAGCGGCTTTGCGACCGGGTGGCGATTATGGACCACGGGCGGGTGATAGCGCATGGAACCGTGCCTCAGTTAATCGCCTCGGTGGGCGCGGCGCACATTGTTGAGTTTGCTGTTGCAGATCGTGAAAAGAATGAGGTAAATATTGCGCCGTTCCTGGCGATTCCGGGAGTGCAATCGCATCGTGTGGATGGCGGGCTGCATCAGTTCTCCGTAGTTGAACTGCACAGGGCGGTGCCCGCGATCTTTACTGCGCTCGACGGGCAGGGCCTTCAATTGAGCGAGTTCCGCACGCATTCGGCGACGCTGGAAGATGTCTTCGTGAGCCTGACAGGGAGGACTTTGCGCGATGAGTAGGCTGGAGACAAGCTCTCTCTATCAACTGACTTCGACACGCTTCCGCCTGTTTCTGCGCGAACCTGAAGCGGTTTTCTGGACATTTATCTTTCCAATCCTTATGGCCGTGGGGCTGGGAATCGCCTTCAGGAACCGGCCGGCGGATGTGCTGCCGGTGGGTGCAACTACCGTGCAACTGACACAGGCTTTGGCTACCGACAAGGGGCTGACGGCTACCACGCTGGACGAGGCTACGGGCACACGCGCGCTGGCGACGGGCAAGATTCTGCTTCTGGCGATCCAAAGACCTGAGGGAATCGAGTACAAATTCGACGACACCAACCCCGATGCGCGGACTGCAAGGCTGGTGAGCGACCGGGCGATTCAAACGGCGGCGGGGCGGCAGGAGGCGGTTCGCGCAGTGAATCAGTTGGTGCATGAAAAAGGCGCGCGCTACATCGACTTTGTCGTGCCGGGGTTGCTGGGAATGAACCTGATGGGCACGGCGATGTGGGGGATTGGCTTTTCCATTGTAGATGCACGGCAGAAAAAACTGCTGAAGCGCATGGTGGCCTCACCGATGCCGCGCTGGCAGTTTCTGGTTGCATTTCTGTTGTCACGGCTTTTGTTGTTAATGATGGAGGTTGCGGTCTTCCTGGGCTTTGCGCGAGTGGCTTTTGGCGTACCGTTTCGCGGGCCGCTGTGGGAGCTTGGATTTCTGTGCGTGCTCACCTCGCAGGTCTTTGCCGCGCTGGGACTACTGATCAGTTCGCGGGCGCGAACGATGGAAGCCGTGTCGGGGCTGATGAATCTGGTGATGCTGCCGATGTGGATTCTCTCCGGCATCTTCTTCTCGGCGTCGCGCTTTCCGGCGGTGATTCAGCCTCTGGTGCGGGTGCTGCCGCTGACGGCGGCAAATGATGCGCTCCGCGGAAACATGCTGCAAGGGCTAGGGTTGGCGCAGATGACCACACAGGTGGCGATTCTGCTGGTGTGGTTGATCGTTCCGATTGCCGTTTCACTGCGCATCTTCCGCTGGCGGTGATGGCTGTGCCGTTCAATTAGCATAAGACCATGACCACTACGATTCGCCCAGCAACGCGCGCGGATGTGCCGCGAATCCTGGCTTACATTCGCGCGCTGGCCGCCTACGAACGAGCGCCCGACGCGGTGACCGCAACCGAAGAGAACCTGGAGCGCGAGGGCTTTGGCCCCAATCCCTTTTATTATTGTTTGATCGCGGAGCACGATGGCCGGACAGCGGGTTATGCGCTTTACTTCTACAAGTACTCGACATGGGTGGGGCCGGGGATTTTTCTGGAAGACATCTTCGTAGAGCCGGAGTTGCGCGGCTTGGGAATTGGCAAACTCTTGTTACAGCGCGTGGCGGCGGTTGCCGTTGAGAAAGGTTGTGCGCGTCTGGAGTGGGCTGTGCTCGATTGGAATACTCCCGCAATTGAGTTTTATAAAGCGATGGGCGGCGAGTTCATGGATGAGTGGCGCAATGTGCGTTTGAGCGGAGAGGCATTGCAACGGGTGGCGCAGCGGAGATGTTGCCGAGACGCGGATCTTCAGGCTGATGGTCAAGCCGAGAAGGCATGGTGAGCGTGAACGGCGCGAAGGTGGCGAGCGGCGAATGGATGGTTGCGGACATCGAGAAGAGAGCCAATCTGTGATCCATGCTACGAAGGCATTCCTGCAGAAGTTCGCCACCACTCTGCTGACCGAGCGGCTTGCTCCCGGTCCGGCGGCGGCGGCTGTCTTCTGGGGAGTATTGATCGGAGTTGTGCCGATTTGGGGATTGCAGACGCTGACAGCGCTTGGCTTGGCTTATCTCTTACGGCTGAATAAGCCGTTGATTCTGGCGGCCACTTTCATCAATAATCCACTCTTTCTGCCATTTCTGGTTGGCGGATCGCTTGAGGCCGGCAGTTTTCTGCGCACCGGTAAGTGGCAAGATTGGCAGTTATCGGCTTTTACCAATATGCAACTGCTAAAGAGCGAAGCTCTCTCTCTTGGGTGCTGGGCAGCATGGTCGTTGGTGTGGCGGCGGGCGCGTTTTGCGCGGCGATTACAGCGGCACTGGTCCACTGGACCGCGCCTGCGCAGCGCCGACAGCGCGAGCGGATTCGTTAGCAGCCTCGGCTAAACCCAAGCCGTTGCCAGCATTCCCAGCCGGATGGGCGAAAGTTTCAGTCCGTCGGCACGATCCCTGAAGTAGCGCGCGTTGAGAGCTTCGAAGTCCAACTGCTCGATGCGCTG
>CAWDQB010000026.1:0-107033 GCA_963804315.1 uncultured Acidobacteriaceae bacterium
CAACTTATTCGCATAGCCGAACGCAGTTGAAACCCAGGTCGTCGTTGCGTTCTTGTAGACATCGAGCAAATCCGACGGCCCGGACTGAGGAGCCGGAGTCTGCCCATAGGCAAGTGCTCCTGTTGCAATCACCAATGCGCTCAATACCAACAACGACCTGTGTCTCAGCTTCATCTCAATCGCTCCGTGTTACTGCTGTGGAACCGGCGAATACGTCCGACTGTCC
This sequence comes from uncultured Acidobacteriaceae bacterium, assembly GCA_963804315.1. GTDB lineage: Bacteria > Acidobacteriota > Terriglobia > Terriglobales > Acidobacteriaceae > Telmatobacter. The sequence goes on from CAWDQB010000026.1 coordinate 227, forward strand.
GTATTCGATCCGGTAGGGACCGTAAAGAACGTATCGTTCATGTCGCCGTCAGCCTGCGCGGAGGCCGCCTGCTGTGCCTGATACGTCGCCTTGGATGTAATGTCCGTGAGCATCAACTGGCGCAGTTTTTCCATTTCGGCCAGTTCCTGCGCGGCAAGAGAGTTGCCAACTTGGAGGGTCTGCAACAGCGTCGTCGAATTCTGAGACTGCTGCTGCAACGTCTGCACCAGCGCGGCATCATTGTTCAACTGCGAGTATTGAAGCCCCGCAACCTTCAACGCCGAGTGAGCCGTATCGAGATTGGTTTTGTACCAGTTTCGATACATCCCCGCGTAATTGGTTGGGTTCGCGCTTCCATAACCGGGGAAGCGCGCATTGAACTCATCGTCCAGATTGGCCATCGAGTAGGCCAGGCCGTTTCCGTATTGCACCACGCCGTTCAGCGCAGACAGATCGTTGGCAATGGCGCTGAAATTGAAATTGCCGTTGCCGATCCCTTGCACCATCGCCGTCGTTTGCTTGTATGCCTGTTCCAGATGCTCGATTTGCATCTGCGCCTGCTGCAACTGAGTCGCGTACTGTTGAATCTGCTGTTCGTATTGCAGAACAAGCTGGATATTGTTCATAATCTGGGTCCACTCCGTGGCGATCCCAGCAACCACTCCGGCATGTGCTTCATCCACATTCACGCCCATAGTGAACATGAATGCAGCCATGACGATACCGACACGCAAGAACATCTTTTTCATGCGTTCCTCCCTTTCACGACACAAGTTTGAGGCCGGACTTCTTCGCTCCATATTTGGTATCGAAGTAATCCGCCCAGTTGGCGACACCGCGCACACGCAGCCACTCCGAGACCCATCCTTCGCCGTGCGTCTTGCGGATCTCGCCGATGCGAGCGCGCACCTCTGGACCACTTACGCCCACGAACGCCAGCGCGACCGGACCGAAGCCGATATTGAAGAGCCGGCGTCCGTTCGGCGTTCGCTGGTAATACTCGCGCTTGGGCATGGCGCGAGAAATCATCTCGATCTCACGAGAGTTGACCCCCAACATCTCGTAGTACACGCGCACCGTCTCGCTCGTGGCCTCGGGGTTGGGGAGAAAGAGTTTGTTGGGGCAGGTCTCGATCAATACGTCTTTGAGCGAGGAATTGAAAATGTCCGACCAGTTCTGCGTCGATAGCATCAGCGCCGCATTGGCTTTCCGCAGCGTCTTCGCCCAATCGCGGATGAACTCCTTGAAGAGTTCATGCTTCAGGAAGACCCACGCTTCATCGAGCACAATCGCCGTAGGCGACCCATCGAGACGTTTCTCAATCTGATGGAAGAGAAAGAGCAGGACCGAAACTACTGCGCGCTCGCCCATGCCCATCAGGTGTTCCATCTCGAAGACCATGAACCGGCCTCGGCCAAGCACACTCTGATTCGCTTTGGCCTCCAGCAAGCCACCGAGAGAACCCTCAAGCGTGTACACCCGCAGCGCATCCCGCAGAGCCAGGTTCTGCAAGTTCACCAGTAGCTCCGTGAAAGTTCGCGTCTGTCGATTGGACAAGGAGCTGAAGCGCCTTCAATATCTCTTTGCGTTCAGCAGGTACGACTATGTGGCCCGCCAAGGCGCACAGTTGCTCGATGTACTGCGAGGCCCAGGCTATATCGCCAGGTGTGTCGAGTTCCGCGAAAGGCGCGAAACTCATGCCGCCATCCTCAGCGCCCAGGTTGTAGAACTCTCCACCCGCGGCCTGATTCAAAGCCCAGGCCGAGTATCCTTTGTCGAAGACGAATACCTGTGCATTCGGATAACGGAAGAACTGCGCTTCAATGCCGCACAACAACGTGCTCTTGCCCGCGCCCGGAGGCCCGACGACCAGCGTATGCGCCAGATCCCCAACATGCAGATTGAAGCGAAACACCGTCGATCCGGTGCTCGTGGCGTACATCAACGGTTCGCTGTTCTTCGGCATCAATGCCGAAGAGTTCACGCGGTCGCCGGTCCAGATCGCCGCAATCGGCATACAATCGGCCAGATTCAACGTGTGCAGGATGATGCGGCGCACGTTGCGATACCCGTCTCCCGGCAGCGTTCCGCGCCACGCTTCCACCGCATTGAAGGTTTCCAGGCGCGCTCCGAATCCAAGATTCTTGACGATCTTCGCAACCTGCCGGGCGCGGTCCTTTACGCCCTCGCTGTCCTCATCCATCAGGATGATGTTTCCTGAGTAAAGGCAGAATTGCACATCGCCGCTGGAGGCTTCGCCGATGGCGACCGTCGCATCTTCCATCATCCTCAGCGCGAAAGGATCGATACGCTTGGGAGGCTTGCCCATGAGCTGGTCGATGAAGCCGCGAGCCTTCGCCGTCCACTTCTTCAGCGCGTCGGTGATGATCTTCTTCGCCTCTTCCGGGTCGAGCAAAACAGCTCGCGTGTTCCACCTGTACTCGAATGGCAACGTGTCCAGAGCCGACAAGAATCCCAGGGAAACTTGTCGCCGGAAATCCGTCGATTGCCACGATCTGAATATGCTTGTCTGCCGACCATCGGCTCAATGCCGGTCTTGAAGCTCACGCAGCCGATCAAGTCATGCAGGAAAACGGGGATCGCCGGAAGGATGAAGGGATAATCCTCACCCGTCACGCAACGGCGCACATACCGCGCCAGATCGCAACTGATCCACTCCGTTTCCGCCCCATCGTCTCCAACGACGCGGTGTCCCAGGAGGCGCTCTACGCGCACCTGCGAACTCAGCACATCGTGGAACAGCCCGAGACGATCTTTGAAGAAGATGAGGGCGGTTTCGCCGGCAGTCTTGTTGTCCCCGGCGCCACCTTTGAAGAGGAACCCCTTGACCTTCTCCTCGCTCTGCATCGGAGGAAGGTAGGTCAGCGATATGTAATAGGTGCTCTCATAGTGCCGGCCTTCGGCTTTGAACTGCGCTCTGCGCTCATCGTCGATCAAACTCGTTACCGAGTCCGGGAAGGCTCCCTGCTTGGCGTATTCGTTGACTTCGCAGCGAATCGCATCGCAATGCACCAACCATCCAGAACCGAGCTTCAAGACAGAATTCAATCGCTCTGCAAGAGCGGCCATCTCTTCGTGAGTGGCGGAGCCGAGATCGGGACCGGCATAACGCCAGGTCGCCATCAGTGCCCCATCCTGAAGGAGCAGGATGCCATCGTCGATCATCGACGCATAAAGCAATAAATCGGGAAGGCCGGCCACCCACTTCCGGCCTTCCTCAGCCTTTGCGCCGCGCGCCGCCCATGCGATCAAGACACATGCCAACGCAGCCGCGCACGCTATCACCACAAACACCAGTCCAGAAATCATTGTGTCCACCATCTCCTTTACTTCCAGCTACGGCTATTTCCAAGCCCGCCGCTGGCCTGTGCTCCTGCTCGACAATCGGGATTTGGCCGGGTAATACGCCTTGTACTGGAAGCTGCGCGTGGCCACATCGCGCATCCTCGGATCGGCCTTCGCCAATTGAACCAGCATTGAAGTCGTCAGAGGCCAGAAGACAACGCCGATCAGAATGCTCCACCATGTCATCAACGCAAAGATGAACAACGCGGAGATCATGGCGGCGCCGAGAACAAGTTCACGGTCGCCGCCCATGAGAAGATTGGGGCGGTTGATCGACGAATGGAATACCGTCTCTCTCGGCCCGTGCATCTCAAAATCCCCCTGTCATCGCAATCACGGCACTGGAGCTGGAGAACAAAGTGCTCATGATCGTGCCCGCCCCGACAATCACGGCGGTTGCAATCACCGCATAGCAGGAGCGTTTGGCGAACTCCGACAGTTCGCCACCGAAGACCAGGGCCATGCCCCCAGCGGCAATGCCAACCACTGAAATGCCCGCCGCCACCGGCCCGGTGAGCGACTGTTTCACCGTCTGCAATGGGGTTTCCCAAGGCAACCCCGTGGTGCTGGTTGACGCATACGAGACGGCGCTCGAAACGAGCGCCCATCCCGCCATCATCAAAAAGGTTCGGCCGGTCAGAACCTCGACGAACTTCCCGGCCACTCTCCGCATACTCTTCAACATGCTTCCTCCTTGTTCTGGACCGAAGGTGGATCGTCCAATCCCTCGGCCCGATTGAATGTTCTGCCATCACAAACGACGGCCTATCAACTGACATCCGGCGCGCCTAAAGGCGCACGGTTGCAGCTATCCGATAACGGCACTGGAACTGGAAAACAAAGTGCTCATGATCGTGCCCGCCCCGACAATCACGGCGGTTGCAATCACCGCGTAGCAGGACCGCTTGGCAAATTCAGATAGTTCGCCGCCAAAGACCAGCGCCATGCCTCCGGCGGCGATGCCCACTACAGAAATCCCTGCCGCCACCGGCCCAGTCAGCGACTGTTGCACTGTCTGCAACGGCGTCTCCCAGGGCAAGCCTGTCGTGCTCGTTGACGCATAGGCCAGCGCATTCGAGACCAACGCCAAGCCCGCCATTGTCAAAAACCGTTTGCCGGTCACAAGATCAACCAGCCTTCCGGTCATCTTCCGCATCTTCTTCACCATGCTCATCTCCTTCTTTCCGGTTGAATGTCCTTGTCATGCAGCAACAGAGAACGCCTATAGCTGTTCAATCTCGAAGCGTTCTCCGTCGTGCCCCTTTACCAAACAAACCTCTTTCACCTTGCGTCCGCACGGAAACTGACGCCCGGCTTCGATGTAGACAACCAGGTGAATCGTCTCCGCGACGATCCTTGCCAAAATGTGGGTTGGGAATGGATTCGCCGTCTTCTGGCAAAGGAATACAATCCTGTTCAAACCTTCCATCGCATTGTTCGCGTGGATGGTCATCGACCCGCCAGGGTGCCCTGTATTCCACGCTTCCATTGCGGTCAACGCTTCGGTCCCGCGAACCTCGCCAACCAATATCCGATGGGGCTTCATGCGCAGGCAGGAACGGATCAAATCGTCCATCGGAACCGCCTTGCAGGCGGTGAGCTGCACATAGTTCTCGATGGCGACGCGCAACTCGGGCAGGTCTTCAAGAATCAGCACCCGGTCATGCGGAGTCCGCTCCGCTATGCCCTGATTCAACGCATCAAGCAGCGTCGTTTTGCCAGACCCCGTGCCGCCGACTACAAGAATGTTCTTGTGGTGCTCGATGGCCGTAAACAGCACATCGGCGTGATTCGTTCGCGCTGCGAAGCGCCTGCTCGAATGGGTCGATGCTCTGGAGGCCGTTCAGCGGATCGTCCTTATTGGTCAGGATTCCGCTGGCGGCGTAATCGTACAGACTCGGCTTTTTCTCGCCCTTCTTGCGGAACGAGAGAGAGGCCGTGCCTATCGGCACCACGGGCGCAACCAGAGCTTCCACCCGGCAATTCAGATAGGGAACATTCCCGCTGACGACAGGGCTGTTGTGGGTAGCCACCAGGCCAAATCCTTCAGCAATGCTCATCGTGGCCCCAACGGCCCGTGAGCGGCGAAATCTCCGTCAGCACTTCAAACGGCTTGCCCTGCCGCATAATCCAGACCCGCCCGTCCGGATTCACAACCAAGTCCTCGGCAGTCCGGTCCTTCATCAGCGCATACACGATCTCCGGACCCAATTCGGTCATCAGCTTGTACCGCTTGCGATACTCGCTCTCGTTCTCCGAATCGAGCCTCGGAGTCTCGAAAATCTCTGTCTGAACCGCCATTAGCCTGTCTCCCCGGACACGCTGCAAATCCGCCATTGCAATCACAGCACAAGCATATACGACTTCGAGGCAGATAGAGCAGGTACAGCAGAACTGTAAGAAATATGATACTCTTTGTCAAGAGACTCTCGGGACTCAGCGCCCGGTGAACCGGGCGCTGGCTCAATATGCACGACTTTCATATCCAGAAGGAGGCGCAAATGCTCCCAATCGCACTCAAGGCCGTTCAACTCCAACTTCAGGCAATGGGCGCCAGACCGCTACGAGTTGGGCGTCCGGGTTCCACCGGAAAAATCCGACGACGGCAAATCGCACATGAAGCTGCGCAACGGCCAGAACGACATTGGCCTTACCATCGGTGAGGTCTTCGATAAGCTCGATTGGTGCGCCGCGGAGAATGCCAAGGGCCACCACATCTACATCCGCCCCTCCGGGCCGAGCCAGCTCACCCTGATCGACGATCTGACCCGCAAAAGCCTCGACACGCTCCTCGATACCGGGTACACCCCGGCCTGCGTCGTCGAAACCTCCCCCGGCAACTTCCAGGCTTGGCTCAAACACGCTTGGACACTCAACAGCTGAAGAAGGCACCGTCGCCGCCAAGATACTGGCGGAACGATTCGGAGGAGACCCCAACTCAGCAGACTGGCGGCACTTCGGCCGCCTTGCCGGCTTCACCAATCCAAAACCTCAGTACAGACTTCCAAATGGGCTCTTTCCCTACTCGCAACTCAAATTCGCTCTTTCCAAAGGCGTCATCTATGAGAAAACCCACGAGGTGCTCTCCGAAGTCGAGGACCGGCTGCTAGAACAATATGAAGGAAGTGAAGAGGTCTATTGAGACACGCATCGGCTTTCAGAAATATCCCACGGCCGGAATTTCAACTTCTCGACTACTCCCACTTCGCCAACTTGTTTCCCGCTCAAGGTGAACGGCACAAAGCAGATCTTTCCTATGCCACCTACTCACTCCAGCGAGGCGTCTCCGAAATCGAAATCCGCGATACCATTCGTGCCCATACCTCTACATCCGCGTTCGTAAACCGCTCTCAGAGAGATCAAAGACGCCTATATCGACCGCACCGTAAGAAAAGCACTCAAGCAGAACGGCATCTCCATTCCTATCCAGCCCACCTTCCAATCCGCGGAACTCTGCCGCTGATCGTTTCCCGCCTATCCGTGGGGAGGGGCGCATGGCGTCCCTCCCTCGCTTCGACCCCTTCAGGTTCTCCGCTACCCACCCCAGCGGGGATGAAATCCCCGCAACGCCCCCGCACACTTTCAAAGGAAATGCGCTCGGACGAGCGTCTCGATTCCACACGGCGAGAAAAAGCGTAACCGTCGCGCGGCGCTGGCCTGAGAAAAAGGGACGCGGGAAAAAGGCTCTCTGCGGAGGCTTCGTTCGGGGTTTACGGATGTGTATTTATTGCATGGAAAATATCGCTAAAGAATGGAAAATAAAGGCGTTAGTGCTTGACAAATACATCAGATATGTATTATAATAAAAGTGTAAGGTCAAGCAATTCAGGGAGATAGGAAAATGCAAAACGACAAATCAAAGGCCCTCATCGACTCGATCACCGACAGTATCAACACCCTCGCCACCATGACCGACGCAACCGCGAAATCGGACCTGTTCAAGACTTGGCTTCGCGCCGTCTCCCGGTTTCATCATTACTCGTTCAACAACCAATTGCTTGTTCTCCTTCAGCGCCCCCAGGCCGAGCGTGTCGCCGGTTTCCATACGTGGAAATCGTTGGGCCGCAACGTCAAGAAGGGTGCGAAGGGAATTGCGATCCTTGCCCCGTGCGTCCGCAAGAAGACCGCCGAGGAAGCCGACAAGCAACGGAAAGGCGAGAGAGTCTCCGAGATGAGGCTGTGCGGATTCCGCGTCACCCACGTCTTCGACATCGCGGACACCGAAGGCAAGCCGCTTCCCGAACTCGACCACCGCGCCCAGGCCGGAGGCGAGATCGCTTCTGCCCCGCCTTGAGTCCGCCGCCGCCGCTATGGGAATCGTTCTGGAGTACCGCGAGGAGACAGGTTCCCCGAACGGCTGGAGCGAGGGTGGAAAGGTCGTAGTCAACGCGACCCTATCCACGGCCGCAAAATGCGGAACACTGGCCCATGAACTGGCGCATGAGTACCTTCACTGGCAAAGCAATCGCAGGGACGACATGACCCGTGAGCAGCGCGAACTGGAGGCCGAGGCCACGTCCTTTGCCGTCCTTGCCCACTTCGGCGTCGAGCAGCCCTCCGACCGCTATCTGGCCAGTTGGGACGCCACCGCCGAGAGCATCACCGCTTCCCTCCACACCATCCGCGATGCCGTTCACCACATCCTTGGCGCGATGGACTCGAAAGGCCAGGAACAGACCGAAGCCGAGATCGAAGAGATCGCGGCATAGCCATCCACCGGCACCATTCCACTCAGGGCCAGCCGGGAGCCTTATCCCGGCACGGAGACCACAATGGCAATCGCCCACAAATTCGAGACCGCTGGACTCGGGATTGCTCCCTTCCGTTTGGTTCGCGTCGAGATGCGCTGGTTTTCCATCCCCGGCATTCCAGGCAGCAAGAAGCCCGGTTCGTCTTGTATGTTTTGCGGCCACCCCATCGCGGAGTGCTGTTTCCTTCGTGACGCCAACGGCAAGGAATTCCATGTTGGCAACGAGTGCATCAAGAAAGCCGGTGACGCCGGTTTGTACGACACCGTCAAGAAGGAACTCCGGCGCATGAAGAACCAGGCCGAGGCCGACGCGGCAGCAGCCACCTTCCGGGAAGGCCGCGACATTCTTGCCCGCGCCGACGTTCGCGCATCGCTCTCCACTCAGCCTCATCCCAATTCGTTCTTTGCCGCCAAGGGCAAGACAATGGCCGACTACTACGAATTCTTGTTGCACAACTCCCCGCGCGGCACAGTGGCAAACACGGTTGGCAAACTGCGCGAGTTCGCAGCGGAGTCGATCCAATGACCGCAATGCAATTCTCACTCTTCGACGCGCGGCCCGCAGCCGCCACGGTAGGCATGGAGCCGAGCGTGAACGCGCGGAATGCGAAACGCCAACTCGACACCTTGCGCAAACAGTTGGCGACGGCCCAGGCCGATCTTGAGGACGTGGACTACAACCTGAGCATCGTTGCGATGCACCAACGGGCATCGCGCGAGGGAAAGATCGATGCAAATTGGTGGGATGCGGCAATGCGCTTCGGAATGTTGGACCCCGGCGAGGAGCCGGTCTACCGCCTTGGCTCTTATCCCGTGAAAGTCATGCGGTGGATACGGCACCTGATCTTTACATTGAACGCGGAGCGCCGCGACGTTCTATCGGCCATCGCCGACCTTGAACCAAAGGTAGCCGCTTTGTCGCAGATCATCGGCAATGCAATCCAGTGAGTACCGTCATGCAGATTCAACTCGACAGCCCGTATGCCCACGACGAGAACCCCGCCGCTTTGCTGGCCGGAGCGGAGATCGAGGCCGCTGGCCTTCATCGCTGCCTCAAGATCGTTCGCCTTTGGAGCCAATCCAGCGCCCTGCCCAGGCCACGCCATGAAGAAATGATCGAGGAAGAACAGAGGCTGGCCAGCCTCTACGCGGCAATTCTCTTTGAAATCGGCTCCGCATTCGGCCTTCGTGCAGCCGACGAACTCAAGGTCCGCATCGAGGCCGCTTGCATTCTCGACGATTGGGAATGCCCGCCCGCAGAACAAGGACTCCTGTTTCCCATTCCCAACGACCCGACGACGGAAGCCAGCCCCGCCACGGCGAGAAAGTGAGTGCCCATCATGGAAACCATCATCCGCGAAGTCAATCCGGCTCGGCTCGCTTGGGGAACCTTCGACCATGCGAAGAGCGATTACGTGAACGAAGGCGACATCCCGGCCAGCTATAGCGGCGATTGCATCGCAATGGGCCAGCCCGTTCGCAAACCATTCCGCATGGACGGCGAGATGTGGGTCGCCATCGGGCTAAGCAACGATGGTGCGCGCGCATATCGCTTGTGCCCGTTGCGTGTCTTCAACGGAACGCCCACCAACTACCGCGACAAGAGCGGCACGTCTGAGTGCGCAGAGGCAGCCCGCAACGATCCCAATGGCTTTTACGACCGCATGACCGTCAAGCACGGCGGACAGCAGTTCGTTCTCTGCGGTCCCGAAGTCCAGATCGTTGCCAGCCAGCACGAGGACGTTTCCGTGCCACAGGTTCAACTCGCCCTCTTTTGACCGGCACCCAACCGCAACCAACCCACGGAGACATCCATGCTAGGACACAGACTCAACCCAACGATTCACCGCTATGAAGACGTGGAACTGATCGAAGTCCACTCCGAGTATCTGGAGTGCAGCTTCATGGTTGCCAAAGACGAATGGGAAACCGGCAAGAAACTGCTCAACATTTTCAGCCCCATCGACGGCAACGTGCTGGGATTCCCGCACTATCGCCTCCACCGCGACAACATCTCCGCCACCGGACCCAAGTTGCCCGACGGCACCACCGCCCAGCCCGGCATGGCCGAAGCCATCGAGATACAGCGCCAGGCCGGACACACCATCTACGCCGAAAATCTCTCCGCCATGCTCTACGGAACTGGCCCCAACCCCGCGCGTTCCTGAGATGCGCAACACGGAAAGGAATTTATGCAAATCACAGTTTGGAGTGTGGCAGCGGACGACGACAACGGCACCTATGCCAGCGTCCACGAAACGGAAAGCGCCGCGTACCGGCGCTTGATTCAATTGACCGTCGATGCCGACAACAAGGACGACGTGGCGAAGGCCGAGGCATTTATGGAGGCCGAGGACTTCGACGGGCTGGACGAATGGATTCACGAGGAAGTGATCGAGCCGCTGAATACCTACAGCGTGGACCAGCACAAGATTGATGTGCCGACCATCCCTTCGTCAGCAGACGACGGCAAGCACATCACGCGCCGCGAACTCGCCAGCGTCCTCCACGGCTTGCGCCTCATGCAGGAACAATGGGAGCCGAAGATGCACGGCTGCACTTCCATCGGCCTCCACGATCCTCTGGAATTGAGCGAACCAAACTCCTGCGACCACTTCTGCGACGAGGAGGATTCTCCGCTCAGCCCCGGCGAGATCGACGAGCTTTGCGAAAGACTCAATATAGAGTTCTGCAACTAACCGGCTCCAGAAGAAGGGCGAGATAGCCAAACGTCTGCTTGTTCCCATCTACCAACACAGCAAGCAGCGCGGCCAGCTACTCGCCCGAAGCCGGCTCGGACGATTCCTTTGCGCACCGCAGCGCGTGTTGCACGATTCGCTCCGTAGCTTCCTCCCCAATCAGCGCGTTCACAAACATGCAAAATTGAATCGCTCTCAATGAGAGAGGTTCCACTACTTTCTTGAGGTCCGCTTCCGACAGAGTGTGAAGATCGGCAATCGCAGTTTCCGTATCAAGATCACAGAAAGCCCATTTCAACGCAGAGACCACTCGCCACACGTATCGCTCTTCCAGCGGCAGCGCGGCCAATGCAGCCAAATACGGTTCGGTGTCCTGCCCGGACATCTGCGCCTTCAAGAGCGCGAGATAGGGCTTCATCTTCTCAGAACGAACCAGTTCCTGGGCACCGTCTTCGGAATGAATCTCGCTAATGGGGAGACTGCTGATCTTTCCATCCGCCATACTTCCTCCAGATTGAAGATGCCCCGCCGTGGTCCTGAGAGAGCCGACAGACTCGCGTACATTCCAAGGCTACTCCACTGACCGCTCGCATTTCCAGAGGGCAGAGCAGGGCGCTTCCCAACAACCACTAAAGGGTAAATTAGATTCCCTCACAGAGTAGGCAGTTCTGGCGGCCAGGATAGCCCTTCCGTCAAACCAGGGCTACGGGGTTCTCCATTCGGCCTACCGTGCTGATCCCTCCATGACTCAATCTGCATCAGAAGCCCATATGCTGATTTCCTACGCTTCGGATCATGCTGCACCATTGCAAGTAATTTATTGCGAATGGCATTGGAACTGCGCGGAACTACAGTAAACATATTGGCAAACTCCCGATATGCCCGTCGCTCCAGGAAGGTGTCTTCAATACTGCGGTGTAACTCATACGACGCCGAGCTTGGTCCGTCATCGCTCAACAAATCTAAGGCATGAAGCAGAGCGTCTGTGCTTTCCCAGTTCCAACAGCACCTTGCCCGGCAGGGAAATCTGCGTCGGGTTGAGCTGCGAATGAACCAAGGCAAACAGTTTTCGCTCCGCTGTTGCATCGTGGCGGACCAATTCCGCCAACCGAAGCACCAAACGGTCCTCTCGTCTGCCAAGCATCTCGTGAGGAAGTTGGGGCAGAGTGGGATCAACGAAGCCCCAAAGGAGGTCATGCCCTTCCTCGGTATCGAACTGAGCGATGGCATCCACCCAGGTGTCACCGAGATTGGGCACTTGTATCGTTCCATCGGCAAACTCGCGCAGTAACCCAACGGCCCCGTCGGCGCGGCTTTGCCCCAAGGCGCTTACTAGCCGTTCGATTCCTTCTCCAGATAGGCGATCCTGCTGCAAGATTTCTCGTACCCGTGCGATCTCCATTGTTGGTCTGTCAGTAAAGACCAGGATGCAAAGTGTATGTGTCAGCAAATTCCATTGCTGCGTGTCCCAACGATGCGCTCGAACGTGATCGACAATCGGTGCTAGGATTTCCCAGGTCTTCTCGTCGGGAAGTACGACGCCACGCATCAAAAGTGCTTCTAAAGCGTTGATCTTAGTCCACCCGTCATAAAGGGTCTTTGCGGTTTCCGTGAGGCACAGTATTTCCAGCACAAGATCGGACGATGCCTTTCCGTCCAACTCCGCTAGAACAACGGCAAATTCCTTCAACCACCAGGTGAAGCCCTGGGGCTGCTGCTCTTGCGAACGCAAGGCCAGAAGAGACTCGATACGCGCTCTCAGCACGGAAGCAAGCTCGGCTCTCCGCGATTCGACAAAGATCGATCCCGATTCACCTGCTCTTGCAGCCCAGATCAGTTCGAAGCCCTTATTGCGCATGGGCCAATTTCGCGGCCATTGCTCTAGGGATGGAGGCTCTTTCCGCGCTAACTGAAACAGCGCCCACGCTGCATCCAGCTCATAACCTGGTGCGCTCAGCAGGCGGGCCAGAAGACCCCGTGCATCGTCCCGCGCAAGATAGAGAACCGCTTGGGTGTGCCACACCGCCCAACTCATAAATGCGCCATTTCCTTGCTTACTCTGACGGTAAGGTCGCCCCTTGCGAGCCGCTTCAATATCCGCCGCACGCGCAATGCGTCCCGTGCGCAGTCGTTCGATATCGGCTTGAATGAGTTGCTCTAATACCTGTAAATCCGCAGGGTCTCCTATCTGAGCAAGCACCGTCGCAAAGTAGCCTTTCAATTGGCCGCTGAAATCGTCCTGGGAGAGTACAATCCCTAGCACTGACTTGAGATATGTCCGGAATCTCTCACGTAATTCCGGCGCAAGCGCTTCCCGCAACGGTGGCCCCTCCCGGCCTGCAATATGAAAGAGATCGATAATGATCTCTAGTTGTCCGGCATCGGCCTTGTCTGCGACCTCTTCGAGAATGGACGCGATGACTAAAGTAGTTGGGATCTCCCGGAGCATGGTTTCCAGTTGACGAGATAGGTCAGCTTCCGCGCGCTTGTCATCTCCGGGACGGCTTTGCGCGATGATCGGCTTTAGTTCACAAATGCGCCTAAACAACCGCTTGACGATATCCTCATCGGCAAACTTCTTCAAAAGAGGAATGATCCCTGGAGCATTCTTGGTTCGCAATTCTTCTGCAGTGACGCGATCTAAAAGGGTCTCTTTAGGGTGGCAGGAATGTTGGTTACCATGCGCAACCAAACATCTCCATGCACAGTTCCCGACAAAATCGTTTCTGTCACCCATGCCGATACCCACTCTGCATCTGCATTGCGAAGTAGATTCAACGCCGATCCAGGTTCTCCACGCTCCAGACGGGCAAGATGCTCCGCGTTCAACGAGGGAAGTTCTTGCTTCAGTCCTTAGGGCTTTGCTCTCCCCCAACTGGCAGCCTTTGTCCAGGCGTTGAAGCGCACACTAGCGTCAGCGATTTGTTCTGTGCGCTTCATATAGATGGCCGCAGCTCGCGGACGCATTGCTAGAGGTATGAAGCTGATGGGTACATCGTCCAATAGCGAGAAGAAACGGTCATCGTCAAGTGTCATCGCAAAGCGGGCGAATTCCTCTGCTGGCATACATGCCAAAGCGCCGAGAGCGGCATTTCACGTATGTTCGCGCTCGGATCGGCGAAGGCGAAGGACATCACTTCATCACGCAGCGCATCCTGCTCCAGGAACGTGGATATGAATTCAACTCGCGCCCCCTCGTTCCACTGTCGTACAGTCTGCTTCCAGTCTGGGCCGAGAATCCAGATGGGAAATGGCTCCCAGGTCCGATATACATCTAGTCGGATGGACTGATTCTCGGACGAGAGAAGAGGAACGATTACATTCTGAAGTCCAGCGAGCCAGTCGCCACCATGCCTGTAAATCCTACGCTGCGGCAGAACTTGCTGGAACTCAAATAGAAAACCTGCCGCAGCCGGGTGCTGACAGGAGTCCGCACAGCGTTCCACACCCGCCGAACCGCAGAGCCTTGCCAACTCCGATGCGAAGACCGGGTCTACAGGGAGAGCCATTTCCACCAGTGCAGCCCCAATAGCCGTAGCGTTCAGTGTCGGTTTCTCGTTGGACTCCTGCCCGATAAAACCAGCCAGCATGTACAGTGGTTCCGACCACGCCGGTTCGTTCAAATATTTCGCTGTAAACTCCGCGCGTCCGTTTCCTGTGGCAACTACTACGACCAGTTCCCGCTGTAATTGCAGCGCGGCAAACAGCTCCTGAAACTGCTGATGAAAGAACGAGAAGTTTACATCGGGATAAGTCGAGCGTTCGAGAACATCGTGCGCAGTGAGAGCCGCAAGGAGGTCGGCGGGCTCAGGGACTGCGGTGAGTTGCCCTTCATTCTCTAAATCGCGCGCTATCCTGCCAACAACAGTACGTGCCTGTGCCTCGGGAATCTGCCGCGCCCGCCGCTAGCGACCAGCCAGCTTCCAAGTCCCTCCAGGTACCGCCAGACCCCACCCGCCCCGAAGCGGCGGGCTAGCCAGCGCCTCCGGGTGTACTCCGGTTTCTTCCATCAGCCGCGTTACGGCATCAAGGACTCCGAGCTTGCTTGGTGGGATGTGTTTGTCGGCTTCAAAGAGCGATGCGACCTCCGCAAGTACGAGCGGAGTAGGTGGTCGAGTTCCTTCAAAACGGAGCTAGCCCTCAACTGGCCCAGCAGCTTGTGTGCCCGGTCCCCGAGGCGCATGGTGAGATACGCATCGCGCTCCACGGAGGTTAGTGTCAGAATCTTGAATCGTGAACTCCAGGCAGGCGCGAAGTCAGCGGATGCGCTCGGGTCGCAATGGCAATACCCGACTTCACAAACGAACGCTCTAGTTCTCGAATCCGGCTTGCGGCGTCTGCGGACTCGGCTGGCGCCAGTTCGTTCCATCCGTTCAACAGGAACGTCAATTGCTGCGACCGGTAGAGACTGGCCAGCGCCTGGGCGGAGATGCCGCGCAATTGAAATTCTGGCATTCCGGCCAGGAAATCAAAGATGCCCACTTTTCGTCCCACCCATGCGGGCAAATCCACCAGAAAGGCGAGTCGTCCGGTCTCTTGGTTCTGCCGTGCCAATTGAATCAGGGTCGTTGTCTTTCCTCGTCCTGCTGGTGCTTCGATGACGACTCGCCGATTCTCTCGCAGTAATAGATCGAGACCAGCGAGTTGAACCGTTTCCTGCGTCTCCGCCCCCTTGTCATCAAGTAGCACTAAACGCAGGTCGATCACCGGCTTTCCCTCTGTCCACCGCGACCAGCCATTTATCACGTCACGGTTAGCCGCAAGGATGGTATCGAGCAGTGCGGCCACAACGGGTTCGGGCGCAGGCACGGGAATTCCCAGATGCGCATTGCACAGGCTTGCATTCTCTGGCAGTTGGAGGAGACGTGATGATGTCCTCACGGGACATTACATGGAGTTCCCAACCAAACTCCTTCGCAATTTCTTTCTGCCAGCTCTCCTCCAACTGCTTGCTGACTTTGCCCGCGGTTGCGAACACAAGAACCTGCACATCGCGGTAGTGTTCCTTGGCACGGCGCGCGTCCGTCTGAATCTTGTTCAAGGTCGGCGTGATCGAACAGGCAAGTCCCTTGCCCAGTTGTCCGGGAGAGAGACTGGACGGAGCATAGGCATCCAAACCAAGATCTTTCTGGCGTTCGCACGCGATGAATTCGGGCCAGCGGAGCTTTGCCAGAACCACAGCGAGTCCCTGAAATCGCATCCCTTCCTGGTTGGACACAAGTTCATCCAGTGCGAGTTCGACCACACTTCGCAAAACGGACATGCAAGTTCCTGTCTGCCTGCTACTTAGTATAGAGTCTCAGATTTGAGTCTGGTAAACGACATGGCTGGTGCCTCCCGTTCAACTGGACACTCCCCAGGTGCCACCGAATGGCAAACTTGAGGCTCTGGAGAACGGCAGCGTGGGCAGAAAACGGTAGCCGTTTACTGCGCCCCGGCACCCGACCGCACGGGCCTGTTTCTGCCCGCACTGTCCTTCCGCCTCTCATAGATGGCCAGTTGCGCAGAAACAAATGCCAGAATAAATCGTAAATAATACACGACTACGCCAATTAGTATATTATACTGCGTGTACCCTCACTATCGCGAGGTGGAAATGCCACAAGTTCGCCCAATTCAGCAGTCCCTGTTCCCGGAGCTGTCCGGCACCTTCCGGGAATCCGAATCCTTCGCTACACTGAACCAGGAGGCACGACATGACTCCCAACGACGCATCCAGCACCATCCCCGGCAACCCCGACTCCATTTTGGAGTTGATGCAGCTCCCGGCCTTCCAGAACCTGCTCGCCAAGGTGGAGACGAACTTCTACCGGAACCGCCCCAAGGAAGCGGCAGAACTGGAATTGGAGGGGACGATCCGCTTTACGCTCCAGGAGCGAGCAGCCCAGGCGTGGGAGATTCTCAAGGAAGCCCGCTCGTCGGGCCTGCCGATGGACCAGGCCCAGGAGTTGATCTCCGAACTGGTCTACCCGCCGCTGGAGTCGGACGACAACTAATACTCGAAGGCGATGCCAAAGCCACCCAGTTGGACTTTGGCATCGCCTCCGACGACTCCACCGAACCCGCAACACCAAAACCGATTCTTCCGCCCGATCCTCTCCGCAACAGCCGCAATTTCCGCCTCAACGACGATGTCGCCTCGCATATCGCCGAGGGCGGCTCAAAAGCGCGCATACAGCACAACCTCGACATCCTTGAGCTGCTCAAGTCCATCCAGGCCGAGCAGCGCACTGCGACCACCGACGAACAGAATCGCATCGCGCAGTACATCGACTTCGGCGGATTGCGCGAGCTGTGGGATCAGGGCTATCGCTACTATGAGGAGCGCAACCGCCTTGCCGAGATCCTCACCGAGGACGAGATTGATGCGGTCAAGGAAACATCCCTCAACACCCACTACACCGCCATTGAGGTCGTGGACCAGATGTGGGCGGCGGCAAACCGCCTTGGCTTCGCCGGCGGGCGCATCCTCGAACCGGGCATGGGAGTTGGCAACTTCTTTGCCCGCATTCCCGACCAGCTTCTCCATGAGTCCGAACTCTTCGGGGTCGAAAAGAACCCCCTCAGCGGGGCGCTCGCTTCCATGCTCTATCCGGACGCCAAAATTCTCGTCCAGCCCTTTGAAGACACCCGGCTGCCGAACAACTCCTTCGACATGGTGATCGGCAATCCTCCATTCGCCGACATCAAGATTGCCGATCCCGAATACTCCGACCCAAAGCTCTCCCTTCACAACTATTTCCTCGTCAAGTCTCTCGACAAGCTCAAGCCGGGCGGGATCGCCGTCTGCATCAGCTCGCACTACACGCTCGATTCTCTCGACGTGCGCGCCCGCCGCGCGATGGCCGCCAGGGCCGATCTCGTCGCGGCAATTCGGCTGCCCGACGACACCTTTCAGAAAAACGCCAACACGGCCGTTACCACCGACATACTGTTTTTCCGCAAGCGGCTTCCCAACGAACCCCAACCGGAGCACCCGGTCTGGATCGACAGCGTATCGCACATAGTTCCGGGCTATGGCGACCCGGCAGCGGTGAACTACAACGCATACTTCGACGAGCATCCTGAGATGGTCCTCGGAGTTCACAGTGCGGAAAGCCGGATGTACGGGCGGAAGGACTACACGCTCAAGCCCTTTGAAGACGATCTCAGCATCACGGATCGCCTGCAAAAAGCCATCGACACCTTACCGGAAAATATCTTCACACCCTACGATCCGTCTGTCTCCAAGGATTCGCGGAACAGCCGAAGTGCATCCTCGCTTGTTCCCGCTCCTAACACGATCAAGAATCATTCGTACTTCATCGACGAAGGCACCGTCTGGTTCAACGACAACGGCGCACGGACTCCGCTCCCACGCGCATTGTCGAGTGGGCGCGTCCTCTTTCAACTGAAATCGCTCGTTGCGCTCAGGGACTCGTTGAAGGAAGTGATCCGGCTTCAACTCCAATCCGCGAATGAAGGCCAGCTCGCGGAATGCCAGGAGCAACTCCTACAGCACTACGAAAGCTATCGCGCGAACTTTGGCCCGCTCAACAATGTCAGCACGGCCAAAGTCTTTGAAGATGACCCTGAGTATCCGCTCTTGACGGCGCTCGAAAACGTCGATCCAGAGACTTCGAGAATCTCGCTCGCCGACATCTTTACCAAGCGCACGATCCGTCCCTACGAACCGCTGCGTGAGCTTCCCAGCGATCCAAAAGCCGCCATGCTCCAGGTGCTGGCCGAATGCGGCCGATTGGACACCGGCCTGATGTCTCGTCTCCTCGACAAACCGGAGCCAGAAGTCATTGGCCAGCTTGTCGCCGCCGACCTGATCTACAAGGAGCCGAACTCACAGCAATACCAGACAGCCGACGAGTACCTATCCGGCAACGTGCGGCAGAAACTGAAAGACGCTCAAGGCGCCACGCTGCTCGACCCGGCCTATGAGCGGAACGTCAAGGCGCTCGAAGCTGTCCAGCCCGAGATCGTTCCCTTCATCGACATCGACGTGCGCCTTGGGCAGACCTGGGTTCCCACCGAGGTGTACATCGCGTTTCTCAACCGGCATCTGGCCGAGCAACGCCCAGCATCCGGCGACCGCGCACCGTCCATCACCAGAGACATCAATGGCCGCTGGAGCGTCGATCTGCCTTCCTGCTACAACACGTTCGAGCTGACGCACAAGTGGGCGGGCGGAGGAATGTCCGGGCACAAGCTCCTCGAATACGGTCTCAACCTTCAGGAGCCGACGCTCTATGAGAACAATGCCGATGGCAAGCCGGTCATCGACACGGTACGAACGATCGCTGCGCGCGCCAGACTGCGCGAGATCAAAGATGCCTTTACCGAATGGATCAAAGACGACAAGCAGGCCGACATTCATCCGCAGATCGAGCGCATCTACAACGAAACCTTCAACGCCAACCGCCTCCGCATCTACGACGGCGGGCACCTGTCGTTCCCAGGGCTGAATCCCACCATCGTTCCGCGGCCATATCAGATGCGGGGAGCATGGCGCGTCATGGTCGAAGGCCGCGCCCTCCTCGACCACTTCGTCGGCTCCGGGAAATCCCTCTCCGTGATTATTGCCGGCATGGAGTCGCGCCGAATCGGAATCTCCCGCAAGAACCTCTATGTCGTCCCGAACAACATGATTCAGCAATGGCGCGAGGAGTTCAAGAAAGCCTATCCTTCCGCCAACGTCCTGGCCGTCACCGAACGAGACTTCGATTCGCCACTCAGCCGGAAGCGCCTCTTCAGCCGAGTCGCCACCAACGAATGGGATGCCGTCATCGTTCCCCATTCCCAGTTCGATATGCTCCCCATCTCGCCCGAGCGGGAAGCGAAGACCGTCAACGCTCAGATGCAAGAGATGAAAGACCTGCTGCGCGAAGGCTCTGAAAACGGTCGCACCAAGACCAGAGCGGAGAAGCGGACCACGCGCCAGATCGAGAACAAGATTCAGAAGTACAAGGAGAAGCTGAAGGAGCTTTCCCAGGGCCGGAAGGACGACACCATCTACTTCGACGATCTTGGGAGTGGATCGTCTCTTTGTCGATGAAGCCCACGCATACAAGGCTCTGGCCATCGTCACAAAGATGGGGAACATCGCCGGTATCAGCACCCGCGAGTCCCAGCGGGCACAACGCATCCTCGCCAAGATCGAGTTCATGCAGGAGACGCACAACGGCGCAGGCGTAATCTTCACCACCGCCACGCCGATCACGAACACACTCGGCGAACAATTCGTGATGACGCGATACCTGGCCCGCGACATCCTCAATAAGTGCGCCATCAACAATTTCGACGACTGGGCGGCCAACTTCGCCGAGCCGGTCACGCGCATGGAGTACGCCACCGATGGCGTCACCATCAAGCCGAAGACCGCGCTGGCAAACTACGTCAATGTTCCCGGAACTCCAGTCCATCTGGTCCCAGTTTGCCGACGTAATGATGCAGGACGAGGCCGAGGAAGCTGGCTACATCACTCTGCCCAAAGCCGTCCGCAAAGACATGCTCGTCAAAGTGACTCCGGCCCAGGAGCCATTGCTCCAGAGCATCGCCGAGCGCGGCGAACTGCTGAGCCTTCCAATGAGCGATCCAGAGCGGCCTGACCCAACAGAAGACAACTGGCTCAAACTCGACTCCGACGCCTGCGCCATCTCGCTCGATGCCCGCCTTTACGATCCAACCTGCCCAGACGATCCCGACAGCAAAGCCAATACCGCCGTGCGCACCACGCTCGATGTCTTGCGCCGCACGGAAGCCGAACGCGGGACCGTCATTATCTTTGCCGACCGCTACCAGCGCGGCGAATTCAATCTCTTCGAGGACATGAAGAAGAAGCTCATCGCCGCCGGAGTGCCCAGAGAGCAGGTTGCCATCGTTCACGACTACAAGAAGGGCAAAGAATTCTTCGGCCTTCAACAGGCCATGCGCGCGGGCCGCGTTCGCGTTTTGCTCGGCACCACGGAAAAATGCGGCATCGGAGTCAACATTCAGACCCGCCTCAAGGCTCTGATCGACCTCGACCTTCCCCAGCGGCCCGACCAGTTGGAGCAACGTCACGGACGGATACGCCGTTCCGGCAACACCTTCTCCGAAGTCGAGTTCTATCGGATGATCTCGGAGCCGCGCGACGTTGCGTCGCCCAAGGCGCACGATCTTCAACGCGCCCAGCTTCTGGAGCGCAAGCAGACCTTTCTGTCGCAGTTCAAATCTGGCGGCCGCATGGGCCGAAAGATCGAGGACATTGCCGGCGAGACGCGGTTGAGTCCTCAGATATTCGCTCTGGCCAAGGCCCAGGCTACCGGCAACCCGCTTGCGCTCGAAAAGATCAAGCTGGAGTACGAGATCAAGAACCTGACCCTGCTTGCCCGCTCCAACCGGCTGGACCACTACAACAACCGCCAGCAACTGCTCAACGTCGAGTACCGGATCGCGCATCTCCAAGACAGGCTGCCCCAACTCAAGAAGGCCAGCGAGACTTTCAAGTCGCACGAACGCCGCGACGACGAAGGCAAGCTCCTCAGTCTCCAGGTGCGCTTCAACGGGCTTGAATTCACCAAACTCAAAGACGCCAATGAATACCTGCGCACGGTGACCCTCGACAGTACATCGCAGCTCACCGTCAACGGCCTCGACATTCCCCTCGCGGTCAGCGACGCCCTCATCAAGGATGAACTCGGCACCATCACGGACATCACGGCCGTCCGCTACAACCTGGCCGGCGAGTGGTTCGATGTGCCGCGCCCGGAAGCCCACATGGGTTTGCCTTCAGCCCAATCCCTGCTCACTTCCGTCCTGCGCCGCGGCGGCGACCTGCCGTCGAAGATCCTCGAAACGGAAGCCACCATCCAGGGAAACGAGGCAACGCTGGCCCGCCTGCACACCGCGCTCGGCTACCAAAGCCCCTACGAGACGAAGCTCAAAGAGTACGAGCAGCGTCTCGCGGAGATCGACAAGGAACTGCTCGGCAAGACGGAAGAGGTCGAGGAACTTGTCGATGCTGAAACCGAGGAACTTTCGTCTTCAAAGACCCTTTCGGTCGATCAAGAAATCACGGACAACAACGAAATCGTTCGCGCTGAGATCGTCGAAGACAAATCCCCAGCCCAGGTCGCCGTCGATGATGCCCCAGGCGAAGCCCTCGAAGTGCCCGCGAAGCAAACCCCGCGCTTCAGGAGAAGGCAATCAGTCGATAGAGGACGGTAACCTGAACGATTCTAACCATATTGGCCAGGCTCCTACGGGAGCCTGGTGCTACATATAGAAGCTGTATCGCGGTTCAATTGGCAATCCTTCTGAACAATAGCGAAGGACTTCGCTGCACTTTCGTGATGCTCTAAGCGTCACAGGTTCTGCGCCGTCAAATTGCGTGTTGTTCCAGTTCATTTTGC
This sequence comes from uncultured Acidobacteriaceae bacterium, assembly GCA_963804315.1. Classification (GTDB taxonomy): domain Bacteria; phylum Acidobacteriota; class Terriglobia; order Terriglobales; family Acidobacteriaceae; genus Telmatobacter. The sequence goes on from CAWDQB010000026.1 coordinate 22,426, forward strand.
TCAGCGACAACACTTCATGTGCCAGGAATCTTTGAGTCTGCTCCGAACTATCGCATACCAAACGCAAGGGAGCGGGCACATACTTGCCTGGATATGTTCGAAAGAACTCTACACTACCGCGAGTGTATAAGACCATTTCTCTATCGTCGAGCATGAGCAGCGTGCCTCGTAGCGGTGGATATTGCCCCGCCCTATACAATCTACAGGTCGTTTTGGAAATCCAGAGGAAGTCGTGAGTCGAAATTCCCTTTTCCTGAAGCGCCGCTTCAAAACCGCAACGCTCCGCGTCATCGAAACGTGAACTCTTATGCATAACTAGCCGTGCTGGAAATGTCCGATGTGTATCGCGGTAGCTGGAGAGAGCATCGCGCAACAGGTTATAGGCGTGCTCTTCTGGTAGATGTGCCTGCAAGTCCTCCTTCGAGATCGTTGCGGTACCGCCGCGCACCACAACACCTTCGCCCCGCTCGTTAAACACTTGTGCAACACTGGTGAGTAAAGAGGTTTTGTCAAGACTACGATAGAAGCTTACCCCGACATAGCACACTGTAAGATCAGTGCTCTCTCGCGGGAGGCGCCAAGGCACCCCTTCAGCCTTATAATAAAGAGCTGTATGAATATTCCACGCTCTTGTTGCTTCATCCTGAAGCTCCTGACGCCGTCCGGCTTTGCTTTGTTTTCGATGCTTTGATTCGTCATACGTGGACGGAAGAATAACCTGAATCGGCTTCCTGTATTGCTGCATAGCACGCGCCTTTAGCATGTCATGAAAATCAGCCTGCGTGTCGGCAATGTCAGGAGTTGCTTCTTCATTATTACTCTCGTCTTCAACCTCATTTGGCCCCATTGCCTCCAAAAGCTCTAATGGAACAGCACAAACAATAACCTTGGCGGGAGTATTCTGTGCAAGGTAGCGTATCTCCTCAGTAAAGAGGTCAACAGATCGCCCAATTCTCTCTGTTCTGCTCGGCAGTTTCGAAATCAAAGAAATTGCACTTTTCTGCAAGTCACGACACAGCGCGTCTGCCATAATGAGTGAACTCTGAAAGGCTATCTCGCCGGAGTACCCTGGAAAGCGTGGAAAAAGATTAGGCTGGTTGCTTTGCCTGTCTGGATGCGCTTTGTTTCGCTTAGCAGGTATCTCCACGCGGCATCGTTCGAACCATTGCCTCACGCCTTCAACTGATTCTGTGCTACCGACGATCCCGAGATTTACCTGCTTCGGTGCAAGCGGAGAACTGAAATCAAGTGGGCCATGATTCATAATGCCGAAGCGGATGTCGATTTGACGCCCTGAGCCGAACTCCAGTTCTGGTTCTTCGAAAAAGCATATCTTCATAGAAGCCTCTGCTGACCGTTATTGTCCGCCGATATTTCAAGTGCTTGACGCTTCTCAGCATCTTCGTGTTTCAACCAAGAAGCATCATCAAGTCCGGAGTCCAGTGGAAATTGGAGAAGGGATACAAAATCAAGAAACGTGGGTCCTCTATCAAAGAGGCTTCGCTCCGTTAGGACATTTGCCCACATCACAACCTGCCCGTGCACGGCTTGGTTATTTTCAAGCCGTTTAATTCCCGAGAGCAGGTCGGGCGTATACCGTGACGGCCTTTCTCCATCCCAGCTAAAGTAGTAGTTTGGGGTCACTTGCAAGTACCATTGATTCTCATAACGAACAAACCGACCCTCAAACGCGGAGTGGCGATAGTACAGCATTTTGGTGTGATCACTTTTCTTGGGATAGCCCTTGAAAACTGCGCGAGAAGTCTTGTTTTCTCGACTTTGATATGCGTATTCCTTTTCAGACAAATCTTGTGTCGCGCGAAAGTAGTAGAAGCCATTGTCGCGTGAAAACTTGATGCCTTTCGGATACAGTTTTTCTTTCAGACAGGCATTCAAAAGTTGTACAAAAAGTCGTTGGCGTGCTGGATCGACCGAATTTCCCCATTCGACGGTGTCCAGTTCATCGCAGGTTCCTATATCACAGATGTTGCTCCAAGGTTGATTGCGTAAATTATGAAATGACATCAGCGTCTTGTTGTTTAACAACCATTCTCCCCGCACATTCGTTGTCATTTCACGAAGTGCTGCGAAGAGTTCCCCGGCTGTACGATAATCCGTTTGGGCAACAAAGTAGTGCTCTGGAAGCGGCGCGATTTCAAGAAGATTTGTATAGATGATTTCCTGCTTGGGGCTTGTTCCTAAATACAGACCTGAATCGGATGGAGTGGCGAGTCGAATTAACGCGTCCTTCGCCTTGGTATCGAATCGATCTCTGATCTTGTCGAATACAATCTTGCCGGACTTTTTTGTTTTAATATCTCGAAAATAGTCTTTGATCGAGACCCAATAGGCTTCATCACTTTTGGGTCGAGAGCGAATCAAGATGACAGGCGCATTTCCCGTCAACCAATACTCAAGGTCTCTTGAATCGCACCGGAACTCGAAGCTTGCCGATGTCTCAGCCTCAAAAGGCTGCTCTGTAGCCTTGCTTTGAACCTGAATAATGCAATTGGTGGCTTGACTTGTAGCAGAGTCACGAATCTCGATGTATCCGTCAATACCTGCATCTAGGTTGGTAGCGTTCCAGGCAAATCCAATATCGAGCGCAATGCGTTCGATCAGATTTATGCCCTGCTGGCCGACGATTGTCGCGTTCGAGATCTTCTTCATTTCTTAACCAAGACAAGCAGATTGAGGGAGACTCTTGCTTCTGAGTCACCACCGTCTTGCAAAGAGCGCAGCATTCTGATTTTCTGTGCATAGCGTTGTAAAGAAAGGCTCCAACAGCGCATTGCACCCGACGGTGGCGACTGTGGTGGTATCGAACGGAAAGCTATTCCGATACTCTGTATTGCAGGAAGGCTTGTGCTTGAAGATCACCGCTGCCTCTGCGCGCTGGCGGTCAGATTGGCCCGCAATCAGTGCAGTATTCAGGCATAGTACCTCGCCGATTCTGAGCTGCCGCTGCCATTCACTCCACTTTTCATGGTTGGCAATTCGACCGCGAAGATCTGCTGCTTCTCCAATGTAAAGCAACCGCTGAAGGAGGACTCGATTCTGGTACACGTCATGCGTGCAAGCATAGACACCATAAATGCCAGAACCGCTGGGCATTCCGCTGATGGCGGATTGTAGCCAGTAGCCTCCGAATTCGAGAGTATAGGTTTTTGTGGCCATACACATTCTCCTGCTGCTTAGTCGATTTTTCTCCGATATTCGCTGAGTGAATCGACATCGTTCTCGCGAAGTAGCGTGCTCAGTTTCATGTCGGCGCGCCGGCCCGCTGCGAAGTCCTCTCCATAGGTTTCCCGCAGAGTGCCGATCAAGGTATTGCCATGCTTCCTGTCAATCTCGCCGTTTTCATTGCGACGACGGCCATCAAGGTTCGACGATTGATTACGTGGTTTCAAGTCCATCTCCCTTCCTGGCTACGCCAGTGGATAAACCATACATACCATGTCCGATTTTGGAAATCAATAAAAATCGGACATCTGTGGATATTTTTGCCGAAATGTGTCATATTCTAACCAGAGATGGTCTTCTACCAGCGCAACCGGATGCTCTTGCGCTGGGTTGAAGTATTTTGCAAGATGCTGATTCAGGAGGGGTTAATATGCTTAATGCGGTCCAGCTTGGGAACAATCTGCGCGCCGCTCGCGAACGGCGCGGCTTAAGCCAGGTACAGGTCGCCGAAGTTCTGAATCTTCCACGTACCGCCGTAACCAATATTGAGTCGGGCAATCGGGAGGTGTCCACCCTGGAATTGACCCGGCTTGCGGACCTCTACCGCGTCTCGCCGGGGTCACTCCTGAGTGCTGAACTGGCCGAGGATTTCGCTGTCGTACGGATGCGCGCTCTACAACAGGCCAGCATTTCTGACGAGATTATGCAGACGATCGAAGACGTGCGTGATCTTTGTCATGAGGGAGCTATGCTGCGCCGGATATTGGGAGGTGAGTTCGAGGAGAACCTTCCGAATAAAGATGTGAGGATCAGCTCGCCCAGCGAGGCCATCCGCCAAGGCGATACCGCAGCGCGGGAAGAGCGCCGCCGCCTTGGTCTTGGTAACGCGCCAGTTGGCAACATCGCCAGCCTGATTGGAGGACTGGGGATTTGGGTAGCAGCGTGCAGCCTTCCCGACGATATGTCGGGGCTTTTCTTGAACGACAAGAATGATGGACTTGCAATTCTCATCAATAGTGGGCACGCTCCGGTTCGACGGAGGTTTTCCTATGCCCATGAATACGGACACGCGCTGTTTGACCGCAGCGAAGCGGTCCGCCTGACCCAGCAGAGCAACGCGAGCGAACTTGTAGAGAAACGCGCGAACGCATTCGCCGCGTCATTTTTGATGCCGGCAGACGGCGTGGAAGATCAATTGCGCCAACTCGACAAGGGACGGCCAAGCCGACAAGCGCAGATCGTTTACGATGTTGCGAATGATCGTCAAAGCGAGATCGAGATTCGCCCGCGCCCAGGTTCTCAGGCGATCACGTATCAGGATGTTGCCATGATCGCCAGGCATTTTGGCGTTAGTTACGAAGCGGCGGTTTGGCGCCTAAAGAGCCTGGGACATCTAGGCTCTGCCGACACCAATGCTCTGATTGAACAAAAGGATTCTGGGAAGAGTTTCACTAAGCTGCTGAAATTCCAAGGATGGAATGAGGACGAGATCCCCGCGGAAGAACGCGAGCAAGAATTGAGAAGCCAAATCGCATGGCTTGGTGTTGAGGCTTATCGCCGCGAAGAGATTTCACAAGGACGACTTCGCGAGATTGCCGGTAAGCTCCAGGTGCCGGCTGGTGAATTGATAGAACTCGCCGAAGTGGCGCGAGGAGAGTAGCGGAAGAGGGGCGGATGACATCTGCAATTGTCGTGGCGGATACATCCGTCCTCATCAATTTTCTTCGCATCGACCGGATGGACCTGATAGGTCGCCACCCGAAGCGGTTTCTTGCGACGGACCACGTCGGAGCCGAAATCACCAGCAGTTACCCGGAGCAGCAGGAGCGTTATCAAGCGGCCGTTGCTTCTGGACTGCTCGACACTTGCTCTGTCGTCGATCCTGAAGAAGTGGCGCTCTTTCTGAAACTGGGGCCGGGGCAGCAACTCGGGGCCGGAGAGTGTTCGGCCATTGCCGTTGCCATCAGGCGCCGGTATGCCATCGCGATTGACGACAACCGGGCGGTCAAGCGAGCAATCCGCGAAGTCGGGGCCAAGCTGGAAGTCGTGAGAACGGCAGACCTGATGGTCAGTCTCATCCGAGCTGGCATTCTCGATGTCGCTTCCGCAGACCGGATTAAAGACGACTGGGCGCAATATCACAGGTTCAAGATCAAGGCAGATTCCTTTCAAGAGCTGCTTTGATGCCCCTTCCAATGCCATCAGTTTCCTACAAGCCGCGCGAGGCTGACCGCCAGCAGACTTCGGTCGCATCTCCTCAAGGGTGGGCATCAGACCGACACGCCTGCACAAAAAGCAGATCAATTTTGGTGGCTGTAGTGGTGGCTGTTGGTTGCGTACTTTTCAGCAGTTTTCTGCGACGCACTGCAAACCTTAGATGTCACGTATCTGTTGTATATAAAGAGGATATTCCACCAAATGCGTCGAATTGCAGCACGCTGCAAAACGTCTAAATTCTGACTCGAAATCAGACATAGTCGCAAGGCTATCGGGGGTTCGAATCCCTCCCTCTCCGCCAAGACTTTTCATATCTTTTTGATTATTCTCGTAAATGAAATCATATAAACGATTTACAGTTATTTCGCGCTGTCCAATCTGTTCGTATTGTCCATCCAATTTGCCCCTGTAATGCCATTTTGCACGACAATGAGATGGGTGCACGACAACGGATTTGGTCGCAGAAAACACCACTCAGCATAGCGCCGGAATGAACACCCGTCGGCACAGACGTTCCTCCGCCAACCCTTGTTCCCTCGTTTATGGAGAAATCAATTGGCCACGGCGGTGGATATGCTTCCGAAGGCCGCTCGCCTGGGCTGCGAAGAGCAGCCCTTCCCGGCGGATTTCAGTATTGGCCCACCTAGCGTTCGAGTCCGCCTGATTGCCTTCTCTTGAAGCGCGGGGCCTGCTTCGCGGGTACTTCGACGGCTTCGCCGAGGGCGTCATCGACGCCAACCTGAGTTGGAAATCGGTCTTCGACGGGTTCCTCGGGAACTCGTTCTTCGCTTTCCACGGATTCACGCTCGGCCGACAGGCTCTTTCCAGACGGCAGTTCTTCCGTCTCTGCATCGACAAGCTCCTCGACCTCTTCCGTCTTACCAAGCAACTCCTTGTCGATCACGGCCAAACGCTGCTCATACTCTTTGAGCTTTGCCTCGTAGGGACTTTCATAGTCCAAAGCGGTGTGCAGGCGGGCCGCCGAAGTCGATGTACTGAGCAATTCGATTCTGTTCGTCTGTGGTCGCAGTGCGCTCCTCGGCTTGGATGGACTTGAGCAGCTCGCTACGAACAAGATCCTGCTGCTCATTCAGTTACTGTTCCTTGCCGTGTGGTTACGAAAGGACAAGGGCCGCAGCTCCATTGCTCTTCGTGAATGGCAACTAGAATGGATTGCCATCATGGAGTTCGGAACTTTGGTCGGCATCCACGACGACCGTGCTGTCGCCGCCCTCTGGATCTGGCGAGGATTCGCCGGTCTGGAATGTCGGTCGTCCCAGCAGGGTGAAGGTGTCGATGACGATTGCGGTATGGTGGTGTTTCACCTTGTCGTTATCGGTCCATGTCCGATAGGCAATGTGACCGACCACGTGAAGCGGATTGCCCTTCTTGATGTACTTCTGGATCACCTCGGCCGGCTTCTTGCCGTACATAACCAGGTTGTGCCAGGACGTAATCTCCTTCAGTTCTCCGGTGCTGGTGTCTGTGTACTGGCTGTTTGTGGCTAGCGAAAAGCGAGCTACGGGAGTTCCATTGGAGGTGTACCTGATCTCGGGATCGGCGCCGACGTTGCCGAGCAGAATGGTCAGATTGACTGAACGGGCCATTTGAGTGATGTCCTTTCTTGGTTGGGTTGAGGTTGGAGTCCAAAGCTAACGGGAGGACGTGACGTGCTCGTTGCTCAGTTCCTTCGGACCGGATGCAAGCTGGTACTTGAAGCAAAACACCAGATAGGACGAGACCTCCTCGGCGTCAGGGCCGAGAAGCGTCAGTTGACGCATCGTGTTTGCGTGGTGAGTTGTGATGATGACATCGGCAATTCTGTCGTCGGCGCGCTCCTGAAACGGCTTGAGATCGGAGAGACTTGGCGATTTGAAATCAGCAAGGAAATCGGTGACCGTATTCGCCAGTTCGCCGTCGAAAATGAAGGTTTGCGTTGTGGACGCCCCAGTCCTCTCGTGGGGATAAGAGGCCAGCGGACGCGAGTGCTCAGGGTCAGCTCTATGCGCGTTGTCGTCGAGGGCTGCGGATTGGGCTTGTAGCTCGCGACTTTGGCGAATGGGTAGACCATCAAGAGCATAAGTATGTAAACGAGAAGAATTGCAGTGCAGATCACAAGTTGATGGACCATCGGGTTGCCGACTTGATCCAGTGCTCGTCGTGGGTGCTTTCTTTGCCGCTTCTGCACAGCATCTCCGCGATGTTCTGCGCGTCGGATACCTCGCGCAACGTTCCAATGCGCACTTCGGCCAACGGATTGAAACGCGCGCTATGCTCTTCAACTGGCGCAAAGCGAAAGCAGACCTGGCCAGCGGCTACACGATAGCCAGCGGTTCGGTCCCAGTTCTCTCCTTTAATGTCGAAGATCACCGCGCTTTCCTGCCATGCTAAGAGTGTCGGAATCACGAGGCCGACGCCCTTGCCGGATCGTGTCGGCGCGAAGGCCAGAATGTGCTCTGGTCCAGCGTGTTTCAGGTATTCGAGACGCTCCGTCTTTTCGTCCTGCCACGCCCCGATATAGACGCCGTGCTTTTGATTGGTCAGGCCAGACTGTCCTATCTCTGTCGCGTTCGCCCATCGGGCGCTTCCATGCAGATCTTCGGTGTTTTGAGTGAGCTTTCTGTTTTGGTGTATGTTGAGCAGGGCAACAACGAAGAACCTTGCTGGACAGATTGCCACGGCCCGGATATGGACGATTAACCGGACCACTGGGGATGTCTCGTACACGCTCAACGGAAAGCTGGCCGTCATCGACCGCGGGCGGCGCGTGACCGTGCTCAATCAGAACGAGGCCGCAATCGTTTTTGGACTGGAGATGGCCGTCCAAAAATACGGATCGCGCATCGCCTGCTCTGGCGGCGACGATTGGAAACGGCAGGTGGTCAAAGTGGCCGTCCAGAACGGCATCTTCGTTGAGTTTACCGACCCGCCAATGCGCGATGCCCAGCACCAGCACCAACTCGTGGCGAATCCGCTCCAGGTCAGGGCTGCTCGCCTCCATGCACTTGAAGCCAGATTGCAGAATGAGGACACGAGCGGACTGCTCTTCAACAATGAGGCCGACGTACACTTGCTTCTTTCTTGCTTCCAGCCTGCCGCGCATTCCCAACAAATGCTCCAGATCCTGAAAACGGATCAAGGACCAGAACCGAAGGCAAACGTCGGCGGCAATCTAACGGTTGCGGTCATCAAGGCCCCAGACGGCCGGCAATTCTACCGGGTGTCGATAGATGAAGGGAAGCGCAAGCACATCCTTGAACGGGTTGAACAGGTCTCCGAACACATCGACCCGTACCAGTGGTTCCCGATAACTCTGGGGCCGGCATTTAGAATTGTAGCCCATAAGGAGAGGAGCGCCGCAGATGGCGAAAAGCGCAGAATCGATTGCAAAGTATCTGGCCGGGGACAAGTTGTATCAAGTGCGGGCGCGAGCCGCCCTTCCCTTGCTGGTCAGGCAGGCATCGCAAAGTGTGACCCTGTATTACTCGGATCTTGCGCCGGAGCTTGGGATGGCGAATGAACGCAATCTCGACTACGTTTTGGGATACGTGGGCACGGCGCTTGAGTCCCTGTCAAAGGACTGGAAGGAGACGATTCCGCCTATCCAATGTCTGGTCATAAACAAGCGGGACAGGATGCCGGGCAAAGGCATCGGCTGGTTTATCACCAAGAAAGAGGAGTTCCGCAAGCTGCCGCGAAAAGAGCAGCGCAGGCTGGTGAATCTCGAATTGGAAAAGGTGTTCGCGTATCGCAATTGGTCGGCCGTTCTCCGGGCATTCGGGCTTGCCCCTGCAAAAGCGGACTACTCGAAGGCGATTGCAAAGGCGCGGTCTGAGGGCGCTACAAGAGAATCGCGGGCGGCGGCGTTTGGTGGCGGAGGCGAAAGCCCTCAACATCGAAAACTCAAGTTCTTTGTTGCGAACAATCCGGGCGTTGTCGGGCTTCCAGCAAGCATCGGGCCCGGGAAAAACCGAGGAACACTTGCAATCGGGCGACGTGCTCGATGTGTTTTTTCAGCATGGGCATGACAGCATCGCCGTGGAGGTGAAGTCCTCACTGTCGAATGAGGCTGACATCGTCAGGGGAATCTTCCAATGCGTGAAATACCGGGCCGTGCTTGAGGCACAGCAAGCGGCTGACAGTATTGCACAGAGTGCGCGGGCAATTCTTGCACTCGAAGCGAAGCTGCCCTCGAAATTCCTGGCATTGAAGAATATCCTTGGAATTGAGTTGGTCGATGAAATTGAGGTTGGCTAAAGCCCAAGACGATCACGGTTGGTCTCACTAATGTGTCAACGATCCGGCTCTATGACCCATCACGATGAAGCCTGGGGAAGGGCTCCGTGCTTCTTGTGAACAAATAGCTGTGGAGAGCAGGTCACAATGTCTTCTGGCACTCCTCTTGCGGATGACCGCATCGAATGGCTCAAGAGCTATGCAGCGGAAGTGCGTGCGGCATACGAGGCCGAGTTCACAGGGGCTGGTGATCGATTCAGGCAAGGGCAGCGTTTGCTGAGTCGATTTGCGGCGGCAGTTGACACTGTACTAAAGAACGGAGCCTCATATTTTAGAGCTGTCGATGAAGCGCACAATGAGCTGTGCATAGCAAGCGCTATACTTGCAAATCCCAACCAGACAATTTGCAGCCTTGACTACGAGCCGCCCCTGCCCGGCTGCGTCAAATCAATCGATTTCAGGGCCACTGCTGAAAGCGGCGTGGTCTATTACATCGATGTGAAAACTATAAAGCCGGAGTCGAAAGACAGGTGGGAGCAATATGAGAAGGCGGTAAAGGAGGAATGGCTGCCGAAGGATGTGCGCGTCGTTCTTTCCAAGGAGTGGTTGGGCGGTGAATTGTGGCACCACATGTTTACCGCACGAGGCAGAATGCTGGAGTACGCTCTGGAACTGGAAAACAAGATTGCTGAAGGCGGGTTCGCGGGAACGAATGCATTGGTAGCCCGAGCAAGTTGTTGCTGCAAAGCTGCCTCAAGTCGTTCTGCCGCCGCAAGACGGCTCTGAACCTCGCGCACGATTTCATGTTGCTCGGCGAGCGGCGGTAACGGAATTGGCAGTTCACGCAGAGTCTCCAAATTGAGACCTGGCTTACCAGCGCCGTAAGCAGCCCCAAGCAATTGTTTCCGTCCGTCGTCCGGGGATGTAATGTAAATGTGAGCAAATAGGGCAAGTTGCGCTTCTACAAATCTAATCAGCGCGACATGTTGACTCACATAAGCTTCAGTCAGCTCGACGTGAACCACGGCAGCTTTTCCAACGTTCGCGCCTGTTATTGTGACGAGGAGGTCACTCAGTTGAATTTGTGTACGCATTCCCTCGGAAGACTCCGGCGGCCGAACATGTGCGACTTCACCCAGATCAAGTTTGTCTGTTCGAATATCCTGAGAGCGGATGAAGATTGCGCCGTCGGGTGAATAGTAGTCCTTCCATCCGCGCGATCCGCTTGTTACCAGGCTTGTCAATTGACTGATGCTCACCCATATCCATTTCTCAGGCAGTTCAGGCAAGTCTTCAGTGCTGGGTGAGGCAGGAGCCGGATAACGCGATTTCCATTTATCGTCGGTCGGCTCTTTTCCTGCAAGACGCAGCCGGTCAAGCTCGGATTCCTCCCATCGGGTGCGGCGGGCAGTGAGGAGACGTTGCAACAAAGCTTCGCCGATTTGGATCTCACCCCTATGATCGTCGCGCCAAGGGCGAGTAAGCTGGCCGGTGACAGCAGCGTGTAAGACGGCAGCACGATAGCCCTTAAGCCGTTGTTGTGCCCGCCGGGCAGCGATTTCTGCTCGTTCCAATCTTGAAATGGCAGCATCCAACTTTGCTACAATTTGCTTTTGTTCATTGGTCGGCGGGAGCAAAAACTCTCGGGCAAGAAGGTAGTTTGCCGGAACGCGCTTTTGGCCGCTTGCCCCGGTCATCCTCCGTTCCGCCTCTTCCCGCAACGATGGTTGGAGCAGGAAATGAAGAACGAATCGAGGAAGTAGCCCGCTGTATGGCCGGAAAACAAAAAGCTCTGTCGATCCGTAAGCGAGACCGTTTTTCAAACCAGTTGCCAGCGCTATCTTCCCGTTCTCCATGCAGGGAGTGATCTTGGCAAAAACAACATCATTCTCACGGAACGGCGTGTAGCCTCTGCGGACAGATCCGAGTTGTCTAGTCTGTGACGCGTCGAGTCGGCCGCTTTCTTCTTCGACGGCTGCCATCGGAACGAAGCTGACTTCAGTGTGATCCGGCAGCGATTCCGCTGTCAGCGCGCCTGGATTCATGGCGCAAACCTCACCCAGCGTCGTCTTCACCCATCCTTTTGGTAGTTTTTCGGTCATTGGTCAGTTGTGGTGCCAAGTCATTTCGCAAGAGACGTTTTCGTGGCGTTAAGGGAATGCAATCTGCATCCTGTGGTTTATGGCGCTTTCTCCTTCTGAGTGTCACGAGGAGAAACGGACGGACATGTGGAGTGCCGTTTTGTTCCTGGCCCCCACCCTATCGCCGAGGCAAGTTTAGCCGCCGACTTCGTTGGCATTACCTGCTTCAAGCCTTGTTCTTATAATCGTATATCGAATGGCTAAAAATGGGTATAAATGTATATTTTATTTGCTTTCAAGCAGGAATTGGGTAAAAATGGGTGACAATGGATATTATCAATGCCCGAGTTTAAAAACATCATCATTACGCCGGAAATACTCAAGCTCATCGCTGAAATCGACGAGTTCAAGGGGCGCTGGAAGGTCATTGAAACCCTTGCACCCGAAAAGCTGACGAGCCTGCGGCGAATCGCCACCATTGAGAGCGTGGGGTCGTCCACGCGTATAGAAGGTGCCAAACTCAGCGATGCGGAGGTCGGAAAGCTGCTCTCCGGCCTGCGAAGCGAGTCCTTCGCCAGCCGCGACGAGGAGGAAGTGGCAGGCTACGTCGACGCCATGGACATGATCTTCGACGGCTATATGGCCATCACGGCCACGGAGAACCACATCAAGCAACTGCACGGTGTGCTGCTGAAATACAGCGCCAAGGACCAGGAGCATCGCGGTGAATACAAGAAAGTGCCCAACCATGTCGAGGCCTTCGATCCGGACGGAAAGAGCTTAGGCGTCGTGTTCGAGACCGCGACACCGTTTGAAACGCCTGGCTGGATGAAGGAGATCGTGGACTGGTTCAACCGGTCCATCGAGGAGGAAACCCAGCATCCCCTGATACTGATCGGGATTTTCATTGTCGTATTTCTAGCGATTCACCCATTCAAGGACGGCAATGGCAGGCTCTCGCGAGTGCTGACGACATTGCTGCTGATGCGCGCCGGCTACGGCTATGTTCCTTACACCTCGATGGAGAGCGTCATCGAGCACAACAAGGACAGCTATTACCTTGCACTACGCCGCACGCAGCAGACCATCCGCGAGGAAGAGCAGAATTGGGAACATTGGCTGGTATTTTTCCTGAAGACCATGGCGAAGCAGAAAGATAATCTCGCCGCGAAGATGAAGGAGGAGCAGGCGCTGCGCGCGTCCCTGCCTGCCCTTTCCCGGCAGATCCTTGAGTTGGTGAAGACGCGTGGCGAGATCACCGTCAAGGAAATCGAAGATTCAACAGGTGCCAACCGCAACACCATCAAGGTGCATCTGAAAAAGCTCGCCGAGCAGCACTACCTTAAGCAGGCGGGCAAGGGACGTGGCGCGCGCTACATGATAAAGTAGCGGCCGAGTTTGCAAACCACCACCCAAATCGGATTGGACTTTTTCGAGGCGCTAAACAGAGAAATATATGCGGACGGTACTGAGTACGCCGCAAGGAAATCTCAAGCCAGTTCTCAATGGGTGTACTATTGGGTGTATTTATTTTGTTAAGATTTGTAACGTGTTTAAATGCATACACTTAATGTACAATATGAATCCCTCCCTCGCAAGCAACGGCTTGGTCACCCTCCAAGCCAACGGCGCCAACCTGACCATGACCGCCAACGGCGACGGCACGCAAACGGATTACACGTATGCCATCAATGTGGTTTCCAATTCCTCCATCTTTGCCAGCGAACCCTCCTTCTCCAGTTCAACCCCCTCCGGCACTCTTGCCGGTGGCCAGGCCGCTCCGCTTTATAATTGGTCCATCTCCAGCTACGCGCCCGACGGCGACGTGCTGGCGATGACGGATTCGGTGATGGGCGCCTGGACTTACACCTATGACGCGATGAACCGCCTCACCAGCGGCACGGCCAGCGCAGGCGTGGACGCGGGTCTCACCCTTGGCTGGACCTACGACCGCTACGGCAACCGCTGGGCGCAGAACGCCACAGGCTCCGGCAGCGCCACCGCCACGCAGGGCCAGCTCTCCTTCACCGGCAACAACAACCGCATCGACGGCTGGCTCTACGACGCCGCCGGCAACCTGCTCTACGACAATATCAACCACTACACCTACGACGCCGAGAACCGCATCGCCACGCTCAACGGCGCTCCGGCGTACATCTACGACGCCGAGGGCCGCCGCGTGGCCAAGCTCGGCGCGGGTGGAGCGGTCACCGCCAGTTACATTCTCGGCCTGGGCGGCGAGCAGCTTTCGGAGATCAACGCCGCGGGCCAATGGGCGCACAGCAACGTCTTCGCCGGCGGAGGCCGTCTGCTGGCCACGTATGAAGGACCGGGCGGCGCGGCCAAGGCCGGCTATCACTTCCACCTCACCGACTGGCTCGGCACCAACCGCATGCAAACCACCCTCAGCGGCAACCAGGAAGAGACCTGCGTCAGCTACCCCTTCGGCGACGGCCTCACCTGCACCGGCAGCGCCAATGCCACCGAACACCACTTCACCGGCAAAGAACGGGATGCAGAGTCAGGGCTGGATTACTTTGGGGCTAGATATCTTTCATCGAATCTAGGAAGGTTCATGACACCGGATTGGGCCGCTAAGCCCACGGCGGTACCCTACGCCACCTTTGGTGATCCGCAAACGCTCAATTTATATGCATACGTTCGTAACAACTCACTTCTCGAATCCGATCCGAACGGGCATGACGGGCTATGGGGCTTGATAAAGGAATTTCTAAATGTGGTCGAGGTCAAGGTGACCGCTGGAATTCAAGCGGGTTCATCAGGAAAGTGGGGTGTTGCGCATTACAACGTACAAGGAACGCTGATTGGTGCTGAGGCCAAATCTGGATTGGGCGGAGGGGGGGCAGAGGCCAAGGTTCAGTCCAGTGCCACAGCGGAGGCCTCTGCTGGGAAGGGGCCGGTCTCCATATCTGCATCGGGAAATGTCCACGCGCAACTTTCTACCTCTGGTGGACCGAGTGCAAGTGCGAGCGCCACCGCCAAGGTGAATGTCGGTCCAGCCTCTGAATCTGCATCAGCCACCGCATCTGTTGACGGTCAGGGCGGCCATGCAAATGCTTCGACGAGTACAGACGCAAGCGGAGGAAGCGATTCCGATTGGAAGATTGGATTCGGAGTGAATTTGGGCGTGGGAGGAGAGGTCAATATCGATTTTAGCCAGTTGGGACAGGCCTTGGATGATACGGCAGACTCGCTCAGTGCATTAGGCTCAAATTTAATGGACCACTTCGTTACTCCTGCAATGAACAGTCAGCCGCCAGTTCCGGAAGGAACAAGGCCTTAGCTGGAGTGATGGGGACAAAGTGACAATCTGCAGGATTGTTTTATGTAAGACGTGGAGAAAACTCAAATGAGTGAAACTGAGCTAGTGAGACCGAAGTGGTCAAAGTGGAAGAAAGCTACCGTCGCCGTTGTTGTCGTCGCGCTTTTTATAGCGCTGCCTATTTTTGCCCATCTCTTCTGGGAAATACATAAAGCAAGGCAGGTATTCGCTGCATTCAACCAAGCGTTGATCGCTAGGGACTACCAAAAGGCTTACAATCTGACAGCACCGGCGTTGATGTCTAATGTGAGCTACGAGGCCTTTGTTGGTGTAGAGAACGGACTTGCCGCCCGTGTGGGGGGCCTTCAGAGAACGGATATTAGCGAAAGTTCAGTGCGGGATGATAAAAATGGCGATTTCGCGACAATCCGCACCCGCCTCATTTTTGAGAGAAGGCAACTTCCCTTCGTGTATGTATTGAAGAAGGAAAACGGTCGTTGGCTCATCTACAGCTTCAACGAGCAATGAGGGTGGGAGGGCAGGTGGGAGGGTGGCGCACCCATAAGCGCTAAGATAAGAAATCGATCTGCGGCCTCCTTTTTCGGTTTGGTTCTGAGAGTGAGGCGGTAATCTGATTCCATTGGGCAGGTGGCCCGGTCATCCCCCCAAGAACCATAGAGAGTTATACGAAGCTGTGCCCCGTTCATCACAGTTATATCGTGATGAGCGGGCGAGTGTCTTGAGACCAGTTCAAAATCGGGTTAGGATGGGGTTATGCCGTCCGGACTGAAACGGTTTCAAGAAGCAGAATCGCTCCACTTTATCACCTTCAGTTGCTTTCACAGTCTCCCACTTCTTGAAATGCCGGAGACCAAGAAGACCGTGGAGGCTGTACTGGAAGTAACTCGCGCGCGGCATCAGGCGAGAATCTACGCATACGTTCTGATGCCCGAACACGTTCATTTGCTCATCAACGAGCCACCATCGATTCTCGTAGCACAGTTTCTCAAAGCCTTCAAGCAGATCACTTCGCGCAAACTGCGAGGGGAGCGCGAGAAGTTCTGGCAAGAACGCTATTATGACAGTAATGTCCATGGGGAAGAGGCTCGCTCTGAAGTGATACGCTACATTCATCGAAATCCTGTGAAGCGCGGATTGGTTGTATCTCCCGGCGATTATCCATGGAGCAGTTTCAATCACTACGCGACCGGCGTCCGAGGCGTGCTTGAAATCGAATCGGAGTGGACGGCAAGACTGCGCGGCCCGCTCATCGCGATAAAACTGCGATGAACGGGGCACAGCCTTTCATAGGACATTGGAGTGAAGGAAGAAAGATCGATGACCTGCCACCCACCCCTGTGCAGCAAAGGCTCCGTCGGAATCATCTCTCTTGCCGCACCTCGATTGAGATCGGGTGGAACGAAACTGTTCCCAGGCGGCTCTGCACTGTGTAGAAAAGCGCCAGCTTTTGTGGCGCACAATCAGAGATTTCACAGAAGCCATGACGCTTCGAGACGAGGCATATTTTCGTCCGGTTCACCTTTTGAATGAATTTCTTTGAAACAGGAAAAAATAAAACATCCTTTCACAATGAGGCGCATCTTCCGAGAGTACATCTTGCGCGCAGCACTTCCCCGCGCCGGAGAATAATCAGGTTTTCAATCGGCGTCCGCCAGTATTTCTGGGTCAAATGGGCGATGGCGGTAGAGTGTAAGCTTTTGCATGATTGCCTTCGTTCCAGAGGAGTGTGCGGTTGCAGGGGCAGCGGATAGCCCTTTCAATGTACTTACGATAGATTCTTTCAGATTGGCGGAACTCGGTCGAAGCACAGCGAGTATAAAAATTGATAGCGGCCCCGTGAGGAATCAAGGAATGAAGATAAGTACGAATGGAATCAAGTGGATGACTGCGGCAATGCTGGCAGTTCTTCCGGTAAGTGTGGCCTATGCGACAGAGGGCGTGGTGGTGGGCGACGCCTATGTGAACAGCGCGCACCCGTTGGTCAACTACGGCAGCCTCTCGAACCTGTATGTGAACGGCAATGGGACGGCGCTGCTCCAGTTCGATCTGTCGTCGCTTCCGGCGGGAACGACGGCCAACCAGATCGGTTCGGCATCGCTGAAGTTGTATGTGAACCGGGTCAATGCCTCGGGCGTGGTCAATGTGGCGCCGGTCTCCAGCGCATGGAGCGAATCCTCGGTGACCTATGCGACGATGCCTTCTCTGGGATCGGCGGTCGCCTCGTTCACTCCTGCGACGGCGCAGCAGTTTATCGTCATCGACATCACCACGCTGGTGCAGGGATGGGTGGCGACGCCGTCGAGCAACTTCGGGATCGCACTGACCACCAGCGCGGGCGATCTGGTGCTCGATTCCAAGGAGAATGACGAGACCGGCCACGCCGCGCATCTGGATATTACCGTGGTCTCGCAAGGACCAGCCGGACCACAAGGGCCGCAGGGCGCAACGGGATTGAACGGCACGGCTGCGACAATCTCTGTCGGAAGCACGACCACCGGCGCGGCGGGATCGAGCGCCAGCGTGACCAATTCCGGTTCCAGCAGCGCGGCCGTCCTCAACTTTACCGTTCCAGCGGGAGCCACTGGTCCCGCCGGACCGGCTGGGCAGAGCATGGTCTTTGCGGCTAACGTTCTCAATCCAACCAATGTAACGTCGTTCTTTTTCTCTCCGACTGCCAGCGGAGACGCGACAGTCGGCGGTAATTGGATCGATTACAGCCAAGCCCTCATTACTATGCCAGTGGCATGCACATTCGATTCGCTCTATGCCAATGTCAGTGCGGTTCCAAATCGCTTCGGAATTGGCGGCAAAATCGAGATCATGCTTTGGATAAACGGTCATTCCTCCGCGATCAGCATGACCGTCGACAATACCTCCGGAGCGGCGGCGGGAAGTCAGACCGGCGCCCACGTACCGGTGCAAGCAGGAGACACAATCTCACTCCAGGCGTTCGGATTGTCTCTTCCCTTGGGGCAGGAGATCATCTCGACCTCCCTCCACTGCGAGTAAGGATTTCAGCAGACCGCAAGATGGTCAGAAGATGGTGAGTTGGAATGCAGGAATGGAAGCGAATGAGGTAGTACATGAGGAAGTCAGCAAATACAAGTGAAAGCCGGAGGTAGATTGTTGAGGACGAAAATGAGTACGAATGGAATCAAGTGGATGACTGCGGCAATGCTGGCTGTTTTGCCGGTAAGTGTGGCCTATGCGACAGAGGGCGTGGTGGTGGACGACGCCTATGTGAACAGCGCGCACCCGTTGGTCAACTACGGCAGCCTCTCAAACCTGTATGTGAACGGCAATGGGACGGCGCTGCTCCAGTTCGATCTGTCGTCGCTTCCGGCGGGAACGACGGCCAACCAGATCGGTTCGGCATCGCTGAAGTTGTATGTGAACCGGGTCAATGCCTCGGGCGTGGTCAATGTGGCGCCGGTCTCCAGCGCATGGAGCGAATCCTCGGTGACCTATGCGACGATGCCTTCTCTGGGATCGGCGGTCGCCTCGTTCACTCCTGCGACGGCGCAGCAGTTTATCGTCATCGACATCACCACGCTGGTGCAGGGATGGGTGGCGACGCCGTCGAGCAACTTCGGGATCGCACTGACCACCAGCGCGGGCGATCTGGTGCTCGATTCCAAGGAGAATGACGAGACCAGCCACGCCGCGCATCTGGACATCACCGTGGTCTCGCAGGGACCGGCCGGACCACAAGGGCCGCAGGGCGCAACGGGATCGACAGGAGCGCAGGGGCCGACCGGCGCAACGGGAGCCACGGGCGCTACCGGACCTGCCGGACCGATTGTCGGTGGAAACTACTCGGCGACCGTGGTCTATCCGGCCGGTGCGGCGGTGGTCTACTCCTCGACCACCTACATTTCCATCCAGCCCAATGGACCGGGAACGACGGTGGGGGTGGATACGCCAGGAACCGACGCCACCACCTGGGTTGCCACCTCCGGCAGCGGAAGCACTACCCCGGCCAGCTATATCGCCATCGCGAGCACCGAGATCCCTCTCTATATCCCACCGGGTGTTTCGGTCTTTATAGCCACCCCTGGCAGTGTGATTACCAACTCCGGTTTCAGCTTCAACACCGGCGGGTCTGTGACGGTCTCCGCGGCGGGAAGCTACACCTTCGACTATGACATTCTTGCCAACGTGGCAGGATCGCTGGGGCTAACCGTGAATGGCAGCCTTGCCAGCAACACGACCTTTGGACGGGCGACAGGTACAACGGAGATTGTTGGCCACGGCATCCTCACGCTGAATGCCGGGGATGTGGTCACGCTCGTCAGTTCCCCGACTTCTACTGGGCCTTTGACCTTTACGGCCAATCCTCCGCAAGTTATAGCCTCCCTCACCTTGGTCGCGCTGGCGGCGGGTACGCCTGGACCCACGGGCGCAACCGGTCCGCAGGGACCAGCCGGACGACAAGGGCCGCAGGGCGCAACGGGATTGAACGGCACGGCTGCGACAATCTCTATCGGATCAACGACCACCGGCGCGGCAGGATCGAGCGCCAGCGTGACCAACTCCGGGACCACGAGCGCGGCGGTCCTCAACTTCACGATTCCGCAAGGCGCCACTGGACCGGCCGGACCCGCGGCGCCAACCACCATTCCTTTTGTCTGCAACAGCAATTGCACGGAGTTTGGCGTCGAGGTGATCGTCCCGACTCCCTTCCCCCAATTTAACAATGCCGCTCTCCCCCCTTACACGGGCGGTTATGCACAGGTGAACGATGCGCCCATGGGCACGGCACATGGGGTGATCGGCATTGCTACAGGTCCGGATCAGGGCGTGATTGGCGGCCACGGCATCGCTTCACAGCAGTACTATAATGCCGGACAGACCGTGCCGGTGGCCACTTCGGGCATCGCCTACTGCCAGTTTGACTCTCAGGTTGTCGCCGGGGATTATGTCACCGCGAGTCCGAATAATCAGGGCTTTTGCAGCGGTGTCGGCTCCAACTATGCCTTGGCCGCGTCAGGTTCTTCGGGCCAACTGATCGGCATCGCCCTCGCCGAGAATGGACTGGAAGATTTTGGTTTCTTTGCCGCGGTCCCGGTGCTGCTCAACGCGGGGGGGCTGTCCGCTAGAGCACTCCATGGCGGGTGGCACTCCATTAAAAAGTGCCAACCATGAACCTTAACCAGCAGGCTTTTTCTGAGAGAAGTCTTCACCAGCAACGCAAGATAACAGCTAAATGATAAGGAGACAAACAATGAGCAAGAGTCTTAGCATGAAGTGGATGGCGGCTGCGATGCTGGCCATTCTGTCGACGGGCGCGGCATTTGCGACAGAGGGCGTGGTGCTGGGCGATACCTATGTAAACAGCGCTCACCCGGCGGTCAATTACGGCAGTCTGTCAAATCTATATGTGAATAGCAATGGCACGGCGCTGCTGCAGTTCGATCTGTCCGCCTTGCCGGCAGGCACGACGGCCGGTCAGATCGGTTCGGCGACGCTCAAGCTCTATGTGAACCGGGTCAACACCTCCGGCCTGGTTAGCGTTTTGCCGGTGAACAGCGCGTGGAGCGAATCCGCGGTGACCTATAACTCGATTCCGACATTGGGTTCGATGGTAGCCTCATTCACCCCGGTTGCGGCGGAGCAGTACGTCATCGTCGACATCACCGCCCTGGTACAGGGCTGGGTCACTACGCCCTCCAGCAACTTCGGCATTGCTCTGAGCACCAGCTCGGGCGATCTGGTACTCGACTCGAAAGAGAACGACGAAACGAGCCATGCTTCGTATCTCGACATTACTATCGTCTCGCAAGGGCCGGCTGGGCCAACAGGACCCGCTGGAGCGGATGGAGCACAGGGCCCACAAGGCCCGCAAGGGACTGCAGGGACAAATGGCACAAACGGCGCGGCGGCGACGATTGCGATTGGAAGCACAACCACCGGCGCGGCTGGATCGAATGCCAGCGTAACCAACACCGGCAACAGCAGCGCTGCAATCCTCAATTTCACCATTCCACAAGGCGCGACAGGTTCAACTGGACCACAAGGCCCACAAGGCCCACAAGGACCGCAAGGACTTCAAGGCCCACAAGGCGCAACCGGTGCTCAGGGGGCCGCAGGTACGAACGGTACGAATGGTACGAACGGTACGAACGGCGCGACTGGCGCGCAAGGACCAGCCGGACCGGAAGGTTTCCTCTACACGACCACTTTCGACAATGCGGTTGATACGGCAACTTACTACGTGGCCCCCAACCAGACCGTCAGTCTCGACTCGAACAACGAGACACTCGACGGTGGCGGAATCCTCAATGCTGTTGTATTGCCCGCGGCCTGCACGGTTCAATTTTTGAAGGTGGGCGCATACAACTATTATGAATCTGGGACAGATACCGTCACATTCACGGTATTGCATAACAATAATTCGACCTCGATGAGCTGTGGCGTGACAGTCGCAACAGGTGCCAGAAGCTCGTGTCTGTCCACCAGCACTTTTTCGGCCTCGGCTGGGGACACCCTCACTCTTCAAATCGTTCAGAATAACGCTACCCCGTATGTTCTGCTGTCGAGCGCCCTGGCTTGCTACTAGAGCGCAGGTGGTAAGAAATCGAAACATTTATGGTTGCGAAGAGGTCGATGGAGATCATTGAGATGAAAACCAAGAATTTGATGAAGATATGGATACTGCGGACGCTCTTCGCAGCGGCTGTGCTGGTTGCGGTGGGAGGTATAGCCTCTTCCGCACAGAGCGCGCCAGCGAACGGCGTAGAGGCGACCAGCGTTCCGCTCGGCCGTCCGCATGGAGTGGCCTATGACACGGCCGGTAATGTGTATATTGCCGATACGGATCAGAATGTGATCCGCAAGGTGAACTTGTCCGGCATCATTACGACGGTGGCCGGCGACGGCGAGCAGGGGTATGGCGGCGATGGTGGTCTGGCGACGGCGGCGCTGCTCGATTCGCCCGCCGGCGTTGCGGTAGACGCCAGCGGCAACCTCTACATTGCCGACACCCACAACAACGCCGTGCGCGAAGTATGGGCGGCCAGCGGCAACATCACTACAATCGCGGGCACCGAAGCCGCAGGATTTTCAGGCGACGGTGCGGCGGCCACGCTGGCAACGCTGAACAATCCCACCGCTGTTGCGGTCGATTCAAACGGAAATGTTTATATCGCCGACACCAATAACCACCGCATCCGCGAGATAACCGGTGCGACCATCAACACGGTGGCGGGTGATGGCGAGCAGTTCTTTTCGGGCGATGGAGGCGCGGCCATCTTGGCGGGCCTCGACTCGCCCTACGGCGTCGCGGTGGATGCGGCCTTCAACATTTATATCGGCGACACGCACAATCAACGCGTGCGCATGGTTACGGATTCCACCGGCAACATCAGCACACTGGCCGGCACAGGAGAGAAAGGCTTCACTGGCGACGGCAATGCGGCGACGGCTGCCTTGGCGCACCCACGTGGCGTTGCTGTAGATAGCTCCGGCGATGTCTATCTCGCGGATAGCGATAATCAGCGCATTCGCTCCATCATTGGCGGCAATCTGACCACCATCGCTGGCAGCGGTAGCGAAGGCTTCAGCGGTGACGGCGGCGTCTCCACCTCTGCGTCTCTGGATACGCCCGATGCCGTGGCAGTATCAGGGGCCGCGGTTCTGTTTTCAGACACTGAGAACAATCGCGTTACCCAAGTGAGCAGCGGCACAATCAACACCATCGCAGGAATTCCCAGCCCGCCGTCGCCGGCCATGCTGATTTCTCCCGCCCCCGGCTCGATGCTGACCAGCTCCAGCGTCACCTTCCAGTGGACTCCCGGAAGCGGGGCGAGCGAGTATGCGCTTTCCATCAGCGACATCTCTCAAGCCTCCTACAACTTGTACCGCTCCCCCGCTCTCCGGAATACAACGTCAGACACCGTGAGCCTGCCCATCAACGGCGAGACCCTCTACGTAGGCCTCTGCTCGTTCATCAATCGAATCTGGTACTGCAACTACTACACCTTCTCGACCAGCGGCTCTCCGGTGCTGGCCGCGCTCCTGTCGCCCGCGCCGGGCAGCGCGCTCGCCACTTCCAGCGCTACCTTCACCTGGTCGGCGGGCAGCGGCAACAGCAGCTACATTCTGGACATCGGCAGCAGCGGCGCCGGCTCGCACGACCTCTACACCGGCGCGTCCACCTCGGCCACCTCGGCCAGCGTCACCGGCCTGCCCACCAACGGGGAGCCGATCTACGTTCGCCTCTACTCGCACTCCAACGGCAGTTGGGCGCTGTACAACGATTACGTTCTGAACCCAGCCACGACGGCCATGCTGACCTCGCCCACGGCAGGCACAACGCTAGCCGGCTCCAATCCGGCCTTCACCTGGACGACGGTCGCCGGGGCCACAGGCTATACCCTCTACCTGGGCACCAGCCTGGGCGCGGGCAACCTGCTGGACGCGCACACCACGGCCACCACCGTCACTGCCAGCGGCCTGCCGGTCAACGGCGAAACGATCTACGCGCGCCTCTGGACCAACCTCAACGGCGTCTGGAGGTACAACGATACCACCTTCACCGCGGCTGCGCCGGCCACGCTGGCCAGCCCCACGTCGGGCACATTGGCCGCCGCCAGCCAGAGCTTCACCTGGTCGCCGGTCGCCGGAGCCACGGCGTACAAACTCACCCTGGGCAGCACGGGCGCGGCTTCGGGCAACCTCTACCAATCCGGCTGGACGACGGCCACCACCGTCACCACCGGCAGGCTGCCGGTCAACGGCGAAACCGTCTACGCGACCCTGTGGACCAACTTCAACGGCGTCATCACCTCCAACGAATATACCTTTACCGCGCAGTAGAAGAGACCGGAAGGCAAACGAAAAACAGCCCGATTGCACAGGTTCCAAGGCTGGACCTGCGCAATCGGGCTGTTAATTTGGATTGATCACTGACTTCTGTTAGTCGATTTTGATCTTGCGCAACAGGCGGAAGTCCGAGAGCATCTTGCCGGTGCCTAGAACGACAGAGGCCAACGGATCGTCTGCCACCGAGACGGGCAGGCCGGTCTCTTCGCGGATGCGCTTGTCGAGGTTTTTGATCAGCGCGCCGCCGCCGGTGAGTACAATGCCGCGATCGCTGATGTCCGCCGAAAGCTCTGGCGGGGTACGTTCCAAGGCCACGCGGATGGCGTTCATGATGACGGCGATGCACTCGCCCAGCGCCTCGCGAATCTCGCTGTCATCAATGGCGATGCTCTTGGGAACGCCCTCGATCAGGTTGCGGCCCTTGATCTCCATGGTCAGTGGCTTGTCCAGCGGGAAGGCCGAGCCGATGGTGATCTTGATCAGCTCGGCGGTGCGCTCGCCGATCAGCAGGTTGTACTTGCGCTTGAGGTAATTGGTAATAGCCTCGTCCATCTGATTGCCGGCCATGCGCACCGAGCGTGAATAGACGATGCCGGAGAGCGAGATCACCGCAATATCCGTTGTCCCGCCGCCGATGTCCACAACCATGTTGCCGCCCGGTTCGGTGATGGGAAGCCCGGCGCCGATAGCCGCGACCATTGCCTGTTCTACCAGGTAAACCTCACTGGCCTTGGCGCGATAAGCGGAGTCCTCGACCGCGCGCTTCTCTACCTGCGTAATCTCGGAAGGCACGCCGATCACGATACGCGGATGCACCAGCATCTTGCGGTTGTGGGCCTTCTGGATGAAGTAGTTGAGCATCTTCTCAGTGACCTTGAAGTCGGCAATGACGCCGTCCTTCATGGGCTTGATGGCGACGATGTTGCCGGGGGTGCGGCCCAGCATCTCCTTGGCCTCTTTGCCCACGGCTTCCACTTCGCCTGTGTTCTTGTTAATGGCGACGATGGAGGGTTCGTTGACAACGATGCCCTTGCCGGCCGCGAAGACCAGTGTGTTGGCGGTGCCTAGATCGATGGCCAGATCGCTGGAAAACATGCTGAACAGCGAGCGGATGCCGTGTGACCGCGTAGAGCGCGATGGATAACCATTGGATGACATTGGGAGACCGGTAAACCCTCAAAGCCTATTGTAAGGCCAACGGGCGGGGACTGTATCATCACCGCGCGCTGGGGAACAAAACAACGCACCACTCTGGGAGCGGACGAACGGGCAAAGCAGACTTCGACACCGAAAAAACAGCTCTGTTATGATCTCTTCGTCAGTGGGATGCTCCAAGCTGGCATGGATCGTGCATTTGGCGCGGCGAGCGCAGACATTGACCGGCTGAAGGCGATCCTCACCAATTGCGTCCGCTTCGGAAGTGAAAGTCAGAATCGCGAAGTTCATTCTGATTTCCGGTCCCACCTTGAAGGGCGCGGAGAATTTATAGCATCAATCAACCAAGCCAAAGGATTTCTGAATGCAGCCTGAAGTTCTCTTGCCGTATACTCACTGCTAGCAATGCCCATCGAGACCGAGATCAAATTCCGTGTCGACGACGTAGCCGATCTGGCGCGTCGGCTTGAGGAAGCTGGCTTCACGCTGCAAACCCCGCGCGCCTTCGAGGGCAACGTTCTCTACGACACTCCCGACCGGCAGATGCGCGCACGCACCGAGATTTTGCGCATTCGTTCCTATGGTGGACGCTGGACGGTGACGCACAAACGGCTTCCCGATTCAGGTTTGGGTGAGGACCGGCATAAGCACCGCGTGGAGACCGAGACCGAGGTCGCCGACGGTGCGGCCATCGAGCAGATCTTTCTTTCGCTGGGCCTCGTGGCTGCCTTCCGCTATGAGAAGTGGCGCGCCGAGTGGACCGACGGCGAAGGCCATTGCGTTGTGGACGAGACGCCCATCGGCGCCTACGCCGAGTTGGAAGGCTCCGACGAGTGGATTGACCGCGCCGCGGAGCGCCTGGGCATCGTCCCGGCGCAATATCTGACGCTTAGCTACGGGCGGCTTTTTGAACAATGGCGCGCCAAATATAAGCCGGCCGCGGAGAACTTGACCTTTGCCGAGTGCGCGGAAGACTGAAGCGCGGAGGAAGATTATATTCTTGATGGATTCCAGAAACACTGAATCAAAGGCGGCTCTTTCCTTCCAGAAAAAGCCGCCTTTGATTTGAAACAAACATCTTCGGAGAAACGCTCTAGCTGCCCAGCGGATGGTCGGCGTAGTGGAGCAGCACGGCGACGGCGCAACTGGTGAGGCGGGTTTCGGCTGAATCGGCACGGCTGGTAAGGATCGTCGGGACGCGCGCGCCCAGAACAATGCCGGCCAACTCGGCTCCGCCCAGATATTCAAGCTGCTTGGCGAGCATGTTGCCGCTTTCTAGGTCGGGCACCACCAGAATGTCGGCTTGCCCGGTAACCGGCGAGACAAGGCCTTTGATCTTGGCGGCCTTTACGCTGACGGCGGTGTCAAAGGCCAGCGGACCGTCGAGGATGCCGCCGGTGATCTGTCCGCGGTCGGCCATCTTGCAGAGAGCCGCGGCGTCCAGCGTGGACTTGATCTTGGTGCTGACTGTCTCAACCGCCGAGAGCAGCGCCACCTTGGGTTCGGGAATGCCCAGCGCGTGCGCCAGATCGATGGCGTTCTGCACGATGTGAACCTTGTCTTCCAGCTCAGGCTCGATGTTGATGGCCGCATCGGTAATCAGCAGGGTGCGCGGGTAGGCCGGGGTGTCCATCACAAAGACGTGGCTGATGCGGCGGTTGGTGCGCAGCCCGGTGTCGCCCTTCATGGCCACCTTCATCAGTTCGTCGGTGTGCAGGCTGCCCTTCATCATGGCCTGCGCGCCGCCGGTGCGGCACATGGCCACGCCGATTTCGGCGGCCTTGCGCTCGGTGTCAGCCTGAGCAATCGTATAGGGGCTGATATCGACGCCAATTTTGGCTGCCAGCGCCTTCATCTCGGCTTCGTCGCCGATCAGCGTGGGCAAGATCAGTCCTTCCTCGGCGGCTTCGACTGCGCCCTTCAGCGCCACGCCGGAGAGCGGCCAGACCACGGCTGTGGTGATGGCGGGCAGTTCCTTGCAGCGCTCCAGAAATTGATGAAAGACGTGGAAGTCGGCAGGATGGCCAACCAGCGGATCAACGGCAACAGCTTCAGCCAGCGGTGCAAGATCACTCATGTAGATTCTCTCCAGGGGCGCAGTCATGGCTGCGAACCTCACGTATTCATTGTCGGTCAGCGGGGTGAAAAGCAGATGTGCCTAAGGTCACAAACCGGTTTAACGTACCGTATTACGGGATTTTTTCTGCGCTGCCACAGAGGGATTTCGCTGATTCAAAAATGCTTGCTTGAAAAAAAACTTCTGGCGAATCGAGGAAAATAGCCGATAATCAGCATGAACTTCGCGGGTTGGCTCTGCGATGGGAGCGTGGTGTGATCGGATCATGTGCGCGAGTTTACCACGGTGTCTTGCCACGCGCAGGAGCACTCCGGGTCCCGCCCAGGTCAACCAGGGGTTTGACCCGCGCAGTGGCTCCAATTCTAATCGCGATTCTGACTTTCACGGTTTCGTTGCGGGCGCTCGACCCTCAAAAGCAGATCGGCCAGTACGGCCACACAAGCTGGACCTCGCAGCGCGGACTGCCGGGTGAGGCCGTCTATCAGATTCTCCAGACCAAAGATGGTTACCTGTGGATACGGACTGGGTCTGGCCTTGCGCGCTTTGACGGGGTGCGCTTTGTTTCCATGGACGCGGAGATCGGCCCGGAGCCAGTCAAAGCCATCTGCATGGGCGCGGACGGCGACCTGCTGATCCGCACAGCAACCAGAACCGTGATTTATAAAGACCGCCAATTTTCAGATTACCTTCCCAAAGCTGTCTGGCCGGGCGGCGGCATTCGCGTTCTCTTTGAAAGCCGGGAGCACACCGTTTTCATCGGCTCGGATGATTTCATCTACAAGCTGGAAAAAGACGGAACGGTTACCACTCTGCGCAGCCGGACAGGATGGATCAACGCCTTTCTTGAAGACCATAACGGCACCATTTGGATCGCTGGTTCACCAGGCGTCTACACTTATGCACACAACACTCTCACCGAGCCCATCAGCCCTTCCAGCTTCCACTCCACAATTACCTCAATCTACGAAGATCAGCAGCACCGGATTTGGGCGGCCGCCGCCGACGGACTCTATCGTCTCCATGAAGATGAGCCGCGTCTGGAAAATCTGAATCAATACAACCCAAACCTGCTGACGGCGGTTCTTGAAGATGCACAGGGAAATCTTTGGGCGGGAACGGAAAAATCAGGAGTTGTCCGGCTTGCCATCAACGGAACCATGCCTCCACCTTACACTTCCCTGGGCTATGCCGCGGGCTTGACCGACGATAATGTCCTCTCGCTGCTGGAGGACCGGGAAGGCAGCCTCTGGATTGGCACGGCGAGCGGTCTGGATCAGTTGCGAGATACGAAACTCACCACCTTCTCCATGGGAGAAGGCCTGCCGACGAACCGCACCAAGACAGCGATTACAACGCGTGACGGCGCGGTTGAGGTATTCACCGATTCCGGCGGGCTGGTTCGCATCAAGGATGGGGTCGTTACGCCTTTTGCGCACAACGACAAGCTGGCGACGCTCTCCGACTCGGCCCTCTTCGAGAGCAGGGATGGAAGCCTGTGGCTGGGAACCTGGCTCGGCCTCAGCCGGATTCAAGGGGATAAAGTCACCATTTACCCAGGAGATGGCCACTTCTATCAGAACTTTGTCTCCGCCATCTCGGAAGACGACGAGGGGCTGATCATCACCAACTCTGAATCTCGCGCCTTTCGCTTCAAAGACGGCAAGGTGTCGCCCTATACGTTGCATGGCAAGGTCACTCCCGTGACAGATTCAGGTATTTATACCTATTCGATCTATCGCGATTTCACGGGAACACTGTGGTTTGGAACCAGCAATGGACTCTATAAGGCGCCGCCGGCAGGCGATTCTGCCGCTGTCAGCCAGCAGCTAGTGAATATTTTTGATGTGACGTCAATCTTCAATGATGGCCGTGGCAACCTCTGGCTTGCAGGCCGGACGCCTGGGATTGTCCGTTTCCACATCGCCGATAAAAAAATGACGCACTTCACCAAGAAGGATGGACTCTTCGACAGATTTGCCTCGCACATTCTGGGCGGCGCGGACGGCAATCTCTGGATCAGCGCGGAGGACGGGATTTACTCCGTCAGCCTGGCGGAACTGAATAACTATGCCGAGGGGCGCGCGCAATCCGTTTCATCCAGGCGCTACGGACTTGCCGATGGCATGAAAACGACAGAAGCCTCCGATGTCGTATTGCAGCCGGGCGGTTGCGCCTCACCTGATGGAAAGCTCTGGTTCACCACCAGAAAAGGGATCGTGGAAGTCGATCCCCTGCACCTGATTCACAACGATCTCATACCGCCGGTCATCGTTGAATCCATCGTCGCCGACGGCATCAATCAACCCGTGTCCGGCAATCTGATAATCCAGCCCGGCAAAAAGAGCATCGAGATCCAATACACCGCGCTCAGCCTTCGCATCCCGGAGCGGGTCCGCTTCAAATACCGGCTGGAAGGATTCGAGAACGAGTGGGTGGATGCGGGCACCCGCCGCGTCGCATATTACACCAACCTTCCTCCCGGGCGTTACACCTTCCGTGTCGTCGCCGCCAATGATGATGGGGTCTGGAATCTCCAAGGAGCTTCTGCCACATTCGTCCTCAAGCCCCGCTTCTATCAGACCAACTGGTTTTATTTTGTCTGCTTGCTGCTTGCGATTCAAATCGTCTTGGGCGCCAATTGGCTCGCCACGCGCCTGATCCGCGCGCGCTCCGATCACTTGGCCAAAGTGGTGGAGGAAAAGACCGCCGAGTTGCGCAAGAGCCAAAAAGAGCTGGAGCAACTTGCTCTCTTCGACACTCTCACAGCATTGCCCAACCGCCGTCTCTTTACAGAAGACTTTGACAGAATGTGCGCCAGCGGAACCAGGGACGAATTCACTTTGCTCTTCATTGACGTAGACGATTTCAAAGCAATCAACGACACCTACGGGCACGACGCCGGGGACGCCTTTCTCGTCGAAACCTCGCATCGCCTCAAGTCAGCCGTCCGTTCGACCGATCGGGTGGCGCGGCTGGGCGGAGATGAATTCTCCATCCTGCTCATCGGAAGTCATGACGAGGAATGGCTTCATAAAATCTGCGACCGCATCGTGGAGAGTTTTTACGCGCCCGTCGCATTCAACGACGTGACCATCCAGACCACCGTCAGCGTGGGGGTTGCATCCTTTCCCAAGGACGGCGATACCCAGGAGAAACTCTACAAGAGCGCCGACGTTGCCTTGTATGAAGCCAAACGCCTGGGCCGGAACAACTGGCAAAAGTTCCGCCCGGCGTTGCAGCAGGATTCATAACCCTACCCAGCATGAGTCGGTGGAGCTAAGCGCCAACCCGCGCCACGCGCTGGCTGATCCGTGTAAAGACCTCCCAGGGAATCGTTCCGGAGGCTTCGGCGAGGTCGAATGCGGTAATGGTTTCGCCGCCCTGAGTGCCCAGTATGACTACTTCATCGCCCGGCGCGACGCCGGGAATATCGGTCACATCCACGACTGCCTGATCCATGCTGACGCGACCCGCCAGCGGCGCTCGCTCGCCGTGAACCAGCAGGCTGAAGCGATTGCCGAGGCGGCGGTCAAGGCCGTCGGCGTACCCCACCGCAACGAGCGCCAGGCGCATCGGTTCGGTGGCGATAAAGGTCCCATTATAGCCAACGACTGCGCCGGTGGGAACTGAGCGGAGGCTCACCACGCGGGTCTTCCACGCGAGCACTGAACGCAAGCAGGCGCGGGCCTCGGCCATCGATGGAGGCTCTTGGGGTTCGAACTCCGGATCGAAGCGCGGAATCAGGCCGTAAAGCGCCAGCCCGGGCCGCAGCAGGGCCTTCATCCCGTGACGGGCGGCAAGGGATGCCATCTGTGCGGCGCGGCCGGCCAGCAGCGAAGCGGAGTTGCCGATATTGAGCCACTCCGGAAAGATGCCTGCATCAGTAACCATCGCCAGCGCCTCGTCCGTGCGGGCAAGTTGCGCCTCGGTGACCGCGCCGTCGGCCTCGTCGGCGGCAAAGAAGTGGGTCATTACACCATCCAGGCGTAGCGGCGACGCCGGATGAAAACGCTCCAGCAGCGCAGCCAGCCCCTCCGGGCCAACCCCTTGGCGGCTCATGCCGGTATCAATTTCCAAGTGAACAGGGACCGCGCCGCTTGCCGCGCCTGCCGCGCGCGCCGCAGATTCCAACTCGTCCAACTGCCAAGGCTCCCATACAACAGCGGTAAGGGATTGACGTACCACAGCCTCGCCTTGACCAGGAAATACTCCACCAATTACCAAGATCCGAGGCTCCGGGCACAGCGCGCGCGCGGCCACGCCCTCTTCGACACTGGCTACGCCTAGCCAGCGTGCTCCAGCGTGCGCCACGGCAGGTGCGCAGAGATCAAGGGAATGGCCGTAGGCATTGGCCTTGACGATGGCCAGCAACTCCGCGTGCGGCGCGGCCAACTGAGTAAGAAAGCGGAAGTTTTCTATAAGGGATCGGGTATCGAGTTCAACCCAGCAGGGGCGTATTGGCATCGAGAGGTCCAAGCATCAGTGTAGCGCGAAAGGCGGATGGCGCACCTGAGGCCCGATTATGATCCGGCAAGAAATGGCGTCATCCATTCGCGCAAAAGGCGCATGAATGGATAGAGCGCCCACATACTATGCGGTAGCTGGAAAATGGAAGAAATCTGAATCCAAGATGAACGAAGCCGTTTTCAAGCTGAATGCCCTCCAAAAAAAAAGCGGGCGCTCTGGAGGAAGAAGCGCCCGATGCTATTGCAATGAGACTCCGGCGATCAACGCCAGTAGTAGTAGCCGCCCACTGCATAGTAGGGACGAAAGTAGACCGGCGGATAAACATAGTAGGGATAGGGCCGGCCATAATAACTGCGCTGGTAGAGGGTTGGACCGCCTGGATAAAGCCCCTGCGCCAGCCGGGCTGCCTCTTGCGGGCTAACCGGCATCACGGTCAGCGGCTTGTCCAAATGGAAGTCCACGCGTGCCTCGGCGGGAATCCAGACATCCGGTCCTGGCGTTGCCGCTGAAGCCGCTGTTCCCGCAGCCGCGCCGGCTCCCGCGCCGATGGCCGCGCCTACGCCCCGGTCCGCGATGCCGCCGATGATAGCGCCCAGCAAGGCGCCGCCAAAGATATGATTCGCCGTCTCTCCGCCTTTGCCCGGACCTTTGACCTTGAATTGATCGGAGGCGACGGGATAGTTCTGACCGCCCAGATCGAGCGATGTGATGGTTAGCGCCAGCTCCGCGCTGCCCTTCAAATCGCCGGGCTTCTTGACCTCGGTTACCACGCCGTGAACTGTCGCGCCGCGCGGAATCGCCAGCACGCCGCCGTAGGTCACATCCTGAATGACCACGAACTGGATCGGGGTTCCGTCTTTGGCTCTCTTGCTGCTCACCGGTTCGCTGGTCCGCAACTGCAACAGTGTGCCTTCGGGGATGGTGACCGGACCTTTAGCCGCCTGCGCCGCCTGCCGCTGCGCCTGTATCTGCGCCTGAACCTCGGCGCGAATCTGGGCGCGCGTTTGCGCCTGAGCAGGCGTCTCATTGGGAACCGGCATGGGGCCATCATTCATCGCCGGAGCGTTGGGATCAGCAGGTGGCGCGGGAATATCCGCGTAGCCCGGTGCGTCGGGCTTGGGCGAAGCCTTTGGATCGCCAACCGTCAGATTGTTGTTCACCTTGGTGACGCCCTGCACGTGATTCACAATCGCCTCGGCCAGTTCACTGGAGGCCTCGCTTGAGACGGTTCCGGAAAGCGTAACTTCGCCCTCGATGGTTGCCGCGGTAATCAGGTCGCTCTTGAGTGCCTTGGATGCGTCCAGAGCGTGGACAACATCGGCCTCAATCTGACCGTCGGTGCGGGCCGTCGATGACGCGCTTGCAGCCGCTGGAATTGGAGCAGCAGCGGTTGTTGCAGCATCCTTGTCCTGAGCCAGCGCTGCAACGCCGGACAGGACTGCCAACGCCGTCCACGCCAAGGCCTGGGGAAGTGCATTTTTGAGCAGTCGCCGAATCATCATGGTATCTCTCCTTCGCTTAATCTTTGCCTCCGGGTTACCCGCATTCAGCTTGGTTAGACGGGGTATCGCGGAAGCCGTCATCGGTGCTAACCCCGGCGCCCGGAAAAAGTTCCGCAGTGCAGTGAAAATGCCTCGCCCAAAAAAGGCCAGCCCAAGCCGGAATCTTCTCCCGGCCCGGGCTGTCGTGGTGCGGAAAATTCGGCAGGAAGATCCTGTAAGCCGAATTCTGTCGTGTGCGGTCATTCCTCTAGGCGCCGCGTCACCGCGGACGCTCATCAGCGACCTACCCGGAGGTTTCGGCGTCCTGCGGACGGCAGCCCCTCGCAGGGCGTGGCATCCACGGATCTTGCAGAGCCGCCTGGGCGCATCGGGCCGATGCGCAGCGGAAGCCTGGCTCTGGCTTGCGCTTCCCTCCCTATTTGGTCTTGCTCCGTGTGGGGTTTACCCTGCCCCCGGCGTTACCGTCGAGGCGGTGCGCTCTTACCGCACCTTTTCACCCTTACCCCGGCGGGACTGGCCGTCCAGGCGAACCTGAAGGACCATTCCGGAGACCCTTGACCCGAAGGTCGAGGGGTAGCCGAGGCGGTATCTTTTCTGTGGCACTGGCCGTCCACGAGCCTTGAAGCTCGCGTCCCGGACGTTATCCGGCACACTGCCCTGCGGAGTTCGGACTTTCCTCCCCCGGCGGACATCGCGTGAGCGAAGCCTCCGGCAGCGACCGCCCGGTCCTCCTGCCATGGTTAAGTGTACAGCAGTTGCAGTTACCGGAAGGATGGAGGCATACCGGGTCGCTCCGAGTTCGCCGAGTTTTTAGTATTTCCCTATTCTAGAATGTATCCCGTATCCTGAAGATCATGGATTTCTCTCCAGGTCTTAGAGCACTTCGCGGCATTCTCTTATTCGTTGGCTTGCTCGCTGTCTTATTGACTGCGGCCCGCGCCCAGTCTCCCGCCGTTACGCTCACGCCGGCTGTGGTCGTGGCTGGCTCACCGGAACTGATCCGCGTGGAGGTCCGTAACGCGACTGGCATCGACGGCGAATGGTTGGGCCGAAAGCTGGAGTTCTTTCGCGGGCGCGACGGGCACGTGTGGTTTGCGCTGGCCGGAGCGGACGTCGAGGCAGTCGTTGGCCCATCTACCCTGAAGATCACAGTTCATCCGAAGAGCGGCGGTGTACGCGAACTCTCTGAAACCATTCCGATTGAAGCCGCCCAATACAAGACCAGCGAACTGACTGTCGAGCCGAAGTTCGTCTCGCCCGGCCCGGAAGAGTTGAAGCAGATCGCGGAAGACAAGCAGCTCAAAGACAAAATCTTCGCCGCGAGCGCCACTCAGCCGCTCTGGTCGGCCAACTTCCTTGCGCCGGTCGTTGCCGAGCCTACCGACAGCTTTGGCACCCGCCGCACCTTCAATGGCAAGCTGGCCAGCATTCACAAAGGAATGGACTTCCACGCCCCATCCGGGACGCCGGTCAAGGCGGGCAACAGCGGCGTAGTGGTGCTGGCCCGACCGCTCTACTACGAGGGCGGTTGCGTGGTCATCGACCACGGCCTCGGACTCTACACCATCTCGATGCACCTGAGCCGCATCGAGGTAAAAGAGGGCCAGAATGTGGCAATGGGCGATCTCGTCGGCCTGAGCGGCGCAACAGGCCGCGTCACCGGTCCGCATCTGCATTGGGCCGTCCGCTGGCAAGGGGCGTATCTTGACCCCGCAAAACTGCTGCAACTAGATTTGAGCAATGTGCGCTGAATCTTTACCAAACTTGAATTACGAAGTATGCGGAATTTGGCAATGGAAGGGTAGAAGCGCAGCGCCCCACAAGGATAACTTCCCCTGCGGGCAAGCGGGATTGCGATCCTGGAGATGCGCCCGCCTCTCTACTCCAAGATGATTCGCTACACTGGAGAGACGATGAACGACTCTCTCTTTCCTACCCCCTCCGCCGGCGCGGGCCAGTGGCTCACTGCCCACTGCGATGGCGGCTCGCGCGGCAATCCAGGACCTTCCGGTTACGGCGCAATCGTGGAAGACGCGAAAGGCCGCGTCTTGGCTGAGCTGAGCGAGTATGTCGGCATCCAGACCAACAACTTCGCCGAGTACTCGGGCCTGCTTGCCGTCCTGCGCTGGGCCGTCGAGAACGGCGCCAAGCATGTGCGCGTCATCAGCGACTCCGAGCTGATGGTCAAGCAGATGCAGGGCAAATATGCAGTGAAAAGCCCCATCCTCAAGCCGCTCTACGAGGAGGCCCGCAAGCTCTCCCGCCGCCTCGACGGCTTCGAGATGCGCCACACCTTGCGAGGCGGCAACCAGCACGCCGACCGCTTAGCCAACGAAGCCATGGACCGCGGCATGGGTAAATCGGCGCTTCCCCAGGTTGGCAAGCCCGCCGACTCCGAGGCCGCCCGTCAGCGATTCAGCAAGCCAGCGAGTCAGCCAGTCATTCACCCAGCCACTCCTGCTCCCCTTCCGCCGCCCTCCGCCAAGCCCGCTCGGCAAGTCCTGGAAGGCTACGTCAAAGACGGCGTAGTGCACCTCTTAGGTGGCGAACTCCCCGATGGCATCTTCGTTAAAATCATCCGCGAATAATCTCTCTGTCATCCCCAGCGGGCGGGACGCATTCTTTGCGGCCTGCGCAGCCGAAGGACCCCCGGTTCTGTAATCCGATCCTATGCGTAAAGCTGCCGGCTATCATTTTCAAGCGCCGGGAACACTTCTTCGCGCTGCGGTGTCTATCTAAGTACAGTGGTTCTGATTGGGATCTGCGGAGTGCCGGGGTCCCCAGCGGCAAGTCTTCGCCGCTGGGGTGAAGGGCCTTGAGTTCCGCTCCACGCGCAGGCGCGCGCTGAGAGCGGCAAGCCCGCTCGCGCCTGAAATGGCCTTCAACCTCCCAGCCAGCGCGGCTGAATCTGAGTTGAGGAGGCAGGCCATGTTTGAAGATGCGACCTTTGAATCCACGGGAATCATAACCACACGCAGCAGCTGCTGGATGGCCGCGGTCTTGCTGTTCGACGCATCCCTTTTGCTGATTCTGATTTTGATTCCGCTGCTTCATCCGCAAGCGCTGCCCCCCACGCTCGCCAACCTGATGCGGATGACGGCGCCACAACCAGAGCCGCAAACACCGCCGCAACAGAAGGTGCAGGCAGCCACGACTACGACCGAAATGCCGGGCGGAGTGATTGTTGCGCCGAACCAAATCCCAGTACTTACCTACATTCCATCCACGCCCGAGCGACAGGTAGATGCCGGCGTCGGCAACTGGGCACTCAACCCCACTGGCGACAGCAGCATTCCCTTTGGTAATCGCACGGGCACGGTGGTGCCCATCGTTCACTCCGCGGTCACCGGCCCGGTTCGCATCACTTCCTTGGCTGCGGAGAGCGAGATCATTCTGAAGACGATGCCGATCTATCCGCCAATCGCCCTTGCGGCGCGCGTCGAAGGCACGGTTCGCCTGGCGGCGACCATCTCCAAGACGGGAAGCATCGAAGACCTGCGCGTCACCAGCGGCCCGGCGATGCTGCAACAGGCCGCACTGAATGCAGTCAGTTGCTGGCGCTACAAACCATATCTGCTCGACGGACAACCGGTCGAGGTGGAGACCACCGTGAATGTGATCTTCACGCTGAGCCGGTAGAACAGTATCCCAGCTCCCGAAAGCGGGAGCTGGGATTCTGTTCTTAGTGGCCGTCTGGGCGAGTAGCATTCAGGCCTGCGAAGACGGCATCATAGCGACCGCTATCGGCAGCCAAACGCAGGCCCTTCACGTTTTCTACGCAGATCTCGGTTGGAGTTGGCTGCGCGTGGAAGAGGGTCATTACTTCGGCGATGAAAGCCCCCAGCGGCATGGCGCGCGGGTCATCGGCGCCGTTCATCAGGTGCGTGGCCACATAAGGCGGGATCAATTCGATCACCTCGACCGCGGCGCCGCGCAGTTGATGCCGGAGCGATTGGGTGTAAGAGTGGATCGCCGCCTTGGTGGCGCAGTAAGTGGGTGTCAGCGCGAGGGGAACAAAAGCCAATCCGGAGGAGACGTTGATGAGGGCTGCGCGCGTCTGCGTCTGCAAGTGCGGCAACAGAGCGGCAGTCAGCCGGATCGGTCCAAGCAGGTTGGTGGAGACGATAGCCTCGGCGTCGGCCAGATCAGCCTGCTGTTCGAGCAGATTCTCCGCGCGCATAAT
Organism: uncultured Acidobacteriaceae bacterium; assembly: GCA_963804315.1. Classification (GTDB taxonomy): domain Bacteria; phylum Acidobacteriota; class Terriglobia; order Terriglobales; family Acidobacteriaceae; genus Telmatobacter. The sequence goes on from CAWDQB010000026.1 coordinate 59,654, forward strand.
GCCGGCGTTGTTGATGAGCACATTCAGCGCGGGAAATTCGGCTACCGCGCGGGCGGCAAAGGCGCGCACAGCGGCAGGGTCTTCAATGTCCAGGACGAGCGACTTCATGCCTGGATTGGCGGCCGTGGTCTCGTCAAGCGCCTGCTTGCGCCGGCCGGCGATGATTACCTGATTGCCGAGTTTGTGGAACTCTTCCGCAAGACCGCGGCCAATGCCCGAGCCGCCGCCCGTGATGAGGATCGTATTGCCAGTCAGATTCATGGGGATTTGTCCCTCCATGGGCATGATAATGGCTTTTCCTTCCGCTTGAAATGAATTCACTTGATCCGCCCTTCCGTTCTACACTTGAATCAGGAAGAACAGTTTCATGCGGCGCCGGAGTACGACGGCCCTTCAGCGCTGCAACCAAGGAGAAGAAGATGGCACTGATGAAGACATCCAATCCGGTTTTGAACGGGAAGACCTTTGAAAACTCACCCATTGCGCGTTATGGAGGGGCCATCGAAGAGACCAGCTTCATGACCCTGACCGGCACGGTGAACAAGACAGGCATTCTGCTGCTCTGCGTTATCGCCTCCGCCGCCTGGACCTGGAGCCAATTCACCCAGTCGCATGACCCATCAGATGTGGCCCCACTCTTGTTCATTGGTTTGATCGGCGGATTCGTCGTGGCCCTCATCACAACCTTCAAGCAGGCCTGGGCACCGGTCACCGCGCCTATCTATGCGCTGCTCGAGGGCCTGGTGCTGGGCGGCATCTCGGCCTTTTTGAACGCGGCCTATCCAGGAATTGCCATCCAAGCAGTCTGCCTGACCTTCGGTACACTCCTGGTTCTTCTGCTCGCCTATCGCTCCGGTCTGATCCCGGTCACCGCCAAGCTGCGCATGGGCATCGTTGCTGCCACCGGCGGCATCTGCCTCTTTGTCGTGGCCATTGCCGCGCTGAATCTGGTGCTCGATTTCGACTTCATTGAAAGAGGCGCGGCTGCCGGCGCACCCAAGTACATGGAGTGGTACGGCGCCTTCGGCATCATCGTCACACTGGTCTGGCTCTATCTGGAGATTCTCCGCCTGCTCTCCAAATTGCGCCGGAGGTAAAATCGTTCCCGAATCAAATGGCATCTTATTGGAGGACAACGATGCCGGCGCCGTCGGAAGTCAAACTCCGTGCGAACTGATTTATGCGGGGTGTTCTGCTTTGCGGCGACGAAAGAGGCGCTGATAGATGCGCCATGTGAGGCTGTGCAGCAGTCGGGTCTGCTGAGCCTTGAGCGCTGCATAGGAGCGCGTTACATAGAGGTCGAACTCCGGCGGCCAGCCAATGGTCGAGCGGCGCTCTGAGTAGTCGCCCTCGGCCCACTTTTTAAGCACTGCCTTGTAACCTACGACATGCGTGACAAAGTCGAGAAGGCAGTGCGGCATCTGCTCCTCGACGATCAGATAGGCCTTCTCGATGATGATCTTTTCGCGTACATCGTTGAGGGGCATGAAGATGGTGGTCATCCACAGCATCCACTCCTTCATCTCGCTGTCCAGGATGGGAAAGCTCTGCGTCTTGCCCTGCTTGGTCAGCAGCGAACGGTAGGCGATGTTGCCGGCCTGCGAGGCTACATAGAGCGGGCCGTAAAATTCATCCAGACGGCGGTTGACCATCTCCAGCTTGTCTTTGCGGCGGGCCAGCATACGGGCGCTGAGAAAGGTGCCCAGATAGCCAACGAATGCCAGCAGTATCGTCAGCGCTGTGGCGTTATCGAGAATCTTTTGCAGAAAATACATACGTTGGTCCGTGGGTGCTCTGGCAACGAGTATAGCGCGCCTGTGGTAGTGTTAACAGGCCCTAGCCGACGGCCATTTCCTCTTACGCCTCGGACAACTCTGCTTCAACACTCAGGCCCGCGGGGTTTTCTCGGCGCAGCGCCTTGAAGGCCCGGTAGACAAACGAACCCATATACCAGCCGTCGATGAACTTGTAAGGCGATTCTCCGGTGGTGTAATGGCCGCAGGGCAGAACGCGCTTCTCAAAGTTCAGCCCGATGCGGCTGAATGCCTTCACCACCTTCAGCGAGTATTCCTTGGGAAAGGTCAGGTCGTAGTTGGCGTAGACCAGCAGCACCTTTTTCTCCGGCCCGCCAACCTCCGGGCGCATCAGCTTGTTGTAATAGTTGCATGGGCTGACAGCGGCCCACAAAGCGCGGATGCGATCCTGCGAGAGGCCTGCGGCCTCCAGCGCCTGCTTGACGTGCCGTGTGCTTTGCCCGGCCCAGACCACATCTCCAAAAGCTGTGGACGCGTGGTTGAAGGCATTCACCCTGAGGCGCGCGTCGTGGGCGCTGGCTAAAAAGGCATAGCACGAACCCAGGCTGGTACCCAGTACGCCGAAGTGCTCATAGCCCTGCTCCTCCAGCCAGTCCACGCAGCAGCGAATGTCCACCACCGCCTGGCGGCAGGCCGAGAGCGTGCGGCCAATGTTGGCGCTGACGGCGTAGTCGGAGCGCTCCAGTTCGGCGGGCCGGCGAATGTCGTGGTAGGGCAGCGAAAGCCGCAGCGCGGAGATCCCCATCTTGTTGAAGATGGTGCAGAGCGCGTTATGACTGAAGGCGTCGGCGTTCCACTGCGGCATTACGATAATGGCCTGCCGCGGGCGGCGCGGATCATTTTGCTCGGGGGCAGGATACCAGCGCGCATTGACCTGATTGTTCACAGCGTGCGGCGTCCGCTCCGGCGAGGTGAAGCGCAGAAACTGCGCCTTGGGGGTTTTCCCCTCGGCGGCCTGCTGCTTGAGAGCAGCGTCCTGAGCCAGCGTCTCCGGGCGGACGTTGGTCGGATAAAGTTCCGGGTGGCGCTCTTCCAGGCGGAAGTCGGTGGGCCGCTGGTAGCCGAAGAATTCATCGCTATGACGGATTAAAAATTGGTTGATGAGGACCATGGCGGCCTCGGACAATGCGGGATCGTTCGCGGTCTCCGGCCCAGGCAGCGCCTCCGCAAAGCCGTTCTCGCGCAGAAACGGTTCAATCCACTCAAAGCCCCACTCCAACGGGCGCACCACGCGATTCTCGTCGCGCGTTGTCAGCCGCGTCTCCCACTCATACATCCACTGTGCGTATTGTTGTTTAAGCATCGGTATAGGCCCATATTACCAGCCAAGAAGAAGCGACGCCACAATGCGGGATGAAACCTTGCACCGGATGTACTCTGCGTGCGAGTACTCGCGATTCAAATACAAACCTGTCAGTACTTTTTCGAAGGTTCGAAATGGGAAATGAAAGCTTGTTCACGCAAAATAAATCGACAGCGCTTCGGCTTGTGACCAAATTTATCTGCAATCTGTGCAACCTCCGCGGTTCGCAAACCACAGATTCTACTCTGGCTGGAAGGTATTGGTCAGCGCGCCCAAGCCGGGAGTGGTGATCTCCACCGTGTCCCCCGCCTTGACCGGGCCAATGCCGGACGGGGTTCCAGTCAGTACCAGGTCGCCTTCTTCCAGCGTCATGACCGACGTGATCCAAGCCAGCAGTTTGGGGATCGGGAAGATAAAGTCCAGGGTTGAGCCGTGCTGGCGGAGTTCGCCGTTGACACGGGTCTCCAGCGTGAGTCCGGCGGCGAGGTCGAGTTCATCGCTGACGATGGGGCCAACCGGGCAAAAGGTGTCAAAGCCTTTGGCGCGGGTCCATTGCCCGTCTGACTTTTGCAGATCGCGGGCGGTCACGTCGTTGGCCAGTGTGGCGCCGCGCACGGCTGAGCGCCAGTCTTCCTCGCGGAGGTTGCGCACGCGGCGGCCAATGACCAGCGCCAGCTCGCCTTCGTAATCCACGCGGGCGCTCTGCGCCGGCATACGGACGATGCCGCCAGGGGCAAGCAGCGCGGAGACGGGCTTGAAGAAGATCAGCGGTTCGGCGGGCAGTTCACTGCCCATCTCTTTCACGTGGTCCCGATAATTGCGGCCGACGCAGATGATCTTGGAAGGCGTAACGGGCGGAAGCAATAGGGCCTGACTGAGCGGCATCGGCTCAAAGCCCCGGCCGGGAGCGGTTGCGCGACCGTGTTCCAGCCGATAGGCAAAATCCTCTTCAGGAGCGCGGACAAGATCGACGATCCACGGTTCGCCAGCGCGGTCTTCGACCTTGCCATAGAGGGTTTCATTTTCACAGAGGAAGCGGCAGTATCTCATGGGTTCGGTACACTCTCCTCGGTCTCGGCGGAGCGGGCGCTTTCATGGCCGTTCTGGCCAAGGGCGCTGACGGCGTAGCGGTAGGTATGGCCGGGCTGGACTTGCGCGTCATGGAAGGCAGGTCCGAGGAGCGGTTCGGCTGTGGAGATGCGCTGCCAGGGGGCATTGCCTTCACGCCGATAGACGATGTAGCCTGCCAAGTTGGCGTCGGGTACAGGCTGCCAACTAAGATCGATGGCGCTCTGGCCGGCGGCGTCGCCGGCGGTGGCGACGGCGGCCAAACCTGTGGGTGCTTCGGGCGGGAAGATGTCCTGCGCCTCGACGCGCACCGGAGCCGACAGCTCGCCGGCCAGCTCCAACGTCTTGCCGTCCACGGTGACGCGTGCAATGCGCTGGGCGCGGTACTCGTAACTCTGGCCAAAGCGGATGGTATTGTCCAGCGCCCGGCTGCCCGCGTTGGCTTCCACCAGCATGCTTTGCTCTGCCGGTTCGGGCGGCGGTGCTATCAGGCCCTGTTGCGGTTTGGAGGCAGGCGGGTTGAGCAGCTTGCGGCGCAGGCGGACGGCGGATACTTCGTCAGGGTTCCAGCGCAGAACCACGCCGGCTTTGCGCACTTCAGCCCTGAGACCGGCCACTGGCGCAGGTGCCTTCCCTGCCAGAATAACGGCGGCATTCGAACGTCCGGCCGAGCGGCCATTGCGGTTGCGCAGCTCGACAAAGTAGCTCAGCGAGCGCGGCTGCCCAGTTGCCAGCGCGCTGGGTAACGTATCCGTAAAGGTGCCGTCGGCTCCAGGCGCGAATGAAAGCTCCGCGCCCACCGGTTCACAAACCCCAGCATCCTCTTTGCGGCAGACGCGCACCCCAACACTGCCCTTGAGGAGCAGCTTATCCGTATCTTTTTTAGGCATTGTCCAAGCAAGTGCAACCTGACTGCCAGCGCGCGCGGCGGACAGATCGCCAACCGGTTCGGCCAGGTTGAGCGAGGGCGGCTGCGGAGCTCCGGGCGTACCGCAGCCGGTGAGTGCCGCCGCGGCCAACGCTGCTGCCAGCGCCGCCCATTGCATTCTGTATTTCGTACTCATCGCTCTTTCAGTCTAATTGCGCGGCGCGGGAATGGCGCTCTGATAGGCAAATCTGCGCAGTTGCATCGAACGGGATGCTCCGCGTCTCTTTGGTGAAAATGGAGTCTCCGATGAATCCCGGAGACTTTTGTGCCGCTGGCAACTGTGACACTTGCCGTTGTCGAATGATAGGGATGATTACGATCTTGCGTCACGGCCCAGTCCACTCCGATGCAAGAATGAAGATCGCAGTTTGAATGTTGGTGGCGACAGGATGAGGCCGTGGCGATGACGGTTTGTGGTCCAGAGGAATGTTCTCCAGGTCTTCGATTTTCATTACAGACTGTTCGGGCTTCCTTCTTCCAAAGACGCCACGCGGCCCGCGTGAAGGGTCAGGATAAAGTCGGCGATGGGCGCGGCCAGCTCGCGCTGATGCGTGGTGAGAATAATCGTCCGGTTGCCGTGGCGGAAGCCCGCGAGCAGCTCGACCATCTGCCGCGCACTGCTGACGTCCATGTTGGAGAATGGCTCATCCAGCAGCAGCAACTCCGGCGCACTGAGCAGCACGCGGGCCAGCGAAGTGCGCTGCCGCATCCCTTGCGAGTAGTGGCCAAAGGGACGGTCAAGCGTCGGGTCCAAACCAACTTGGCGAAGAGCTTCGGCGGGATCGAGGCACGCGCGATCCGGATACAGGCTGGCGAAGTAGCGCAGATTTTCCTCGGCGGTCAGTTCGTCGTAAAGCATCGGCGCGTGGCTCATGTAGCCTATGCGCGCGCGAGCCTCGTGTGGTTCGCTCTCATCGAAGACTGTGACCTTGCCGAAGCTGGGCCGCAACAATCCAGCCAGAATGCGCAGCAGCGTGGATTTACCCGCGCCGTTTTCGCCCAGCAGCACATAGCAGCGCCCCGCCTCAAACTCCACCGAGACCTGCCGCAGCGCCGCAAAGGAGCCGAAGAGCTTCGAGACATTATCGAGCCGCGCGCAGAGTGCTGCGCGCACGGCGGACGTTTGGGGATTGATGAGTGGGTTAGTTGGCATCGGCGACTGTGGATTCGGCGCTAAGTCTATTCTGTTTGCGGTTCAGGTAAAATGCAATGGGAAGCGGAGCCACAATTAATGCCCAAATGACATACAGAATCGTAACAATCGCATATGTATTTAAGGTTTTTGTTAAGATCAAAATGAAAAAAATTGAAAATAAAATAATGTGGACATTTCTCAAAATGCGAATAATTTTTATATGCTCACTTTGTTTCAATTCTGACCATCCAAAATGACCAAGTGACATAGTAACAAACGCTCCCAAACTCAAAATAAATATATGAAAATTGAAATGTAAATCCCCAGTAAAGCAACTCAAAAGTGTCATAACTGTTATAAGACAAAAACTCTCAAGTATTGCTGGAGGAAGGTTATTCCAATTCATCAGGACTCCTTAGCGGTTACAGACTTAGCTGGCCGGTTTAGCCACAGGCGCAACAGCAGCGCGCGGGCTGGCGTTTGGAGCGGGGTTGGGTTGAGCACCAGGCTGGCTGTTGGGCGTTGCCGGGGCATACTTGCTGGCGCACTTGGCTTGCAGAATTGTCGCGTGGAATTGCCCGTCGCGGCCATACGTTCCTTCGGCCAGCGCCTGCGAGTCGTCCTTGAAGGTGTCCGGGGGCGGCTCGGAGCCTTTGTAGTTGACCGTAAGCCGGCGGCCTGTGGCGGCTTTGGGCGTGTGGCTCTCGAACTCGTTCATCACAAAGGTGACATGCGTGCCGCTCTGCTCAATCGAACCGGGCACCACAAAGCCCTCCACGCGCAGATTGCTGTGATAGGCCTTGTCGCCCATACCGCTCAGCTCGGCAATGGTGACGTAATAGCTCTTGTTGGCGCCGTAGCCGGACCACGCCAGCCACACAATGGTGCCCACGATCACGGCAACCGCGATTCCGATGCGAACGGTATTGGGGGAAGTGTTCTTCATCACACTTAACGATAGGAGCTTTGTGCGGCGCGGTCAACAACTAAAGGGACTAGGGACTGAGGGACTAGGGACTGAGGGAATTACTGGTCAGGTGGGCAGATGCTCCAGTTGTTTGAGTTGGGGCAGCGCGTGAATCGCCTTCCCCGCCTTTTGCTCGGCGAGTCTCAGTTCGTATATGTTTTGCAAATTGAGCCAGAACTGGGCGCTAGTGCCAAAGAAATGAGCCAATCGTAGAGCGGTATCGCCGGTAAGGCCGCGCTGCCCATTCAGTATTGCGGTAATGCGATTGGGCGGCACATCCAATTTGCGCGCCAGCTCCGAGGCGCTCATGCCCAGTTCGTTCAACTCCTCAGCCAGTTGTTCTCCGGGATGGATTGCGGGGATGGTCATGGAAACCTCCTAGTGATAATCGACAATCTCGACATTGGATGGGCCTGAATCATACTCAGGCCACTCAAAACAAATTCTCCATCGGTCGCTGATGCGGATGCTGAATTGCCCCTTGCGAACACCTCCCAAAGCCTCGAAGCGATTGCCAGGTAGTGCGGCAAGATCATGGAGAGAGATTGCCGCATCCAATCGATCCAATTTCAAACGCGCCGATCGTTCAATGCCTTCGAATGCTCTTTCACGCTCTCCGTGAGCGAAGTACCTGGTGCGCTTGTCCCGATAGCCGACGATCATGTTTTACTTTACCCCTCCATTACGCGTTACGTCAAGGGTATTTTGTGTTGACCAATCGCCCCTTCCGCTGCTCAGCCAGATACTCCAGCCACTCTTCCATCCCCGCGCCGGTCTTGGCAGAGCTCTCGAAGATGCGGATACCCGGCCGTATCTCGTTGATGTTGCGGAGCGCCAGCGCGCGGTCAAAGCTGCACGGCTCGGCCAGATCAATCTTGGTAATCACTGCTGCGTCGGCGGAGTTGAAGAGCGTGGGGTATTTGAGCGGCTTGTCCTCGCCCTCGGTCACGCTGAGCAGCGCCACGCGAATCCGCTCGCCCAGATCGTAGCTCGACGGGCAGACCAGGTTGCCGACATTCTCGATGAATAGATAATCAAGCCCGCCCAGGGCGACTTCCGGCCAGTCCTCCAAGTGTTTGGCGATCATCTCCGCGTCCAGGTGGCAGATGCCATGCGTGTTGATCTGGCGCACCGGAGCGCCGCTCGACGCCAGCCGCCGCGCATCGTTGTCAGTCTCCAGATCGCCGACCAGCGCCGCAACCCGCGCGCCTCTGCGCCGAAGCTCGGAGAGCGTCCGCTCCAGAAAGGCCGTCTTGCCCGTGCCAGGGCTGGAGACCAGATTCAGCACCAGCACACCGGCCGCCGCATAGCTCGCCCTGAGGCCCGCCGCCAGTTCATCATTCTTCTTCAGAATCCCGCGCCGCAGTTCCACAATCCTGGTCGTCATCGGTCCTCCTCCGGCTCGTCAATCTCGATGGAATCAATCTCCAGCTCGCGCCCTTGGCGAATCTCAGCGCACAATTCGCCGCACTTCGGACAGCGAAAGCTCTGCACGCCATCGAGGGTCGCGTCCTGCGCGCACCGCTCGCAATGCACCACCACCGGCAGCAGATCCACCACCAGGCGCGAACCCTCCAGCGGCGTGCCCTCGCTGACAATCCCCCAGCAAAACTCCAGCGACTCTGGTATCACAGAGGCCAACGCGCCCACACGCAGCCTGACTTCTTTGACGCGCGCGCCAGAGTGATCAGCCAGCGTTTCGGTTACGGTTTCGACGATGCTGGTTACCAGGGAAAGTTCATGCATTCAAGATGATTCTACGCTGGGGACTGGTGGCTGGGGTTCGTTGTCTCCCACGCATCTTCTATTGCTGGTTTCATCCCGCTCTGTAAGATAAAAGAACAAGGAATATGCCGATGCCCAACTCAGCCGCCCTCCCCAGCGCCGTGGACAGTTCTCGCCTCGCTCTCAGCCAGCTCGCTCCCGCCACCATCCAATCAGAGATTCGCGCGATGACGCTGGAGTGTGACCGCATCGGCGGCATCAATTTAGCGCAAGGCGTCTGCGACACGCCTGTCCCCGCACCGGTCGAGGAGGGCGCGATCCAGGCCATCCGCGATGGGCAGAATATCTACACGCGCTTGGACGGCATCGGCCGCCTGCGCGCGGCCATCGCCGCCAAGCAGCAGCGCGACTACGGCCTGGAGTACAACCCGGAGGGCGAGATCCTCGTCTCATCGGGCGCAACAGGCGGACTGCACGCAGCCGCGATGGCCTTGCTCAATCCCGGCGATGAGGTGCTGATCTTCGAGCCGTTCTACGGCTATCACGTGGCCACTCTGAAGTCGGTGCGCATTCAGCCAGTCTTTGTCCCGCTGGCCGAGCCGGATTGGGCACTCGACCTCGACGCTCTGCGCGCCGCCGTCACTCCGCGCACCCGCGCCCTGCTGCTGAACACCCCGGCCAACCCCAGCGGCAAAGTCTTCTGCCGCGCTGAGACCGAGGCCATCTCCGCCCTCTGCCTGGAGCTCGATCTCTTCCTGATCACCGATGAGATTTACGAGTACTTTGTCTACGACGGCGCGCGCCACATTCCGCCGGCCACGTTGCCGGGAATGCGCGAACGAACCATCGTGCTCTCCGGTTTCAGCAAAACCTTCAGCGTCACCGGCTGGCGGCTGGGTTACGCAACCGCCGACGCCCGCTGGATGCCTGCGATGAGTTACTTTCACGATCTGACCTATGTCTGCGCTCCCTCGGCCTTGCAGCACGGCGCGGCTGCCGGATTGGAACAGCTACCGCCCAGCTTCTACGCGCAGTTGGCCGGCGACCACCAATCCAAGCGCGCCCGTATGATCTCCGCGCTCAACCATGCAGGCTTCCAGGCCAGTCCGCCTGCCGGGGCCTACTATGTGCTGGCCGGCTCGGCGCATCTGCCCGGCAATACCGCTGCTGAAAAAGCCCGCCAACTCTTGGCGGCTACCGGTATCGCCGCCGTGGCCGGCTCCGCCTTCTTCCGCCCAGGCCGCGGCGAAGGGTTGCTGCGCTTCTGCTTCGCCAAACGAGACCACGAACTGGATGAGGCCTGCGCTCGGCTACGGCAACTGTAGCCGGACCAGGTATTCGCGGGAAAGTCTGTTGATAAATAATTATGGTTACCGAGCGATTGCCGCGATCAAGTGCAAGACCGGCTAGGGCGCCGACACGAGATATGCCAATCTTCTCTGCCAACTGAGAACTGATCGCCGACGGCCATCAAGCCACTCGGCTATTCCGCGTGGAAGACCACGTCGAAGAGCAGCAGGCTCACCGTGGTGAAGATGATGTCGTAGCCCACCAGCAGCTTGATCCATAATGCCGGATCGCTCTCGCCGGTAAGGATCGATGTCGTCGCCTGCACCATGGCCAGCAGCGCCGGAATGAAGATGGGAAAGAGAATCAGCGATAGCAGTAGTTCGCGGTTGCGGCTGCGGATGGAGAGCGCGGCAAAGAAGATGCCGTTGGCCACCAGCGCCCAGGTGCCCAGCGGCAGCACCAGCCCGAGCAGCCATACTTGACCCACAACGTGCAGGTTATAAAAGATAAAGAAAAAAGGCGCCAGCAGGATCTGCACGATGCTGACAAAAAGAAAATTCGCCAGCACCTTGGCCAGATAAAGCTCCGCGCCGGGGGCCGGCGCCATGCGCTGCGCATCCATCACCTGATGGCGAATCTCGCGCGCCCACGCCTGGTTCAGCGCACTCACCGAAGCGAACATGGTGGCCACTGACAGCACTCCGCCGGCAATCTGCTGCGAGAATGCGCCGCGCGGGTCAAAGGCAATCGAGAAGAGCACGACGACCAAACCGGAGAAAAACAGCATCGAGACCAGTGCGTCCAGCGAGCGCCACTCAATGCGCAGATCCTTGGACAGATGAGTCCAGAGGGCGCGGGTCATCGGGCGTCCTCCGGAGTGTTGGAAAGACGGGACGCAGGTTCTTCGACTCGCTGCACTCGCTCAGGATGACCCATTGATAAAGGTGGAGCGTCTTTGGTCAGCTCCGCCGTCTGGGCTTCGGTAGCGCGCAGGTAGTCGTCGGGCGCAAGAATCAACTGCGTGCCGCGCGCCCCAGCCGAGATGCTGATCTGATCAAAGAGAATGATCGTCTCATCGACAAAGACCGGATACGCTTTTTTCGCGCCGAAGACAGTCACGCCACCGCGGATGTAACCGGTCAGCGGCTGCACCTCTTTGAGTGGAACCATCTCCGCCTTGCGCACCCCAGCCGCGCGCGCCAGTTTTTTGAAGTCCAGCTCCCCGTCGCCGGGAATGACGGCGAAGAGATAGACGCCAGGGCCGCCGGTGGTCAGCAGGGTTTTGAAGACTTGCTCCGGCGGCATTCCGACCTTCCGGGCGACAGTCAGCGCCGACAGATCTTCCGGATCGACTTCATACTCGCGGAGTTCAAAGGGGATGCCAAGAGATTCCAGGATGCGCGCTCCATTGGTCTTCATGGCAATGAAACCTTTCCTCAAAAAATGCGTTGAAGTGCACCGGCCACACTGAATTTCCGGCTCAGATTTTGAATTTAATCTACTGCATTCGAGGAAAGCATTTCAGGATATTCTCCAAAATTCAGGCTTCTCTCTCGATCTGCAATGCCCTTCCGTTCATTTTATATGGACTGTGCCGCGCGAGTGGCCTGTTCTTCAAAGGATCGATCGCGTTCAACCTGCTTGCTGCCAATCGCCAACAGAGTTTGGAAGTGCGGAGATTCCGGCTCTTTGTGAACGACCGAAGTTTGCAGTTGAGTGAAGCCGGCTTGTTGCAGCATGGCTTCCATTTCCGACTCGCTGAAGCCCAGCCACTCGTCGGCGTAGATCTCGCGGGCCTCCTCGAAGCGGTGCTTGAGCAGGTCGAGAATGACGATGCGGCCGGCGGGCGAGAGAATGCGGCAGGCCTCTTCGAGGGCGCGCTGCGGATGCAGGGCATGATGCAGGGATTGGGAGAAGAAGACCAGATCAACGGCGCGGTCCTCGATGGGCAGCGACTCCATGTCGCCAAGGCGGAAGTCGATGTTTTTAATGCCGTGGCGTAGAGCCTGCTCGCGGCTGACCTCAATCATCTTGGCGGAGGAGTCGACCGCGACCACACGCTTGGCCGACTGGGCGAGTAATAGAGCGAAGCCCCCTTCGCCAGCGCCCAGGTCGGCGATGACCATGGGCGGCAGAAGGCGGAGGAGCGCCTCGACCATGGCCTTCCAAGAGCGGCCAGGGACGTAATCCTTGCCGAGGCGGCCAGCGACCGAGTCAAAAAAGGCGCGCATGGTGTCTTGGCGCTTTTTGACGGTGCGGCGCATGGCTTGGCTGTCAGCTTCCGCTTCAGGAATTTCCTTTTTCGCTTGTGCGAGTAGACCGGCGAGGAGGCCATCCACGGCGATCAACCGGTAGAGGCTGCTCTTGCCTGTGCGCCGGTCCTCGACCAGCCCGGCCTGCTTGAGCTGGGAGAGGTGGGTGGAGATGGTGCTTTGTCCCATGATCAGAATCTCTTGCAGTTCGGCGACGGAGAGTTCCTCGCTTCCCAAAAGGAGAAGGATGCGCAGGCGATTGGGATCGGCAAGGATGCGAAGCGTTTTTATGATTGACTGCATCGGCGGAACTCTGATACATATCAATATATCACGATGTGACGATGTAAAGGAGAAAAGATGGCAGCATCAACACTGGAAATCAACGCGGCGTACAAGGTCGCTGATATGTCTCTGGCCGATTGGGGCCGCAAGGAGATCACCATCGCCGAGCAGGAGATGCCGGGATTGGTGTCGATCCGCAACAAATACGCGGCGGACAAGCCCCTGGCCGGAGTGCGCATCACCGGCTCGCTGCACATGACCATTCAGACGGCTGTCTTGATTGAGACGCTGGTGAGCCTGGGCGCGGAGGTTCGCTGGGCGAGCTGTAATATCTTCTCGACGCAGGACCACGCGGCGGCTGCGATTGCGGCGACGGGCGTACCGGTCTTTGCCTGGAAGGGCGAGTCGCTGGAGGACTACTGGGATTGCACGCTGGCGGCGCTCACGCACAAGGGTGGCAAAGGGCCGGAGCTGGTGGTGGATGATGGCGGCGATGTGACGCTGCTGATTCACAAGGGTTACGAACTGGAGAATGGCGATATGCTGGGTGCATGGCCCCGCGGAGAGCCATGAAGAGCAGGTGATCAAAGATCTGCTGAAGCGCGTCTATGCCGACGATCCGAAGCATTGGCACAAGGTTGTGGCCGAGTGGCGCGGCGTCAGCGAAGAGACGACGACCGGCGTGCACCGGCTTTACAAGATGATGGAGCAGGGCAAGCTGCTGGTTCCAGCGATCAATGTGAATGACTCGGTGACCAAGAGCAAGTTTGACAACCTGTACGGCTGCCGCGAGTCTCTGGCCGACGGCATCAAGCGCGCAACTGACGTGATGGTGGCCGGCAAGGTCGCTGTCATCTGCGGCTATGGCGACGTGGGCAAGGGCTGTGCGCACTCACTGCGCGGCATGGGCGCGCGAGTGATTGTGACAGAGGTTGATCCGATCAATGCGCTGCAGGCGGCGATGGAAGGCTTCGAGGTAACCACGGTCGAAGATACGCTGGGCCGCGGCGACATCTATGTCACCACCACCGGCAACGTGGACATCATCACTCTGGAACACATGAAGAAGATGAAGGACCAGGCGATTGTCTGCAACATTGGGCACTTTGACAATGAAATTCAGATGGATCGGCTGAACACAGAGCCGGGTGCCAAGAAGCTCAACATCAAGCCGCAGGTGGATTTCTATACGTTTCCCGACGGGCATGGCATCTTCATCCTGGCCGAAGGGCGCCTCGTAAATTTGGGCTGCGCGACGGGCCATCCGAGCTTTGTGATGAGCAACAGCTTTGCCAATCAGACGCTGGCGCAGCTTGATCTGTGGGCCAACAAGGACACTTATAAAGTGGGTGTTTACGTGCTACCCAAGAAGCTGGACGAAGAAGTGGCGCGGCTGCATCTGGAGAAGATCGGCGTCAAGCTGACAACGCTGACCAAGCGTCAGGCGGAGTATCTAGGCGTCCCAGTGGAAGGGCCGTACAAGGCGGAGAACTACAGGTACTAGCCACCTGCGGTGGGGCGGACGGCGCTTGCGCGCCATGAGGTTCGTGGTATCCCAGGTCCGAAAGTCCGGACCTGGGGCACCCGGCTTTGTTGACTATCCCTGTGCCACTCAACCAAAATCGGGGTATCATGAAGAGTATGGCAACGATCCACATCTCGGAAGCCGACGCGGTCCGCGATTTCGCCGGTCTGCTGGCTCACGCGCGCCTGGGCGCGGAGATCGTCATCGAAAGCGTCAACTATCCGCCGATGGTTTTGCGCACGGCTGCACCGCCGCGTCGCTCCATCTCCGAATCCATAGCGCTGGCCGAAGCCCGCACGAAAGAGCTTGGTTACAAGCCGGTCATGGACGCCGATTTCGCCGCCGACCTTGAAGAGATTATCCGCAACCGCAAGCCGCGCGATACGTCGGCGTGGGACTGATCCGGTGGGGCTGATCCTTGACACCAGCATCCTGATTGACAGCGAAAGGCGCAGAGAAGGCGTCGAAGACATCCTGCGCCGGATTCGGGCCGTGCATGGTGAAATCGACATTGCAATCTCCACGGTCAGCGTCGTTGAACTATCGCATGGCATCTACCGGGCCAGGACCGAGGCCGACAGTATGCGGCGGCGCATCTTCGCTGAAGGTGTTTTTCACGGCTTGATCGTGCATCCAGTGACGCTCGATATCGCCCAACTAGCCGGACGCATCGAAGGTGAACAGGCCGCCAAAGGCATTACTATCGACTTCGAGGATCTTGTGATCGGCGCCACGGCCTTGCATCTTGGCTTCGACGTGGCAACAACCAATGTCAAGCACTTCCAACGCATCCCCGGCTTGAATGTCGTCACGCTATGAGCAAGAGTGAGAGGCGTGGATCAAAATGGTTCGTGGTTTCAACTGTCCGTGAATTAGGACTTGAAGCATCCGCCCGCTCATCGCATAGAGCCGCGATGAACGGGGCACAGCTTTCCTTGGCTCATGGTGAATGTTTGAAGTTGATGACCGCCAACTGCCTTGATTACGAATGAGAACTCAATGATCGAAAAGTATCAATCTCGGGCTCTACGAGTGCAGATGCGCCATGTGTTATTGAACACATGGGATCCCATCGGAATCAATGATGAACCAAATGCTCAAAACGAATATGACGATTATATCGGAGAACTATTCGATTTGTTAGAAAACGGTGCTCCCGATTCTGCTTTTCTAGATTATCTATACTGGGCTGTCAATGAGAACATGGGACTTAATGCGTCCAGAGAAGATATGCAGGAAACGGTAGATGCGTTGCGGAAAATAGATTTTCCTAGACCTAATTCATGACGAATTGTTCGTGTTATGGATTAGAATTCACAATTTCAAAACAACAATTAAGGATTCTGTGCATGGCTTTACCGCTGAGTTTTTCCTTCGAGCTGTTTCCGCCGCGCGCGGCGGAGGGCGTGGCCAAGCTGCCTGCTGTGATTGAGCAGCTCGCCGCAGTGCGGCCTAACTTCTTTTCAGTCACGTATGGCGCGGGCGGGTCTACGCAGGATGGAACCTATGAGACGCTGAGGACGGTGATCGAGCAGACGGGCGCGGAGGCTGCGCCGCACCTGACCTGCGTGGGATCGACGCGAGCGGCGATTGCCGAGTTGCTAAACAGCTATCGCGAGGCGGGAGTGCGGCGGATTGTGGCGCTGCGCGGAGACCTGCCGGCGACGGCGATGAGCGCTGCCGCTCCGGGCGACTTCCGCTATGCCAATGAGTTGGTCAGCTTCATCCGCGCGGAGCATGGCGACGCCTTCCGCATCGAGGTGGCGGCGTACCCGGAGATGCATCCGCAGGCGAGCAGCCCCAGCGCGGACTTCGAGAACTTCCGCCGCAAGGTGGAGGCCGGCGCGGATGGGGCGCTGACCCAGCTTTTCTATAATGCCGAGGCCTACATCGACTTCATGGAGCGCTGCGCCAAGGCGGGGATTACGATTCCGGTCACCCCAGGGATTATGCCCATCACCAATTATGCCAACAACCTGCGCTTCTGCACCAACTGCGGCGCCGATCTGCCGCGCTGGCTGCGGCTGCGGCTGGAGGAGTTGCAGGAGGACAAGACCGCGCTCGTGGAGTTTGGGCTGGAGGTAGGAGCGCGGCTCTGCGAGACGCTGCTCAAGAACGGCGCGCCAGGGCTGCACTTCTATACCGGCAATCAGGCCGGACCGACGCTGAGCTTGTGGAAGCGTTTAGGGCTGACAACGGCGGTTTGAGATTCATGGATACGAGGTTCGAAAACCCTGACCACCACCCTATGGACGATGACCTGTCCGTAGAGACCCCGGAGCGGGGCATCCATCTTGTTGTGTAAATCGAATGAACTCCAGTTAATTGTATTGACAAAGAGTTGAAATACATTACCAAAGATCAAGAATTGGTTGCAAGATCATCGCGCAGATTTGGCGGGAGCCGATAGCCGCTGAGTGGACCGAAACGTTTGTGTCCTCCAGGAGGCTCTCATGTATCTTCGCCGGGCATGCGTGCTACTTATATTGGCTGGTCTTTCCGGTTGCGGCAAACCAACGACCAGTGGATCTGTTGGATCATTTACCCCTTCAACGCCCGCCATTCCAGCCCCCGCTCCAACCCCCGCAGCCGTCACCCACAGCTATAACGGCACTGCTTCGGTAGGCGATTTTCTGACCATTGTGATCAACTCCACCGCGTCAACGATCTCCTACACGAATCTCTCCAACGGCGACACAGGAACGCTGAATTATACGGTCAACGCCGATGGCAGCTATGCGATCACGGATCCGAATGGCAATCTGATTTCGGCTTATGAAGTGCCGGGCTATGCGCTGGTGATTCAGTCGGCGAAATCAGGGCCGAATCACAACACACCAGCGTTGATCACAGCGGTGGAGAGCGGTCCGATCTCGCTCGGTACCTTCGCCAACAACAGCTATAACTATATGTCTTTCCGCACCTCGTTCGGGGGACTGGAAATTGGTTCAGTGAGCCTTGGACCAACCTCGGCGACGAACACAAACTACTGGCCTTACGGCAATACCAATGCATCCGAGACGGGAGGCGCCTTCGGCGGCGGCCCAATGGATTTCACCGGGCTTGTGGAGTCGGCTTCAGGAACATATATGTCGGGTCCTGTGGGCGGCACGGGCGGCGGCACGGACACCATCTTCGGGACAGCAAGCGGATTTTTCATCGTGGATTCACCCAATGGCTCGATCATCGGATTGCAGAAGGCGGCAAGTCCGGCTTTTGATCCATCCGTGGCGGGAACCTACAACGGCATCTTCTATGAGAAGCTCAATGCCAACAATTCGGGAAGCACGGAGACGGGTACGCCTTCGACCGACAAGGCGACGATTGTGATCTCCGCCGCGGGCAACATCACGGTTACGGATTCCAAGAACAACACCTTCATCAATGCAGCGCTGATTCCGGTGGCGAATGCCAGCAACTTGTATGGCAGCGCGGGTCAATTGACCGATCCCTGCTACGGATTGTTCACATTCCACGTGGTGACCGCGACCTATGAGCATGATGTTTTTGTCACCTTCGTGGGCAACTCGGTGGTCTTTTCAAAGTACAGCGTCAATCTGCCCTGGAAAGAGGCAACTGGCTCCTACACCTATTGGTACGGCGTCGGGCTGAAGTAGGGCCTGTTAACACTACTTCAGGCGGTGGCGTTGCTTGCGAAAATCCGTCCAGACGCGGCGGAGTCCGCAGGGTTTGGTCGCTCCAAGCACAAGGGCGACAACAAAGTATGGGCGGATTTTCGCCGCAACTCGAAGGGACGGGGCCAATTTTCCCCATCTCTTCGTTGCTCGTCGCTCCAGTAACCGGCTACAGTTCGCTCCTCGCGCCTCGAACTGGGGAAAATTGGCTCCCGTCGCCGCCGCCCGAGGTAGTGTTAACAGGCCCTAGACCACCCGCTGCGAAGCAGACGCCGCTCGCGCAGTCTAAGATCCTTGGTCTCAAAACCTTTCACAGGGATGAGAGACCAAGGATTTCGCCACGAATGAATTCCTGCGGGCCGGCGAACGGATTGAGGTTTTTTACAGCGATGAGGCGCGGCTGATGCCCTGTCCTTTTCATGGCGAATCATGGCTGGCAGGCAATAGAATCAACTCAAGCCATGAACGATCTTCCGCGCGAGACCAACCACACGCTCACCCGCCGCCGGGCTGCGGCAATCGTGGCCTTTTTTGCGCTGAATCTCATCGTCTATCTGATCCGCATCGTCAGCGTATGGCGCTATGGTTCGCTCTTTTGCCCCACCGCTGCCGAGTCGCCGATGATCGACTCTGTCTGGCGATGCATGAATCACCGGACGCTTTACCCCTGGCCCTTTGCGCCGCCGTTTTCGCTCACACTTTATAACTATCTCTTCTATCATGCCTACGCCGCCGCGCTTGGTTTGATCGGCGCAGTCGACGGGGGCATCCTGACTTGGGGACGCCAACTTACATTGCTCTTTGCCCTGACCGGGGCGCTGGCGCAGTGGAGGTTGGTGCGGAGGCTGCTGAATCTGCGCGGGGCGGCCAGTTGGCTCTCGCTTTTCTTTGCCTTGGGACTCTGGCTCTGCACCTCGCTCATCAAGTACTGGGCGCTAGTCATCCGCCCGGATATGGCCGCCGCCGCACTGGTGATGCTCGCTCTATGGGTCGTCGCCCGTCAGCCGCGCTTCTGTTTCGCTTACGCGGGCCTGCTGCTCTATCTCGCATGGGCCTTCAAGCAGTCGGTAGTGCTGACGCTTGTCGCGCTCTGCCTGTGGCTTGCTTGGCACAAGCGGTGGCGCGATCTGGAAGTGGCGGCTGGAGTCTTCGTCGTTCTGGTCTGCATTACGCTGCTCCTCGGCACGCCTGAATACCGGTTCAGCATTCTGGTTGCGCCACGCATGGTTGCGGGCTTCAGTTTCGGCCTCAAGTGGATTCTGCACACCCTCGGCTCCGGACTTACCGCAGCCGGGTTGAACCTCTTTTGGGTTGCCGCGCCGTTTGTTCTGAATCAATCAAACAACCTTGTCATCCTGAACAATGCGCTGTGTAGTCGAAGGACCGGCGTCTTCTTAGAGGATGTAAGAGCGGAAGACAGTAAACCGACAGGCGCCCTATCCACTTCACGCTCTCCGCGAAACGGGAGGGGATCAAAGCCACTCACTCCGAACACAGTCATCAGCCTGCTGACCGTCGTGTTCGCATTCTCCCTCTTCGTCGGCCTGGCCGGAATGGGCAAAGTGGGCGCAACCTCCAACTATCTCTTCGAGGCCTTTATCGCCGGCTCCACTCTGCTGCAAATCGCCGTTTTCGCCGTGCCTGGAAGGCTCGTCACAGCTCTGGTTCTCTTCGGCATCGTGCAACCGGCTGTGCAGATCGCTGGTGTCGCCATCGGCTACCATCACAAGGGAAAGCGAGACCGTGTTCCCATCGCCACCGCCGCGGAGTTTGCCCAGGCCTCGGCGTTGCGCGCCCGCCTTGCATTGTTGCCCAAGCCTGTTTTCACTACCGACGAGGCCTTCCAGCTTCCCTGGATCTCCACCGGCGGCGCGCCCGCCTATACCTTTGATCCCAACTTCCAGGACGTGGCACGCACTCGAGATCAGAACGGCGGCGTGGAAGGAATGCTCCAGCGCGGCGAAATTCCCACGGTCGTGCTGGCTCCCGGCGATTCTGTCTACCGGCGCGCCTTGCATCCGAACTATCGCATCGTGTGCGAATCCAACCAGCAGGGCGTGCCGTACACTGTCTATGTCTTCGATCGGGGCGGTTCCACGCCCAGCCGCTGAAGTGGTGTCGCTTGACTTTCTCTCCCCCGCACCGGCTCAACAACTAGTTGGTTCGTTTAACGTCTAAATATTGGCAGAGGCAGATCTGCCAGTCTGTACCTGGAAAGGAGAAACTCCTATGAAGAACTCAGCAATCGCTGTCTGTCTGGCACTCGCCACTCTTTTCGCCGCATCCGCAATTTCTCAGAACGAAGCGACGCAAGGGCAGGGAACGGCTGTGGTTACGGTACTTCCAAAGATCGACGGCACAGTGCCGGCCAGCGTCGCCGGGCAGGATATGTCGCTCAAAATCAATGGGAAGCCGGCTAAAATTACATCCTTCAAGCCCTTTCAGAACGCCGATAATAGCATCGAACTTGTGCTGCTGATTGACAATTCAGCCCGCGGCAGCTTGGGAACCCAGCTTGAAACCATCGGCAGCTTTGTAAAGAAACTGCCGCCGAACGTGAAAACTGCCATTGCCTATATGCAGAACGGGCAAGCAATCTTTGCAGCACCGCTCTCCGCCGATTACACGCAGGTTTTGCATGCGCTGCATCTGCCCGCCGGTTCGGCCGGTTCCAGCGCCAGCCCCTACTTCTGCCTCTCCGACCTCGCCAAGCACTGGCCGTCTCAGGATCAAGCCGCGCGGCGTGAGGTGATCATGGTCTCTGATGGCGTTGATCCATATGCCATGCGCTACGATCCCGATAACCCCTATCTCCAGGCCGCTATCTCGGATTCAGTTCGCGCGCGTCTGGTTGTATATTCACTTTACTGGGAAAGCAGGGGATCAGGCAGCAATGGATATTATGAAAACATGGCTGGACAGAGTTATCTCAGCGACGTGACCCAGGCTACCGGCGGCAAGTGTTTCTGGATTGGAATGGGGAATCCCGTCTCCTTCGAGCCATACTTTGACGAGCTTATCCGCCGCTTCCGCAATCAGTACGAGTTAGGTTTCACTACCGGTCTAACCGGCAAGCCGCAGATTGAAGAGCTGAAACTCAAATTCAGCGCACCGGACGCAGAGGTTGACTCGCCGCAGAAGGTGATTGTTTATCCCGCGTCGTCGCTCAGAAGTAAAGATTCTATTATAGAAATTGCAGCGAGAAGGGCGTCCCAGGTCCGAGTTCCCGGACCTGGGATCGTATGCAGCCGGGCGATCAGCGACTTAGTTTCGAAGTTATTGCCTCGCCATTGTAAGTGATCTCCTGGTCCGGAGTTCTTGTAACTTCCACGCCTGTTCCGTGGCCTTTTCTGACTAATACCAGTTGAAATTTCCGGCTCTTCAGCATTCCAGGGAAATCACCTTTGCGCGCATCGATGGTCAACTCGCGCCTTGCGTCGTTCCAGTGGAAAGCTATCGTCGCGTACGCGCCCTTCTCGTAGTTATAGTTGTCGTTCTCGTCCTCGTAGAGCGTAAAGCTGCTGTCCGCTCCGGGATAGATGCGCAACTCAATTGGGTCAGCCGGCTTTTCATTCGAGTACTGAAGCAGCGGACCCATCGGCACAATTGATCCTGCCCGGATCAACAAGGGCATCTTCTCGACAGGCGCATCGGCAACAATGCTTTCGCCGCCAGCCAATCTATCTCCGGTCCAGAAATCAATCCAATCGGTTCCGGCGGGAAGATAAACGCCGCGCGTCTTCTCGCGGTGCTCTGCGATCTTTTCCTCGGCGTGAATCGCCGGCGTCTTCCAGAAGAGAATGGCGCGGAATGCGCCCAGAGAACTATTGGCAGTCTCGAACTTGAAGTCATATTCCTTGCCCGCGACTAACTCAACCGGAACTGTCCATGACTCCATCGATTCGTAGTTATGCGCGATCTCCTTGCCGTCCAGATAAACCCGCCGCGGCCCAAAGCTCTTGAGGTTGAAGCGGTAAGTTCCGCTCGCCGCGGGAGTCAGCTTGCCCTCCCAGCGAATGGAGAACTTGGGGTTCTGAATAAAGCTTGGCCAGCCAGTGTACCAAAAGAGATTTACGTCCGGCTCGGTGGCTTTATGGCACGGCGCCTTGAATTGATCGTCGCAGAAGTAAGTGGCGTCGAGTCCGGGCTTACCGTCCCTGGTCTTGAAGTTCTCCGGCCCAACCAGCACGCCCAGCTCCGGCGGACGGTGCTCCATATACTCAGTTACCGGAGCGACCATAAATGCCGGGCCGAACATATATTGATCGTTGATCGAGTAAGTCTTGCGATCTTTGGAGAAATCCATCGGCAGTCCGCGCATGATCGTATATTGATCGTGTGTTACTTGCCATCCGAGAGAATAAATATAGGGCAACAGCCGGTAGCGCAGGTTATCAAATTTCTTCAGCACTGGCGTATAATCGCCAAACTCCCAGATCTCGCGCGGCGTCTCCGATCCATGCGAACGGAAGATCGGGGCGAAAACGCCGAACTGGAACATGCGCGCATAAAGCTCCTGGTAAGCAGGATCCTTGCCGCCATTCATGAAAGTGCCGCCCTGACAGCCGAGCGAATAAGCACCAATATCAAAGGTCCAATATGGGATACCGGCCATGCTGTGATTCACGCCGGCGGCGATCTGATTCTTGTAAACCGGCCAGTCCGCGCCTATATCTCCCGACCAAGTGGTGGCCGCGGCCCGTTGCTGACCGGCAAAGGTCGAGCGGGTAAGAATATAGACTCTCTTCTGATCCGTCTCCTTGCGTTGATTGTTATAAACGGCTTCCGTGTCCAGCAGCGAGTAAGGATTGAGATAGCGGGCAAAGGTTCCGAGATGATTATCTTTCTCGCGCTTCATCTCAAACTCTTCACCCTCTGGCGTCAGAGCGTTCACAATATCCGGCTCTGTTGAATCCATCCACCATCCGTCCACGCCGGCCGAGAAAAGCCCCTTGCTCGCATACTTCCAATAAAGATCGGTTGCCGCGGGGTTATAGACATCGAAGTACTTGAATCCAGCCCATCCAACGGTCGGAAACAAGAATCCGTGCTGATCCATATCTTTATAAATATCAGACTTGGGACCAAGGCCAGCCCAGATGGAAATCATCAGATGGAAGTGTTCCTTGTGCAGTTCGTCCACCATCTCCTTGGGGCGCGGATAGCGGGTTTCGTCAAAGATCATGCCGCCCCAGTTATCGTTATCGCCCCAGTAATTCCAGTCCTGCACAATGTTATCGATCGGGAATTTGACGCTTGCGGTATTCACTGGCAATGCCCAGCAATTCATCGCGCGTAGCGTAATGCTCCTTGCTCTGCCAGTACCCATAGGCCCACTTGCCATAGAGCGGCGCGTCGCCGGTCAACTTCCTGTATCCGGCAATCTCCTGGTCGATGCTTGGACCATAAAAGAAGTAGTAATCAATGTTATCGCCCACTTCTGACCAGAGCGAAGTAGCATTGCCGCTGTCGTCGAAGATCGTCTTCGAGTAGTTATCCCAGAGAATGCCATAACCTGCGGTGGAAACCAGCACGGGAGTTACATCCACCGTGTTCGACTGCACCAGTTTCATGGTATGCCCGCGATAATTCATGATGCCGTCTTGAAATTGCCCCAGGCCATAGATGCCCTCATCCGCGCTCAGTTTGAAGTTCTGCTGAAGGTTGAAGGCCTTTTCCTCGCGCGGGTTAGTGGCCGCAGTAAAGATCGCCTTTCCCTGCTCTTGAAGAATTGTCTTGCCATCCTTGTCAAGATATTGAATCGATCCGTCAGCCTTGCTGATAACCAGTTTGACCAGTCCGTCGCTCAGAGTCACTGCGGTCGCGGTCTCCGCAACATGCACATCCAGAGATGGCAGCTCTTTCTGGATAACGGTGAGGCTGAGTTTATCGGCCTTTCCCGCAGCCGGCCACTTCACAATACGCACCGTTCTCTCGGCATAGAACTGAGCCTTGACGGTCTGTCCGTCCAGAGTCAGTTGCATGCCGTTTTGAATTTTTTGTATCTGCGGCGAGGCGAAGTCATTCTGGCCTTCAACCGGTAGTGCGCATAAAGCGATCGCCGGAATCAAGATCGCTGAGCGCAAAGCACTAGCAAGCAGTTTCATTTGTTGTACCTTTCCAAGGAACCTGTGAATACACGCGCTACTTCTAATTGAGCGCTGATTCAGGGACTAAGCCCGTGTTTCGTCCGAAGCATCCGCGGCATGGCTGAAGCCGTGTCTCAATAGAAAGCGAGCCAATGATACAACCAGAAGACTTATCCCTTGGCGAACATCTGCTTCATGCCGCGCAGCGCCTGACGGGTCCGCTCTTCATTCTCAATCAGCGAGAAGCGCACGTGTCCGTCGCCGTAGTCGCCGAAGCCGATCCCCGGCGAAACAGCCGTTTTGGCCTCGGTGAGCAGCAGTTTGGAGAACTCCAGAGAACCCAGCCTTTTGTACTGATCCGGAATCTGCGCCCAGACAAACATCGTCGCCTTGGGGCTAGCCACAGGCCAGCCGAGCTTGTTCAGCCCCTCTACCAGCACATCGCGGCGCTTGCGATAGTTCTCGCAGATCTGATGCACGCACTCCTGCGGACCCTCCAGCGCGGCAATTGACGCCACCTGGATCGGGGTAAACGTACCGTAGTCGAAGTAGCTTTTCAGGCGCGCCAGAGCTGCCACCAGCTTCGGATTGCCCACCATAAAGCCGACGCGCCAGCCGGGCATATTGTAGCTTTTGCTCAGCGTGAAGAACTCCACGGCCACATCCTTGGCCCCCGGAACCTCCAGCACGCTGGGCGGCTTGTAGCCGTCAAAGGCCAGGTCGGCGTAGGCCAGATCGTGGATCAGGTGGAAGCCGTACTCGCGCGCCAGTTCGACCAGACGCGCCAAGAAGGGCAGCTCAACGCACTCGGTCGTCGGGTTCGACGGAAAATTGACAATCAGCGCCTTGGGCCGCGGCACCATGCGCGGGATCAGATCTTCCAACTGCGCCAGGAACTGCTCGCGGTCGTGGATCGGCACACTCACCACGTGCGCCCCGGCGATCACCGGGCCATAAATATGAATCGGATAGCTGGGATTGGGCACCAGCACCGTGTCGTTGGAATCGAGAATCGCAAGGCAGAGGTGCGCGATCCCCTCCTTGGAGCCGATGGTGACAATGGCCTCGGTCTCAGGGTCCAGATCGACGTCGTAGCGCGTCTTGTACCAGTTGCTGATCGCCTTGCGCAGCCGTGGAATGCCGCGCGAAACAGAGTAGCGGTGGGTGACGGGCTTCAGCACCGACTCCACCAGCTTGTCGACGATGTGCTTGGGTGTTGCCCCATCCGGGTTGCCCATGCCGAAGTCGATGATGTCCACACCACGGCGGCGAGCCGAGGCCTTCATCTCCCCGGTGATATTAAAGACGTAAGGCGGTAGGCGCTGTATGCGTGAAAATTCTTCCATGATACTAGTGTAAGCGATGGAAGGCGGAGCTAGATTTGGCAAGTGGGAGACTCGATTTCGGAGACTGAGTCCTTGGGCCATTGCATTTGAAGATCTGGCTCGACAGTGAGTAACGGATGAAAGAAGCCGATTGTCTGGACTGCCAACAGACGGGGTGTCACGCCACAGCAATTGCGCATTGCTTCCGCAGTTGAATCAATCCAGCAGTTCGAAGGCCTCTTGAATGCGGCCGGGCAGTGCGGCGGGTTCATCGGGAAGCTTGGAGCTTAGCTCGATGACCACGGCGGGCGGAGCAGGCAGGGCGTTGAGGGCCGCAGTTGTGGCCTGCCAATCGATAGTACCGTCACCGGGGAAGAGATGCTCGTCTTTCAGGCCGTGGTTGTCGTGGACGTGGAGCTGTGTGATGCGTGCGCCAAAGGTGGCGATTGCCTCGGAGACGCCGACAGTCATGGCTGCATGGCCAAGATCGAGGCAGACGCCAATCTGGTCCAGGTGGCCGATCTCCAGAATCTCAATCAGATGCTCGGGAGTGGTTGGATCGCTGAGCAGGTTCTCGACCAGCGGGCGCACGCCCAGCGGACGGGCGAAGGCGCCGAGGTGTTCAAGTGCGGTGAGGGCGAACTCGATGGAGCGCGGCGACCACTGATCGTCGCGCTCGCCGAGATGAACGACCAGGTTATGGAAGGGGATCTGTTCGGCGGCTTCCAGTGCGCGCTTGATCTCGTCCATGGCTGCGATGCGGCGGGCCTTCTCCGGATGGATCAGGTTGACGGCGGGCGCGCCCGTGCGGCCCATCTCGCGGTCGGGAAAGAGCGGCGCGTGCATCGACCAAGGAAGAATCGGGTTGGAACGGAACCAGGAGGCTAACTCGGCGATGGACTCGCGGCTGGTGTAGTCGAAGTGCTGGCGTGCCGCAAATAGCTCGACTCCTTGCGCGCCACAGCGGGCGGCCAGTTCCAACAAGCCGGGGTGCAGCCGCTGATTCATCAATAGGTGCGTGGACAGGACGCGCAGCTTGGCCAAAGATATCCCCCTTTGCCTGGTCGGGCACTGCTTCCATTTTCGCATTCTTGAGGGGCGAGTTCTATGGGAGCGTGATTGATGAAGGTTCATGGCCTTCCACCGATTCGCTCGATGACAGCGAATGGGCGGGGCACAGTTGAAGTAAGTCAAGATGAAGCGCCCTCCAATTTTAGTAACGTCGAAAACATTTTCTCTATTTTGAAAACAATTTGAATGAAATTCAAAAAAGTGGTCAACTTTGAACAGACAAATTCCTTCATGCAAGTGAAGTTCATAATGGAGTCGGGCGTAACAGTCATCCGGGATTTAGCAGGGAAAAGCGGTGCGACTCGGGCGCTTTCGCGAAGTGACTTTTAATAGATCGAAGCTGTCAGGAATGCACATGAACCATGATGAACAGGATGTGTTTGCTCTGGAGGCCTTTCTGGCGCAGGCTGGGCTGGGGCGAAGGATTGTGCGTCTGAAAAAGAAGGAGGTCTTCTTTTCTCAGGGGGATGCGGCCGATTGTGTTTTTTATCTCCAGAGTGGCCGTGCCAAGCTGACCGTGATCTCCAAGGAGGGCAAGGAGGCTACGATCGCTTTGCTCAAGGCAGGCGATTTTGTGGGTGAGGAGTCGCTGGCCGGGATGGCTGGTTTGCGCATGGCGACGGCGACGGCAATCAGTCTTTGCACGGCGCTGAAGATAGAGCGCGCCGAGATGATCCGCGTGATGCGCGAAGAGCACGCTTTCAGTGAACTCTTCTTGAAGTTTCTGCTGGAGCGCAGCATGAGGGCACAGGCCGATCTGATCGATCAACTCTTCAACTCCAGCGAGAAGCGGCTGGCGCGGATTCTGCTGCTCATGGCCGAGTATGGCGAGCCGGGAGAGGGTGATTCGCTGATTCCCAAGATCTCGCAGGAGACGCTGGCGGAGATGGTTGGCACGACGCGCTCGCGGGTGAGCTTCTTCATGAACCGCTTCCGCAAGCTGGGATTCATCGACTACAACGGCGGGATCAAGGTGCATAAATCTTTATTGAATGTGATTCTGCACGACTGAGGCGTGCCGCAAATTGTGTCTTTAGCGTTTGCTTCAGTGTGAATCTACACAAGTGGATTAAGCGGTGGGAGCACCGTCCCTACGGGACTCTGGAGGTTCAGGCAGGGCTAACGTCCCCACCGTTGAAACCGTGGGCTAATCACCGGTGTGCCTATGGCGCGAGTTACGGGGTACATTATTTTATGTACAGTGTTCTCCGATTGGCGCGATTCTGCTAGATACCGCAGACGGAGATTACCTCCCAGTCGGCCAGAGTATTCCGAACCCATTCGGAAAGCTGTTCAATCAAACGGATCAGGTGTTTCCGGTTGCGAGGAAAATCTTTGAGAAATGTAGTTCTGTAATCCAATGGAATTTCCGTAGTGATTCCCATCTGGATTGGAATGGATGCCTTGAGCAGTCGTTCCTTACTCACTAGTCGGTAATATAGGCGACACTCGGGGCATTAAAAAAGGCTCTGACCAAACTGGGCATTTTCTTGATTGCGGCCAGTTGCATTTCAATCTTCTCGCTCAGCTTTTCACCCTTGCGTAGCGGCGTTCTGGATACCCCAGTCCGCTTTACATGACTCCAGACCAGTTCGTCCGGATTCAGTTCCGGCGCGTAGCCGGGCAGAAAGTGGATCGTCAGCCGCCCTTCGGTCGAGGCCACATACTCCTTTACCAGTTTGGTTTTGTGGGCAGGAAGTCCATCCACCACCAGATGAACGGGCTTGGTGCGATGGCGCATCATCTGCTTGAGCAACGTGACGAAGAGTTGGGCGTTGAGGCCGCCCTGATAGGTCGAATACCAGAAGGCACCCTTGGAGTTCACCGCGGATGCGGCGCTGATCGACTGCCGCTGACCGGGCCGCGCGATGACCGGCGTCTCGCCTTTTTTGCCCCAGGTCTTGCCATGCACGGTGTCGGCGCGAAAGCCCGATTCATCCCAGAAGTACACTTCGCCGCCTTGCGCTTTCGCCGCGCTGGCTATGGACGGGAAGGTCTCTCGCTTCCATTTCTCAATCGCTTCCGGATTGCGCTGATAGGCGCGTTCGAGTGGCTTCTGCGGCGTGAGTCCGAGTTTGGCGAGCAGTTCGCCCACCGCTGTAAGGCCAAGTTTCACACCAAGCTTCTGCTCGATCAAACTGGCGATCATGGCCCGCGTCCAAAGGCCGAAATCCAAACCGTACTGGCGCGGGTCTTTGCCGTTGACCCAGGCGAACACCTGCTTCTCCTGACGCGGAGTCAGTGTGCGCGGACGCCCGGTTGCAGGCCGCGAGCGCAGCGCTTTCAAACCCTTGCCAAGACTGGAGGCGACAGCAAGCCACTTGTAGATCGTGGTGCGATTGAACCCGTAAGAGGCGATCACTGACGAGGGCCGTTCGCCTTCGCGAACGCGTTCAACAGCCATCAAACGAATGGATTCAAGAGTCTTGTGATCGAAGGTGCGCCCATCTCGCTGCATGACTCATGATACGAAATTGCGGGCTTGATTACTACAATAATGTCGCCTTACTTGCCGACTTGTGAGTAAAAGCACTCCACTCTGCAAGAACCTCCATCCACTCTTCGCGGGGAATCGCGGTTACGCCGTAGTGCGAATCCGGGCGGTAGGCAGGGCATCTTTTATAGATGGCCCATTCAAGATAATAAAATATTGCCTCTCGCATATTGACAGCAGTAACTCGCGAATTTGTTCCCCAGTAGAAACCGGGGAGCAGATTCATTGTCAGCCCACTCCCCATTCCGTTTCTCATACGAAAGTCCATCTGGCAATCTAAACGTCCCATCCTGCGCCACGACCGCAGCTTAGCCTTCATTTGCGGCCCAGGAATCGTCTTTTGAATGGAAACGGAATACACAAACACTCACTTTCAGCAATTTATTACAGTTCCATCGACTGCGAGGCGACCAGCGCATTGGCTTTGGCGATGAACTCCGCGAGCGGCATGGAGCCTTGATCGCCTTTCGAGCGAGTGCGGACGCTGACCGCATTCGCCTCCTGCTCCTTGTCGCCGAAGACAAGGATGTAGGGCGTCTTCTGGTTGGCGAAGTCGCGGATCTTGCCGTTCATCTTCTCGTTGCGAAGGTCCACTTCCACACGGAAGCCAGCGGCTTTCAGTTCGGCCTCAACCTTGTGCGCATACTCATGATGACGTTCGCTGATGGGAACCAAGCCTACCTGCACCGGCGCAAGCCAGAGCGGAAAGGCGCCGCCATAGTGCTCGATGAGCACGCCGAAGAAGCGTTCGACGGAGCCGAAGAGCGCACGATGCACCATGACCGGCTGATGCTTCTCGCCGTCCTCGCCAACGTACTCCAGATCGAAGCGCGCGGGCAGGTTGAAATCAAATTGCACGGTGGATAACTGCCACAAGCGGCCTAAGACATCGACTAACTTGACATCGATCTTGGGGCCGTAGAATGCGGCTTCACCGGGGATGACTTTGTAAGTGATTCCCTTGCGATCGAGCGCGCTCTTGAGACCGTTGATGGCCAGCGCCCAGTTATCATCCGAGCCGGCGTAGTGGGCGCGGTCATTGGGATCCCAGGTGGATAGCTCGACCTTGAACTCCTTGAAGCCGAAGGTGGTCAGCACGGCCTCGGCAAAGTCGATGCAAGCCACAACCTCATCCTCGATTTGGCCGGGGGTGCAGAAGATATGCGCGTCGTCTTGCGTAAAGCCGCGCACGCGCAGCAGCCCGTGCATGGTTCCAGAGCGCTCGTAGCGGTAGACATTGCCCAGCTCGGCCAGTCGGACGGGCAAGTCGCGATAACTGCGCGGCGAGTTCTTATAGATGAGAATGTGGCCGGGGCAGTTCATTGGCTTCAGGCGATACTCGGCGTCGTCCAGTTCCATCGGCGTGTACATATTGCCGGAGTAAAAGCCCTCGTGGCCGCTGACCTTCCATAACTCGCGGCGCATGACATGTGGCGTAAAGACCAGCGAGTAGCCGCGGCGCAGGCATTCATCGCGCATCCAGTCTTC
The DNA here is from genome assembly GCA_963804315.1 of uncultured Acidobacteriaceae bacterium. GTDB lineage: Bacteria > Acidobacteriota > Terriglobia > Terriglobales > Acidobacteriaceae > Telmatobacter. The sequence goes on from CAWDQB010000026.1 coordinate 90,048, forward strand.
CATCACCTTGCGCACGATGCCGCCCTTGGGATGCCAGAAGATCAGCCCCGCGCCGGCCAGTTCCTGAATACTGAAAAGGTCCAACTGCTTGCCCAGCAGACGATGATCGCGCTTGGCGGCCTCTTCCAGGCGGGCGAAGTGGGCGTCCATCTCTTTCTGCGAGAAGAAGGCGGTGCCGTAGATGCGCTGCAACTGCGGATTTTTTTCGTCGCCGAGCCAGTACGCGCCGGCCAGGCCGGTCACTTTGATGGCCTTGACGCGGCCGGTCGATGGCACGTGCGGTCCGCGGCAAAAGTCCACAAAGCTGCCGTTGCGATAGAAGCTGACCTCATCGCCGGGCACGGTGAACTTGGTGACGAAGTGGGCTTTCATGAAGTCGCCGTCACGCTCGAAGGCTTCCAGTGCTTTTTCTCTGGGTGCGAATTCATGGGCGAATGGCTCGTTGCGCGCGACGACCTCGGCGATCCTGGTTTGAATCAGCGCCAAATCTTCAGGCGTAAAGGGCTTTTCACGATGAAAATCATAGAAGAATCCCGCGTCGGTAGCAGGGCCGTGACCCAGTTTGGTCTCTGGAAAAAGCTCCAGTACGGCGGTGGCCAGCACATGAGCGGCCGAGTGGCGCAGCACCTTCAGCGCCTCAGGGTCCTGTTCGCGGATCAACTCCAGCCGCACCGAAGAAGTCAGCGGCGTGGTCAGATCAACGATGCGCTCGGCTGTGGCGTCGACAGCCGAGTACATCGCGGCTTCTTCCGGCGGTTCTTCGGTGTGATCGCCGCAGCAGTTGATCTCATCGGGCTGGGGAGTGTAAACCGGCTTCAGCCGTGCAGCCACGCAAACAGCGGCTAGACGCGGTGAAATCGAGGTGGCAATCTCCAGCGGCGTGGTGCCGGCGGGTACTTCTCGAATAGCCCCGTCGGGCAGATGAACGGCAATGGTCTCTGTGCTCATGATTTTTTCCTGTCGAATCGGATGGGCATATGATCCGCCCCGCAACATTACAGGATAGTTGCCGCAGGCGCTTCAAGTCGAGCAGACAGGCCGTCGCATTGGCAGAATGCCAGGATTGACAGGAAATTCGGTGAACCTTTCTCCAGTGCGGAGAATCCAGTTGATGGGCGACAGGAGAGGAAAGAATGCGCTGGATTTCATTGATCTGCTGGGTTGGGCTTTGCTTTGCCGTATCCGGAGTAATCGGACGCTGGACGGCAAGCGAGATTCCGGGGTGGTATCGCACTCTGACGCGCCCCGCAATTGCCCCGCCCAACTGGGTCTTCGCGCCGGTTTGGACGCTGCTTTACGCGCTGATGGCCGTGGCTGATGCTTCCGTATTGGGCTTGGGTGAGCTTTGCCTCGCTGCTCAATGCGGCCTTCTGGAGGTTGAATCCAGGCCCGTGAGCAAGGGGCGGCGTGATTGATTTGATTGACTGCTACACTAAGACTCATTGCATTCATCACTAGCCCCGGCCGCAAGCGGGTTGCAGCCTCTCCGCACGCGATTCAAAAGCCATGAGCGATGCGGGTGGCGTGCGTTCTGGCTGGTGAGGAAACGATTGTGTTTGAACGGAAGGAACGCTCTTGAACAAGCCTCGATCCGCACAACCCGCTGCCCATGAAAAATTGCGCACCAAGGCTCCCGCTGCCGCGGAGCGTCTGCAGGAGGATTCCTCACAGGCTTTAGGCGTGCGCATCAGCCGGCGCGCCTCCGACCGCCTTCGCGCCGGCCACCTGTGGGTCTACGCCTCGGAGATTGAGTCGCTCCATGTGGAGGCGGGCGAAACTCCGGCACTGCTGCCCGTGGCTGACAACCGCGGCTTGCTGCTGGGCACGGCGCTTTATAGTCCCACCTCGCAGATTGCCTTGCGCATGGTCGCGCGCGAAGCAATCAGCCAATCCGCATGGCTTGCTTTACTCGAAGCCCGATTGCGTGCCTCCATCGAACGCCGCCTGCCCCGGCTCAAGGCTAACAGCGCGGAAACCGACTCCTGCCGCCTCTGCTTCAGCGAAGCCGATGAGATTCCCGGCCTGATCCTCGATCAATATGGACCGCTGATTGTTCTCCAAAGGCTCGTCCGGGGCTTGTATGCCGCGGGCGTGCTTGAAGTCTGTACGCGCGTTCTGCGCGAGTTGCTGAATCCCGCAACCATCCTGGAGCGTCCGGACCCACGCGCGCGGGAGCTTGAGGGACTGAGCGCGCCGGATCACGCGCCGCTCTGGTCTGCCAACCCTGCCAAGCCCCTCACCGGAACGCCATTCAACTTGAACGGCCTTGCTTTCCGCTACGACGCCGACGCAGGACAAAAGACTGGCGCATTCCTTGACCAAAGCGAGAATTATCTGGCCGCCGAGAAGTATGCTTTGCGGAAGACTCCTGGAGGCCGCGCACTCGATGTGTGCACATATCAAGGCGGCTTTGCACTTCACTTGGCGCGGGTCTGCCGGCAGGTGACGGGCATTGACGCCTCGCGCGCATCGCTCCAGATAGCGGAACAAAATCTGAAGAGCAATGGGCAACAACTGCAAGCCGCCGTGGATTGGGTGGAAGGTGACGCCTTCCAAATCTTGCGCGACTGGTCGGACGCAGGCGAACGATTCGATGTTATCGTTCTCGATCCTCCCGCCTTCGCCAAGAGTCACCGTGCCGTCGAAGGCGCTTTGCGCGGCTACAAGGAGCTGAACCTGCGCGCGCTGAAGATGCTCAGCCCCGGCGGCCTGCTGGTCACATGCTCCTGCTCCCATCACGTCGGCTGGACCGACCTGGAGGCCGCTGTCGCTTCGGCCGCCGCTGACGCATCCCGCCGAGTTCGGCTGCTCGAACGGCGCGGCGCTTCTCCGGATCATCCCGTGGTGCTGAATCTTCCTGAGACCGAATATCTGAAATGCCTGATTCTGGAGGTGGAGTAACTCTGAGCATCCGTTTCAAGCAGCGGAAAAACCGGCTACGGCACTCCGGCGAAAGATCAAAATCTTCGCTGTTATAAAGTAGATGGACGCTCTTTGAAAATTGTGATAATTTCTTTGCGAGGTCTTATGAGCGTGAATGGTCAGTTTGGCATTCCCTTTGGCTTCGGCATCGGAAGTATGGCCGCCTTGGCTTTAAGCGTTCTTGCGGTCTCCGCGGCGCAGCAAAGACCGCAGGGGCAATATCACCTACACTACTCGCCCGTGGCGCAGAGCGACGGGGCATCCAGTGGAAGTTTGGCCACCTATTCTCCGATCAAGTCCGTTGATGGCAGAACACTTCAGTTACGCGGCGATGACGGCATAGTCTACACCTTCGCGCTGACCGCCGATACGATCTATTGCATGGGCGAGACAAAGGTCGCCGATTGGACTTATCTGAAAAGTGTTCCCAAGAAAGCTTCGGTTACCGTCTTGACTTCAGATGATGCGAGTACAAAAGCCGTGGTTGTGTGGGACAAAGAACCGGCTATCTCGATTCAGAATGGGCATATTGACTTTACCCTGCCGCCCATGTGCCAATGACGCAGATGGCCTGATCTTGGTGGGTCAGGCGCGCGCTACACGCTGTTGATGCTGCCAAGGATTCAACAGCCGGCTTATCCAAAGCCCTAGCCGGCGCATCCATGAGTCCGAGTGTGGCGCGGGATTCGCCGGAGCCGATGCGGAGCGCAACTGAGCCATCGTTTCTTTGACCATCGCCCGCAGCGACTCCGCTTCAAATGTGCAGGAGCGCAAGTACGCGGAAACCGTCAGTCCGGCCTCAGCCGCTCTGCGGTGCAGTTGCTCGCTCTCCGCCTTGCTCATGCGAATAGTGATGCTGGCATCCTTCAGGTTCCGCTCAAAGGGCGGCAGAGCCGTGCGAGGCGCAGCAGGCGGCGCTGCCGCGGCCTTGGTCTTCACGCTGCCGCTCAATCCATCTGCCCCCTCCGCCGGCGTTTCTAGAACTGCCGCGATGGCTGCCAGCGACTCCCGCTCCTGCTCCTGTGCCTGAAGCATTTCCAGAAGATCGCTGGCGCCTTGGGCAAGCGGATTCTCTCCGGCGCCAGGAGAGCGATAACGCCCATGGGCGCGCAGAGCGCTTTCATAGCTCAACGTTGCAATATCGTCGGCTAACTCGTCATCATTCCAGGAAGCAGCTTCTTTCCGTTCCGTCGTGGAGGGTTTGCCGCCAGGAGAGGCAAGCGCAGCCAAAAGCCCTGCAAAGCTGGGCGCGGCAGAGGGGGGCATGGTGGTTGAAGCCGTGGGTTGCTGCATGGAATGGAGCTTATCGTAAGACAAGGGCGTTTGCGTGAGGGTTTTCCCATCGTGGATGTACGACATGTTTCAAATAAGGACAGTCGCACACGTGATCCCGAAATGAAACGTACCGCTCTCTCAAGTCTTTTTCTACTGATAGGCAATTGAATACTGTTAAGGTACTTCATCTATTTGCGTGTTTTACGCAAAGGATTGGGAGTAGCAGCGCTCCTATCTTACGAGATCAATGGGTGATGCACGCGGCGGCCCCTATGGATTCGCGCCGTTCAAGCGCATGTCAGTTCCGCCATCTCCGGATCGGGCAGGATGCGGTCGGGCAGCCGCAGGAGTTCGGTGACGGCTTCGGCAGTCAATGGGCGCGAGAAGAGATAGCCCTGGCCATAGCGGCAGCGCATCTCGCGCAGCAATTTGTACTGCTCGCAGGTTTCGATCCCCTCGGCCACTACATCCATGCCCATCACGCGCGCCAATTCAATAATGGTGCGCACAATCTGCAATGGCTGATCTCCCTCCGTCATGCGAATGACGAAGGAGCGGTCGATCTTGAGCACGTCGAATGGAAAGGAGTGAAGATTGTTCAAAGAACTGTAGCCGGTGCCGAAATCGTCCATGAGCAGCGAGACGCCCAATCGGCGCAGGCTGCCCAAAACCTCCATGGCGATGCGCACGTTGGGGATGATGCTCGATTCGGTCATCTCCAGACCCAATTGCCGGCTGGAGATTCCGGATTGAATCAGCAGCGCCTCGACATGGTCGGCCAGACCTTCGCGCGAAAACTGCCGCGCCGAGAGGTTGACGCCTACCCGCAGCGAGACGTGGCTGATATCTTCCACGCACCATTTTTGAATCTGATTGCAGGCCTCGGCAAGAACCCAGTCACCGATGGGCAAGATCAGTCCGCTCTCTTCGGCCAGCGGGATGAAATCCATCGGGGGAATCAATCCGCGCTCCGGATGATTCCAGCGGATAAGAGCTTCCAGACCGACGATCTTGCGTGTGGCCAGATCGATCTCCGGCTGATAATACAGCACGAACTGGTTCTGATCCAAAGCCTTGCGCAGATCGCTTCTTCTTGGCCAGACCGCGCTGGCGGAGGCGGCCGCGCGAACCCGCTTTTGGCTGTTCCCGTTCCCGTTGAGGGCCTTGCGCAGCTTGCGCAACTCCAACTGGCTGGAGACCATCTCGGCCAGGCTCTCCAGAGTGCGTATTGCATCCGGTGGCATCTCGAGGCCCAACTCTCTGCGGAAGACGGTCAGAACACCCAGGATCTTGCCGTCATTGCAGCGCACCGGCACGCTGGCGAAGGAACAGACTCCCAAGTGCTTGAGGCGCGGAAGTAAAGCCTCTCTTAAAGGATGACTCGAGACGTCACTGACCACGACGGGGCCATCTTCAGCCAGCACCATATCAAAGATTGATCCCTTGCGCGGCAGTTCATGAATCGTCTGACGCCACGATGATTTCATCCAGACCCGGCTCTCGTCGGCAAATCCGATTCCAGCCGCATCGGCCTGGAAGTACTCGGCAGCCAATCGGGTGATGGTGTCGTAGGTAGCTTCGGGTGCAGTGTCGAGGATTCCGGTGGAGATCAGCGCAGCCAGCCTTGCGTCTTCGGCCTGACGGTCCATTTCTTGAATCGGTATCTCAACAAGTGACATCTTGGCTCCAGATCCCACGGTACCGGCGGTTCGCTGATAATACGCCTCTTCTTCATGAATACTTGAGCAACATTGCTCATGTATGGAAAAAGCCGCCATCCGGTTTTCCGCGCTGCTTCTTTTCAATTGCGGATTCTGACCGTTCACTATTTCGAAGATTGTACATCTTCCGCATTTACTTTATCGGAGGGATAGGCTTCAGGGATGAGGTTACCGGAGAACCGTTTCAGGGGGGTACCGTTCCAATGAGGCAGCACAAATTCCGGGCAGAAGACTGTACAATAATCGTTCTTTGTTCCTTTTTTGTTCATCGAGTGTCGGGAAAACCTTCATAGCCAGGCAGGTAGGTTGGCGCAGGCTCCTTGAAAGACGGGTGGATGGCTATACTGTGCGTGGCTGTCCAATACCTTGGAGACAGAATCCGACAGGAGAGAGGCGCGATGACGCGGAATCGGAGGAGAGACCTGGTTTCACCGGCAGAGGCGGAGCTGCGCCGTGAACGGCAATTGCGCAGCTTCCGGCGCAATCAGATCTTCGGGGTGCTTCTGCTGGCCGCGGCAATTCTGCTTGCCGCTCTGCTGCGCACCAATCCACAGTGGATATTCACGCCGGGATGGTGGCGTCCATGAGTCCTGCGCGGGCAACTGCACCGAAGCTTGAATCGAAGAGCAGCCTTTTGCTGGAGAACCAAGCGCCTCTGACTGTCTTGATACTTGGTCCCACCGGCAGCGGCAAGACTGCGTTGTCTCTGGAACTGGGCGAGCGCTTCAAGGGTGAGATCGTCAGTTGCGATTCGGTGGCCGTCTATCGCGGCATGGAGCTGGGCACTGCCAAACCCAGCATCGCCGCGCGCGCGCGCCTGCCGCATCATCTGATCGATATAGCCGATCCCGACCAGACCTTTACCGCGGGCGAGTACAGCCGCCGGGCGCGGGCCGCGCTCGCTGAGATTGCCACGCGCGGCCGCCTTCCCATCGTCACCGGCGGAACAGGCCTTTACCTGCGCGCGCTCACCGAAGGACTCTTCGCCGCGCCCAAGCGCCAGCCTGAACTGCGCGCGCGCCTGGAGCGCAGCCGTGTGAGGCGCAGCGAGAGCTGGCTGCATCGGCTGCTCAGGCGGCTCGATTCAGCCTCGGCCGCGCGCATTCACGCCAACGATGCGCCCAAGCTGATCCGCGCCATCGAGGTCTGCCTCACTACGCGCAAACCGCTCTCGCAACTCTTGGACAATCAGCTCATGGCGCGCGACCCGCTGACCGGCTTTCGCCTGCTGCGCATCGGGCTGAACCCGCCTCGCCAAGCGCTCTACGACCGGATCAACCAGCGCTGTGCGGAGATGTTCGCGGCTGGCCTTGTCGAAGAGACCCGTGGATTGCTCGAACGCTACGGCCCAGTCAAGGCGCTGGATTCGCTCGGCTACCGCCAGGCATTGCGCGTGCTGCGGGAGTCTTGGAGTGTCGAGGAAGCAGTGGCCGCCGCCCAGCAAGGCCACCGCAACTACGCCAAACGGCAGTTGACCTGGTTCAAGCGCGAGCCGGAAGTGCATTGGATCGCCGGCTTCGGCGATGAGCCGGAGACGCCGCGAACGGCGGCGGAACTGGTGCAGAGAAAGCTGTAATCCGCGCTTTATCTCTGGGGTTTGTATGCCTATTCATTCCATGCATTGTGCGGAATGGGGGGAATCCACGAACCTCAACGCGCATTTTTCTGACCGCAGTTCCCGGTCGAGTCACCATTCCAGATGCGCAACGGTCCCTAAGCGCATCCGATAGACTGTACGGTGGAAGGTGCCGCTCGTTTCCCCGAACGAGCGCCGGAATGGAGTTTGGCTTGACAGAGACAATTTTTGATGTGGCGATTATCGGCGGCGGACCTGCCGGTTACACGGCGGCGATTCGCGCGGCGGAGTATGGGCTTAAGGTTGCGCTGATCGAGCAGAGTCCCAAGCTGGGCGGCACGTGCCTGCACGTGGGCTGCATCCCCACCAAGGCTCTGCTCTTCAACGCCGAAATCTGGGAGCATACACAGCACGCCGCCGACTTCGGCATTGAAGGCCTGGGCGCGCCCAGGCTCAACTGGGCATCGGTGCTGGCGCGCAAGGACGCCATCATCACCAAGCACGTCAAGGGACTCGACTTCCTGATGAAGAAGCACAAGATCGCTCGCATGGAAGGATTTGGGCAGATCACTGGAGCAGCGCAAGGCGGCATACATACAGTCGATCTAAGAACGGCAAGCGGTGAAACCACCCAGCTTCAGGCGAAGAACGTGATCCTGGCCACCGGCTCCGAGGCCCGGATGCTGCCCGGCCTTGCGCCGGATGAACGCATCCTGACCAACATCGAGATTCTTTCCATCGCGCAGCCGCCCAAGTCTTTGATCGTGATTGGCGCGGGGGCTGTGGGCGTGGAGTTTGCCTCGATCTTCCGCAGCTTCGGAACGGAGGTGACGATCCTGGAGTTTTTGCCGCGTGTCGTGCCGGTCGAGGACGAAGAGATTTCAAAAGAACTGACGCGGCTCTTCAAGAAGCGTGGCATCGATGTCAATACAGGCGCGAAGGTCGAGATCATCGAGCGGACTGAAGCCGGCGTGCGGGTCAACTTTACCGACGCGAACGGCAAGGCGCAGATCAAAGAGGCGGAGAGGGTGCTGGTCGCCGTGGGCCGCGCCGGACGGACCAGCGGCATCGGCGTAGAGAAGACGCGTATCGAGTTGGAGCGCGGGCTGATCAAGGTAAACGAAGCGCAGGAGACCGCCGAGCCGGGCATCTTCGCGATAGGTGACATTGTGGCCGGGCTGCCGCAATTGGCGCATGTGGGCGCGATGAGCGGGATGATCGCCGCCGCCAAGATTGCCAGTCGTGCCTTCCGCCCGGTTCGCCGTGACCGCATTCCCGGGTGCACCTACTGCGAGCCGCAGATCGGCTCAGTGGGCCTGACCGAAGCCCAGGCGCGCGAAAAGGGCTATGAAGTGAAGGTGGGCAAATTTCCGTTTGCGGGCAACTCGAAGGCCACCATCCTGGGCAACCACGACGGCTTTGTCAAGGTGGTCGCCGAGGCCAAGTACGGCGAGATTCTCGGCGTGCATATTCTTGGTCCGCAGGCCACCGAGCTGATTGCCGAAGCGGTTGCCGTGCTGGAACTGGAGGGGACGGTCGAGGAGATGATGTTCAGCATCCGCGCGCATCCCACGCTGGCCGAGTCAATGCTGGACGCATACGGCGCGGTCGAGGGCATGGCGATCAATGCATGAGTGCATTCGAAGACAGTTGAGGGGCATGAGCAACAGCTCATACCCCTCAAAGAATGCAGTGGAAGCCATCGCCTAGAAGGTGGTGGAGACGGTGAAGCGGAAGGTTTTACGCGGTTCGCGGAAGACATTTCGCGCTCCGTAAGCGGCGCTGGTTTCGGCAAAGGTGTAGGCGCCTGCTTCGCTTGAGGGGAACATGCTGCTGGTAATCAGTTCGCCGGAGCAACTGTCTTTGTTGCTGCCCAGACCTAGATTGCAATAAGGCTGCTCGTACAGGCGCAGAGGATTGTAGGCCCAGAAGAAGCGGAAGGGCGCGTTGATGACCGGCATGATGACCGAAAGCTCCGCGCCCGTGGACATGCGAGGCACGAAGTTGGTTCCGGAGATGGGGTGAATATTCCGCAGGAAGCCGACCTGCGAGCCGTGGATGCCGCCTTGGCAGGTGTTGGTTCCATCGGGAGAAGTGACGATATTCGGGCAGCCGTAGAGTGGCGCGGTCAAGGAGGCGAAGCCTTCCGGACTTTGCTTCAACTGATTTTTGTTGAAAGCGGCGTCGATGCCGAAGTCGTTAAAGAAGGAGAAGGTGACCGGGCCGGCGATGGGAATGCGGTATTCGGCGTTGGCGATGAGATTGGTATCGCCGCCGATGGAGGCGATGCCGTAGATCGGCAGCGGCACCTGAATGCACTGGCCCAACTGCGGCTGGGTCGGGTCGCGCGGAACGCAAGTGCCATCGGGATTGGTCAACTGCACATTGACGCGTGTGGGAACGTAACCGTAGGGCGTGGCGGAACGAATGTCAAAGCCGCGCAATTCGGCCTCGCCGCCGGAGTAGAAGCGGTTGTTGGGCGGAGCCACGGCGCCGCCGTATGCCCTGCATGTAGCCCAACTGCGCCCGCATGCCGAGCACATTGCGTCCACGTGGCCGAAGGAATCAGGTAGTGCATGGGCCGGAACTGCTTGTAAGCCACCATCGGCGCGATATAGCGCACGTTGCCCCAGATGCCGGAGGTCTGCAGGACGGCGGTGTATTCCTTGCCGGTGCGCGGACGCATGGGGTTGTTGATGGTGTTGTAGGTGTAGCTGAACGAGGCCAAGCTGTTGACGATGCCGGCCAGCGCATCGGATCCCTGAACGCCCGAGCGGAAGGCGATGGTCTGGAAGAAGGTCTGCGAGGCGGTGCTGAAGGCGGTAATCGTTGACTTGCTCAGCGAATAGGTAAAGCCCACGCGCTGGAAGGCGTGGCGCTTGAGCGGATATTGAGCGAGAAGGTCATGCCGTTGGAGGCCTGGTTGTAGTTCTGCACCAGCGATTGCTGCGCCTGCGTCAGGTTGGCGGACTGGCCGGTCTGCGCCTGGTAGTTCTTGGCCGCGTTGAAGTCCTGCTTGCTGTTGTAAATCTGGAAGCCCACGTTGAGCGGGCGGTTGCGCACATAGGGCTGCGAGAAGCCGAAGGTGAACTGGCGGCTGATGCTGCCCAGGTTGCCTTGCAGGCTGAGCGTTTCGCCCAGGCCGAGGAAGTTGTTGGTCGGGTAGTTCACGCCCAGAAATGCGCCCGACTGGCCGCTCATGCCGCCGTTCATGCCGATGGAGTTCTTGCCCTTCTCTTTGACCTTCAGCAGCAGGTCCACGGTGCCGGCCTCGGCATCCTGGTGGGCCTCGGAGTCCTGATCCACCTTGAGCGGCTCAAAGTACTCGAGCTGGTTCAGGCGCAGCAGGCTGTACTCCCAGAGCTGCGAGTTGTAGACCTGGCCTTCTTCCAGCATCAGCTCGCGGCGGATGACCTTGTCGCGGGTGATGGTGTTGCCCTGGAACTCGATGCGCGAAACGTAAAAGGGCTTGCCCTCATCGATGTCGATCACCATCGAGACGGTCTTCTTCTCTTCGTCGTAGACCGGCTTGGGAATGGCGCCGAAGTTGATGTAGCCCAACTGCCCGTAGGCCTTCTTGAGGTTCTCCAGGCCTTTGCCGACCAGCGTGGCGTTGAACCAGTCGCCGTCCTTGACCGCAAAGGTGGCGCGCAGCGCCTTCTCGTTGTTGACCGCCTTGTTGCCGGTGAAGGTGATGGTGCCCAGCCGGTAGCGCTCGCCCTCTTCAATGGGCATGAGAATGTCGATGCGCTTGCCCTTGTTGGGCCGGAAGGTGAACCAGTTCAGCCCGCCCTCGTCGCGAATCTGCGTTTTGGGCTCTTCGATGGCTGCGTTGTAATAGCCCCGGTCGCGATAGGCAAAGCGCACCCGCTCGGAGTCTTCTTCCAGCTTGGTGGCGTCGAAGGTCTGCGAGAAGAGATTCTCGAAGATGATCGAATAGGGAATGCCGATGGGCTTGAGGTTCTTCATCGAGCGGCGCAGCACCAGTGAGCTGATGTGCTCATTGCCGGTGAACCGGATCTGGCCCACCTTGACCGTGGGGCCTTCCTTGATATTGAAGTTCACCTGCACCGAGGCCGGCGGAATGGTCTTGACCTCGGTCTTGATGGTGGCAAACTGATGGCCGTGCTCGGAGAGCAGGTCTTTGATGACCTGTTCGACGCGCTTGATCTTGGCCGGGTTGTACTGGCCCTCGACCGAGAAGCCGACCTTTTCCTTTTTGAGCCGGTCGAGAATGTCGGAGTTGGAAACCGAGTTGTTGCCTTTGTAGTTGATCTCACGGATCGTGGGCTTCTCGCGGACAAAGATGTTCAGGATGATGCCCTTCTCCGAGTCCTCGCGCTCGATACGCAGATCGTCGAAGTAGGAGGTATTCCAAAGCGAGTTGAAATCGCGTTCGATGGAGACCGGATCATAGGTATCTCCGGGATGAGTAAAGAGGCGGGCGAGCACCGTTTCTTTGGGAATACGCCGGTTGCCAATAACCCGAATTGAATCAATGGTCTCTGATTGTTGCGCCAAGGCTGATGTGGCGGTGAGCGCGAGCGCGGCCCAAAGCGTCAAACGCGCCATATGGCTCGTGGCACGCAAAAAGCGGCTGAAACAGATGCGCTGTGTCTTCACCGGGCTAGAGCCATGCGGCGAGCAAAAAAACTGGTGCGGTCCATAGTGCGGCTTCACGGGAAGAATATCGGCACCCTCACTGCTTAAAATCTGATCGTGCTACAGGAAAGATTGATTTTACCATCTCAGTGACTAAAGACCTGTCGCTGTAGATCCCGGAAACCGGAACGCAGTCACCCGCCCAAACCACCGGGCTGTGAATCGGCTTGATAAAAATCACGTCTTTCCCTAAACCCCTGCCGCGCTTGCAGCCTTCGGACCCGGGCCGGATTCGACAAAGAACCCTTCCACAGTCTAACGGACTCCAGCGGGTTAAGAGGTTTTTTCCTCCCGCAGGTGAGCACAACATGATTTTTAGACGCAGTAGAGGGCAACAGGGCATCCAACGAGAACAGGAGCTTTTTCCAATGAAGAACTCTGCGCAAGGGGTTTACGGGTTTTCCGCCATTACGCTGGATGGCGGCACGGCCAGCCTGGAGCACTTTCAAGGCCAGGTTCTGCTGATCGTCAACACCGCGAGCCAGTGCGGCTTTACCCCTCAGTACGCTGCATTGGAGCAGCTTTACCGCACTTACAAGGAGCGCGGATTCTCCGTTCTGGGCTTCCCCTGCAACCAGTTTGGCGGTCAGGAATCTGGCACGGAGACCGAGATAGGGGCCTTCTGCGAAAAGAATTTCGGCGTCAGCTTTCCTCTCTTCGCCAAAATTGAGGTCAATGGGCTCCAGACGCACCCCCTCTATCGTTTTCTCAAAAGCGCAAAACGAGGCATCCTTGGAACCGAGAAGATCAAATGGAACTTCACCAAGTTTTTGGTCGACCGCCAGGGCCGCGTGGTTGGCCGCTATGCGCCGGCGACCAACCCGGCGGCGCTCTCGTCCAAGATTGAGAATCTGCTGAACGGCCCAGGCGGCATTTCGCAGCATCCGTCCTCCTTGGCATAATCCCTTTTTTAGGGGTTCTTGCTTATTTTTCGCTTCGATTTTCCCAACTCAATGCTCCTTGCGGTATGCTTCTGGTTAACCGGCTTGCGATTGCAAATCAATTGGAGTAGATGGAACCGAGCCAGCCGAGGGAGGAACCGGTGCGCCAATCTCTGCCCATGATCTTGATCCGGGTGATGGTGGGTCTGGTCTTTCTGCTGGAAGGCATTCTCAAATTTGTCAGGCCGCAGGATTTGGGTGCGGGACGCTTTGCGGCCATCGGCTTTCCCTTTGCGCACCAGACGGCGGCGGGGGTGGGCGGCATCGAGATCGCTGGCGGCGCTTTGATTCTGCTGAACTTTTACGCCGGCGACGCTGCTCTGGCTCTGCTCGTGGTGATTGTTACAGCCTTGGTGAGCACCAAGATTCCCGTCTTGCTGGGCAGGCCTTTGGGTCCCTTCGCGCTGGAGAAGCTGCCGAGCTACGGCTGGCTGAGCTTCTTTCATCAGGCGCGCACCGACTTCTGCATGCTCTTCGGCCTGATCGTCGTCCTCATCGACTCCGGCCTCCACATCGTCCGCCGAAAGCAGTGGTATCAGCGCGGGTGATGTGTTGGTGTGAAGATGCCGGCATTGCAGGCTGCGGAAATCATGGTTTTTCTACGCAGCCGCGCGCTTTCAAGAGTTCACTTTCACGCTGCGCTGATCAGCAATATGCTCAGTGGCCTCCATGCTTGCGCAGTAAAGCGGCAACATCATCAAAGCCGTTCTGTTTGGCCATGTCCAAGGGGGTTTTGCCAAGATTGTTCGTGGCATTGACTTCGCTTTTGTCGGCCAGAAGCAACTCCGCGACATCCGGACGATCAGAGGAGGCGGCCAGATGCAAGGCTGTATCGCCGTCATTATTTTTTGCGTAGACGAATGCCTTGTGTCCGAGCAGAAATTTAACCATCTCCACCTGGTTCAGATGAGCGGCCAGGTGCAGGGGCGTATCTCCATCATTATCTTTGGCATTGACATCAGCCCGGTGCGCTACCAGCAGATCCGCCACGTCCACAAAACCGTCAATGGCTGCCAGGTGCAAAGGCGTATAGCCGCCGCTATCCTTGACTGAAACCTCAGCCTTGTGGTTCAGCAGCAGTTCGACGACATTGACTTTTCCCAATCGCGCCGCCAAGTGCAGAGGCGTGTCGTCGTCCCGGTTTTTGGCATTGAGTTCAGCTCGCCGGAAGAGCAGCAATTCCGCAATATCCGCAAAGCCACCTTGGGCCGCCAAGTGCAGGGGAGTATTGCCGTCTTTGTCTTTAGCGTCAACATCTGGTTTGTAGGTCAGCAGCAGTTCCACGATGTCAGGGTGATCCATCTGCGCGGCCAGATGAAGGGGGGTGGCACCGCCGGAGTCCTTGCTGGTCACCAGCCGGGGGTCATTGAGCAACAGGGCCTTGGCTGCCGCCAGGTCGCCTTGCAGGGCCGCGTCATGAATGGGCGCGCTCAGGCCGGGGATGCTCCAACCGATGGAGGCCATCATAACAACAGCACAGCGGAAAACCCGAAGACGAAAAAAATTACAGGGGGAAGGCTGCGTATCCATGCTCACTCCGCATTCCTGCATAGTAATAACAAGTCATACTGGGGGGTCAAGCATATCATACACGAGCCGGACAGCGATGAGAAACCCCATCAACCGCAATACGGATCTCGCTCAAAGAAAGTGTCCTATTACTGGTCAATGTGGTCAATGCGAAAAGTAAATTCTTCGATGACCGGATTGGTCAGCACCTCGCGGGCGATGCGTTCAACCAGGGAGTTGGCCGCATCGGAGCCGAGTCTTTCGTCGAGCGAGAGCGCGAAATATTTGCCTTGGCGCACGGAGGTAACTTCCGCGAATCCGATTTTGCGCAAGGCGTTCTGAATGGTCTGGCCCTGCGGATCCAGGACCGAGGTCTTTGGCGTTACATAGACATGAGCCTTCATCATGATCGATTATAGTATCTCGGGCGGGCCTTGGGGCGAGAGCCAGTCTGCTCCCAAGAAGAATCCTGCCGCCGTAAACGGCCGCCGCAGACGGAAGGATCGCGCAACTCACTTTCCCATCTCAAGGAGGAAATCGCAAGATGGTCAATTATCTGGAGTTGCCCATTGGTGATCGCGCCCCGGAGGTCTTCCGGACGGTCATCGAGATACCGCTGGATGGAACGCAGAAGTTCGAGTACGACAAGCAGTTGCACGTCTTCAAGCTGGACCGCAACCTGCACTCGCCCGTTCATTATCCGGGAGATTATGGATTTATTCCCTCAACGCTGAGCGACGATGGTGATCCTTTGGATGTATTGGTGCTGGTGCCAGGACCGAGCTTCCCCGGCTGCGTGCAGGAGGTGCGGCCCATCGGATTGCTGGAGATGATGGACCAGGGGGTTCTGGACGAAAAGGTGCTGGCGGTGGGTAAAAACAACCCGCGCTTCGCCAACGTATGGAATTACACCGACATCTATCCACATCTTCTGAAAGAGATCACCCATTTTTTTGCAATTTACAAGGACTTGGAAGGCAAGCGGGTGGAGGTGAAGGGCTGGCATGATGCGGCCTACGCCCGCGATCAGGTCACGCGCGCGGCGCAGCAATTTGAAGCGAACAAGAAAAAAATTGAGGCGGAAGCGAAGGGCGAGTAATTTTTGCGCATGTGCCGGATAGAGGAAGTGGATTAGGGTGATCGCATGCTGGGTACGAATCCTGTCGAGGCGTTGAACGAGTTGAGCACTGCGCCTCTGGTGCGCTTTTCGGTGCTGGCGCTAAGTTCGATCTTCTTTCTGGTCGATCCGCTGGCGGCGATTCCATCGTTTCTGGCGATTACCGAGGGAGCCGATCCAGCGCGGCGCAAGCGCATGGCGCGCAAAGGGCGCGCTGACCTGCTTCATCGTTCTGACCACCTTTGCGGTTGCCGGGCAGTTGATCTTCCGGCTCTTCGGGATTACGCTGCCGGCCTTTGAGATTGCCGGCGGAATGATTCTGCTGCTGATTGGCCTGGATATGCTGCAGGCCCGGCGGTCGGCGACCCAGGAGGCTCAGGGCGACACCGAGGAGGGCGCGGCCAAGGAAGACGCGGGGATTGTGCCGCTGGGGATTCCGATGCTGGCCGGGCCGGGGGCGATTTCGACGGTCATGGTGCTGGTGGGGCAGGCGCCGAGCCTGTGGCACTGGGAGATGGGAGCGATTCTGGGCTCGATTGCGCTGACCAGCCTGGTGAGCTATTGGGTGCTGGCCGGGGCGGGGCGAGTGCGGAGGGTGCTGGGCGAGACCGGAATTCGCGTGCTGGTGCGCGTGATGGGGTTGCTGCTGGTGGCGCTGGCGATGCAGTATTTTGTCAATGGAATGACGGACTTGGGGCTGATTGCGCGGCAGTGAGGGAGGCGTTTCCCACAGAAGCGGCGGCTTTCCCACAGGGTGGGGCTTGCAATTGCGCGGGCGGGTTGCTATTCTTGGAAGTTGCAACAAGGCGGCAACAGCAGGAGTGGTCTGTGTCGCTTGCAAACGGGAGTGGCCTGTGCTACTCTTGGAAAGTTGCAGATGAGAAGTGAAGCCTCCCGGTGGCCGATTGGCCTGCCCCGAAGAGGGAAGTGGGAAGCAAGTTGTGATGCTGGTTCGTTGGGTCAGGTGTGGCAAAAGCCCCTGAAACCTCTGTAGGGAATCCCGCAGAGGACAAACCAGAACAAGCCATTGCAAGACCCAGGAGGAGACTCCTGTGAGCCCTAGTGGCTCAGCTAGGTTGATGTTTGATATTTTGCGCTGTGCGAGGCTTTTGAGCGGAGTTGCTCCGGTCAGGCTGATCGAATTCGCAAGCGAGGAACGACCGCCAACAACGAGTTTGCGCGGCCTCGGCGAAGAAAAGATTAAGCTTGACACAGTGAACGAACTTCGATATGTTTAGAAGGTTCGCGCAAAAACGTCCGTTG
>CAWDQB010000027.1:0-14546 GCA_963804315.1 uncultured Acidobacteriaceae bacterium
TGCGAAGAAAACCGAAGCGGAAGCCGGAGCAAGGTTCCAGCTCGGCCAGAAAATCCCGTGTAAAGAAGGGCTGAGCGTCGGCCGCGGCCATCAGGATCAGCAGCCGCCAGCTAGTGCGCATCAACTCCTTCAGTGCTCCCGAGCCGTTCTCCAGCTCTTCCATCTGCCCTGAAACGCTCTCGCTGAAGTGCAACAGTTGGCGGACCAGCCCATCCAGCGGCCTTCCCTCCCGGATGGCCAGTGTGAAGAGCGTCAGCGATCCGCGCTGAAGGTCTTCCGCCACGTCCTGCAGATCGTCGCCCAGTTGCAGCAGCACACCCCAGTCGAAGCTGAATCGGCCCTGCTCCGGCGTAAGCGCGGGCTGCACCAGGCAGGCATCGGCCAGCACCGAACTGCCCCCCTTGGCGCAACTGATGCGCAAGACCCGCTCGGCACTGAGGCAACTTTCCATACCAGAAACCGCGCCCCATTCATTGCTTTCAGGCCGGATCTGCAACTGCGCAAGGCTCTCTTCCTGGGCTTGGTGGATTGCCAGAAGGCTCTCAAAGACCTGCGGATAGATCTCGCGCGGAAACTCGCCTTCGATCATGCGCACCATCGTCCAGACCGAAGCCTCGCGGCGGCTGCGGGCCAACAGCCGCTCGCCCCGCAGCCGCTGCCGGAAGCGCTCGCTGAACTCGATTTTTTCCGCCACGCCTAGCTCCGGTTGGTCCAGGTAGTTGTCGCTGTAGGGATAGAGCAGGCTATAAGCCAGGATCGACGGAGTCAGCTTCATCGGCAGTCCCACCAGCGCCTGCATGCCGCAGGCGATCCAGGCATTGCGCGAGGCTTGGAAGGTATCCGCCGCGCTCATCTCTGGATCGAAGGCGCGGGTCCAGCGCGCCAGCTCCCCGCCCACTGGCAGAAAGCCATCCGTAAGCAGCCTTACTTGATCCGCATCCATGCCCAGTGCGCTCTCTGCAAAGCGGGGAAAAAGCTCGGTGATCCGCTGGCGCGCCACCTGCCGCGCGGCCGGGCTGCGCTGGGAGGCGCGCGCTGCTTGCTCGGCCTCCTTCAACCCTTTGTCATAGGCCTTCTCGCGCCCCCGCTGCTCCTTCCCTGCATAGCGCTGAAGCTTGGGCAGCGGACTCTCCGCGCAGGCATTCCACGTCTCTGCGGTCTGCGCCACTTGCGCCTCGATCCAAGCCCAGCTATAGCTTTCTTTCATCTTGTTCATCTGTACGGATTTTTACGCTGGATGGTTCCGTCCGAAGTCGCAACGGTGCGAGCTTTATCTCTCGGGGCGGATTGCCCCTCGGTTTGTTCCAATCCAAAACAGTCCTGCCCTGAATCAAAACTGCACTGATGCAATACAATTTGGAGCCGATTTGGTGGATTTGGCGCGGGTCGTCGATATATGGGTCGCTGGCAGCACCGTTCTTGTAGCAACTAGACAGCTTTTCCTGTCGTAATTCACATGCTTTACACAGGCCATTCTTGCCGCAAGTGACAGCATGAGTTAAATCTAGCTGTTCTTCACACATTACTTTCGGATTTCCAGCCGGACTTTCGCCCGAAATTCCCCTCTTTTCATTGTTCGCAATTCACCGTAGGCTAAACATTCATTGAAGGAACTTAACCGGTTTAAGACCGGAATTAATCCCTGGAATCTATCATCAATGGTTCGGGAGTGAAGGCAGCGGCCGGGGCATTCAACGCCGGTTGCCAAGTTGCGGGCGGGTACGCCGATCAGGCGAGCGCGACGCACACATGGCAAAATGGGGTCACAATGCTCAGGAATAGCTGGCACGCTCCCGCCCTCCGGCCCCCGAAGTCGTATACCGTCAGTCTGCCTTCAGTGCGGGCATATGCGGAGTGTTGTCCAGCGAATTAAAAAAATTGCAGCCAGGAGTCTGTCCCCAAATTATGCGCCCCAAAAAGATCATTCTCTGTGTAGACGACAACGAACAAGAGCTTTCCGTACTCAAGTTCATGCTGGCCACCAATGGTTACCGGGTTATCTCCGCCGGCAATGGGCAGGAAGCCATCGACATATTTGCCGAGACTCCTGTAGATCTGGTTTTGGCCGATTACGCGATGCCCCAGATGAATGGCGGCCAATTGGTCGAGAGGCTCAAGCAGATCGCTTCTCATATCCCCATGATTCTGCTGGGCGATCCGCAGCGGATGGCCGGCGAGATGCACTCAGCCGACGCTCTGCTGGCCAAGAAGAACTGTTCGCCCCAGGAGCTGCTGGAGCGCATCAAAGTGATGAGCGCCCGCAAGCGCGGGCCGCGCAAAGGCTCGGTGAGGATGGAACCGGTGATGGAGCTGGCCCGGGCGTCGTGACTGCGGATCTCAGTTGTCAGTTCTCAGCTCCTGGTTTCCGGTTTTTCCGGGAACTGAGAACTGAATACTGAACCGCCACTTGACGAACAAGTGGTCCAATCGTCATACTCGCCAACTGTACCCACTCTGCGGGAAATCATTCGCAGGAGTTGGGGAGTGGGCCTTGTATGGATCTAATTGTTCTTCGCCTTCTTTTTGTGGCTCTTCTTGCCGGAGTCTGTTCTTTCCTTCATCCATTCGGCTTGACAGGATGGTTGAGCGCCGCAGTAGGAGCCGGTTCGGCCTGCGCATGCATCATTTTTGAGTTGCGCGTCCGGGCGCTCAGCCTGAAGCGGCTGATTGGCGCTGTGACCGGCAGCATCTTGGGCATCTTTGGCGCGTCGCTCTTTTGCCTGGTGCTGCGCTACGCCCTGCCGCCGGGACCCACCTCGGCCGCCATCCAGATCTTTGATCTGCTCCTGATGACCTATATCGGCCTGCTAGTCGGCGCCAGCAAGGGCGACCTGCTGAGCGCCGCCGCCATGGGCACCGTCTTCAGCGGCGAAAAGACCAACCGCCGCAGCGCCAAGGTTCTGGACACCAGCGTCATCATCGATGGCCGCATTGCCGATATCGCCGAGGCCGGCTTCATTGACGGCATGATGGTGGTACCGGAGTTCGTGCTGCGCGAGTTGCAAACCGTCGCTGACTCCACCGACAGCTCAAAGAGGCAAAGGGGCCGGCGTGGTCTGGATATGCTCCAGCGGATGCAGTCCAACGTCTCCGTTCAGGTGCAGATCGTTACCGACGATTTCCCCTCTATCCGAGAAGTGGACCTGAAGCTGCTCGAACTCGCCAAGAAATGGGAGGCCAAAGTCGTCACCAACGACTTCAATCTGAACAAGGTGGCCCACCTGCATCATGTCGACGTGCTGAATATCAACGACCTGGCCAATGCCCTGCGTCCCGTCGTGCTGCCCGGCGAAAAGATGACCGTGCTGATCCTCAAAGAGGGCAAGGAGTTCACGCAGGGCGTCGGCTACCTGGATGATGGCACCATGGTAGTGGTGGACCACGCCCGCAAGATGATCGGCAAATCCGTCGAGATCACCGTCACCAGCGTATTACAAACCGCCAGCGGCAAAATGATCTTCGGCAAGATGGAAGAGAACGGCAAAGGCCTCGAACCCTCCTTGGCTGCACCGGCAGGGATACCGCAAAGATGAACCGGTAATGGATTCGATTGCGAAAGAAATCCGGATGCAACACTGGTCTCCCGCCAATCTGCTGGAGCGGGCGGCGGCGTTGCGCGAGCAGGCGCAGCTTGGCGGCGGCGCGGCCAGCGTTACCCTGGACGAGTTTCCGCGTCACTGCGCCATGTTGCTGGTGCGCACCGCTGACGGCAGCGCCGAGTTGCATGAGAACTTTGCCGATCTCTTCCATGTACTGGATGGCAGCGCGGCGCTGGTGACCGGCGGCGTGATTGCGGACGCTGTCTATCTCGCCTCCGGCGAGATGCGCGGCACTCGAATTGAGGGCGGCGCGCGGCAGGAACTGCGCGTGGGCGATGTGGCGCACATTCCCGCTGGACTGCCTCACCAGATGCTTGTCGTCGCGGGGCAAACCGTTACCTGCCTGGTGATGAAGATTCAGGAGAAGCCCTGAGCCTGCGGAAAAATTCTGGTTTTGAAAAGCAAGACTTTATTGATCCAGCAAATCAATCCTATGTTCATACCCTATTCATTCCGCTTTTTCCGCGGAATGAATAGGATATGAATGAAATTTCGAATTACACTATTTCCAAAAACTCTCTAAAACGTGTAATGCGCTGAAAGCCGCACGGTTGTTGGCGCGCCGAGATGAATGAAGGTATCGCCGTAACTTGCGCCGGTATCCTTCCAGTAACGCTTGTCGGTGATGTTATCAGCATAAATGTGGAAGGTAACACGGCCCTTCTCTCCACCCGGCGAGTAACGCGCACCGAGATTGAAGAGGTTGTAACTGGAGACGCTGACCGCGTCGTCGCGCGTGGCCTCTTTGCGCCCCGTATAACCCCAACCCGGCATCAGATGCAGCCCGTGCGCGTGCGGCAGAAGAATGTCAGCGAACAACGCCGTGCGCAGATGCGGCACGTTGAGCACCTGCTTGTTGTCGAAAGTGGGCGTGCCGGTGTTGTTCGAAACGGCGCGAATGCCCGTTGCCGAAGCCGTCAGCCGCAGCCAGTTCGTTGCCTTGCCCTCGGCGTTCAATTCGATGCCGTCGTGAGTCTCGCGGCCATTAGATTCAAAGCACTGATCTCCTGGATTAACTGGACTGGTGATGCCCGTGCAGAAGTTGTCAGCAGCCTGAATAATCTTCGGATAGAAGAATGGCGCGCGCATGTGGAAGAACGCCGTGGTCAGCAGGATGCGGTGATCAATCTCGTACTTTGCGCCGATCTCCGCCTGACGTGTAAGAAATGCGCTCAGGTAGACGCTGCTGTTATCCACCCACCATGGCGCTTGCGGCCCCAGCGACAGCAGCACACCGTAATTGCCGTATAACGTGAGGCTGTCAACGGGATTGTAGGTGATTGCGTACTGCGGTAGCCAGATTAACTTGTCGGTGGTTGCGCCACCGTTATAGTTATGATCGCGCAACGAGTCTTCGCGGCCGCTGACCAGCATTTGAATGTGGCCCGGAATGTGAATGCGATCCTGCACAACTGCTGCAGATTGATGATTGTCTTCCCAGAGCGCGCGCGGGCCAGCCTGATCCGGCGTATTGGTGACAGGGTCAATCTCCATGGGGAACGGCGCGTTGGGCTGATAGATGTTTTCCTGGCCCACCCAAGCGTACACCGCGCCGTTGACTACATTGTCGGGCGCATTCGCGGGCGGCGCACCGGGCTGCTGCACGCTGCGCAAGAATAGCTCGCCTCCGCCGCTGAGGTCGTGGGTGATGGCTCCAGTTTTGACATGGCCAATGAGCAGCGCCTCGGCTTGCTCATCAATGCGCAATTCACCGGGATCGCGGTAGTCGTAGATGTCGTAGGTGCCGTCGGGCGCAAAAAAGTAGTAGGGCGCAGCGACGCTGTTTCCGTATGCATAAACAACGTTGTCATCAATCAGCGAATGGCTATAACTGACTGCACCAAAGGCGTGCCAGTTGCGGGGCAGATCGTAGTCCAGGCGCGCGCCGGTGTTGAAGGTGTCGAAGGTATTGGGCGGAGCCCAGGATTGTTCGCCCAGCATCGTCGACGGGAAGACTTTGCTGAGATCGGGAACCGTCGTACCGCCCAGCAACTGATAGCCGCAGACCGAGCGCTCGACCTTGTGCTGGTATTCGAAGTCGCCTTTCAGGATCGCCGCAGGAGTGATCTTCCAATCGGCCGCGCCCGCGCCCATCGCGCGCCAGCCGTTGGCGTCGTTGACGTAACTCATGATTTGCTCGCCGGCCAGATTCACGCGTGCGCCGACCTGCTTGCGGCTGCCGAAGAGATGGCCGAGATCAACCGCGCCATAAGCGGTGCCGCGCTGATCGGTGGCCATATCGAAGGCCTGAATCATTGCCGGGCGCTTGGTCACATAGTCGATCAATCCGCCGGCCGAGGCCACGCCGCTCTCCACGCCGGCGATGCCTTTGAGAAACTCCACGCGCTCCTTGTTTTCCAGAGGCACATCCTGCTCGCCAGCAATGGTCATGCCGTTGATCTGGAGTCCGGTGGCAAGATCAATGGGGAAGCCGCGAATCTCATAGTCGCCGTAGTAGCCCACGGGTGCGTAGTCCTCACCGATGGAGGCATCGTTCTTGACCACGTCAGAGAGCAGGCGCGCGGCCTGGTCGTTGAGCAGCTCGCGGGTGACCACCGTCGCTGAAACAGGCAGTTCGGCCAGCGGCGCGCCGTCCAGAGTGCCGACGGTGACCGCATCGGGCAGATACTCTTCCGTCTTGCCCTCGACCACCACCGTCGTTGTCACGCGCGGAATCTTGGCTGCGGACGCGGGTGAGTTTTGCGCAGCAGAATCAGCGGGTGCGGGCGCAGTGCTTTGCGCCAGCACGCTCAACGGCGTGGCCAGACTACTGAGGATCAAGAGAACGCGGATGGGCAGTGCGGCAGTCAATCGAGACATGAATTCCCCTTGGTTTTATTCATGAAACAAGAGAACTCACGCGAATTTTCGAGGAAGAAGGCTGCCAGAATTGGAAAGCTTCCCACGCCGGTATTATCCGGATCGGGTTCGAGGGTATCTCTCAGCCCCACACCGTGGAGCACCCCTGTTTCAATAATCTGATTGAAACACCGATGAGCCGGATTTGCAAGCCTCACGTTCGCTCCATCCAGGCAAAGAACTCCCTTGGAAGAGCGAGCTGCACTTGAGGAGCGATGTCAGCGCGCCAGAACCCGGCGTAGAGCCTCGCGCTTGACGGCGACTTCATTGACTGTGTCCTGCACCTTGCCCAGAACACCCTGTACTTGGTCAATGTATGTGGGCAGTTCTTCCCACCATGAGTGCAGCGTCTCCTGCTGGTCAAGCAGGGCCAAAGCCGCACCGGATGCGGCGGCGACCATGCCGGCCTTCTGCTTGCCGGCCAGCAACAGCAATCCGGCCGTAACCAGCGTTCCGCCCGCCGCAAAGCCTACCCAATTCATGCGTTCACTCTCAACAACCTCCAGTTGGGCTGGGGTCTCATTCACCGGCTTGGAAAGGGGGACAACCGCCATCGTCTTCTCCTTGTGCCCGGACCGAAGTCAGGGATTCGTACATCATTATTACGCCAAAACGCTTGCCACGCGCAAGCGGAAACAAACCCGCCGTGAAACTATCGGATTTCCGCCGTTCCATGGTTCTCAATCCAGATCGAACTCACGGAACGGCTTGCCCTCGGGCGCGTCCTTGGCCTTGCGCAGAGCCTCGGCAAACTTCTTCTCGAAGAGGTCTTCCTTGTTTTTTTCCGCCTCAATAGATTGGCGGAAGATCGACTCCTTGCGCTCATCCTGCTCGCGCATTGCTTTGGCCGCCGTCTCCAGATCCTCAAACATCCGCTTGCGCGGTGCCGGCGTATGGCTCACCACCAAGCCGGTAGCCACATCGATCTGGAGCATCGCTCCGCAATCCGGGCAGGCAACCTCAAAAATCTGTTCCTTTAGTGCGTTTTTCTTGGCCATTTTGTTTCTCTGAGCATTTTAAGCGCTGGCGGGGCAGATTGCACAGAGAACTCGCTTCGATGCTGGCAATACATAGTGTACGTTAATCAGCGTACATCATGGTACACTGATTCCATGGAAGTCCCAATTACTCAATTTCGCCGTGAGATTTTCACGCTGGTCAATCAGGCGCTGGAAGGCAGCGAGGTCTGGATCAAGCATAAGGGACGCCGTCTGAAGATTGTCCCTGAAGGCAAGCCCGTCAGCCGCCTTAGCCGGATTACGCCGATGGATGTCATCAATTACGCTGAAGGCGGCCTTGAAAATACAGGCCTTTTGGAGGAGATGACCCGCGCATGGGAGGCTGACTGGGATCGCGACTTTGGCCCTGCGCCGAATCTTGAAGCTGCATCCATCCAGTCGAGCGCCAAGGGATGATTGCTTATCTCGACACACAAGCGCTTGTCTGGCTCTCTCAAGGCAGCCTGGACGATATAAGCCCCAGGGTCACCCGGCTGATTGAACATGCTGATCTGCTGTACTCAACGATGGTGCTGTTTGAGCTTGAACTCCTCTACGAGATCAGACGCATCAAACAGTCCGCCCGCGACATTCAACGCAAGGTTGAGTACGAGCTTGGCGTTCGGCTCTGCGATCTTCCTTTTCCCTTGGTTGCCGCCGCCGCGCTGGATGAAAAGTGGACCCGCGATCCCTTCGACCGGCTGATTGTCGCCAATGCCAAGGCCAACGGCTTCGCTTGGCTCATCTCCGCCGACGAGGAGATCGCGCGCCATTATCCGCGCACGGTCTGGTAACGTCTTGCACGTCTTTACTCAGTAGCAACCGGTGAGCAAGCTGCGGTAGAATTCGTTGTAGGAGATCGGGACATGGGACTGGACAGCTTGGAACTGGTGCGGCGTATTGAAGAGGAGTTCTCCATCTATCTCCCAGATGATGATCTCAGGGAAGTTTATACCGTAGGCAATCTGTATAACCTTTTGTTGAGTAAGTTGAAACCGACTCCCGATTGCCTTACTAGCAAAGCATTCTATAGGATTCGTAAAGATATAACATCCGCACTTGGATTGCCTCGCCGTTCAATACGGCCAACAACGTTTTTGGATGATCTTTTCAGTGAAAATCAGATTCGAGAACAATGGAGCGCGATCATATATGAAAGCAGATTGAAACTTCCCGGGCTTCGTCATACAGCCATGTGGAAACATTGGATGAAAATCCTGTCGGCGATCCTTTCTGTTGCAGGAACTATTACTCTATACAAGATTCTCTTTCGAATTCCGTTTGTTACCCTTGATAACTATTTTGTATTTTTTGCCTTTTTCCTCTTGGGGTTGTTGTTATGGGTTCTACTATTCGATCGGCTCTTGAAAATCACACATTTCCAGCGCTCTGTGTTACCTGTACTCACTGCCGGAGAGTTAGCCCGCGTGGCTCTATCTATGAACGGCGCGGAGTTTTTTCGAAAAACGGAAGATACATCGAAACTAACGCAGGATCTGGTCTGGATAAAGCTTGTTGGGGTATTCTGTGATCAAATGGGTTTCAGCCCGGAAGATGTGGTTCCCAGCGCCAGCATCTTGATAGACCTGGGTGAAGGAGAACTGGGCGTAAGTTGAGGCCATCCTACAACGACAACTGCCCCGCTCCGAAAAGCGGGGCAGTTGTCGTTGAAACCTCAATTGGCATGAAAATCAGTGCTTCTCCGCCGCCGAGGCGATCTTGGCCTCGGCCTCGTGGATCACGCGCAGGGCGTTGGTATAGGCATCTTCGCTGTCACCGGCTTCGCTCCACAGCTTGTTGCCGCGGGTGAGCTGATCCTGAGCGCGGGGCACGTCAATCTCCTCTGGCTTGAGAGCGTCGCTGGCCAGGATGGTCACGCGGTCGCCCAGCACCTCGGCAAAGCCCCAGCTTACGTTGTAGCGCAGCACGCTGTCAGGACCGCTGGATGCTCCGGCACCGCCACCATGCACAATCACGTCGCCCGCGCCCAGTTCGGCCATCAGTGGCGCGTGGCCGTAGAGCACTTCAAAGTACCCGTTCTTCGCGGGCAGCTCAACCGCCGCTGCCGCGTGATCGAAGAGGGTGCGCTCCGGCGTGACCAGCCGGACGCGCAGTTGATTGGTTTCGTCTGCCATATGTCCCTTCAGGACAGGTTACAGATGACAGATGACAGGTTACAGATAACAGTCAAAAACTCGCTGCAATCCGTCATGCACTGTCATCTGTAACTTGTAACCTGCCATCTGTCTTTACACGCTCGCCTTCATCTTCTCGGCGGTCTCCAGCACTTCCTCGATGGCGCCCTTCATATAGAATGCCGCTTCGGGAATGTCGTCGTACTTGCCTTCCAGAATACCCTTGAAGCTGCGCACCGTGTCGGCTATCTTCACATAGCGGCCCGCCATGCCGGTAAACTGCTCGGCGACATGGAAGGGCTGCGACAAGAAGCGCTGAATCTTGCGGGCGCGCGCCACGGTCATCTTGTCCTCTTCCGAGAGTTCATCGATGCCCAGAATGGCGATAATGTCCTGCAAGTCCTTGTAGCGCTGGAGGATCTTCTTCACCGCCTGCGCCACGTCGTAATGCTCTTGCCCGACGATGCGCGCGCTCAATATGCGCGAGGTCGAGGCTAGTGGATCGACCGCCGGATAGATGCCGATCTCGGTCAGCGCACGGTTCAGCACGGTCGTAGCGTCCAGGTGAGCGAATGTCGTCGCCGGGGCGGGATCGGTCAAATCGTCGGCGGGCACGTAAACGGCCTGAACAGACGTAACAGAACCTTTGCTGGTCGAGGTAATGCGCTCCTGCAATTCGCCCATTTCGGTAGCCAGGTTGGGCTGGTAGCCCACGGCGGATGGCATGCGGCCCAGCAGCGTGGATACCTCCGAGCCGGCCTGCGTAAAGCGGAAGATGTTGTCAATGAAGAGCAGCGTGTCGGAGCCTTCCACGTCGCGGAAGTACTCGGCGACGGTCAGCGCGCTCAGCGCCACGCGCAAACGCGCGCCGGGCGGCTCGGTCATCTGGCCGTAGACCAGCGCGCACTTTGAGTTGGCGAAGTCGCCGGGTTTGATAACGCCGCTCTCGGTCATCTCGAGCCAGAGGTCATTGCCCTCGCGGGTGCGTTCGCCCACGCCGCCGAAGACCGAGTAGCCGCCGTGGTTCTTGGCCACGTTGTTGATAAGCTCCATGATGACGACCGTCTTGCCCACGCCCGCGCCGCCGAAGAGGCCGATCTTGCCGCCCTTGAGAAAGGGCTGGATCAGGTCGATGACCTTGATGCCGGTCTCGAACATCTCCTCGCGCGTTGACTGCTCGTCAAAGCCGGGAGCGGGGCGGTGAATCGGCATGCGCAGCTTCTCGCCAATGGGGCCGAGATTGTCCACCGGGTCGCCGATGACGTTGAGCACGCGGCCCAGCGTCTCCTTCCCCACTGGCATACTAATGGGACTACCAAGGTCACGAGCCTTCATGCCGCGCACCATACCGTCGGTAGCCGTCATGGCCACCGTGCGTACGCGCCCCTCGCCCAGGTGCTGCTGCACTTCGACAATTACGCTGATCGGCTCAGGAACATTGAAGCCGTCGCTCACGACGCGCAGCGCCTGATAGATAGGCGGCATCGTCGCTTCTTCAAACTGCACGTCCACGGCTGGACCGGAGACCTTGATTACCTTGCCGATATTCTCTGCCATTTTTCTGCCTTTTCGGTTTGGGAAAACTGGATAAATCTTGTTGTAAATCCAACATTCCCTCAGGGGCTAAAGCCCGCCGTTCGTTCTGCTCGTTGCGGCACGACGAAAATCGTGCCCTTTCAAAACCCGAATTCCTTCGCCCCTACGGGGCTGGAGAGTCTTATTGGACTTCTTCCCAGGACTGCGCTTCGCTTGTCCTGGGCTATTTTCTTACGCTCCCTACGGGAGCTAGAGCGCGCAACGCCTTACCTGAAGCTACCCCGCCGCCGCGGCCCCGGAAACAATCTCAATGATCTCCTTGGTGATGGCCGCCTGGCGCACGCGATTCATGTGCAGCGTGAGCGCGTCGATCATCTCCGAGGCGTTGTTGGTTGCCGAATCCATGGCCGTCATGCGCGCCGCATTCTCTGCCGCCACCGACTCCGTCATCGCGTGATAGAGCATGGACGAGATGTACTGCGGAATCAGCCCCTTGAACAATTCTTCCGAAGGCTGCTCGTAGATGTAATCCACCTGCGACGTGCCGAACTTCTTGGCTTCCTCTTCCGCTTCGCTGGTGTCCGCCGCTTCAATCTCAATGCCCGCTGAAAGAGCCGCCTCGGCCATGCGCTCCTTCTCTTCGGCAGACGGCTCGACCGCACCCGCGATCTGCGGAATGCCGATCTTCATCAGCGGCAGAAGCTTCTCCACCACCAGCCGCTGCGTAATCACCGACTTGAACTCGTTGTAGACAATGTAGGCCGCGTCGATCTCTTCGTGAACATAGCGGGCAATGATGCTCTGCGCCAGCTCGAAGACCCGGCTCTGTTCCAGCTTCAGCAGCATTCCCGGATGATCGCCGACGACTTCGACCGAAGCTTTGCGCTCACGGGTCTTGAAGATGTGCGGATTGTCGCCAACCTGATCCGACTCGGTATGCTCGCTGTAAACGGCCACCGGATAGCGCCGCCGCATCATGTCGCGCGCCTTGCGGCCCACCGCCTCCACGTCGATCTGCTTGTCCGGGATTGCCCTCGATGAATTGAAAGGCCGTCTTGAGAATATTGGAGTTGAATGCCCCGGCAAAACCCTTGTCGCCACTGATGACAATCAGCAGGATCCGCTTCTCTTCGCGCGTGACAAAGAGCGGATGACTCAGATTGCCGCTGGTCTCGTCGTAGAGATCGGCGCGGCGCGTGAGCGACTCCAGCACGCTAGTAATCATCTTGGCGTAGGGCCGCGCATACATCGCCCGCTCCTGCGCGCGGCGCAGCTTTGCCGCCGCCACCATCTTCATGGCCTTGGTGATCTGCCGCGTGTTCTTCACGCTGCGGATGCGACGCCGTAAGTCGAGTACATTTGCCATAGTTGCTTCCCAGGTTACAGGTTACAGGTCGGCAGTGTTATGCTCAGATAACTGTCCTCTGTAACCTGTAACCTAATTGCATTAAGCCGCTGTGACCGCCGCAGTCTCCGCCTTGAAATTCGCCGCATACTCCTTCAACGCCGCGTGCAGCTTGGCCTTCACTTCATCATCCAGCGCCTTCTTCGCGGTCAGCTCTTCCATCAGCGCCGTCTGCGCGCTCTCGAAGTACTTGTAAAGCCCATCTTCAAAGGCGCGAATCTGAGGAATCTGCAAATCATCCAGATAGCCCTGCGTTCCGGCAAAGAGCGAGATCACCTGCTGCTGCCAGCTCAACGGCTGGAACTGCGGCTGCTTGAGCAACTCCGTCAAGCGCGCGCCGCGATTCAACTGCTTCTGCGTCAGCGGATCGAGATCGGAGCCGAATTGCGCAAAGGCCGCCAGTTCACGGTACTGCGCCAAGTCCAGCTTCAACGTCGCGCCGACCTGCTTGACCGCCTTGATCGCCGCCGAGAAGCCGACGCGCGAAACCGAAAGTCCCACGTTCACGGCAGGCCGCACGCCGGAGTTGAACAAATCGGTTTCCAAGAAGATCTGGCCGTCGGTAATCGAAATCACGTTGGTCGGAATGTAGGCCGAAACATCGCCCGCCTGCGTCTCAATGACCGGCAGAGCGGTAAGCGACCCGCCGCCCTCTTCCTTGGACATTTTGGAGCGACCGCTCCAGGAGGCGCGAATGGAGATAGAAGACATCGCCCGGATAGGCTTCGCGGCCCGGCGGGCGGCGCAGCAGCAGCGAAATCTCGCGGTAGGCCATGGCGTGCTTGGAGAGATCGTCGTACATCACCAGCGCATGGCGGCCCGAATCGCGGAAGTACTCGCCGATAGCCGTGGCCGCGTAGGGCGCAATGTAGAGCATCGGCGCGGGTTCAGAGGCTGAGGCGGCAACGATCACCGTGTGGCCCATCGCTCCGGCTTCGGTCAGCGTCTGCACAACCGCCGCAATGGACGAACGCTTCTGGCCGATGGCGCAGTAGATGCAGATCAGTCCGCTCTTGGCGTTGTTGATGATCGTGTCCAGCAGTACGGCTGTCTTGCCCGTCTGGCGGTCGCCGATAATCAACTCGCGCTGGCCGCGGCCAATGGGAATCATCGAGTCGATGGCCTTGAGTCCGGTGGCCATCGGCTCGCGCACCGGCTGACGGGCGATGATGCCCGGAGCAAGGCGCTCAATCGGCAGCCGTTGCGTGGAGGCAATCGGCCCCTTGTCGTCGATGGGCTGACCCAGCGCGTTCACCACGCGGCCAATCATCCCCTCGCCCACCGGCACAGAGAGAATCGTCCCGGTGCGCTTGACCTCGTCGCCTTCGCTCAGCTCGGTGTAGTCGCCCAGAATCACTGAGCCAACCGAATCTTCTTCCAGGCTGAGCGCCAGTCCGGCTATGCCGTGCGGAAAGCTGAGCAGTTCGCCGGCCATGACCTTGTCCAGCCCATGCAGGCGGGCGATGCCGTCGCCCAGCGAGGTGATGGTCCCGACTTCGTCCACCTGGACCTTCGAGTCGTAGTTCGCGATCTGCTCGCGAAGAATTTGCGTAATCTCGTCTGCCTTGATCTGAGCCATTTTCTTCCTTTGAGGGACCAGGGGTGAGGGCTCAGGCGACTAGCCTGTTCAACTGGCCGATCCCTACTTCTTCCCTTGCTGCTATCCCGCATGTCCACTGGTCCCTGATCCCTCAGTCCCTGATCACCTGCCGCTATCCAGCGACCAACGCCTCCTTCAACCGTTCCAGCCGTCCGCGGACCGAGCCGTCATAGACCGTCGAACCGATGCGCACCACCGTGCCGCCCAGAATCGACGCATCCAGCTTGAAGCTCGCATCGATGCGCGCCCCGGCCAGCTTGCCGACGCCCGCCGTCAGAGCTTGGCGCTGTCCTCTTTGCTCAACGCGCGCGCCGTCACAATCTCCACAGAGCGAATCCCCTGCCGCTCCTGCATCTCCGTACGCCAGGCGGCAATCACTTCGCCCACCTCGCCGATGCGGTCGTTGTTGATGAG
>CAWDQB010000028.1:0-14703 GCA_963804315.1 uncultured Acidobacteriaceae bacterium
GTTATTCATTTATTGGTTTTTTTATTAGTTTATTAAGCTGCTGCAGATTTTAATTCAAAACCTAGTTCTTTGGCATTTTTCATCAAATTTTTTAATCTTTTTTTCTGATAGTGCTCTTCGTACTTATCTTGCCCTACTTCAACGTACTCTGTTCCATGCTTCAATAAGTTATAAATCAATCTTGCAAGTTTGTGTGCAACTGCTTTAAGAGCTTTGGCTTTACTAGTTCTTGACGCCATTCGTCTGTAATAGGCTCCTAAAGCACATTTAGAATTACATAGAGACATAGCGGCAACGCATAAAGCTCTTTTAATCCGATTTTTACCTTTTCTAGATTGTCCGCCAAGACTCTTACCACCGGAAACATTGTTTCCTGGACATAAAGTTAGCCATGATGTCCATTGTTTTTCTGTTTGAAAGGCATTCAAACCTTCCCGTCCTCCTATTTCACTTATAATAGTAGCTAAAGTTAAACTACCTACTGAATTTATGGCTGAAAGATTAACCCCTGTTTTTTGAAATAGTATTGTTTCAATATCAAAATTAAATTCATTTTGATCAGGTTTTCTTGCTCTAGAAAATTTGGATTTTTTGTCCTTCTTTTTTGAAGGAGGTGGCGTCCCTTCAATGATTGTTTCCCAACTTTCGAGTTCTTCTAAAATCATTTTGTCGCATTCATCTATTTGTTCACGAAAATAATCATAGGTCTGTAAAGATTGTTTAAGAGTAAATAGATGGGTTTTTTGGAAATTTCCGGTTAGCGCTGCCAAGAATACGCTCTCGGGTTTTTTGCAGGAAAAATGGCGCAAAGCAGCTAATTTTTTTGGATCTCTTTCACCCTTTACTATGGCTCGAATGATATTCATTCCTGAAATACTTGCTACTTCTGAAAGTGCAATATCCAATCATCGGCGGTGACGGGTGAGGGCATCGAAGAGCTGAAGTGGTCGCTGGCACGCCAGGTGCGTGGCAATGCGAAGTAAGATCGCTAATTTTGTAGCGCCGACCTCCTGGTCGGCTGTAGCGTGGACCTCCCGGTCCACGCCACGCTCTTCACCAGCAGGAAAATACTTTGTTCATCGACCGTTTGAACCGCAATAAATCCGGGACAAGCGCGGGCGAGGACGCCCACCCTACAGCTGGCCAGGAGGTCGGCGCTACTTTTTGCGAAGCTACTTTGCGGGTGCGGCTTCAATGTGAATGCCGCATTCCACCTTGTGCCCGCCCCATCGTCCGGAGCGGGGATCGTTGGGATCAAGGGGAAGCGAAGTGCAAGGCTCGCAGCCAATCGATGAGTAGCCGCGCGCATAGAGCGGCAGCAGCGGAATCGACAGCGACTCGCAGGCGTACCAGACATCACGCGTGGTCCACGCGGCCAGCGGCGCCAGCTTGAGGATCTGTTTGCCGCCTGGCAGCGTGAAGGGCGCGGACTCTTCGAGAGCGGTTCGGCTCTTGGCCTGTTCGCGGCGCATTCCGGTGATCCAAACGCGATACGCGGCCACAGCCTTGAAGAGCGGCTCGACCTTGCGCAACTTGCAGCATTGATCGGGCGCGGATTGATAGAGCAAGCCGTGCTCGGCCTCCTGCTCAGCAACGGTTTTCTCCGGCAGCAAGTTGATAAGATTCAGCTTCCACGCGGCGGTAATTTGATCGCGATAGCTATAAGTCTCGGCAAAGTGGTAACCGGTATCGAGAAAGAGAATGGGGAGCTGCGGGTCTAACTCGATGGCTAACTTGGCGAGTAATACATCCTCGGCTTGAAAGCTGCACGTGAGGCAAACGCCTTGCTGGCCGGAGATGGCGCGAGCGAGGGTGGCGCGGAGTTCGTCGAGTTTGTTTTGTATTTCGGTTTGGATTTCCGCAGTGCTCATTGATTCCCTCAAGGGCTAAAGCCCCTGCCCTTCTAAAGCTCAACACCATCACAAAGCCTTCATCAGAACGACGCGATGTTATCGGCGTTCGTTCTAAATCTCCCAGTCCGCATTCCCGGATGACAAAAGAATTTCACTGCGGAAGAGTAACTCATTCACCGCCGCAATGACAGCAGCCGGATCGTTTGTTTCGAGTGTGATCTTCTCGCCTTCCACTTGCGCGGTCAGAGTTTCTTCGCCCGTTAGATTTACAACCAGCGCGATGATTCCGGAGAGTGCCTTCGCGCGGATCAGGTGGTCAACCGTGGCCGGGTTGACTCCTGCTTCAGCGTCCACCTCAATGCGAACAGTAACCGCGCCGCGCGCAAAGAGTGACCGCTCGATGCTGTCGATCTGTTCAACCGGCCCAGACAATTCCAGCACGCCCCCGCGATGGCCCCAGCGCGCGGCGCGTTCTTCCGCCGTCACCGGACCCGACGTTGAAGCAACCGCACCAGAGGCCGCGCTAATCATGCCGGCGGCGACGGTGCTGTTGGTCTCTGGATCAATAAGAATGAATGCGCCGGTCGAGCGGTTTTCGCGATACGAGTCAATCGCCATCGGACGCAGCAGATCGATGTTGACGACGCCGATGCCGTTCATCTCCAGCGATTCGGCGGCTCGTGAGCCAGCGTGCCGATGTTGGTGCGATGCTCCAACGAAGTGACGAAGGCCGGGACAGTCTGGCTGGTGTGCTTGAGCAGATAGCGGCGATTGCGCTGGAGGGGGCGTGCATCCATCCAAACCAGCGCGGCCTGAATCTGCTTGGCGACGGTGGCCTGCGCCTCTGTGGCGGCAATCAGATCGCCGCGGCTGATGTCCAACTCACGGTCGAGCACCAGCGTGACCGATTGCGGCGCTTGCGCTTCAGCGAGATCGCCGTCGAAGGTGACAATGCGGCCAACCCGCGCGCTTCTACCCGAAGGCAGCGCGGTGATCTTGTCGCCGGGGCGGACGGTCCCCGAAGCGATCTGCCCGGCAAAACCGCGAAAGGTATGATCGGGACGCAGAACCCGCTGCACTGGAAAGCGAAAGGGCGCGGTGCGCGTTTCAATCGCCGAGGGCAACGACTCCAGCAACTCCAGCAGCGACGGGCCGGTATACCACGGCATCGCGCCTGTCCGGTGAACGATGTTATCCCCGGCCAGCGCGCTGACCGGAACGAAGACGGCCTCCACCGGCGAGCCTGTATCGGCGGCAATCTCATCCAGAACGCGGGTGAAATCCTGCTGAATGGCGCGAAAGGCAGCTTCGTCGTAGCCGATCAGGTCCATCTTGTTGACGGCGACAATCACGTGGCGCACGCGCAGCAGCGAGGCGATGTATGCGTGGCGGCGCGACTGGATCAGCACGCCTTTGCTGGCGTCGATAAGCACCACGGCGGCATCGGCGGTGGATGCGCCGGTAGCCATATTGCGCGTGTACTGCTCGTGGCCCGGCGTGTCGGCGATGATGAACTTGCGGCGTGGCGTGGAGAAGTAGCGGTAGGCCACATCGATGGTGATGCCCTGCTCGCGCTCGGCGCGCAGGCCGTCGGTGAGCAGCGCGAAGTCGATCTGCCCCGGCGCGGTGGTTCCCTTGCCTTCGATGGAGCGCACCTGATCTTCGTAGACCGATTGCGTGTCATAGAGCAGGCGGCCGATCAGCGTGGATTTGCCGTCGTCCACGCTGCCCGCCGTGGAGAAGCGCAGCAGGTCTTTTTCGCGCTCTTCGGCCAGATATTCGTTGACGGAAAATGGAAGTTCGGTCACAGTTGCCATTTAGAAATACCCCTCGCGCTTCTTGATCTCCATGGAACCTTCCTGGTCGTGGTCAATAGCGCGATTGGCGCGCTCCGAAGAGCGGAACTGCAACAGCTCAGCAATGATCTTGGGCAGCGTGTCTGCCTCGGAGCGAATAGCCCCAGTGCATGGGCTGCAACCCAGCGAACGCAAGCGCGACTTGACCATCTGCGGTTGCTCACCGGGGCGCGCCACGAAGGCTTGTTCGATGGGCAGCAGCGCGTCGCCACGCACATACATGGGCCGCTCTTTAGCGAAGTAGAGATCGACCACGGGAATGTTTTCCTCGTGGATGTACTGCCAGACATCCATCTCCGTCCAGTTGGAGAGCGGGAAGACGCGAATGCTCTCGCCGGGATGGACGCGGGCGTTGTAAAGGTTCCACAACTCAGGGCGCTGATTCTTGGGGTCCCATTGGCCGGCCGCATCTCGAAAAGAATAGATGCGCTCCTTGGCCCTCGATTTCTCTTCATCGCGGCGCGCGCCGCCGAAGGCCGCATCGAAGTTATAGTGACGCAGGCCGTCCAGCAGCGCTTGGGTCTTCAGCAATCCGCAACAGCGCTTGGTGTCCAGCACGATGGGATTGGTTCCGGCGGCGATGGCGGCTTCATTGCGCCAGACCAGCAGCTCCGCGCCCACCGACTTGGCCATCGCATCGCGGAAGGTAAGCATCTCGGCGAACTTGAAGCCGGTGTCCACGTGCAGCAGCGGAAAGGGGATCGGTGCGGGATAGAAGGCCTTCTGCGCCAGCCTCAGCATCACCGACGAGTCTTTGCCAATGGAGTACAGCATGACAGGCCGTTCGAACTCGCTGGCCACCTCGCGCAGGATGTGAATGCTCTCCGCCTCCAGCAGGCGCAGATGGCTCAGGCGTGAGGAAGCGGCGGGCTGTAAGGAGAGAGAGCTGGCTTCGGCGACCGTCATGCAGGACCTCTTTCATTGGATGCTTGGAACGGATGGCCGATGCATAGGGCGGACGCACCGGCGATTTCGGTTCGGGTGTCGTCTGCTGAATGGCTGAGTGGAATCAGAGACTAGAACTAACACCCATCGAAGATCATGGACTGGCGACAACAGGAGCGTCTCTGGGGAGTTCGATTCATAGCCACACCTATTTTATCAACTAATCCGGACGTTTTCAATCCGGATTGGAGCGGTCCCTCGGTCGGCGGCTAGAATGCTTTCGCCCCGCTCGCGTTAAGATGAAAGAATGCTGCGAGTGATGCTGTTGGAAGAGGGCGCGCGCGCGCCTGTAGTGGCCCATCCTGGTGAGGATTTGGGCTATGATTTGTCGATCTATCTCTAAAAAATTCTATTTTTAGATAGTTTCCCACTGGAATTTTGATCCCGCTGTGGAGAAGAAGTGACAGAATTGCCATCTCTGATTGATCCATGAAATAGCATTTTAGTATTACTATTCATAGGATTTCTATGCCCCGAAAAAAGCATAATCAATTCGATAATCTTTTGCTTTTTCCTGTATCGCTTTCTGAGAACGGGAAAAGTTCGGAGGCTGCGTCTATTTATGAAACTAAGCCGAAAGCTATCACGAAATCGAAGGCTGCTTTTCCTTCGATTTCGAAAAGCTCACTTTACGTAATCCTTTTAGAATCTGGTGCTCGGTTACCGGTAGTTGCACATCCAGGTGAAGACCTGGGTTATGATGTATTTTCTCTAGAAAGCGTTAATTTGGTACCTATGGCTAGAGTGAAGGTGCGGACAGGCATTGCCGTCGAGGCGCGGCATCCGGCCACCGGAGAGCCGCTGGGTCTGCTGGTGCGCGACCGCTCGTCGATGGCGGCGCGGGGGATTGCGACCACCGCCGGAGTGATCGACGCCGGCTACCGGGGCGAGATTCTAATCCTGATGACGAACCTGGGCGAAGCGGCAATCGAATTGAAGGCGGGTGAGAAGATCGCCCAGATGATTCCGGTTCCTGTGCTCACCGGGAGCGTGGAAACAGTCGAGAGTCTGGAAGATTCGGCACGGGCGGAAAAAGGCTTTGGCAGTTCGGGACGATAGCCACCTGCGGTGGGGCCAGTCGCTCGCTATTCGCTGGCAGGAGTTTTGAGGTTTCCCAGCTCCCGATATTGGGACCTGGGGCACCCAATTGACATGTGACTGACCGGCTACTGAATCCCCAGCCCATCGTTTTGGTGATAATTCGGCGCGGCGGGGACGGGGATCTCCGGCACGGGATGGGCCTTCAGCTCGTCCAGCACCAGTTGCACACCTGTCTCCAGTTGGCGGTCATGGCCGGCGGCCACATCCTTGGGCAGCTCCTCGACCGGTACGTCGGGCGAGATGCCGTGGTTCTCGACCTCCCAGTCGCCGTTGAGTCCGAAGATGGCGTAGCGGGGAGCGGTCACCGAGCCGCCGTCGAGCAGTGTCGGGTAGCCGCCGATGCCCACTAGTCCTCCCCAGGTGCGGGTGCCCACCAGCTTGCCGATGCCCGCCTTGCGGAAGTACCAGGGCATGGCGTCGCCGCCGGAGCCGGAGTTCTGGTTGATCAGCATCACCTTGGGGCCAAAGATGGCGCCGGCAGGGTCATGGATCGGTTTGCCGTCCCGCTCGACGGCCCCGGAGAGCGGCTGGCGTTTGAGTACATCGACCACGTAATCAGCGATGAAGCCGCCCTCGTTCCAGCGCTCGTCCAGCACCAGCCCTTGCTTGTCGCGCTGCGCATAGAAGTAGCGGTTGAAGTTGGTGTAGCCCGCACCCTCGGTATTGGGCATATAAACGTAAGCTACCTTGCCTCCGGAGAGTTCATCCACCTTGCGCCGGTTGGCTTCGACCCAGTCCAGATTGCGCAGGCCATCTTCGTCGCTGATGGGAACCACCGTCACGTCGCGGGGGTATTCCTTGCCGTCTGCGCTGTAGGCGATATGGAGCACGGTCTGCTTGCCGGCCGTGCCATCAAAGAACTCGTAGAGATTATCGCTGGCGTGCAACTCACGGCCATTGACGGCCAGAATGTAAGCACCCACGTGAATATGGACGCCGGGCAGGGTGAGCGGCGATGCCAGGCCGGGGTCCAGTTTTGCCCGCCTAGAACCTTGGCGACGCGGTAGCGGTCCTTTTGGATGATGTAATCGGCACCCAGCAGGCCGGTCTTGGGTCCGTTGTCGGGCTGATGCGGCCCGCTGATGAACATATGGCCGATGGTGATCTCGCCCAGCATCTCGCTGGAAAGGTAACTGAATTCGGAGCGCGAGGCAAGGCCATCCAGGTAGGGCTTGTACTTGGCCTCGATCTTGGGGATGCTCAGGCCATGGGTCTTTGGATCGTAGAGGAAATCGCGCTCGATGCGCCAGGTCTCGTGGTAGATCTGCCGCCACTCGGCGCGGAGATCGATGACGGTTTCCAGGCTGCTCAGGTTGAGCAGCTTGCCCGGAGCGTCGCTCCCGGGCTTCAGGTCGTCAGCGGAGGCAATGGTCCAGCCGCCATGGCGCGCATAGAGAACTTTGGAGCCATCCGCGGAGACCACAAAGGTGTTCAGATCGCTGAGTACCTGCTCGGTTTGGCGCTTTTCCGTGGTGAAGCGCCAGAGAGAGTGGATACCCCAGTCGCCGTTGCTGGGGCTGCCAAAGGGCGACCCCTCGACTAGATAGATCACGCCAGTCTTGCCTGAGGAGAGGCTGCGGTAGTTGCGCGGCGGAATCGGCAGCGAAAAGATGCGGTCGCCGATCGTTTCCAGATCAACTTTTATATCAGCGGGCTTTTCCGCATCCTTCTTTTCTTTATCGGCATCCTTGGCGGAATCGTCCTTTTTGGCTTCATCCTTTTTTTCGGAGTTATTGTCGCTGTCTTTTTTGCCGGCTTCTTTATTTTCCGGGATTGCGTCGTCTTTCTTGGCTTCGTCCTTGACCTTCTCGTCGTCGCTCTCCGGGGGAATCGGCGAGGAGCCATACTTGGCCAGCACTACCACATAGACGGCGTTGGTTTGGGCGCGATCCAGCGAGGAGAGATCAATACCGGCGTTGGAGGGGCCGTCATCCGTGGAGGCCAGGAAGTAAAGGAATTTTCCGTTGGGATCGAAGGCCGGACTGCTGGCATCACTCATGCCATCGGTGACCTGAATGGACTTGTGCGTCTCCATCGAGTAGAGGAAGACGGCCTTCAGCCGATTGTCTAGGTCGCGGTGGTAGGCAATCCACTTGGAGTCCGGCGACCAGGCGGCGCAAAAGCTCGGTCCCCAGTTGCCATAGTTCTCCTTGTCCACCAGAACTGGTTTGCCCGCGGGCATATCTACCACCCAAAGGCGCTGATGCTTGTCGGTATAGGCGATGTGCTGGGAATCGGGCGACCAGATGGGCGAGTAGAAGTAGCTCGGATCGGGGCCTAAGTCAATGACCGTGGGAGGTTTGAAGCCAGTCTGATCGCGCAGATAGAGCTGGTACTCTCCACTGGCGTCGGAGAAGTAGGCGATGGTCTTGCCGTCTGGACTCCAGGCCGGATCGCGTTCGGCCACGCCGGGGGTTTGGGTCAGGTTGCGGGTGTCGCCCTTTTCGGCGGGAACGGTGAATATTTCTCCATGGGCCTCAAAGACGGCGCGCGCGCCGGTGGGCGAGATTTGTGCTTTCTGAATTTCGTCTGGCGAAAGGTTGACTCGATGCGGGGCCAGACGGGCCAGCTCGCCGTGAATCTGGATGGAGATAGTCTGGTCGACATTGGTCGTGGTGTTGAGCAGGTGAATCGAGCCGAACTGCTCATAGACCAGCGCGCCCGGTCCGGCCTGGAATGTCTTCAGGTCCAGCCCGCTGTTATGGACGACCTGCGTGACCTGCTTGCTCCTGGTGTCGTAGCGATAGAGCGTCACCGGGCCTGCGTTCTTTCCGTCCGCCGAGCGGTCGCTGAGGAAGTAGATCTGGTCTCCGACCCAGACCGGATTGGAGTCGTTGGAGTTTTCGCGCGGCACTTTGACCAGATCAAGAGTCTTGAGATTGACGATCCAGATAGGCGTGGTTTGGCCGCCCACATAACGCTTCCAGGCATCTTGCCAGCGGGTCAGGGGCTGATAAGCGATCGACTTGCCGTCGGGTGAGAACGAACCCTCGAAACCGGAGGGCAGGGGCAGCGGCTCTGGAATGCCGGAGCCATCCGCATGAACCCGGAAGAGCTTGAGGAAATGACGCGGGCTGGAGGCCACGCTCACTATCAGTATGTCTTTGCTGTCCGGTGTCCAGCCAAGCGCATAGCTGCCGGTCGGATGCCAGGTAATGCGGCGGGGAATGCCTCCCGCGGCGGGGAGGACATACACGTCGTCATTGCCATTCAGGTGCGCGGTATAGGCAATTTGCGCGCCGTCCGGCGAATAGTATGGACCGTCATTCACCGTTCCAACCGAGGTGAGCCGTTCTGCCTCGCCGCCATTGCGGCCGACCGTCCAAATATCGTCTGCGTAAAGAAAGGCTATTTTATCCTGACTGAGCGAGGGGCACTGTAGCAGCAGCGGCGGAGTGGCGG
Organism: uncultured Acidobacteriaceae bacterium; assembly: GCA_963804315.1. Lineage (GTDB taxonomy): Bacteria > Acidobacteriota > Terriglobia > Terriglobales > Acidobacteriaceae > Telmatobacter. The sequence continues at coordinate 9,158 of CAWDQB010000028.1, forward strand.
CGGTGGTTTCAGCCGAGAGCAGCACGGGGATGAACGCGGCCAGCACAAACAGGGTCAAGTCAAACCGGGAGAAAACGCGATTCATGGAGCCTCCGGGATGGTTGTTAATTATAGAAAGCACAAGTTTTCATCCCAATCATGCTACACCAAAGGATTACAGGTTGATCCAAACTATTGCTGTTTTGAGAGATTTTCAGGATTTGGGCAGGCTTTCGGAACCGGGCGGTGCTTCCGTGCGTAATAAAAAAGGTGCAAGCAGGATGCCCGCACGGCGATTCTGCGGCGAACAAGAGGCCTGTGGGGCGTTTGATGCGTCCATAGGAGTAGGGCGGCAGTAGGCCGAATTGCAACCGCAGGGCCTTCAACTCTGTTGTGCGCAAAGAACGCGCCCAACTTCGCTCAGGATGACAGAGATTAACGACTCTCGATGAACAAGGTTGGTTGAGTTTCGTGCTTTCCCACCCTAGCCGCAAAAACAGGAACGCGGCGAGGGTGGGGCATCCAGGAAACAGGGACAAGCTACGCAGAAAGTGAAACCATGCTCTTTACCGAGGCCTTGAAACTCGCGCTCCAGTCCTTGTGGGCCAACAAGATGCGCACCATCCTCACGCTGCTGGGCATGGTGATCGGCGTGGCCTCCGTGATCACGGTGGTCACGCTGACCAACGGCGCCAAGGCATTTGTGACCACCAAGATCAACACCTACGGCGCCAGCGTGATCACGGTCAGCAAGATGCCGCAGACCTTCATCACCATTGAGGAGTATCTCGATTTCCAGAAGCGCAAGGACGTCTACCTTCAACGATTACCGGGCCATTCTGGACGAATGCAAGTCCTGCGTCTCGGTCGGCGCCTCGCGCTCGACCACCGGCAAGGTCGTCTACCAGACCAAGTCCACCACCGATACACAAGTGCGCGGCTGGACTTGGACGATGCCGGCGCTCTCCAATATGAATATTGAAACCGGGCGCTCCTTTACCGATGTCGAGGACGAGCACAGCGCGCACGTGGCGATCATCGGCTGCGACATTGTGGACAATGTTCTGGGCGGCTGGCGATCCGCTGGGCAAGGAGATTCGCGTCGATGGCGCTCCCTACACGGTGATCGGAGTCGGCGAGTGCCAGGGCAAGATGATCGGCATGAGCATGGACAACTGGGTCGGCCATTCCTCTCACCGCCTTTCTTCATGCCTACGGTTCGCAGGGCAGCTTGCGAGTCTACGTCGATGCCGGCGGCGGCGGCGAGGTCGATTGACGAGGTCTCCGACGAACTGCGCGTGCTGATGCGCGCCCGCCGCCACCTGCCGCCGGGCAAGCCGGATACCTTCTCCGTCGATACCAGCGCCACTTTTCAGAATCTGCTCGGCAAGATTCTCAACAACTTCGGCGCCGTGGTCGCCGCCATCGCTGCCGTATCGCTGGTCATGGGCGGCATCGTCATCATGAACATCATGCTGGTCTCGGTCACCGAGCGCACCCGCGAGATCGGCGTCCGCAAGGCGCTGGGCGCGCGCCGCAAAGACATCCTGCTGCAATTTCTGATCGAGTCCGCCACCATGTCGCTGGCCGGAGGCGTCATCGGCGTTTTTGCCGGCATCGCGGTGGCCAAGTCGATTACTCTGGCCATCTCTTTCCCCTCCGTTGTGGCGCTCTGGTCGATCCTGGTAGGGCTTTTTGTCGCCACCGCCGTAGGACTGTTCTTTGGCGTTTACCCGGCCTACAAAGCCGCGCAGCCTTGATCCCATCGACGCCTTGAGAGCGGAGCTATAACCATGAGACTGAGCGATTCAAAGGAATCCGTACTGCTGGCGCTGGACACATTGCGCAAAAACAAGCTGCGCTCCGGCCTGACCATCCTGGGCATCAGCATCGGCATCGCCACGGTGATTCTGATCTCCTCGGCCATCAACGGGCTGAACACCAATATCGCATCCTTCGTCAACACGCTGGGCACCAACGACCTATGGGTCTTCCGCTTCGAGCCCTTCGGCAAGCGCCCCACCACCGAGGAACTGAATCGCAAGCAGCTGACCTATGAAGACGGCATCGCAATGCGCAGCCTGCCCTTATGTCGCCGCCGTCGATCCCGGAACTGACCAGTCAGAATTTCCAGACTCGGCATCGGCAGCGTTTCGCTCAAGCGCGGCGCTCACAAGATTCAGAACACCATCCTGAACGGCGCTACAACGGAGGTGAAAGAGACGGCCGACATCGAACTGACCGAGGGCCGAATCTGGACCGAGTCCGAGGAGGAGCGCGCCGCCAAGGTGGTGGTTCTGGGCCATGACGCAGCCGAGGATCTCTTTCCCGGCGAGGACCCTATCGGCAAGGACGTCGATTGCGAAGGCAGCATCTTCACCGTCATCGGCGTGCTGGATACGCAGCCCCAGCCCTTCGGCAGCGGACGCAACACCCAGGACAACTCCGCTTACTTTCCGCTGACGACCTTCCGCCAGCTTCATCCCGAGCTGAAGGACTTCTGGATCACCGTGAAATACGACGATCCGGCCCACAAGCAGTTAGTCGTCGAAGAGATTCGTGAGCTGCTGCGCGTGCGCCGCGGCGTCCGGACTGGAGCAGGACGATAACTTCGCCATCTTTGGCCCCGACTCACTGACGCGCCTATGGAATTCGGTGACCATCGGCCTCTTCTCCTTCATGGTCGCCGTCTCTTCGGTTGGCCTGATGGTGGGCGGCGTGGGCGTGATGAATATCATGCTGGTCTCGGTGACCGAACGCACCCGCGAGATCGGCGTGCGCAAGGCCATCGGCGCGACCAAAAAGAATATCCTGCTGCAATTCACGCTCGAAGCGGTGACCCTGTGCGTGGTGGGCGGAATCGTGGGTATTCTGGCGGGAGCGCTGTTTACGCTGATCCTGCACTATGCCGTCAGCTTCCTTCATGCTTCGCTCTCGCCGATGTGGGTGTTCATCGCCTTCAGTGTCTCTTGCCTGATCGGCCTCATCTTCGGCATTTATCCGGCATGGAAGGCCGCCAACATGGACCCGATCGAGGCGCTGCGGTACGAGTAAGGACGCGCGATTTTTAAGAAAGTTGAAATAATTTGATGCTCCGCTTGCCATCCGCCGCGTGAGGGTACTATCCTCTACTCATGCGTCGATGTCGCTAACACCGCCCTGGTGCCAGACACGATGCGGGTGTGCGCCTTGTTCGCGCGCAGAAATTCCCCGCCTGACAGCTCGACCCATCACCCCACAAAACAGAACCGTCTGGGAGATCGCTTCCCGGAAAGAGGAGATCATCATGGCGCACATTGCTGCGAATGTAACGGAACTCATTGGCAAAACCCCCCTGGTGCGGTTGAACAAAGTGGCGGCTGGCTTGCCGGCAACGGTGCTGGTCAAGCTGGAGAGCCAGAATCCGCTTTCGAGCGTCAAAGACCGCATCGGCTTGGCGCTGATCGAGGCCGCCGAGAAGGCTGGCAAGATCACCCCCGGCAAGACGGTGCTGATTGAGCCGACCAGCGGCAATACCGGCATTGCGCTGGCGTTTGTGGCGGCGGTGAAGGGCTACCGGCTGATTCTGACACTGCCGGAGACGATGAGCCTGGAACGCCGGGTGCTGCTGCTGGCCTTTGGCGCGGAGATCGTGCTCACCCCCGGCCCGAATGGAATGAAGGGAGCCATCGCCAAGGCCAACGAGATTCTGGCCAAGACGCCGAACGGATACATTCTGCAGCAGTTCGACAACCCGGCGAACCCGGCAATCCACTATGCGACGACGGGCCCTGAGATATGGAACGACACGGATGGCAAGGTGGACATTCTCATCTCCGGTGTCGGAACCGGCGGCACCATTACCGGCGTGGGCAAGTACATCAAGGAGCGCAAGCCGGGCTTCAAGGCCATTGCCGTGGAGCCGACCGATAGCCCTGTGCTGTCTGGCGGCAAGCCGGGACCGCACAAGATTCAAGGCATCGGCGCGGGCTTTGTGCCCAGCGTGCTGGACACCAGCCTGGTGGACGAGATCATCCAGATCTCGAACGACGAGTCCATCGCTACGGCGCGCGAACTGCCGCTGAAGGAAGGTTTGTTTGTGGGCATCAGCTCCGGCGCGGCGGTGGCGGCGGCGCTGAAGGTGGCGGCGCGACCGGAGAATGCCGGCAAGGTGATTGTCGCCGTTCTGCCCAGCTTCGGCGAGCGCTATCTGTCCAGCATCCTCTTCGAGAGCCTGCGTCAGCAGGCGCTGGCGTTGCCGGTCGAGGCGATTGCCGTCTAGCCACCTGCGGTGCGGCCAATGGCTCGCTGGTGCAGCATCGCTCGCAGGAGGTTCGTGGTATCCCAGGTCTCAAGATCGAGACCTGGGGCACCCGCCCTGCAAGATTTAATTCGATTGTTTCTTATTAGAAAGACCGCCGCCATGCCCTTGTTCGACCGCATCCGCGAAGACATCAACTCCGTCCTGGAGCGCGACCCGGCTGCGCGTTCGCGGCTGGAGGTTCTGACTCTGCTATCCCGGCCTATGGGCGGTGTGGATTCATCGCGTCTCGCATCGGCTATGGCGAGCAAAGCTGCGGCTGCCTGCGCGACTGCTTTCGCAGATCGGCCGCTTTTATCACCGGCGTCGATATTCATCCTGGCGCTCTGCTGGGCCGGCGGCTCTTCATCGACCACGCGACCGGCGTGGTGATTGGCGAGACGGCAATTGTCGGCAGCGACGTAACAATGTACCAGGGCGTAACGCTGGGCGGCACCGGCAAGGGGCACGGCAAGCGCCATCCGACGGTCTGCGACGGCGTCTTCATCGGCAACAACGCCAATGTGCTGGGCAATATTACCGTCGGCGAGAACTCACGCGTGGGCGCAGGCTCGGTGGTGCTCTCCGACGTGCCGCCCAACTCGACCGTCGTGGGCGTTCCGGCGCACATCGTCTATCGCAACGGCGAGCGCGTGCTGATTACCGATCCGCACGACATCAAAGATCCGCTCTCGGATTCGCTGATTGCGCTGGCGGCGCGCGTGGATGAGCTGGAAGAGCGGCTGGGCGGCAAGCCCCGACGACAAGCCTCCGGCCGAGCAGTTCACCGCCGAGGCCGCCGAGCGCGAAGCCTATCGCGCGGAGTTGGAGCGGCTGCGGCAGTATGTCTCGATGGGCGAAGGGATTTAATCCAGATCAGAGCAGAAACACATTGTACTCAAGGATGATCAAATTCACTATTGTGATGGATCATCCTTGAATGTTATCTTCACGTTCTTCAATACTTCTGTTGAGGAGTAGTCTGCCAGATACGCCCACGCCACCCAGTAGCCCTTGGTTTCCGCAAGCGCGAACGATGTGTTCACGGTCAGCGGTTCCTTCATTGGAGAGGGATGCCCGTCGATTTCATTAATGGCATTGATGATGACTCCCCCTGTCAGCCGAATGATCACGTGGTCTTTTCGGCTGCGGTCAGCAAATATCGTAACGCTGTAGGGCGAAAAGTAAGGTGAATTCTCGAATGCCTTAATGATCTTGTCCGTGACTTTCTCAATTTTTTCTTTCTCCTTCCAAGTATACGGAAACTCTGTTCCCGGAAAGCAACCAG
>CAWDQB010000029.1:0-4998 GCA_963804315.1 uncultured Acidobacteriaceae bacterium
ATAGTCGAAGAAGATGTCCTGGATTCCGCCCTTGAACTCTTCTTCAGCAGTCAATGAGCGGGTGGGAACAACGACGGCCGGGGGAGCAGCCGCTACGGCATTGACAGTGACCCGCACCGAAGCATCGATCGAACCGCCGTCGCCGCGCGCCGTCAGCGTATAGACAGTCGAAGTGGTGGGAGTGACGGTCTTCACGCCCGACGTGGGCACATCGCCGATACCGTCGATAGTGACTTTGTTGGCATCTGAGGTGCGCCAACTGAGCTGGACTTGATCGCCGGCCGTGATCAGCGTGGGAGTCGCCGTGATCTGCGCCGTGGGCGGGGCAGCAGGAGCCGCAGCGGGAGCCGTTTCAGCCGCGGATAGATCGGTCTGTGCCTTTTTGTTGCCGCAGCCTGCCACCGCGGCCAATGCAACCAGTAGGACAAGAGGCGTCAAAATACGATGAACTCGGTTCAAGGTAATACTCCTTTCGCACAATCATGCGTGATTTGAAGAGCGGCCCTAAGGAAGCTGTCAGCGCAAGCCGCCCGATGATTGAATCAACGTACACATCATAATCCAAAAGGCCAAGTCCAAGAGTGCAATCCGGCTCGCCAACCGCAGCCCTCCCGCATCGTGGATTATTTCCAGCTCCAGTTGGGCATGAAGTTGTTGCCCGTTTCGGTCAACTGATGCTGCTCAGTACCGTCGGCCAGCATCGTCCAGAGGTCAACCCGCTTGCCCAAGGTCCTTTCGAAAACGATATGCCGCCCATCCGGCGCCCAAGAGGGATAGTCGTTGCTGCCCGCGTCGTGGGTCAGTTGCAGCCAGCGCTTGCTGGAGATGTCCATCACGTAAATGTCCTGCCCGCCCGGCGCGCCGGGACCGTACTTGCGATTCCAACTGAAGGTCAAAAACTGCCCGTTGGGCGACCACGAAGGCGAGATGGCATAGCCGGTGTCGGTCATCCGCTGCACATTGGCGCCGTCCTGATCCATGGTGTAGATCTGCGGTTCTCCGGTGATGCCGCCCACCCAGGCAATCTGCGCGTTGGTGCGCGGATTCCATGTGGGCGCGACATTCGGCCCACGCAATGACGTCACGCTGTGCAGATTGGCGCCGCTCGCATCAGACACCCATATCTCGGAATCTCCGCCGCGCGAGGAGGAAAAGGCCAATCGCGTTCCATCCGCGGACCAAGCCGGAGAGAGATTGCTGCCCCCGGCCACGCCCGCCGAAAAGCTAACCAGCCGCCCCAGATCCAGCGAGTACATGCGGACCGCCCAGCCGCTATTGTCCAGCGAAGCAAAGGCTATGCGCGAGTTATCAGGCGAGATACGCGGCGAGAGCGAGACCGTGCCCAAATGCGTCACCTGACGCTGATTCTGCCCGTCGTAGTCCATTGCCCAAATCTCTTTGTTGCCCGAGCGCGAACTGACAAAATAAATCTTGGTCTCGGCGATGCCGTTAAGACCTCCGCCCAGCCGCTGAATGATCTCATCGGCGAAGCGATGGGCCACCGACCGCGCATTCTCCTGGCTGGCCTCTTCGTTGTACTGCTTGCCCAGCACCAACGGGCTTCCGGGGTTGTGCGTGTCGTCCAGCCAGCCATAGACCACCAGGCGCCCTTTCGCGCTGGAGAGCGCGCCAAAGGCCACCATGGCTGCATTGGAGGGTGCTGCTGTCCACTGCGCCAGATTGATCTCCTGCTGGGAACCGGGAGCGGCCTGCGGTGCAAGGCTTCTGGATACCAGATCGAAGATGCCCGCATTGGCCAGATCGTTAAAGAGCGTCGCGTCAAAGACCGCCTTCAGCGCCGGGGTCTGGGGATCGTCGCCCACCGGTTTGAATTCAGCTACAGCAATGCGAATGCGGTCGTTGCTCAGGTTGGTTCCGGTGCGGACCCAATCCTGCGCCTTCGCAAAGGAGGAAGAGAGAGAAACCAGAACAGTCAAAGCGAGGAGCGAAATCCGGGAGTATGCCTTCATGCGATGAGCAATCCTTCCTGGTGATGAAATAGACGTTGGAGTTTGCGCTTTCGTTCATCCGGGCAAAAACCTAATACTCACAATAATATGAGACGTTCAGCGAACTCATCAGATAAGACGAGGGAAGCGGTCCCAAGGAGTCAACCCGCTGCACGGCGCGCAGGCAGGAGCGGTCAAGCGTCGGACTGCCGCTGCCCTGGGCGAATTTAATATCGGAGACACTTCCGTCGCGGTGAATGGTAAAGATCAAGTAAGCGCGCGATCCCTTTTGTGTGGAAGAGTTTACCTCCTGGCTATACCAGTTGGCGCTGACCTTCTGATTCATGTTGTTCACGTACCAGCCGTATTTGGTGCCGAAATCCACATCGCCGATTGAGGTGTGACCGACAGTGACCACGGTAGGCGTTTGAGTAGAGCGAGCAATCGATGATCCGGCCTGCTCGCCGTACTGCGCTTTGTTGTCTTGAAGTGGCTTGACCTGGCTCTGCGGAACGCGCGCCACGGCCTGCCGCTGCGGTTTGACCTGCTTGCCGGAGATGGCGATTGCGCTCTCGTCTACCGCGGCCTTTTCCTTGGCGGCTGGCTCGGCTGGCGCTCGGCTGGGCGTGTCGGTGGCCAACACATTATCATTCGGCGGCTGATCAGAGGGCAATGGCAGCGCGCTCGTCACCAAGCTCACCTGAATTGCACCGCTGTTGCCCACATCACCCCACTGACTATGATGAAAAAGTCCGCCCAGATAACCGTAGATCAACAGGACTGCGGCCAGCCCGCCGTGCAGCAGCAGCGACCCGGCCGCTGGCGCTGCCATTGGCTCCGGCCTCAGTTGCCGTCCCAGGCGTCCGCCGCTGTCGAGTGCTTGCTCCATGCTTTGCTCAAATCCTCTATTCAAAAATTCTATTCCCCACTCTCCGCAGCCTTGCGCAGTGCTAGAAATGTCTCTTTGAGCGTCTGACTCACTGCTGAATCCGGTTCCGCGAGAACCAACCCCTGATATGTGTCTAAAAATGATCCTCGTACACGATGGAAGAAATGGAGAAAGTGTCTGATGAAACCGATGCAATCCAGAACTGCTATTTCGGTTCCGCCTGTGGATTCATAAAATGTCGCGGCATACTCCGTTGCATCAGGATCGATTGTTTCTGTTGTAATGAATATATAGTTATCAATCCGCTGTTCTGCGCGAGCTATTTTTGTCACAGCTACATCGATGTCACTCATCGTGACTCTTTTCATCTTCATTTCATAGGATGTAACCACTGCATTGTCGCCAATCAGGCATATTTCAACGTCTCCAAAAGAACCTGTTTGCAAGTCTGCGGCATTGTGTGCATTGAGAGGCAAACTATGCTCTCCCAGCCGATCACCGGCTGCCTGGTATGCAGCAACAACAAACAAGACCGGCAATCTGCTGGATTTCTTGCAAGCAAGATGCTGTTCCATCAGAGTGATGATTGCTTCCGATGAAAGAGGCAAGGCTCCTTTGGTTCCCTTCAAATCACGCATGAGAGAATCCATGCGCGCCAGATTCTCATTCCGCATATTGAGCAGGACTCTAACTGTTTCAACCAAGACCGTCTCTGCCTCGATGCGTCCTCGCGCGACATCATCAAGCAACTGAAGTGTATTTATGTACACTTCCCTCGGTCGCCCAACTAGCTCAACCTTTGTCGTTAGAGCACGATCCTGATTCCGAAGAGTCGGTGTTAAGAAAGCTGTTGTCGAGTTGCAAGGCAAACGGTGCATAGTGATGAATCCAGAAATATCCCGTTCGTCGTACGTCCGTCCAGAGAAACAGTCCTTTCCACCGATTTCTATATATGGTTTCCGTGGGTCAACGATTGGATTGTGCAATTTTCCTAACAGGCACGACATCAACAATCGAACACCAGCCCGATTACTGATACACCTACAGACATATTCCACTTTCTCACGCGTGTTCTTGTCATTGATTACTGAAATGCCTTGTTTGGCTGCGGCTTTTTGGTAAACACTCTGTAAAATTTCATCCGGGGTCATTTGAACAAACCCTCCTGTGGACTAGCCTCATAATTGGTCCAGAGTACTTCTTGCCGGATGCCCTTCGTAGCGTGATTTGTCTTTTCTTGCGCGGTCGTTTTCATCCATCGGGAGGACGGGAATAGTTCTTCCATCAGAGGATGGTCATACCCTGAAACGGCAACTTTGGCGAGACAATTCTTTAATGCCCCGGCAAGTTCTCGGTGTTGATTCTCGTCCATTTCATACCCGTAAGCTTTTGTATCCCCCCTGGTTGCGTGCAGGTAGGGCGGATCGCAATAAAAAAAGGTCTCTGGACTGTCATAGAGCCGAATAATGTCCGTTGCAGGGCGATTTTCAATTTGGACGCGGAGAAGTCGCTGTGCAATCTCATCAAGCGCTTCCACACCACCGAGCCATCTGGAGACTACACCCGACATTCCAGCACGGCTTGTGTTCTTGCAATTGGCCCAACGACCCAACGACGCAGTCTGCGCCAGCCCCGTTCTCGTTTGGCGCGCTTTAATGTAAAAGCGGCGTGCGCGTTCCACCTCACTGATTTCCTTGCAGTCGCCGTTGATTGCCAGATTATATTCTTCACGGGAAAAAGGTGTAAGAGAAATACTTCGAATGAGTTCCTCGTGCTTATCCCTTAGAACACGGAAAAATGTGACAACCTCCCCATCAATGTCATTATAAGTTTCAACCGGAGATGGATCGCGATTGAGAAGGACCGCTCCCGAACCGGCAAATGGCTCGCAGTAATGGTGGCACTTGGGAAGAAGCGGAAGAATCCAGTCCAGATGCCATAATTTTTCTTTATACATAAATATTATTCGCCGCCGGTTTCCGCCGCGAAAATGGACAACATTCAACCCCTCTGCGGGGTCATCGTCGTCAAGGAAAATGGGCGAAGCGCTGCGTTTTCCTTTTGCAACATCAACCACGTATTGAATGGCCGCTTTACTCATGCATTTCCATCCTAATTCCCGCCCGCCTTCGTATCCAGCGGCTGCGTCACGATGGAGAT
>CAWDQB010000030.1:0-65895 GCA_963804315.1 uncultured Acidobacteriaceae bacterium
TGCTTCAACTGGATCAGATCAAAGACTCGTTGCACGCTTATCAGATATCAAAGCGCGGCAACTCCCTACGCGTGATGGCCGGGGCTGTCCGGTGGGGAAAGCGCGGTGCCCGCATCAACACCATTAGCCCCGGCATCATCATCACTCCTCTAGCGAACGATGAGATGAAGGGACCGCTCGCGCCTAAATATCGGCGCATACTTGAGGTATCTGCGGCTGGACGTACGGGCACACCTGACGAGATAGGGATAGTAGGTGCGCTGCTAATGGGTCCTGACGGTGCCATCATCACCGGCAGCGACATCCTTATGGATGGTGCGTGACGGCAGCCTATTGGTTCGGCAACCTTGCTCCCAAATAGAGAGAAGCAAGCATCATCGTTGCCCAAATATAGGCGAAATTCTTGATTTCGTTGGGTTGGACGGATTGCGCTCGTAGAGTGTCCCTATCTGCACAGTATGCTGTTTGCCGAAGATCTAACATGGTTTAGAAACTGCCGGATACGACTGTGTTAATGGTCCGTTTTATCGGCGGTCGACGATGGGGCAAGCATGACAGACAAAATTGAAAGCCGAACTTTTCCCAAGGGAAGCGCCCTTGCGGCGGGCCACGCGACCGGAGGCTATCTCGGCACCACAACCGCTCTTGCCACCACGCGGGCAAAGCCATCGCAGGTTTTCTTCACTCCGAACCTCAATAGCGATGGACTGTTGAGAGTCTATTCGAAGATCAATGCAACAATCGGTGGAAAGGTCGCCATCAAGCTGCATACCGGCGAACCGCACGGTCCCAACATTCTCCCTCGCGAAATGGTAAGAGCCTTGCAGCAGCACATTCCCAATAGTTGCCTGGTCGAAACCAACACGCTCTATAAGGGCGAGCGAAACACGACGGCCGAGCACCGCGAAACCCTTAAGATCAACGGCTGGGATTTTTGCCCCGTCGACATTATGGACGAGGACGGCGCTGTGATGATCCCCATTAAAGGAGGGAAGCACTTCAAAGAAATGTCGGTCGGCACACACATGCTCAATTATGACTCGATGGTGGTGCTCACCCACTTCAAAGGGCATCTCATGGGCGGGTTCGGTGGTTCGCTGAAGAATGTTGCCATTGGCTGCGCGGACGGGACAATCGGGAAGAAAATGGTGCACGCCGCCCCGGATAATGAAGACATTTCGAAGTGGCTAACAGGCGCGCCCTTCATGGAAAATATGGTGGAGTCGGCAAAAGCCACGATCGATCATTTCGGCAACAGAATCGTCTACATCAATGTGCTGCGCAATATGTCCGTGGACTGCGACTGCGCAGGCGTCAGCGCAGTGCCGTCGAAGGCGCACGACCTCGGCATTCTAGGTTCCACCGACATCCTGGCGGTAGACCAGGCTTCCATCGACATGGTGTATAAGCTTCCTGAAGCAGAACTTCATGACCTCAAGGAACGCATTGAATCTCGTCAAGGCCTTCGGCAACTCTCATATATGAAAGAGATGAAGATGGGCAGAGACGAATACGAGCTTGTCACGGTTTAGGAGTCAGGCCCGCTGTTATTTAACAGCACGCCGCGCTCATCGGCAACACACATTAAGAGATGATCGAAATGGAGATAGAATGCGACCGGTCGCATCAAGCGCCGGCCACTGCTCGCGGAATGAAGTGAATTCCTGTTACTTCGTTTGTGGCGTCGCGTAGGCAAGTCCATGCAAACTCCCACATGGCCTGGAGAAGTACTGGAATGCCAAATCGCCTTACCGCTCGCGGAGCGGCTCAGAAGGATGTTGTGGAAATCGCTACTCCTTGGTCTTGAGTTTGCTGTCGTTTTCCTGGATGAATGCCTCGATCACAGGAGCGCTGGCAAGAATGCGGAGCCACTGTTCCTTGTAGAGCGTGACGGGAAAACGTCCCATTCCATAGAGGGATACGGCACCTTTCTCGCTGACTTTGAGACTCAACCCTGCTGAATCCTTGCTCTTGAGCTTTGTGTTTTCTGCCCGCAGGCGTTCCAACTCTGCTTTCATTTCCGCTTCGTTCATGCCGTCTCTCCCATTCTGTTTTTCGCTTCAATCGTCTCACTGCGCACCGGTTGCGCCAAGCCAGCAGGGCCAGTTGCACCGGCCAAAAGCGCCTCAAGCCTCTCGACTTCTAGCCGCCTGAGTTTCGCGGTGCTGGACCACTGCTCCATCCGTTCAGGGTCAGCTGAGAAGTCGGCGGAGATCTCCATCCACCTGCTCTCGTTCTCACGGGCCGCCTTGAGCGCGGCCTGAAGCGTCTCGATTTGCTGATCCCTTGATGGATTCATTCAGGAATCAGTTTATATCGTCGTCGCTGTTCCGCCTCAAAGCGGCCAGCATTGCGACCTAACGCATTCCTGAACAGATGGCCGACCGGCCATTCTTCACACCCGAACCAGTATTTCAGCTGAGGTACATCCAAATGAAACCATCCAAGCTTTACGAGGCGCTTCATGCGCTGATCGGCGAACGTGTGCCGCTGCATATCTGGGGCGCGTGCGGCGTAGGCAAGTCGCAAATCGTTGCGCAGGTTGCGGACGATCTCGACTTTGAGTTCCTGGACGTTCGCGCCGTGCAACTCGATCCGGTCGATCTGCGCGGGCTGCCGCGGATCAAAGCCGACCAGACAGAGTGGGTTCCGCCCAAGTTCCTGCCCACCACAGGGAAAGGTATTCTGTTTCTCGATGAGCTGACCTCCGCGCCGCAGATGACGCAGGCCGGTTGTTATCAACTTGTGCTCGACCGCAAACTCGGAGAGTATGTGTTGCCTAACGGCTGGGTGGTCATCGCCGCTGGCAACCCGGCCTCCGAGCGGGGTGTGCATTTCTCGATGCCGCGTCCTCTCAGAAATCGTTTTGTCCATCTCGAACTCGAAGCCGACTTGAATGACTGGTGCAAATGGGCCGTGGGCGCCGGCGTCCGGCCGGAGATCATCGCGTTTCTGCGCTTCAAGCCAGACCTGCTGCATACCGCCGATGCCACCTCGGACGCGAATGCCTGGCCCACTCCCCGTTCCTGGGAGATGGCCTCCAATGTTTTGCGTGGAATTGCCAACCGGCAGAAGACCACCTTCCTATCCGGGGCATGCGAGTTCGAAGCGCAATTGCTCGACGGAACTGTTGGGCCAGCGGCGGCTGCGGAGTTGATTGCATTCTTGCGGCTTTTTCGGCAGTTGCCTTCGATTGACGAGATTCTGCTCAACCCGGAGACGGCGCCGCTTCCAGCGGAGACATCGGCGCAGATCGCAATTGCCACGGCGCTGGGCCAGGCCATGACAGATAACTCCGTGGCCAGAGGACTGAAGTATCTGGAGCGTATACCAACAGAAATGCGTGTCATGGCGATGCGCGACGCGGCGGCGCGGGACACCGCCATCACCCACACGCCGGAGTTTGTTCGCTTCGGTGTGCAACAGGAGGCCATTCGATGATTACCGAACGCGCGATGCTCGCCGCCGTCCATATCAGCATTTGGACGGCCATCAAACACGACCGCAAGATCAGCCGCGACGTTGCCGACCAGCACGGAGCACATCAGGGCGCGGGCCGGTACAACAAGCAGTTGCTACGTGGTGCCGACAAACTTGATGAACTGCGCACATTGGCCGGGCAGGTGCGGCAGTACTTCTACAAGATCACGTTGCCGTGGTCCGATGAGGGCTTTCGTCTGCTGCCGTCGAACCTCTACTTCGACTTGACCGCACGGATGCGAGAGTTCGAGGCCAGCTTCGAGCAAGGCGTGGAGGGCTTTCTCCAGGTCTATCCGCAGTACATCGAGCAGGTGCGCCCGGAGTTGAACGGCCTGTTTCGAGAGGAAGACTATCCCGCCGCCGACAAGCTGCGCAAGAAGTTCGGAGTGAAGCTGGAGATCTTGCCCATCCCGACCGGCAATGACTTTCGCGTGCAGATGTCGGCCGAGGAGCAGGCGCGCGTGGCCCGCGAGATCGACGCCAATGTTCGCGAGTCCTTGACGCGCGGCACCGAAGATTTGTGGAAGCGGCTCAGAGACGTGGTTTCGCACATGGTGGACCGCTTGAATGAGCCGGAGTCCCGTTTTCACGCGACGATGGTCACGAATGTCTTCGACCTGGTGGAACTACTGCCTCGCCTCAACGTGAATGGCGACGCCGACCTGAACCGTTTCGCCGAACAGATCAGGCAACGGCTGTGCGGCTTTACGGCGCAGGATCTCAAGAAGCACGATCTGCTGCGCGTGGCCACGGCCAACGATGCCACGGAGATCGTTGCCGAGATCGACAGCGTTCTGCGTGACCGCGAAGCCAGCGTGCCGGAGGAGGCACCAGACGCTCCCACGGTCGATGACATCCTCTCCCGTATGTCTGCGTACATGGAGGCGCCTGCGGCGGCATGAGACACGAGACACCCGCATCCATTCGCATTCAGAAGGCGCGAACAACTTTGTTGCTCGATCATCCGTTCTTCGGCTCGCTCCTGTTTCGCTTGAAGGGGCGAGAACAACGATCGATTCCAACCATGGCAACCGATGGCGTGTCGCTCTACTACAACCCGGAATTCGTCGATACGCTGAACTCAGCAACGCTGGCCGGGGTGCTGGCCCACGAGGTCATGCACCCCGCGCTCCAGCATCATGTGCGGCGTTCCGGACGCGATCCAAAGCGGTGGAATGAGGCGTGCGATTACGCCATCAATCCGCTGCTGCTCGATGCAGGCCTCAGTCTGCCGGACGGCGTTCTTGTCGATCATCGCTTTCGCGGCATGAGCGCGGAACAGATTTACAACTTGCGCGGGGCAGAAGCACAGCCTCAGTCTGGCGGCCAGAACAGTTCAGATGCCGGTGTCGGGGCTGGCGCAGGCGAAACGCCAGAAAAGCATGGCAGCACGGATGAGCCAACTGCACCGGAAACAGAGGGCGGCATCGGCCAGGTTTTTGATGCACCTCTGCCGAACGACAAAACACCCAGTGTTGAAGAGCAGGCGCGAGAGTGGAGTGTTGCCGTCAACCAAGCTGTCACTCTCTCGAAGCAAGCCGGCAAGACTCCTGCGGGTTTGGCCCGCACTCTCGAAGGAGCCGCGGAGGCGACGGTTGACTGGCGCGAACTATTGCGCCGACTCTGGTCCGACACCATCCCTGCCGATTCGAGTTGGATGCGGCCCAACCACCGCCACATCTGGAATGGACTCTATCTGCCTGGAGTTGTGCGCGAGGGCGTCGGAGAGATTGCCATCGCTGTCGATTGCTCTGGCTCGGTGAACGGCCGGTTGTTGCGTATCTTTGAAGCGGAGGTCTGCTCGATCCTCGAAGGCCAGCGTCCACAGTGCGTTCACGTCCTGTACTTCGACACAGAGGTACACAAGGTGGAGACCTATCAGGCCGGGGAGCAAGTTCATCTCAATCCCGTTGGTGGCGGAGGCACAGACTTTGGTCCGTGCTTCGACTGGCTAGAGGAGCACGGCATTCAGGCGCAGACGCTGGTATTTCTGACCGACCTCTATGGAACGTTTCCCGAGTCCGCCCCTGACTATCCCGTGCTCTGGGCCTCAACGGGCAGTCATCATGCGCCTTTCGGAAGCGTTGTGCCCATGCACGCGGCGTAGCCAATGCTCGGCTCGTTGGAACTGACACTCTACGGAGCATCCGATGAACAAGCAATTTTTCATCTTTACCGATGGCTCGGCAATCGGCAACCCTGGCCCAGCCGGCTGGGCGGCTATCGTGCTTCACGGGACAAGGCGGCAGGAGATCGCCGGATCGGTTCCGTGGTCAACCGTGTCTGAAATGGAGCTTCGCGCCGCAGTCGAGGCCCTGCGCCTAACGCCAACCGGTGCGCGAATCGAACTGCGCTCTGACTCGGAGTTGCTGATCGACGGAATGCGGTTCCTGGTCTTTCGCTGGCAGCGGTTTGGTTGGCGCAACAGCCGCGGCTTTGAGTTGCAGCACCAGGAACTGTGGCGCGAACTCCTCGCACTCAGCGCACCACGAACGATTCGTTGGCGATGGATCAGAGGGCACAACGGCCATCCCATCCAGTCCCGCGCCGATGCACTTGCCTACCAAGCGGCCAGAGCAGTTGCCGTTCAGGAGCGAATTGCCGCCTGATGCTGCTGGCAGACCACAACTCCAGTGAAGGGGGAAACCATGTCAGCAATAGCTGAAACGAATTCGCTTTTTGAGATCGACGCAGAACTGGATGGCCTTCTCGATGAGATTGAGGAGCAAACTGCACAGGGTGGCGAACCTGCCGAGGAGATCGTCGCCCGTTTCCAGCAATTCTGTTCGGCCCACGATGAAAAGGTGGACCGGATCGGGCGCTTCCTGCGCCAGATGGAGGCGCGTGAGCAGTTCTGCCGCTCCGAGGCTGCCCGACTAAGCGACCGCGCCCGTGCCGCCGCTGGCAAGGTAGAGCGAACCAAGAACATGGTTCTCTACTATCTCATGAGCCGCGAACTCAAATCCATCGAGGGACATGAATTCACCCTGCGCGCCCAGAAGAACAGCCAGGACTCCGTGCGGATCACCGATGATGCGGCGCTGCCAGTCTCCTTTCGCAAAATCGATGCCCGTGTTGGCGGTGTTCTCTGGGAAACGGTTCTTGCGAATCTTCCCGAAGAGCTTGGCAAAATGCTCGAGAGCACAGTAGAAGAATCAAGGCCAGATGCGGATTCGATCAAGGCGGCCATTCAGAGCGAAGAAGAAGTTCCCGGCGCTGAGTTGCGGCGAGGATGGCATCTGCGCATCAAGTAGTTCAGACGGCATAAATCGCGCTAGTGGTGCGAGTTACGAGATGTCGAAACGCCGCGCATATCTATTTCAATATTTTCCAGCGGTTAAAGGCCGTCGAAAAGTCCCTCAACTCCGGTGCCACGTCAGCAGTAGGCCTACAAGACTCGCAGTAATTTCGAAAAAGGCTGGGTGACCATGTTCGTTCAACTCCGCCCTCATGAGCATGATAACGTTCTTTATCATGCGGTAGTCTACCGACCAATTGGCACCGCAGAAGCATCATTTTAGTCACTTTTAACACACGTAAGATAAAAGGACACAACGGTAAAACCCTCTCCCGGCAGCCGGAAAAGGGTCTTCATCGAACGATCGGCCAATCGTGGCCATCGATTTGGCAATCAATTGCCGCGCGTTACTCTTTGCTTGCCTTGCCGCCGTGTCTTCGTCCTGTATTTGTCTCCCAGGCGAAAGCACGCTGACAATATCGTCGTGCGCTATCGGCGCTGAGCTGTTGGCCATGAGGAGCAAGAATTTATACGGCTGGGAATCGCTTGATAGGTTCGCTATCTCCACTCCGTCAACCCACACCTTGCCGAGTCGAGTATCAACAACGAACCGGGCCCCATCTGGAGCCATGTAGATGGCTGGCACCGATCCGCCGAGAGCACACGCACAAACAGCTTGACGAATAAGCCCATGTTTTGTCGGAAGAGCGGATTCAAGTATCACATGCGCCAGTTCGGAGTCATTGGCTTCCGGCGAAGGAAGAAGCAATACGGGGTGTGCGCCGTCTGCGCGCGCTCTTAGCATATCTCCAATACCTGGCTGTGGTTGCCGCAACGCATAAACGGCATAAATGCGATGATCGCCGATTTCGACGAATCCCAAATCCAGCAGTTCGCCGTTATCCCATTGGGAACCACCATTTGTAATGCCCAGCCTCGTGCGCAGGAGGATGCGAAATTGCTCAGGCTGTAATTCTAGGGCATCAAGGTCGGTTGCGGTTAGAGAGCGTGACGGTATCTCCTCGGCACGGCTTACACCGTAGTAATCCCCCTCAGAAACAGCATGAGCGTCGAGAGCCAGTCCTGCTTCTAAGTGCTCCGGATGTGACACGGCAGCGAGCCGAACTTGCTTTAAGACCTGTTCCTGAACCAGCTTGTCCGTCTCTGCTCCAAAGAGTGAACGCCAGGTATTCGCAGAATGGCGCCACGGATACAGCGTCCAAAGACTAATCGTCGAAGAACTGGCAGCAACGTTGCGAATGCCCGTAGCGTCCAGGAACCTATCGATCAGTTGTTCATGTATCTTTTGGCTGACCTCGATCCGGCTTGGGACGCGAATGTTCACGGTGACCGGACGGGTGCTTTTGCCGATCACTTCGCATTTGAATTTCGCTTGTACGAGCGTACCCTCGGATAGCGGCAGGCTAAGTTCCTCCATACTCCGAAAACAATCGTTGGAGCGAATATGGAAAAGCTCACGATCACCGCGCTCCCAAAGACACTCGGTCATTCTAACCCGCCCGATCCCGTATATCTCGTGATCCAAGGCCTGCCGTCCTCGCTCTTGGAGGACGTTCAGGCTACACACCGGATCTCCGTCGAAGAAGGCTCCATCCTCGAAAAGGACCTGGCCAAGCACCTCGCGATAGAAGTCGATGATCGTGGCGGCGTGTGCCGCGATCCTTAGTCGTCCGACGACGGCGTCATAACGTATGACATCACCATGCACCGGGCGGAATTGGATGGTAGCACGCGCCGAGTGTCCCGCCACAACGGCGAGAGGCTTTTGCATCCGATGGCTTCGCAGGATCTGAAAGGTGAATATACCGTCG
This sequence comes from uncultured Acidobacteriaceae bacterium, assembly GCA_963804315.1. Taxonomy (GTDB): domain Bacteria; phylum Acidobacteriota; class Terriglobia; order Terriglobales; family Acidobacteriaceae; genus Telmatobacter. The sequence goes on from CAWDQB010000030.1 coordinate 8,551, forward strand.
TCTTCAACTGCCTCGACGTGGACGTGATCGCCTAGATCGGATTTTTCACAGAAGTCCAAGATTTTTTCGCGCAGCACTTCCTTCTTTCGATCAAGGTTTTTGACGCTTCGCGCTTCCTTACCCATGAATTCGTTATACCGGCGTTGGCTACCTCCCTCCTGAATCTGGATCTGCGCACGGGCAAATACATCCGCGAGCGAGGCATCCTTGCGCTGGGCCACGAAGAACCGGAGTGCAAATTCCCGGTCACCGTGTCCGGCGGGCAATGTGCCGGCGGCGCGATCCTGCATTGCGGTGACGATGGCTTCACGGCCCTCTTCGCTTCCCAAGGAATGTAGCGCTTCAAGCGCCTGCAGCAGCGGGTCGGAAAGTTCGTCTTTGGAAAAGCTGCTGACGACGTCGTCATGTGCCAAGACGTCACGCTTGACCGTCAGGGAGGAAGGCCAGCCCACGTCGTCAAACACATCTTTCCAGAGGTCAATGGAGACCTCTTCTATCGCGGCACGATCTAGGTACGCAAGAGGTAGTTGCACGGCTTCAGTTGATTACCTCGTCAATCAGATAATCCAAATGGCTTGAACTGCTAGAAGAACCATGACTTATTGTGTTCTGCCGAGGCGATTTAGGCAAGCAGATTTGACACCTGCTGTCTCCCGATAGGCGATTTCTGCTCACTGTCCCGCGTTCGAAGTCGAAATTCAAACGCAGAGGCGGATCATCCGCACCCGCGAATCCAGTGACCATGCGCATGAGTTCGATAACCGCAGCTCCTGCGACGGCGGTATTGAACGCCATAACGCTCGGCTGATGGACCTCCGCGCCATTGATATAACCGTCTGCTACCTCGCGCGTGCGATCAGTTTCGGAGAGCGATTCGATCCGAATTCGATTGGGATCGATATGCCCCCAACAGGCCAGGCACGGTCTGCCCGGACCCACCACGACGACACGCCCTGCTCCCGCCGTCATATTGCCGTCACTATCCACGCGAAATGCAGTGCCCATGTCAATGACGGGCAGAGCCTTTTCATAGGAAAGCCGGTTCAGCAATGCACGCGGCAGATGCCTGTCTACACACGACAGAACGAGATCGCATTCTTCGATTTCCTCGAGCGACACATCTTTGCCTAGCTGTCCTTTCAGACAGCGTATTTCTGTCCCCAAGCCAAGCTGCTGTGCATAGCGCGCTGCCACATCCACTTTCAGAGTACGACCAGCGTCATCAGCTGTGGTCCCCAGAATCCGGCTTACGTTGGAGGCCTCGACTCGATCACTGTCAATCACCGTAATGCGCGGGATACCAAGATGGGCAAGTTGCAGAAAAGCAACAGATCCTGTCCCGCCCATGCCTACAATCCCTACTTGCAGGTTGCGGAGGGCTTCCTGCCCAGCATCTCCCAAAGCGAGGCGCTGCCGGTCGAACCAAGCAGAGTCCTTCGCGGAAAGATTTGCATGCTGGAAGATACTCAGCGAACGGCCGACTATGGCGATTGCAAGTCCCTTTTTCTCTCCGCTCTCGGACCAAATACGGCCCGTCGCCACACCTGTATCTCCTGCGACGACGATTGAACCATGAGGCCCGGCCATCTGATGGAAGAGCGAGGGAATAAGCCTGGCGTCTCCTTGATCGTCAGCACTGGAAAACCAGGGGTGTGTCGTGCCCGGATGGGTGTGGACCGTAATGACCGACAAGCCGGCGTCACGCGCAGAGCGAATAATCCTATTCAAAGCCACGGGATCAAGCCGCAGCTGGTCACAACGCCGAATCAAGTAGCCTTCTGGCGGTACCTCGATCATCTGGCGCGCGAGAAGAACTTCTCCGCCGTGCAGGCGTTCGGCAAGTACTATCCCGGCGGTTTCGACGTCACTCCGTGCGCGGAGACCATCGATAAACGAATTCCATTGCGATTCAATCACGCGAAGTTTCATAGCTCCCCTCTCAGTCCATCCGCAAAAAGCGGGAATAAATGCACCGAATAAAATCCCTAAGCTCACTGACGCCAGGCTGCCATGCTCCTGAGGCCAAATGCCACGAAAACCGCTGCCAGCTCTTCCCCAGCAAGTGTTCGTTTGTTGTCGCTCTAGGCATGTTCCCCGCCGCCGTCCGCACAGCGGGGCAAACCCAGAACATATCCGGCGCTGCATCTGGAAACCCCGGCGGCAGTTTGACAAGCAACTCCACACGGTTCGGCAGGAAGCTTTCGGGAAGCTTGAAATCGGAAATCACGAGGAATTGCCACCCGCCCTCCTCGGGATGCACGGTGGCGCGGTCCCCAGGAATGCCGGCTTCGGCAAGAAGGGCAGCTCCCCAGCCGTAGTCGGCTGGGGGCTGGCTGTGTAGGTGATCGCCGTTCTTCAGCGTGATCTTCTTGTCGTTCGGGATGACTTCATCCTCGCCCGGCCGCTGGAGAAACAGCACATCGTTCAAGGGGATACCTGCGAGTTCTTTCAGGCTCGCTCCCGTTTGAACAAGGTCATGGATCTCGTACTGCTTTTTGTTAATGAAGATGTGGATCGGATGTTCGTGGTGCATGAGCTGCTCCTTCGTCGTCTGCGACGACTGTTGGTTTGTTGAGGGCTCTTCGCCCGCAATACCAACTTAAGGCTATGCAGCTAGAAAATCAGTTACGCGGTTGTATGCTCGTCAGGGTGTCAGAGAATACGCCGGTCTAACGGACTCCCAAGGGGGTGCCAGAGCTTTCCCATCGTCACGAAGGCCAAGCGTGACATTGAACGGGCCGACGCATGTCGATTAGCGGACCTTCTTCAACCCCTTGAGCACGGCGCGAAAGCTGGCGAGGCCAGCTTCAAGATTCTCGATAATCTCCTCGGCCAGAGTGTCCGGCTCGGGCAGGTTGTCGAGGTCAGTCAGGCCCTTGTCCTTGAGCCAAAACAAATCCAAGCTCGTCTTATCGCGAGCAATGAGTTCATCGTAGGTGTATTTGCGCCAGCGGCCTTCGGGATTGTTCTCCGCATTCCACGTCGCCTTGCGTTTGTGCCGATTCTTCGGGCGGTAGCATTCGATGAACTCGGCCAGATGCTCGAAGCGCATCGGCTTCTGTTTCAGAGTGTGGTGAATGTTGGTGCGATAGTCGTAGTACCAGACTTCCTTGGTCCATGGATCTTTGCTGGCCTCGTGGTTATCGAAGAACAGTACGTTGGCCTTCACGCCTTGTGCATAAAATATGCCGGTTGGCAGGCGCAGAATCGTATGAAGCTCGGCGGTCTTGAGCAGGTTTTGCCGGACCGTCTCTCCCGCGCCACCCTCGAAGAGCACATTGTCGGGCACCACTACGGCGGCGCAGCCCGTGGTCTTGAGCATCGTGCGGATATGCTGTACAAAATTCAATTGCTTGTTGGAGGTGGTTGCCCAGAAGTCCTGCCGGTTATAGGTCAGGTCGTCCGTTTCTTCCTCGCCCTCTTCGTTGGTAAAGCTCATGGAGCTTTTCTTGCCAAACGGAGGATTGGCCAGCACGTAATCGAAGCTCTGGCTGGAGGGAGCCACCAGCGAGTCATTCGGAGAGATCAGCACATCGCCGTCAATCTCGCCGATGTTATGCAGAAACATATTCATCAGGCACAGGCGGCGGGTGTTGGCGACAATCTCGTTTCCAAAGAATGTCTTGTATTTCAGCTTATGCTTTTGCGCCTTGTCGAGTTCGTAATTGTGCGTCAGAAAGTCGTAGGCCGCGAGGAAAAAACCGCCCGTACCGCAAGCCGGATCGGCAATTGTCTTGCCCGGCTCCGGCCGCACGCACTCCACCATCGCGCGGATCAGAGAGCGCGGAGTGAAGTACTGACCTGCTCCGGATTTCGCGTCTTCGGCGTTCTTTTCGAGCAGCCCTTCGTAAATGTCGCCCTTTACGTCGGCTCCCATTACAACCCACTGCACTTCGTCGATCATGTCGATCAGGCGATAGAGCTTGGCCGGGTCCTGAATCTTGTTCTGCGACTTGGTGAATATCTGGCCCAGCACGTCCTTACGTGCGCCCAGGGTGCGCAGCAACGCGATATAGTGGCCCTCCAACTCCGCGCCACGCTTGGCCCTCAAGCTCGGCCAGGTGTACTCTTCCGGGATGCCGACACTGCGGTTGTAGGGTGGCTTGGAATACTCGTCGGCCATCTTGAGAAAGATCAGATAGGTCAACTGCTCCAGATAGTCGCCGTAGCTCACGCCGTCATCGCGCAGCGTATTGCAAAAAGCCCACACCTTGGAAACGATGGGCGCTGTCGAAGGTGTCATGCAGCTTCCTCCCCTGCAATGTCTTCACTGTTCTCCTGCTCGTCTGATTCTGCACTCTGACTTGCGCGGTCAATGGGTTTGTCTATTGCCTGCTCCACCAGGGCAAGCAGCGTTTCCTTCCGCGCCTCGAAGAAGGATTCAAAATCGTCGGCTCGGAGCGTCTTCGGATCAATGTAGTGGCTGGCGAGAATTGCGTTCATTCCTTGGTCGGAAAGTCCGACTTGCTTGTGCGTTTGGATGGCAGAGAGATACGCCGACGGCGCACGCCCGCCAATCATCCGATTTGCTTTGTACGAAATCGGCGTTTTGTTGATGATGGAGTTGAATGTGTTCGGCTTGATTTTCTTTCCTTCGCACCACACCTTGGGGAAGATGTGATGAATGTCGAGCGCCACTTCTTCGTGGTCAAGCTCCTGAATCGTAGCCTTCCAAAAGAAGTCGCGCGAGCCTTGCCGCAGGATCAGGGTATTAAGGCCCTTGTAGGCGGCGCTGAGCCGAGACCGCAGGGTCAGCAGACGGGTCGGCTGGAAGGAGGCATCATAAACGGTGCGCGGCTCCCCGCCCGTGTCGGCGATCCAGGCAAGTAGGTCTTCCAGATCGTTCGCAATCCTTGTTTCCACCGCTCCGCCGTACAGCTCACCAAAGACACCGCACCAGTACCAGCGGCTCAGCTTGTCCAGGATGACCGGCTCAAGCCACCGCTCCTTGAGCACGGTGAGGACTGCGGCCAAGGGGACGAGTTGGGTGCGGTAGGGCAGGTCGCGCGAGGAATAGAAGCACTGCTTCCGCAGGAACTTTGCGGCAAGCAGAAACCCCGCTTCCACTGGATCGGCCCATTTGTGATAGCTGTCGAGTGAAAGGCCGAGCACGGACACACGCTTGGCACTGACCGGGGTTACAGCTTTTCCAGTCTTACCGTCTGCGATGTCCTGCTGACGCTTCTCGTAGGTGTGGAGCATGGAGATGGCTTGCAAATAATCGGTCGGCTCTACCGTGTCCAGAACAGGTTCTTTTCTTAGTCGATGCTGGCGCCCTTCCACCTTGCGCAGCTTGCTGCCATACCAGTTGTCGCGCAGGTTGAAGTTGTCGGCGGCAAAGCTTGCTGTTACCAGTTCAAAGACCGAGAGCGGAACACCACCCGTATTCACCTTCTCGAACACCAGACAGACGGCCTCTTTGCTCGTACCTTTGCCCAGCGAAATCACGGGAAGCTGGTAGCCGCGAAACTCGTTCAGAATCTTCTTGCGGAACCGCATGTAGTCGCCGAACTTCTCGGGCGCGTGTTCCTGTAGGCTCTCTTCCCATCTGTCCGAGTTCAGAATCTGGTTGCAGGGAAAGAAGAACTCCTTGCACTCCTTCTCCGGCGTTGACAGGTCGAGCACTACGTCGCGTTCGAAATTCTCCTTCTTCATCCGGTTGGCCTTTAGAGCCACAAAGGCTTCTTCCAGCGTGTCGCTTTCGAGAGCGCGGGCAATGTCGATGTAGTAGAAGCGGTCAATCTGCTTGCCCTTCTCGTCGAAGGTTTTCACCGGCACGTCCAGCGCAAGTACCTGCGTCAGCGTTGTCAGGCGCTGCTGGCCGTCCAGAATCAGGCGCTCCGGCTCCGGCACCTTGCCGGGGAAGGTCAGGTTCTCAATGGGGCGGACCTGAAAGCGCGCTTCTCCGCCTGCTTCCAACAGCATCACCGCGCCCACCGGGAAGGACCGGGCGACACTTACTAGAAGCGAGCGCACATGCTCGTCGTCCCAGACCCAGCCGCGCTGGAAGTCGGGAAGCTGGACCTTTCCGTCGGTGATCTCGCGGATGATCTGTGGCAGCGGCGTCTTGGTGCTGTCAAACGTGCTCATGCGGCGTCTTCCTCTTCGCTCTTGGTTTTCTTCGTCTTGCGTCCCGGCTTTTTGGCGTCCGCTTTCTTGCGCTCGGCGCGAATGCGCTCCAACAGCACTGATGCCGGTTCGTCCGTCGGGTCCTGCGGGACAAGCTGGCCGGAAAAAGCCTGCTTCAGGATCGATTGGCGGAGGGCATTCGTACGCTGCAATTCGGCGTCAATCGATTCCGAGAAGCTTTGCTCAACCGACAATGCAGCCTCGATGCGTTCAACGACAATCGTTTGCTCTTGCGGAACTGGCAAAGAAATCGCAACGCTCTTGATGTTGTCGAGATTCAAGCCCGGCTTGCCTGCGCCATATGCAGCTTCGTTAAGTTGGCGTCGGCCGTGAGCCTCGGAAAGTAGATACCAATACAAGAACCGCGACTTGATCGATGAACGTGGACGACACAAAGCAACATGCTGGCTCACGTAGGCCGCGCCTAGATCGGAGTCAACAATTCCAGTCTTGGTGACATTGGCACCGGTGATTGTCACGAGAACGTCCCCAACTTGAACGCGAGTGCGGATGCCCTCCGTGTTCCCTTTCGGCAGTTTCACATAGGCAATGTCCGTCAGGTCAAGACGGTCATATTTGAGATTCTGCGCGCGGATGAATGTGTCGCCGGATTTGGCATAATATTCAGCCCATCCGCGGGAACCGGAAGTCAGGAACTCAAGCTCATCGCCAAGACAAACATTCCGCCACGCCTTTTGGAGGTCCGCCGTCATCTTGCCGTCGAAGGCGTGCTTGAGCACGGATTGGCGGTAGGCTTTGAGTTGTTCCCGCGCGGTAGTCAGGGCCGCGACACCGTTGTCAAGTTCGGAGAACAGTTCCTCAATCTTGGCCACTATGCGCCGCTGTTCGCGCGTCGGGGGTATCGTAACGCGAAGCGCATACGCATCATCGCGGCTCAGACCCGGTATAGCTGTCGATTTCTCAAGCCGATTTAGTTGAAGGTACAGAAGATGATGGGCTGCAAAGCGTGCATCTATTCCATTAGGCGGCTTCATGAAGTATGTTGTATCAATCGGCCAACAACTCTCCTTGCAGTAAATCACTGCACCTGCTGCACCCTTACGGCCAACAACAACGACAGGCCCTTCTACTAGGAACGATGTGTGTGAACCTACTATACCGCTTGACCCAAGGACGGGATACGAGCCTGAAGACGTTCGCACTTCCTTAGTCAAGGACTTGCCATATTGAAGCGTATAGACATCTTCAAGCGTTGTTGCTACCCAATTCTTCGGAAGACCCGTCATGCCGCCAACGCCTCATTCATTTCTTTCAGCACATCGTACATGTTCTCGCCGAAGAGTTGATACATCTTTCCCAGTCCGCCCTTGGCGTCGAAGGGGGCCATATCGAGGTCTTCGCGGTCGATGTGAACCGAGGTTGCGATGTGGTCGCGGATCATGTGCATCCATTCAAGCTGTTCGCCGGTGAACTTTTCGCCCGCGCCGCTGTGTCGCTGCATGATCCAGATCTGGAAGTTGCGCTTGACCGTCTCGGCATAGGGCGCGATCTTTTCATCCAGCCCGCAGACGCGGCGGATGAGCGCCACTAGCGCGGTCAACTCATTGGTTGGTTGCGCTCCCTTGTACTCATCAAGCATGGCATAGGCACGCCAGACGCGGACGGGTGCGAGTTTGGGCCGGTCCGTACGCAGGGTGTGCATCAGGCTCTGAATCATGGCGTAGGTAATCTCCGAGCGCCGTGCGGGCTGCGAGAAGAAAATAGTCAGCGCCTCGATCTGGTCGCGATGCTCGGCAAGGTAGGCGGCAAACTCCTGGGTCAGGTTCTCGGCGTTCAGCTTTGCGTCGCCATCCCACGCTGCCTCTATGACCGCATCCAGTTTCTCGTGGTCGATGGTCTGCTCTTTTTCCCGACGAATCGTGTCAATCAGATCAATGAGCGGCCCGGTAAAGACGTTTGCCGCCTGCCCTACGAGCCGGTCGCGGGTGCGGTCGCACTGGTTGTCTGTTGGCTCCTCGCATTTGAATTCAATTTTTGCCGCCTCCTCGATGCGGTCGGCGTCGATGGCGTTGAGTAAACCGCTGACAATCTCCGTGAGGCGCGTACCGCCTGCAAGCTCGGCGATGCGCTTGTGGTCGTCCTCTTCCAACTCCCTGTCGAGCCGGGCGAGGCGACCGGCCAGCGAACTGACGGTATCGTCATCGCGCACGCCCATCATGACGCCGGTGGCAAGATCCTTGAGCGAGACGCTGGGCTTGGTGATGAGCGGCTGGCTGGCCGTCTTGACGGACCTGGTGACGCCCACGGCATCGACGATCACGTAATGCGTTTTCGCCTTGGCGGAGGGGGTGACTTTCTTGAGGTCATCGGCCTCGATGACGCGCGTGCCGCGTCCCTTCATCTGCTCAAAGTAGTTGCGGCTGCGCACATCGCGCATGAAGAGCAGGCATTCGAGCGGACGCACGTCGGTGCCGGTGGCGATCATGTCCACGGTGACGGCGATACGCGGGTTGTAGTTATTGCGAAACTGAGCGAGGACGGATTTCGGGTCTTCGGTGGACTGGTAGGTGATCTTCTTGCAGAAGTCGTTGCCTTGGTCGAACTCTTCACGGACGATCTGAATAATGTCATCGGCGTGGCTGTCGGTCTTGGCGAAGATGAGGGTCTTGGGCACCTCGTCGCGGCCAAGGAATATCTCCGGCAACTTGTCGCGAAAGGTGCGGACGATAGTGCGAATCTGGTCGGGAATGACGACAGCGCGGTCAAGCTGTGCAGCGGCGAATTGCTCGTCTTCGTCCTGCCGTTCCCAGCGTTTCTTGCGCGTCAGGCGCTCGCGCTTTTCAATTTGCTGCTCGGCCCGGACGGTGGTGCCCTGCTGGGTGACTTCCGTATCGATGCGGTAGACCTCGTTGCCCACGTTCACGCCGTCGGCAACGGCCCGCTCATGGCTGTATTCGCTGACGATGTTCTTTTTGAAAAAGCCATAGGTGCGCGCGTCTGGCGTGGCGGTGAGCCCGATGAGGAATGCGTCGAAGTATTCGATGACCTGCCGCCAGATGTTGTAAATCGAGCGGTGGCACTCGTCGATGATGATGAAGTCGAAATACTCCGGCGGGTACTTCGCGTTGTAGACCACGGGTAGCGGCTGCTTGGGGCGCACCAGCCGTTCTGCCGGGTTCTCATCCTCTGCGCTTTCGTCGAGCGGCTCGTCCTTGAGGATGGAATACATGCGCTGAATGGTGCTGATGCAGACCTGGCTGCTGCCCGCGATATAAGAGTTCTTCAGTAGCTGGACATTGTAAAGCTCGGTGAACTTGCGGTTTTCGTCGTTGGGCAGGTAAGACATGAACTCTTGCTCGGCCTGCTGGCCGAGGTTACGCGTGTCCACCAGAAAGAGGATGCGCTTGGCGTCCGCGTGCTTGAGCAGGCGATACACAGAGGAGATCGCTGTGAAGGTCTTGCCGGAGCCTGTGGCCATCTGCATAAGCGCGCGCGGACGGTCAGCCTTGAAGGAGTTTTCCAGATTTTTGATCGCCGTGATCTGGCAGGCGCGAAAGCCTGCCGGGTCGAGCGGCGGGATATTCTGCAACCGGGCACGAAGCGATTGGGGCTTGGAAAGCCATTCGGCGAGCGTCTCAGGACGGGGGAAGGTGAACACCTCACGCGAGCGGGGTTGCAGATCGCGCCCGTCCGTAAAGCGGGTGATGACGCCCGTGCTCTGGTAGACGAAGGGCAGCGGCTCCCGGTTATTCACCCATTTCAGGTTAGCGGCGGCATAGCCTCCGGCCTGCTCTTCAACGACCGTGATTTTGTGGCCCCAGTCTTCCGGTTTGGCCTCGATAACGCCCACTGCGCGGCGATCTACAAAAAGCACGTAATCGGCAGGACCGATGTCGGTGGGGTATTCTCGTACCGCGATCCCCTGCGCGACATTGAAGTCGATCTTGCTTTTATCCTGAACACGCCAGCCCGCCTCAACCAGCTTCGCGTCGATCTGGTCTCGGGCAATCTGTTCCGGGTTCTGGTTGATGGACGATTGAGGCATGGTCCCCGGCCAATTCAAGATTTCATACAGCGTATTTTTTGGATCAAATTCAACTATCGCATATTTATCTCGTTGATTCCAAGAGCATTTTCTTTTACCTTTTCGATCTGCCACCTATCATAGAAAAGCAATTCGAACGCACTGCCTGCATCGTCAACAAGATCTGACGCATTCTCTTGAGGATTGCCACACCAAACCCAAAGCCAGTTTCTATCAGACATTTTATTGAGATGTCTAAATTCTGACGTACCTTGAATATCCATAATCAACTGCGCCCATCGGGAGATCGCCATGAGACTTCGGAAAAATCAACTCTGTCCACTTCACCGCTCCCGTTTCTGCTGTGGAAGAGAGGCAATCCCGAGAGAAAGACGCCAGCGCCAGATGGGCGTTCGGCGCATTGAAGATCCGCATCATCCAAGAGGATACCGAGAACTTCGATCCAACGGAGAAATGCGGAAACTGCTCGACCGGAAGATTGCCACCCAGCGTCGCAAGTGCGCCCTCTGTAACGAACCATTTACTGATTATGGCGACATCGTACCCGACCACATCCATCCCCGCGGCATGGGCGGGGCATGGAGAGACGACCATCCGGAGAACATCCAGGCTGTCCACTGGTGGTGCAACGGGGAAAAGGGATCGAGCAGAGCGTGATCTTATGTCGGGACGCCAATTCCTTCTATCTTTTGTGTTTTTAATCAGATGCAAACAGTGTGGTCGCCATGAATTCAGTATTATCGCAAAATTATAACAGTTTATGTTATATTCAATTACGTGACCGGAGACGAACTCAAAAACGCCCGTAAGGCGTCCGCATGGACGCAAGTTCAAGCCGCCGCGCGGCTCGGCGTGACTCAGGCCTATTTGTCGATGGTCGAGCGGGGAGAACGGGCTGTCTCCTCAGAACTTGCCTCAAAAGCAGTGGAAGTCTTTGAGGTTCCGGCCACGGCGCTCCCGCTCACTGAATACAAGACGCGCGCGCGCGACGCCGGCTTCTTCCAGTCGATGCTGGGCAGCCTGGGCTATCCGGGCTTTGCCTATCTGCGCAGTTCGGTCCGATTGAATCCGGTCGAACTGCTGATGGAGGCGCTGGACTCGGACGATCTGGACTCGCGGGTCACAGAGGCGCTGGCATGGCTGCCACTGGCCTACCCGCATCTGAACTGGGATTGGCTGACCGCGAATGCAAAGCTGCGGGATCGCCAGAACCGGCTGGGGTTTGTAGTCGAACTGGCGCGGCAGGCCGCAGAGAGAGAAGGAAGCTCCCAGTTGGAAGCGGAGTTGGCCAACCGTGTCGCCAAGCTGGAGCCCTCCCGCCTGGTGAAAGAAGATACTCTATGCAGAGAATCGATGACACGCGCCGAGCGTGCTTGGCTGCGCGATCATCGACCGAAATCGGCAGAACACTGGAATCTGCTGACAGACCTTACGGTGGAGCAACTCGATCATGTCGCCCTCTAACCAGCCGCCGGAACCATGGAACTCCTTCTTCAAGGAGTTGGACTGAGCCAATCGCCATTGGCAAAATTCCCATCGACTCGGATGATTTTCACTGAGTTACCGTTCATTCGGGATCAGTGCTTACAAGTACAGATTCGCGCCTCTGATCGGCGAACATTCTGAATCAACGCCACCAGTCTGAACGGATTTCTTCGCAGGAGACGACTTCGGACGGCATACCAGGTATAGGGGACCAGAGCTTCAGGTCTTCGACAGCAAAGATACTCTCAATGGGCTTCGTCCATCCGTGGAGCGCGAGATCAAACAACCCCCAGTGAATGGGCATCAGCAACCCGTGACCACCGAGATATCGAAAGCTGCGGACCGCGCCTTCCGGTCCCAGGTGAATGTCAGCCCACAAGGGGTCTGAAGCACCGATCTCAAGCATGGTGAGATCAAATGGTCCAAACTGCCTGCCAATATCGACGAAGCCATTCCACTCTCCCGAGTCAGCGCCGTAATAGACGCGGTGCTTGGGGCCGACGAAAGCAAAGGATGCCCACAAAGTCTCGAACCGGTTGAAGAGGCTGCGGCCGGAGAAATGGCGGGCTGGCAAGGCGGTGATCGTCACTGAGCCGACGTTTACGTTCTCGGTCCAGTTCAGCGCGGTGCAGCGGGCGTCATCGACGCCAAAGGAATGCAGAATCTTATCAACGCCGAGCGGCGTTATCCAGCAGGCATTCTGAAGTTGCGGCATTGTCGCAAGCCTGCGGATGGTGCCTGCGCCGAGATGATCGTAATGGTCGTGCGAAATCACAACGGCATCGATGGAAGGCAAATCCTGAAGTGCAAGCGGCGCGGGGAAGAAACGTTTGGGGCCGGCCCATTGCGTGGGAGCCGCGCGTTCATCCCAGACAGGATCGATGAGTAGCCGTACTCCGTCGATTTCAACCAGCGAAGTGGAGTGGCCCATCCAGGTAATGCGCAGCCCCGAGAGGGGATTCGTCGCAAAGATTTGCGGGTCAGTTTGAAAGGGGCCAAGAGAGCGTTGTGGTGATCGTGCCGCGGCTCCCAAGAAGAAACGGGGACCAATCTTGAACATCAGTGAAAGTCCACCAACTTTCGTCGGTACGGGATTCAAAAACTTTTTGCCATCCCGCTTCGCAGGCATCAGGGTCATGGTTATTGGATGGTTTATCGTGCGCACGGATTCCTTAACACGAAAGCAGCCATGGGATGAAATGCCGCCGCTCTATTCCTCCGGCAGCAATGGAGAAAGCGGACAGACTTCGATCCGCTCGCGCGAGGCGCCCATCGCGATATATAAACCTGACCCAACGATCAAAACTCCACCCAGAAGCATCGAGATCGTCGGTATCTCGTGCCAAAAAAGATAAGCGATCAAAGCGCCGGTGAGAAGCTGCGTGTAGTGATATTGAGAGACGCTGGACGCGGAGGAATGCTTCAAGGCAACATAGAAGCAGACACTTCCCAGAGCACAGAAGAATCCCGTCGCGCCGAGCGCAGCGGTGAGCTGCGCGGTCAGAGGTTCAGCGTGGCCAATCATGCGTCCAAAGCCGTATGCCGCCATTACGATTCCGGAAAAGAAGACGAAGCTCTCTGACTTTTCCGTCTGCGTAATGACGCGCGACCAGACCATGTTGGCAGAAAAGCAGGCGACGCAGACTATGCAGGCAGCGATGCCGATCCAGTCTCCCTGACGTGCAGAGCCAAAGGGATCGACGGCGACAACGACTCCGGCAAAGCCAACCAAGATGGCCAGCGATTTACGCCAGTCAAGATGTTCATGCAGAAACAATGCGGCCAGGATTGCAGTGACCATCGGAGACATGAAGACGAGGATGTAAAACAAAGTTAAAGGTAGATGGCGCAAGGCGACGACGACGCACAGGTTGTTTGCCAGATCCAGACAGGAGCGAAGGACCTGACGCTTGGAATTCCTCGGCCACAAAGACTTTACCTGTTTGCGCCACCAGCCGTGCAGCAGCAAAAACGCCACAACGAAGAGGCCGAGAAATGCAACCACCTCATAGGCAGGCAGCCGCGAGCTTCCGATCTTTTTGATGATGCTATCGGCCAGCACCCAACAGGTGAATCCGGCCAAAGCAAAACCAATTGCTTCGAATTCGGAATAAGAGGTCTTCATTGTTTGAAACAGGGAGCTATGGCCACTTTAGCAGAGGGACTCGCTGTTCCAGCAGTCCACGCTAGACCGAGACGATTTCGCGAAATGACTACTTTGCGTCATCCTCATCGAATTCGCCGTCTTCCGTCTGGAGTGCAGAATAGGCTTCTCGTTCTCGCTTGTCCCTGCGAACGGTGAGGAGTTGCGAACCGATTGTGTGCTTGGGCACGAAGCAGTAGTTGTAGAAGGCCTCGAACAGCGCGACGTTGGGAATCCTTTTCTGGGTGAGCAGATCGTTGAGATGGTGCGAGTAGAGAGAGCGAAATGCCTCAGGGGCAATAGCGTAGCTGGATCGCTTGCCATGAACGCGCACCGTTGCCTCCAGCCATCCTTTCTCGATCCAAGACAGGATTTCAGTCTTGCGGATATGCAGTATCCTTGCCAGCGATTCGACCGACATCCAATCGCAGCGAATCTCCCGAACCTTCAATTCGTTTCGTTGTAGCGCGCAGCGAACCGACTTCACGCTTCGCCCCAACACCTTTGCCGTTTCCTCAACCGAATGGGTGGCAATGTGTTCGCGCAATGTGTCGAGTTCATCTTCGGTCCAGCGCCGGTGCTCGTCGCGAATCTTCAAGCCCGTTTGCAGAACAAACCGCCAGCAGGCTTCTCTGGATTTACCGCTGTGTCGTTGCAGTCGGCAGACGAGTTGACCGAGCTTTTCTCCTGACAATACGCGGGCCTGAATAGCCATGGCTTTGGCTTCGTCGCTCCACGCATTGATCGCATTCTGATTTTGCGCAGCATTCATCGGGCACCTCTGGGGATGGAGATGCGAAAAAGTCCTCTACATATATAGCTATCGAAAATGGCAAAAACGAACAGCGAAAGGAATTATTTTTTGCGCCTCTCACGTTTTCGTCCTATACTGCGTCTTACAGGCATCGCGAGATGTTGTCGCGATGACAACCCGCACTTGTTCGGCATTGCAAGACGGGCTTCCCCTCCACCCACCTGCCGACCAGGTCCGGTCAAAAGCACAATTAGGTTTTCAAGACATTGCGCGTGATGTTTTGGTTGCGTGTTCTTTCGGGATTGCTTTGGGAGAGTTGTCGAAGAGCTCAGTTGTTCAGCATTCAAAGCTTGGAACTGTTACCCAATTGGCATCTGATAATTTGATCGATGAACATGGATGCCATTTATCCCATCGGAGAATGTCAACATGCTATTACCTTCCCCCTCTGAACTTTGCTGGGGCATCAAGTTACCGCCCGAGCAGAAGTGGATTGAAAAGGCGATACACTTTGCCGTATCAAATATCTGGGAGCGAGCTCACCGTATTGCACGCTCGCAGTTAGGCGATGAGTCTCAGACATTGGAGATGATCGAAATTGCTATCGGCAAGACCGTTGACCGCCTGCAGTTGAACTCTCAGGCAAGCCCTGAAGACGTTATTCAATTGCTGGAGCGACTCTACCTGCAAGAGGTAAGGCACAGGCGGAAAGCAAGCAATCGGCTCGTTTTAGTTGGGGCGAGCGAGGATATTCCCTCCAACTCAACGCATAATCCACAGTCACAGGTTGATTCCACAATCGATTTGGAGATAATCTTGCAGAATATACCGTCTGAAGTTCGTTTCGCTCTCTTGCTCCGATACAGCCAATCTCGATGGAATGAAATCGCCGCAGTTCTGGGAACCACTGAGGCGTCTATCCGCCTTCGTTGCAAGAGGGCGCTCAACAGAATCCGTCAAAAAATGGAGGACAAAAAACATGAACTTTGACTGTTGCAATTGCATACTCAATTGGAAAGGATGCCGTGGCTGAGAATCAAACATTCCCTCTCGACGACGACAACGATACGTTGCTGTTTGAAAAGTTGCAGGAACATGTTCTTGCACATTACCCCAACCCAGAGCGCAAGGGATGTCCCGATCCGGCCGTTCTAAAGAGCCTGGTCGAAGCTCCCGGCGAGGTGACGCTTGCCGCTCTCAACGACTTGCATATCTTCAAATGCGCGGAATGTACGCGCCTGCTGATGGAACTGCGGCAACAGAAGAAGCACGAAGCCTCTGAGTAGAAACCATCTTTGCAATTACCATGATCGATCCTCCCCCTCTTTATTTCGATCATGGCACAGCCATTCCGCCGAAGAATTCAGATTTGTTTCGCTGTTGGTATCAATGGAAGTCACTTGTTGTAGGGGTGTTAGGTGTTGCGCTGTAAAGTGAGCGACGCTCATTATCTTTGAAACGTCTGAATTATAATCTTAACTTTGGCTGTGGTTGAGGCCAGAACAAACAGCGCGACTTATGCACCCGCGAGCAACTTCGGCATAGCGGTTTCGTCACGAATAGATATACGCATCCTTGCACGCAAATAGAATGATTCCGCGAATCAGGCTACCAAGGAGAAGGGCGGAGGCCGTACAGAATAGCAAAGTCTTCCAGACGAGAGAAATAGTGCCTAATTGACAGTTGCTGTTCGCAGGAGGCTGCCCAATTTGCCAACGACGTCCCGTTCCTGGTCGAGGATGATTTGAAGCGACTCGGCAACCTCTACACGAAGGAACAGGATTGGGGACCATTCGTCCAGGTGGATAGAAACCTCATCACAGGCCGAATCCAGGTTCTTAGGCCGCTCGTGCCACACTTGAACTTTTCAAGTCCCCGGAAGCTCTGGAGGCGATAAGCAGATAGGCGTGAAGACGCTTTCTCAAGCACAGAGCTCCGCCACAAAGCGGTCAGGAGAGGCTTCCGATTTGGGCGCGAGGCGAGGTGCTTGAGAGCCATGCTCCGGAAGGCGATCGAGGAGGACTGCTTTCAGAAGCGATTTATGAACCTGTATGCGGACGTTGTAGTCAATGAACCCGAGTTTGCGAAAGCGGTTCATGAAGAAGCTGATGCGGGAACGCGTGGTGCCGACCATCTCTGCGAGGGTCTCTTGTGTGATGGGAGGAATGAACTTTGTCGGTTCTCCAGGCTCGCCGTAATCGGCCATCAGAAGGAGGATCCTAGCTAGGCGCTTTTCGCTGGAGTTGAAGAGCTGATCGACAAGATCTGCCTGGGTTCGTATGCCGCGAGCCAGGAGGTGCGACAAGAACATGTCGGAGAATGCGTGCTCCTCGTGCATCACTCGGATCATCTCATTTCGAGCGATCTTCATCGCATAGGACGGCGTGATTGCAGTGACAGTGACAAATCGGTTTCCAACCGTTCCGGTAAGAGAATTCTCTCCAATAAAGTCGCCGGCGAAAAGCAGCGTAATCGTAGCTTCCTTGCCGGTCGCCGAAACGACGGTGACTTTTAACCGGCCGCTCTGAATATAGAAAACAGAATCGGCTGAATCGCCCTGGCAGAACAAAGTGTCTTTGGGATCGCAGTGAACAACTCGTCTGCCTATTCCGGCGCATGTAAGAAAGTGAGCAATGTCGAATATCGGTTCTCTCGATATCGAGCGAATTTCGGTAAGAGCCATAGGGATCGCCTCTTTCTGGACTGATCCTCTGCCTCGGAGCAGGGGCACAGCCTGCCTGGAAATGGGATTAACAGGTGAAAACCCAAAGGGAATCCACCGCCGGTCACGACAATCGATCCCATAGCACGAACGGATTAAGCTGGCCTAGGGAGCGTCATGATGCTCTTCGTTCGAATATCCCGCACTGCTTGCAGTACAAGTTTCCTAAGCTCGCCAGTGGAGTGTCTGTTCCGAATTGCTCACTATTTAAGGTTTTTTAAGAATGTGCATCCTTGAATTATTCAAGCATTCACAATACGCTGTTCGTTGTCTCTTGCAGCAGCTTGGACGGCAAACCTAACCTGAACCGGTTCCGCGCTATAGGCGCGAGTCCGCAAGCAGGCGACCATATAGGACTGCGCTACCCGCTTCCAAACCATAGGCCGAGCATATTGGTAGGCACGTTCACGCATCGCCTGGCGCGCCTCATCGTCGGCCAGAAGTTCGATTGCCGCTGTCGCGATTGCGGCTGGATTCTCAAACGGAACCAGCACTCCGCGTCCGTGGTCCAGCAATTCCGCGGCATGCCAATATGGCGTTGAGACGATGGCCTTTCCGACACCAATGGCATACGCCAGAGTTCCCGATACGGCCTGCGCTTCGTGACAGTAGGGCGTAATGTAAATGTCGGCCGAGCCGACCAGCGAAGCCATCTCTTCAGGGGTGACGAATCGGTTGATAAACAGAACCTGCTGTTCCACCCCAAGTTTTTTCGCCAGGGCCTGCAACTCGATCCGGTAGCGATCCCCTTCACGGGCTCGGACGTGCGGGTGAGTGGCGCCCGCAATCATGTAGACAGCGTTGCTGTGACTGGACAAGATGCGCGGCATGGCTTGAATCACGTTTTCGAACCCTTTGTTCTGAGAGAGCAGCCCAAACGTGAGAAGGACACTTTTGCCTTGGCAAGAGAAGAGTTCTTTATAAGTCTCTGGACGCTCAAAAGGCAGGTCCGGAATGCCATGAGGGATCAGATCGATCTTCTCGGCAGAAACGTTGAAAACCTCCCGCAAAACCCGCGAGGAGTATTGGCTCATCACGATAAGGCGCTCGGAGAGTGCGGCAATGTTGACCATCACAACACGTTGGTCAGGATTCGGTTCACGAAGCACAGTGTGCAGAGTTGTCAGTACCGGCATTTTAAGGAGCTTCAGCAACTCAATGATGTGGCTTCCGGATTTGCCTCCGTAGATTCCATATTCATGCTGCAAGCACACCAGATCGACATTGCTCGCGTTCAAATGGTCTGCGGCCGTTCTGTAGGACGCTATATCGCCTTCGCTGATCTCGAATCGCACCCGCTCCGGGTATGAATAGGATGAATGCCCGTCGTTGACTGCTACCACCGATAGGTAGGCTGCTCCGTATTCAGCAGCAATCGCATCACACAAATCTGTCGTGAATGTCGCAATTCCGCACTGCCTCGGAAGGTGGTTACCAATCACCGCTATCCTTACCGGTCGCTGCGGACGAGGCACCAGTTGAAGGGAGGATGTTGACTCGACTCCAAATGCTGGTCGCCAAGTCTCGGGATGGAAAAGACGCGTTGATTGTGAATTCAAAGTGATATTTGGAGCGGCCATTCCGTATGTCTCCCATGATCGTCAGGTGGTGCTTGATTGCAATCTAAGCTCTCATAGGAACTTGAATCTGCTTTGCAATCTCAAGCGTTTTTTCTGAAGCTGCCATTGAATAGTCCTGAGCCTTTGAACTCAATTCTTCGGCGGCTTCGTGATCGCCACGGTGGTGTGCGGCAGCGGCGGCAGTGTGAGCGTGCGCTGCATAGATATGCAGGTCTGCTGCATTGTCATATTCGCTCTGGGGCATTGTGTCCTCCATCTTCAAGGAAACATTCTGTCTGTTGCATTTGCAGTTTTCCACTTTGCATTTGAATGCGCTGAGCAATCGTATACATTGCTGCCAGACTGCTCCATTGCATCCAAATCCAGAATGCATGCAAATGGCGCTTGAGGCTCCACGAGAGAACAGCAGAGCCATAATCCGTCGTGAACACTATTCGTCGCACATCGCGGCATAAGAGGCTAGAGGAAACACGGGAACCGTTGTGTCTACCGGACAAGATTCCGTTTGGTGTCATCAATCAGCGCAAAATGCGGACAGACTATTCTGCAAGCAACCGAATCACATGGTTGACGATCATCAGATCCTCGGCGGGAGGAATGACCCGCACAATGACCGCTGAGTGCTCTGCCGAAATCACCGTTGAGCCATGGGTATTATTGCGCGCGGCGTCGAGCGTGATGCCCAGTGCGCCCAAGCCCGCGCAGACTTCAGCGCGGGTGGCGCTGTCGTTTTCCCCGATGCCGCCAGTAAAAACAAGCATATCCAGTCCACCTAACTCCGCCACGTAACCGCCGATCCACTTGGCGATGGTCCACGTGAACATTTCCACTGCCAGTTGCGCCTTCACGTTGCCGTGCGCGATGGCGTCGCGCAGGTCGCGCATGTCGCTGGATAGTTCACTTACGCCCAGGAGGCCGGATTTCTTGCTGACTACGGCTTCCAATAGGTCGGCGGCCTCGGTGGCGTTTTTGGCCGTCTCCGCAATTTTGCGCAGGATAAATAGGAGCACTCCAGGATCGATATCGCCGGTGCGCGAGCCGCTGATGATGCCGCCAAGGGGCGTAAGACCCATCGAGGTGTTCAGGCCTTGTCCGTTTCGTATCGCCGCAATTGAAGCGCCATTACCAAGATGTGCGACTATGAGCTTTTGCGGCACGGTGGGTTTCAGTTGGTAAGCGATCGATTCGTAAGAAAGCCCATGGGCGCCATGGCGGCGTACGCCCATGGCGGCATATTCCTCCGGAATCGGCAAGCGGGTGACGACTTCGGGCATGTGGCGATGAAACCAGGTGTCCAGGCAAACGAAGTTCGGAATGCCGGGAAACTGCTTGATGGCCTCGCGCATGATGTAGATGGCGATGGGTGTATGCAGTGGCGCGAAGGCCTTGTAGCGCTCCATCTCTTCAAGCAATGCGGGGGTAATGCGCTGGTTTGTCTGTACTGTAGGGCCGCCCGAAACCATTCGGTGGCCGATTACCGAGGGTGTGGGGAAGTCCTTCGAGTGCAGCGCATCCGCCACCAGTTTGAAGGCAGCGGCGCGGGTAGGCAGGGCTGGAGATTCATCGACTAGCTTCTTGCCTTCGGCGTCCTTGATCCAGAACTCGCCCTGATCGGTGCCGATGCCGTCGACCGCGCCCTCGTGGAGTTTCAGTCGGTTCGCCGTCGCCAGTTTTATATACGGAAAACTTGATCGAGGAAGAGCCGCTATTCAAAACCAAAACAATCAAAGACGCCATGTACTTAACCCCTTCAGCTGAAACTCAATGAGTCCGCAGGTCGTAGTGCCGACTCCGTGCCGGCAGGTGTATTGTCGCCATACGTGGGATACGGCTGCGGCTCCGTACTCGTGGGCATGCCAGCGAGTATTGCGAGATCGTCCTGCACTTGCGCCCACTTCGCCGGGTCCTGCTTTGTCGTGATGGGCGCGTTTGGGTTGCGTAGTAGGCCTGGATGTCCTGCTTGATTCCGGGAGGGATGGGCTGCGTGGGCTGACGCGTGAGGCGGTGGAGGAGATCGGCATACGTCGAGTCGGTGAGCGAATAACCTCCGGGCTGTACGACTCGACCTAGTATCGAGGTCGCGATTGGGCAGCGGATGACGCGGGTCGCGTGATAGCAGAAGAGAGTCCGGGCGTCGGTGATGATTACGCTCGGAATCGCTTGTGGAGATTGATTCGTGGAAACAGGATCGCTTGCTCGGGCCGTGGACGTGTTCACAGTCGCGGGAAGCGTAAACCGCGCGAGCATATGGTGCATGATCGTCGTTGACACCACCACGCTGTGCAGGTATTCGATCTCTGTTGCTGGGGTTGGGCCTTTCACGTCGATCAGTTTCAATGGGCCGACCTTGGGCAGAATAAACAGAAAGCCAGCCAGCGCGTAGGTCCCGATTCCCGCATGGCGGCCATATTTCCGCCAGTTGTTTTCCGCAGCCATCACGGCCACTTCCCTATCGATCTCCGCTGCATCCGTAGTCTCTAGTTCCGCCGGCTCGTGGTGACGACGCAGGAGCGTGATGGCGTACGCCACGCGAGGGATGAAGGAGTGCACCACGAAACGGTATTCACGAACATTGAAGCGCTGGTGTCTGGACGAAAACTCGTTGCTTAATCCGTAAGTCTGGTAGTAAGCAAGCGCAATCTGTTCAACCGGAACCTTGAGCCCGATGTGGCGAAGAAATCGGACCGGTGCCATGCGGTGATGCGCGATCTGGTCAATATCGAAGGCGAACTCCGTTTGCACGTGCTGGCGCTCGCCCTCGGCGTAGTTCACCTCGCGCCCGTATTTCGCGCGCAGATTGGGAAACTCCACCGGGACGGAAAGATTGGTCGCTTCGGAGTGTCCGATGGTATCGCCCACGTAGTGAGAGAGAGCGCCGACGGCAAAGGCAAGCTCATCGGCGTTGTGCGCATTGCGAAAGAGATTCACCACAAAGTCGCCCGAGCGCACGTAGTGGGTCAGGTTTGAGAAGGTTTTATCGCCATATGGATAGTAACCCATGTCCTGAATCACGCAGCCGCCGTACGCATAGGCCCGCGCCTCTTCCAGTTGCGCTGGCGTCAGGTTGGGATAGCGGCTGAGCAGGAGCGGAACAATAGAATTCTGCCAAGTGAGATCGATGAGTTCTTCGTGCGTCAGGAGGGAATACGCGTTCGCGTGCCTGCCGAAAAGAACGGCCATTAGCAGCACAAGTGCCAGCAAGATGCGCATCTCTGCTCGGCGTCGTTTCATTTTGTGTCGACCCGATAACACACCGAGGTGCGAGCCTCGACGTACTCGTTGAGTCTGGCCTCATAAGCTCGTTCCAGATTCGCGCAGATCAAGCAATCCATGTCCACCTACTCTGGCATTCCGCCAGACCTGCGACAGATACAGTTATGATGCGTCAAGAAGGAAACCCAAAAGATTGGGTTGACTGTTGCGGCTCCCTTGGTGCGGTTCTAGCACTGGCTAAAATCCCGGTCAAGTCGATATGCAAGCCGGAGTGGGAATGTTCCAGCATGAAGTCCTCGACAAAAGTCAGTTTCTCCCTTCTCGCGCCTTCAGGCTCGATCCCAGAAAAATTGATTCTATCGGCCTTGCCTGCTGGCCTGAACGAATTATGACTCGCGCTCCGGCCAGAGGATGGACAATCTCTTGCGTCGCATTTCTTAGGGAGTCCCATTGCAGCTCCTGTCGTAGGGTTGCTTGCTTGCACTATGCTCGTCAGGAACAAAGCATCGAAGGCTCGATACGAGAAAACATTTCCCGGCGGCACTAACAGCGGAGATAGCACTCTCCTTACGGCGTGGGCGAGTCTGGGGTGAAAGCAGCCAAGGTGGGCTCGTGGTGTGCCGCCCTTTCCTTAGAAAGCGCGAAAAGGGTGGAACACCCGGCTCAGGGCTGGTTGAGTGCCGCACGATATCCTATCGGATTTTTGCGTCCCGCAGGAGCTTGGTCCGCCGCTCTTCGTATTCCTCGCTCGTGATTTCCCCGGCGGCATATCTCCTTTGCAGGAGTTGCAGAGGCGATTGCATTTGCCGATAGGTGACTCGACTCACTGGCATCAAGAAGGAAAAGAATACTATCCAGAGAAGTATCCAGAAAAACCACCAAAACTAATGCATTCCCCAAAAATAGTAATACATCGCTGAACTCCTTTCGTGTGCTGGTTATTGTTTCGCGGCTGGCCCCATGATTTATGAAGTGTCCTCATGGGGCCGCGCGAACATTGTGTGAACTACTAGATCGCGATCAGCCGATCATGCTTGGGCCGCGCTCAGTACCAATAGCCTGGAACCCATGACCAGCCCCACCAGCGCTCGTTCCAGTGGCCGGGCATCCACGAGGCCTCCGACCATGGGTTATCAAGCCAATAGCCGCCATCCCATTGCCAGTTGTCGCCGTCCCAATAGTAATCGCCCGCCACCCAGCTGGTGTTTGCGTGAGGTGCCTTGGGAATCTTCTCCAACTTCGCAGCAGGCTTCGGTTTGGCGGTCTGGTGAACAGCCACCGCCGTGGTTGACTTCTCTGGGTGGCCAGAGGTCTTCGTGGCCACCGCCGCTTTCGTTGAACTGTTGGTCTGGGCTACCAGGTTGGCTGCCGGCCAAGCAAATAGAACCGTGGCGGCGAAGAGGAAAGTTACGAACTTCTTCGACATCGTTTTGCTCCCTTTATCCCTTTTCAGATTTGTCCGAACGACTCCGTCGGCGGCCCGCCACTCCGTTGACAACTCCAGCAAGAACTCGGCAGGACTCTCCGAAATCGGATAGAACGATGGTAGGATTGGCGGAAATCAGGGGTCTGTTCAAATTTGACCGGACTCCCCTGAGCGTGCTTTTGGATAGTACTCATAGCGTAGCGCCCCGCGATAGCCTGCTAAATCCGGGCGCGCTGAGGAGTGAACATATGAACGCAACAGCCGTGAAAATAATCACGCCATTGGACAATGAGCCATCAAACCGCGTACGCCGGGTTCTTCCACCATCCATCGGATTTCTGGTTAGGTGGGGCCTCTTTGTCCTGATCGGAATTGGCGTCGTCCTCTCGGTTGTTCTTGGACTTGTTCAAAAGTGGCTCTGGATGCGGCAGCTCGACTACGCTGGCATATTCTGGACGCTTCTCTCGGTCAAGTGGGGAATCTTCGGCGTCACTTTGGTCGTTTCAGTGTTTTATCTATGGCTTAATCTTCGCTTTGCGGCGAGAAACATCGACCTGGTGGATGGAGAAAGCTTCTTTAATAGGGCCTTCAAACACCCAGCTGACGCAAGCAGGATGATTGATGTGGATATTAGCCCCAGGCAGCTTGTCTTCGCCATCGATTTCGCGATTGTGGTTCTCTCGCTGATCTTTGCGCTGAGCGTTTCCGGCCAATGGGACACTTTTCTCCGGTTCAGGTATGGTGGCTCGTTTGAAATGGCGGACCCACTTTTTGGAGTTGACCTCGGCTTCTATGTGTTCCGCCTTCCATTTTATGAATTGTTGCAGGGAAGCATTACTGTATTGACTTTATCGGCGCTTGCTGTTCTCGCCTTCTGTTCTCTCTTCGGAATGCGACAATCGAAGTCCAGCGGCAAGATCACGCTTGGTGACGGCACACGCAAGCACTTCATGGTGCTTCTATTCATCCTCGCGGCCAACTTCGGATGGGGCTTCTTCCTGGATCATTACGAACTTGTCTATTCAACACTTGGCGTGGTCCACGGAGCAGGCTATGCGGCGGCGCACGTCACGAGAGTTGCGCTCTGGGTGATGACCGGTCTCTCGGCTCTGGCATGTGTGCTGCTTGCCTTTGGGTTCTTCCGCCCACGCACCAAACACATTGTCGCCGGTGTAGTGACCTACGCAGCGTTCTATTTAGTTGCCGTGATAGCGTTGCCCAGTCTCTTTGAAGCCTTCGTGGTAAAGCCCAATGAACTGAGCCTGGAGATGCCCTACCTAAGACATTACATCGCCTTCACCCGCAGCGCGTATAAATTGGACAATATTCAGGAAACAGCGTATCCCGCGCTCTCTGATCTGACCCCCGATGTGATCGCTAGAAATCAAGATACAATCCAGAACATCCGTCTCTGGGACTCTAGGTTACTGCTTCAGACTTACCAGCAGACCCAGGCGATTCGCCTTTACTACGAGTTTTATAACGTGAATGTGGACCGGTACCATCTTGCGGACGGATTCCATCAGGTGATGCTCGCACCTCGTGAACTGGCGGCACAACTGCCCTCGGAAGCACAGACCTGGGTAAATGAGAATCTTGAGTTCACTCATGGCGAGGGAATGGTCATGAACTTCGTGTCGAACTCGACAGGCGGAGGTCTCCCAAATTATCTCCTTGAAAATGTGCCGGCCGAGTCGCAATACGGTCTCAAGGTAACCCAACCAGAGATTTACTTCGGAAACGTGGCTCCGGGGTACAAGATTGTGAACACTGGGATCAAGGAATTCGACTATCCCAAGGGCAATCAAAACGTCTATGCGAGCTACCAGGGAACGGGCGGAATTCCAATCGACAGCATTTGGAAGAGGTTCCTGTTCGCATGGACGCAGAAGGATATCAATATTCTGCTTACAGGCTATCTGCGACCGGAAAGCCGGATACAGATCTGGCGTGGTGTGCAGGAGCGCGTTGCACAGGTGGCGCCTTTTCTGATTCTTGATAAGGCCCCATACGCCGTCCTCAGCGAAGGAAAGCAGTATTGGATTCAGGACGCATATACAGCGTCTGATCGCTATCCGTATTCCAATGTGCAGACGGATGGATCGGCGCAAGGGATGAACTATATCCGCAATTCCGTCAAGGCCGTCGTGGATATGTACAACGGCTCAGTGTCGCTCTACATCATGGATGCGAACGATCCGCTCCTGGCGATGTACCAGCGTGCATTCCCTGGTGTATTCAAAGATCTGAGCGAACTATCACCAGACTTGAAGAGCCATCTCCGGTATCCGGAGGATATGTTCGGGATTCAGGCGGACGAATATAAGACCTTCCATATGACCGATCCGCAGGTCTTCTACAACCGGGAGGATCTCTGGGTTGCGCCGCAGGAAAAGTATGACGGCGCAGTGGCCGCGATGGACCCGTATTACATCCTCATGAAGTTGCCTGGAAGCCAGCAACTTGAGTACTTGATGATGACTCCATTCACGCCGCAGAAAAGAGACAACATGATTGCCTGGCTGGCTGCGCGGTGCGACTTTCCAGACTACGGAAAGATGCTCTTCTACGAACTTCCGAAGGACAAGCTGATCTTTGGACCGAACCAGATCAGCGCAATGATCGACCAGAGTACGACCATCTCGCAGCAACTCACGCTTTGGGATCAGAAGGGGTCAGGAGTCATTCGCGGTAAGCTCATTGTCATTCCAATTGAGAACTCATTCCTCTATGTCGTTCCTCTGTACCTCAAAGCTGAAGGCACGAACTTCCCTCAACTGAAGCGAGTGATTGTTGCGACCGGAGACAAGGTCGTCATGGAGCCAACGCTTGATGAAGCGCTCGCCTCATTGTTTGGGACAGCGCCGGGACAGCCTAACTCATTGCCCGGAAAAATAGCTCAAGCGCAGGCGCCGCTGTCGAAAGTGACGCGGGATCAGGCTGAGGCTCAACTTGCCGAGGCACAGAAAGCAATCAACGCGCTCAAACAGTTGCTGGCAAATCCGGCTCAATAGATTTCCGAGCATAAATGCCGTTGAGCGGAGAACTCTGATATTCAAAGCCGGAACAAGAAATGAGCATGCCCTAATGAATTCGCAATTGCTGAAAGATACTGCGCAAATATACTTGTTGCTGATCAACAAGGGACTGCTTGCCATGGATGAGAGCAACGGAACCTGCAACAAGAGGTTTTCCAAGCTTGATATCCCGCAGACCCTTGCGATGCGGCGCGACTATCGGGAGCTGATCATCACCACTCCAGGACTCGGCGAATGCATTAGTGGCGCAATTCTCTACGACGAAACAATTCGTCAAGAGAAGAGAGACGGTACTCCGTTTGTCAAAGCTCTTGAGGAAGCGGGGATCATTCCTGGAATTAAAGTCGATATTGGTGCAAAAGAATTGGCTGGCCACGCGGGAGAAACAGTCACCGAGGGGCTGGATGGATTGCGCGAACGTTTGGCTGAATACTCTCAGATGGGCGCACGTTTTGCGAAATGGCGCGCGGTCATTGCAATTGGCCGAGGAATTCCAAGTTGGGGTTGTATGGATGCCAATGCTCACGCACTCGCGCGCTATGCGGCGCTTTGTCAGGAAGCAGGTCTAGTTCCGATCATTGAGCCGGAGGTTCTGATGGATGGCGAGCATACTTTGGAGCATTGCCGCAAGGTCACCGAGGAAGTGCTTCGATCTGTCTTCGGTGCATTGATTGCACAAAGGGTTTTGTTAGAAGGAATGATTCTGAAACCGAACATGATTCTTCCAGGGACGGATTGCGGCAAGCAAGCGGAGCTAGAGGAGGTAGCCGAGGCAACAGTCGCCTGCATGCTGCGCGTTGTTCCCGCAGCTGTTCCTGCGATTGCATTTCTCTCCGGAGGGCAATCTGCGGAATTGGCCTCAGCTCGCTTGAATGCAATGAATGTGAGATTCAAATCGCGGCTTCCCTGGGCGCTGGCATTTTCGTTTGCTCGCGCCATTCAGCAGCCGGCTTTGGAGTTATGGCAGGGACAGGAGACAAATGTTTGGGCGGCACAGAAGGCTCTGTATCATCGTGTTCGCTGCAATATGGCAGCACGCAATGGTGAATACTCATCGGATATGGAGAAGCAATGACCGGAAGCAAGCACAACCTGGAAGGAAATAGCAGCGACAGAGGTGAGCCCGATCCCGGTCCTTACTGGAGACGGATGCATCATGACTGGCGCTTCTGGATTGGCGCAATCTTCATGGCCTCGGCGCTCGCAATCTACGTGTTGAGTGGCGACTTGGCGTGGGTTCCATGGCACCAACCGCGCTAGCCAGCGTCCGCAATTATCGCGACATGGCAAACCCAATCAGATTTTCCAAGTCAATGAGTTTGATGGCGGCGGTCTGCCGGTTTGAACTACTTTGGTTGCGCCGCTGAAATCGATCAAACACCAGCCGCCAGCAATGAGAACAAGGTGATAAACAATGGGTCAAATGCCTTTGTATCCCTTACGCTTCGAGCCTATCTATCAGTATCGGCTGTGGGGCGGCAGGCAGTTATCCGACCTGCTATCTATGCCGCTTCCGGGGGACGAACCCATTGGTGAAGCATGGGTGCTCAGCGACCGCGACGATCATCAAAGCCAGATTGCCAATGGGCCGCTCAAGGGGCAAACCATCGGTGAATTGATGGAGCAGTACCGCGATCAACTGATGGGGCGGTTGGCCTCGCGCTTCAGGCGCTTTCCGCTGCTTCTCAAGTTTCTGGATGCACGCGAAATGCTCTCAGTGCAGGTGCATCCCAGCAATGCGCACCCAGAGCTGATTCCATCGGGAGAAATGGCAAAGACCGAAGCGTGGGTTGTGATTGAGGCAGAAAGTGGAAGCCGGATCTATGCGGGCCTGAAAACGGGCACGACTGCCGGCGATCTGCGACGCTCACTAGCCACCGGCACAATCGCGGATCACCTCGTGGGCATCGCTCCAAAGCCAGGCGACAGCGTATTCATTCCTGCTGGAACGGTTCACACCTTGGGCGGTGATGTTGTCGTCTTTGAGATTCAGCAGAACAGCGATGTGACATTCCGCCTCTACGATTGGGGTCATGTTGACGCAAAGACTGGGCAGCCACGGCCACTTCAGGTCGATCAGGCGCTTGCCAGTATTGATTTCGCAGACAGCAATGGTGGGCTCGTGACTCCCACTGTGGTGAGCACCATTCCCGCGGAGCGTGAAAGACTCTTTGATTGCGAACATTTCCTGCTGTGGCGCCTGCGCGGAGAATCGCCGTTTAACGTCGGTGCCGCAGAGATGCCGCGCGTGCTCGTTTGCATTGAGGGCTCGGGGTGGTTCGAAGGTGGCGGCTCCGCGTATGGCGTCAATAAAGGCGAAGTATGGCTCTTGCCTGCGGTGGTCGGCACATGTGAGTTTCACCCCAACAACGCAGTGACCTTGTTGGAGATTGCGCTGCCCGAATCCTCTTAGACAGTCCAATAACGAAGGGGCCAGCGTGGACGGACAATCCAAGTGAGACTCAGAGAATATTGAGGTGGATGAATGGTAAAAAAGCTGATTGTCTTTGATCTTGACGGAACGCTCGCCGCAAGCAAGTCGGCCCTCGATGCCGAGATGTCGTCGCTTCTGCATGACCTGCTCGGCGTGGTCAAGGTGGCGATCATCTCCGGAGGCGCATGGACACAGTTTGAAAAGCAGGTGCTCTCCCATCTGCCGCAGGACGACAGCCTGGCAAAGCTATCGATTCTTCCAACCTGCGGAACGGAGTTCTTTCAACACACCGGAGAGTGGAAGAAGCTCTATTCAGAGGACCTCACTGCCGCACAAAAGCAGAAGATCGTCAGTTCCCTGAAGAAAGCCACAGAGGACGCAGGCTTCTCTGTCAAGAAGACATGGGGAGAGACCATTGAGGATCGTGGAAGTCAGGTAACGTATTCCGCACTTGGCCAGCAGGCGCCGTTGGAAGAGAAAGAGAAATGGGATGCGGATTTCGGCAAGCGGAAAAAGATCAAAACAATTCTTGACACTCTGATTCCCGAGTTCTCGGTGCGGCTCGGTGGCGCGACGTCCATTGATGTTACCAAGCCGGGCATCGACAAAGCTTACGGGATCAAGAAGCTTCAAGTGACACTTGGCATTTCTGTGAAAGAAATGATCTACGTGGGAGACGCATTGTTTGTGGGGGGAAACGACTACCCGGCTGAACAGGCTGGTGTCATCTCCATTCCAGTGCGAGGTCCTCAAGAGACCAAGCGGGTGATCGAGGCAATCATCGCGTGCTTGGACGACGGCGAACAGACCCGCGTCTTCAAGGTGGCAAGTGCGACTCTTTGAGGAGTTGAGATGAACGAATTCAAGTTGCACCGCCTGGGGATGTTGATGGAGCCGGAACCGGGCAATCCGATGGAGGTGGAAGGCGTACTGAACCCAGCGGCCGTTCGCGGCCCCGATAGCGAACTCTATCTCTTTCCGCGGATGGTAGCGAAAGGCAATTACTCGCGCATCGGGATTGCGCGGGTGCAATTCAATGAAGCCGGCGATCCGGTCGGCGTCGAGAGGCTTGGCATAGCGTTGGAGCCGGAGGCGGACTATGAGCGACGGCCCGATGGCAGCGGTGGTTGTGAGGATCCCCGCGTCACCTTCGTGGAACCTCTCCACCGCTACATCATGTCCTACACCGCATTTTCTCCTCAAGGTCCAAGGATCGCTTTAGCCGAATCGCAGGACCTCTTTCACTGGAAGCGTCTCGGCCTGGCAACCTACGCTCACTGGCATGGCATTGAATTGGGCAATGTGGATGACAAAGACGCGAGCCTCTTCCCTGTTGCAATCCCTAATTCCTCCGGGAAAATGGAACTGGGTATGCTTCACCGCCCGCTTTTCCCGGGCACACGTCCAGAGGAGACAGCCTGTCATCCAACGACCCGCGAGGTTGATCTCGATCGGGAGAGTATCTGGATTTCCTATTGCCCGCCGGTCTTGAAAGGCCGTGAACCAGATCGCCTGGGTCAGTTCACCTCTCATCACAGACTGGCAACCCCAGTCTCGCCCTGGGAACGGCTCAAGATCGGCGCTGGAACCCCGCCTGTCCTTACCAAGCACGGCTGGATGATTGTCTACCATGGTGTCAGCGAAGCGGCGAGTACGGATGGCAACGGGCATCACCTATGCTACTCGGCTGGGGTGATGGTGCTCTCAAGGCAACATCCGCGCGTGGTACGTTATCGCTCGGTGGAACCGGTGTTGACGCCAGTGCTCCCGCAAGAGCGCGACGGGATCGTCGCCAACGTTGTGTTTCCGACCGGCATCGACCGGCGCGACGATCTTGAAACTCCAGATCGATTCGACGTCTATTACGGGATGGCCGACAACCGAATTGGTGTGGCGCGCCTTGACTTGCCGGACCAGATACCAGCAGAGGCAGTCGCCGATGCGCCTGAGGCAAAGGTATAAGTCGCTTGTTACGGAGGAATCAGAAATATGAAAGAGTCCTCTTCGAATAGGCCGACAGAAGGACAGCAGATGAAGAAAGCAACTGGAATCAAATGCGTATTTCTGGATATTGGCGGTGTTCTTCTTACCGACGGCTGGGATCATCTGGCCCGCAGACGGGCGGCTAACAACTTCACATTGGAGTGGGCCGAGATGGAGAATCGCCACCAACTCACGTTCGAGATCTTCGAAGAGGGCAAGATCACGCTGGAAGAGTATTTGAACCTGGTTGTCTTCCATCAAAAGCGGACGTTCACGCGCAATCAGTTTCGTAGCTATATGTTCGCGCAGTCCAAGGCAATCCCGGAAATGATCGAGTTTGTTGCTCAACTCAAGCTGAAAATGGGCCTTAAGATCGCAATTGTCAGCAACGAAGCACGTGAGTTGAATGCATATCGAATTAATAGGTTCAACTTGAATAGTTTGGCTGACTGTTTCATCTCCTCCAGCTTTGTTCACATCCGCAAACCCGATGCCGACATTTTCAGGCTTGCTCTCGATATAGCTCAAGTGCGGCCCGCAGAGACTGTCTTCATCGACAATACCCCGATGTTTGTTCAGATCGCTGAGAGCCTGGGAATTCATGGCATTCTTCATATAGATTGCCAATCAACGCAATCCAAGCTATCAAATCTCGGCCTGAATGCCGAATGAACGATGGAGCATGCGCCACACACCATCATCAGCGCTGCCAAATAATTCGCTCCGCTTCTAGCGGCACGGATGCGTTGGGATGGCGTGGAATAATGCGCACCGTGTAGTCGCTTGCAGGGCGCGTTGCTGAAACCTGACCTGTATATGTGAAGGCGCCTGGCATCTCTGCACGAGGTGCGGACGCGTTCATCGCTTCGATACAAGCACATTTCGGGTGAGTTGTATCTGCGTAAATCTCAACGCTCAGTTGATCTGGAGTGAGGAATCCACAAGCAACATCGGCTTGAAAGAAATGCTGGCTGTCGTGCGTCTCAATTCTCACCGAACCAAATCTCACAGTGCTCCAATGCTGCTCGATATCCTTCTGCCATTGCAGCAGACTTACGCCAAGCGCACTATCTCCGTCTGTACGCTGGCGGTAACCGGTAGCAGCGGGCAGATAGTGATTCTCGGTATACTCGCGGATGGAGCGCGTTGCTGAAAACTCCGATGTGAGCCGCGCCATACTCTCGCGGACACGCGCCAACCACTTCTGCGGAAGACCTTTTTCATTCCGCTCATAGAACTCTGGAATGACTTCGTTCTCCAATGCAGCATAGACGGCTTCAGCCTCGGTACGATCCCAGGCAGGATCGTCGCCATGCTCTTTGCCGTCTCCGATCGCCCATCCAACCTCTGGCGAATAGGCCTCTGCCCACCAGCCATCTAATTCCGATAAGTTCAAACCGCCATTGACAAGAACCTTCATACCACTCGTTCCGCAAGCCTCCCAGGGACGACGCGGTGTATTGATCCATAGATCGATTCCATGAACCATGTGCTGCGCCAGCATCATGTCGTAGTCACTCAAGAAAACGACTCTTGAACGAACTTCCGGACGCCGGATGAAATCCTTCCACTTCTTGATCAATGCCTGCCCCGGCAAATCCTGAGGGTGTGCCTTGCCGGCAATGAATCAGTTGTACCGGTCGTTGCGGGTCGGAGAGAAGGCGTACCAGCCGCTCAGGATCAAGCAGGAGGAGATCGGGACGCTTATAGGTTGCAAAGCGCCGCGCAAAACCAAGAGTCAATGCATTTTCGTCGAAGATATTGTTCGCATCCGATGGGTCACCACCTTCCGCAGCTTGCTGGCGGGCATACCGTTTACGCAACCGCTCAATCAGAGTCTTTCGCTCCGTGGACCGCATCTGCCAGATCTGTTCGTCGGTGAGGTTCCGGATGTCATCTTCGACAGTTCGATCTTCGCGCCAGCGTTTTTTGCCGCAAGCTGTGGTCCAAAGCGTATCGGCTTCAACCGAATCCCAGGTCGGCACATGAATGCCATTGGTCACTGAGCCAATCGGGAGTTCTGCCTGCGGCCAATGCGGAAAGAGCGGCTGGAATATCTGCCGGCTCACTTCCCCGTGCAGCTTGCTCACGCCATTCACATGACAACTGCCACGCAGAGCAAGATAGGCCATGTTGAAGGGCTCCGCATTGTCAGCAGGATTTTGCCTGCCGATCTTCAGCAGTTCGTCAAGCGAAATGCGAAGTTCATCTTGCGCATAGTGGTCAAGATATTGCCGGATAAGTTGCGGGTCAAAGCGATCGAATCCTGCGGCAACCGCAGTATGTGTCGTAAAGATATTTCCGGCCCGCGTAACAGCGAGAGCAAGATCGAACGGCTTCTTGTGATCTTCCATATAGCAGTGCGCCCTTTCGAGCACCGCAAACGCCGCATGGCCTTCATTGAGATGGCAGACTTCGGGCTGCAAACCAAGCGCGCGCAACAAACGCC
This sequence comes from uncultured Acidobacteriaceae bacterium, assembly GCA_963804315.1. Lineage (GTDB taxonomy): Bacteria > Acidobacteriota > Terriglobia > Terriglobales > Acidobacteriaceae > Telmatobacter. The sequence goes on from CAWDQB010000030.1 coordinate 41,913, forward strand.
ATCCACCAATTCCGAGAATGATCTCCTGTTTTAGCCGCATCTCCGCATCGCCGCCATAGAGTTCACTGGTGATTCCACGATGTGCGGCTGTGTTTGCGAAATCATTTGTATCGAGCAGGTAGAGCTTTGTTCTGCCAACTGAGACCTCCCAACAGCGAAGCCAAATCTGTGCTCCCGACAGGTGGATCTGCAGCCGCAGCCATTCTCCGTTATTCTGTCGCAGCGGTCGTATGGGCAACTGGCCTGGATCATTGACCGGATAGAGTGCTTGCTGATGACCTTCCGAATCGAAGTCCTGACGGAAGTATCCTTGACCATAGAGCAGCCCAATGCCAACGACTGGAACGCCCAGGTCGCTGGCCGCCTTCATCTGATCGCCGGCCACATTGCCGAGCCCGCCAGAATAGATGGGCAACGCCTCGCTCAGCATAAACTCCATGCTGAAGTAGGCGACTGTCGTGAGAGCCTTGTCTGGATGTTTGTGTTGATACCATGCGTCAGCTTGATAGGATTCCCGATTGCGTTGAAGCAAGCTGACTAGACGACCTCGGTACTCCGCATCGCTCAATGCAGCGTTGATCTTCTCTTTCGAAACAGTCTGCAAGATAACCCAGGGATTCTGCGTAGTTTCCCAAAGTTCAGCATCGAGTTCTTTCCACAACTCATCCGCGGCATGGTTCCATGACCAGTGTAGATTGAGCGCCAACTCATTCAGTGCGTCAACACACTCTTCTTTGGGCAGTGTCTTTGCTGTCTCTGATTCGCTCAACCCATCCTCCTTGCACAAAACAAAGAAGCAGAGGTCCCAGTTTGTCGAATGGCCTCTGCTTCTTCGTTGCATTGTTGCTTAACTATCGGTAAACATTGCTTTCTCAGGATGGCCCTTGGCCATCGGAGCCGGCGCGGTGGCATCGCTGAAGTCTTTTGTCCACTGCCAGTCCCTGATCTCAGGCATATCTTCGAGGTGCTCTCGAATATAGTCGTGATGGCGCTGCAATTGCTGATTGAAGAAGTTGATCGCATTCTCTGCTTGCAGACGAAGACGGGGGATATGCTTCAATGCATCCAGAGCCAGTTGGAAGCGGCTCATCTCATTCAGAACCACCATATCGAAGGGCGTCGTGGTTGTTCCTTGATCCATATAGCCATGAACGTGGAAACGGGCTTCATTGGCGCGCCCGTGAACCAATGTGTGTATCAGCCATCGATTGTTGTGGAAGGCGAAGATCACTGGCGCAGTCTCGGTAAAGAGTGCGTTGAACGACATTTCGTCCATGCCGTGAGAATGCTTATCGGGAAACATCAGAGTCATCAAGTCCACGACGTTGACCACGCGCACCTTGACGCCCGGCACATATTTCTGCAGCAGCCACGAAGCCGCACAGATCTCGATGGTTGGCACATCGCCAGGCGCAGGCCAACACAACATCCGGCTCAAAGCCTTCATCATTGGTTGCGAACTTCCATGTGGACGCACCGCGTGAGCAGTGTTCGAGAGCCTCGTCCATGTTCAACCATTGAAGTTGCGGCTGCTTTCCGCAAGTGACAACATTCACGTAATCGCGGCTGCGAAGGCAATGGTCGAAGACACTCAGAAGGCAGTTGGAATCTGGTGGATAATACACGCGAATCACTTCACTCCTGCGCGCCAGTGCGTTGTCTACGTATCCTGTTGCCTGATGGCTGAAGCCATTGTGATCGTTGCGCCATGCATGACTTGTAAGCAGAACATTGAGCGACGCGAGCGGCCTGCGCCAGGGATACTCGCGGCATTGTTCGAGCCACTTGGCATGTTGGGTGGTCATCGAATCGACCACCTGCGCGAAGGCTTCATAGGAGGACCACATGCCATGGCGGCCCGTGAGCAGATAGCCCTCAAGCCATCCCTGACAGAGGTGTTCGCTCAGCACTTCCATGACGCGGCCATCCGGACCCAATTCATCGTCGATGGAAACAATCTCGGCCATTGAACAGCGCTTCGTGGCTTCAAAGATGGAGTTCAAGCGATTGGAATTCGATTCATCGGGACAGAACATCCGGAAGTTAGTCAGATTCATTTTGAAGATGTCGCGGAAGAAATCTCCCAGCTTGCGCGGAGCTTCGGCCAGAACCTGACCCGGCCCTGGGATCTCGAGCGCATAATCCGTAAAGTCGGGCAGCGCCAAGGTGATCAACTCGCGTCCGCCGTTCACATGGGGATTGCCACCCATACGGCGGTTTCCAACAGGCGAGAGAGTTGCGAGCTCGTCGATAAATTTGCCGTTTTCGTCGAACAGTTCTTCGGCCTTGTAACTCTTCATCCAGGCTTCAAGAATCTTGAGATGCTCAGGGTTCTCACGGACCGTTGCCAGCGGGACCTGGTGCGCGCGGAATGTGCCTTCAATGGGGATCCCATCCACTTCCTTCGGGCAAGTCCATCCCTTCGGCGTGCGAAAAATGATCATGGGCCAGACAGGCTGCTTTTTGAATCCGCTTTTGCGAGCGTCCTGCTGAATTCCCCGAATCTCCGCGTAACAATCCTCAAGCGCTTGTGCCAACAGCTGATGTACGACCTCTGGGTCATCACCTTCTACGAAGTAGGGCTTGTAACCCCGACCCACATAGAGAGCTTTCAAGTCGGCGTCGCTCGTTCTGCCCTGGGCGGTTGGCCCGGAAATTTTGTATCCATTGAGGTGGAGGATCGGCAGGACCGCGCCGTCTCGCACCGGATTGACGAAGTTGACCGACTTCCAGCTTCCTTCCAGTGGACAGGTCTCGGACTCGCCGTCCCCGACGACGCAGGCCACAATCAGATCCGGATTGTCGAAGGCCGCGCCGAATGCATGAACCAGCGAATAGCCAAGCTCGCCGCCTTCGTGCATGGAATTCGGGACGTGCGGCCCGCAGTGGCTGGGGACGCCGCCCGGCGTCGAGAATTTTCGGAACATAAGCCGCAGGCCGTCTTCATTGCGCGTGATCTCTGGATGCACCTCGGTATAAGAGCCTTCAAGATAGGAGCAGGCATTCAAAGATGGGCCTCCGTGTCCTGGGCCTGAAATGTAAATGATGTCTGCATCATGCTCTTTGATCAGCCGGTTCAAATGAATGTAGATAAAGTTCTGTCCGGGTGAAGTTCCCCAGTGACCGAGCAATCTGGGCTTGATCTGCTCTGCTGTAAGCGGCAAACGAAGCAGGGGATTATCAAATAAATAGATCTGGCCGATGCAAAGATAGTTTGCCGCGCGCCAGTAGCGATTCATCTTGTCCAGCATCTCAATCGAGAGTGGTCCCTTGGGCATTGGGACTCTTTCTTCGTTTTTGCCGTTGGCCGCAACCGCGGTCGACAGACTCACATCGAAGATGAATCCGGATGAATTGCCAAACTGGTCGAAGTTCTTGCTGAAGGGTTGAGAAGTATCGTTTTTCTCAACGTTGACGGGGAGTTCGGTGGTAGCCATATTGACCTTTCCTTTCGATTTCTCCGCAACTTACATCAGCGCGGTGGGGTTAAGTTCGGTTATCTTGGGTCTGCAAGCGATGGGCCTCCGGAGTCATTTCGCCAGCAGCTTTTTGATCGATTGCAATTCGAGGCGGCGCTTTTCGGTGGTTTTTGGATAGGCCATCTTGAGATCACCCAGCGCATCCAGAACGATTTGCGAGACAATCAACCGCGCGTTCTCCTTGTCGTCGGCGGGGACGACATACCACGGCGCATGATGCGCGCTTGTTGCATGAAAGCAGTCTTCATAGGCTTTCATGTAGTGCTTCCAGTATTTGCGCTCATGAATGTCGGATGTGCTGAACTTCCAGTTCTTATCTGGTTCATCGATGCGCGCGAGAAATCGCTTCCGTTGTTCCTCATGCGACAGATGCAGGAATATCTTGACGATTTGCGTGCCGTTTCGATGAAGGTGCTTCTCCAGGTCCACGATGGACCCATACCGCTGCTCCCAAATGTTCTTCTCGTCGCGCAGATTCTTCAGGAAGTCCCTGACTGCGAAGAATCTCCGGGTGCACTCGAACAACTAGCACTTCCTCGTAATAGGAACGGTTGAAGATGCCAATGCGACCACGCTCCGGAAGTCGGCACGTCGTGCGCCAGAGGAAATCATGCTCCAACTCTTCAGCGCTGGGCTGCTTGAAGCTGAAGACCTCGCAGCCCTCCGGATTGACGCCGGACAGGACGTGCCGGATGGCACCGTCTTTGCCGGCGCCGTCCATGCCCTGGAAAATGAGCAGCAATGCATACTTGTGGGAGGCGTAATGAAGTTGCTGCAGCGCGCTCAACTTCTCAATCTGTTGTTGCAGAAGATCTTTATACTGCTTCTTCGACTTAAAATAGGGGTCGACAACTGTCGGCCATTCGCTGAGGTCGACCTTTTTATTTGGCGGCACACGGAAATCCTTTGAACTGATTTCTATCTTCGATTTGTCAGTCATGCCAGCCTCGTTGTTCGTGTCTGCTTATTTGTGGGATTCATGTGTCTCAAGTTCCGGATGAGCTTTCTCCCAATCTTGAACGGATTGAACATCCTCGCGTCCTAGCTGCTCGTAGAGTTCATGGACTCGCTTGACGAGTTGTGGCACCACAGTAGGCTGTGACTTGTCTTCGACCTCGGGCTTGGCTTCAGGCTTCGGTTCAGCCTTGTCTTCGGGCTTCGGCTCGTCAGCTTTGGCTACAGGTTTCGGCTCACCTTTGGCTTCGTCAATTCGAATCTCCTGCTCCGCCTTCTTCCAATCCTGAACTGCTGTACCGTCGTTACCGGCTCGCTCCTCGTAGAGTGCGTAGGCTCGTTTGGCGACCTGTGGCGTCAAATCGGAAGCAGTCTTAGTTTCAGGCTTTGTCTCTGCCTTGGCTTCAGGTTTCAGATCGGCTTTGCTTCTGGCTTTGGCTCGGATTTGGCTTCTACCTTCGGCTCGTCTTTGGATTCAGGCTTCGGGGCGTCCGACTTGGCCTCAGGTTTAGGTGCATCATCCTCGGCTTTTGGCTTCGGCTGGTCAGCTTTGGCTTCGGTCTTCGGTTCGTCGGTCTTGGCCTCAGGCTTAGGCGCATCGATTTTGGCTTCAGGCTTCGGCTCGTCAGCCTTGGCCTCAGGTTTAGGCGCGTCATCCTTGGGTTCAGTCTTCGGCTCTGCCTTGACGGGATCAAAAATCTTGTAGGCAAGTAGTTTCACGCGGTCGTTCAAGAGAGCCCAAAGCAGCGCGTAGGCCCATACAAATCCCGCCCATTTCCAGCCGAGCGGCGCCATGAATACTCCATAGACGGCGATCAGTGTCGCAATCGCTTGCGTGCCCACGACTGCTATCATCAGAATCTTTGCGGGGCGTATCGACCAGAATGGACCGCGTGTGCGCGTCAAGAAGATGGTCAAATGCCCAGCCACGGAGAGCTTGAGGTACATCAATGTCTGGACGGTCAAACGGTCCATGTGGAAGATGCGCTCGCCGAGATAGAACAAGAAAAACGCGGAGACAACGCCAATCACTCCCAGCACGGTGGAAATCGACAACACAAGCCGCATATTCCACGATTCCGGCTTGTTTCTATATAGGACGTTGTCATAAGCAATCGACAGAATTGCCCCATCGTTAAGCAGCGCAATCATCACAATCATGACTGCCGTCACTGGATAGAAATTGAAGACCAGGATGGATAGCGTCATGAAGAACAGCACTCGCAGCGTTTCCGCGATGCGATAAATGGCGTAGCTGTTCATGCGCTGGAAGATGCGGCGGCTCTCTTTAATTGCATCGATGATCACGGAGAGACCTGACGTGAGAAGGACGATCGAGGCTGCCGCTCTGGCTGCATCGGTTGCGCCGGAGACGGCGATGCCGCAGTCGGCCTTCTTCAGCGCAGGCGCGTCGTTCACGCCATCGCCGGTCATGCCGACAATGTGGCCGCAGCTCTGCAACACGTCCACAATATGAAACTTGTGCTCGGGGAAGACCTGCGCAAAGCCGTCCGCTTTCTCGATCTGCTCAACGACCTGCGGAGACTCTTTCTTCTTTGTGTCGCCGAGCGCGTTGGCGTCCAGGATATTCGCACCCAGGCCCAATTCCTTCGATGTCTCCCGAGCAATGGCAATTTGATCGCCCGTCACCATCTTGATCTTCACGCCCATCTGCACGGCGTTGGCAATGGTCTCTTTGGCATCCGTGCGTGGCGGGTCGGACAAGGGCAGAATGCCGACAAACTTCCATTTGCCTTCCTCATCGGCTTTGGCCACGCCCAGAGAGCGGAAGCCGCGGCCGGCAAAGTCAAGAATGGCTTTCTCTGCCGCTGTCTTGACGTCGTCGACATTGGTAGCCATCTGCAGAATGACTTGGGGAGCACCCTTTGCCACAAAGAACTGTTTCCCGTCCGCACCCTTGACTGTAGCTTCCGTGCGCTTGTGCACCGGATCGAAGGGCATGAAGTGAAGCACCTGGCAACTCTTCAGTTCCTTGTCATTCTTCACGCCGCCGATTACCGCCAGGTCGATGGTGTCTTTGTCTTCCGCGCGGGAGGCCAGAGCGGCCCAGAGAACGACGTTCGCAGCAGCAATTCCGTCAATGCAGAAGGGATCGCCCAGTGTGAGTTTGTTTTGCGTAAGTGTGCCGGTTTTGTCCGAGCAGAGAACGTCTACGCCAGCAAGTTCCTCAATGGCTGAAAGACGAGTTACGATCGCTTCCTTCTTGGCGAGCAGGCGTGCGCCGACGGCCATCGTCACCGACAGAACAGTCGGCATGGCAACGGGGATGGCGGCCACCAGAAGCACCAGGCAGAATTCCAGCGTGGTGAGAACCTTGTCTCCGCGGAAGAGGGCGAAGACAAGAATCAAGGCGACCAGCGCTACCGCCAAAACAATCAGGTAGTCGCCGATCTTCATCACAGCCTTCTGGAAATGGCTGACTGTATGAGCCTCTTGCACCAGTTGTGCGGTCTTGCCAAAATAGGTGTTTGTTCCAGTGGCATAGACGATTGCGTCAATCTCACCTTGACGGATGATGGAGCCGGAGTAAACAGCGCCACCGGGTTTGGCGTTGACGGGAAGCGACTCGCCGGTCAGGGCGGACTGATCTACCTCGATGGAATCGCCGTCGAGCAGTCGCGCATCCGCGGGAACGATGTCGCCCAATCGCAGACGAATGACATCGCCTGGAACCAACTCGCTCGCCTTGGGATCCTCCCACTTGCCATCTCGCTTGACCTTGGCCTTGACCGCCAATCGCGCCTTCAGAGCGGCAATGGCATTTCCCGCCTGGTGTTCTTCCCAGAATCCGACTAGAGCGTTTGACAAAAGAAGCACAAGGATGACAAAGAAGTCGAGCCAGTGTTGGACGACCCCGGAGAGAATCACGGCGACTTCAATCATCCACGGAATCGGACCCCAGAAATAGGAAAGAAATTTCAGGTATTCGTTGGTCTTTTTTTCCTCAATCTGGTTCGGCCCATACTGCGCCTGGCGCTTTATAGCCTCGGCCTGCGTCAGACCGTCCGCCGAAGCGCCGAGCTTTTTCATCAGCTCAGGCATGGCGAGCGTCTTCAGCGAATCTTTGTCATCTTTGGGATCGGCCTTCTCTGATTTCGATTCCATTTGAATTCATTCTCCTGCTCCTGCTCTATTGACCAGGGGTTAATCCCGCAATCCGAGAAAGACAGCACCGGAACCTGCGATCCGACCTGATCTTCAGCTTCCAAATCGTGCAGGCCGGTTAGCATATCATCGCTTCCATGAAAGGGATATCCTGTCGAGCGAAGATATCCGGCGATGAACGACAAGCGGGGTGGACAGGGCTGAGCATGGTCGCTCGGACTAGCGCTGTCGCCAGAGATCAAAAGATGTTGTGTCATTTGACTTTGAAAAGATCGTTTGATTCATGGTCGTATCTCTGCTCCGTGTGCGAAGCCTTTTCCGCAGCCTTTGCGGCAACGCGCTCAATCCGCTTTTCGGCAGATGTCTCCGAGATGTTTTCTTCAAGTTTGGTCGTTTCTGGATTCTCAAATTGTTCCGACATGGTTGCTCTCTCCTGTCATCACGATGAACGGTCTTCCCCTCAAGTTCTGGTCAGTTTTGCTCGCCCTTCCACGTCGCGGAATCGTTCGAGGCTCGTTTCTGCTGAAGTGGCTCCTTTTGCACAGATTTTCGCCGGACAACAATAGAAAACTTATGTCGGAGCAATGCGCGGTTCCAACGGCAGCCGCGCCAGCTTGCGATGATCCGAGAACCCAAAGCCCCATCAAAGTGTGGATCTCGATGTTCACCAAGCGTTCTTTTCCAAAGGAATGGCCCATGAACGCGCTACTGATCTACCCGGAATTCCCGGATACATTTTGGAGCTTCAAACACGCGCTTAAGTTCCTGGGCAAGCTGGCAGCACAGCCTCCTTTGGGTCTGATGACAGTTGCCGCGTTATTACCCGGAGCCTGGAAGAGACGACTCGTGGACACGAATGTTGAGCGATTGCGAGATCGCGATCTGGCTTGGGCCGATGTGGCTCTTGTAAGCGGCATGCACATCCAGCGAAATTCGCTGGTAGCTATCGTTGAACGATGCCGCGCCCATGGTCTGCGGACAGTTGTAGGCGGACCAATCACGAGCAGCCTTTCGGCCAAAGACCTCAAAGCGGATCATGTGGTCATCGGAGAGGCAGAGGGCATCATTGCCGGTCTTGCGCGAGACCTGGAGCAAGGGACAGCCAAGCCTGCTTATCAGGCTGTGGAAAGGCCGGAAATGAGTTCCAGCCCGACGCCGGATTTGAGCCTGATCAAAATGCACAGCTACTCGACGATGGCCGTGCAATATTCACGTGGCTGTCCATTCAACTGTGAATTCTGCGACATCATTGAAATATACGGCAGGCGCCCACGCACAAAGGCAGTAGCGCAGGTGCTGGCCGAACTGGACCAGCTGCGCACGGCGGGCTGGCGAGAAGCAGTGTTCATTGTTGACGACAACTTCATTGGCAATAAGGCGCGCGCCAAAGAGCTATGCGTGGCCCTAGCCGAATGGCGCAGCCATTTCAAAACCAGCTTCGACTTCAATACCGAAGCGTCACTTAACCTTGCTGACGACCCTGAGTTGATGCAGTTGATGAGAGATGCCGGTTTTGTCTCGGTCTTTCTGGGCATCGAGACTCCCGATGAATCCGGTTTGATCGCGGCCAACAAGTTGCAGAATACGCAACGCAGCCTGCTCGACAGCGTTGCCACGATCCAGAGCTATGGCCTGCAGGTAATGGGAGGATTCATCCTGGGATTCGATACCGATCGTGAGGATATTTTTGACCGCATGGTGGAATTCATTCAAAAGAGCGGTATCCCCGTTGCAATGGTGGGGCTTTTACAAGCCATGCCCGGAACTCAACTCTTTCGGCGTTTGCGCAAGGAAGGAAGGATACTGGATGCGGGTCACGGGGACAACACAGATGACAAACTCAACTTTCTTCCCGCGATGGACGCGACGCAACTGGTGGAGGGATACCGCTCAGTGTTGAAAAGGATCTATTCTTGCGAGGCCTACTACGAGCGAGTCAAGCTCTACCTAAATCGCACCCAGCCGCGGCCCGGTAAAGACAATCATGGGGCGCGAAGCACCAGGCAAAAATGGTTGACCAAGAGCAATACCCGCGCCTTCGCCATGTCGATTCTTCGCCAGGGGGTCTTTAGCAAGCAACGTCGGAGCTACTGGAAATTCCTTTTGGCAGTGGCGACCCGCTATCGCCATTGCGTCGGTGCAGCGATGACGCTGGCTGTAATGGGGTATCACTTCCAAGTGATGACGAACAAATTGTCAGAGGCTGGGGACGTCACCATCTGAGTGAACACATCTACACCTGATGTGCATGTACAACAAACCTTTGCGGAGCCGCACCTATGAAGTGAAATGGGTAGCAGGTGACAAGCGTAATGGCCGATGCAGCCGAGTAAGCCAGCACGCTAACGTCCTCAGGAGCTACGACCTGTAACTTGTCGACCATATATCTTGACAAGCCTGTTGAGGTTTGAATTCGAATCTCGTCTCCAGGATGAATGTTCTTCAAGGCGCGGAAGTATGTATCCCGGTGCCCGGCGATTCCAATATTTCCCTGCTCTCCTGGAAGAGCTGTACCTTTGATATGTCCAACCCCGACCGCCAACGTTTGCGAGGTGGTTCCTTCAAGAATTGCAACCTTCATTCCCAGTTGTGGAATCTCAAGACGGCCGAGAAGATCGCCTTCCTTTGCGGCAGACCCGGGCAGGCTTTCCTTGCGCTGTTCTTCCTCTTGCATTCTCTGTTCAAGGGTACTATTTGCGACTTCTTGAAATTGTCTTGCATGGACCAGCATGAGACCCACATAAGAGATCGCCAGTGCGCCCAGCAAGAACAGAAGGTTCCGCGTCCAGCGAAGCAATAGGAGGCTATGCACTTCGAAAAATCGTCGCTCAGTTCCTGGAATCATTGACGATCACCTTTGCTGCACCCACCGGCTTTGCTTGCGGTACCGAGTAGCCGGCCCGAGTTCGAACGGAGAGGCGTCCGCGGCCATGCGCGCTTGCACGTACCTCTACGGTCCGGTAACTTCCGTCTTCCTCAGCAATCGTAGGGACATATGCCAGCGTGTACTGACTCCGAATATCGCGGGCGATCCCCTCGCAGATGGATACAACTTCTTTTGATGACTCTGGAAAGAAGGCTTCGCCGCCTGTCTCCCTGGCCATCCGCCTGAGCACAGATGGGTTCTGATCATCATCCTGCTCATCGAAAATGCCGATTGCGTATATGATTGCCGTGTTCTGTTTGGCCATGCCAAGCACCTGGATTAGATTGTGCTTGCTGGCATTGTCGCCACCATCGCTGATCAGGATCAGCACCTTCTTGTCGCTGTTTCCCTGTTTAAGATGGTCGAGGGCGGCGGCGATCCCATCATAGAGAGAGGTCTGGCCAATCGTCCTGATTCTTGAGAGCGCAAGCTGAAGTTCTTCCTGCCGATTTGTAAACGGCATACCCGGCGGAAGTCCGAAAGACACATGGTCGTTGAAGTTGACCACAAACATTTGATCCTGGGAATTGCTGGACCGCGCAAAGGCCAGCGCAGCCGTAATGACATCGTCGCGCTTTGGTCCCATGCTCCCGCTATTATCGACGAGAATACCGACCGTTATGGGAATATCGTCGTGGCTGAATTGCTTGATTTGTTGGAGTTGTTTATCTTCATATACCTGAAAATCGCCTTTATCAAGGCCGGAAACAGGTGTATTGTGGCGATCCAGAACCGTTGCGCTGAGAATTACCAAGTTGACTTTCATCTTAAGCGTGAACTCCTCGCCTGAGCCGATCTGGGATGGCTGGGAGTCCTGGGCTCCAGAGACAAATGGGACAGATATCAGGCCGATCAGAGCAATCAGGCAGTGATATACCAAGATTCTGATTTTGGTTTGGTGCTTGCGTGTGCTGGAGAAATCTGGACAGCTTCTGCTTGTTTTACTATCGAGTCTTTTCGGCAATACGCTCATCTCTGCCATTTATTCGCGTCCTCGATGTGTTGGGAAACCGGCACCATGTATGTGAATAAACTTGGCGTAACGGGCAATGGAAGCGATACTCGCGCATCGCTTCCTTTAACCGTTGGTTTTGAGGCAACATGAAAGGCGATTTGTCCGGCTCTCCGTAGATCTATGCGCTCAACTTCGAAAAGCCCAACAGGCCAAAGCCAGCACCCAGTGCAAGAAGACCAATCAGACCAATCAAGGGTAGATGACTGGCGGTCTTAGGCAATGAAGCGACAAGCACGGGCTGCGACGAGACCGCAGCCGCAGCGACTGGCGGTGCTTGAACAACCTGAGCAGTCTCGACAGTATCTCCACTTGGGCTAACAGCCTCTACTGGTGCGGACTTCAACACCTCGACTGGTGCGCCAGTCAGAACGACAGGTGTCGATAGTACAGCTTCATTGTTTTGCTTGGCTAGTTCAATAGCCCTGGGCCTTTCATAGACAAAATGTTCGCCCCATTCGCGGCCAGGATAGAACCATGCCTTCAGCGATTGAGGCTGGCCAGCGGGAGCTTCACGAAAAGTCATTACTGTCTTATCGGTAGCTTTTAGCCGATAATTCGGGATAGCGAGAATGGTGGTGAACACATGCGTTTCATCCTGGTTGAAGATCTGAACGATATGGCGGTCCGACGGGGAATCCAGAAGCTTGAAAACGTAGGTTCCCGCTGGCAGAAGATGTTGGCCCACTCCCGGGACTTCAAAGGGTTCGCTGAAGGTAACCGTGGTCTTCTGGTTCCACTCGTCGGCCTTTGCCTTCGGTGCCACGAGGAAACAGAGCACGGTGAGGCAAAGTCCTGTTTCAAGTACTTTTAGAAGTTTCATTTCTCTCCAATGTTCTGTCCGACTCACTCCCACGGCGGTTGTCATACGAGCTCTCTATGCTGTCGGCATCACTAGAGATCGCACGCCGGAGAATCCGGCAGCCTGGGTCCGCGGTGTGTCCTTCTGAACTCAGTGTTACGCACCCAGGTTCGGATAGATGGCTAATATTGACCATGGCATGGTTAACTCTTCCTACTCATGACGGGTGAAGTAATCTGGATTAAAAAGAAGAGATCATATTCCTTGCCTTCGTGTTGTTATCTTCATTCACTACCACCATTCCAAAGAACGATTCGTGGGAGTAGCATTGCCGGAATCTGTCTTGGCCGAGCGAAGAAGCAGGAGGGGACACTGCACGAGTTTAATAACTTTCTCGGCAATTGAACCAAAAACGAGTGGATGCCAGCCTGATATACCGTGCGTGGAGATCACGACCATGTCGATGTGTTCGCGTTCCACCACTTCCATGATGTCACCAACTATGTCATTTCCGACTTCGACACTCGAACCCGCCTTGATTCCCTTGGCAGTCAGGACCGCGATTGCCTTGGCTAAATGGTGCTCAGCGCGTGCCTTCGCCTCCTGCTGGGGCTGAACCTGGGGAGCAATGTATTCGGAAGCAAAAGTAGTGATGAACGGGATAACATTCACAAGGAAGAGTTCGGCATGAAAGTGCAAAGCGAGATCAGTTGCAACTTCGAGAGCTGTTTTAGATGACGGGCTGAAGTCTATAGGCAACAGGATCTTGGTTGGAATCGACTTCAAAGCATGATTCTCAGACATGACGGTCTCCTTGCCGGACCATGGTCGCGGCTGAATCATCATTGTTCTCTCATGGGAAAACAACAACTGTTCTCTTTTGCACAGTTCTGAATTCATAGGCCGAATGTGCTCATCCGGCGGCTGCGTGAGCAATAAGGAGCAGATATACATAAGCACGAATGAAATGCTGGTCTCGCAGATCACTTGGGTGCTCAGCAAACAGATTGATAAAAGGTGAATTGAAGATGACAAAAAACATTGTGTCACTCATTGAAAGCGGGGCATGGAAGGCCCTTGAGGCTCACGCCGCGACGAACCGCACTCTCCATCTTAGAGATCTCTTCGCTCAGGACCCAACGCGAGGAGAACGCCTCAAGGTTGAGGACGCGGGCATATACTTTGATTTTTCGAAAAACCGCATCACCGATGAAACTGTAAAACTGCTCTTGCAACTTGCAGAGGAATCTGGACTGCGCCAACGGACTGACGCCATGTTTCGAGGCGAAAAGATCAATGTCACCGAGAAGCGAGCGGTTCTTCATGTGGCATTGCGCGCTCCGATTGGAGACGAGATTCTCGTCGATGGCGTGAACGTTGTGCCTTTGGTACATGCCGTTCTAGACAAGATGGCCGCCTTCTCCAACAGCGTGCGTAGCGGAGAGTGGAAGGGCTATACCGGAAAGCCGATTCGCAATGTCATCAACATCGGTATTGGCGGCTCCGATCTTGGACCCGTGATGGCGTATGAAGCTCTGCGCCACTATTCTCAGCGAGATCTGACTTTCCGGTTTGTTTCAAACGTTGACGGTACGGACATCGCCGAGGCGACTCGCGACCTCGATGCCGAGGAGACGCTCTTCATCATATCGTCAAAGACCTTTACAACTCTTGAGACGATGACCAATGCGCATACCGCGCGTGTCTGGGCACTTGAGACGCTAAAACATTCCGCCGCGATAGCTAAACATTTTGTAGCCGTTTCGACCAATGAGGAAGAGGTCGAGAAGTTCGGGCATCGATACAGCCAATATGTTCGGGTTCTGGGATTGGGTTGGCGGACGGTACTCGATGGACTCGGCGATTGGGCTCTCAACCATGATCGCAATCGGGCCCGGACAACTTTCGCCGATTGCTCGGCGGCTTCCACGAGATGGACGTTCATTTTCGCACTGTCCCCTTCGAGCGCAATATCCCCGTCCTCATGGCGCTGTTGTCGATTTACAACAACAACTTTCTTGGAGCGGAAAGCGTCGCAGTCCTGCCCTATGAACAGTATCTGAAGCGATTCCCAGCGTATTTGCAACAGTTGACGATGGAAAGCAACGGCAAGCACGTGACTGTGGATGGGACGGCGGTTGAATATCAAACCGGACCGATCTATTGGGGCGAGCCAGGCACCAACGGCCAGCACTCCTTTTATCAATTGATCCACCAGGGAACCAGGCTTATCCCTTGCGACTTTATTGCGTTTGGTCAGCCGCTGAATCCGATTGGCCGTCATCACGACATCCTTCTGGCCAACGTCTTCGCACAGGCTGAAGCCTTGGCTTTTGGCAAGACCACGAAGGAGGTCGAGACGGACGGAACGCCACCATGGCTTGCTCCTCATCGCACCTTTGACGGCAATCGACCGTCCAACACGATTCTGCTGGAACGGCTGACTCCTGCGACCCTGGGCAAACTTGTTGCACTCTACGAGCATAGTGTTTTTACCCAGGGTGTTATCTGGAAGATCGATTCCTTTGATCAGTGGGGTGTAGAACTTGGCAAAGTTCTTGCCCAGCGCATCATCCCCGAAATCGAGTCCCAAAAACAAGAGAATCTCAAGCACGATAGTTCCACAAACGCTTTGATTGGGCACTACCGCAGAATCCAGAAAGAATGTGCAAAATGAATGCAACTGCAGTTGAACCGGTTGTAGTCAAGTCATCCCTTCAAGCTCCTATAGCAAGTCAGAGATACGTCTACATCGCCGCGATATTTGCTGCAATTGGCGGCCTGCTGTTCGGATATGACACCGGAGTAATCTCCGGCGCGTTGATCTTCATCAAGCGCAGTTTTGGACTGTCCATCTTCCAGCAGGAGCTTGCTGTCAGTTCGGTTCTGGTTGGTGCCGCAGTCCTGGCCATCACCGGAGGCAGCCTGTCGGATCGATTCGGGCGCCGGAGGATGCTGCTCATCACCTCGGTTGTATTCATTGCAGGCGCATTGGTATGCGCTGCAGCAGGGTCGATTCAGATACTGATCCTTGGGCGAGTCATCGTGGGAATGGGCATCGGCCTTGCGAGTTCTGTTGTTCCCCTTTACATCTCAGAAATCTCTCCGGCAAACGCGCGCGGCTGGCAGGTATCACTATTTCAGCTGGCAATTATAGTAGGAATTCTGGCTGCATATCTTGCAGACTATGCTTTCACGCCTTCGGCTGCTTGGAGATGGATGTTGGGCCTTGCCGTAATTCCGGGCGCGCTTCTAGGTACGGGCATGCTCTTTTTGCCGGAAACCCCGCGCTTCCTTGCCCGTCATGGTCACTTCGATATTGCCCATAGTGTATTGGTCAAAATTCGCGGCACGGAAGACATCGAAAAGGAATTTCAGCAAATCAAGGCGGCATCACAGGAGTCGGCACTGCGCGGGCATGTATCCGACTTGCTTCTGCCCGCACTCCGGCCAGCCCTGATGATCGGTATCGGCCTGGCAGTCTTCCAGCAGGTCACGGGAATCAACACCATCATCTACTATGCGCCCTATATCATTCGCGCCGCTGGAATCTCCTCGATTCAAGGTTCGATCCTGGCCACTGCCGGCATCGGTACCGTGAATGTGGTGATGACGCTGGTTTCTATGTGGCTGATTGACCGTGTAGGCAGGCGCCCACTGTTGCTGACAGGCATCGCAGGGATGGTTGTGAGTCTAGGCGCACTTGGTTTCATTTTCCATTTGCAGGCAAGGGGCGGCGAACTCGCTGGCCTTGCTGTCGTCATTCTCATGTTCTACGTAGCTTCGTTCGCCATTAGTCTGGGACCGATCTTCTGGTTGCTGATCGCTGAGATCTATCCGCTAAAGATTCGCGGTCTTGCGGCAGGAGTCGCGGCCGGAACAAACTGGCTTGCCAATTTTGCAGTTTCGCTTACCTTCCTGTCGCTGCTGAAAATGCTCGGACCGAGCCTGA
Organism: uncultured Acidobacteriaceae bacterium; assembly: GCA_963804315.1. Lineage (GTDB taxonomy): Bacteria > Acidobacteriota > Terriglobia > Terriglobales > Acidobacteriaceae > Telmatobacter. Next base: position 58,164 of record CAWDQB010000030.1, read on the forward strand.
CCTTCTGGCTCTATGGCGTACTAGCGATCGGTTCGTGGCTCTTCTCCTACTATCTTGTCCCCGAAACGAAGGGGCGGTCTCTGGAGGAGATCGAATCTCTCTGGCACAAGAAGTCGGAGGAAAGCAAGCTCAACTCGACCAGCGCGTAGGGCCATCGCTCGGGTCAGCATCTGCGTCATCAACGCAATACACCAGACCGGTCGATTCGGGCCCCCTGGGGAGAATCGCAATGAGGATATTGCCACTGCTGTACTTTGTAGCATTTGGCCTTACGGCTGCCGGTCAGAACGTACGCACCGATTCTGGTTCCGTCCAGCAGAGCACCCAAGCCAGAGGCTCTGCAACCTATGCAAACCTGGAGCAGGAACCTGACGATCTTCGCCAAGAACTCGATAGGGATGCAGTCGCATTGTCGAAGATACCGGCGGACCCGGTACTCAAGGCTGATCCTTTTGGCGCCATTCTGGAGCCGTTTGGACAGCTGACTGATCGTATCAACGAGTCCGCAAAGCTGAAGATTGGCGCAACCTACACGTTCCTGAGCCAATATGCGACAGCCACGCCGAACGGTGTGCGGCACGATCAAACCAGCGGCCGGGCAGATTTTACGGCGGCCTGGAAGGTCTATGACCATGAGAGCAACGCCGGGACAATCAGTCTTTTGGTTAGGTCGGGAACGAACATCGGCATCAGCCAGCAGTTCAATCTCAGCCAAAGCCTCGGTTCGGGTCTAACCCTCAACTGTCTGCAGGGAGGGGGACCGCAAGAGCCGATTATGGTGAACATCCTTTACTGGCGTGAGGATCTGCTCAACGAGCGGCTGTCGCTCTATATCGGCAAAATCCATCCGAACGAGTACATCAGCCTGAGTATGTTCAACAACGACGAACGCGCTCAGTTCCTGAACGGCGGAAGCGATGGCAACCTGACGTTTGCCTCCGATGGAGCATATGCCGGCGGCGCGGCCGTGGAACTTCAGGCGACAAAACATGTTTACGTTCACGCTCTCGTGATCGATACGGAAGGTTCGCCGCAAGGGAACCTCACAACACTGGCAGATCGCAAGTACATGGAGTCCATCGAAGTCGGCTGGCTTGGCGGTTCACCTGGTAAACAGTTCAAGGACTATCGCATGAACTTCTGGCGCGACGACACGGCTACGCTTGGCAGCGGGGCGGGCGGGGGCATCGGCTTTGAGCATGAGTTGCGCAGTGGATGGACACCTTTTGGGAGATTTGGTTTTGCGTCGGACACGGGTACATCGATCAAGCAAGTGGAAGAGCTTGGCCTGGGCCAGGTGAAACCTTTTGGGAGACGCGGAGATATGTTCGGCATTTCATTGATTCACTCTGAGCCAAGTTTCGGAGCCAATCATCACGAGAGCGTCATGGAGACGTTTTATCGGCTTCGCTTGACGAAGAGCATTGACCTTGGCCCGGACCTGGAGATTTCAAACCACCCAACCTATGCAACCAAAACCTATACGACCGCGCTGCTTGGGATGAGAATGCGGATCATGTTTTAAATAACAGAGCCTTCAAAAGGTCGAGGGCATGTTCGGTTAAGAGGAGAGTTTATGACCACCACACAAAAGTGCGAAAACCCTGGCTGTAACTGCCAGCCCACGAGCGGCAAGAAGCATTGCAGTACCGAATGTGCAGACGCAAAGAAGGGACCAAAGACAGCCTGCCAATGCAAGCACCCGGGGTGCGGTGATACAGGCCTAAAGATGTAGCGTGTTTTGACGCTGGATGCAACTTAGGGTCTCGATTGTCTGCGGGATCTTCAACCCACTTCAACCGGGAAAGGTAAAACGCGCTATGGCATCTTCTGCAACAATCGCAACAACAATCGCTCCGCCTGCATTGGATGAGTTGTGTATCAACACGCTCCGTTTCCTGGCGGTTGACATGGTGCAGAAGGCCAACTCGGGCCATCCTGGGCTGCCAATGGGGTCGGCGGCCATGGCGTATGCACTCTGGAATAGATCGCTCAAGTTCAACCCACGCGATCCCCACTGGCCAGACCGCGACCGCTTTATTTTGTCAGCCGGCCACGGATGCGCGTTGCTCTATGCTCTGCTTCACGTGACGGGCTTTGACCTGCCCCTTGATGAGCTGAAGAGGTTTCGCCAGTGGGGCAGTCGCACGCCGGGTCATCCGGAGTATGGCAAGACGCCGGGCGTCGAAGCTACCACGGGACCATTGGGCCAGGGTCTTGCGAACGGCGTTGGTATGGCTATTGCTGAGATGGCGCTCGGGGCGCGTTTCAATCGACCTGGTCATCAGATCGTGGATCACTTTACGTACGTTCTCGTCAGCGACGGCGATCTTGAGGAAGGAATCTCCTCCGAGGCTGGATCGATTGCCGGTCATCAGCATCTTGGAAAGCTTATCGTTCTTTATGCGGACAACCACATCACGATCGAGGGAAGCACGGGGTTGACATTTACCGAAGATCGCATGGCTCGGTTTGCTGCATTCGGTTGGCACGTACAAAGAGTTGAACAGAGCAATGACGTTGAATCCGTGGCCCGCGCACTGACAATCGCCCGCGAAGAGACAGCGCGGCCATCGCTGATTGCGGTACGCACGCACCTAGGCTTTGGCAGTCCCCATAAACAGGACACTGCGGCGGCCCATGGAGAAGCTCTTGGTGTGGACGAGGTTCGCCTTACCAAAGAGAACATGAAATGGCCGCTATCACCTTCTTTCTATATCCCCGAAGAGGCGCTCGATCATTTTCGAAAGGCAGTGAATCGCGGAAACCTTGCGCAAGAGGATTGGAATTTACGATTCAATGCCTTTGCGCAGGAATACCCGCTCCTTGCCGATGAATTTCAGAGAGTGACTGACGGACTTCTACCAACAGAATGGGACGCAGGCTTGCCTTCTTTTACATCGCTAGACGGACCGATGGCAACGCGGGTCGCATCAGGAAATGTGATAGATGTCCTCACTTCTCGTTTGCCGGAGATGATGGGAGGGTCAGCAGACCTTGGTCCCAGCACTCATACAAACATTCACGGAGCAGGAAGTTTTGAGCCCGAAGATTGGGCAGGACGCAATATGCACTTTGGCATCCGCGAGAATGCAATGGGCGCCATCTTGAATGGAATGGCATTGCACCGTGGTTTCATTCCATTTGGCGGGACTTTCTTCGTCTTCTGCGACTACATGCGTCCACCGATGCGCCTTGCGGCCATGAATGCGCTGCCGGTGATCTATATCTTTACTCATGACAGCATCGGCATGGGCGAGGACGGACCGACGCATCAGCCTGTCGAGCAGTTAGTCAGCCTGCGATCCATTCCAGGCATGACCGTCCTCCGTCCAGGCGATGCCAATGAGACTGTTGCCGCATGGCGAGTGGCGATTGGCAGAAGACAAGGGCCTGTTGCATTGGTTCTGACGCGGCAGGGTCTTCCAGTACTCGACTTATGTTCCTATCCATCCATTCTTGACGGAGTTTCATCGGGCGGCTATATCCTCGCCGAGTCTCCCTTAGCTGGACGACCGAGCATCATCTTGATCGCGACAGGATCAGAAGTACATCTGGCGCTGGAAGCTCGTGAACGACTTGTGACACAGGGTGTGCACGCGAGAGTGGTGAGCATGCCAAGCACAAACCTGTTCGCATCGCAATCGGACGATTATCGAGAAAAGATATTGCCAGCTGATGTTCCGCTATTGGTTATTGAGGCCGGTTCTCCTGTGGGATGGCAGTCCTTTGTCGGCCCTAAGATCGCGGTCATTGGCATTGATACCTTCGGCTCGTCGGCACCCGGTCCGGTTGTAATGGAACACTATGGCTTCACTGTGGAGAACGTCTGCAGACAGGCTCATCATGTGCTCGATCAGATAAAGGAGAAGGCATCATGCGCGTAGGCATTGCATCGGATCATGGAGGTTTCGTTCTGAAAGAGCGGATCGCGGAATTGCTGCGCGGGGCTGCCCATGAGGTCGTAGACTTCGGTGCGGTTCAATCGAACCCCGGAGATGATTACCCGGATTACGTGATTCCACTGGCCAGAGCCGTTGCCGCCGGCAAAGTTGATCGCGGGATAGCGCTCTGCGGCAGTGGCGTGGGTGCATCCATCTGCGCCAACAAGATTGCAGGTGTGCGCGCCGGGCTCATCCACGATGTGTTCTCCGCTCATCAGGGCGTGGAAGACGACGATATGAATGTATTTTCGCTCGGCGGTCAGGTGATCGGGCCGGCACTGGCATGGGAATTGATTCAAACGTTCTTGAAGGCTCGCTTCAGTGGAGCGGAGCGGCACCAGCGCAGAGTCGATAAAGTGAAGGCGCTCGAAATGCCTGAGGTTGCGCATCGACAGTAATCTTGGATCTGGCCTTATTCTGATGCGAATCAGGAGCGGTCGACAGTTGCGGTTTGCGGGTATCGGGCTTCACTTGGTCAGGATGGCGAAACCTGGATGCATCCGGTATTGACCGTGAATTAGCACTTACGAAGTGCGCAATGGAGGATGTTTCATGATCGAGATTCTGAAAGACTTTCCCGACAATGTTGTTGCGATTTCCTGCGAAGGGCAGGTCACGAAAGAGGATTACGAAGGAATCTTTGTTCCGGCAATTCTCAAGACGCTCAAGCGGCACGACAAGATCCGACTCTTCTACAAGATTTCTGCAAACTTCACCGGCTACGACCCAGGGGCCATCTGGGAAGACATGAAGATTGGCCTCGAACATCCCACGCGCTGGGAGCGAGCCGCTGTAGTCACCGACGTTGACTGGATTGTGCAAACGATGCGCATTTTCAGCTTTCTAATACCTTGTCCATCGAAGGTGTTTCCGCCTTCAGAGGTCGCAGAGGCGCAAAGATGGATCATCGCCTCCAGTTGATATCGGATGGACACAAGCAACCATTGAATGAAAAGCAGCGCCGGAGGAATGAAATGAAAGCCACACAAAAATTGCATGAAATCGGCCAAAGTATCTGGCTCGACAACATCACCCGTGGTCTGCTGGCCAGTGGGACGCTTCAACGCTACATCAATGAATTCTCTGTCACTGGGCTTACTTCGAATCCGACAATCTTCGATCACGCAATCAAGAACAGTCATGACTATGATGGCGCCATCGGCCAGAAAATGGAGGAGGGCAAAACTGGTAAGGAACTCTTCTTTGAATTGGCGATCGAAGATCTCAGCCGGGCCGCAAAACTCTTCCAGTCGATCCACAACCGGACGGATGGCGTCGACGGTTGGGTATCACTGGAGGTCTCGCCTCTGTTGGCCCACGATACGGCTGGAACGCTGATTGCAGCCAAGCAGATTCACGCTCGCGCAGATCTGCCCAATCTTTTCATCAAGATTCCAGGCACCAGCGAAGGACTTCCGGCAATTGAAGAAGCAATCTTCGCCGGCGTGCCCGTCAATGTGACCCTGCTTTTCAGCGGCGCGCAGTATTTAGCTGCCGCTGAGGCATACCTGCGGGGCGTCGAACGCCGTATCGTTGCCGGTTTGAATCCCGATGTTGGGTCAGTGGCTTCTCTATTCGTCAGTCGATGGGATGTTGCGGTTGCCGACAAAGTCCCTGAGGAACTGCGCAATCAGCTTGGCATCGCCATCGCCAGGGACGCCTATGCGACGTACCGCACGCTGCTTGACTCGCCGCGATGGCAGCGCATCTTGAACGCTGGAGCCCGCTCACAACGTCTTCTTTGGGCCAGCACCGGAGCCAAAGATCCAAAAGCCTCCGCGGTGTTATACGTTCAGGCGCTCGCTAAGCCATTCACGGTGAACACAATGCCTGAAGGCACACTGAAAGCCCTCTCCATTCATGAAGAATTCGGCGAGGCCTTGCCAGCGGATACCAATGAGGTGTTAGCTGAATTTGCCAAGGCCGGCATCAATAGGGAAGCTGTTGCCGATCAACTTCTTCGTGAAGGGGTTGAATCGTTCGCAAAGTCCTGGAAAGATCTTCTAGCCTGCATTGCATCCAAAGGAAAGATGCTCACTGCCTCTCTTGCTTGAGTCCAGAATCAGCCGCGCCCTGATCCTTGTTCGCAATTGCTCAGAATCGCACCCTTCACAATGAAACACTTACTGGGCCAACGATTCGTGGCTTGGCTATGGATCGTTATGCGGGCAAACTGGAGTTTGTTAGATCGGAGCCAACAAAGGCGTTCGCGGTCGCATTACCGTGTGGAACCATTTCGCTCGCGGGAGCAGCCGTGCAAACCAGGTCAAGTCAACCATGGAAAAGGAGAACCATATGAATTCCAAACATTCAGTCGCGGCAATTTATGACACCCACGAGCAGGCGGAAAAGGCTGTCAAGGAACTCGAGCAGGCAGGTGTCGATATGAAGAGCCTGTCGATTGTCGGGCGAGGTACCCACACGGACGAACACGTCGTCGGCTATTACACTGCCGGCGACCGCATGATGTATTGGGGCAAGGTCGGAGGGTTTTGGGGTGGGTTCTGGGGTCTGCTTTTCGGATCGGGTCTCTTCTTCATACCGGGACTCGGACCGATTCTTGCCGCCGGTCCAATCGTAGCCTGGATTGTGGCTGGCCTCGAAGGCGCAGTTGTCGTTGGAGGCATAAGCGCAATTGGGGCGGGCCTGGTCAGCCTCGGCATCCCCAAGGACAGCATTCTGAAGTACGATGTCGCCCTGAAGACAGACAAGTATGTGCTGGTCGTCCATGGAACACCTGAAGAGGTTGAGAAGGCCAAGGACATCATTGCAGGCACGGAGCAAAGCCATTACGCCGTTTATGGCCAGGCAGTACTCGTCTAAGATGCAGTAGGTCTGCGCTGCGGCTGTGGTGGATTCCAAACATCCTTATGGAAGTATCCAGTCGCGGCGTGGTATGTACAGACTTCCGCTAACGACTCAGTGAGAGAAGTAACCCCAAAGGAGATGTGATGCTCATCAAAGCAAATGCACTGCAAGGCTACTCGCTCAAGAGCCTCGATGGAGACATCGGTTCGGCCAGCGAGTTCTTTTTCGACGACCAGTATTGGGCAATTCGTTACCTTGTCGCAAATACAGCAGCCTGGCTTAGCGGCAGGAAGGTATTGATCTCGCCGTATTCACTCGATGGTGTCAATACTGCTGAAGAGAAGGTGTTCGTTCTGTTGAACAAAAAGCAGATCGAGGAGAGTCCGTCCATTGATACCGACGAGCCGGTGTCCCGTCAATATGAAACCTCCTACAACGGATACTATGACCTTCCGAACTATTGGGGTGGGCCATATATGTGGGGAAGCTATGCGCATCTTAAACTCGATCGCACCAGTCAGGTCCGGCCTGTCTCGGAAACAATCGAATGGGACCGTCACCTTCGCAGTACCCACAAGGTAACGGGATACCATCTCCTCACGATTGACGGCGAGATTGGCCATGTCGATGACTTCATTATTGATGACGAGACATGGGCAATTCGCTACCTGGTTGTGGCAACAAAGAACTGGTGGCCTGGGAAAAAGGTTCTGATTTCACCAAAATGGATTGAGAAAGTGAGTTGGGAAGAACGGGAAGTCTCAATCGGCCTAACTCGCGAGACCGTCAAGAATGCGCCAGAATACACCGACAAGTCTCTGCTCACGCGGGATTACGAAACAGGCTTGTATGGGCACTACAACCGTGAAGGATACTGGGTCGACGAATTCGCAGCCGTGTGAGTGCAATGTAACAAGCTGCTACTTTTCGCCATGCCTGCATCGGCAAGCGACAGAGCAATGCGGATGACGGACGACTGT
>CAWDQB010000031.1:0-7780 GCA_963804315.1 uncultured Acidobacteriaceae bacterium
TTCGAACCCCCGATAGCCTTGCGACTATGTCTGATTTCGAGTCAGGTGCATTCAACCAGCTCTGCCACCTCTCCGCGACTTTATTGTTTCTGCTGCCCACCCCAACTGATTGCCAGCGCACCTCAGCCTCTACCAGTCTATCGGCAAATACTTATTGTTGTCCAAGACACCTCTTGTCCAATCAAGAATGCGTTGTGCATGTCCTTGCTAGTCATATAAGAGAGAGTAAAATGAGGCTGCAAGGAATGGAGTGATCATTGGTCCGCATCACTGTTGACAGTCGTTTCAGGCCGCGGCGCTGGCTGTTCGCGGATGAGTATGGCCTGGAGGCCCACTGATCCAGCAAGATTCTATTGTTGTTGCTTCTCACCACCGAAGCCACGGGAGATGCATTTGTTAACAGAATCTTGCCGCTTTTGATTTCTGCCCAGTTCGATCTACAATGGGGGGAGCGAGGATAACGATGATAACGGATTGGAAGAAACCCCGTTGGGTTCTGGGCTTGGCAGTCTTTGCTGTCACCATGGCCAGCTATGCGCAGTGGTCGAATCCGGCCGACGATGTCCCTGCCTATCATCCCTCCGCTCCTTTGAATGTGAGCGCGCTGCCGCCGATCCTTCATGGTGCACAACTGACGGGTGAACACTTCCGCTACCCTTGGCAGGTCCACGTCTATCAGATGGCCATCAAGGTCAGCAGCGTGATTTACCAACTGCCCTGCAACTGCCGCTGCGATCGCGCGCTGGGTCATACCAGCCTGCGCAGTTGCTATGAGAACACGCACTCAACCGAGTGCGACACTTGCGCCAAAGAGGGTGTCTTCGCCTACCAGCAGACCAAGGCAGGCAAGACCCCTGGCCCCAATTCGCGCCGCCATCGCACGCCACGAATATGAGAGCATTGACTTGGAACATCAATAGATTAGCTCGCTTGCAGTACTTCCATGCAAATGCTTTCAAGAGTGAAAGGTCACTCTGTCTCAGAGAGATTTTCGGTCTTGTGACAGACCGCCGTTCTCCATCCTTCCCGCGATTTTTGCGAACACCAGTGTGGCCAAGATACAGATAACGGGGCAATTGAAGCAAATGATAATCAACTGCTTGCGGATCAAAGGCAGAAAGGCAGCCGATTTGCATGAGGATGCCGCGTGCCTCGGATGTGATCTGGAATTCGATTCGATCCATTTTCTAGAATTGATTTTGGAGATCGAGCGACAGTTCAAGATCAAGCTGATGGATGATGAATTGGACCGGATATCGAGGCCATTCAGGGAGACTGCTTGGGTTATCCGCGGCACAGTGAAAGCTCTCCGTTCTACGGCGTCCAGACGGCCTTTGTGCCGTATCCCTCTCTGCTGGGCTGAGCTTGATGGCACGCCGGTGCCTCCCGATTTTGTGATCCGGCAAGAATGGCAGCAGTCTCATGTGCGGAGCTGCGGACCGATCCTGTGAACTCAACAGTCAAAGGGGCTTTTCTGTCAAAGAAAAAAGAAGAAGGATGCTATTCGTTAAGCTGTTGAAAATAATTATATAAAATGATCTGGTCCCGATTGCATTTAATTTCCATGAGATTCGCTAAGCTTAGATCATTCAACGATGAAGAGGGCGGCAAGAGTGAGAGAACGAATCTCTCAAGATCAAATGCAGACAGATTCCGCGGATTCGCAGGCGTGGAGGGAGACTGAGAGCGTGCTGAGAGAGCCGAAGACGAATTGACCTTGGCGAATGGCCGCACTGAAGAGTGGCGGAAGCGGCTGAAGGCGCGATGAATTTGGCAGATGAAATTGTATTGCGATCAGGGTATTCTCCCGGGGTTGAAGTGGAGCAGCGAGGGGCTGAGCAAAATGGCATCCTCTGAGTGAAGAAGCCGCAGAACCTTCGCGGCGACCGATGGACCAATTCGGCGGAAGCAGGGGGTAATTCCGAAGAGGAATTACCCCCTTTCCCTTTCTACAGAGCAGCAAGTGAGGCCGTGGAATGGTGGAACGGGATTGGCGGACAAATGGAAGAAGCTGGACAGAAGCAAGCGGTGGTGAAGAAGCCGCGTGGAACAGGAGCGCAGCAAAAGGTTCGACGCGGAAGAGCAAAGTTAAACGCAGCGGCGGACAAGGCTCTTGAGGTGTCTAGCGAGGAAATTGTGTTTTCTTCTCTTGAGAAGACAATCGATGGCAACATAACGAGCGCAAAACTTTTGGTGGCGCTTGCGGAAGGGCAATTTGATTGTGAGGATGAGGGTACGATGCGCAGCCTGTTGAGCCTTGCTGAGAGACTGGCGGCAGAACCGGAGTGCCGTGGTGAGGTGATTGACGCGGAGTGGGACGATGGGCCGGGATCACTCCGCCGGAATTCATGAACTGGTCTGACAAAACTGCAATTGAGAAAGCAATAGTATACTGAGATTGGCCCCGTTCCGGATGAGCGGGGCCGAATGAATTCGCGGGTCAGCAAGGTGCCGGCGAATCTTTGGTATTGAAGAAAAGACATTGCAGGGAAGCCGACAGAGAGGGGAAGCCTCTTTGGCGCTCTCCCAGGAAGAAAGTAGAGAGACGAATGAAGCTCACAAATCATGAGTGGTTGCGTGCCGGCGGATGGCTGGGAGTTTTGTCGATGGCGACGGTCCTGATGAGCATGGCGCTCTGCGGCGCAGCCGGGGCCCAAGCATTCAGCACGACAACAGTTCAAGGAACGGTGTATCTGGCAAATGGCCAGCCGGGTTCTGGGACACTTGTGGTGAGCTGGCCATCGTTTACTACGGCGGGCGGACAGTTAGTGACTGCCGACAGTACGACAATCTCGATTGCGCCGGATGGCTTTGTCAGTGTCAGTCTTGCACCGAACCAAGGATCGACGCCTGCGGGGTCAGTATTACACGGCGGTTTACTATATGAGCGATGGATCGACGAGTACGCAGTATTGGGTTGTTCCCGCAGCGGCGCAGGCAACACTGGGACAGGTGCAGGCGCAGTTGATGCCCGCGGCGCAGGCAGTGCAGACGGTGAGCAAAGCGTATGTCGATCAGGCGATCGCCGAGCTGACGGGAAGCCTGCTGACAGCGTCGGGTGAAACGCTTACCGGCACGCTGACTTTGTGCTGCGATCCGACACAGCCGTTACAGGGGGCCGACAAGCACTATGTGGATGATGCCTTCGCGCTGGCTGTTCCGCTAGCGGGTGGAAGCATGACAGGGGCATTGACGGTTCCGGCAGTGAATGGCGTGGAGTCGCCGGCTGTGGGGAGTTCGCAGACAACTTTGCAGAGTGCGGTCAATGCGGCGGGGACGAATGGAGCAGTGGAGATTCCTCCAAGTTATGCTGGGACGGATAAATTCACGAACCCGAATGGCGTGTACGTATCAGATTTGCGGCAGGGAAGTTCACAGCAGTTTGAGCGAAGCGTGAAAGAATTTGGGGCGGTTTGCGACGGGAGCACGGACGATACGAATGCCTTGCAGACAGCGATCAATTACGCGCAGGCGCATGGCGTCGCGCTAACAATTCCGCAAGGAACTTGCAAGACGCAGACGCTGACCTGGCATGGAGAGTCAATTGGCGGTAAAATGGGGAAACAGGTTTCCGCGTTGATGGGGTTTCCAGGGCAGGATGTATTGCAGACGGCGACTGACAGCGCAAACATACTTTCCTATACGCGCATTCATGACCTGACGATCTATGTCGATCAGAGCGAGGATGTATCCTGCTCGGCGGCAAAGGGACTGGCGCCCTCAGGAAGCTGCACGCTGAATCGTCCGCTGGAGAGCAACTCAATATTTTCGCCCGGCGGAAATGGACTTACCGGAACACTTGGGACGGGAGCGGCGTGGGCTGTGGGTAATTGCGCGATCGCGATGCCGGCAAATACGGGCGCGGGCGGCAATGGATTGAAGGTTGCAGAGATCGAGAATGTAGAGATTGCAGCGACAGGTGTGGATCCAATGGCGGCGCGGTATCCGGGGGCGCACTCGACACATGTTTGTGGGTTGTATCTGGCGCAGTGGCCTCAGTGGAGTGAGTTCCGCAATATCGATATTCGCGGATTGAACACGGGCATCGCAATTCCAGCTCTGCCTGGAACCACACCGACTGGGTTGAAGCCGCGGACTCCAATCGCTGGCAAAACATTACGATTCAAGCGACGCATGGTTTCACAGTGGCGGCTGGATCGAATAATGTCTTGGATAAGATCGTGGCAATGACAGGAAACTCTGCTGCGACTAGCGAGCCGCCAACAGGGCTGGTGCTGGATTTTTCGGGCGTGCAACAGGGATGGACAATACGGAATTCGGTGGTGCTTCCGGTGTGGAATGCGGTGCAACCAACGCTGACGGTTGCGGCTTCTGGCGGCGCGGTAACCTCGGTATCGGTGGGCGCGCAGGCTGGGCTGGCAATTCGATCCTTACGGCACGCAGGTTCCACTGGCATTTAGCGGGAGTTGCACGGCGCAGGCCGTGGGCAATGTAAACAGCGGTGGCGCAATTGGATCAGTAACGGTGACTTCGGGCGGCGTGGGCTGCTCGAATACCACTACGGCGAGCGTGAATGTCGCCGGAACATGGGATACCGACGCGGCGGTAAATTTGATTTCCGGGCAGAGCATAAGTTTTTATGGCGGCAATTTGCTGAAGGGCAATGGCGGTTATACGGTTTGGAATGCAACCTACTCGACGAGTAATGGAACGCAACTGGATGGCCGGCGGCGGCAATTTACCGGGCGGGGGAAGTTATTCCGCTCTCTGTGGCAAACAGCGCGCTGGGCAGCGCATCTGCCGTCGATCAATTTGCCGGCGCCGACTTTGGAGCCAAGTTACAAGCCTGCCTCAATACGCTCAGTTCGAGTTATGGCGGAACGTGCGATGCGCGTAACTTCACCGGAACTCTGCTGATGGGATCGAACCTGACAATTGCAACGGGAAACGCCACAATTGAACTCCCGTGCGCGACAATTTCGACGGCCAGCCAGATTATTGTAACTGCCGGAACGAGGAATGTGTCGCTACGGGGATGCGCGCTGCGCGGCGCGAGCACTGCCAGCGGAAACCAGGGTGGTACGGTGTTTTTGTATTCAGGAACCAGGGCGATGATCCAGGTGGGAGACCCTACGTATGCGGCGGATACGATGGGATTCCATTTAGGCAACGTGGTCATTAACACAACCAGTTCCACCAGCGCTGGCCGCACAGGGATTGGCGGCGTACCGCACGCAGGAGATGGACCTGGAAAGCTTGTACTTTCTTGGTAACTCAAACCAGACCGGCATGACTCTGGATGGAACTGGCAATTATACAGGCGGGACATTTCTGGATAATGAGTTCAACGGATTCCAGATAGCAGTGAACGGGATTGGCCACCAGGTTGCGAATCCCGCGACGACAGATTGGCTGAACGCAAGCACGTTTGTGCGGCTGCATATTGATTGCCCGACAAGCGGGGGAAGTCCAATCATCGGGAGTTATGGAATCAACCTGCTGCAAGGCGATGGAAATACATTTACAGGCGGAGATGTGGAGGGGATGTTCGACTGCGTTGCATTTGGGCACCAACGCGCAGAACAACACAATTGTAGGGCTGCGGAATGAAAACTCGACGAACCAGATTGTCGCGGACGCGGGCAGTTCATATAACAGTTGGATGTCAGGCGGTACAATATTTACCGGTGAATTGACGGACAACGGAACTCGCAATAGCTTTCTTGATACTTTTCACCGGAGTTTCAACGGAATGAATGGCGATTGGTACGGCAGCCAGAAAGATGCCACAGTCACAAACCATTACCGTTTGGGAATCGGTTCTGGAAATGAACGCGGACTGCTGGACAGGTATCAAACCGATTATGGCTACCGGTGGACGACTGGATTGAGCGATGCGGCAAGCGGCGAGCAGTTCTATCAGATCCTGGATGAGCTGAACAATGTTAACCGTTTATCGATTGGCCAGTATAACAACGGACAATCGAGCACCAATAACCAAACGGTAATCAATTCCGCGGGTACGGGAGCAATCGTTCTGAACGGATCAAATAACTCTGGAACCGGAGGCGTGGTCATTGGTTCCGGTGGTGCGAGCGAGACAACGGTTGCAACGGTCAGCAACTCGGGAAATGCGCAATTCAATGGGACACTCCAGGTTAATGGGACAGCGCAATCTGCTGGGACGATGACGGTGCGCAATAATACCGATGCCGAGGTGGATTACTTTCTTTGGCCTGGATTGACGACAAGCCAAAAAGGTTCCTTCACTTATAAGGACTGGAATGGCAACAGTCAGTGGTACTTGGTCAAGGACGCGAGCAACAATTGGGCGCTGAATTCAGCAACGGGCGGCCTGGACAGCTTCAAGGCATATCAAAGCACAAACAGTGGCGACACGTACATCAATGCATCGAACAGCAGCGGAGCAATTCGCCTCAACTATGAAACTGGTTCTGGCACGCAGTTCAAGGTGTACGGCGGAAACAGCAGCACTCTCTACGCCAGTTTTACCGGAAGCAATGTAATTCAGTTTCCTGGACTGGCGGCGAGCAGCGGCCATAACTGCTTGCAGATAGACAATTCAGGATATATTACAAACACTGGCGCAACCTGCGGGTCGGGAAGCACTAATGGTACGGTCAACTCGGGAACCACGGGTCAGATTGCATATTATAGCGGAACAGGGACCGCTATTTCAGGCACAAATACTGTATCGATATCCGCGGGAGGAACTGGGGCATCGACGGCATTGGGCGCTCTAACGAATCTGGGCGGTGCTGCGTTGACCGGATCCACATTTACCGGATCTTTAAGCATAGCCAGCACGCTTTCCGCTGCAAACGACACAAGTATCGGGCCTCGATACGATGTTACAAACTCCGCATTTGGCGCGAAAGGCGACGGCTCCACGGACGACACACTCGCGATCCAGGCGGCATTCAATGCGTGCTGGAATAATGGGAACGCTGCTGCAGTGGGTAATTATAGAATTCCCTGGAAATCATGATTTTGTAGTCTCTTCGACAATCAACGCATATGACGGATGCCAGGTGGAGGGAACAATTGGCAATAGCGGTGGAGGGTATTCGCCTCCGCGAATGTTGTGGAATGGTTCAATTCCTGGAAGTATTTTCAGTATTACAGGTGTTACGATTGCAGCAAATTCAACTCCGGTTTATGGGCCAAGTTCCCCGAGATCTTATCCTCAGCCTTATATCGCGACCTTTACGGCAAGCAACAGCCTTTCCGCAGGCCGGTGGGTTGATATTGAAGGACTGAGTTCAACAGGCGGGATTGGATTGAACCGGGGAATCTATCAGGTCGTCTCCGCGACATCAACCACATTTACTGTAGCAGTGCCTAACGGAGTCACAACTGGCGGATTCATTGACACAGGAACTGCGACTGCAGTCAATGTCTTTGTTGCATTCGACGCGAATGCCCGATACGAGCAAGCGGTCAGTAACATTCTTCTTGAAAACAAGTCTGTGACCCAGGCGAACACGTATCAGGTTGGATTCTATTTTGGATCCCGGGTAGATACCGGAACCAGGATATGGCATGGCGAAGTATCTGGAGCGACAGAGTACAGTTACTACTTTTCTGACGGCGGGATTAACATTGACTTTGACAAAGGATGGAGATCAGACGGCGCGGGAATAGCGGCAATCTATTGGAGGGTGTCGGGCTCAGACTCATTTGGAATCGCCAATGGCACAGTGGACAACAATCGAGGAGCATTTGGTTCAGCAAGCAGTGGAGCAGCAGTGATACTTGATAACACATCCGCGTGCGGAGTTATAAACTTCACTTCAAG
>CAWDQB010000032.1:0-289102 GCA_963804315.1 uncultured Acidobacteriaceae bacterium
TATTGCAGACGGCGACTGACAGCGCAAACATACTTTCCTATACGCGCATTCATGACCTGACGATCTATGTCGATCAGAGCGAGGATGTATCCTGCTCGGCGGCAAAGGGACTGGCGCCCTCAGGAAGCTGCACGCTGAATCGTCCGCTGGAGAGCAACTCAATATTTTCGCCCGGCGGAAATGGACTGACCGGAACACTTGGGACGGGAGCGGCGTGGGCTGTGGGTAATTGCGCGATCGCGATGCCGGCAAATACGGGCGCGGGCGGCAATGGATTGAAGGTTGCAGAGATCGAGAATGTAGAGATTGCAGCGACAGGTGGGATCGAATGGCGGCGCGGTATCCGGGGGCGCACTCGACACATGTTTGTGGGTTGTATCTGGCGCAGTGGCCTCAGTGGAGTGAGTTCCGCAATATCGATATTCGCGGATCGAACACGGGCATCGCAATTCCAGCTCTGCCTGGAACCACACCGACTGGGTTGAATGCGGACTCCAATCGCTGGCAAAACATTACGATTCAAGCGACGCATGGTTTCACAGTGGCGGCTGGATCGAATAATGTCTTGGATAAGATTGTGGCAATGACAGGAAACTCTGCTGCGACTAGCGAGCCGCCAACAGGGCTGGTGCTGGATTTTTCGGGCGTGCAACAGGGATGGACAATACGGGATTCGTGGTGCTTCCGGTGTGGAATGCGGTGAAACCAATGCTGACGGTTGCGGCTTCTGGCGGCGCGGTAACCTCGGTATCGGTGGGCGCGCAGGCTGGGCTGGGATTCGATCCTTACGGCACGCAGGTTCCACTGGCATTTAGCGGGAGTTGCACGGCGCAGGCCGTGGGCAATGTAAACAGCGGTGGCGCAATTGGATCAGTAACGGTGACTTCGGGCGGCGTGGGCTGCTCGAATACCACTACGGCGAGCGTGAATGTCGCCGGAACATGGGATACCGACGCGGCGGTAAATTTGATTTCCGGGCAGAGCATAAGTTTTTATGGCGGCAATTTGCTGAAGGGCAATGGCGGTTATACGGTTTGGAATGCAACCTACTCGACGAGTAATGGAACGCAACTGGATGGCGGCGGCGGCAATTACCGGGCGGGGGAAGTTATTCCGCTCTTGTGGCAAACAGCGCGCTGGGCAGCGCATCTGCCGTCGATCAATTTGCCGGCGCCGACTTTGGAGCCAAGTTACAAGCCTGCCTCAATACGCTCAGTTCGAGTTACGGCGGAACATGCGATGCCCGCAATTTTACCGGAACTATGCGATGGGATCGAACCTGACAATTGCGACCGCAAACGCCATTGAACTCCCGTGCGCGACAATTTCTACGCCAGTCAGATTATTGTAACCGCCGGAACAAGAAATGTGTCGCTGCGAGGATGCGCGCTGCGCGGCGCCAGCACAGCGAGCGGTAACCAAGGCGGTACGGTGTTGCTGTATTCAGGAACCGGGGCGATGATCCAGTAGGAGACCCAACATATGCGGTGGATACACTTGGATTTCATTTAGGCAACGCGGTAATCAACACAACGAGTTCGACAAGCTCGGCAGCAAAAGGAGTGGCTGCGTACCGCACGCAGGAGATGGACCTGGAAAGCCTGTATTTTCTTGGTAACTCAAACCAGACCGGCATGACCCTTGATGGAACAGGCAATTATACAGGCGGGACATTTTATGACAATGAGTTTAACGGATTTCAGATAGCAATCAACGGGATCGGCCACCAGATCGCAAACTCCGCGACAACAGACTGGCTGAATGCAAGCACATTTGTGCGATTGCATATCGATTGCCCGACAAGCGGGGGAAACCCAATTAGCGGGAGTTATGGAATAAATCTGCTGCAAGGCGACGGAAATACATTTACAGGCGGAGATGTGGAAGGGTGTTCGACGGCCTTGCATTTGGGATCAATGCGCAGAACAACACAATTACAGGGCTTCGCAATGAAAATTCGACGAACCAGATTGTCGCGGACGCTGGCAGTTCATATAACAGTTGGATGTCAGGCGGTACAATATTTACTGGTAAATTGACGGACAACGGAACTCGCAATAGCTTTCTTGACACTTTTCACCGGAGTTTCAACGGAATGAATGGCGATTGGTACGGCAGCCAGAAAGATGCCACAGTCACAAACCATTACCGTTTTGGAATCGGTTCTGGAAATGAACGCGGACTGCTGGACAGGTATCAAACCGATTATGGCTACCGGTGGACGACTGGATTGAGCGATGCGGCAGCGGCGAGCAGTTCTATCAGATCCTGGATGAGCTGAACAATGTTAACCGTTTATCGATCGGCCAGTATAACAACGGACAATCGAGCACCAATAACCAAACGGTAATCAATTCCGCGGGTACGGGAGCAATCGTTCTGAACGGATCAAATAACTCTGGAACCGGAGGCGTGGTCATTGGTTCCGGTGGTGCGAGCGAGACAACGGTTGCAACGGTCAGCAACTCGGGAAATGCGCAATTCAATGGGACACTCCAGGTTAATGGGACAGCGCAATCTGCTGGGACGATGACGGTGCGCAATAATACCGATGCCGAGGTGGATTACTTTCTTTGGCCTGGATTGACGACAAGCCAAAAAGGTTCCTTCACTTATAAGGACTGGAATGGCAACAGTCAGTGGTACTTGGTCAAGGACGCGAGCAACAATTGGGCGCTGAATTCAGCAACGGGCGGCCTGGACAGCTTCAAGGCATATCAAAGCACAAACAGTGGCGACACGTACATCAATGCATCGAACAGCAGCGGAGCAATTCGCCTCAACTATGAAACTGGTTCTGGCACGCAGTTCAAGGTGTACGGCGGAAACAGCAGCACTCTCTACGCCAGTTTTACCGGAAGCAATGTAATTCAGTTTCCTGGACTGGCGGCGAGCAGCGGCCATAACTGCTTGCAGATAGACAATTCAGGATATATTACAAACACTGGCGCAACCTGCGGGTCGGGAAGCACTAATGGTACGGTCAATTCGGGAACCACGGGTCAGATTGCATATTATAGCGGAACAGGGACCGCTATTTCAGGCACAAATACTGTATCGATATCCGCGGGAGGAACTGGGGCATCGACGGCATTGGGCGCTCTAACGAATCTGGGCGGTGCTGCGTTGACCGGATCCACATTTACCGGATCTGTAAGCATAGCCAGCACGCTTTCCGCTGCAAACGACACAAGTATCGGGCCTCGATACGATGTTACAAACTCCGCATTTGGCGCGAAAGGCGACGGCTCCACGGACGACACACTCGCGATCCAGGCGGCATTCAATGCGTGCTGGAATAATGGAGCGTCGCCGCACGGGGGAATTATAGAATTCCCTGGAAATCATGATTTTGTAGTCTCTTCGACAATCAACGCATATGACGGATGCCAGGTGGAGGGAACAATTGGCAATAGCGGTGGAGGGTATTCGCCTCCGCGAATGTTGTGGAATGGTTCAATTCCTGGAAGTATTTTCAGTATTACAGGTGTTACGATTGCAGCAAATTCAACTCCGGTTTATGGGCCAAGTTCCCCGGCACCCTATCCTCAGCCTTATATCGCGACCTTTACGGCAAGCAACAGCCTTTCCGCAGGCCGGTGGGTTGATATTGAAGGACTGAGTTCAACAGGCGGGATTGGATTGAACCGGGGAATCTATCAGGTCGTCTCCGCGACATCAACCACATTTACTGTAGCAGTGCCTAACGGAGTCACAACTGGCGGATTCATCGACACAGGAACTGCGACTGCAGTCAATGTCTTTGTTGCATTCGACGCGAATGCCCGATACGAGCAAGCGGTCAGTAACATTCTTCTTGAAAACAAGTCTGTGACCCAGGCGAACACGTATCAGGTTGGATTCTATTTTGGATCCCGGGTAGATACCGGAACCAGGATATGGCATGGCGAAGTATCTGGAGCGACAGAGTACAGTTACTACTTTTCTGACGGCGGGATTAACATTGACTTTGACAAAGGATGGAGATCAGACGGCGCGGGAATAGCGGCAATCTATTGGAGGGTGTCGGGTCCAGACTCATTTGGAATCGCCAATGGCACAGTGGACAACAATCGAGGAGCATTTGGTTCAGCAAGCAGTGGAGCAGCAGTGATACTTGATAACACATCCGCGTGCGGAGTTATAAACTTCACTTCAAGAAACATTAAGGTGGAGGTTAATTCGTCTCTGACTCCTGGACTCGGAGTATTCACTCTTGACGACTGCCCATCTGCGGGGAATGGAGAACAGTTTTTTCTCGACTTTGATACCACCTGGGTGGCTCCAGCGAGCGAAAGTTCGGCTGGTTTCAATTTTTCCTCACTTGTGATGACGCCCGCCAATGACAAGGCTCTTGTATTAAGCGCAACCAACAGCCAGTTTGGAAGCGGGGCAGGAGCTAACACGACTGCGGCGTTTGTAGGGATTCCGGGGCTTTCGAGAGGCAATATTCTAGGGGCTGGCGGGTGGACTCCACTTTTGACGTATTCACCTTCCATTGCCAGTTCGGGAGCTGGACCAGGATCATCGAGTTCTCCCACGCAAGTTATTGGTGATTTGAATATCAGCCAGTTATGGGAGTACGGAATTCACGCCTCGGCTTTTCTTTACTCGGACACGGCATTTGCAGCGTTGGCGAACGGAACGACATTGTATACAGGCCAGATACTTGCGCCGCCAAGTTATTGGAATGGGGGCAACGGGAAGCGCTACGCTCTGGATATTATATACCAGTCAGGAACTACGGGGACGCCGAATGGCGGAGCAACGTCGTGTTCAGGGACGAGCGGGACGAGTTTGCTGACATGCACGAGCGCGACAGACCTTTCGGTAGGTCAGTCAATCAGTATAGGAACCGATACGAACAAGACGATCAATTACGTGGATGCGACCAAGCCCGGGTCTGTGCTGGTGTATCTGACGAGCAATCTGAACTCGACCTATGCCAGCCAAGGGCTTTCATTTTCTGCGCCTCTGTTGGCGCCGGAGATACAGATGCCGACGAAGATATCCGGCGCGCCAAGTTCATTGGCTTGGTCTCAGGGTGATATGGAAGAGAACTCCGGGGCTGCGGCCAACGGGATTGCCGCATGGGTGAACGTTGGAGCCGGTACTCCTGGAACATGGGCCGCGATACCGCTGGGCAATAGCAGCGGCCAGATTTCGGCTACACAAATTGCTCCCGGATCACTTCAAGGTACAGATGCAAAAGTACTGACGGCAGGAACAGTTTCCGGGTCGGGCGTTGCTCTTTGCACGGATGCGAATGGGGGCGCGACGACGTCCGGTTGCCCGGTGGTGTCGGGAATCGTAGGAGTAGTGAATGGCGGCACCGGTGCAAGTTCTGCCTCGGCGGCGCTTACAAACCTGGGCGCGGTCGCCACTTCGACGACGGTCAATGGCCATGCATTGAGCGGCAATGTGACGGTCTCGGCATCGGATCTGACGACTGGGACTCTGCCGCACGCGCAGTTGCCGTCACTGGTTTCAGGCGACATTCCGAACAATGCGGCGAATACGACAGGCAGCGCGGCTGGATTTAGCGGCTCTCTCGGCGGAGATGTAACAGGAACCCAAACGAGTACGAGTGTGGGGAAGGTCAACGGCGGGAGCATCCCGGCATTGGCAAACGCATTGAGTTCCAACTCAAGCAGCCAGCTCGTTGCTTCGACATCGCACAATTTGAGCGTGCCTGCGAATTGCGTTGCAGCGTCGGGTTCAGGGACGGCTTATACGTGTTCGACATCGCCCGCGTTTACGCCCGCAACCGGAGATCATATTCAATTCAAGGCGGACGTTGCCAACACTGGTAGCGCGACGCTGTCGGTGAACGGAGCGGCGGCGGCGACGGTGAAGAAGTGGGGCGGATCGGGCAGCCTGATTGCGAATGATATGTTGGCGGGGCATTGGATTTCGGCCACATTTGATGGGAGCTTTTGGCAGCTTGAAGGGCAACTGGGAAATGCCAACGCGACGGAGTTGAATGGAACGGCGATTACGGGTTTGTCGGGCAGCGGGTCGGTTTTGGCGCTGACGAATTCACCAGTCTTTACGACGCCAACACTGGGGGTGGCGAGCGCGACGAGTGTAACGGCCACGACATTTGTGGGAGCCTTGACAGGGAACGCAACCACCGCTACGACGGCGGCAGGATTAAGCGCGGCCTCGGCATTGCCGAATGGCACGACGGCAACAACGCAAAGCGCGAATGACAACAGTACAAAGGTGGCCACAACCGCCTATGTGCAGACTCAAACGCGCAACGTAAACACTCCCGACTGGCTGCAATATCTAGGCACGGGCGCGGATGGTGCGAATACGACAGCCAGCGGAGCCATGAACAACGGCGAGTATTACTACACCAACTTCACGGTACCTTACGGCAACACGGTCACGTATAGTTCTGGAACTTCACTGGTGATTCATGCCACAGGCACCTGCACGATTGCAGGCACGATCAACTTCAGCGGAATTAACTCTGCCGGCAACAACAGCACGGGGGTGGGTGGAGGCGCGGCAGGCGGTTCGGGTGGAGGCGCAGCGGCTGGAACAGCTGGCAGCAATTCAACCGTGACACCTGGAAGCAGTCTTGCAACAGGTGGGGGATCGGCGGGTGCGGCCTCGGGCGGGAATGGCGGAACTCCATCGGCAATCACGCAAGGCCGTCAACGCGCAATAGCCGCATCGGGGCAAGGTGATGATGCGAACTACATGTCAGGAGCAGGTGGCAAACAGGGCGGAAGTACTGGAGGCGCGGCGGGCAACGGAGCATTTGGCGTGGTTCTGATGTGCGCGCAGATTACCGGAACAGATGGCACGCACACAGGAGTCATCGACGTGAGTGGCGGGTATGGTTCGCCTGCGACGGCAAACTCTACCGGCGCTGGATCGGGCGGTGGCGGCGGGGTTGTGCTTCTCTCTTCGCAAGGGACGGTGAGCACGTGGCCAGCGGTCTATACGGCGGGCGGGCCGGGGGGATTGTGCCAGGTTCCTGAAGCGGAAGCAACCTCTGGCACTTGCACGACTCAACCAACTGTGACGCTGGGAGTTTCGGGCGGTGCATTGAATAGTTGCACGGTTGCTCAGGCGGGCGCGGGCTGCGGAACGGGCACGAATATCACTTGGAACATTCTAGGTGGCGGCGGCACAGGCGGCACAATTACGCCCACATGGAGCGGCGGAACACTGGCCAGTTGCACGGCAACAGGCGGCAGTGGCTATACGGCGGCGACCTATACGACCTGCGGCACCGGTGGCCAGGGCGGAAACGGATGGGTTATGGAGTATCAAGGCTGGTAGAGGCTAGCGCAAATCCACACGGCTGTCAGTCTGGTTGATCAGACCTCAACGCGAGGCAAGACTCCCACCAACCCTTCCGCAAAAAGCGCTGAATGGGAAAGGCACGAAAATCCACATCAGCAACAAGAATGACTAAGAATCGCAGAACTATGACGATCCGGCTGACAGGGGGACCCGTGGCGGAAAAGTTGGAAGCAAGCGGATGCGCCACGGAGGATCTGGAATTCTCCGCGGAGGAGTTGGACGAGGAGGAACTCGAGCGGTTTGGACGGATTCTGGACTCTCGTCCGATGAGTTTGCGAGGGCGGACGGTGGCGATGGCTTTGGCGGAGCAGCTATTGCGGGTCAGGACGCGGGAGGGATGGACAGCTTCTCTGAAGGCGAATGCGGCGCAGCGTGCCTTTGAACGGCGGCGCGGCGAACAGAATATTGTGCTGAAGGCGCGGCAAATGGGGATGACGACCTGGGCGGCGGCACGATTTTTCTTGAAGACGATCACCCAGCCGGGGACGCTGACACTGGAGGTTGCCCATACGCAAGAGGCGGCTGAAGAGATTTTCCGTATCGTTCATCGGTTTGTGGACTTTTTGCCGGAGAGTTTGCGGGAGGGGCCGTTGCGGAGATCGCGAACCAATGTGCGGCAGATTGTTTTTGCGGAGATCGATGCGCAGTACAGGGTTGTTTCGGCGGGAGATCGGAATGCGGGGCGTGGTCTGACGGTGCAGAATCTACATTGTTCGGAGCTGGCTCGTTGGCCGGGCGATCCGGCGGAGACCTTGGCCGGCCTGCGGGCATCGATGACACCGGGGGCTGAACTGATTCTGGAGTCGACACCCGATGGGGTGGGCGGCTGCTTTTACGAAGAGTGGCAGAAGGCAGAAGAGACGGGGATGGTGCGGCATTTTTTCCCGTGGTGGATGGAGTCGCGGTACCGGGCAAGGGCCGTGGATGAGCGAAGTCTGACCGAGGAAGAGCGGGAGTTGATGAGCCGGCACGGGTTGGATTTGGAGCAGATCGGCTATCGGCGGCAGATCCGGTCGAATTTTCGCGCTCTTGCACGGCAAGAGTATGCCGAGGATGAGGCAAGTTGTTTTCTGGCCAGCGGGGATTCGGTCTTTGAGATGGAGGCGATTGAGGCGCGAGTGGCAACGATGCTGGCTCCGGCGGAGGTACGGCGGAACGGCGAGATGGAGATTTGGCTTCCGCCGCTGAAGGGCAAGGCGTACCTGGTGGCGGTGGACCCGGCGGGCGGCGGGAGTGACGGAGATTACTCGGCGGCGCAAGTGCTGGAGCTGGAGACGGGATTGCAGTGCGCGGAGTTTGCCGGTCATCTGGGCGGGTTGGAGCTGGCGCGGCGGGTGACAGAACTGGCGATCGAGTATAACCGGGCTTGGCTGGTGGTCGAGCGGAACAACCACGGGAGCGGGGTTTTGGCTCTGATTGAGACCGCCTGTGGATATGAGCGGGTCTATCGGCAAGGGGGACAGGCGGGCTGGCTGACGACATCCGTGAGCCGGCCGGCAGTACTGGGGAGGCTGGATGCGTGGTTGGTGGAGAGGCCTGATTGCTTTCAAAGCCGGAAGCTGCTGGCCGAATGCCGTAGTTTTGTGCGCCTGCCGGATGGAGGAAGCGGGGCGCGACCCGGAACACACGACGACCGGGTGATGGCAATGGCGATTGGTTTGGGAGCACGGGAGGAGTTGCTAGGGAGAAGCTAGTTGACAGGTTAACAAGTTTACAAGTGGATAAATTGATAACCTGTAAACTTGTCAACCTGCCCACTTTCGTCGGTCTGAACGCATAGAATCTATTCATAGTCTGGAGCGGGCGGGAGAACGGGCTTGGCAGTTCTGGCAGTACAGCAGATCCGGCGGATGCGGGGCGGAGCGCAAGGCCAGTTGATGCTGGGGGCGGATGGGCATTTGTATGTGGTGAAGTTCCAGAACAATCCGCAGCATATGCGGGTGCTGGCGAATGAGTTTTTGGCTTCGAAGCTGGCGGCGGCGGCGGGATTGACGGCTCCGGAGGCGGAGCTTGTGGAGGTTTCAAGCTGGCTGGTGGAGAATACGCCGGATCTGGAGATGGACCTGGGCAAATCGCGGGTGCGATGTCAGGCGGGGTTGCAATTTGGATCGCGGTTTGTGGGCGGGCTGATGCCGGGGCAGGTGGTGGACTTTCTACCCGAAGAGCAGATGGCCGAGGTGAGAAACCTGGACGAGTTCGCCGGAATTCTGGCGCTGGACAAGTGGACCGGGAATGCCAACGGGCGGCAGGCGGTCTTTGCGCACAAACAGCGGGAGAGGCGCTACCGGGCGGTCTTCATCGATTTTGGATACTGTTTTCACGCAGGGGAGTGGAAGTTTGAGGATGCGCCGCTGCGCGGGGTCTATTATCGCAATGATGTCTACCGGGCGATAGCCGGTTGGGAGGCCTTTGAGCCATGGCTGACGCGGCTGGAGACGATGGCGGCGGAGACGGTTTGGGCGGCGGCCTGTGAGGTTCCACCGGAGTGGTACGGCGGAGACTTATCCGAAATGGAGGCGCTGGTGGAGAAACTGCTTCAGCGGCAGGGCCGCATCCGGGAGCTGATCGAGAGCTTTGGCCGGTCGGATCGGCAGCCATTTCCAAAATGGGTGACGATGAGAAAAGATTGGGTGGAGGGGGCTTGGAAAGAGGATCGGTGGGGGACTAGCATGAGAGTGAATTGAAAGAGAGGTTGCGGGTTACGGGTTGCAGCTTGCTGTTATCCGAGGTCATAGCCGAGGGCTGAGAGTTAAGAGCTTCGTCAAAGCCATGAATAGCGGGAATCCAAGACGGGCGTGCGAGTTTCAACTGCTTCGGTATGTGCCGAATGCGGTGAGGAACGAGTATGTGCATATTGGGGTGATCTTGCGGGAGCAGTCAGAAGGTGGCCTCAAGGAGCCACTGGTTCGATTTACCCGCGACTGGCGCAGAGTGCGCTGTCTTGATCCGGAGGCTGATACAGCGCTTCTGGAGGGAATGGAGAGCGAGCTGCGGCGGCGTTTCGAGGCTGAACCAGATGGGAAGTTGATGCGTCTGCTGAATGAGTCGCTCTCGCTGGGTGTGCAGATGACCGAGGCCAAGGCCTATCTGGCTGAGAGCCTTCCGGCGGGAATGGAAGAGCTGATGCGATTGTATGTGGATTCTCCGCCGCGGGAGAAGACGCAGAGGCTAAGCGGGCGGGCTGCGATCCAGGCCAGGATGCGGACGGAGTTCGAGCAAGCCGGAGTGTGGGAGTTGATGCGGAAGCGGATCGCGGCCTCGGAGTATACGCGGCCGGGCGATCCACTGCGGATTGACGCGGGATACAGGCCGAACGGACTGATCCGCATGTTTCATGCGGTAAGCCTGGAACCCGGCGTGGAGATGGCCAAGGTGCTGGCTTTTTCGGCAGCGGGACTCAGGGCAGGTGTCGAGCGGCTGGAGAAGGCGAGTCTGGAATTGACGGCGATCATTGAGCCGGCGGCGCGGCTGGGAGCAACCGATGAGGAGCCGGAACGGCTGGAGATGTACCGCTTTGGCGTGGAGACGATGGAAGAGCATCAGATTCGGGTGCTGACGACCTCGGACCTGGCGCGGGTGGCGGAGACGGCGCGGCGGGAGTTGCGGGTGTGATGGCAGTTCTCAGTTGTTTTCAGTTATTTTTGTTTACTTGTAATTATTGGTTACGGTTTGCATATAATTTCTGATGTTTGCGGTAGTATCGATTTTGTTGAGTGGTTAAAGCGGCTCGAGGTTGTTAGCGTATAACTGACAACTGAGAACCAAGAAGAAACGAGGTATGGCCCTTTCCGGGGCTGTGCCTTTTTGTTTTTTAGGGCGGCGGGAGAAGGAAGGTGCGCGTGAAGGTTGGAGAACAGTTGCGGGAGATCTGGCGGCAGGCGACGGGAAGCGGCCGCGAATCGGATTTGAAGGCCGGAGCGGGCGTTTTGGAGGCAAGGGCGGAAGCGGAACGCAGGACGCTGGCGCTGCCGGCTATCTTGAGTCCGGTTCAGTTTCCAGGACGGCTTCTACCCAAGCCGACGCCGATGAATCTGCGCAGGTTTGCGGAGACGCCGGTGGTGCGGCGGGCGATCAATGTCATCAAGGATCGGATCGCGGCGATGGACTGGCAGGTGAGGGTGCGGCGGGGCGTGAAGGCTGGGGAGCTGGCCTTTGCGGAGCGGAAGCTACGAGCGCTGCGCAGAATGCTGGAAGAGCCGAATGCGGCAGACAGTTTCCGGACGCTGATCGAGCAGGTGATCGAGGATATGCTGACGGGCGGATACGGGGCCATTGAGATGGAACCGACCGGCGACGGCGAGCGCCCGGCAATGCTTTGGGCAGTGGATGGGGCATCGATCCGGATCAACCCGAGGTGGGATGGGCAGGCTGAGACGCCGCGGTATGCGCAGGTACAGACGGGGCAATTGGAGTCGAGCGGGATCGAATTGCGCGACGACCAGTTGATGTATATCCGGATGAATCCGCGCAGCTTTACGCCCTTTGGGCTGGGACCGCTGGAAGTGGCTTTTGAGACAGTGAACCAGTTCCTGAGCGCGCACCGCTTTGCGGGCAAGCTGGCGGCCAACGCGGTGGCGCAATATGCATTGTGGCTGAACGAGGCCACGCCGACGCAGCATGACCGGCTAATCCGCTGGTGGCAGGACGAGATTGAGGGGACGGGAAGAGTTCCGCTGATTTCGACAGAGCAGAAGCCGGAGGTGCTGCGCTTTGCCCAGGGGACGGATGCCGATATGCGGCTGGCCTGGCAGGAGTTTCTGATTCGCATGGTGGCCAATGCTTTCGGGCTTCCACCACTCATGCTGGGGTTGGAGGCGGATGTCAACCAATCGACTGCGGCGGAGATGACGGACGAGGCCTTCCGAGGGGCGATTTCGCCCTTGGCGATGCTGCTGGCCGGCCATATTACCCGTGATCTGTTTGCCAAGTGCATTGGATGGCGGGAGTTTGAGTTTGTCTTCAACGAACTGAACGCGCGGGACGAGGAGACAGAGCTAGCGGTGCAGGTACAACTGCTCAAAGCTGGTGTATATACCGTGAACGAAGTGCGGGCGATGCGAGGGCTGGGGCCGCAGGAACAGAATGGGGCGGTACAGTTGGCGGGTGAAGCGGTCGTTGGGCAAGCGGGCTAATTGATTGAAATGCAGCCGGAGCCGGGCTGCAGAAGTGGATGGACGGAGAGCGCATGAGACTGGAAGCGATGGCGGTACAGATTCCCCACGTGGATGGGCACCCAAACCGGGTTCCATTCGAGGGGGTATTGACGATGGTGAATTCAGCCAGCGACAAGGCGCCCGCGGGGGCGCGAGGACACCGTGTGATGCTGACACGGGAGGCAGCGGAGAAGGCCTTGCCTTCGCTGCTGGGCATGGCGGTGGACTATCGGCCTGGATGGGACGGCCATGATGCAAGGCGAAAGATAGGTCTGCTGACTGAAGCGGATCTGATTGGGCAGCGGCTGGTGGTCCGCGGATACCTTTATGCACGGGATTTTCCGGAAGTGGCAGGGGCTATTCAGGCGCATTCACCCGAGAAGATGGGGATGAGTTATGAACTGGCCGACGCGCGGGTGGAAGATATGCGAGCCGAGGTTTGGAAGCTGACCCGCGTGACCTTCACCGGAGCGGCAATTCTGCTTCGGGACAAGGCGGCTTATCGGGCAACAAGCTTCCGCATGGCGAGTTAGTAAAAACTGTTCTCAGTTCTCAGTCAATAGTTCACTGCAAGCAATCGACCGAGAGCCGTGGAGAAGCAGCGTCTCGATAACAGCTAAGCGTAACCGATAGCTGACAACTGATCACTGACAACTGAAGAAAGGAATGGCATGGAAAAGGAAGAGAGAGGCATTGCGGAACGGTTGGAAGCCGCGACGAACCTGCTGGAGCGGACGCTGGGCTGGCTGGAAGAGCGGCAAGGCGCCCTGACCGGTGAAGTGGAGCGGATCTCGGCGACGGTCGAACAGAGCCGCCGGGAGACTGAGTTGGCGGAGAAGCTGGCGGCGGCTGAACGCGAGCTTGCCGAATTGAAGGCCAGCGCGCCGCAAAATGTATTGAATCCGCTGCGCAGGACACTGCCTTCGACGACCAGCGAGATGCTGTCCAAGCATGGAATCGGCGATGGGCCGGTGGATGTGCGGACGCTAGACGCGGCACTGTCCGGACTTAGCCTGGAGCAGCGCATCGCGGTGAAGACCCAACTGCTGCGGGCAGGCGCGATTGCGTAAAACAGTTTTCAGTTGCCATCGTTCAGTGGTCAGTTGCTTGTGACCACTGCCCTGACTGCTGATCGACGTTAACTGATCATTGACCAATGATCACTGACCATCCAAGCAATGGCCCCATGGAGGGGGCGGAAAGAGCCTATGAACGCAACATTTGCAGACATTCACGCGGCAGCGGATTTTATGGGACCGGGCGCAATTGAAGTGCCTTTGTATCAGACCGAGGTCTTTGACATCTGCCGGCGTTCGAGCCCCTTCGGGCAGCGCATCAAGCAGGTACCCGCAACCGGTCATCCGTCGCGGTACTTTGAAGAAACGGCGTTGCCGAATCCGGGTACAGCCGGCTTTGTCAATCCGCGCAGCATCACGCCAACGGTGGTAAGCCCGACGCGAACAGAGCGGAGCGTGCCGCTGAAAGCGATCGTTTCGCAGATCAACTATAACCTTTTTGACATCGAACTGGGCGATCAGCAGAAGCAGTTTGCCTATCTACAGGCCAAAGATCTCGTGGATACGGTAAGTGGTTTGATGGTGACGCACGATGTGGCGTTGTGGAACGGCAACGATACAAGCCTGACCAATCCCGTGACCACGCAGTACATGGGCGCTATCGGACAGATTTCCGCTGCCGGCGGCCTGACAACAACCATCGGCACAACAGCTTCGATCGTGAACGGACTCAAGACCGCTGTGGCGCAGATGGTAGCCAGCAACGGTTATCACGTTCGTCCGACGGCAATCTATGCAAATCCGGTGCTGCTGGACTTGATCGATCAGGAGATGAAGACAGAGTTCAACGTGGTGCTGAATACCGACAACATCACAGGCGGTGTTCGAGTGAAGATGCTCGCGACACAGGCCGGTGACTTGCCTTTGATTCCGGATTGGAGCCTTGGATACACAGGAACTCCCGGCTCGGGTTCAGCGGTTCTTCCAGCCTATATCGTGACCGAGGATCTGATCGAGTATCACTGGCTCGGCGACCCGGCTCCGCGCATCTTCCAATTGGGGCTGCCGAATTCATTGACCTACCAGTATGTAGCAGTCAAGTTCGGAGCCATAGTGGTGAAGGGTGCCAACTACGCGCATTACCAGGTGCTGGTGGACCGGTAAGCAGTTGGCTGGCGAATTCGAGAGTTGGCGAAGAAGCCTTGAATCATATAACTCCTTCGCCAACAAGCCAGCAACAGAAGTAACAAAAAGAAAAAGAAGGGTTGGATATGGCATATCTGCAGCCAGTGGATTACCCGAATTATGGATTGCCGGCAGGAATAACGGCAGACTGGATAACTGCCGCCACGGCATTGATCAACAGCTACTGCAGGCGGCCGGACCTGAACGTGATTCAATACACGGAGCGGCTGCGCCTAACTAGCGGCTCGCAGACCGTGTTATTGAGCTATCTTCCATTGGCTCCGCTGGGATCGGCAACATCGCCGATAGTGAGTATTGAAGGTCGATATGCTAGGCCTCGGCGCGGAGAGCTTCCCAATGAGCCACTGCTGGAGATTGCGCTGACATTTTCTCTGCCGGGGCAATGGACGGCCATTGATCCTAACTCGGTGGACTTTGACCCGAATACGGGAGAGATGACTTTGCCGTGGAATATGCTTGGTCTTCCTTACAACGAGGTATCGGTGACTTATACGGCTGGCCTGGCGGTGATCGGCGATGACGTAAAGACGGCATGCGCGCAGATTGTACGAAATGCGCAGTCGACACCGGCTTTGAATGCGAGCAAGACCAGGATTGACACGATGCAGATGCAGTATTTTTCGAGTTCACTATTGGACGAAACAGTGCAGACTTGGCTGCGTCCTTACATCGCGAACAGGCTGGTGTGAGCTATGAGCAATACAACACCGCGAAACCCAGTGAATGCGCCCCAGATGCTAGCCGATGCCCTGCTGCGAAGTGTGGCTGGAACTTCAGCTCTTCTGCGAGTGACAGGTACAAACACGGATACCAACCAATCGGAAGTGGGATTGGTGGCCACGACTTTTTCTGACGTTGTAGTAAGTCCGGCAGTCATGCGAAAGCTGCGGCCAAGTTGGCAAGAAGGAGGCGAGTCAAAGTGGGAGTTGCTGATTTCAGCTACTGGAGTGCAGCAGCAAGTGAACGCATTGGACTTGCAGTCAGCCCAATCCCTCTTTGCGTTGACTCTTGCAGTTACAGTGGCGGGACAAGACTTCCTGATTGAGTCAATCGCCTCGAATGAAGCATTCGGACAGGTGTATCTTTATCGGCTGCTCTTGAGAGAAGCGCGTCAGCAGGCCGTTTAATTTCTTTTATCCACAAATTTCCCGCTTACGTCGAGGCACGAGGAATATTACCCCATGCAAAATGCAAAAGATTCATTTTATATGGCTCTTCGCACAAGATTGGCATCGATCAATCCGGAACGAACGATCTTGCTGCGCGGTGCAGTGCGTCCTGGGATCTTGGTGGAAGAAGCGGAAGCTCCATTCAGCCAGCTTCCCAGCGATGTGTATGTGTTGCGGTGGCTGGGCCTGGGCGTTGATTCGGACCTACCTTCTACGATGACCGCCGAGCAGTGCGAGATACTCTATCAGACGTGCGGAACGCAGAGTTTCGGCGGGCTGGACCGTGGCCGTCTACTGAGCGAGATGGATGAGGAAGTGACAGCGATGGTGCATCCGTTCTATACTCCGAAACTCAATTACACGGCAACTCCTCCGGCAGCGATGCTGTCAAATGTCTTTTGGAATGAGCCGACGTTCTCGCCGATAGTAACTCAGCGAGACCGTCTGAGCCGTTCCGCAAACGTTACGGTTTTCAGCTACCAGGAGCAGGGGGAATAAATGGCGACGACATGGTTTTCAGCTCCCGCTCCGGTGGCACGGCGGGTGCGCGGGTATTTTGCGCCGGTAAATCGAATAGCGCAGACACCCGTACTCTTTGACCCTTCGGAAGTAAGCGGCTTTACTCTGGATGCACCGCCTGCTCCATGGATCAGCTTAGGTTGGATTCAAGAGTTTTCCCGCAAATCTACAAGCAAGACCGCTGCCGTGTTGACCGGCATTCCGGCCGGCACATTAGAGCAGGTGCGCGAAACCCTTGAAGCGCAGGTAGGTTTCGAGTTTTTGAGCTGGACCAAGTTAACAATGGCCTTGGCTACAGGTTCACAGCATATGAATGTACTGGCCCCAGCCAATGGAGCTTCGGCGGCTGCCGATGGCGCGCAAGCTGCTCCTGCTGTCGTCCCTCAGAGTGGATCTACCGCGTCATTTATTGCACTGGCCTCTACGGATGCAGCAATGTTTTCAGTTGGATCGATTGTTGCGGTAGATGTGGATTACACAGGACAGACCGGCTATGTGGGTTCTCCAGTTTCAGGAGCATATGTGCGACAGGCTCTCACCGATGTTGATTACATTCGGCGAGTGACCTACAACGTGGCGAAAGTATCACAAGTCAGCTCAGCAGGGTTAACACTTATTGATCCACTGCCAGGCGGGATACCCACGAATGGTTGCAAGTTGCAAACGGTAATCGGATTTGTCGACCGCGAAGGCGGATGTTTTTATCAGGAATGGTCGGCGCTGTTCATCATGGAGGGCAGTCAAGGAGAGCGAATCATTTTTTATTATCCTCGCTTGCAGAGTATGAACAGCGCACAAGAATCCGCTTCGCCTCTGGACGAAAAGAATAAGCAGGGACTGGCGAGGATATTGCTTAAAGGACAGTTTCTCG
This sequence comes from uncultured Acidobacteriaceae bacterium, assembly GCA_963804315.1. Lineage (GTDB taxonomy): Bacteria > Acidobacteriota > Terriglobia > Terriglobales > Acidobacteriaceae > Telmatobacter. Next base: position 17,258 of record CAWDQB010000032.1, read on the forward strand.
CGCTTCCAGTAACGGATCCCCTGGACGGAGAGAAGGTTGTTTGTTACCGGAGCTTCTTGCCGGCCGCGAACGCATTGGATTAACAAAAACAAGTTGGCAAGCCAACATAACAGCGAGTCAACAGGTTAAAGAGCCAAGATGAAAATTACGATCAATGGGCAAGACTACACGACGGCGCTCGATCATGCGCGACCGTTGACAATTGAGCGCAAGCTGAACGAACCCTCCTTTTGCCAGTTGTGGTTGAGCCTGCCCGCCAATGCAAGTCTGGCGACTCCCTTTCGCGGACAGTCTTTGGCAGTGATAGGTGACGATGGAACCTATTACTTCACGGGTTATATCGCCGTCAGTCCGTTGCCTGAATATGCTGGCCTGGCAATGGAAGGACCGCGCTATCGGATTGAGATTCAAGCATTGAGCGAAGAAGTTTTGTTGGATCAGATCCTGATGCCTCCAAGCGCCGGCGCGTCGGGTGAAAGCGTGGGATCGCTGATGACAGCTCTTGTAACTCGTACCGGAGCCACTAGACTGTCGACGCAAGGTCTGTCATTGAACACGCCGGTGAGTTATTTTGTTCCTCAGCCGGGCGCGCCCTGGAGCAAGAGCGCCGGCCAAGTAGCAAGCATGGCGCGAGCTGCATACCGTGCGCTGAATGGCGCTCTAACCGTCGCGTCCGTGCAAAATGCCGTTCATCCATTGAGCGAGTCGGACGGCAGTTTGAATCTTGCCGCATTGGGATTCACAGCCAGCATCGAGCGTGCGCTGACGAATGACGTGACCGTTTGCGGCGAGCACGAAGCGGCTGCCTATGTGAGCGAATACTTTCTTGGAGATGGAGTTACAACGAAGTTCTTTCTTGCGGCGAACCCGTATTTTCCCGCATCTTCAGAATCTACGGTCATCAGTGAGCTTTTCAACGAGAACCAAATCAATCTAAACGTATGGGGAGTTTCTGGTGGCGCTAGTTATCTTTCACTGGGCGCGGGCGGATTGGCGATGGAGGGCGGCAATGGGATCGACGGAGAGACGCTGCTGACCTGGATTGATCCTGTCGAGATGGGTGGAACCCTTCTGATGGAAGCGGTGGGAGTAACTTTATCTCCCGGATCTACCGGGATTCTATCTGGCTTTTATGTTGGGGCGGACCGGCAAGCGGGATGCATTGCGGGCTTTCAGGCAACCTCACAAAATACAGGTGCAGTTAATTTACAGCCAGTCATTCAGGGAATCCCGGCAGGAACGGCTTATGCAGTCAATTCATCCTATCAATATACATTGCGCATACGGGTGCATTGCCCGGAGATTGAACGAGAGCTGGCTGTCTATCGTTCCTTTGGAGACAGTGGAGCAATTACCGCTGGCGGTCAATTAAATACCGCAGCGGGTAATATTCAAATGGAGATTCAACAGTTTGTCAATGGAGTGGGCGGGATACCGATAACTCTGTATGACGGTGCAATCTCCAGCCTTCCCTCGGCTTGCAATATAGTTGCCGCAAGCAGTATTAATCTGATCGGAACCATGCGTGCTTTCAACTTGAAGAATCTTGGTTCAGGGTGGGTAGTGAGCGCACCGCCCAGTGGAAGCGCATACACGCGCCGGGTTGGCACCACCGCGGAGGCCGCAGAGTGCCATCTAGAGCGCACCGGAAGCGTCGTCTTTTACGCAGGTTATGCGCCGGTGGCGGGGGAGCAGATTTGTATAAGCTATCGCACAATCGGCAGGGCTGTGGGGCGCGCGGTTAATATGGCGAGCCAAACGGCGTTGGCTCAAGAAGGTATGCCTGCTGAATGCGCATGGATTGGCTCGGTCATTAGTCCGCCAGCGCGCAGTTCCGCAGATTGCCGCAACGCTTCTCAGGTAATCGAACAGGCTTCAGCAGGCGTGAGCGCGTTGTGGAGTGGAAGTTACAAAGGAAATCGATTCAGTTTTGCTTCTGATGTATGGCCGGGCGACGCTCTGCTGTTCAATGCACCTTCATTGAACCTGAATACACAGGTTGTGGTGCGATCCGTCACGGTAAGTTACAAAGCCAGTTATCCTGATCTCGTGGAATATGCGATCACCTTCGCCAATGATTGGGCCGACGATCTGGCCATCAAGACGAGCACAACCGTTCCTGCAGATACATGGCTTCCTGCTTTGATCTCTCCAACCTATCTGGCTAATCTGAATTCATTGACGGTGGCGTCGCTGAATGGATCAGCGGTAACTATAAATGCCAATGCTACACCGCCCACGGGCGGCGGTTTTGAAATCCGGCGGCGTGATTATGCCTTTATGCCAGGTGAAGACCCGGACCTGGTGATGAGATCTTCTTTGCCGAATATGACTTTTTCCCGCGAAACCGCAGCCGACCGTTTTTATATTCGGATGTACGACGGATCGACACCACCCAATTATTCCGAGTTTTCAATTGCACTGTTCATCAACCTGCCACTTTGATCTTATGGATCCGGCTTGATTGCATTGCGAAATGTATTGCGAATGGAGTCCAATGGATGAAAATGATGAATGAATTCGAAGCGCAGGTTCTGAGCGACTTGAGCGTTCTGAAGACCCAGATGACCGGCTTGATGGGCGATGGCAACGGTGGTCGGCTGGCGGAACTGGAGCGGCGCATGGAGCGTCATGAGCAGAACTGGCAGCGGGCCAAAGGATTTCTCGCGGCGGTCAGTGTTCTCTTCGCGGTTATTGAGGTGGCCGTCGAGGCGTTGCACCGGCATTGACGAGCGGTCACTTCAGTTATGGGCTGTTAACACTACCTCAGACAGCGTTTACCGAGACTTTGCATTTCAAACTTGTATCGTCTTGACCATTTGAAATTTAACTTATCAATCCATAAGCCGAATGTAATTTATATTTAATCACAAAATTTACCGGCAAGCTGAAGGAATAACGCATACAACCGCAAGGAAAGATGTTATTCCCCTTGCTTAAAATCTCGCCTCAAACTCCTGAAAGCGGCGCTCCAACTCCCATTGCGCCGCGGCCTTTTGGCTTTCGTTCAAGAGATTCTTACAGGTCAGAGTGGATTTGCCTGCGTTGAGCATCTCGCCTTTGCACGCGGCTGTCACTGTCATAAAGACATCCGGCGCGGCCCACAGGCTCGCTCCCGGCAAAAAGCTGTGTTCCAATCCTGTACGAGCCAACTGCTTCAAATCCTGGTAACTGAGATGGTAGTCGAGCGCGGCGCGTACGTATTCGGTGGTTATGTCAATGCGGCTCACGCCCTCATCATCGGTGGAGAGCGCCACAGGAACGTGTGCGGCACGATAGAGTGGAAAGGGATGCTCCGCGCCCTTGACGCCGAGAATTCCTTCATTCGAACTAAGGTTGACCTCGACCATCACGTGCTTGGCGGCCATCTCCTTGAGCAGAGCGGTAGCGTTGTCCTCATACATCACATCAACGCCGTGGCCGATGCGCCGGGCGTGACCCAGTTCCACGGCCTGCCGGATGTGGAAGCGCAGTCCCTCCGGCGGCACAAGGCCTGGCGCCAGTTCACCGGCGTGCAGCGTGATCGGGACTTGGGGATAGACCGAGTGCAGATAATCGAGCATCTTCATGTGAAGGGAGTAGTCGCGCATGGAAACCACACCGTCTTCGGGCATGACGAAGTTGATGCCGACAAAGCCGGGTTCGTTTGCAACGATGCTGGCCTGGATAGTTTCGAAGCCAAGAAGCGTTTGCGCAAAGACCTGCTCGGGCGAGAAGCCCCGCAATATTTGGTAGATGTAGCGAATCTCAACCTGGCAGGCTGGCATGGCTTGTGGTGTGCCGCAGTATTCGATCTGACGGCGCTGGGCTTCGGCGGAGCGGACGGCCTCGCGGTCGGCGGCAACCTCGTCGCGCACTCCCAGAGCGAGCAACTTCTCGCGGTATAGAGCAAAATCCTTATTCATGGGATTCTCGTTCGCCAGAGCAGCCGCGTGCGAGAAGGTGGGCGTTACCATCAGCTCAAGATATTGTTGATTCTGCGCGGCTGCGCGGTTGGCGACTTCATCGACCCACTCGCCAGTGTGACTTTTGCTCAGCCCGCCGAAGCGGTCGAAGGTCGAGAAGAACTGATCGTGGCCGCTGAAGCCAGGCGTGGGAACAAAGCTGCGCATCGAGAAGGCGTTGATCAGCCTGTCGTATAGCTGCTGATCAGCGGGCACCTTCGCGGCTTCAACCAGTGGAGGCGCACAGGGCGGCTTGGCGAAGCTGAGTGCCGCCGGGTCTACGCAGAGGCCATCCTCGGCAGCGTCGCGAATAAACGTCTCCGCGTAGACCGCACCGGAGAGGTGAACGTGCAGATCGGCGCCCTTGGGAAATTGAACCAGAAAGGCGCGCAAGGCCAACGGACCCTCTTGCTCTGCCGTCTGATAGGCGCGAGCGGCGCGAGCCTCCGGTGCGGGCGGCTGGGACTGGAGAGTCGCAGTTGTGGCGGCAAGAAAAAAACAGGCGGCGAGGCTGGCGGGGATACGCATGATGCATTTCAGTGTAGTACAGCTTGATGAGTCCCTGCCATAGCCAAAAGGAAGAAGTATTTTGACTCGATTAAATCGCGGGGGGCTGAAGATATACCTGGATAATTTAGGCATCTCTCCTGTTGTTGTAGAGTGCCGCGTGGACCGGGAGGTCCACGCCACTGCCGACCAGGAGGTCGGCGCTACTCTATATATCATTCGGAGAAATTCTCTAGGTGTAAAGTTTCAGGCGATAACCTCCCAATGAATGGAGTTAGCAAATTTAATTGATTCCGTACTTCAGAAAATTGTGCGGGATCAGCGCACGTAGAGCTGCTCGCCCGCTTCGATTGCCACAGGGAGTTGGTTGACCCCGGGCGGTTCCGGACAGGTGGCGTAAGTGGTATACGCGCAGGCCGGATTCTCCAGCCGGTTGAAGTCCAGCGTCAAAGTTCCGGACTGGCTCAACCCATGATCAGGCAATCCGGTGTGCAGGAACCGCGCTGTTCGATAGGTGGATGTCTCGCTTGTGGTGTCGCGCAGGATAAAGAACAGAGTCTTCTGGTCACGCGCCTCCATCACCGGGGCCAGGTGGAGCAACTGCCCGTCCAGCGTAAATTCGGCCACTCCCGGTGTGGGCAGGTCGAGCGTTCCGCCCAAGCCGTTGGGAATCTTCTCGGTGCGCGGCGGATCGAAGGGAATCCAGCGCGCGGTAACCCGGAAATGCGCGTCGGGCGGATACCAGTTCAGGCCGCGAAATCCGGCACGCGCAGGCGCATTGGAGTCCTTGATGCGCAGGGCAAAACGGTCGCCGCGCGGCAGAATGGCCAGCGTTAAACCACGCCATGCGATGACCGGCGGCCTGGCGTTGCTGACGGCCAATTGGCCTTCGCGCGCCGGCTGGCCATCGACGGTCAGCTCCGGCGGAAAGCCGCCGCTGGGCGCGAGCAGTTGCAAGACCTGTGCGCCGGCTGTTTTACCGCTGAGTGTCAGCAGACCCATATGTTCCGGTGCCTGCGCGCGCACCTGAATCTTGTTATCCGGCGCCGTGCCGAAGGAGTTGAAGCCCGGTTTGAGCCACTCCAGGCCCACCAGTGTCAGCCATCCATCCGGCGCGGAGACCTCGCTTGCCCGTTGCGCGCGCCACGCCGCCAGATCCTGACGCCAGACTGCATCGTCCGCAGCTTCCTGTGCTCCCAATCCACCTGCGAAGCAAAGAACGCACAACAGCGCAGTCATCAACTTCCGGCATTTCTTCATCGACAGCGGCTCCTCTTCCTCTGTGTCCGTACCCTAGACACCGCGTACATTACTTTCCGGCGTATGGATCATGCACCGGCTCCGCGCTCCTCAGCCAAGCCGTATAAATCATATCGCGCAACATACTTGCGCCGTCTGCCAGCCTCACGGCGGTAAAGGCGCGCGACTCCGGCGATCCAGCGCCCACAAAGCCGCCCGCCTTCTCCAGTTGATAGACCTTTTCCACATAGCTCTGCGAGTGACGCAGGTAGGCCACATAGGTGTCAAAGATGTCGCCGCTGAGCGCCTTGGCCGGGGTCATCGCCGCCCTCACCTCTGGCTCGCGCAGGTTTGCGTCTACAAACGGACCTTCGAACTGCCAATGAATTTCGTGGCCGGTGGTATAACCGTGGGGGTTCGGCCCCACCCAGCCATTGTATTGAATGCTGGTGTGCAGCGGCTGCGAGCCGTCGCCCACGTAGTGGCCCAGCCATCCGGCATAGAAGAGGATCGCCTGCTCGACGGGGCGAGTCTCTTCGTGGCGGGCGGAGAGCATACGATACTCACGCAGCGCGGCCTTCAGGCGCTCCCAGACCTCGGTGGCCTCCCACGGTTGCAGGCCAATCTTCTCCGGTCGCTCGCCCGCTGCAAAGACTCGCGCCTCGAAGTCCAGACGCCGATGCGGCAAGGGACCCAGCGCGTCAGCCGGTTCCAGGTCGATGAAGTGCTCCGGCGCTTGGGCGGCTGCCAGCTCCGGCTCAGCGGGCGAGCGCCAGCGGTCTGGCTCCGGCCCCAGGTATTCAATCTCGGCGATGGCCTCCGGCGAGCGCAGAAAGGCCGGCACATCCGCTGGCAGCGAGCTGGCCGCCAGCTTGTTCACCAGCCGATGGCCGCTGTTGCCCCAGGCGCGGGCCTCTGGCGGCTGCGCCAGCAGGCAGGCCAGTCCGGCAGCGGCGAGGATCGACGTAATCAGACGCGGGCAGGAAGTGAAAGTCAGCATGATGCCAGTATAGGTCCGTGCCGCAAAATGATCTTTAAAATACCTGTGAAGTCGTGGGTTTGGAGTTCTCAGGTTTCGATTTTAAGATCTGGGGAGGCCTCAATTCTCATCCGTAAAAATCGCCTCGATGGAGCTCTCAAACAAGCGCGCCAGACGAAAGGCCAACGGCAGGCTAGGGTCGAACTTGCCCGTCTCAATAGCGTTGACCGACTGGCGCGAGACCTCCAGCCGCTCGGCCAGATCTGCCTGCGACCAGTCGCGCTCCGCTCGCAATACTTTCAGCCGGTTTTTCATTCGTACCTCCGCTTGACCACTACTCGTGCAAGGATCACAAAGACGCAGCAGAGTGGATAGACCAGGAACAAAGACATCGGCCGGATGTGCGCGAATTTCTCCAGTGCGCCCCAGACGGTGGTGACGATGAGCGTCGCTCCCACCCCCCAGAGCATCGATTCGATGAGCACGGTACGCACAAACTCATCCTTCTGCTCGGATAGATACACGGCGGCGAGGCCGATAGCAGCCACAATCGGCAAGGCCGGAAGCAGAGCCAGCAGAACCAGCGCCACGCCCTTGGGGCGAAGCTGGTCCATCGACAGGCTCATGACGGCCAGAGCCAGCGCATACGAAATCATGACTGCCATGGTGCGGCGATGAAAACGGCGGTGAGCGGGATTAGAGAATTTGCTTTCCATGATTGCTCTCCTTGGCGTGAATGTGGAGGGATTGCCAGTTCGTCCTGCGCAGAATGCAGAAGGCCCGCGGGCGGATCTTCATTTGTACCTCATTTGCTGCATGCCCAGCGCAAGGCCGGAGAGTAGGCAAAATAGCGGATAGACCAGGATCAGGTCCATGTGCCGCAGTTGGACGAAGCTCTCCAGAAATCCCCAGGTGACGGTCACGGAGAGCGTCGCCCCGATGCCCCAGAGCAATGCTTGAACGTGCAGGTTGCGCTGGAACTCATCTTTTTCTTCGGAAAGATACATGCCGAAGGCTCCGATTTGCAGGATGATGCCGAGCGCGGGCAGAAAGGCAAGCAGCCATGCGACCGGGCCGGTTGGGTGGTGGTGGACAAAGAGCCAGATGGACAGGACAAGAAACGCGGCGTAGAGCACCATGGAGGCGGCAAAGCGCGCCAGGTAACGCCGCACGGCAGGATTTTTCATGCAGTTCACGATTGGTCTCCTTTACTTAAAGACAACTTTACTTTACTTATTCTAGCGCAAAATGTCAAGTGTCATTGACAAAATATTTTTTGCCGAGGTTCTCCCTTCCCTGGTGGTTGTTTTTCGCGCCGGGGTGGGATACCTTGAAGCTCAGCCGCCGTCCTGACTCAAGGAGCCGATCGATGCCCAGACAAGCCGTTCTCCTGCTCGCCCACGGCACGCCGGAAAGCGTGGAGCAGATTCCCGCTTACCTGCGCAACGTCACCGGCGGACGTCCGCTTCCGCAAGAGGTCATCGAGGAGATCGAGCGCCGCTACTCACTCATCGGACACAGCCCGCTGACTGAAATCACTCTCGAACAAGCCCGCCTGGTGGAAGCCGAGCTGGCTGCCAGCGGTGAGCGCGTTCCCGTCTATGCAGCCATGCGCAACTGGCACCCCTATATCGAGGATGTGGTCCGCCAGATGCGCGCCGACGGAGTCGAAGAAGCCGCCGTCCTCTGCCTTGCGCCGCAGAACTCTCGCACTAGTGTCGGTCTCTATCGCCGCGCGGTTGAAGCTTCCGGCCTTCGCTTTGACTTTACAGAAAGCTGGGCCGAACATCCGCTGCTGATTGAGGCCTTTGCGGAGCGCCTTCGCGCGGCCTGGAGCAGGCTCAGCGCCGAGGCTGACGCGCCCGTCCCGGTGCTCTTCACCGCGCACAGCGTTCCCGTCCGCACCGTGCAACCGGTCGAAGGCCAAGGCGCTGATCCCTATGCCGAGCAAGCCAAGCGAACGGCAGAGTTGGTGGCCGAGCGCTTGCCGGAGATCGGGCCGTGGTTCTTCGCCTTCCAGAGCCAGGGCGCCAGCGGCGGGCCGTGGCTCGGACCCACTGTCGAAGAGACTCTCGAAGCCATCGCTGCATCAGGCGCTAAGACGGTTCTGCTGCAACCGATCGGCTTTCTCTGCGATCATGTGGAAATCCTTTATGACGTGGATATATTCTTCCGCGAGTTTGCAAAAAATCTGCATCTCCGGCTGGAGCGCCCAGAGTCATTGAATGCATCACCCTCGCTGGCCAAGGCGGTCGCCGATCTGGCGCGACAGGCGCTGGCGCGGCTTCAATGCACTCCGCTCTGATCGCGGCGCACAGGCTTGACTCTCATCCTGTGTGGTTCAAGCAAACCAATCTGGAGGCTAGCCAAAAGCTCTTTACAAGAGACTTCTGTTCGCGCACGCTTTGACGAATCTGAGGAGTAGATGAACGATTGAGAAAAGGGCGATGGCCGTCGCATTTGGTTACAATATAGGCATGACATCCACACTCGCGGAATCCTCCCTCGATCAACTGGCCATCAACACTCTGCGGTTGCTTGCCGTGGACACCGTGCAAAAAGCCAATAGCGGCCATCCCGGCGCTCCACTGGGCTGCGCGCCGATTGCCTATCTGCTCTTTAATAAGCTGATGAAGCACAATCCAAAGCACTCCAAGTGGGCTGATCGGGATCGCTTCGTGCTGTCGAACGGCCATGCTTCGGCATTGCTCTATGGATCGCTCTTTCTCTCCGGCTACGATGTATCGCTGGATGACCTGAAGAGCTTCCGCCAATGGGGATCGCGCACACCCGGACACCCGGAGAGCGGCCATCTGGACGGCGTCGAAGTGACCACGGGTCCGCTGGGCCAAGGAATCGCGATGGCTGTCGGAATGGCCATCGCCGAGAAGCATCTGGCCGCAGTGTATAACCGCCCAGGCTTTAGTGTGGTGGACCACCATACGTATGCTCTGCTCGGCGACGGCGATTTGATGGAAGGCGTTTCGCACGAGGCTGCTTCGCTTGCTGGAACACTCGGCCTGGGCAAGCTGACCTTTGTGTATGACGATAACTTGATCTCGCTCGACGGACCAACCAGTTTGAGCTATACCGAGGATGCGCTGGAGCGCTTCGAGGCTTATCATTGGCACGTGCAGCGCGTGGAGGACGGCAACGATCTGGCGGCGATTGCAGCCGCGATTGCAGCCGCCAAGGCCGAGACAACCCGGCCCTCGCTGATCGCCGTGCGCACTATCATCGGCTACGGCAGCCCCAAGGCCGGCAGCAATAAATCACACGGCGAGCCGCTGGGCGCGGAGGGAGTAGCCGCGACCAAGAAGTTCTTCGGCTTCCCGGAAGACCAAAGTTTTATCGTGCCCGACGCAGCGCTGGCCAACTGGCGCAAGGCCATCGAAACAGGCGCGGGACAGGAAGCTGCGTGGAAGCAGCTCTTTGCCGGATATGCTGCGGCCTTCCCAGAGTTGGCGGAGGAGTTTGAGCGCACCCAGAAGGGAGAGCTGAAGGCTGGCTGGGAGAAGGCGATCCCCAGCTTCCCGGCGGGCAAGGCGCAGGCTACACGCAACTCTGGCGGCGTGGTTCTGAATGCCATTGCCGAGGCGGTTCCAGAACTCTTTGGCGGCGCGGCCGATCTGACCTCCTCCACCAAGACTCTCTTCAAGCCAGGAGCAAACTTCCATGAGGACCCAGCCGGGCGCAATGTTTTCTTTGGCGTGCGCGAGTTCGGCATGGCGGCGGCGGTGAACGGCATTGCGGCGCACGGAGGACTGATCCCCTTCGGTTCCACTTTTTTTGTCTTCTCGGATTACGCCAAACCGGCGATGCGCTTGGCCGCGCTGATGCAGTTGCACTCTCTCTTCATCTATACGCATGACTCGGTTGCCGTAGGCGAAGATGGACCAACGCATGAACCCATCGAGCAACTGCTGGGACTGCGCGCCATTCCGGGCATGACCGACTTCCGGCCTGCGGACGCCAATGAGTCGGCGGCGGTGTGGCGGCTGGCCTTGGAACGTCCCGGACCGAGCTTTTTTGCCCTCAGCCGCCAGGATCTGCCGGTAATCGATCCCACCTCGGTCGATGTATACGGCGGAGTGAGCAAGGGCGCTTACATCCTTCAAGAGGCAGATAAGCCGCAAGTTGTGCTGATCGGCACAGGCAGCGAAGTCTGGCCCTGCGTCGAGGCCGCCAAACTACTGGCCGCCGAGGGAATCCGGGCGCGGGTAGTCAGCTTCCCCAGTGTGAAACTATTCGAGGAGCAGACGGCCGAATACAAGGCTTCCGTGCTCCCCGGCGGCGTGCCCAAACTGGCTGTCGAAGCCGGCGCAACGCTGGGCTGGTGGAAATATGCCGGTTCGGATGGCGAAGTGATCGGCTTAGATCGCTTCGGCGCATCCGCTCCAGGGCCAAAGGTTCTGGCAGAACTAGGCTTCACTGCGGCCAATGTGGCGGCGCGAGCCAAGAAGCTGGTGAAGTAATACAGGGACCAGGGGACCGAGGGACTCGAAGTTAGTTGAACCGTGTAAATCGGCTGTTCCCTGGTCCCTTGGTCCCTGGTCCCTCAACTCCGAAGGAGTGTATTTTGAAACTCGTCATCGCGTCCGACCATGCGGGCTTCCTCTTGAAAGAGGAGGTCCGTGCTTACCTCGGCCAGAAAGGCCATGATCTAGTGGATCTGGGCGCGTATAGCGCGGACCTGCCCGACGACTATCCGGACTTTGCGGAAAAGGTCGGTGAAGCACTCAAACAGGGTGTTGCGCCGCGAGGAATCCTTATCTGCGGCTCGGGCGTCGGCGTCTGCGTCGCCGCCAACAAGATTCCCGGCATCCGCGCAGGAATGTGCCACGACACATATTCGGCGCATCAGGGCGTGGAGCATGACGACATGAATGTCTGCGTCCTGGGCGCGCGCATCGTCGGCTCGGCGCTGGCCTTTGAAGTGGTGGACCGCTTCATTGCGGCAAAGTTTATCGCGACAGAGGAACGTTTTGTAAGGCGATTCAACAAGGTGCTGGCCATCGAGGCCAAGTATCAGCGCTGACGGCATGGTTCTGCAGGAGGCAGCAATCTTTCCTTTCGATGTAATTCTCTTTGATGTAGGCGGGGTGCTGCTCACCAACGGCTGGGATTCCAGCGAGCGCGCAGTGGTGCTTGAACGCTTCGGAGTTGACCGCGCTGAGTTTGAAGCCCGCCACGTTGCTCCGTATCGCGCCTGGGAGAGCGGCGCGATTCCCTTGCAAAGTTATTTGGATGCAACGGTTTTTTATGAGGCGCGCGACTTCACTCCCGATGAGTTCTTCGCGGCAATCTGCGCTGGATCGAAACTGCTCCCAGATGGAGCAATTGGCGTCCTTGAGCAGATTGCCGCTTCGGGTCGGTGTCTGGTGGGCGCGTTGAACAACGAAGCGAAAGAGACCAATGAGTTCCGCTTCGAGCATTTTGGCCTGCGCAATTATTTCAAAGTGGCGTTGAGTTCCTGCTATCTTGGATTGCGCAAGCCGGATGCAGCGATCTATCGGCGGGCGTTGGATATTTTAGGCCGGCCGGCGGAGCGGATTCTTTTCATCGATGATCGCGCGGAGAATGTGGAAGGGGCTATTGCTGTTGGCATGAATGCACTTCTGTTTACAGGTGCCGGGCCGCTCTGCGGCGCGTTGCATAGACTTGAAGTGTTCTAGAAGAATGCGAATGAGAATTGCGGGGACCAGTCTTCTACCGGCTACCGCCAATTTGCCATGAAAGTTATTTTCGAATGCCTTCGATTCCGCTTACTTATCAACTTGCATTGTCCGCGAAAATGGATATTAATTCTCTAATTAGATTTTCAATTTATACGTTTACTTTGCTGGATCTCCTTCCAATATGGCTGTAACCCTTGTTTCTTCCTTATCATCCGGTAAGTTATTTCAGTATGATTTGACAATCGCATTCAATTAGGTATCCTCTAGGTACAGATTCTCTCACCCCCCAACAGGAGAATTCTCATGGAATGTCCAAAATGCCACTATGACGGAATCGAACGTTCGAAGCGCCGAGGGGTCCTCGAAAAAGTTCTCTACAACCTCCTCGGCTACTATCCCTGGAGATGTGCAGGGTGCAACCGGCGGTTCTTGATGCGAGCCAGATATAAAAAACGGAGGAGGGCGCTTCAACCGGCTGCTTGATCCAGCCTGCGCCTTGGTCCGCTTTTTTCGAGAGGATGCGCTATAACTCCGGAGCGAACTTCCTCGCCGAAGAACCGTTCCTGTAGATCCGTGTACAACACAGGCTCCGTTGGCTTTACACAGCTTGACGAGTCGGACCTTCAGTTTGAATATACAGGTCTTTGCGCGTTGCAAAGGCCGAGTAGATGTTGCGTGATTTCTCGTGCAATCATTCTGGATTATGCCGCGCGACAGCTAAAGGAAACGGATTCACACCTTACCGCTCCCATTGAAGCAGAAACTTAGTCAACGCGGACGACTCCAAATGCCGCATGTCTTCAAATTCACCCGATCTCTGGCTGTAGATCAGTTTGCCGTGCTCGTCAAGCACGGCAAGCGCCGGCACGCCTTTGTGCAGCGGGATGCCGTAGTTCTCGGCCAGATCCACATTAGCGTCCATGTGCCCGATGTTCACATGGACCAGCACAAAATTCGTCTCCAGAATCGGCCGGTTGACGGTATCGTGAAAGTAGATATCGAGCACTTGGCAGTCACCGCACCAGTCTCCGCCAAAGTCCAGCAGGATGCGCTTGTGGGCGCTGGCAGCCGTCTTGAGGGCAGCGGCCAGATCGGCTTGTGCTTGGGAGGGATCGGGATAGATCTTCCGGTTGGCAGCGAGGGTAGTACCTACGCCAAGTGCCAGCAAAATGGCCAGCGAAATAAACCTGATAGTCTTCAATAGAAAGATCTCCTCTGCTCTCCTTTAGTCTGCCACACTGCCTAGATGCAAGGCTATCTTCTTTTTGGCCCGCCGCTGTGATTTCAAGCTTTACTCTAAAATTTCACACTCTGTCTTTGAAGGCGAAAACAACCTGACGGGTGCTCTCCAAATCAACTTCCGCATGGAACCACGATCAAGGCAAAAAACCGAGGACCTCGGACTTTTGCAGTGTGGATCATTGAATGCTGACGTAAACCTATCAATCAATCAAATGAAGATCGAAGGAGTACTGGTCGATCATTGTGTGTTCACCCAGCGGCGTCACTCCGGCAACCGTCACTGTATACCTGCCGTTGCGCAGCAAGGCAGCGGGAATCAGCAGGGAGAGCCTCTGCTCTTCGTTGGCGTCATCGCTGCGAGCGATCGCGGAACCGGTCCAGGATTGCTTCCCTTGCGCATCCATGAGGCTGAGGGAGTAGGAGGATAAGCGCCTGGGCTAGGCGGCTGAGGCAATTCGACGGGCAGCGCCACTCCATGCTTGCGGTCGGCGGTGATCGCCAGTGGAGCGCCTCGCATGCTTCCATGCAGCGGCACCCAGGCAAGTAGCTGGGGCTGAGTGGCCGCTTCTCGCAGTCCTGGCAGAACCAGAAGATTCTGGTAGCCGATCAACAGCAGCATCGCGGCAAATACGGGAACGCCAAAAGACGGTTGAAGCCAGCTAAGCCACCATTCGCGCTTCACTTTGGCGAGACGTCCCTGGGCCGCAAGCGGTGCGGGCGCGTTTGGCGCCAGCTTGGGCAGTTGAACCTTGGCTTCATCCACAAACGCAACTCCGGCGCGAAGATCAAAGGCGCACTCGGGGCAATCAAAGAGATGCTCTTCGAAGGCTTCGCGCGCATCGTGCGATAGTTCGTTCAGCAGGTAACTCTCGGCGGCCATCTGTTGTAATGCTTCGTTGTGGTCCATTTTTCATTCCTCAGTACGATCCAACGTGTGGATAGTGACCGCAGCCGAACAAACGTTTCAATTTTTTATGAATTTCCGCCCAGTGGGAACTGATTTCCCATTCGCTTCACAAATTCTATCTTGAACTCCTGCTTGGCGCGATGCAGCAGCACGCGCAGATAATCGCGGTCCACGCCAAATTTCCGGCAGACCTCGTCGCGGTCGCACTCATCCAGAAAGACAGCCTTCAGCAGAGAACTGTCGCGCGGCGATAGTTTCGTCAAAATTGCGTGGACCTTTTCCTTGATCTGCTTTGCGGCAACTACATCCAACGCACTGGCGGTCTTGTCAGGCAGCTCTGGCCGTCCTTCCATATCCAACGATTCACTGCCGCTTGATGAACGGTAATGCTCACTGAGTACGTGATTGCAAACCATGTTCACGAAGGCGCCCAGGCGCTCCGGCTGGCGCAAGCCATCCTTGCGCAGCACGGTGAAGACGCGCGTAAAAGTCTCCTGGCGCACATCCTCAATGGCCTGCGTAGATTGAAGGCGAGAGCGCAGTTTGATCTGAAGCAACTCTGAAAAATAGGCATAAAAGTGCGCCTGCGTCTTTGGGTCACCCGCGCAGAGATTACTGACGTAACCGGCATCAAAAACACAGAACTGCACCGAGGTCTCCGTATAGTCGAGTGGACCCAAGTATATCACTGGAGGGGACTCGAATGCATCAATTCTTGAGTCCCCGAAGTACAACCGTATTTAGCCTTTTTTAACAGCAATCCTTTCTGCCGAATTGTAGTCGCGCCCACAAGACTCGGCCTTGTAGTGAACATAAAAGAGATTTTATTTATGGGAATTATGCCGCAGTTCTGCAACTCACACGGAGGACCAAGGCATGAGTGGGTTTTCTTCTTTGTTGAGAATTGCGATGGACCTCGATCTATATGCCGCGGATCACTTTATCCAGATACGAAGCGGGGAGTGGATAGTTTTGCAGCTTTCTATGCGGCATTTGCATGATCTTTTCAAGCAGGCTAGCCGCTGCCGACAACGCCATCCACTGTATTGCAAACCCAATACGGCTCGAACTCATCCACAGTGCTGGAGGCAGCGCGGCCAGAAAGCTCAGCCCATAGAAGCAGGTTGCCGGATGGCTCAAGACTTCAAAGCCGAAGGCGGTTCTCATTTTCAAGACCAGATTCCAGGGACCATTCTCGCTAATCAATAAGTGGGCAACACGCCAAACAGCCAAGGCGCAGAGAACAAAAAACCAAACATCTGTGAAGGCAACCATTGCAGTATTACTCCCTTCGGTTGTGTGGCTGCGGACGGACCCTGCTTGGGAAAACAAACCCCGTCTGCGTTTGGGGGAAGCCAGTCAATCTTTCGGCATTTTGCGAGCCGGCAGAGGCCACTCGCATGTGGGTCAGAAGGAAGCAGCATCGCGAATCAGATCGGGCAGACCCCAGCGATACTGCGTGAACAACGGGCCGCGATCTTTATGGCCATTGGCATTGAATTGAATTGCGGAGTTGCGGCAGTCTGTGCCGGCAAGTATGCCTGTCTCTCCAGCGTGGATAGAAGCCACCAGAGAGGAGACCTCCACACTGCGGTTCAAGCTGTTGCCCCACACAGGCTGTGCGTATGGATGGAGAACCGAGGGCGGCACGTTCCAGGAGAGGACGGCCCGCAACTTGATTGGGGCTGCCTCGCTTCGTGCTTTCAGCCTTGATGCCAGATCAACCGCCAGATTGACTCGGCATTCCTGACCCGCGACAGACTGGGCGCCAAAATCATGCACTACCGCCGAGGCAGTTCCTTCATACTGGAACCCTCCACCCCAGTCAACCCAAAAAGCCACATACTCTCGACTGCCCACAGAGGATGGCCCGCCCGAGTAGCCGATGCACTGCTTGATCGTCAGCACCGCCGTCAACTGGCTGGCGCGCAGATCAATCTCAATGCTTTTCAATTGTTCAAAAGTGGTATCGCCATTGGTTCTCAGCCAGATTCCAACCACGCTGGAGAGATCAATATCTTCTATACCGGTAAACCATTGCGCCGGATCGAGGGCAATCTCCGGCGAATGAAGCGCCGCAATCAGCGCGGTGGCCAAATAACGATGGGGTGGAACCGATGTTCCGGCATAGACCGAATGCAACTCGGCCGGAGAAAGCGGAGTAGAAGTTTCCGCTGGAACGGAAAGTTTTCTGTCGATTGCCGAGTCAGCCTGACTGGACGGCCTGAATTGATGGGCACTTGAAGAACTCGATGCACTGGATGAAGACTCTCTCAGATCTGAGGCTTTCCATGCCAGCGCAGATTTCAGCCGTAAACTCTCCTGCTCCATGCAGCTACCGGCAGTCTCCGCGCTTTTGTCGTTTTGGAAAGCCATCGAAATTCCTTCCAGCAAAAAATCCACTTCAAGCTACACTCGATAGTGCGAATCCGCTGAAGATCGTTTCATTCTGCTGTGGAAAAATCCGCGCCGCAAATAAAGCCCAGCCGGGTAGGCTGGGCTTTATTTGCGATGATTGCCGCAACGAGATTATTCGGCTACCTGGGAGGCATGGTTGCCGTGAGGAATGGCGGTGATCGCAGAGGGTTTTGAACCTGTGGGATAGGGCGACGCCTCAGTAACTTTCAACGAACCCGCAGTCGGGTCCAGGGCGAAGCCGGTTACCGAGTTTCCAAGATAATTCACGGTGTAGACGTAGCGGCCCAGGGCCGGATCCACGATCAAGCCAACCGGTTCCGTATCGGTAGAGTTATTCGGACTGCCCGTAACATTGATCACGGTAGTGGGTGTTCCTGTCGGCAGATCGATCGCGAAAGCCGAAACCGTGTTGTCCAGCTCGTTGGTCAAGTAGATGAACCTGCCGCGCGGATCGATGGTGATGGCGGATGGTTCGTTGCCTGTCTTGAAGGGGCCGTTGGGCAGGAAGTTCAGCGTGTCGCCGTCCAGGATCGTGTACGCGATCAGTTCATTGGAAGCGTAGTCAGTCACGTAGACGAAGCGGTTGGTGGGATCGGAGACAATGGCGCTGGGCTTGATGCCTGCCTTCCAGGGGCTGCCCGCGGCCGCTGTCAGTGATCCGTTACTGCCAACCGAGAAGCCGAAGACCCATCCGGGATTGACCGTGCTGGTGGTGCATGTCGTAGCAGGCGGTGTTGGAGTGCATCCCGGGTTGTAGGCCGACTGATCATAGGCAGAAACGAAGACGGCTGAGTTATTGGCCAGGACAGTGAGGCCCGTGGAGAGGATCGTGTCGCTTCCAACGTTCAGCGGCGACGAGCCTGCCGGTGCGGTTCCAATCGCCCCAGAGGAGAGAGGATACTCTGTCAGTGTGGCTGAAGTGGTTCCAGAGATCACATACAAGTAAGTATCGGCGGCATTCACAGCAATCGCCACGGGCGCGGTGCTCAGTGTTATCGAATCCTTCTGCGTCAATCCGCCGTCGAGGCCGATGGCAAAGTGGACGATGGAGTTGCTTGCCGCATTGGCGGCGTACAGATTCGCATAAGCCGGATCGACTGTAATGGAGACTGGATTCACCCCGCCAGAGGAAACGGCAGAATCAATCGAGCGCATTGCTCCGGAGGCTGAGTCGACCGCGAAGATATCAATCTGACCGTTCGAGGAGCTACCCGACCCGGCAGAACTGGCCACGTACACATAATCCACAGTGACAATGTCGCAAGCAGAGAGGAGAACGGCCACCGAGAGGCCGAGGCCAGAGACCAGAAATAGCTGGCTCAATTTGCTGAACTTCATGCGCTTCCTTCGTCGTGGGCCGCGCAGATCCGCGCCCAGGAATAACTGGTTGAGTTGCCCCGTGGGTATTGTAAAAGCCCGGAACGGGGTGTTGCTAGAGTCAAGCCACGCCTTGGATTACCGAGACGGCGTATGCGGAACCGCTGCCACTGCGGTCGGCAGGGCATTGGAGTTGAAGGGCGAGTGTTGCGCGTTGACGAGCAAACCGGTGTCGGTGTTCAGTTCGAAATCGGAGACCGTGCCAAAAGCTCCGTTGCCCAGGAAGTTGGCGGTGAAGACGAAGTGGCTGGTTCCCGGATCGATCCCGATGGCCACTGGATCGACACCCGTGGCGAAGGTTCCAAGGTTGGTAAGCGCGCCGTTGACGCCGATGGAATAGGAGGTCACTGTCCCATCCAGCGAGTTGGCGACGAAGGCATAAGGATACTTGGGATCGACCGCGATGGCAGAAGGTTGATTGCCGGAGGAATATGTGCCGCTCAATTGGGTAAGAACCCCCGACGCAGCCGAGAAGCCGAGAATATTGCCGCTGGTGAAGTCCGTCACGTAGATAAAGCTGCCTGCGGAATTGCTGGCAATGGCCGAGGGGTGAACTCCGGCGGAAAAGGGCGAACCGGGCACGGCGGAAAGAACGCCGCTGCCGGAGTCAACTGAAAAAGCGAAGACATAACCGGCGTTGGCTGTTGTGTCGTAGGCGGAAACATAAACGTTTGCACCGGAGGAGGAAACATTGATCCCCGTTGGAACGACAATGTCCTTGGCTTGATTGCCTGTGAGCTGCAACGGCCAATAATCCAAATCATTGGCTGCATTGGCCACCGCCGGACCCAGGGTACCGGCAATCTGCGCCGGTGTAAGCGCCGCAGCCTGCGCGGCGGTCAGAATTGGGAAGACGCCTATAGACCCGGAACAGGGATCTGCGGCTGTGCAGGAGAGTAGCTGGTAAGTATCGGTGACAAATAGATAGTTGGCGCTCACAGCGACTGCGAGAGGAAAAATACCTGGGGTATTCACGGTGTTCTGCGGATAAAGCTTGCCATCGGGGCCGATCAAAAACTGGACGATGGTATTGTCGTCCTGATTGACCACATACAGATTTGTGTTGTCCTGGGAGATCGCTTCCGCCACCGGCTTGCGTCCGGCCGAGGGAAAGGGCGATGTGGGAATCTGGCGCAAGGCTCCGGAGACCTGATTGATGGTGTAGACATTGATTTCACCATAGTTGTTGGGTCCCGCGGCCTGGGAACTGGCCACGTAGACAAAATCCACGGTGGCGTCGGCACAGGCGGCCAGCGCTCCGGCCGCCAGTAGACTGGCCGCGGAAACCAGCAGCAGTTGGCTCGTTTTGTTGAACTTCATGCGCATCTTTCATCAGCGCGCCGGAATCCTTGGCGCGCAATCCATTCAGATTTGAGATCGAAGACCGGGACCATCCAGCTTTATACGGTATCCCGGTCTGCTGCTGCGATCTTGAAGATTGCGGTGCAATCTTGTTGATCCAAGCCTGGGGCAGGAACCTGCCGCTACACCCAGGCACTAAGGAATTGGCACTCCAGCTCAATCGATGCGTGCATCCACCAGACACCACGTCGCCGGACCATTCAGAGAGTACTGCGTGGGCGCCTTCGTGGATTGGTTGAGCGGCGTCAGGTTGCCCGACTGTTCGTTAAGGCTCTGGCCGGTAACCGTTGAATCGATGAAGTTCGCCGTGTAGAAGTACTGATTGGAAGGATCTTCAACCAGGCACTGCGGGCCGCCGCCAGCTGCCGAAAGTTGATCGGCGTTCCCGCCATTTCTGTTGGCTGAAAGGGGCTGTTGATCACGTAGCCGGAGATGCCGCTCAACGGCTAGTGTCGGAGTGCTCAGATTCCCTTGATTGGCCACATAGAGCCACTTGTCCTTGCTCTCGACGGCCAAGAAAATGGGGTTGGACTGCGTGGCGTCATCGGGAATCGGTCCGCTAACCGCCGGCACAAGTGCTCCGCCAGAGCCTATCGAGAAGGGCAGAATCTGGCTCTGCGAAGCGACCGAGCCGTTGACCTTGATCGGCTCGTTGTCCAGCACATAAACGTAACCGCCGGCGCTCACGATGGCCGTGGCATTGTCCACCTGCCCATTGGCGTTCTGGGTGTTCGTGAGCGACTGCGCGCTGTTCTGATTGACCGTCAACTGCCCGTTGGTGGAGTTGTACACGTAGGGGAAAACCACATCGCCGGTCGCCGGTGTGCCGCTCAATGTCGAGCAGGCTGCCGGACCATGACAAAGTCGATAGGATTGACGGGGACTGGAAAGTAAGTCAGTGGCGAATTCCCGCCGCCCAGCGTCGAAGTCACCTGATCGTTCACAACCAGGCTCAAGCGGCCAGTAGTTGCATTGACTTGAAAGGCCGTGATGTCGCCGCAGGTCGTCGCTCCGGTGAGGGCTGCAGCGCAATACGAATTCTTGGTAGCAGCGATGGGATTGCTGTTGGTGGAAGCGGGGTCAGGAGAATCGTGATCGAGGACGTAGAGATAATTTCCTGAGTTATCGCTCACCATGCGGATCGGGTTTACCCCTTGGGTGAAGAAGGTCTCCTGCGCCGTTAGGATGCCATTGGCGCCCACCACAAACTGCGTGATGTTGGGGTTCAGGCAAGGGTCGGTGGTCGTGCAATCACCGTTGCCTTCTTTGTTCACTCCACGGTTCAGCACATAGAGAAAGCGGCTGCCGTCGAGCAGAACGGCGCGCACCGGGTTGGAGCCGCCGGAGGAGATAGGCAGGCCGTTGATGGGGGTCAAGCCGCCTGAATCGTGATTGATCTTGAAGCCGCTGACGATGCCATTGCCGTTGGTCCCGGACGTCACAGTCCCTGTCACATACAAGTAGCCAACCGAATAACTCTGAATGCAAGACGTGACGCTGAGGATGACACCAGCGGAGAGGGCGCTCAGCAGCAGGGCCTTGCCGAATTTCGTGAACTTCATGCGATTCCTTCATCCTGGTCAGGCGTGCGCCGCCAAGTTTGCTAGTTCCACAGCAGAGCTGGGTTGGGATTGGTCCCTGTTGCATTGTAAAAGCCCAAGGCGGGTTGTGCCTAGTTTTGGCCGAAGAGAAGGCAAAACAGCCCATTTTCCTCTACCTCTCGCGGCTCGAATGGCCGAAAGCGCTTCGGGATGGACGCAGCTATCCGATATTGGCCGTAACTGGTGCTTGGACGCCTCGAACACTGGAAGGTCAACCGGGCAGACGAAAGCCATGTGCCCCACCCTGGACGCGTTCAAATTATTGCGGCCAGCGTGGAAATCCACGAATCCATGCGTGCAGTTCGTCTGCCTGGGAGTCCCGTCCCGCTACCAAACCCGGCAGGAGTGCTCCGGCACCATAGGCTGGCCCAGCTTGCAGCTAAAGGCCTTGCCGAACTGGTCGAAGTTCTGGACTGTGCCGTTGACCCGCCAGCGTCCTGGAGAATGCGGGTTGGTCAGCACCTCTTGCCGTGCCTGCTGCTCGGTCTCATTCTCGCACCACACCTGCGCAAAGCCCAAGAAGTAGCGCTGGGCCTCAGTATAACCGCCTATTTTCACATCAATGCTCTTGCCCTCCGCCGCCAGCGTATCCAGCAAAGCCATATATGCGATGCGCAGACCGCCGTTGTCAGCCGTATTTTCGCCCAGCGTGAGCTTGCCATTCAGCTTCAGCGCGGGCTGATCGCCATGGACCGGAACCGCCTCGAAGCCGCTGTACTCATTTGCCACGCAGTCGGTTCGCTCCGTAAAGGCCTTGCGGTCCGCAGGCGTCTGCCACTCGCGCAGGTTGCCGAGGCCGTCGTACTGCGAACCCTCGTCGTCAAAGCCGTGCGTCATCTCGTGGCCAATCACCACGCCGATGGCGCCGAAGTTCACCGCTGGATCGATGTTGAAGTCGAAGAAGGGCGGCTGCAGAATGCCGGCCGGGAAGTTGATGTCATTGAATGATGGATCGTAATAAGCGTTGACCGTGGGCGGCGTCATGCCCCACTCCTTCTCGTCCACTGGCTTGCCCAGGTGATTGAGGTTCCACTGGTCCTCGAATGCCTGGCTGCGGCTCAGGTTGCCCAGCAGGTCGTTGCGCTCCACTTTGAGATCCTCGTAGCTGCGCCACTTCTCCGGGTAGCCGATTTTCTTGCGGATCAAAGCCAGCTTTTCCTCCGCCGCCTTCTTGGTGGCTTCACTCATCCATGGCAGGGTTTTGATGTCGTCGCCCAGACTCTTCTCCAGAGCAGCCACGAGCCGGTCCATGCTGGTCTTGGCGTTCAGCGGGAAGTTCCGCTTCACCCAATCCTGTCCAACCGCTTCGCCCAGCGCCTCGTCAGTCATGCGGGTGCAGCGCCTCCAGCGCGGCGTCGGCTCCTTCTGGCCATTGAGGGTCTTTCCAAAAAACGCGAAGTTCTCATCGAAAAATGCCTTGGGAAGGTTCGGAGCCGCACTGTGCAGCGTGTGCCAGCGGAAGTACGACTTCCAGGATTCAACAGGCTCCTTGCCGATCTGCTCCTCCAATCCCTTGAAGAAATCCGGCGTGGCCACATTCAGCGTATCGAAGGAACGGACCTTGATGTCCTTGAAATAGAGCGGGAAATCGAAGTTCGGAGCCAGTTTCTGGAGATCCGCAACGGTGAGAATGTGGTATCGGTTGGCTGGATCACGCAGGTCGGTCCGGCTGGTCGAGGCCTTGGCCAGGGCGGTCTCAATCTCCAACACCGCCGCCGCTTCCTGAGCCGCCTTCTGCGGCGTATCGCCAGCCAGTGTAAACATCTTGGTCACGTGCGCAACATACTGTTTGCGAATCTCCTGAAAGGCCGCATTGTCCACGAGATAGTAGTCGCGGTCGGGCAGCGAGAGGCCACTCTGGCCAATTACGGCAATCTGTTTGCTCGAATCCTTGTCGTCCAGCTCCACGTCAAAGTTGAAGATCGTCACTGCGTTGCCCTCGGCCTCCAACTCACCCACAAGTGCGGCAAGGTTGTGCGTGTCCTTGAATGCCTCTATCTGCTGGAAGACCGGTTGCAGCGGCTCGATGCCTTTCTTCTCAATCAAATCCGTATCCATGCAGGCGGCAAAGTAGTTGCCGTATTGCTTTTCCAGCGCACTCGCGGGATGCGCCGCCGCGGAATCCAATTCCTGCCAAAGCAGATAGCGGTTGCGTTCCTGAAGCAGTGAGAAGGAGCGCGCCCAACTCGTCTGATCGCCCGGAACCGGATTGTTCTTCAACCAGTTGCCGCAGGCATACTGATAGAAATCCGCGCAGGGGTCTGCGCTCTTGTCAATCGCGGAGGGATCGAAGCTCTGGATTGGAGCCGGCGCCGTTGGCTTGACTGCATTGGGCGTCTGCGCAAATGCGGTGGAAGCCGCCAGAATCAAAATCGACATCAAACGAAGATAGTTCATCGAGTCTCCTTCTAGGGGCCTGAGCAGCCAGGCACATGATCGAGTCTTAGCAACAACCTGCGTAAAGGCTTCGCCGTTCAGCAGGCTAACACGGCAGACGCGTCGATCGCTATGCGGCAGACCTCGGCCAGGCGAGCAATACCTTCCCGGATCTGCTCGGTTGTTGCGTTCGAGAAATTCAGCCGCATGAAGCGCTGACCGCTGGCGTCTGGGAAAAAATCCCGTCCCGGCACAAAGAGGACCTTCCGCTTGAGAGCCTCCAGCATCAGTTCGCTGGTGTCTACCCCCTCCGGGCAACTGACCCACAAAAACATTCCACCTTCAGGATGGGTCCAAGTAAAGCCCTGCGGCATCGTCTCGCGGAGCGCTGCGTCCATAACCGCAAAACGCTCCCCATAGGACCGGCGGATGCGCTCGACGTGCGTCTCGCTGTCGAAGTCGGTCAGGTAGCGGTGGGCGATCCGCTGGTCAAGGCTTGAAGTGTGCAGGTCGGCCGCTTGCTTGACAATCGTCAATTTGCGGCGAATCTCCTCGGAGGCGATCACCCAGCCGATCCGCAGCCCAGGCGCGATAGTCTTCGAAACGGTACTTTGATAGATCACCAACCCTTCCGAATCCAGGGACTTGATGGGCGGAATATTCTTTCCTGAGTAGCGCAGCGCCCCATAAGGATCGTCTTCCAGCACAATCAGCCCGTAGTGGGCCGCGATCTGGTAGAGCTTCAGGCGGCGCTCGGCAGTCAGCGTCACGCCAGTTGGGTTTTGAAAGCTGGGAATCGTATAGAGAAATTTGGGCCGCTCGCGCTCGATCAACTCCGGCAAAGCCTCGGGAATCAGGCCACCTTCATCCGTTGGTACGGCGGCAAAGCGAACCTCGTAGCACTGGAAGGCCTGAAGCGCCGCCATGTAGGTGGGGCTTTCGGTCAGCACGCAATCGCCCGCATCCAGAAAGATCTTGCTTACCAGGTCAAGAGGCTGCTGCGAGCCAGTGGTAATTAGAATGTCGTCGGCCGTGCAGCGGATGCCTCGCTTGCGTGACTCTTCGGCGCAGCACTCCCGAAGCGGCGCAAAACCCTCGCTGGGACCGTACTGAAGCGCACCCGGACCGCCTTCGCGCAGCACTCGCTCCGCGGCTGCCGCAACCTCTGCCACTGGAAAGAGTTCCGGCGCGGG
This sequence comes from uncultured Acidobacteriaceae bacterium, assembly GCA_963804315.1. GTDB lineage: Bacteria > Acidobacteriota > Terriglobia > Terriglobales > Acidobacteriaceae > Telmatobacter. The sequence continues at coordinate 42,081 of CAWDQB010000032.1, forward strand.
CAGACCACCCGCAAACGAGATGATGTCGGCCTGCTCGGTCACCTTGAGGATTTCGCGAATGGTTGACGGGCGCATCGCGCTCATCCTGCGCGCATAGCTGTTGTTCATGCTTCTTCCTGGTTTACGACTCTGATTTTTTATCCCCAAATACGCTAGCGGGGACTCGTTTATCAAGTTTAGCAGGCTGTTGAAATTTGCGATTGCCGCGAAAGCTTGCCTTTGTCTTGCACAACGGCCTCTCCCAAGGGGAGAGGCCGTTGTGGCTGCTTGCGTTGTTGCCAGGCTTATTGCTGGTTGGGGCTGACGAGCGTGAGTTGGAAACTCGCCGTCTGCTGGTACGAGCCGGAGGTGGCAGTCACCACAACCGTCTCAGTGATGGGCGGGGGCACAGAACCGTTGTAGGTATGGTTGCACCCGGTGAAGAGGCCCAGTCCCACAAAGCTGACTGCGACCAAAACCAGGAGCTTCAGGTTACGGCGCTTTCTGAATCCGAAGAAGCAGAGAGCGGCCGCCAACGTGGCTCCGGCTGGGAACAGCGGGTTGGAGTGGTTGCCAAGAGCAGTCGCCGTAGCGGAGGTAACGGTGAGCGTTGTGCTTACAGGTCCGCCATTCGGTGTAATGGTGGACGGAGAGAAGCTGCAAGTGACGCCTGCCGGAACCTGCGTGCAAGCGAAGGTGATGGGTGCGTTGTATCCGCCTGCCGGGTTAACCGTGATGGTGTCACTGCCTGAACCTTGTCCATTCGTGATGGTAAGCGACGGGATGGAGAAGCTCAGACTGAAACTCGGCGGAATGGCGCTGACGGTGAAGGTGGTGGTGGCTACGGCACTGGATGCGTAGCCGGTTTCCACTGCGATGGCCTCGATTGTATAGGTGCCCACCGTGGTCGGTATCGGAATACCGGCTGAGGTGTACAGGGTCGAAGCAGTGGTCGGCGTGGTGCCGGTCGAGCCGCTGGTAAGGGTGTAGTAAATCGCCGCACCCGTAGTGGTTGAAGTCAGAGTGATCGGAGTGCCACCCGTGGTGTAAACCGTGCCGCCAGTCGTTACAGACGAAACCGGTGTAGCGACGGCTGCGCCCTGCTTAACGGTGATGGTCAGTTGCTGCTGGGCTGCGGCGGAGTAATCCGCGGTACCAGCCTGGTTGGCATCCACGATGATGGTGCCCACGCCGGTTACTGTAAGAACGCTGCCTTTGATCGTTCCCGCGCCTGCCGTAGATTTTGCATCCACGGTGAAGACGATTGGGCTGGAGGAAGCGCCGCCGGTTGCCGCCAACGTGATGGGAGCAACGCCGAAGTTTACAGTCGTGATGGTGGGTGCGGTAAAGGCGATGGTCTGCGTCGCCTGATTCACCGTGAGGGTCAACTGCTTTTGAGCAGCCGCTGTGTAATCCGCGGTAGCCGCCTGGTTGGCATCCACAATGATGGTGCCCACGCCAGTTACCGTGAGTGTGCTGCCGCTGATGGAGCCAGCGCCTGCCGTCGATGCTGCATCCACGGTGAAGACCACTGGATTGCTTGAGGTGCTGGTTGCCGCAAGCGTAATGGGGGCAACGCCGTAGGTATAGGTGGTGGTAGTCGGCTCAGTGATGGTAATGACCTGCGTCGCTGCACTGACCGTGAGGGTCAACTGCACTTGCGTGGCAGCCGCATAGGTGCCATTTCCCGCCTGATTGGCATCAATGATGATGGTGCCTGGGCCGGTAATGGTCAGCACGCCGCTGGAAAGCGATCCCGCGCCGGCAGTCGAGTTGCTGTCAAGCGTGAGTGCAACCGTCAAACCGGAGGTTGAACTCGCGGTGACTGTCACTGGCGCCGCGCCGTAGGTGTAGGTGGTTGTTGTGGGCGCCGTGAAGTTGATGGTCTGCGCCGTCAGATTGGTAGCGGTGATAGTCAACTGCACTTGCGATGCAGCCGCATAGGTGGCATTTCCCGCCTGATTGGCATCGATGATGAAGGTGCCCGGGCCGGTAATGGTCAGCACGCCTCCGACAAACGTTCCCGTGCCGGTCGAGCTTCCGTCAAGAGTGAGCGTAACCGTCAGGTTGGAGGTCGAGGTTGCGGTGACCGTGATCGGTGACGCGCCTACTGTGTAGGAGGTCACTGTCGGCGCCGTGAAGCTGATGGTCTGCGCCGTCAGCGGGGAAAGTGTGCCGGTCGCGGTTGCGGTTCCGATGCTTCCAGCATTGTCCGTGGCAGTCAGCGTTGCAGTTTGCGTGGTGGGTGTGGATGCGGTTGGCGTGAATGTCACCGTTCCAGGTATCGAAGCGCCGCCTAACGCGATGCTCGAGCAAGTGCCGCTCACGGTCGCGGTGAAGGCAGCCGAGTCCGAATTGACCGTTACCACCGGGCTTGTGCAGGACTTATCGTTCAGAATCGCGTTGATGGTGGCATTGGAGGCTACATTCAACGTGGTTTGCGGAACAGTTACGTTGTTGACACCCGTGAAGAAGATGGCGTCACCACCGACGTAAGCGGAACCGAACAGGTTGCCGTGTGCATCAAGGCCTAGAATCTTACCGCCCACGCTCGATACTTCATAGAGCGCGGTAGGCTGGCCGTTGGTCATTGGAATTGCCGAGCCGTTGTTCGGGAAGGCAAAGACGCCACTGTAGTTATCCACGAAGTAAACGGTGCCCGAGGTTTGGTCAACCGCTACGCCATCAATCGTGTCAACGTACTGACCCGGCGTACTCTGCGTGTTGGTGTAGAGAACTGTAGCCGTTGCAGGGTATGTTGAACCCGAAACCAGCAGTTCGTTGAGGTTGGAGAAGTAAATCTTGCTGGTTGAATCGATGGAGGCATCGGTGAAGAAGACATTGCCGGTCGGATCGACTGCCAATCCGCCCAGGGTCAACTGCTGTGCGGGAGTGCCGCTTGGCGCGGGTTCCGTAAAGATCTTCGTCGGCGTGCCTGTGTAGAGGTTTGCCGCCGTGGCCTCCCAGATGGTGTTCGGGTCGACGATTCCACTGGTTCCGGCAGCGCTTGCGTCGTTCTGGATGGAATAGAAGAGATCACCCGCCGTATCGAAGGCCATGGCTACAACCGGATGATTGGCGCCGGCGATGTTCGTCATATTGCAAGGCACCGTATCACTGCCTGTGCAGGCAACGGAGACACCAGCCGCTGGGAACGGCGTGTAGGAGTGGGTCGCGGAGTTGTAGGGCAGCTTCACAACATACGTCGTGTAAGTCTGGCTGACGAAGATGTTGTTGTTGGCGTCGACAGCAACCGCCGAGGGGCCATTCGGGTTGCCGAGATTGAGAGGAGTCTGATTCGCGCCAAGTGAGGGGTTATACAGCAGCAGGTTGCCACCGTAGGTATTGGTAAGAATCAGATTGCCATCAGAGTTGACACCAACCGTACCGCCCACAGGATTCGAACCGGCTTCCAAACCGCCGCCGGGCTTTCCAAGGTTGATGGACTGATTCAGAATAATGTCGCCGGCGGGAGGAATCGGCAGTGTGGCTGCCTGAACCACAACCGTCTGTTGAACCTGGGCGGCTGCCCCGTAGGATGCGTTGCCCGCCTGGTTGGCATCGATGACGATGGTGCCAACACCAGTGAAGGTCAGCGTGTCGTTGTTGGTTCCGCTCAAGGAGCCGGCGCCGACTGTAGACGCGGCATCAAGAGAGAAGGTGACCGGGTTGCCGGAAGCGCCGCCCGTGGCAACCAGCGTCACTGCCGACGCGCCGAAGGTGACTGGCGTGGCTGGCGGGGTGAAGTTGATGGTCTGCCCAGGCAGAATCGAAACCGCCGTGCCGGAGAGAGAAGCCGTCAACGTAGCTTCTTTTACCGCATTCGAGTTCAGAGTGAATGAACCGGCTTGCATACCGCTTTCAGAGCCTGTGGGAGCAAAGGCCACGGACAATTCGCAGTAGAGCCCGAACCGGAGTCGTTGCCCCGTCAGCGCAAGGGTTCGTTCCACCCGGCGCCTCGGTAAACGGACCGCCCAAACTGGTCGCAAACGGAGTGCCAAGGGTGAGTGCGGTATTGCCCGCGCTCTCTACATAGAGAGTTTGCGCCGCGCTGGTTGTGCCGTCATTGGTGGAACCGAAGGTAAGCGAGGGCTGGTTGCGCCAAATGGCGTACACTGCTTTGCCAACGCTGTCGGTCGTGAACAGGTTGCCGTTGTTGTCCATCGCCAATCCGTAGCCAGAGCTGGGATTCTTTTCGATGGTGATCGCATCGGCGTCCGTCAGTGTGCCCGCTTCATTGGGTACCAACACGATGTTGCCGGTTGCCTTGTCGGAGATGATGACGCTGCCGGAGGGATCTACGACGACTCCCCATGGCTTGGTCACCCCGGATGGCGTCAATGTTGTGACAACGCCTCCACCGGAATACTCCAACACATCGCCGCCGCCAGTATTCGCAATGTACAGGTTACCTGCCCCATCCACTGCGAGTCCCCAGGGATTGGTCAATCCCGTAACCCGAACCGCTGTATCGCCAGAGAAGGGGTTATAGGTCACGACGCGCTTGTTGCCGAGATCGGCGATGTACAAGACGCCATCCGGTCCAACCGTCAATCCGCTCGGCTTGCTCAACGCTGTTCCGCCGAAGGTGACGCTGCTCGACACGACAGTCGTTGGTGTGCCCGCGGTGAAACCGCCCGTCGTACTGGTGTTGGGGATCTCAACAATATTGTTGTTGGTGAAATCGGCAATGTACAGGTTGCTATTCGTGTCAAAGGCTGTGGCCGCAGGCGCGGCAAAACCAGAGCCGATTGAAACCCACGTGGAGGTCCCATTGGCAAGCTCAAAGACCTTGCCCGCCGTCTCATCGGCTACAGCCAGGTCGCCGCCCTGGTCCACTGAGACCGAATAAGGGGCGGAAAAACCTGTTGTATAAGCGTTCCAGGAGCCGGGATCGACTGTAACCATCGGTCCCTGGCCCACCACGTAAATGTTTGCCGATCCTGAAGTGCTATTCACCGTCTCTGTCGCGGTCAGCACAGCGGATTGCAGGCCCACATTGCCGGGCTTGGCTTGGAGGGTCACCGGGAAAACCGTCGAGGATCCGAGCGCAGCGCCCGTGCCTGCCGTCGCCGTGATTCCGCTGGGGATGACCTGTCCACCACTGGATACGGTGAAGGTCAGAGCCGGGGTTGCCGCGCCGTCATTCACAACAGCCGAAATGTTGGCCACGGAAAATTGGGTCCCAGTGGCTGTATTGGGAGCAGCTAAACTGCCGAGGGCAATTTTGCCGATTGTGTCCGCTGAGTTTTGATTTGAGACGATGAACAGATTGCCCTTGCCGTCGAGCGTCAACATCTTTGCGCCCTGCGGTGAAACTGCATAGAGATCTGTGGGCAGACCGCTTGTCAAGGGAATCGCCACTCCGCTGTTCGGGAAGGCAAAGATGCCTTCATAGGTTTCGGCAAAATAGACGGTGCCGCTATTGGGATCAACAGCTACTCCATCAATCTCATCGTTTCCAGGATTTCCCGGTGTATAGGTAACCAGAACTGTTGGAGCTGCGGCATAGCCAGTACCCGATGTGTAGGGAAGCTCCTTCAGATAAGAAAAATCAGCGTTATATGTCGTCAAATCCTGAGCAATATCCGTGAAGAAGAGATTTCCCCAGGGATCGATAGCCAAGGGGCCAAAAATCTGTTTGGTAGTCGCAGTATTCGCGGGTTCTGTGTAAAGCAGTACCGGGTTGCCAGTCCCTCCAAGGCAAGCCACCGTGCACTCCCACAGCGTCTCTGGGCTATGGTTTGTTGTCCAGAAGAAATCGCCCTGCGCGTCAAAGGCGATCGTCTCAACCTGGAAATAATAGCCATCGCCTGAGAAGGTCAGGCTAGGCAGATAGCACGCTGTTGTATCCGCAGCCGCGTTGCTTCCAAATCCCGTGCAAGCCGAAGCGGGGTTGTTGTTAAACGCAGCATATGCGCCGTTCCCAAGATAGGGAACCTTCACGATTGACGGGCTATAAAGATCGGAGACGTAAATGTTATTGTAGCCGTCAATTGTGACTGATTGGGTACTACCCCAAGCTCCGAGCTTGGTTGAAGCGCCTGTTTGACCATTGATCGTTGCAAATTCATTATTGTCGCCAAAAAACACATCGCCGTTTTGATTCACGGCGAAATTCTGTCCAGCCGGTCCGCCGCCCCACAGGGTTCCACCACTTGGAACCGGCCCCAGCCAGGAAACCTGGCTCAGGATGACTGGTGGCACGGACGAGGCTGCGTTGGCAGCCGTCGTGCCCAGGATAAGGGCCAGAACGCACAGCAGACCAACCCAAACTCTTGCTGAGCGCGACCCTGTTGAACTCTCTAAGAACTTCAAAAACTTTCGCATCACTACTCCTCCGTTGAGTGGATCTGTTAATTGGGGGGACCACAATTGCCGCGCTTTTTTCACGTTGCCTGGGCCACCTTGAGCGGAAATCCACCCGCGTTCGTCTATCTTTCAAGACGAAACCGGGCAACCTTATTGAGCCGCGTAAACGATAACCGACGGGCATAGCGTCGGTCAAGAGCCATTTTTAGCCCCTTCTAATCCAGCGTCGGTCGACGCTGTTACCTCTCGATTTTGGAGGAAACCAGACTGGAAAGTCCGGACAATTAGGACGGACTGGGGCATGGAAATCCTGCTCAGGACTGGATCGAGTTCAGGATCGTATTGTCGATCAGCCTGTGAGGCCCACCCATGCAGCCACGGCGAAGAGGCTTGACGGCCCGGCGTTCTCCACAGGCTCCAGAGTAGCCCAATCCACAAGCTCAATGTAGTCCACGCGCACGCCGGTTTCGGTGGAGAAACACAGCTGCGCCGCCTCGATCAGTTCCTGGCGCGCCGCTCGCCCCCGCGGACGAGCGCCTCCACCTGCCGGATCGCCCGGCTCAAGACAAGCGCCTGGCACGTTCTTCCGGGCTAAGATAAATGTTGCGCGAGCTGAGCGCCAGCCCGTCGGCTTCGCGCACGATGGGGCAGATCACCAACTCGGTGGGCAGCAGCAGGTCGGCCGCCATGCGGCGCAGCACGGCAACCTGGGCGGCATCCTTTTGCCCGAAGAAAGCCTTGTCGGCCTCGGTAGCGATCATCAGCTTGGCAACCACCGTGGCCACTCCGCGAAAATGACCTGGGCGCGAGCTTCCATCCAGACGCCCGCTCAGCCCCTCAACCTCGACAAAGGTCGCCGCGCCGCCGGATAAAGTTCTTCCACCGAAGGAGCAAAGACCACCGATGCTCCCTCCGCCTTGGCCAGTGCGCAATCGCCTCGAAGGTGCGCGGATAGCGGGCAAAATCTTCATTCGGCCCGAACTGCGTTGGGTTGACGAAGATGCTTGCGCAGACGGCTCCCATGACTTGCCAGCCGCGCGGATCAGCGAGGCGTGACCGGCGTGCAGCGCGCCCATGGTGGGCACAAGGCCAACCGTCTTGCCATGCGCTTCGAGCCGCTCGCGCCCACTGGCGTACCTCGGCAACACTGTGCAGAATCTCCATCAGACTCTTCTCAATCTTTCTGTGGTTTCAGGCGCGTCCAGAGTCTTTGGCGCTCCGGCATCCGGCAGGTGGTAACTCTCTTCGTCGGAAGGGAAAGCTCCGCCGCACAACATCCTCGCGAAAGTCTTCCATCGCCGACCGGATCAAGGCCCCGGCCTCGGCGTAGCGGCGCACAAATTTGGCCGCTGGGCCAAAGGTAGATTCCCACCAAGTCATGAAAGACCAGTATCTGCCCGTCGCACTCCGGACCCGCGCCGATTCCGATGGTGGGAATTGGAAGCTCCGTGGTGATGATCGCGGCCACCTCGCGCGGAACGCCCTCCAGCACGATCGCTCCCGCTCCCGCCTCCGCCAGAGCGTGGGCGTCGGCTCTCAGTTGGAGTGCGGCATCGACCGTACGCCCCTGTACACGGTAGCCGCCCATGCGGTGAATGCTCTGCGGCGTCAGGCCCAGATGCCCGACAACGGGGATCTCCGCATCGCCCAGCGCACGGACCAACTCGACACGCGCGCCTTCAATCTTGACAGCCTCCGCGCCCGCCTCTTTCACGAACCGGATGGCATTCGCCACACCCTCGCCCACCGTGCCGTGATAGCTGCCAAATGGCATATCAGCCACCACAAGGGCGCGACGTGCTCCCCGGCGCGCGGCCCGTGTATGATGCAGCATCTCATCCACCGTTACGGAGAGTGTGTTCTCGTGGCCCAGCACGACCATCGCCAAAGAATCGCCGACCAGGATCAGGTCAATCCCAGCTTCATCCGCCAGACGCGCGGTAGCGTAGTCATACGCGGTCAGCGCGCTGATCGCCTTGCCCCGCTTCTTCATCTCTGAGAGCAGCGGCATTGTGACTTTTGCCATGGGAGTATCGATGGAGGCAGAATTGCCCCCGCCAGAAAAGTTGCTTATATTCACGGAACCTCCAGTGCCGCTCCGAGAAGACAGGATGCAGCCCGTTCAAAATGAGTATACGCCTGAAAAGATCAGGCCGAGCGGAGTCTTTGGAATTGGCGAAAGTCATGCCGCCAGCATAGAATCTTTCATGAATTCGTTTTTATGAGGACTTAACCATGCGCTTCTTCGCTTCGCTCTCACTTGCCGCTCTGGCCTTGGCTTCCTTCACTTCCGCAGCCCAAACATCTGTTGCGCCGAAGGTGGCGCTTACTCCGCCGATGGGGTGGAACAGTTGGAATTACTTTGCCGGCAACGTCACCGACAAAAATATTCGCGACTCCGCCGATCAGATCGTGGCCAATGGCATGAAAGACGCCGGCTACAATTACGTCAATATTGACGACACGTGGGAGGGCGAGCGCGACGCAAATGGCGTGCTGCATACTAACTCCAAGTTTCCCGACATGAAGGCGCTGGCAGATTATGTTCACTCCAAGGGACTCAAGATCGGCATCTACTCTTCGCCGGGACCGAAGACCTGCGGCGGCTATGCCGGATCGCTGGGCCACGAAGAGCAGGATGCAAAGATGTACGCTGAATGGGGTATCGACTACCTCAAGTACGATTTGTGCAGCTTTATCGGTGATGTGATGGAAAAGCAGGCGCCCAATGACCACGCCGCGCAGATGCGCATCATGATTGCCGCCTACGACAAGATGAACAAGGCCCTCAAGGCCACCGGACGGCCCATCGTCTTCTCTTTCTGCCAGTACGGCTGGGATGCAGTGTGGGAGTGGGCGCCCTCGGTGGGCGGCAACCTCTGGCGCACGACAGGCGACATTCAACCCGACTGGGACCGAATGTACGCCATCCTCAGCCAGCAGGAGGGCCTGGAAAAGTACGCCGGGCCTGGGCACTGGAACGATCCCGATATGCTCGAAGTGGGCAACGGAAAGCTCTCGCTGGCGGAGAATCGCACGCATTTTTCAATGTGGGCGATGCTGGCCGCGCCGCTGCTCGCCGGCAACGATCTGCCCAACATGAAGCCGGAGATCAAGGCCATTCTGACCAACCGCGACGTGATCGCCATCGATCAGGACCGGCTCGGCAAGCAGGGCGCGCGCATCTACTCCGACGGCGAGGTCGAGGTATGGAGCCGGCATCTCTCCGGCGGCGCGCTGGCCGTGGCAGTGATCAATGTGGGCAGCGACCGGTATTCGACCCATCCCTTCCATCTGAATCTGCACAAGCTCGGCCTGGCCGACGCGCAGATGGGCAAGGACTTATGGACGGGCAAGACAATTAACTTGACCGAAGAATATGCCCATCGAGTTGCCCAGCCACGACATTCTTCTGGTGCGCATCGATGCGCCGAAGGCACTGGTCGAGTAAAACCTCAATGGGTTGAGCGGGTGCTCCAGGTCAGTGAATCCAGACCCTGGAGCACCCGGCGCTGATCCTGCTATTGTGCGGTCAGAACTGGCAGCGGGTTCACTGTCAAGTTACTCAATAAATTTGTTATCTTGGGCGGCAGGGCCGAGAGCGAGTCTTGACTGCTGAACCCATACACCGGCGCGGAGGAACTTTTCATCGCCTCTTGGATAGTTTGAAAGAAGCGGTATTGATCCGGGCACATTACCGAACGATGCGTCGGCAGCTTCGATAGCTTGTTCATGCGACCGGGCAAAAATCCCCCGCCGCAGACGCGCCTATGTGAGCAATCGCTGCAATCCGCAGGCAGATGCTTCCCCAGATTGTGCAGATACCGAAATGTATCATCGTCTGCCAGGCGATTGAAATCGTGCTCGAAAATATTGTAATCGCTCCGGGTCAGCCCATTCCCCGCGGAGCGCAGAAAATCGTGATACTCCACACTCCCATCGGTATTCACGACAATCATGTCAATCGTGTCATTCACCAGCATGTCCGTGTGCCGCGGTGATCCTAGATTCACCAGGATACTTTCAAAGAAAACTCTGATAAAAAGGCTTGGATCATCCTGCTTCCACCAGAGTTTGAAGATACTTGAAAACCAATCGCCATAGGCTGGGCGCTGGCAGTAATCATCGAACCCCTGCCCTATCCACGGCGGATTGCTATAACTGAACTCCATAGGCCACAGTAGATCGAAGCGCCGCACCGGCATCTCTTGCATCCATTCAAAAAACTCCGCCGGGGGAATCTTCGGATCTGCAACGCAAAGAACTCCCGCCACGATCTCAGAGCAAGGGCCTTCTTTCAGTAACTTGAGATTGCGAATAATATTGTCATAGGAACCTTCGCGACCGTGCGTGTAGCGCCGCGCGTCATTGAACCGCTTTGGTCCGTCCAGGCTGACTCCCACAACCACGCAGTATTTCTTTAATAGCTCCAGTAGCCCCATATCGAGGCGATAGCCATTGGTCTGAAGCGTCACATGCAGATCCAGCCCGCGCTGGCGGATCGCATCGATCTCGCTCAGGAACCGGTCAAACGACTCCCGCGGCCAGAGGGTCGGTTCACCGCCGTGAAGGGTTAAGGAGAATCGAGGGATCGCATTCTCGCGGCAGTAGTCCTCGATTCTCCGTAGTAGAAGTAATGAATCGTTAAGGGGAAGGTTTCGGGGAACGTGCTCGAAGGTCTTGTCCTGCTGATTGAACATATAGCAGTACGAGCAATCGAGGTTACAGACGGCAGTCAGCTTGACGATGGCCGACTTAAAGATCGGACGATTGAAGTCGGCCTCGCCCATCTGCTTACCCCCTGCTCGCTTCCTGCTCCAAGCCAAAGCTTAGATCGAATGAAAGGTCGAATGAAGCGACCAATCGCCGTCCTCAGAAGGTCCGCGAAGTGACTGTAAATGGGCATAGGCGGCATCAATAATCTTCGATTTGCCGACCTCTTTTTGGAGAGCTGAGTAGCCTTTGATTTGCAGGTGACTCGGATCTGGCATCTTGTATTACCTCCATTTCCAGAGGGGAATCTCTGAAAGTAAATAATCGTAGCATGACCCTTATATTTCCTGCAAGGAAAAATATCGCCATGTTTCAATTTAATATTGATGTAACGCAGATCACAGTTCCGGGAGATTACCGTTCGGACTCGAAGCCGTTTAACCAAGCTCTAGCGCCGCGTGCCTGCCCTGTCAGAATAGCGAATAAATGGGAAACTCTGCGTAGAGGGGTACTATCTGCTAGGATTTGAACCTGTGATTGATCGCCATGATTGGCCATTTGAAGAGAAACTTGTGCACTCCTATGCGGCAGATGTACCATGCAATCGCCACGGAGGATGTCACGATTCTGCTTTGAACCGATATATCTTCAACGGCTAACCCACCCCCCTGAGGTTACCATCCATGAGGAATTCCATTCGAACAACGTGTCTAGCCCTTGCGTTTTCCCTAGCGGGAATCACCACAGGGGCACAAACCATTGCATTCCCAGGCGCTTACGGCTTTGGGGCAACCGCGACGGGCGGCCGAGGCGGCTCCGTCTATCACGTCACCAATCTGAACGACTCCGGCGCAGGCTCCTTTCGCGACGCCGTCAGCGCGGGAGACCGGATCGTAGTATTTGACGTTGGCGGATACATCGTTCTTCAATCCGCCGTCTCGGTGAGCAGCAATCTCACCATCGCGGGACAGACGGCCCCCGGCGGCGGCATCGGCCTGATGGGCGGAGAGATCTCGCTCAGCGGGCAGTCCAACGTCATCATCCGCAACGTGCGCATCCGTCAAGGAACCGACGATGCGGACACCGGCAAGAGCGATATCAACATAGGAGACGGAAGCAATATCATCCTGGATCACTGCTCGTTCGAGTTTGGCGAATGGGATACAGTGGATGCCGTCGGCACAGCCAATTTCACGGTGCAAAACTCGATCATCGCCGACCCCATTGTGCAGCAGTTCGGCGCTCATGTGACAACCGGACCCTCCACCTTTTACCGCAATCTGTGGGCCAACGCGCACAACCGCCAGCCGCTAGCCAAAGACAATACACAGTTCATCAATAATGTGGTCTATGACTATCAAGCCGCCTACACGGTCGCCGATACGGGCGGAGACTTCACGCATGACATCGTGAACAACTACTTCATCACCGGACCCGCGACGACTGACTCCGCCAACACGTATTTTCAGATCGACGATAACCAGAGCGTCTACGCCGCCGGCAATATGCTGGACGACAACAAAGATGGCATTCTGAATGGGTCGGCCTACAACACAGTCGGAAGCGCCAAGGTCCTATCATCGCCCTGGGCCTCGACGACATCGTCGATACCCACACTCAGCGCAGCGGACGCTTATGCGAGTCTTGTCGCTTTTACGGGCGCCATGCCAAGAGACTCCGTCGACGATAATGTGATCGGCAATGTAACCTCGCTGGGCAAGCAAGGCTCTCTCTGGACGACGCAAACCGCAACAGGACTCGCCAACAACGGCTATGGAACTTTGTCCTCCGGCACGCAGTTCACCGAGAGCAGCGGCGATGGCATCCCCGATTACTGGGCAACGGCCAACGGCATCAGCATCACCAATGCCTCGGCGGCCACAGAGACCTTTACCGGAAGCGGCTACACCAACATTGAAGCCTATGTGAACAGCCTTGTGCTTCCCACTCCCTGGAGTTCGGCTGACCTTGCCGGTACACCGGTCAGGGCCAGAGTACCTACAACACTCTGAACAGCCAATGGGTGCTTACCGGAAGCGGCACAAACGCATCGTCGTCGATCACACAGGGACAGTTTGCCTCGCAATCCTTTTCAGCGGGCGGAACATTTATCGCCGAGATTCTAAGCGTTTCTGGTTCCGCAACGCAGGGTGGAATTCTGATCGACGGCTCGGGATCGGGCAGTATCGCGCTGGTGAAAAACGCCGCGGGCACGCTGTCGTTTGTAGGCGGCGGGAGCACGCAAAGCATTCAATTGGAAAGCGCCAACGCGCCGGTCTGGGTAAAGATCGTCAGCAGCGGAAGCACTTACTCCGGCTACTACAGCAGCAACGGATCGGCCTATACGCTTGTGGGCAGCACCAATGCTACCCTTTCCGGCTCGATGCAGGCAGGTCTTCTGGTTGCCTCTGGCAGTCAATCGACGCTGGGAAGCGCCGTTTTTACCAATGTCACCGGTACCGGAGCTTCGGGAACAGGCTGCACGCCCACTGCGATCACTCCTTATATTCAAGTGAATGGAGGCGCTTGGCAGGAGTCGAACACCGTTTCGGTAGCGCCCGGATCCTCGGTCAACCTCGGCCCGCAGCCGACCAGTGGCGGAACATGGGCATGGACAGGACCGGATGGATTCACTTCCACCTCGCGCGAAGTTACCGGTATTGCGTTGCCCACCAGTGTCAATACCTATCTGGCTACCTACACCAATACCGGTTCTTGCGTCAGCACCGAGGCGTTTACCATTACCGTGACCGGCGGAACGCCTGGCTTTACACTGGCTCCTTCGGCTTCCTCATTGGCTGTAACGCAGGGCAGCAGCGCAACCGACACTGTCGCAGTAGCGCCGGTGAACGGATTCACAGGCAGCGTGACCCTCACCGCATCCGGACAGCCCAGTGGAGTGACAGTCGCATTCGGCACGAACCCGACTACCGGCTCCAGCTCGGTCACATTCACAGCCAGTGCCACTGCTGCTGCGGGTAGCTACGTCGTGACCATCGCCGGTAGCTCCGGCAGCACGAACTCATCCACCACAGTCACCCTCACCATCAACCCCAAGACGGCCGGCACAGCGTGCACGATCGGCTACACGATTTCACCGCAAAACTCCTCTGCTTTTGGAGCGGCCATCACCATCAACAACACGGGATCCACCGCTCTGAGCAGTTGGACGCTGACCTGGAGCTTTGCCAATGGGCAAACCATTCCGGCAGGGGATCTTTGGAACGGCAACCTGACGCAAACCGGCGCCAGTGTGACCGTTACCAATTTGAGTTACAACGGCAGCATTCCAGCGGGAGGAAGCTACTCCGGCATGGGATTCAACGGCACTTGGAATGGCGTCACCAACGCGGTGCCTACAGCTTTCTCGCTGAACGGAAGTGCTTGCACTGTCAACTAACGAGGGCGATCATCCACCGTTTCCACACTTAGAACGCAGGCGGAGCAGGATCTTGATCTTGCTCCGCCCGTTCTCGTTGGACGTCCCATAATTGCTGCAAACCCATATCCCTCTCTAACCCGGCGGTTTTCCGCTCGCCTTCCCGATGCGTCAACAGCTTCACAAGATCCTTGGAGATAAGGTCTGGGACAGGCGCAAGAAGTGTCGTCACATGACTATTTCTGCTCCTGTGGAAAACTGCACGACCAACCCTTTTCGGAGCGCTTGACTGGGCAGAATAGCGCCAATTTCATTAAAGTTACCTGCGTAATTTGTTTTCCTATTGACAATGGTACTACGGTAAGCATATATGTTTAGGTGCAATTCAATATTGCGCTGCTGAAACGATTGAGCCGCGAAGGATTCCATCGATTCAGCAAGAGAGTTTTCTGCGCCATTCCTTGAGATCACGGAGTTTAATGCTGATCTTGAGACTGGAGCCTGTCACAGATACTCGATTTTGCTCTGAGTGACGCAAGTAACCAATTGGCGCCCAGCGCGCCTCACATCATTCCTCCTGAGGTGACCCATGCGTATCCGCGTATCTCTCGTAATCCTTACTGCGCTTTTGCTGTGCAGCACGTTGAAACCGGCTCAGGCCCAACTCAGCATCACCCAAGCGAGCTCTACTGACTGGAAGATCTCCAACGGCGCGATCTCATTGGACTGGGACTCGACGGGCGGTTCGGTATGGAGCATGTACCTGACCGGCTATTCGACCGATCTGGTCGATACCACCCACGGCGGCGGCAATGGGCATCCCAGCGGCCTCTACATGGACAACACGGCCACGGGCTTCACCGGCATCACCTCGGCTCCGAGCGGCGTGGCGTCGACCGCCGGCTACAGCCTGGTCGCCGGCAGCTATCTGGACTGGTGGATCAGTTGGCCGGCCACCTCTTCCAGCCCATGGGCCTACTCGCAGCACTTCATTGTGCAGCCGAACGATCCCACGCTGTACGTCTATACCGTGACCAACCACCCCTCTTCCTCGGGCGCGGCAACCTGGGGCCAATTGCAGTACGTTTATCGCATCAACCAGACGGAGTTCAACAACACCTACCAGTACAACTCGGGGCTTGGCGCTCTGGGCGGCTGGTCGATCAACCTGCCCAGCAAGGCCGATCTCTCTTCCTCCGATCCGGGCCGCGCGGTGGAGAACGCCGTCGAGGATCTGCATGGCTTCACCGATCTTCCGGCCGGCTTTGGCCGCGAGTTCTACACCAAGTACGACTATGCCTCCTATGAATATCTCTTGCAGGCAAACGGCAACTACGGACCCAACTTCGGCGCGTGGGCCGTCTTTCCGACGACCGAGCATCTGGCCGGCGGCCCGACCAAGCAGATCGAGGTTTACACCGGCAACGTGCTGATGGGCGAATTGCTCTCGGGCCACTTGGACAACGAGATCAGCTACAGCGTGGGCGCGGGCGAAAACACCCAGCGCATCTGGGGTCCGATGGGCTTCCACTTCAACCGCTTCACGAATCTGCCCGCCATGTATCAGGATGCGATCAGCATCATTCCCGGCGCGCTGGAACTCTTTGGCAAGGATGCCCAATTGACCGCCAACGGCTATGTGCCGAATGGCAGCGGGCGCGGCACGCTGGCAGCGAATATCACCGGCGCCGGCTCCGACTCGCAGTACGGCGCGTGGACGGTTCTCAGCGACCAGAACACGAATATGCAGTACTCGATCCAGGGCGCGCAGTACTGGGCGGCCAATAACTCCAGCGGCAGCGCGACGATCGACAATGTCATCCCCGGAACTTATCGCCTGAACGCTTATGTGCTGGGCGAGTGGGGCCAGTTGCGCGAAGACGGCGTCAAGATCGACGCCGGCGGCACCACCACCGCGAACCTGACCTTCAGCCCGGAGAACTTCAGCACCTCGCCGATCTGGACTATCGGCACCCCGGACCGCTCGGCGCATGAGTTCCTGCACGGCGCGAATAACTACGGCAGCACCGGCTCCTGCCCTGGATGCGACGACAAGGAGTTTTACGGCAACTGGAATTACTGGAAGGATTTCGAAGCCAATGACGGAGCCGTGATTTATTATGCGACGGCCGTCGGCTCCACGCCTGCGACCAACGATCCACTGGCATGGAACTATGTGCAGTGGGGCGAGTTTGATCCCGGACTGTATGCCGGAATTTATAACTCCTCCGATGACACCACGGATGGCTATAAGTACATCCTGCCCTCGTATGTCAGCGGAGTTACAGCCAAGGTGCCGGCCTGGCAGGTTCACTTTGCCACCACGGCGGCGCAGAACGCGCAGGGCAGTTATGTCGATCTGTCGGTTGGCTTGGCCGCCACGGAAGCGGACCTGACCGCTTCGCTGAACGGCCACTCGATTACCTGGCATGCCAAGAATCAGGCCGATGCCCAGGCCCGCAGCGGACTCTCCGGCTACTACCAGTGGATGGTCTTTGAATGGCCGACTTCGGATCTGGTTGCGGCCGGCGGCAACAACGAATTGACCTTGAGCGTCAGCGGCGGCGGCGGCAACTTATATGATGCCCTGCGCATGGAAATCTCCGCCAAGGGCGCCAACCCCTCGGTCACCGGCTGGCACGACTACGAGTACATGAACTCCAACGGCACCGACACAGCAGAAGATGTCTCCGTATCCAACAACAATACGGGGACGGTGGTGACGGGGGGAGGCTGCACGCCCACGCCCATCACTCCATATATCTATGTGAATGGAGCATGGGTTGAAGAATCCAGCGTAACGGTCGCTTCAACGTCCGCGGCTCTGGATCTCGGTCCTCAGCCACTTACTGGAACATGGAGCTGGACGGGGCCAAATGGGTACACGTCTACCGCGCGCCAAATCAATGATATTCCTTTGACCGCGGGCACCGATTCGTTTGTAGCCAGTTATACCAACGCGAGCGGATGCGTGAGCCAACAGACATTTACCATCACTGTTGAATAAGTCACTTGGCTTAGACCCATCACAAAGCATTGCTCGCACTACCAAATCCCCAGCACGCCAACACGGTGTGCTGGGGATAATTTGGCCGCACACTTCGATACGTTTTAGGTTAACCGAATTCACATCATCAAAAGGAGAATCGAGATGATCGCTAAAGCTACGTCGCGCGGGTTGGTTGCATGCGCATTTTCCTCCCAACTCCGTCTACTGTTAGTTGTCGGAGTTTTATTCTGTTTCGCCCTGTGCTCTGCTCATGCCGCAACAGCTATCATCCCATATCTCCAAGTGAATGGCGCGGCATGGCAGGAGACCAACACGGCGACTGTAGCCGCAGGTTCGACTGTGGATCTTGGTCCGCAACCTACCAGCGGCGGAACATGGAGTTGGAGCGGACCTAACGGATTCACCTCCACAACGCGTCAGATCAACGCGATTCCACTGAGCACCGGCGCGAATTCGTTTATAGCCACTTATACAGACAACGGCGCATCGAGTACCGAAACCTTCACTATCACGGTCACCGGCCCTAACCCGATTGTGCCCTATCTTCAAGTGAACGGCGCCGCATGGCAAGAGACCAATACTGCAACCGTAGCAGCAGGTTCGACTGTGGATCTTGGCCCACAGCCAACTAGCGGAGGAAGCTGGAGTTGGACGGGACCCGACGGTTTTACCTCCACAGCGCGCCAGATCAACGCCATCTCATTGCCCGGGAGTAGCAATACCTATGTGGCAACTTATACGCTCAACTCTGTCTCGTACACAGAGACATTCATTATTACAGTTACTGGATCGACATCCGGATTCACTCTTTCCTCTTCTCCATCGGCACTGAATCTTGCTCAAGGAGCAAGTGGAACCGACACAATCAGCGTACTTGACAATGGTGGATTTACCGGCAGTGTGGCGCTTACTGCATCGGTTATGCCGAGTAGCGGTGTAACCGCTTCGCTCAGCGCCAACTCCACTGCCGGAACCAGTGTGCTGACATTGACGGCGAGCAATGCGGCTGCCGCCGGAAGTTATACCGTCACTGTCAATGGCACCTCCGGAAGCCTGGCTGGAAGCACAACCATCTTGCTAACTGTAACAGGCGGCAGCGGATATACTCCGCCCGCAACGGCGCGCGTGAAATATAACTTCGATATGGACTGGCTCTTCATCAAGGAGAATGTCTCCGGAGCGCAGGCTGTCGGATTCAACGACTCCGCATGGACCACGGTCAGCACGCCACATACCTTCAATGATGTCGATTCGTTTCGTGATCTGATCAGTCATAGCGGTGGCGATGTGGGAACCTATACGGGAATTGCATGGTACCGCAAACACTTCCAGGTTCCTGCTAACCTGCAAGGCAGCAAGATCTACCTTGAATTCGAAGGTATGCGCCAAGCCGGTGTCATCTACCTGAATGGGACTCAAGTTGGACTTTCGGAGAATGGGATCACCGCTTACGGCGTGGATATCACCAACTACCTGAATTATGGCACTGCCGACAACGTACTGGCAATCAAGATCGACAATACGACAACTTATGAGGAAGTGGCCACATCTACGGGATTTGAATGGAATCGGAAGGATCTTAATCCGGATTACGGCGGCATCAACCGTCACGTCTGGCTTCATGTAACTCCGACCATCCACCAGACACTGCCACTGTACTATGGCCTCGGAACACAGGGCGCGTATGTCTATGCCACTAACTTCAATATCGCCGCAGGAACCGCGACCATTACGGTCCAATCCGAAGTAGCGAATCAATCCAGTTCCAGCGCGAATATCACATTGTCCGCAATAGTTGTCAACCAGCAAGGTTCTGTGGTTGCAACTCTTACCGGCTCGCCAACCACGATTGCAAATGGCGTGACCCAGGTTCTCACTGTCTCCGGTGCGGCCTCGGGATTACATTGGTGGAGTCCGAGCGATCCCTATTTGTACACTGTATACACCAACCTCTCCGTCAATGGCACGGTGGTGGATTCCAGCAATCTGGAAACGGGATTCCGAGAGGTGCAATTCAAGGGCGGCGCCGAAACTGGCGGCGTTTGGATCAATGGCGAGTTCACGTATCTGAAGGGCTACGCACAGCGCTCTACCAACGAGTGGGAGGGACAGGGACAGGCTTATCCGGATTGGATGCACGACTACAATGCGCAATTGATCCGCGACTCAAACTCGAATTACATTCGCTGGATGCATATTTCTCCGCAACGCGTGGACGTCTCCTCGTTCGACCACTTTGGCATTGTCGAAATATGCCCAGCCGGCGACGCAGAAAAGGATGTCACGGGTGTGCAATGGAATCAGCGCGTGGCGGTGATGACGGATAGTATCATCTATTTCCGCAACCATCCCAGCATTCTTTTCTACGAGGCGGGCAATAATCCACCAACAGCCACCCAGATGCAACAGATGGTCGATCTAAAGAACCAATGGGATCCGAATGGTGGACGAGCGATGGGATATCGCGATGGCGATAACGCCACTTTGGATGCGCCGCTCAACGACATCGCAGAGTATTACGGTGTGGAGGTCGGCGAGTCAGCATCCACCGACAGTCTTTCCGATACGGATTTATCGCAAGCTGACCAGACGGACTCAGGCATCATGTTCAGAGGTTACAGCGCGCTTCGGCGTAACACCGCGCCCCTGATGGAAGCGGAGGACTTGGAAGATGAGGCCGCGCGCCGCTACTGGGACAATTACTCCCCGCCGTTCTATGGATTCAAACAAGGGCCTGACGATACGTATGATTTGAACCAGGAAACTTTTGTAGTCGGCGGCGGCACAGCGGCGGCCGATTCAAAAGGCGGCGGCGCGGGACGCTGGTACTGGTACAACGCCAACAAGATCTCCAACCCCGACACCGGTACGCCCAAGGGCGCTGCCTACACCAACACTTCTTACTCTAAATGGTCGGGCTATGCGTCCATTTATTTCTCGGATTCCGATGCCGATGGCAGACAGGATTCCAGCGAAGTGGCGCGGGTCAGCGGCAAGGTGGATGCGGTCCGTCTGCCCAAGGAACTCTATTATGCCACTCGCGTAATGGGCAACCCGAATCCCGACATCCATATCATCGGCCACTGGAGTTATCCGGCAGGCACTGTGAAGACGATGTATGTAATCTCCAATACGGCATCTGTGCAACTGCTCTTGAACGGCAAGTCGCTGGGAACTAACACAACTCCGGTAACAGTTGCGGGGGTCTCCGGCCAGTATGTCTTTGAATTCCCCAACGTGACATTTGCTGCGGGGACTCTGACGGCGAACGGCCTCAATTCGTCGGGGGCAATTGTGGCTACGCATACACTGACAACGGCAGGACCGGCAACGGCGATCAGACTTACTCCCTATACCGCTCCGGGTGGAATGCGAGCCGACGGCGAGGATGTGGCTTTCATCGACGTGGAAGTTATAGACGCAAATGGAAATCGCGTTCCCACCGACGACGCTCAAGTCAACTTCACCTTCACCGGCCCTGGAATATGGCGCGGTGGTTATAACAGCGGCATCGTTGATTCCACCAACAACCTTTACTTGAATACGGAGTGCGGCGTCAACCGTGTCTCCGTCCGTTCCACGCTGACACCTGGCACAATGACCGTCACAGCCAGCCGTTCCGGACTTACCTCCGCAACTGTCAGTTTCACCTCCAATGCAGTTCCGCTCACGAATGGATTGTCTACCAGTTTTCCGCAAGATATGCCGGGGCCGGCAGCCGACGAGTAAGCCACTGAACAAAGGGCAGGTCAGACAATGAATCCTGGCCTGCCCGAAGCAACTGACAAATGTGTAGTTATTGTTAATTGTCGGATTATTATTTCGTTGGAATGTTACTTTACGGTTTATTTTTTGCTTCAAACACAGCCAATGGAATAGGATTATCGACTGCGCAAAGATATCATGTTGCAATTGCTTACAATGTGTTTGCATCTTTCTTGCATTGCGGATCTTGAAATCGTTCCCATGGTGCGCCATTTGTGGAGCTATTCTGACTATGAAGCGGAGGCTGAATGAAATTGATCTTCGCGCCGATGCGCGATTTTCTGCGCACCGGCGTCGATTTGTTTCAGACAGAGCAAGCCAGGAGAACATCTTACGATTTCCGCCGAACTCTGTCCCGCTCTTTCTGTTATGGGTTGAAGTCCTTAATGGTGGTGGCGACAGGGCGCAAGCTACCATTGGTTTCCAGCATCTGGTAGATATCGCTTTCGGTACCCGAATCATAGCCATAATCCCAGATACCGAGACCGGCGTAGCCACCACTGTCCGTATTGCTCAGGAAGTTCGCTTCCGCCTGGTTTTGGAGTGTGTCGCTCCACTCAGCGGTTCCCTGGCCGCTTTCGCCCATGTAGATTGGTTTATCCATACCGAGCGAGGCAGCAGTTGGAACATATCCATTGTCCGCATAGACATGGAAGTCATAAAAATCAAGTCCCAGTCCTCTGAAGTTGTCGATGTTGGTCCAGGTGTGCCATCCAGTTGAGCAGGATACCAAGCGGTTAGGATCGGTGTTATGGATGGCCGTAGAAACTGTCCTGATGTAATTCTCGGCCTCTGACCAAGTAGATCCGGTGCTGGTATAGTTGCCCGAACTGCCAGCAACCGTGCCGTCAATTTCATTCATCTCGTCGATCGCCCAAACGCCGGGGTTGCCCTTGTAGCGTTCAACCAGCGGGATCAGCGCATTGTTGATGAATGCGGTGAGCATGGCTGAATTCTCCTGGAAATCCGCTCGACCGTTATTCAATGTCAGGTAAAGAGCAATGCCGTTGTTCTGGGCCAGTTGCACGGCATTGTCGAGATTGCTCCAGAATTCCGAAGTGACGCTTGTGACATACCCGTTGCTGTCGAGATTGCATCCCATGTCGCCTTCCATGATCCAGACGCGCACGACCTTAATGCCTAACGAGTGCATAGTCGATAAGGCTGCATTCATGTCGGAGGAGTTATAAGCAACTCCCCAACTCGGTTCGTGCGGATCAACGCCCAGCCAAGTGTTGTATTCTCCATCAAGCCAAGCCAGGTTCGCGCCCTTGATGTAACCGCAAGCCCCATTCACAGGCAGAAACTTTGATCCGCAACTGGATCCCGAGCCTCCGCCGCCGCTGCTAGTAACAGTGATCGTAAATGTCTCGGTACTCTTGCATCCGGCAGCGTTGGTATAAGTTGCCTCGTAGGCGTTGGAGCCGGTGCTCAGTGCAATATTGTCAAGCTCGCGCGTGGTGGAAGTGAATCCATTGGGACCGGTCCAACTCCATGATCCGCCGCTTACAGGCTGCGGGCCAAGGTCTACCCCAGATACAGAAGAAACACTTGCCGACGCCTCTTCTGTCCATGCGCCGTTCGCATAGATATAAGGAGTAATCGGTGTGGAGGTGCAGCCGGTCGATCCGCCAACTGCAGAAAATGACCACAATTGATTGGCGTTTCCGCTGGCGGTGTATTGATCAATGGCCGCACCCGCTGTGGTCGAGTCGCCGTACACATCCAAGGCCAGCCCGCTGTTCTCGTTGCGCAGTTCATAGTAACCGCTGCCTTCGCTCACCACCAGCCATATTTGATTCTTGCCGGAGTTGTAGGGCCATTGGTCGATTTTTGCGCTGTTGGCCGTGGATGCGCCATAGACATCCATCGCCAGACCGCTGTTGACGTTAATCAGCGACACATAGTTGCTGCCAAGGTTGGTAAGTTTCCATTGCTGACTGGTGTTGCCGGTGTATGCCGCTTGCTCGAGGTAGGCTCCCTCGGCTGTGGAGGCACCGGTTACATCGATGTCCTGGCCGCTGTTCTTGCTCTCAATGGTGTAGGTTCCATTGGCGATGATGTAACTTTGGGCAAAGGTGGGGATAGCCAATGAACATATGGCTATCATCAACGCAGGAATTCTGCGGGGCAACAAGCCACCGAGTTCCTGCAACTTTCTTGCGTTGTGACGATTGAAAATCGGATGCATGGTGTTCCTTTCGGGGAGGGCTTGTTCCGGGCATGCGGCCAGCCCGGAAGTGGTCATTTCACAAGGCAAAGCGCACATAAAGGCACCTTAGCCCTGCCGCAAAGCAAGAGGATGCTGTTTGAATTCAAATCAAACGCAAACATTGCCACTGAAAGCACGGCAACAATCGGCATAGCAGTTCAGATCGGGCAATCTGCGCCGGCTTCGTCCGAAGCCCGGTTTGCCCCTTCGCCCCTACAGAATCGAGGGGCCGCAGCGCAGCTTTTACTTACACCGCCGCTCAAGAGAAATGTGCCGATGATTACTCCCGTACAGCTTGGCGTGTTTCCAATAACGCTGACATTCTTACAACATTATGTGTGCGAGTCAAGGATAATCTGCGCGCGCATTGATAGCGATATTTTGAATCTGGATGACTCGGATTTTGCGGTATGATCATTAACATGAAGCCTTATCTTCCCCAACCGCTAACAGCCTTCCAGGCAACTACTTCCACAATGCGGCAATTTCGATTTCAAATATCCACCATCGCGAGGATTTGTCTGATATCGGCCTTCGCGTGCGCTGGCGCCGCAACACCGCAGACAAACAATTCGCCCAGTGCGGCAAACCCGCCAGTGCAAACGACCTATGCAATTGACGATCTGGGTGTACTGGCGCCAATCGCAGATGATGTTACTGTCTCCTTGAACCGTGATGGTGCAGTCGCGTTCTGGACGAGATCAAAAGGTACGGTCCATGCGACACTGTGGCATAGTGGCCAAGCCACAAATATTGATGGCGTTCCGGGTTATACGAACAGTATTGCTCATGCGCTCAATCGCACCGGCGACATGGCAGGCTGGATGAATACAAGCGGGAATCTTGTGGATAGTCAGTCGACAACCCGAGGCTTCATCCAACACCGCGGACACATTAAGATCGTACCCACATTGGGTGGACGGGATAGTCGCGTGAACGGTCTGAACGACAAGGGTACGGCGGTGGGCGCGGCGAATCTTGCCGATGGCGCCCGCCACGCATTTGTGATTTCAGGTTCCAGAATTGCCGACCTGGGGACACTGCCTTTCGGTAAATCGAGTTCCGCATTCGCCATCAACAATGCTGGCTCAATCGTAGGCGAGGCCGATATCAATGGCAAATCCTATCACGCGGTTTTATGGAGGGATCGAAAGATCGTCGACCTCGGCACTCTCGCGCACGGCGTGGTCAGCACGGCAAGAGCTATCAACGACCATGGTCAAATTGCTGGATTCAGTGATACTCCCGATGGCGTTCATGCATTTCTTTATTCCGGCGGCGCGATGCGAGATCTTGGCACACTCGGCAATGAGCCAAGTGAAGCATCTGGGATCAACAACCGCGGTGAAGTAGTGGGGGCATCGAACATTTCGGGAACCAAGCGTCATGCTTTCTTGTGGCGGAATGGCCGAATGACCGACCTGAATGCAGACTTGCCGGAGGGATCGGATTGGGTTCTGCTCAAAGCATTCAATATCAATGATAGAGGGCAGATCGTGACTTCCGCTCGCCGCAAGGGCGAGCCGGTTCACCTTCTCCTTTTGACTCCACAATAGAATGATGAAGGTTGGAAATAGGTCGATACTGTTTTTATTGTCCGTGTAAACGCTGCAATGGACTATAGGATATAGAAGCATTCCATCCTTGCAGCAGAAACAAGAACGCTGCAAGGACGGAATGCTTCAGCAGTTAGCCTTACTCCACAGTGATGGTAAACGACTGCGTACTTTTGACCGAGCTGGCACTTGTGTACGTCGCTACATACACGTTTGCTCCCGTGCTGAGCGGTATGCTGTTAATCTGGCGCGCGGTGGATGTGAATCCGTTGGGGCCGGTCCAGCTCCAGCTTCCGCCTGTTACCGGCTGCGGGCCAAGGTCAACCGCGGTAGTCGTGGAAGCCACGGTTGCAGTGGATTCCTCCGTCCAGGTCGTACCGCCGTTCACCGAGATGTATGGGGTAATCGCGTTGGCCGTTCCGCCGCTGACCGTAACGGTAAACGTCTCCATACTTTTGCAGCCTTGAGCATTGGTATAAGTCGCCACATATACGTTTGCGCCAGTGCTCAGGGCAATGCTGTTAATTTGCCGCGCGGTAGAAGTGAATCCGTTGGGACCGGTCCAGCTCCAGCTTCCGCCCGTCACCGGTTGCGGGCCAAGGTCTACCACCGTAGAGCTGGAGGTTACCGTTGCGCTGGTTTCCTCAGACCAGCTTGTGCCGCCATTCACAGAGATGTATGGCGTGATCGCAGTGGATGTGCATGTGGTAGTTCCCACGGTCAGTGAGATGGTGGTGGATGCGGTCAATGTGCCGGATGTTCCGCTGATTGTGACTGTCGTGGTTCCAACCGCGGCGGAGGCGGTGGTTGAGAAAGTCAACAGGCTGCTGCCAGTGGTGGGGTTCGTGCCGAAGCTGGCAGTTACGCCGTTAGGCAGGTTCGAAGCGCCGAGAACTACAGAGCCAGTAAATCCCTCTTCGTCCGCAACCATGATGGTGTCGGTGGCGCTGGCGCCAGGAGTTACCGACAGAGAGGATACCGATGGCGTGAGAGTAAAGCTCGGTGTTCTGGACAGCAGGCCATAGGCGACAACCTGCTCGGAATCGGTTCCAACGTATACTTTGCCATCGGCGATGGTTGGAGCACAGAATTTTGCATAGTTTCCAAAGCCGTCGCGCGAAGAATTCTGCGAGGTGCTCCAAAGCAGCGTACCTAAGTTGGTGGCATCGTAGGCGTACATGTTGCCTGGAACTGTCGCATGGTCGGGATCGCCGGCGGGAGCCGTTGCCCAAACAATTGCTGTGTCGGAGGAGGTGCCATTGGAGGATACAGACACCGAACCACTGGTAGTTCCGCCGGGGGTAGCGTAAGCGCCTTGCGATGAAGGTGATGTGTTGAAGGAGCTGCCATTCCACTTATATGCCTTGAGAGATTCATTGATCCCCCAGATATACATGGTGTTGTTGAAAAACGCCGGGTTTCCCCACAGTCCGTTGGTCGCCTGAAACTGCTGAACAACTTGATTGGCTGATGTGTCCAGCTTGCCCATGTTGTCGGTGTTGACAACAAACAGAGTACCGGCCTTGCTTCCGCCCGCGATATAGCTGGTGCCAGGAATGGCAAATGCGCCAGTGGATCCCAAATCCATATCGTCGCCGTTCCAGGAGTTGTACTCATTGGGTTTGAAGTAATCGAGGACGGTCATCGTGTTGCCGCTCGGCACGAGCTTGAGAAAACTCTGCCCATAATCTTCAGACGCATTATCTGTGCTCTGCGTGCTGTTCGCGGTAACCACATAGATGTTATTCGAGGAGTCGGCGACCAGGCCTTGGCCGCCCATCCAGATTGCTCCTTCACCGCTATTGGGAGTCACGTTGAATACGTATTCCTGCTTCAAGGTGCTAGGCGAATATCCCAACAGCCATCCATGGTATGGATCGTGGTCTTCGTGCGAGGCGAAGGCCAGATAGACAACTCCATTGATGAGAGAAACGGCCGCCCTCTGATTTTCCTGCGACGCAACAAACGAAACCGTTGATCCATTGCCCTCGACACCTGAACCGCTGGCTGTCGCCGCTATCTCCACTGGGCCACCGAACTTTTCAGCGCCGGTTGTTATGTCCAGCGCATGCAGACGGAAGATCTGTGTGCTATTTTCGTAGGTTTTGGCTGTAACATAAATGGTGCCGCTTGAGGGGTCAATGACCGGCGTGCTGATGATGCCGACCTCAACCTGAATATTTGGCGTATTAATGACAGAACTTGGAACGGGTGTTCCGAGTGAAACACGCCAGTACTCGGTTCCGGAATCCGCATCGAAGGCATAAACGCTATCGTGCGCGGTGCCGACATAGACCACATTGTGCGTTCCGCCGGAGATCTCTACATTCGGATCATAAAGCGGCTGTGCGTAGACAAAGCCGTCGACCGGCATGGAGAATAATTTTCCAAAGGAACTTTGGTTGACGTTGCTGGTGGTGAGGATTGTCTCGTTCGGATTTGCGCCTGAGCGGCTCAGGTCGTTGTGCTGTGTGAGCACGCTGACCGATTGGCTCACGCCGGGTTGCAATGACAACATGGTCAGAACGAGGAATGCAGGCAAGGCGGCAAGACGCGCCAAGGGAGATTTGCGAAGCATGGGGGGTGCTCCTTTTCGACTTGACGGGAGTCTACTCTCCATAAACGCAGTTGGCAAGCAAAATCGTAATATTTTTGTATTTTCTTCATTGGGAATCTTTGCCGGACCCGTATAGATTCACACCGGCGCCTTATTCCTTTATGATCTGCCCTTCTGGCTCATTCGCGACTATTCCAATGCAGGCTATCATCGCTGACATTGCGCCTTGACAAATATAGCGAAATCCAGTGAATATCCTGCTATGTGCTCCCCCGCCCGCACTGTCGCGCTCTCGCCTCCGGTAGCGTCAATTTTATACCTTTTTCTGTTCTTGGCATGGCCATTGCGGGCGCAGGTCAATAGAGGTGAACTGCGCTTGAAAGTTACTGACCCCGCCGGATTGGGACTCAAGGTTTGGGGCACAGTCTCCCGAGAATCTAATCCATATCATAATCATTTCTACACCGATGACGACGGCATCGCTGTCATCAAGAACCTAGCCTTTGGCACATATCGTATCAATGTCAATGCAGGAAAACGCGGATTCATGGCGGCGCAAAAACGCGTGATTGTCGAATCAGCGCAGCCGGTCGAGATCGTTCTTTCGCTCTCAATTGCTCCAATGAAGACATCGGTTGAAGTAACGGATGCTGCTGCAACAATCGACCCGCATCGCCTATCATCCGTCATTCAAATTGGCTCGGTGCAGATTGAGAACCGTCTATCTTCAGTGCCGGGAAGATCGCTGCAGGATCTGGTGAATTCTCAGCCCGGGTGGCTCTATGAAGGCAACGCTGTCCTGCATCCAAGAGGTTCTGAATATCAAACGCAGTTTGTCATAGACGGAATTCCTCTTACGGACAATCGCTCGCCAGGTTTTGGCCCAGAGATTGAAGCCGATGATATTTCCACCATGAGCATTTATGTTGCCGGAATTCCCGCGGAATATGGCAGAAAAATGGGAGGTATCGTCGAGCTCCATACACGGAACAAGGATGAAAACGGTCTGCACGGGCAGTTGGTCCTCTCTGAGGGAAGTTATGACACCGCGTCTTCTTATGGACAATTGCAGAATTGCTGGGGAAAGAATTGCCTGGGCGCATCCGCTTCGGGTGGCATGTCAGCACATTATCTGAATCCAGTCGTTCCGGAAAACTACACAAATCGAGGCACGGTCGGAGATTTCTCATTGAATTATCAGCGCGACACAACTATTAGTGACAGTTTGAGCCTCAATGTACGGCACGAATTGGCGCGCTATGAAATTCCCAATGAGTTGCTCCAGCAGATGAATGGACAGCTACAGACCGGCGATAACCTCGAAACCATTGGATCGGTCAACTATATGCATGTGTTTTCAGAAAATACTTTAGTAACTTTAGCTGGAATGGTTCGCGGCAATGCCAACGACCTGAACTCAAATCAAGATTCAATCCCTATTATCGCCTTTCAGCACAATGATTTTCGCGAAGGTTACTTCAAAGGGTTATTTTCCTTTCACCAATCACATCAGGAGATCAAGGCCGGAGTTGAATCGGATACCGCATTTTTGCATGAGTACTTCAGCTATCACATTACCGATCCAACGCAATTCAACACCGGTACACCGCTGAACCCTCCACCACTCGCGGCGAGCCGTCCGGATTTGGAGCAATCGGCATTTATCGAGGATCTTATCCAATTAGGTAAATGGACGATCGGCGCTGGGATTCGCTATGACCACTATCAGTTGCTTTTGAACGCATTTGGATTAAGCCCGCGCATCTCTGTTGGTTACTATCTCCCGCGCGTGCATACGTCGCTTCATGCTTCCTATGACCGGGCATTCCAGACGCCTGCCTTTGAAAATATCCTCATCTCAAGTTCCAATCAGATCAACATACTCTCTGGACTCGGCAAAGAATTTTTAGACTTGCCCATTCAGCCCTCCAGAGGAAACTATTTTGAAGGCGGTCTCAGCAAAGCATTAAAGGACAAGATGCGCCTTGATGTCAATTATTATCGCAGGGATGTGAGAAACTATGCCGACGATAACCAACTTCTTAATACCGCGGTTAGTTATCCAATTGCATTTGATAAAGCAGTTATCTATGGAGTGGAGGGAAAGATCGATCTGCAGCATCTAGGTAAGTTAAGCGGCTTCGCCAGCTACTCATATATGGTTGGCAATGCCTGGTTTCCTGTGACAGGAGGCCTCTTTCTCAGCGGCGACGCCAGCGCCGCACTGTCGCAACTCAGTGGGCATTTTCCAGATTCACAGGATCAGCGCAACACGCTGAGGACGCGTTTTCAGTATCGATTATCCCCTCGTGCATGGCTTGCCAGCGGCGCATCCTATGGCTCTGGCCTTCCGTTCGAATATGGCGGCGATGAGGCCACCGCGCTGGCAGAGTATGGCCAGCAGGTAATCAACCGTATCAACTTCGCCCGAGGACGCCTCCGTCCTCAAATAGCCGTCAATGCTTCTATCGGATCGGATCTTTAC
The DNA here is from genome assembly GCA_963804315.1 of uncultured Acidobacteriaceae bacterium. GTDB lineage: Bacteria > Acidobacteriota > Terriglobia > Terriglobales > Acidobacteriaceae > Telmatobacter. The sequence continues at coordinate 72,049 of CAWDQB010000032.1, forward strand.
TCGAAGGAAGGACACTCCGTTCGCGTACAAGCCGATGGAGACAATCTGAATAATCGCCTCAATGTTATCGATTTTGGCGGCCTTTTTTCAGGAAACTCCATCGCTCCTATGAGAAGCTATACAGTCCGCCTTAGCACGAACTTCTAATTGCTTTTTCGCAAGAATTTGAACTGTTTTTCTTTTTGCATCGCATACGCGCTCTTATCCCCGGTTTGTTATTGAGGATCGAACAAATGCAGAGATTCAAATTTAACGGAGCAGTTACCTTTCTGGCGCTGATCGTCACAATATGTTTCCCTGCTTGCTTGCCCGCGCAGGCAGCGGAGATGGTCACTTTGCTCGTGGAGGATAGCAGCGGAGCCGTGTTGCAAGGGGCAGCGGTATGGAATGCTTCAGGCCGCTTATTAGGACATACCAATGCAGATGGAAAGTTATCCATCTCGTGCACGACGCCATGTTGGGTGCGCGTGGCAGCAAATGGTTTTTCCGAAGCAAGCGTGCAAGTCATAACTGCGACTACAATCCAATTAAAACCACGCGCTCTCGCTGAAGCAACGACGGTCACCGCGTATCGCGCTCCGTTGAGCGAGTTGGAGAGTCCTGTCACAACACGGCTTCTATCTGAGTCCGCTTTGGATACGACAGCCGCAGTGACCTTGGATGGTGAGTTGCGCCAACTACCGGGAGTTGAACTGTTTCGCCGTTCAAGTTCACTGGTGGCTAACCCTTCGTCGCAAGGAATCAGTCTGCGCGCTCTTGGTTCCACATCGGCCAGCCGGACACTCGTGATGCTGGACGATCTTCCTCTCAACGATCCATTTGGAGGGTGGATTCATTGGCAGGAGCAGCCGGAATTGTCAATTAAGAGCATCGAAGTTGAACGAGGCGGAGCCAGCGATCTCTATGGATCGAGCGCTATCGGCGGAGTCGTCAACTTACTCTCTTCGCGTCCCGCTGCCAACTCAGCCGAGATACGATCCAGTTATGGTGCAGAGGGAACCTATGACGACAATATTCTTGCCCAGACTAGGCGCGGTCCATGGGGTGTTCTAACTTCTGGAGGGGCTCTTGGGAACTGATGGATATATACAGGAGGCTCCATCCCAGCGCGGACCGGTCGATGTTGCCAGTTTCGTTCATAGCCAAAACGGAGTTTTACTCGGCGAGCACGAGCAAGGAGCACTGAGGCTTATTGTGCGCGGCAGCGGTTTCAACGAGGCTCGCGGCAACGGTACACCCTATCAAACCAATGGCACACAGCTTTGGCGCTACGCAGCGGGTGGCGATTGGAAGAACCGAAATAGCGGCTCGTTAATTGCTCGGCTCTATGGAGCCATCGAACACTACCGCCAGACCTTTTCTAGCATCACCAACCTGGCTCTCTTCGGTGATGCCAACTGTAGTTATCGATGCAGTGAAATTCCAAGCAAGCTTTCACTGACGCCGGACAATGAGTTGGGGGCGTCGGCTCACTGGAATCAACCGCTTGGAACAGGACTCTTCGTGCTGACTGGAGCTGATGTCCACGATGTACGCGTGTGGGATCGCGAACAAGCCTACGGAGGCAATGCCGCGTTGAATAATTTGCATGATCATCAGCGAGACTCGGCCGCTTATGCAGAGCTGATGTGGGTCCGCCGTGGATGGACACTCATCGCTTCGAGCCGCTTGGATTGGTTTCAGAATTACGATGGCCAGAAGCTCGCCTGGAATGGATCTGAATGGGTACTAACTTCCGCACAGCCAACACAACGCGGGGAGCGAGTCTTCGATCCCCGCATGGGACTCAGCCGCAAACTATGGAATCACTGGGCTGCATCTGCTTCGGGATTTCGCGCTTTTCGTGCTCCCACGCCCAACGAGTTGTATCGCTCCACACAGGTAGGTAACCAACTCACCAATCCCAACAGTGCACTGCTCAGCGAGCGCGCAACCGGTTGGGAGACTGGTTTGGCCAACGAGAACCGCTGGGGATCTATTCGCGCCAGTTACTTTCTTACGCAGGTCAATCGCCCCATTACCGCTGTAACAGTCAACACGACCTCGTCGCCGGCTCTTCTACTGCGTGAAAATCTCGGTCAGATTGAGAGCCGCGGCGTGGCCGTTGACTTCCAGCTTGCTCCTCGACGTTGGCTGGCGCTCGACGGCGGTTATCAATACGCGCGCGCCACCGTAACGAAGGCTGGAAGCACACCATACCTGGATAATTGGATACCTGAAGTGGCTCGAAACCTGGCCACGACAAATCTGCGCGCATACCGGCCCGCCTGGGGCACTATGAATTTGCAGGGGAGAGTGAGCGGACGTCAGTTCGACGATGCTGCGAACTCCTTGCCCTTGCGAGGATATTTTCGCTTGGACGCGTACACATCGCATGACTTCGGCAGTCGCTTTCAATTATTTGCAGCGGGAGAGAATCTACTCAACCGTCAGATCGAAGTATCCAAAACACCCCCGGTACCACCCTTGGCAACACCCACTACGACGTTGGCCATGCCGCGAGTTGCACGAGTCGGATTCCTTCTGCGGTTCGGCAGGGCCGGCAAGTTGCCTTAAAACTTCCTCTCAACTTCGACAAAGCAACAAAAGACCATAATGCTAGAAAGTGGAAGCAGAGTCAGCTCTGTGGAGTGAGCGACAGATCAGCAACCACATCAGATCGCGACCTTGATAAACAGTCGCAATCAGCTTGATCATTGATAGGATGCCGCCGAAATCGTAAAACGATCAGGCACTTACGAACTGAGTTCGGCGACTCGCTGTGCTGAGACGGTTGAGGTCGTCGTAGGTGTAGGCGACGGAGATGCCGTTCGGATTAGAGGAGGCGACGGTTTCCACTTTACAGATCGGAAACGTCAGTATAACTCAGCGTACCTTCATCCGGTTGAAGAAAAAGACGGAGGATTGGGGTTCGTGGTCTCCCACTCATCCACGATAGAACTGTGGATGAACAGGGGCACAGAGGTTCTTGGTTATTCATGACCGGGCCACCTGCCAGCCGCCCGCTCATCCACGATAAAACTGTGGATGAACGGGGCACAGCTTTTCATAACTCATCGTGATTCTTCGGAGTTATGACCGGGCCACCAGCCCGGGGTTTATGACGCTGGATCAGACGAGAACAGCAGGGGCGGAGACGGCGATCTGGATGGGACCACAACCGCCGCCACCCTCACCCTCAACTCAGCGGCGTGTCCGGGCCATGGGCGAAGCTCACGACAAGCGCGAGAGCCTGTATACCCAGAAGGGTGCATGTTCCGGCACCCTTGCATCAGACAGGTCTCTAAATTCAAGAGCGTCTTGTTCCGACTTCAAAAGCCCGAAGTCGTTAATTCTTCCATGCCACTTCGGCCTCAACTCTGCCCGTTCCGCCTCGCTGTATCCGCAGTTCGACAGCCCGCTCCAAAAACCCGAATCAGCCACATCGAACCCTAAACAAATGCTGTCGCCTGGAACAGACTTTGGTTCCGTCTTCGAATATATGTTCGGAGACGCAAATTTAGCAAAGGTTACATTTTCTGGCGCAAGCAGTTCCACTGCAATCAGGATTGCCGTTCGCCCATTTTCTGATAAAAGCCTTCGCATCTGAGTCAGATTTAGCCAAAAATCACACTCACACTCTTGATCAGTCGCAATCAACGGAGGTTCGCGAGAATCTACACGAATGTGCGGATAGTATAGAAAATGAGTAGGCCATATGTGCGTATCTACTGAAAACGGCAATTCTACCTCCGGGCGAAGTAGCATCACTTCGCGCACATCGATAGGAATTGGAGTCTTCCTGCCGTCATGCTCATTTTCTCTCGCGTCAAAACCCAGTAGTTTCCAGGCTGATGAGGTCATTTAATCAATACCTCCACCCGTGCAAGAATTTGTCTCAATGTCAACGCCAGGAGGAGTAACACCTACTCCAGTCATATCCTTCAACTTTCTCCAAGAGCAAATGCACCCTGCATCGGGGGGCGTCTGGTTGCATACAAAGAGATGCCAATGAGTTTGACCCGCTGGAATCAATGTCTGGCTCGCCTTATCAAAATGGTCGCTTAGCTGACCAATGTCGAGTCGATACCCAAAATCGCCTGCCTCAACCGGCGGATCACATGGTTTGCATTTGTGGACTTTCGCTGAACAAACTCCAAAATCAATCGACACAATCGGTTCAGTAATGTTAGTAGCTATCCCTTGCAGCAATTCCGCGTCTCGATTCAGCGAACAGGCAACTGCCGCACCAACTGCGGCTACTGCCGCTGTCTGCTCCACGGCGATGATGAGCGCTCCGACGTAGTCGATGCCTGCGCCTCCCCACGTCGTCGTGGTTCTGCCGGTCGGATCAATAGCGTTCACCGGATCACCACCGGCATAGTTGTACTTATGCAAAGTCTTTGGATCGGTATCGATGCCGTCTTCCGGGTCACGACTTACGAATCTTCCCGTCATCGTGTTGTAGTATCTGGCGCGGAGGTAGTAGAGGCCTAAGTCGGAGTCAAACTGTTCGCCGCGATAGAGGTAATTGTTGGGCGTGGAGCCGGTCTTGGTGAAGCTGTTGCCGTAGGCGTCGTATTCGTATTCATCGGTGACTTTGCCGGTGGAGTCGGTTAGCTGGCGGACGCTGCCGCCACCATCATACACATAGAAGCTGGGCGTCCAGGTGTTGTTAATAAACTGCTGCTGGTTGATGCGCTGGAGGCCGTAGGTGTACTGCCTTGTTACCGCGCCGTTCACCACTTCTTCGACGACTTGCGGCAGCCCCGTTGGATTCAGGTCGTCTACCAGGTATTGCGTTGTAACTCCGTTGACTGTCTTTGCTGCGCGGTTGCCGTCGCCGTCATAGATCATGGTGACAACCGTAGCGCCGTTGGTCATCGAAAGCATGTGGTTCTGCGAATCATAGGTATGCGTGTTGCCATTGGCTTCTATGGTGACATTGCCGTTGGCGTCGTAGGTCTCGGATGAAATCTGGTCGTCGTTGTTATAACCCCATGTGCCGGAGTTGATTCCGGGTAACGTAGAGTTTTCTGTTAGACGGTTTCCTACTGGATCAAGACTATAAGCGGCGCTTCCATTGTTATTCGACGGATCGTTGCTGATGGTTTCATTGGTCAAGCGATAGATGCCGTCGTAGTTCCAATTGATTGTGCGGCCGTTACCCTCGGTGACTCCGGTTCTATTGCCCGTCGGCCCCTGCGTGTAGGTATAACTCGAAACCGGCGTGGTCAGTGAAGTGATCCGATTGAGCGCATCATAATTCAACGTCGTCTGCAAGCCATTTGGCGTGGTTACTGTGGCTACATTATTCGCCGGATCATAAGTGTAGGTCGCATTCTGATTGCCTTGCAGGCGGCTGTCGGTGACCGTGGTGAGACGGTTGAGCTGATCGTAAGCGTAACTGACCAGAATGCCGTTGGCATGATTCGAGGCCATGGAGGCAAGGTTTCCCGCGCCGTAGTAGCCATAACTCAGCGTGCCGGCCGGAGCGGTTTTGGTGGTGAGGCGATCCAATGCGTCGTAGCTGTACGTGGTGGTTCCGCTCCCGTCTGCCATAGTAGCACGCTTGCTCATAGAAGTTCGTGGACTCCCGTTCATCCACGATAAAACTGTGGATGAACGGGGCACAGCTTTTCATCTCTCATCATGATGATTCAGGACCGATGACTGGGCCACCTGCCCACCCAATCATTTTGGGTTAGTCAGACCTGGGCCACCCGCCCAACTATAGCCACTTACGAATTATTGCAACGACATAACACAATATTAGCGTTGAGAGAATCCCGCAGAAAATTGTTTCGTTGGAATCTAGACCTCTGACAATCCACGAGTGGACAAAATCCGTTGCTGATGCACAAAATAATAATCCAATCCCAGAAACTCGGTGGTCAGTGAATTTCTTCCACCAAAAACTCATAACGATTATCAGAACCAATCCAATCGTTGAAATACGGTCAAATCCATTCGACGCCTTCCCGTGGAACACAAAAAAGATTGTGATTGCTCCGACAATAGATGCAAGGCTTGCCCAAGCAATTCTCCATTTTGACATCATGTTCTCCCTCTGCCAATTCTTGATGCAAGCGGATCGCTGACTCGCGTAATCGATCCACTTGTATTGTGGTCACATAACCATCCTGAGATAATGTTGCTGTCCCCGAAAACGCCACTCAGAAGGCTCAGTAAGCCATTGCGACACCGCCCTGTCGTCTTTACCGTTTCCGCTGGAAACGATTTAACCGATCAGTGTTGCTGCGCATACGTCTCAAGTTCCAAGCAAGCACCGTCGGGCTAAACCAAAACAAAACGTATGGCGTTGGATTACAAAATGGGCAAGGGTTTGGTGGCGGCTGCCCAGGCATTCCGCAACCAGGGCAAGGAGCTCCCTGGAGGTGGTGCTCCCGGACCCCATGGAGGGGCTGGGGGCGGTTGCGGAGGGCCGGGAGGGTTGCCTGGCGGCTCTGGCGGAGGTCCTGGAGGTCCACCAGGACCAGGACCACGACCACCGCCTCCTCCGCCGCCTCCGCCGCCGCCTTCACCACCCATATGTTTTACTAACAGACCACATCCAATTGCTTCAAGCACAAGCACTGTACCATTACGAGCTGTTAACCCTTGTTCAGAAATTTCTAAAAGTGCATTACCCATTGTCGCGTAGCAAAATGCTATAGCAAGCCCTAACTTAGTTACAGATGCAGTCGTAATAGCTGCATCCTCTGCCAATATCGCTCCAGTTTCGAACATTGCTGCACGCCCGCGCGGATCAAACCAGTTTACTGGATCACCGCCGACATAGAGATACTTGTGCAGCGTCTTCGGATCGATGGGTTTCCCGTCTTCCGGATCGCGACTCAGAAAACTCCCTGTGCTGGGATTGTAGTATCTGGCGCGCAGGTAGTAGAGGCCTAAGTCGGCGTCGTATTGTTCGCCGCTACAGAACGACCTAACGCGATTTCCAGCGCAGCCCGCCCGCAACCCTAATGCAGTTCTCGACTTGCAGCGGGGAAAACCCCGATGCAAGGCCCGATTTCGGGTCGAGACCCCCTGATGCGGTTTTTCGGCCCCACGCCGCCGCGCGGCCATAGAGCCGTCTCGGAGGCGCGCGCTGGAAGCTGGCTGCATGTGGCTTTGATTGTAAAGCTTCCGCCCCGGTTTGAGGGACTGGGAAGGACGGCGGATTCGGTCGGGGATCGGAGAACGAATCGGGAGCCGATTGCGCACATGGAAGCGGCGGCTGATTTTGGGCACAGGTCTTCATCTTTAGCTGTAAATACACAGCTAAAGGGGATAAGATTTCTGATTGTTTTCGATGGCTCTGAGCGGACTCGAACCGGGCTGTTTGCGCAGTGATTCCGGGCCGGAACCGGGCAGCTATGCCGGACTGATTCGAGGACTATTCGTCCGGCTCTTCGCGGTCCTCTTCGGCCTCGCGGTCGAGGGCGGCAAGCAGGGCTTCGGCTTCCGGCGCTGGCAGTTCCGGGAGCGGCGGCAAGTTCGCCGGATGGCCTTCCAGTGTCGCTGCCGGATGCGTTGCGGCATGAACCTGCTGCAACGTGCGGATGGCGACCTGCGTGTAAATCTGCGTGCTCTTCAAGTCCTCGTGGCCGAGCATCTGCTGGATAAAGCGTATATCCGCCCCGTTCTCGTGCATCAGCGTGGCCATGGTGTGCCTGAACAAGTGGCAAGAGCCGGTCTTGCCCAGCTTGGCCGCGTCGATGCGCAGCCGGACCGCGTAGCTCAGATGGCAGCGGCTGAACGGCTCGCCCTGAGCGGTCAGGAAGACCGTGAAGTCGTCCGGCTCGATGGCCAGCTGGGGCCGCGCCTCGGCGATGTACTTCTGGAGCCACGCTATCGCCCGCTCGCCGATCGGCACGTATCTGTCCTTGTTGCCCTTGCCCTGGCGAATCAGGATCAGGCCACGGTCCAGCGCAAGGTCGAAGAGTTTCAGATGGACGATTTCGAGGCGGCGCATTCCGGTGCTGTACAGGACTTCCAGCAGCGCACGGTCGCGCAAGCCGATGGGTTCCTCGATCTCGCACAGCGCCATGATCTGCTCGACCTCGGCGGCGGAGAAGATGTTCTTGGGCAGGCTGTGGCCCAGCCTGGGCAACTCGATCTCCGACGCCGGATTATGCAGGATGTGATTCTGCCGCGTCATCCATCGGAACCACACGCGCAACGGCACAAGCCGCGTGTGCTGGCTGCGGAAGGTCAAGCGGTTCGCCGTTCTTCTTGCGGTAAAAGAACAAGTACCGCTGATAGCGTTCGAGCACCGGGCGCGTAACTTCGATGGGTTCGTGCAAGCCGTGCTGATAGGCCCATTCGATGAAAAAGCCGAGATAGACGCGGCGGCTGTGGACTGTGTTCTCGGAGTAGCCGCGCACACTGAGCGCGGCCAGATGTTCGTGCATCAGCAGTTCCATCGGCGTCCGTGGCGCGGCTGGCTGCTTGCGGGTTTTGGTTACGCGGGCCATGCGCTGCCCTCCATTCTGCCGTTGCCTTTTCCGTTGGGCCGGCATAGGTACGACTACGATGGGATAGACAACCGCTTCGATCTCCGCCCCGGTATCAGTGTTTTTTGCGCGATTCGGGCGAAAAACGGCTACAGGCCGCATGGATGCTGGCGATTCCTCACCCCGCGCACCCCCCGCTATTCCCCCGCTATCGGCCCGCGAAGTACCCGCGAAGTTGTCTTCCAGACCCGCTAAGTTGGCCGTTTCCCCCGCGAAGTTCGCATCGTAGTCGCAGCGAAGCTGGTAAACGAAGGTCTGGCCCTGGCCGCCGCCGCGCCGCAGGATCAGGTATTCCATCTCCTCCAGTCGCCGCAGGTGCATTCGCAGCTGCGTATCGCCCCAGTGCGTATGCTCGCGCACCGTCCGCCGCGTGAAGTGGTAATCGCCGCGCTCGATCTGCAACCGCTCGCACTCGGCTGTCACCATCTGATCGAGAGCCGCGAGCAGGCGGCGCGTGTGCGGCGGCAAGTCGTCCAGCGATGGACCCAACACATGACGCGCCAACTCCTGCGCCAGTTTCACGTCCGCTTTGGTGGCCTCGATGTACTCCAGCGTTTCGCCGTTGCGCGTGCTGGTTTTGATCTCTCGCTGATGCTGATGCAGCAGCGCAACCGCCTGGATCAGCGTCAGGAACTTCATGTGATCGCGCCGCGTCCGCGTGACGGTATCGGGGAAGTCCTGGGCCGCGTCCTCATCGTTGTTGACCACGGCGATAGGCTTCAAGAGCCGCTGCGCGTTGCGATGCAGGCGAACGATTCTGGCCCGCTCCCGCCGCGCCCACAGCCCCTCGATGGTCTGCGCCTCGCGCTGCTTGCGATGGATGGCCTGCGTCTGCGCCTGCTCCTCGTTGACCGTCAGCACTAAGCAGCGATTCAACAGTTCCTCGTCCACGTCCTGCGCCGTCGTGGTCAGAAAAATCATCACCGGCCCCTCGACCACGTATTCATGCGTGACCAGCTTGCCGCTCACCGGGTCTTTGCCGGTGCTGGCGATCTTCAACCGGCCCTCCGACTGCAACAGCTTCAACGCATACGAGGCGCGGCTGGCTCCCTCTTCTTCGGCCACGGCGAGGATCTTGTGCTTCAGGTTCTTCTGCCCCATGTAAAAGAGCGCCTGCCCGGTCATCGCCGAGTATTCCTCGCGCTGCTCCTCCGGCATGAAGTCCAGCACCGCTTCCATCAGCGAGCTTTTGCCTGCTGCGGAGCTCGATTGCAGGACCACCGCCAGAGGCTTGTCCAGCAAGCGCGAGACTGCGGCCAGATAACTTATCTTCTTGTTGGTCTCCTCGCCCACCACGCCGCATAGCTCGAAGTCCGACAACACGCGCTCGATCAGGCGCGGATCGCGCAACAGCGCCAGCGCCTCGGTCTGCTCCTCGGCCGTCATCAACGCTTCGTCCGGCGGAGCATCCAACAGCTTTGCGATGCGCTCCCGCTGCAACTCCGCAAGCGCCGTCCATAGCTGGCCCACTTCACGATGGATCGTCTCTTCTTTCGCGGCGAGCTCGTGCGCCGCCTGTTTCACGAACACCGCCCGCTGCCGCGCCAGTTCCATGTCCAGCGTGTCGCCGTGATAGCAGAACTCCCCGCGCACATTCCGCCCAGACACTTTCACGTTCACGCGCATCTGGCCCCGGCTCGTGCATTTCTCCAAGCCAAGTACGCGGTACTCGCGCGGCCCGATGCTCACCGTCACTTCGCCGCCCTCCACCTTCACCTGCGGCTCTTTCGGCGCGGCCAGCGGCATGGGCCACGCGGCTGGTTCCTCGCAAGCTGCACGGCATTTACAGCTAAAGAAAAAGCTCTCTCCTGTTGCTGCTCTGGCGTCGGCATTGGTTCCGGCACGATGATTTTTTCGTTAGCCGCTGCTTTTACTGCCGCTGGCTGCGGCTCGATGCTGGGGGCTGGCATTGGCTCCTCGATCTTTTTTTCTTTAGCTGTGCTTTTGGTTTCCGCTGGCAGTGGCTCGATGGCTGGCGCCGCCGCTGCTGCCGGTTCCGCCGCGATTCCTGTCTGGCTCACCGGCACGGCCACACGCTGCGGCTGGCCGCTGGCCTTTGCCCAGCCACGCCGCACGGTGCAACAGCACTCCAAGGCTCTTCGCCGCTGGCGTCACTTTCAGCGCGTATTCATTGGCGTCCATGCCCTTCGGGAACTCGCACGCGGAAACACTCGATGCCCATTTCCATCAGTTCCTCGGCCAGCTTCGCGGCGGCTTTGTTTCCCGCTTCGTCGTGGTCGTAGGCGATGTAAACCCGCTTCGTGCCGTGCTTCTCGAACGCGGCGCGATGGTCGGCAGTGAAGCCGTTCACGCCATAGCTGGCCGTCACGTTGCGGTAGCCCGCGCACCAAAACGTCAAGGCGTCGATCAGCGCCTCGCACAGGATGATTTCCTTCGATGCGATGAGCGCCTCTTCGTTCCATACGCCCCGGTGTTCGCCTGGAAGATACAGGTGCAACGGCGTTCCCTCGCGCAAGCTGCGGCGTGATCTTCCGCCCGTACATCTCCACCACTTCACCCGCCAGATTGAACACCGGCATAACCAGCGAACCATTGAAGTGCTCGTGGCCGGGCTTCTGGTTGCGCAGGATGCCAAGCTCTTTCAGCCGCGTCCGCTGCGCCTCGCCGTCCACGCGGTTCGACGCCGGCAGATGCGTAGCTCAGCGTGCGGTTGGCGTAGCCAAGCCGGAAACGCTCGACCATCTCCGCCGATTGCAAGCCCGCGCTTCACAAGATACTGCTGCGCCTCCGGCGCCTTCTTCAGCGTCTCGTGGTAGTAGCTCACCACGATTTCCAGCAGCTTGTTGTCCTCCGCCCTGGCGTCGATCAGCGGCGGCAACTTGCGCACGGTGCTCTGCTTGACCGGCCTTTGTCCCGATTCGTCCGGATCGGCGGCTAAAGGAAAATGGTCCCTCTTCAACATCTCCAGCGCATGATGGAAGCTCACGCCCTCGGCGCACATCACCCACACGATCACGTCGCCGCCTTGCGCCCGCAAGCCGAAGCATTGCCACTCCAGAATTTTTCACCGGGTCGATATTCAGGCTGGGATTCCGGTCATCGTGGAACGGGCACAGGCCGATCAGGCTCCTGCCGCTGCGAACGTGCAGCTTGATCCCCCGCGCCTCCGCAAGCCGCTGGATCGACACCTCCCGCTTGATCCGCTCCTTCACGTCCTGGGGTACATAGGGCATCGGCTTCGCCGCCTCTCCGCTGTTTTCCCGTCTTTTCCAAAAAACCTGTCAAGAGGTTTTGAGCGAAAATATTCGGGAGAACAACTGAGTTGAAAAATAACGTAAAATACGTTATTCGGTCAACAGGAGATTGTCTGTCGATGGAAACCTGCCCTTACACTGACTTCATCATGGCGCGGACCAACACGCACAACTCACCTCAAGCAGAGGCATCGGAGACCGTCGGCCAACGGCTGGCGCGGCTGCGCAAGGAACGCGGCTGGACCCAGGTTGAACTGGCTGAACGGCTCGGCATTATTCAGTCGCTCATCTCCGACTATGAGCGCGACCGGCTGCGCCTGAACCCCGCTATGGTCGTCCGGTTCGCTACCGCGCTGGAGATCACGACCGACGAACTGCTCCAGTCCAAGGACGCGCACACCCCCTTGCGCCGCAAGCCAAGCCTGCGCGTTCTGCGCCGCCTGGAGAGGATTGAGCGCCTGCCCCTGCATCAGCAAAACACCCTCTTGAAGACCATCGACGGCTTCCTAAAAGGCGTCGCCAGCTAACGCCGAACAGACCGCGAACGATGCTCGGACAAGCTCGAACACCGTCCGGGTTGCGTTCGATTTCCGTTCGATGCCGCGCCGGAAAACGCCGCCGCTAAGCCGTCAGGCTTAGGGATGGTGTCTTGGCTCCCAACACGCCGCTCGGATGCGCCACGGAAGCCCGCCAACGCCCCGGCGCTGCGTGCTTCATTGCCGGGACTCACCGCGCCGCCGATGGCCGGGAGCCGTCGCCCTGGTCATGTGGAACATGAGAAAAATACATTTTTCTCATAGCTGAAAAACACCCGCAGCGGAGGCATCAGTCAAGGCCGCGCCAGCGCCGCCGCAGCGGGCGGAGCGAAGCGGAGAGCCTTTACGGATGCCGGAGCGGAGGGTACGGCGCGTCAGCGCGGAAAAGGCCCGCCACGCCTCGACCCTTTGTTTTCAACAGGTTCCCCTACAGTAACTTTTTGCTTCCATGTGGAAACAGAAATCAGAGGATTTTCATGGATTTTGCTCTTTAGTCGCTTGTTTTCTTATGGTTCGCGCTCGGTAACCTGTAAACGCCATATTTTTAGAGAGTTTTTCTTTTAGCTGCCTGATTCCATAAAGTGGTTCCCGGCGCAGCAACCGAAGGTTACTGCGCAGCATCCATTCTGGGGTGGTGTGTCCCTGTCATCCCCATGCGGAGCATGGACGGACTTTATGATGCTGTATCAGGGCGAGACGGCAGGGGCGAAGACGGCGGTCAGGCTGGGAGCACGACCGCCGACGCAACTCCAACATTGGTGTTCACGGAATGTAGCGTGACAAAAAAGAAGCCGCTGCTTTCGCTCACCTCGATTGTTTTCGCCACTTCCGTTGCTTCCACCAAAACCTTGAAGTTCCCGTTGGGCATCTTGATGTGTTGAAGGACTTTGCAAACGCAACCAAATTGTGAAATCTCTTTGATCTTCGGTTCCTCGTTGCTGGCGTCATGCTGAGTTGCAAAAAATATCTTCTGGTCATTTGCAAGGGCGTATTCAAGTGCGCGAACGCTGAACTCGCGCCCAACCATGAGCGGGACCGTCGTGCCTGGAACAATCAGCATATCCCGAACTGGCACCATCGGGAGCTTGAACGGCGCTGTCACATCGCTCGTCACCTGTAAGACTGAAACTGTTCTTGACGGGGCAGTTGAAGACATTCTCTCTCTACTTGATTTGCGAAACTTCTCGAATGCCCTCCAAGCACAGTAAACGGCAACTGCAGCACACAAGACAGACAACAGAAAATGACCATCGCGGCGAAAGAACGCGATGCATTGGATTCCAAAACATACCGATAACACTACAAGCCTGGCTACCGCGTGTGGACCATCATCAGAGCACCAAAGCGCAAATGCTTCTCCGAGCATCACAACGGTAACGGCACTCACCAAATTCGGCATTAATTCTGGATGCACTATTTGCACTGCTCCCCAGATACAGGTGCCGATTGCAACCAACAACAACTTTGATTCAAGGTCCAGACGGAAAAGTTTCATGGCGTCGCCAAACCCTTTCTGCTATCCGATATACGAATTGCTGACCTGTGGCAAGAAAACTCTTTCGTTGGCCCCGATGTCCTGAGTTGCGACGGCGAGAACTGCGGGGATATCGCTCATTGATCTCGACCATCCACATGGAACTTGAAGGTGGCCAGCTTGCGCTCACCACCTTCATGTCCCAGCGGTTAATTGATCGGCGTACCGGGAGGAGGATTCCAACAATTGAGGTCAAAACAAGGAGGCGGAGGCTCCGGTGGTGGAGGCGGTGGTGGTACCGGCGGTGGCGGTCCGGGTGGGGCTGGAGGATGTGGAACAAATGGCATGGCGCAAATGACTGCTGTCACAGGTCCAGAAACCCAGTTTATTCCATGCTCCAACATCTCATAAATTCCGTAATAGCAGAGTGCGACCTCAACACCAAGTCTCGCAACACTCCATGTCGTCGCGACTGCAATCTTGTCGAGAACCAACCCTGTCTCGAACATATCTCGCCCGGTCGGATCGATCCAATTCACTGGATCACCGCCGACATAGAGATACTTGTGCAGCGTCTTCGGATCGATGGGTTTTCCGTCTTCCGGATCGCGGCTGAGGAATCTGCCTGTCGCCGGATTGTAGTATCTGGCGCGGAGGTAGTAGAGGCTCAGGTCGGAGTCGTATTGTTCGCCGCTACAGAACGACCTAACGCGATTTCCAGCGCAGCCCGCCCGCAACCCTAATGCAGTCCTGGAGTTGCAGCGGGGAAAACCCGATGCAATGCCCGATTTCGGGTCGAGACCCCCTGATGCGGTTTTTCGGCCCCAAGCCACATCGCGGCCATAAAGCCGTCTCGGAGGCGCGCGCTGGAAGCTGGCTGCATGTGGCTTTGATTGTAAGCTTCCGCCCCGGATTGAGGGACTGGGAAGGACGGCGGATTCGGTCGGGGATCGGAGAACGAATCGGGCGCCGGATTGCGCTCATGGATCGCGGCGGCGGATTTTGGACACAGGTATTCATCTTTAGCTGTAAATACACAACTAAAGGGGATAAGATTTCTGGTTGTTTTCGATGGCTCTGAGCGGACTCGAACCGGGCTGTTTGCGCAGTGATTCCGGGCCGGAACCGGGCAGCTATGCCGGACTGATTCGAGGACTATTCGTCCGGCTCTTCGCGGTCCTCTTCGGCCTCGCGGTCGAGGGCGGCAAGCAGGGCTTCGGCTTCCGGCCCTGGCAGCTCCGGGACCGGCGGGAAGTTCGCCGGATGGCCTTCCAGCGTCGCCGCCGGATGCGTGGCGGCATGGACCTGCTGCAACGTGCGGATGGCAACCTGCGTGTAAATCTGCGTGCTCTTCAAGTCCTCGTGGCCGAGCATCTGCTGGATAAAGCGGATGTCCGCTCCGTTCTCGTGCATCAGCGTGGCCATTGTGTGCCGGAACAAGTGGCAAGAGCCGGTCTTGCCCAGCTTGGCCGCGTCGATGCGCTGCCGGACCGCGTAGCTCAGATGGCAGCGGCTGAACGGCTCGCCCTGGGCGGTCAAGAACACCGTGAAGTCGTCCGGCTCGATGGCCAGCTGGGGCCGCGCCTCGGCGATGTACTTTTGCAGCCACGCTATCGCCCGCTCTCCGATCGGCACGTATCGGTCCTTGTTGCCCTTGCCCTGGCGAATCAGGATCAGGCCACGGTCCAGCGCAAGGTCGAAGAGTTTCAGATGGATGATTTCGAGGCGGCGCATTCCGGTGCTGTACAGGACTTCCAGCAGCGCACGGTCGCGCAAGCCGATGGGCTCCTCGATCTCGCACAGCGCCATGATCTGCTCGACCTCGGCGGCAGAGAAGATGTTCTTGGGCAGGCTGTGGCCCAGCCTGGGCAGTTCGATCTCCGACGCCGGATTATGCAGGATGTGATTCTGCCGCGTCATCCATCGGAACCACACCCGCAACGGCACAAGCCGCGTGTGCTGGCTACGGAAGGTCAAGGGTTCGCCGTTCTTCTTGCGGTAAAAGAACAAGTACCGCTGATAGCGTTCGAGCACCGGGCGCGTGACTTCGATGGGTTCATGCAAGCCGTGCTGATAGGCCCACTCGGTGAAGAAGCCGAGATGGACGCGGCGGCTGTGGATCGTGTTCTCCGAGTAGCCGCGCACACCGAGCGCGGCCAGATGTTCGTGCATCAGCAGTTCCAGCGGCGTTCGTGGCGCGGCTGGCTGCTTGCGGGTTTTGGTTACGCGGGCCATGCGCTGCCCCCTGTTCTGCCGTTGCCGTTTCCGTTGGGCTTCGTCATCGGTACAGCTACGATGGGATAGACAACCGCTTCGATCTCCGCCCCGGTATCAGTGTTTTTTGCGCGATTCGGGCGAAAAACGGCTACAGGCCGCATGGATGCTGGCGATTCCTCACCCCGCGCACCCCCCGCTACTCCCCCGCTACCGGCCCGCGAAGTACCCGCGAAGTTGTCTTCCAGACCCGCTAAGTTGGCCGCTTCCCCCGCGAAGTTCGCATCGTAGTCGCAGCGAAGCTGGTAAACGAAGGTCTGGCCCTGGCCGCCGCCGCGCCGCAGGATCAGGTATTCCATCTCCTCCAGTCGCCGCAGGTGCATTCGCAGCTGCGTATCGCCCCAGTGCGTATGCTCGCGCACCGTCCGCCGCGTGAAGTGGTAATCGCCGCGCTCGATCTGCAACCGCTCGCACTCGGCTGTCACCATCTGATCGAGAGCCGCGAGCAGGCGGCGCGTGTGCGGCGGCAAGTCGTCCAGCGATGGACCCAACACATGACGCGCCAACTCCTGCGCCAGTTTCACGTCCGCTTTGGTGGCCTCGATGTACTCCAGCGTTTCGCCGTTGCGCGTGCTGGTTTTGATCTCTCGCTGATGCTGATGCAGCAGCGCAACCGCCTGGATCAGCGTCAGGAACTTCATGTGATCGCGCCGCGTCCGCGTGACGGTATCGGGGAAGTCCTGGGCCGCGTCCTCATCGTTGTTGACCACGGCGATAGGCTTCAAGAGCCGCTGCGCGTTGCGATGCAGGCGAACGATTCTGGCCCGCTCCCGCCGCGCCCACAGCCCCTCGATGGTCTGCGCCTCGCGCTGCTTGCGATGGATGGCCTGCGTCTGCGCCTGCTCCTCGTTGACCGTCAGCACTAAGCAGCGATTCAACAGTTCCTCGTCCACGTCCTGCGCCGTCGTGGTCAGAAAAATCATCACCGGCCCCTCGACCACGTATTCATGCGTGACCAGCTTGCCGCTCACCGGGTCTTTGCCGGTGCTGGCGATCTTCAACCGGCCCTCCGACTGCAACAGCTTCAACGCATACGAGGCGCGGCTGGCGCCCTCTTCTTCGGCCACGGCGAGGATTTTGTGTTTCAGGTTCTTCTGCCCCATGTAAAAGAGCGCCTGCCCGGTCATCGCCGAGTATTCCTCGCGCTGCTCCTCCGGCATGAAGTCCAGCACCGCTTCCATCAGCGAGCTTTTGCCTGCTGCGGAACTCGATTGCAGGACCACCGCCAGAGGCTTGTCCAGCAAGCGCGAGACTGCGGCCAGATAACTTATCTTCTTGTTGGTCTCCTCGCCCACCACGCCGCATAGCTCGAAGTCCGACAACACGCGCTCGATCAGGCGCGGATCGCGCAGCAGCTCCAGCGCCTCGGCCTGCTCCTCGGCCGTCATCAGCGCCTCTTCCGGCGAAGCATCCAGCAGCTTCTTCATCTGCTCCCGCTGCAACTCCGCAAGCACCGTCCATAACTGGCCCACCTCGCGATGGATCGTCTCTTCCTTCGCGGCGAGCTCGTGCGCGGCCTGCTTGACGAACGCCGCCCGCTGCCGCGACAGACTCCATGTCCAGCGTGTCGCCGTGATAGCAGAACTCCCCGCGCACATTCCTCCCCGACACCTTCACGTTCACGCGCATCTGGCCCCGGCTGTTGCATTTCTCCAAGCCAAGTACGCGATACTCGCGCGGCCCGATGGCTCACCGCGCACTTCGCCGCCCTCCGTCTTCACCTTCGGCTCGGTCGGCACAGACAGCGGCATGGGCCGCGCGGCTGGCTCTTCGCAAAGGCACGGCATTTACAGCTAAAGAAAAAGCTCTCTCCTGTTGCTGCTCTGGCGTCTGGCTCCGGCATTGGCTCCGGCATTGGTCCCTCGATTTCTGGCAGGATGATTTTTTCTTTAGCTGCTGCTTTTACTGCCGCTGGCTGCGGCTCGATGCTGGGGGCTGGCATTGGCTCCTCGATCTTTTTTTCTTTAGCTGTGCTTTTGGTTTCTGCTGGCAGTGGCTCGATGGCTGGCGCCGCCGCTGCTGCCGGTTCCGCCGCGATTTTCGATCACCGGCACGGCCACGCGCTGCGCTGGCCGCTGGCCTTTTCCCAGCCACGCCGCGCGGTTCAACAGCACCCCCAGACTCTTCGCCGCTGGCGTCACTTTCAGCGCGTATTCGTTGGCGTCTATGCCCTTCGGAAACTCCACGCGGAAGCATTCGATGCCCATCTGCATCAACTCCTCGGCCAGCTTCGCGGCGGCTTTGTTGCCCGCCTCATCGTGGTCGTAGGCGATGTAAACCCGCTCCGTGCCGTGCCGCTCGAACGCGGCGCGATGGTCGGCTGTAAAGCCGTTCACGCCGTAACTGGCGCTTACATTGCGGTAGCCAGCAACCCAAAACGTCATCGCGTCGAGCAGCGCCTCGCACAAGATGATTTCTTTGCTGGCAACGAGGGCTTCTTCATTCCACACGCCCCGATGCTCGCCGGGAAGATACAGGTGCAACGGCGTTCCCTCCCGCAGCCGCGGCGTGATCTTGCGCCCATACATCTCCACCACTTCGCCCGCAAGGTTGAACACCGGAACCACAAGCGAACCATTGAAGTGCTCGTGACCCGGCTTCTGGTTGCGCAGGATGCCAAGCTCTTTCAGCCGCGTCCGCTGCGCATCGCCGGCGGCGCGGTTCGATGCCGGCAGATGGTAGCTCAACGTGCGATTGGCGTAGCCAAGCCGGAAATGCTCGACCATCTCCGCCGATTGCAGGCCGCGCTTCACAAGATACTGCTGCGCCTCCGGCTCCTTCTTCAGCGTCTCGTGGTAGTAGCTCACCACGATTTCCAACAGCTTTTTGTCCTCCGCCCCGGCGTCGATCAGCGGCGGCAGCTTCGGAACCGTGCTCTGTTTCACCGCCTGGATCGGCCCTCCGGCTAATGGAAAATGCTCCCGCTTCAGCATCTCCAGCGCATGATGGAAGCTGACGCCCTCGGCGCACTTCACCCACTCGATCACATCGCCCTTGCGCCCGCAGCCGAAGCATTGCCACTCGTTCTTCACCGGATCGATACTCAGGCTGGGATTCCGGTCATCGTGGAAAGGACACAGGCCCATCAGGCTCCGCCCTGAACGGTGCAGCTTGATCCCCCGCGCCTCCGCAAGCCGCTGGATCGACACCTCCCGCTTGATCCGCTCCTTCACGTCTTGGGGTACATAGGGCATCGGCTTCGCCGCCTCTCCGCTGTTTTCCCGTCTTTTCCAAAAACCTGTCAAGAGGTTTTGCGGGAAAATATTCGGGAGAACAACTGAGTTGAAAAATAACGTAAACTACGTTATCAGGTCAACAGGAGATTGTCTGCCGATGGAAACCTGCCCTTACACTGACCTCATCATGGCGCGAACCAACACCCCCAATTCGCCTCAAGCGGAGGCATCGGAGACCGTCGGCCAACGGCTGGCGCGGCTGCGCAAGGAACGCGGCTGGACCCAGGTTGAACTGGCCGAACGGCTCGGCATTATTCAGTCGCTCATCTCCGACTATGAGCGCGACCGGCTGCGCATGAACCCCGCTATGGTTGTCCGGTTCGCCGCCGCGCTGGAGATCACGACCGACGAACTGCTCCAGCCCAAGGACGCGCAAGCTCCCTTGCGCCACAAGCCCAGCCTGCGCGTTTTGCGCCGCCTGGAGAGGATCGAGCGTCTGCCCCTGCATCAGCAAAACACCCTTCTCAAGACCATCGACGGCTTCCTCAAGGGCGTTGCCAGCTAACGGTTGCGCCGCTTCTGGCCCGCCGCAGTCGCCGTCCTCATGTGGAACATGAGAAAAAGACTTTTTTCTCATAGCTGCAAATCACCCGCAGCGGAGGCATCAGTCAAGGCCGACCGAAGGGAGCCGCTCGCAAGCGGGCGGAGCGAAGCGGAGAGCCTTTACGGATGCCGGAGCGGAGGGTACGCGCGCCAGCGCGAAAAAGGCCCGTCAAGCCGCGAACCTTTTGTTTTCAACTGGTTACCCTACAGTAACTTTTTTGTTTTCACAGGAAAACAGGATTTTGAAATATATCTTTTAATAGACTGATTCCATTATGGTTACCGCTCGGTAACCGGTAAACGCCTTACATTTTGCGCTTTCTTGCTGTAGCCTGCTCATTCCATTCAGGTTGCTATATAGCAACCTGAAGTTGCTCTACAGCAACCAATCTGGGGTGGCGTGTCCCCCTACTCCCCATGCGGAGCATGGTCGGGCTTTACGAGGCTGGACGGGACAAGGACGGACGGGAAAACGAACGTCCGGTGCCGTAGTCTCCCATGTCTGAAAATCCAGACATGGGCCACCCAATCATTTTGGGCTAGTCAGACCTGGGCCACCCGCCCGATGAGGGCAGGATGGCGGGGCGGAGACGGCGATCCTTACCTCGGATTCAATAGCTCAGCAACTGCTCGATGACCGTGACGGACGGCCAATGCCCACGGCGTCTGCCGACCATCGGTCTGTATATCCGAGTGTGCACCGTGCGCAAGTAGAAACTGCGTAAACATCAACCTTCCTGTCATCGCTGCGTAATGGAGAACCGTAAAACCATGTTTTCCGCGCGCGTCGATGTCTGCTCCGTTGGCCAACAGCAACTCCGCGTTATCGTATGGCTCCTTCCACGCGAAGAAGATGGGCGTCAAGCCTTTCGTGTTGGATCTGTCGTTGACATCGGCCCCTGCTGAAACAAGCAAAGTCAACATCTCCGTATCAGCATAGCGTGTTGCGATATGTATCGCTGCCCACCGATCAGGCGAGTGCTTGCGAACTAAATCTGGATTCTCTTTGAGCATATCCAAAACGGCACCACTACGGCCAAGTGCGATTGCGGTGATGAAATCCATATTGGCACCCATTGCCAACAGTCGGTCTGCAATTTCGCGTTGTCCGGCATACGCCGCCTCCAAAAGAAGGGTCTTATTGCCACTGAAGCGAGCATTTAGAAGACGCGGGTTGTCTCGAAGTGTTTCAATCAGCAAGCCCGCATCGCCGGACCTGACAACCTCAGGTAGCCCCCTTTCTGGGCTGACCCTGAGGTTTGCTAGCCATGTCTCAGACTCTTTCATCATGGGCAGGTGGGTCCTGACATTCTTCGCGCAATACATCTACAATCCGGGGCAGGAATTTGATCCCAAACATACCAGTGGAAATGAGATCCTATTCCCCCATGAGCACTTCCAGGCGCGCACCAAGCCGGAATGGGAGGCGGACAGGGACCGCATCCGTTAGGTTGATTGCCAGGGCCAGGGTTTACCGGTGGGGGATATGGAACAGGATCACTTTGCTTCTTCCTTTTTGAAAATGCCCAGGCACAAGGGCCGACCTGAATTATTTCACCACCTCCTCCAGCAACTGCCCAACCAAGCGCAGCTGTAAGCTTGCTTGCATCCGAGTTAAACATGCACGAGATTTCGATTCCGAGAGCCTGCAACTGGCCTGGAGCCATCTGGTGAGTCATTTGAACATATGTCGAAACGGTGGTCACCGCAGCTGCAATGACAAAAAGTCGACTATAGTCAACAAGTGCATCTCGTCCTGACGGATCAATCCGATTCACCGGATCGTCAGCGGCATACAGATATTTGTGCAAGGTTGCAGGATCAGTTTCGATCCCGTCTTCAGGATCGCGTGAAAGGAACCTTCCCGTCCCGGGATTGTAGTATCTGGCGCGGAGGTAGTAGAGGGCTAGGTCTGCGTCGTATTGTTCGCCGCGGTACAAGTAGTTGTTGGGCGTGGAACCGGTCTTGGTGAAGCTGTTGCCGTAGGCGTCGTATTCGTATTCGTCAGTGACTACGCCAGCCGAGTTCGTCAGTTGGCGGACGCTGCCTGCGCCGTCGTAGACATAGAAGCTGGGCGTCCAGGTGCTGTTGCCGGTGACTGCTGGACTTAGATTTTGGCTGATGCGCTGGAGGCCGTAGGTGTAGGTGCGGGTGACGACACCGGCACCGATGGGGCCGGATAATTCTTCGACAACTTGCGGCAGGCCGGTGGGGTTGACATCGTCTTCGACGAGATATTGCGTGGTGACTCCGTTGACGGTTTTGGCGACGCGGTTGCCGAAGGCGTCATAGGTCATGTTGATGACCGTACTGCCGTTGGTCATCGAGAGCATATGGTTCTGGCTGTCGTAGGTGTGGCTGTTGCCGTTGGCTTCCTGGGTGACATTGCCGTTGGCATCATAACTCTCCGAGGAGATTTGCTCGTCGTCGGCGTTGTATCCCCAGCTTCCGGAGTTAATTCCGGGAAGTGTGGAAGTCATCGAGGAACGGTTGCCGACCGGGTCGAGATTGTAACTCGCGCTGCCGTTGTTGCCGGCTGGATCGTCGCTGATAGTTTCATTGGTGAGGCGATAGATGCCGTCGTAGTTCCAGGCGAGGGAGCGGCCATTGCCTTCGGTCGAGCCGGTGCGGTTGCCGGTGGCACCTAACTGGTAAGAGTAAGTGGCCGCGCCGGCGTTCATGGCGGTGAGGCGGTTGAGGGCGTCGTAGGTGAAGCTGGAGGTGAGGCCATTGGGCGCGTGAACCGTGGCGACGTTGCTGGCCGGGTCGTAGGTGTAAGTGGTGGTCTGGTTGCCTTGCAGACGGTTATCAGTGAGCGTGCTGAGACGGTTGAGATCGTCATAGGCGTAGGCGACGGAGATGCCGTTCGGGTTGGAGGAGCCGTTCGGGTTGGAGGAGTCGATGGTTTCCACTTTGCCGCTCGGGTAGTACGTGTAGGTCAGTGTACCCTTTTTGTTTGAAGACAAACAACTGCGGATTGAGGCTCATGGTCCCCACCCTTCCGCAAAGAATGCGAAAGGATGGGCCACCCAATCTTTATGGTTTAGTCAAGGGTGCGCCACCCGCCTGGACACGGCGGATTGAGCTTCGTGGTCTCCCATCTCTGAAAATCCAGAGATGGGCCGCGCAATCATTTTGGGTTAGTCAGACCTGGGCCACCCGCCGCCCGCTCATCACGATAAAACTGTGATGAACGGGGCACAGCTTCGTATCACTCATGTTAATTCTTTAGGTTTGATGTGCGGGCCACCTGCCCTTCTTCCTTATCGAGGCCACCTGCCCATGTAGTACGATATTAAACCCAGCACTGTCCTCATAAATATATATGCAGCAATAAGCGCTACAAATATATTTGTCAGAAACTTATACTGACGTGTTCTTTTTGTCCAATTGATAACTACCGAGAATGATGTCCGTATAAACAGGTATCCCGTTAAGCATCCCACGAAGCATACCTGCACTACAGACATAAATGTACCTGGAAATGGGCTATGGAGTGGGCTATTCATAACATTTATTCTCCTTATTGGATTGAACCTCCGAAATAAATCCCACCACCAAAAGCCACCGGTCCGGCATGGCCTTCAAGATAACCTCCAGCCCAGCCAGCACCGCCGACATAGCCTCCTTGCAATCCCGCGAGCGGCCCCGCATTGATTCCAGCGCCACCGAAGTAGAAAGCGCCATCCAAAGCATTATGATTGCCTGATATATATCCGCCTCCAAGCAGTGGGCCTCTCTCCACCAATCCAGCCTTCGGTTAACCCACTATATGAAGCGCCCGTGTTCGAATCGTATTCGCCAATTCCACCTATAAACCCTCCTCCCAAACCGGCGTCGCCCTCCATTCCGCCATAACCAAATACACCCCAACTTGCACTCGCCGAGCATTTTGATAAATTCGGCATTAGGGATATCAGAGAGAATCCATTGGGTGCTATTGAATCTTGAAGCGTTGCGGCGGTTGTCTTAAGAACACAATTTACCCACCGTGCGATCGGAGGTAACACTACTGCTGATGGAAGCGAAAGTGCGCCTTGTATTAGTGCGGCTTCAAGCATCGCTTCTCGACCGCTCGGATCAACCCAGTTGACCGGATCACCTCCGGCATAAAGATACTTGTGCAGTGTCTTGGGATCGTATTGGTTCCCGCGCCACGGGTCCGTGCCCATGAACCTACCGGTGTTGGGATTGTAGTATCTGGCGCGCAGATAATACAGGCCGAGGTCGGCGTCGTATTGTTCGCCGCGGTACAAATAGTTGTTGGGCGTGGAGCCGGTCTTGGTGAAGCTGTTGCCGTAGGCGTCGTATTCGTATTCGTCAGTGACTACGCCAGCCGAGTTCGTCAGTTGGCGGACGCTGCCTGCGCCGTCGTAGACATAGAAGCTGGGCGTCCAGGTGCTGTTGCCGGTGACTACTGGACTTAGATTTTGGTTGATGCGCTGGAGGCCGTAGGTGTAGGTGCGGGTGACGACACCGGCACCGATGGGGCCGGATAATTCTTCGACAACTTGCGGCAGGCCGGTGGGGTTGACATCGTCTTCGACGAGATATTGCGTGGTGACTCCGTTGACGGTTTTGGCGACGCGGTTGCCGAAGGCGTCATAGGTCATGTTGATGACCGTACTGCCGTTGGTCATCGAGAGCATATGGTTCTGGCTGTCGTAGGTGTGGCTGTTGCCGTTGGCTTCCTGGGTGACATTGCCGTTGGCATCATAACTCTCCGAGGAGATTTGCTCGTCGTCGGCGTTGTATCCCCAGCTTCCGGAGTTAATTCCGGGAAGTGTGGAAGTCATCGAGGAACGGTTGCCGACCGGGTCGAGATTGTAACTCGCGCTGCCGTTGTTGCCGGCTGGATCGTCGCTGATAGTTTCATTGGTGAGGCGATAGATGCCGTCGTAATTCCAGGCCAGGGAGCGGCCATTGCCCTCGGTCGAGCCGGTGCGGTTGCCGGTTGCGCCTAACTGATAAGAGTAAGTGGCAGCGCCGGCGTTCATGGCGGTGAGCCGGTTGAGCGCGTCGTAAGTGAAGGTGGAGCTGAGGCCATTGGGCGCATGAACCGTGGCGACGTTGCTGGCCGGATCGTAGGTGTAAGTGGTGGTCTGGTTGCCTTGCAGACGGTTATCAGTGAGCGTGCTGAGACGGTTGAGATCGTCATAGGCGTAGGCGACGGAGATGCCGTTCGGGTTGGAGGAGACGATGGTTTCCACTTTGCCGCTCGGAAGATAAGTATAGCTCAGGGTGCCTTCCGGCGTCGCCTTGGAGGTCAACTGGTCGAGCGCGTTGTAGGTATAGTGGACCGTGCCGTCGGCGGCGGTGGAGGTGGCGTACTTGCCGGTGGGCGTGTAGGTGAAGCTGACGGTTGGCTCGCCGGGGGTGGCGCGGGAGAGCAGGCGGTTGAGGGCGTCGTAGGTGTAGGTGGTGACAGCGCCGTTGAAATGGGTGAGCTGAGAGAGGTTGCCGGCGTTGTCGTAGATGCGGGTTTCTTTGAGGGTCAGGTCGGGCAGAACCTTCATCACCGGTTCGCCGAATTGATCGAAGGTATTGGCGGTGGTGTGCTGGTTCTCGTCAGTGAGGCTGGCGAGATTGCCGAGCGGGTCGTAGGCGTAGGTGTTGGTATTGGCGGACGGGTTGGGGTGGTTGAGCTGGATGACGGAGGCCAACTGGTTGGCGGCGTCGTAGGTGTATTGGACGACCGCGCCGGCCTGATCGGTGACGGAGGCGAGGTTGCCGGGGCCGTCGTAGGTGTTCTTGACGGAGGTGCCTTCGGGATATTCCGCCGTCGCTGGGTAATCGGTCTCGATGAGGCGCTTGCGGGCGTCGTAGTGGAATTGCGTGGTGTTGCCACGGCCGTCGGTCTGGGAGGTGCGGTTGCCGGCGTCGTCGTAGGCGTAGGTGAAGTTGCCGGCGGGGCCGGAGATGGCTGTGAGGCGGCCGTCGTTGTCGTAGTTGTAGTTGGTGGTGACGGCGTTGGGGGTTCCGTAGGCGTCGGTCTCGCTGGTCTTGCGATTGGCCTTGTCGTAGAGGTAATAGGTGGTGGTAGGAGTTGTCGTCGTTGAGTTGTAGCCGTGCGTGACCGAGGTGAGGCGTCCGGCGGGATCGTAGGTGTAATGGGTGTCGTTGCCGGCCTGATCGACGGCATCGATCACGTTGTTGCGGAAGTCATAGGACTTGGTGGCTTTGGTGGCCGGTGTGGAGGGATTTGACGGATAGTCGGTTTCGACGAGGCGGTTGAGAGCGTCGTAGATGTAGGTGGTGACGTTGCCGCGGGCGTCGGTGTCAGAGAGCTTGTTGCCGTTGGCGTCGTAAGTGGAGTATGTGGTGCGGTTGAGGGGCGCGGCGGTCTGCGTGAGGTTGCCGAAGGGATCGTAGGTGTAGGTGGTGGTGGAGGCGGAGGAGCCGGTGGGCGAGGTAGGCGTGGGGGTGACCTGGGAGATCTTCTGGCCGAGGGGGTTGAAGGAGTAGCTGGTGGTGCGGCCAAGGGCGTCGGTGCGGCTGATCATGTTGCCGTCGGCGTCGTAGGTGAACTGCGAGGCCATGGAGGGGTTGGCGGTGATGTCAAAGCCGATGGCGCCGGCGGCGAGGGTCTGGTTGGGGTTGAAGCTGAAGCTGGCGAGGGTGCCGATGGAGTCAGTGACGGACTGCGGGTTGTAGTTGGCGTCGTAGTTGAAGGTGCGGGTGTTGCCTAACTCGTCGGTGGTGGAGATTGGCTCGGAGTATTGGTTGTAGACGGTGGTGCTGGTGGTGTTGGGAGTGGGGTTGGCGGCAGTTGGCGTGGCCGGGTAGGAAGAGGAGGTCTTGTTGCCGTTGGCGTCGTAGGTGTAGGTGCTGGTGTTGCCGAGCGGGTCGGTGACGGAGATCAGGTTGTGATTGGCGTCGTAGGCGTTGGTGGTGGTGTTGCCGTTGGGGTCAGTGGAGGTGAGCAGATCGCCGAAGCTGTCGTAGACCATGATGGATGTAGCAACTGCGCCGTTGCCATCGGCCGAATCTTGCGGATAAGTAATGGTAGTGACGCCGGTGTTGGGAACACTTACGCCATTAATGGTACTGGTGGTCGATAGGTTGTAGGCGTAGCTGGTGGTGTTGTTGAAGGCGTCGGTGACAGAGAGCAGGCGTCCGTCGAGCGCGGAGTTACCGCCGTCGGTGGTGCTGTCGTAGTAAGCAGTGACGGGCAGCGGGTTGCAGCGGCCATCGGTTCCACCGGCGTAATAGTGGTTGTAGGGGAAGGCTAACTCGGTGTGATAGTTGTATTGGCTGGTATTAGTGGCAGAGGCATTGGCGCAGGTGGCGGCTCCGGGCGTGGCGGGATAAGTGACGGTAGCAAGATTGCCGTTGGCGTCGTAGCCATAGGAGTAGATGTTGCCCTGCGGATCGGTGATCTGGGTGATGCGATTCTGCGCGTCGCGGACAAATGGCACGTTGAGGCCGGTGGTGCTGGTGATGCCGCTGGCGGTGATGGTCAGGCCGTTGCCGCTGCGGTCGACGATGGACTGCAAGCTGCCGGCGGCGCTGATGGTATAGGCAGTTCCGTTGGGGTCGGTGTAGATGTAGCCGGGCGGATTGAACCGGCTGCCGTCCTGACAGAAGCCGTTGGCTAACAGGAAATCAAACCCATCGGCGCAACCCGAGGCCGAATCCATCAGTGTTCCATGCAAACCCGCTTCGGGAGTATAGACTACCCAATACCAAGGAAAGATATAGCCTCCGAGTAGCGGCGAGTATCCCTCTTGCTGCGGTGTGAAATAGAATGTTTTTCGCTGACCGCCCAGCGTAAATGTGACATCACCTTTGGGGTCTACTGTGAGGTTGACGTTGATGCCGAGATTCCATCCGTAGCCGAAGTCGCCGCTTGAGCTGGCATTGAGACTGTCATAGGTGCGCTGAATGTTGATGGCGAGTCCGGTGGCCGGGACGACAAGGTCAGTGACAGTAGCCGTGACGCGGCCCGGCTTGTAGTTACCTGAGACCGTGACTAACACGAGGCTGTACTCCAGCTCACCGTTCGCATTTGTGGCCTCAAGGTGAATCCAATACGAACCGTTAGCCAGCGTAGTGGTGTCCAAGTAGCTGATCGTACCCGTTTCGGCTGTGATGGTAAGAGGTATGGTGTTGCTGGGATTGTTGGCCGGATAGTAGGTTAGAGAACCGCCAGGTTGAAGCGTAACACCAGACGCGAGCGTGATTGGCACTACTCCGGAAACAGTAGAGCCGTTCAAGGGACTTCCAATCCAACCTTGCGGTGCGTCAGGAACAGGATTGACGTTGACCGTAATCTGGCCGGAAGTGCAGTTACCCTCGGAATCGCTGGCACTCATTTGCAGTACATAGCTGCCGGCAAGCGTGAAGGTAGCAGTTCCAGCCTCGGTAAAGTTGGTTGCCGTCACTGCCTGCTGGGAATTAGTAAAGGTAACAGAGCCTGGGCCACTGATTTGGCTCCAGACAACATTAGGTGGCGTGCTCCCCGCAGATAAGCTGCTATCGGTTATGGTTCCATTCATTTGTAGCGCGTTCGGCAGCGCGACCGTGGGCAGAGCCGCAATGCTACCACTCATTGCAATGGTATTGTTACATCCGATTGTTGGTTCAGTGGACGGCGAAAGCGTCCATGGAACAGTAACAGTCTGTGAATACGCAATTACACTATCGATAAATCCCGACACTATTACCGAAGCAACCCCGGGATTGACATCTTGATAAACAAAACTCGCGTGACCGGTTGAGTCGGTGGTGGCAAAAAGGGCAAGAGTATCAACCCCTGAGATTGCCATTTCCAGATTGACGTTTGCAGCAATATTTCCAGCAGCATCGGTTGCATATACTGTAAATACCTGTTGTCCGCCTGCCGGAAGTGGTTGAACCGTGCCCGGAGTGAGGGTGAGTGCTCCTGCCGGCGGACGACTGCTAAAATCTACCCAAGTTACCGTATTTTGGCCCGATACAAGGCTTGCCGCACCGGATGGGAATGCTCGAGCTACCACTATGTCGGTACCTGCATTGATCCCTACGTAGGAAAGTACTGCTGTTCCCGTCGAATCGGTTGTGGTCTCTTGTTCTCGCGCATTAGCTCCGGTGATGTCGAACATCACTGGGACGTTTGCAAGGGGAGTTCCAGACCCATTCGTCACAACCGCGGTAATCGGAATAGGTTGGCCGATAGGATAATTAGCGGAGGATCCGTATAATGTTGGAAAGTATGTTCCTGTGGATCCAGTCCTTTCTCCGGTAATCCACTGTTGAAAGCCGTCTGCATCAACCGCCACAAAAGGGAAGCCAATACCAGCCAAAACTGTTCCGCTCTGATAGTTGATCGAAACTTCTTCTCCTTGCATGAGATTTGTCAACGCAATAATCGGACTGGTACCATCTAAAATACCGAATTTGTAATTGGTGTTCAGACCTCCTGCGACCCAATTCCAAGGCATAGTTGGGGGAGGAACCGTTGTTAAAACTCCGTTAACCTCAACGAGAAATCCAGATCCAGTATTGTCCCCGTATCTGTCATCGTCGACTCCCAATTGAAGTTGCGTTGCCCCGGCGGGGACTGCAAATACTCTCGGGGCAGCACCGATGGCGATAGGCTCAATCACCACTCCATTGCTATCCGTAAATGCTCCGCACAATCCTGTGAGACCAAGGTTCACTCCAGTCTGAAGCGTAACGCTTCCCTCCGCATTTGCAGAGGGAAGTGATGTCCAAGTAGCGGAGACACTATTTGACATCAGTTGTTGACCATTAATGGCTGCCGTAGCTTGGACTGTGTCGCTACCTGAATTGGAACCAATATAGGCGAACGAAGCCACACCGTTACTGTCCGTTATGATGCTACCAGTGCTGCTGTTTGCTCCGGCCACGTTGAATGTGACAGTTGCGCCTGATTTCGGCGTTCCTGTTGCATCTTTCAGTGTGGCTACAAATCCCTGTGAGCTTCCGGTTTCGTACGGAGGCTGAAAAGTAGCGGTTAAAGTGAGAGTTGGAGGAGGTAACAACGTCACAATTCCTGATCCGATTACAATACCGCTCGACTGGTTGGTCGCAGTAACAGTGACGGTTTGCAGGGTTGTAATGTTTGCTGGAGCCAAATAGAGTCCGCTCGCGCTGAGAACGCCTTTCGAACCCAACGGCATAGTCCAAGCTACTGCACTGCATACACCCATAGCGGTAAACTGTTGGCTCTGCCCCGCATAAAGATTCACAACAGCCGGGACAACTTCAACTGCGTTCTCCGTAGTGAGCTTATAAAATGAAGAGGGTGAACTTTGATTGTTATACTCCGCTGCAATCCAATCGGAGGATCGAGAAATACCCGATAATTTAATATCATCAAGCGCGCCGTTAAAGTAGTACCACGAACCATTCATTGAAGGCCACACTCCAGTCCAGCCAGTTCCAAGGAAGACTCCGAGCCGTGTGCCACTGCTCCAGGAATAGTCCGGTACAGTCTGCGTTCCTTCGACTATTCCATCAACAAAAAGAGTTTCTGTACCAGTTTCACTTCCATTATTGTTATTATTTAATCCATTATAGGTATCGACAGCATAGTGCCACTTATTATCGTTGAATGCCTCTGAAGTGACAATTTGTTCATATTGACTCCCATGCCAGTAGAATGATGCTCTTAACATCCCGTTATTATCAATATATAGCGCTGGCACATAAGAATCTGGGACATTATTGGGTTCTGTGCCATCGTCAACGCTGAGGATTACACCAGTCGATGCGGTTTTGAACCATACCTCAAACGATTCGGAAAACACGGCGTCATTCGTTGGAAAGAAGGATTGAAAATCCTGTTCAGGAATCTGAATGTAGCTGGATGTACCGTTAAATCCAACTGCTCCATCGATTTCTCCAGTAGCGGTGGATACCGAGTTGAGCGTCCCATTGTTGCCATTCGCAGTTGAATCCGCGGCTATGCCAGTCCTGACATTCGCCAGATGGTAAACGGCTTGGTAGTTGCTGTCCCACACCCCTGCCGGGTTCTGCTGCGAGGTCGTCATGTTGGAATTTCCGTAGAACATGTAAATGACGGTGTCGGTGGTATGGGAAAGGGTAGGAATACGTACCCATGTGACAACCTGACCGAGTACAGGATCATATTCTTCCATCTCATAATTCAAGATGTTTTGGCCGGCAGGATCAGAAGTGAAGATAATATCGTACCCGTTGGGGCTGGTCATGTGGCCGCCGTTAGCTGTCGTGGCAAAAGTTGGATCGGTTGTGCTAAACAGGAATGGGAAGTTAGCCTGATCTGTATTTGGAACCTTTGTGTGGTCGATGGTGATGACGCGCTGATAGCCATAAATGCTTGAAGCGCATGGCGGCGGAGATACGCCAAAGCTCTGCGCAACCTGCGGAGCCGCGGCATAGATGCTGTTGCCCGGCTGGTTGGCGTCGATGGTGCAGGTGCCGGTGGCGAGGAAGGTGGCCGTCGTGCCGGTAACTGTGCAGATGCTCTGGGTTGCCGAAGTGAAGGTGACTGCCAGGCTGGAAGTGGCCGTCGCTGCAAGCATCAGCGGCGTGCCCACCGTCTGCGGCGGGATCGTTGGGAATGTAATCGTCTGCGCTTCGCCGCTGACCGAGAAGCTCTGCGCAACCTGCGCCGCCGCCGCATAGTTGCCGTTGCCCGCCTGGTTGGCGTCGATGGTGCAGGTGCCGGTGGCGAGGAAGGTGGCCGTCGTGCCGGTAACTGTGCAGATGCTCTGGGTCGCCGAAGTGAAGGTGACTGCCAGGCTGGAAGTGGCCGTCGCTGCAAGCGTCAGCGGCGTGCCCACCGTCTGCGGCGGGATCGTTGGGAATGTAATCGTCTGCGGTGCCTGAGTCACCGTTTGTGTGATGGCACTGGAGAGTACAGACCCATAACTTGCGTTTCCTACCCAGCCTGCACTAATTGTGTGAGTGCCAACTGCCAGCAAAGCAGTCGAGAACGTAGCAGTTGTTCCACTGATGGTACCCGTTCCAATCGCAGTTCCGCTGTCATAGAAAGTCACTGTGCCAGTAGGTCCGCTGGAGATCGTCGCCGTGAAGGTCACCGAACCGCCATAGGTGGACGGATTGCTCGAAGAGGCTACGCTCAACGTTGGTATGGTGTACTTCATCGATGCTACGGCGCTATTCGTCATGCCCGTTTCGTAGGCAATGGCTTCGATCGTCTCCGTTGCACCCACAGAAACCGTGCAAGGGTTGCTGCATACGGTCCCGGTTGTCGTGGTCGGCGCCGTACCGTTGGTCGTGTAATTGATTGACGCTCCAGGCGTCGTGCTGGAAATGGTCACCGTCATCGGCAAGACACTATAGCTAGGAGTAAACACTGGTGTTGCCACTTGCGAACCAAGGGTGAGAGTTTCCACCGGCACGAAAGTTGTGGGAATGGTTACGGTGTTCCCATTGAAAATGACGCTATGATTGTCGCTTTCAAATCCGGTGCTGGTGCTATCGTTATAGAACTCAATTTGTGTAATTGTCGCGCCAGTAATTGCAAAGCTGACGTATGCAAAAGGCTCACTAGAGTCGTTGCTTCCCGCCGCTAGATTCGGATTGCCAAAGTACGAGCTGGTGTTGTAGCTCGTTCCGTTTGAAGCGGTGATCGTCCCCAAACCGTTATTCAAGAACGACAGCAAGTTCGCGGTGGTGAATGTCCCATAAAGCGAATTTCCCGAGTACAAGGCAACCCTGTTATATGCATCGCCAGCCGACCACCAGAAGCCGAAATAGGAGACCGGCTGAGTGAGAGCAAGCGTGACCGGGTTTTCGCTGTCGGATTCGGTGCCGACGGCAAAATAATTGGTCGGAGTGCTACTCGTGCTATCGATTGCACCTCCATACTCGTTTGGGGCCGTTATCGCATAGGGGGCGGCCGAACTGCCTGTGTAAGTACCAATTCCCGCAACTGAGACATAGGGAGTGGTGTAAGGAGTAGAACTCGCGGTCAATGCATCAAAGGTCTCGGTGAGGACGCCTGACACGGTAGACGACTGCACTCCTGGTGGGGACAAGAATATGCTGAGTGTTCCAGGAGTCGTCGTGATTGTATATGTTGCCGAAGCGATCGCGGAATTCGTATATCCCGTGATTACGGCGATCGCCTGCAGCGTCTCAGTCGAACCAACTGTGATCGCGCCCGTGTATTTCGTCGACGAAGTCGTGGGAGTTGTTCCGTTCGTAGTGTAATAGATAGTTGCAGAAGAGTTCGAATCGGTGATAGTAAGGGTCTGCGAACCGAAATAGCTTCCTCCCACGAGAGAGAACACAGGCATGGGCGCTGTAAAAGTATAAGCCGCCGAGGCCACGGCCGAGTTGGTGTCGCCGCTCAGTTCGGCAATCGCCTCAACGACCGATGTTGCTGATACCGTAAATGCGCCGGTGTACTTGGTTGAACCACTGGTCGGAGCCGTGCCTGTTGTTCCTGCGGTAACGGTGTAATAGATCGTCGCGCCGCTCGTTGCGTCACTGAGAGTTACAGACTGCGCACCGGTGTAACTTCCGGCGACCGGACTGAAGGTCGGCGTCGCCACCACAGGCGCAGTGATCGTATATTTGGCCGAGGCCACGGCCGAGTTGGTGTCGCCGCTATAGGTGCAGAGCGCCTCAAGAACCGAGGACGCCGTTACAGAAATAGCGCTGGTGTACTTGATTGAGGAGGTCGTTGGCGTGGTGCCTGTCGTGCCAGCGGTGAGAGTGTAGTAGCACGTCGCGCCTGATGTGGCGTCCGCAATCGTTACTGACTGCGTGCCGGTGTAACTTCCGGCTGCCAGCGAAAAGGTTGGTGTGGGCACGGTGATTGTATAAGCCGCCGAGGCCACGGCCGAGTTGGTGTCGCCGCTCAGTTCGGCAATCGCCTCAACGACCGATGTTGCTGATACCGTAAATGCGCCGGTGTACTTGGTTGAACCACTGGTCGGAGCCGTGCCTGTTGTTCCTGCGGTAACGGTGTAGTAGATCGTCGCGCCGCTCGTTGCGTCACTGAGAGTTACAGACTGTGCACCGGTGTAACTTCCGGCGACCGGACTGAAGGTCGGCGTCGCCACCACAGGCGCAGTGATCGTATATTTGGCCGAGGCCACGGCAGAATTCGTGTCTCCGCTAAAGGTGCAGAGCGCCTCAAGAACCGAGGACGCCGTTACAGAAATAGCGCTGGTGTACTTGATTGAGGAGGTCGTTGGCGTGGTGCCTGTCGTGCCAGCGGTGAGAGTGTAGTAGCACGTCGCGCCTGATGTGGCGTCCGCAATCGTTACTGACTGCGTGCCGGTGTAACTTCCGGCTGCCAGCGAAAAGGTTGGTGTCGCCACCGTAGTTGCTGCTCTGCCAATAACTGGAGAGCACGCAATCACAAGAACCATCAGTATCTGAGACAGCGAGAAACAAAAGCGCGACGTGCGATTCATAAAAGACCTTTCTTACGCAGTTCCTTTAAACTTGTGGAGCAATGATGTCAAAGGATGCACACCGAGAATGTGCGCATGGTTTTCTATCTGCTCACTTCAGTAGCTGAATTGTGCATTGTTCTTAGCCGCAGACAGTAATCGACTACGCAACTCATTGGTTGATCGGATCTAGCTTGAAAATTAGAATCTTGAAAAGCGCTCCGCACCGCGTGGTCGAAAGCAAAGATACCCATACCAGGCGGTACGTTGGCTGCGAAAGCCATGAATCGATCAGTTTGAAAAAGGAATGTCGCTAGGCAGAGAATTGCCGTACGGGTGTAGCGGTGGAATTTCATTCAATCCTCGCAGCCTGGTTTAGGAAAAAGCACATCAAAAGTCAAACTTTGCGCCGCTTTGGCAAAGAATCCGCCCGCGGCTGTGAACGATCAGTCCTACATGAAAAACCGCATTTTCCCGTTGGCACAATCGCAGACGCTCGGATGAAAAATGAATAACACTCAGTCCCGCGCCATTGCGGAAGCGTGCCAGGAATATTCCTCAGGCAGGGACACCAATGCGATCTCACGCACAAAAGTGTCATGGCAAGGAGGATTCCAGAAGATTAAATGCTGAATTCTATTCTTCACACAGGTTATCCATGATTGTCAAACAAAAAATTAATAAAAAGTCTAAATAGCAGGACGGTAACCACCGCACATCACTATTTTGTAGACGTTTGTAGACGTCACCATTTTCCTCTAATAAGTGAAAATGCTCAATAGAATTAGCGGCTTCGAGTCTCTATTTGTTACTACAGAATTGGGGCCCCGTGGATTGGTGTCGGAGGCTCAGGAGTGCAAGTTTTTGAGGACATATCGTCGTTCGAGTATGCAATACTCTGCATTTCCTGCCAGCCGGATCCCGTCGAAATGACAGCAGTGTCGGGCATAGGTGAACACCGGCGAATAAAAAGAGAATTAGATGTGTTTCATATATCACAAAAGTACTCGTTTTGACAACGTCCACTAGAGAAAATTTGAAGGGGTAGCTTGGCTAAGATACTGAAATTAAGTTATTTAATGCTCTGCTGGACGTTCCAATATCAGGAGAAATTCGCTAGGCTGATTTGTAGGAGTTACTTTAGTGCTTATCGGCCCCGACAAAGCGATAGGAGACCTGCGGGCGAAGGCACGCACATGCGCACGGGTATTCAACGCAGCACAAAACAAGGCAATCCGAATGTAGCACGGCAATTGGAGGCCGCGTATAGAACCTCTCTGGTGAAAGGCGAAGTAGGCATTATTGAGCGGAAGAGGATACCGGAGTTCAGAGAGGCTATGGCGGGCTTCCTCAAGTGGTCAGAGGTTGAGCGCAGCGCACGGCCAGCTACTTTCCGGCGCTACAAGGTGAGCAGTGTTGCGCTCTTGCGCTATTTCAAAGGCATGGCGCTCGACAAAATCAAGCCGGAAGAGGTTGACCGCTTCAAGATTGCGCGGCTTGCTCAATTTAAGACCGTCAAGCACTACTGTCCGGTTAAAAGTTGAAGAGAATCAGTTGGTTACGATTATTCATTAGTGAACTTGTGTAGTCTTTTTGCTGAAGTACCTGCGAAATGGGCATTTTCTCGAATAGAGTAACCGAGATGACTTGTAAAAATGTGTAGAGTGAGCCGGGCAGTTCGAGACGCTTTTTGACGATGGCAACCAGCAGGTAGACCGAGATGGCGATCCACAGTTGGGTTTTGACTGCGTTCTCACTGGTGCCGTAGAAGGCCTTGATGCGCAGATGCTGCTTGATCCACTTGAAGAACAGTTCTACCTGCCAGCGGCTTTTGTACAGCGCTGCGATAGTTATTGCTGGCAATGTGGTGTTGTTAGTCAGGAACACCAGATTCTTGCCTGTTTCAGGGTCGCGGAAGCGAATGCGGCGCAGGTGGCTGGGATAATCCTTGCGGCTGTCATGACCATTGAGGGCGATGGATTGGTCGGCGAGGATGCCCGCCTGTTTATCCACCGGATAGGAGTAAATGCGACTGGCATCGAGGTTGCTTTTAGCGCGAGTTACAAAGAATGCGCCAAACGAATGGATCCGATGAAGACGTCGATAGTCGAGGTAGCCGCGATCGAGTATATAGTAAGCGCCCGACTGGAGTGGGATTTCATCGAGTATGTTGACGTCATGCACATCTCCGGTGGTGACGCGGATAAAGGCGGGTATGTTGCCGCGCAAATCAAGCAAGGTGTGCATCTTGACGGCTGACTTGGTGGAAACAAAATACGCCCACGGAAACAAGCTCAGGCATAAGTCGATAGTGGTTGAATCGAGCGCATAGGCTGCCGCGTCCAAGTCCACTCCGAAGCTTTCCTTGGCATAGAGCTTGCGGGCTTGAAGCATCAGCCGTTGCGCCAACTCGGCATAGATGCGCCAGTCGCGGTTCTCGTTGGCCTCGGCCAGCGTGGAACGCCGCACGGGCGAACGGAAACCCATGGGATAGAGCTTGGCGGGCTGCGCGCTCAGACAGGCTTCAATGTCGCGCAAGCTCTCGCGATAAGCCAATTGCGCGAAGGCCATGGCGCGAAACTGCTCGGCACAACTGAAACTGCGCACGCGATAGTCGCCGCCATAACGTGCCACGCTACGAGCAAACGAAGTCCAGGGAAGAAAATCCATCAACTGTGCAAACAGCAGCTTGCCAGCGTTCAATGCCGCCTCCAGAAACAATCACTGGATACAGCATTACGGAAAATTCAAATCGACACCACCCGAAAATGCCGGCAAAACAAAGCAGATCAGCGAGTTGTGAAAAGTAGGTTAGCCGTTAACCGGACAGTAGTGGATCTGACCAAAGAAGAAAAGACCAATTTTCGGATTCGCATGAAGATCAGGACAGCATTGAATAACATCGCCGATCCTCAGAAACTGAACAGATTGATCGCTGCTTTGGAAGATGAGATGCATGACGTGTGGGGGATACAGTCATTCATCCGGTGCTGTTTCAATCCACGCCCCCCGCATGGGGGGCGACAGCCAATGGCGGCTTGGATCGCGGAGGATGTTGCCTGTTTCAATCCGCGCCCCCCGCGTGGGGGGCGACGGGAGCTTATTCACAGGAGGATTGTATGCCCAAGTTTCAATCCACGCCCCCCGCGTGGGGGGCGACTCCATAGCGGGCAACGTCATCACGCCAACTATCGGTTTCAATCCACGCCCCCCGCGTGGGGGGCGACTCCTGATTGTGCGCCCGGAAGCGTGAACTTCATGTTTCAATCCACGCCCCCCGCGTGGGGGGCGACGGATATCGGTGGGACGCCGCTTACTCCCACATCGGTTTCAATCCACGCCCCCCGCGTGGGGGGCGACGATTGCCGGAATGACCGTGTTTATTGGTTTATCGAGTTTCAATCCACGCCCCCCGCGTGGGGGGCGACCGTGGCCTGTACCAGTGTTGATGGCGTAACGACGTTTCAATCCACGCCCCCCGCGTGGGGGGCGACCGTGGCCTGTACCAGTGTTGATGGCGTAACGACGTTTCAATCCACGCCCCCCGCGTGGGGGGCGACGCGTAAGTGTTGATGACTTTCTGTATCCATGTTGTTTCAATCCACGCCCCCCGCGTGGGGGGCGACGCCCGACAGCATCAGCGACGTTGACACGGTTGGGTTTCAATCCACGCCCCCCGCGTGGGGGGCGACGCGATAGTTGGCGTGATGACGTTGCCCGCTATGGAGTTTCAATCCACGCCCCCCGCGTGGGGGGCGACAAGTCTCAACTACAACCATCCCATCAGGCACGCGTTTCAATCCACGCCCCCCGCGTGGGGGGCGACTTGCCGGAATGACCGTGTTTATTGGTTTATCGAGTTTCAATCCACGCCCCCCGCGTGGGGGGCGACTTTCGAGGTGAACTATGCAAGAGGTTTTGGAAATGTTTCAATCCACGCCCCCCGCGTGGGGGGCGACGCAGATCGCGCTCCTGGGCGTGACGCCAACGCAGTTTCAATCCACGCCCCCCGCGTGGGGGGCGACTAGCACGTCCGAGGCCGCTGCAACGCCTTAAAACGTTTCAATCCACGCCCCCCGCGTGGGGGGCGACTCGCCAGAACTTGGAAGGTACTACGGCATGGCAGTTTCAATCCACGCCCCCCGCGTGGGGGGCGACAGATTTCCCGGTCAACGCTCTATCGGATTTTGGGTTTCAATCCACGCCCCCCGCGTGGGGGGCGACAATCGCAACTGAAGGCCAGCGTGGAATCAAAGAGTTTCAATCCACGCCCCCCGCGTGGGGGGCGACCATGCTCTCCTGGATTCCCGCCGCCGGTTCGATGTTTCAATCCACGCCCCCCGCGTGGGGGGCGACGTTGACCAAGCCGCTCGGAGTCTCGTAATCCGCGTTTCAATCCACGCCCCCCGCGTGGGGGGCGACACACGGACTTTCCCGGTGACATAATCCGCCTACATGTTTCAATCCACGCCCCCCGCGTGGGGGGCGACGAGCGGTACGCCGCCGCGCTCAAAGCACAACCGAAGGTTTCAATCCACGCCCCCCGCGTGGGGGGCGACGCGGCTCTGCGCTGGCAAGATGAGAAAATTAAGGTTTCAATCCACGCCCCCCGCGTGGGGGGCGACGCCCGTACCCGATGAGCGGCGTGGCCAACATCCTCGTTTCAATCCACGCCCCCCGCGTGGGGGGCGACAAGAGCTACCGTCAGTCGGAGCGCGGAGCCTATGTTTCAATCCACGCCCCCCGCGTGGGGGGCGACGGCGCATGGCGCAACTTGCTCCATGCGTTATAGATATATTGCCATAATTGCGAACCTATTTCTCCATCGAAGCAAAAAATAGGGTGTCTTAGCCGGTTTGAAGGCAAATGATTGAGGAAGCTTCGGTTAGAAGCCGCGCGAATCTCCCGGAAAATCCATGTTCACTTGGGGTCCGCGCACGACGATATTCTCCACTCGGAAGTGGCTTCACAGAATGAGCGGAGCCTCCGGATCGTAGGTGACCTTGGCGCCCACGTGCTCAACCCGCCGCTTCCATTCGTTGCCAAGAAAATAGAAGCGCAGGCTATCCTCCGCCGGATCGGCTTCAGCAACAAGACTCGCCCGCAGCACCACCCACTGAGCTGCATCCACGAGACATTCAAAGACTGAATTCTGCACCCGCTGGCCATGATTTTCGCACAGACGAGCCACTCGGCGCAGCCTGCGGCGGCCAGCCGCGTCGAGGGTGCTTACATCGTAACTGACCAGAACCATCATGACTGCTATCTCCAGAAGAATGCCGGATAGGCGTCCAGGCCACCGCGGATGAATCGAGCCAACAGCAGCGCCTGCGCATAGGGTACGAGGCCGAGTGGAATCTGCTCCTTCAGGAAGGGGTGTTCGATCTCGTCCTGCTTGCGCTGCTGCCATGCGGCGACGACCTGCTTGCGCGTGGCATCGGTCATCAGAATGCCTCCGCCTTCCTGCTCGGTAAATCCGGCACCTTGCACCTGGCGGCGGTTGATGAGGGTCAGCACTAGGCGGTCGGCGAGGACCGAGCGCAACTCTTCCATCAGGTCGAGGGCAAGGCTGGGACGCCCTGGGCGGTCGGTGTGCAGAAAGCCGACGGCCGGGTCCAGCCCAACGGTTTCAAGTGCGGATTCGATGTCGTGGCGGAGCAAGGCGTAGACGAAAGAGAGAAGCGCATTGACGCGATCCTTCGGCGGACGGCGAGAACGGCCGTCGAAATGAAAGGCTACGCGGTCGCCGGTAATCATCTGGTCGAAGACGGAAAAGTAAGCCTGACCGGCGGAGCCTTCATGGCCGCGCGCCTCGTCGATGGAAGAGGCGCGCGCGGCTTCCATACCTGCCCATGAGAGTTGGTTCGCAGCCTCACGCAGTGCGTTTTGCCGGGCTTCATCGGCAATCTCGCGGGCCGCGCGCAGCAGAACCACGCGGCTGTTGGCGATCTTTGCCGCAACAATGGTTTGCACTACGGGCAACGCAGCCTCCGCGACATCGGCCATCCGATACTGCTGACGGCGCAGCAGTACATTGCCGGAGACAGGCCCGGTGACGCGCGCCAGAAACTTGCCCTGTTCGGTGAGGAAGGAGATGCCGACGCCGCGTTCGCAGCACAGCCCCAGCACCGGCGGCGAACACGAGACCTGTCCCCAGCAGACCAGGCCTTCCAGCGTATGAATCGGCACGCGGAGCTTCAACTCCTGCCCAACCTTGATGGCGATGGTCTCGCCGTCGCGGTGCAGATAGGAACCTTGCGTCATGATGTGCAGCGTGTTGAGCAGCTTTCGCATGGCAAGCTAGACCTCTTGATTGAGAGAACGGTATCCGTCAGAGCAACCGCATCTGTTGTGCGGGCTGAGTTTGTGATGAACTTTCTTTATGAGTGAAGCGGGAGCGGTGAGTTTGAAGCATCGTCGCCGGAGCCGTGCGGAAGCCGCGCAGTTGGTTGCCGAGTATGAAACCAGCGGATTGACGCGGAAGGCGTTTTGCTCGCGGCGCGGAGTGTCGGTGGCGGCGCTGGATAAGTATCGGCGGCTTTATCGCCAACCGACCGCGCGAGCTGCAAAGCGTTTGCTTCCGGTGGAGTTATTGCACGATAACTCGGCAGTTACGGCAAGCGGGGACGAACCGTGCAGTCATTTGTGGCTGGAGTTCACCAACGGGCGGCGGATCGCAGTGGGGCGCGGGTTTGATGCACCCACGCTGGAGCGTTTGGTGAGTCTGTTGGATCGGGCGTAGCGCGTGTTCGGCCTGGGCGCGGCGACGCGCATCTACCTTGCGCCTGGCGCTACGGATATGCGCAAAAGCTTCAATGGCCTGTATGGCCTGGTGCGCGATCAGTTGCTGTGCAACCCGATGAGCGGCCATGTGTTTTTGTTTTCCAACGCGCAAAAGAATCGGCTGAAGATATTGTTTTTCGATGGCACGGGACTTTGGGTTTGCGCGAAACGAATCGAGCGAGGCCGCCTTCACTGGCCTTCTGATGATGCCGAGCAAGGCAAGGTGGTGTTGAGCCGTGAAGAATTTGCGCTGCTTGTGGGAGGCATCGATCTCGGGCAAACAAGCAAGCGCAAGTGGTATCGCAAGCCTGTTGGCGAGGAATCAAATATGTCACGAATGACCGCATGATTACTGTTGATTTCCATACTTATCCACAGCGTTATATGTTACAAAAGAAGCATGGTGAGCGTGCCTCTCCAACCGATTGTTTCGCCACACTCCGATCCTCTCTCCGTCGAAGTCATCTCACAATTACAACGCGAGCTTGCCTATGCGCAACTGAAGATCCAGTTTCTCGAAGAGCGTCTGCGGCAAATGCGCATCGCCAAGTACGGCAAGGCCAGCGAGAAGCTCAGTGATCTTCAACTGGAACTACTCGAAGCTGAGCCCGGAGTCAGCCGCGAAGAAGTTATTGCCGAGAGTGAGCGTGATCCTTTCGCGGAATCATCGCCGGCAATCGATAACGAAAGTGCTTCTCCGCAACAGCGAGACAAGAAGAAGCATCCGGGCCGGCAGACGCTGCCCGCGCATCTGACTCGCGTCGAGAAGATCATCGTTTGCACGCCCGATCAGTGCATCTGCGGCGGCTGCGGCAAAGAAACTGCGGTCATTGGTTACGAAGAGAGCGAAGTGCTCGACGTGAAGCCCGCCGAGTATTTCGTGCGCGTGACGAAGCGCGAAAAGCGCGCCTGCAAGCGGTGCGAGGAGTTAGGCGTGGCAGTTGCTTCGGTGCCTGAGTCGATCATCCCCAAGTCACTGGTCTCCGATCAAATCATCATCGGCACGGTCGTCGCCAAATATTGCAACAGCCTTCCGCTCTATCGGCAGAGCGCGATTCTCAAGCGCGATACGGGCCTTGACATCAGCCGCTCCACGATGGACGGCTGGGTGATGCAAGTCGGCGAGATGCTTCAGCCCATCGTCCGCGTGATGCGCAGTGAGTTATTAAATGGTAACTACATCCAGGCTGACGAAACGCCCGTCGATGTGCAGACGCATGACAAGCGCGGGTGCAATCATCAAGCCTATCTATGGCAATATGGATCGCCGGGTGGATCGGTCATCTTCGACTTCCGCATGGGCCGCGAGCGCGAAGGGCCAAAACAATTTCTCGGCCAGTTCAGCGGCATTTTGCAAACCGATGGCTACGCCGCCTACGAAAACGGTATCGGCGGGCCAGCGATGGTGCATGCCTGTTGTCTCGCGCATGCGCGCCGCAAGTATATCGATGCCATCAAGGTCGATCCCAAAGACAAGGACTCGGCAAGCATCGTCGCGTTGATGGATGAGTTATTCGCCATCGATGCCGAGGCGCGCGCGCAGAAGATGAATCACGCCGAACGTCATGCGCTGCGCATGGCAAGCGCGCCTGCGCTCGTGGCCGAACTGCGCAAGCAGATACAGGCCGCGCAGAGCAAGGTTCTGCCCCAAAGCGCCGCGGGCAAGGCCGCGCGATACACCTTGGATTTATGGAAAAAGCTGACCATCTTCCTCGAATATCCTGAGCTGGAGTTATCCAATAATCTGGCCGAGAACTCCATGCGCTCGGTTGCGATCGGCCGCAAGAACTGGGTGCATCTTGGCAGCAAAGAAGCCGGGCCAAAAGTGGCGGCGATCTTTTCCATCGTCGAAAGTTGCCGCAGACTTGGCCTGCCGATCCGCGAATACCTGGCAACCGTCCTGCCTGGACTTGCCGACCGTTCCGTGAAAAGCCTCGACCAACTTACCCCGGCAGCCTACGCGGCCAGCAAAGCAAAGTAACCTATCTGAACGCCGCCGCTTCGGTCAACCGTGTAGTTGGTCGGACGCATACAGAGAACGCACCTGGCGCTCCACCCAGCGCGCCGCGCTCTCCGGCTGTGCGGTGACCTTTGGCAGGCAGACGTGAACCAGCGAGCAACTGTCGCAGTATGGGCCGGGCTGCGCTGGCGGCGTCTCGCGGTTGCGGTAGAGGCGGTGCATGGTGGCGGCCAGATCCTCGGTCCGCGCGCGCAACTGCGGCGTGAAGACCACTTCCTGGCGGCGGCGCGGATTGCCGTAGAAGATCGCTCCGCACGGAATAGACGCCGACAACATCTCCTCCAGGCAAAGCGCCTGCGCGCAGAGCTGCACGGTGTCGCAGTCGGTCGGCTTGCTCTTGCCGCGCTTGTACTCGACTGGAAACGGCTCTGGACGAAATTCAACAATGTCGGCGCGCCCGGTCAGAAGGAGGCGCTCCGAGCGCAGAGTCATGCCGAGCACCGTGCGCAGATCGCCGCGACGGCTTTCGCCGGGCAGGTCGGCACGCTCATGCAGCAGACGGCCCTCGGCGGTGCGCAGATTCTCCACCCAAACCTGCTCCAAGTGAATCAACGCCCATTGCCGCGGACAGAAGGCCAGGTGCTGCAACCCGCTGAGAGGCAGCGCGTCGTCGTCCTCAGGAACTGCGGCCATGTGGCGCTCCGATTCCGATCAAGTCAAGCGGCTGGGAAGGAGGTCACCCATTCTTCCACTGTGACGCCCGCGGGAAGTTTGCCGGTGAACTCGATCTCGTAGTCGGAGCGGGAGCGCGCGGGACGGTTCTCGGCCTTCAATTCTGGGCGCAGCTTCGCGGTGACCTGGGCAAAGAGTTCATCGGCGCGGGCGTTGCCCAGCTTGCACGCGTGACGGAAAGCTATGCACCGCACTGGCGCCATTAAGCCGTGTGCGGCAGAGCGATCGGTCTCGAACATCGAATTCAGAGCTTCTTTCAGAAGTTTTAGGTCGTCGTCCGAAAAGCCGGTCTTCGCCGCAAGCGAGGCGTTGAGGAAGCCATGGCAGCGATAAAGGCCGTAGGGGACATTGAATTTGCGGCCAATAGTGCGCTCCTTTTCAATGTCTTTTTCGTTGGTAACGGCGCAACGGGTAATGGCGAACTCGGCGGAGACGACGGGATCGATGCTGCGCGCAAAGGTAAGTTGCAAGGGGCCGCGCACCTGGCCTGCCTTTTGCTTCAATTTGCTTTCACCTGA
This sequence comes from uncultured Acidobacteriaceae bacterium, assembly GCA_963804315.1. Classification (GTDB taxonomy): domain Bacteria; phylum Acidobacteriota; class Terriglobia; order Terriglobales; family Acidobacteriaceae; genus Telmatobacter. The sequence goes on from CAWDQB010000032.1 coordinate 116,178, forward strand.
TTCTGTATCCTTGTCATCACCGGTAGACATGACTGCGCCAAAGGTGCGGATGTCAAAAAAGTTGAAACACATCCAATCCTGTGCAAGGTCTTCATAATGCCGTTCCGGCTTTTTATTTTTCTTCTTGTCTTTCTTCCAGTTTTCCCATGCAGCAACACCCGCTTTCACAGTTTCACTCGTCGCATAGGCTCTCTCAATTTGTTGATTGAGAACAGATTTCTCCTTAACAAAGATTTCGTGGCGCGGCTCGCCTTCCTGTGGCATTTCATCGCCTTTCGTTAAACAGACAAAGTTGCGAATCTTGCGTTTGAGGCAAACGTCGGTGACCAAGCCCTGATTGGTCTCCGGGTCGATGCGCGGGAGGTTGCCGGCATCTGGATCGCCGTTGGGATTGCCGTCAGTGACGTCGAAGAAATACACAAAGTCGTAGCGGTTCTGGATGGGCGTGCTCATGCGTTGGCTCCTTCTTCCTTGTCTTTTTTGCTGGTCTAGAGATCCTGGCGTTGATGGAAATAGCCGATGACGAATTTCCCCTGGTCGTCGAGAGAGAGAAGTCGAGGAAAGGTGTTGCGCAGTTGATTGACGACCTCGCCCAACTGCCTTTCTCGATGGATTCTCAGGCCTGTATCCAACTTGGCCAGATGATGCTGGCTCAATCGGCACAAGCGCGGAAAGACCAGCGATGGAGTGGTGCTGGCAGCGGTAAAGTAGCTGTCTTTGATGGTCCTGTTGAGTTCCCCTTCAACGCTGTCTTTCTGGATCATCTCCAGCAGCGCAAAGGCGCGTCCGCAACAGTATGCGGCATCGTTGTTGTTCTTATCGAGCATTCTGGATACCTCCAATGGATTGCCGCGCAAGCGGGAGTTACGATTCAGACAGGCCTTGATAGCGGCCACACGCGCATAGGCCACTTCGCCGTCGCTGTGAATGCGGCGCAACATCGTAGCCAGCAATGATTGCGGATAAGCCGCGCCGGTCAGCACGGAACGCGCCAGATCGCCGGCTAACTGAGGAGAAATTGTCTTTGGATCAAACTTGAGTTTACCTTTTTCCCAGTAAGCACGACCGGTTTCATAAGCGATGCGCCGCAGAGTAAGCAATCGCTCTTCCCGTGGATCGGTCATTTCAACATCACGCAAATGTTGACCAAGCCGTCGCCGAAGTTCGGTCGCATCCGCTTCTACCCAAAAACGAATAGAAATACGCGACGCTTCCTTCTCGGCGTTCGGTGAGAGTCCTAGTAAATAGAACTTGGTTTCTCCGCCGTTAGGACTTATCTCCGTTGCTCCGGTCCCATCGCGTACTTGTTTGAGCAACAGCGCTGCCTCACGCAATCGCTCCTGATCTTCTTGGATGATGGGGCCTTCGTCCGGCAGTGGCTCAGAGAAGATTGCGTACACTGCGTCTTCCAGCGCGCCGTTTGGATGATCGGCCCAGAAAACGACTGTGCTGTCTCCGAGAAAAACAACGCGTTGATTTTCTCTCTTGAGCAGCCAATTCAAGGCATTGGCATATCGGAATGCGACTCCGTCGCTGACAGGAGCGTTCAACCCCTGTTCTTTTCCGTAGGAACATACAGATGGTAAGTTCATCGATACAAGCGGAACGCCACCAGCCCTAGTTCCTCTCACGCCCTTGATCTCCGGCTTGTGGAGTACGGCTATGTTTTCTTCCTCACCGGTTACCAAACAAATCCCAGTAGTTCGTTTTTGTTTCCTTCCCTTTTTTACTTTGGTTACTTTCTTGGGTTCGGCCACCATTTCATGCACGTATCCCGATATACCTGCTATCTTGAATATCCCACGATGTGTGGCATATTTTGACAATTTTTCCTCGTATTTATGAGCCTCAGAAGGTGTCCATGACCTCAAAAATTTACAAACAGCATCGAAAGCTGGATTTGCAATCTTATCCTGAAGAGAAAGGTGATATTCACAAAAGGCTTCAAATTCCTTGTTTGTTCTCGCCGAATTCTGGTCGTTGATTTTGTATCCAAGCATATAGGAAGAGGTGTCCCATAAAAAGCATGGATTCAGGCCGCTCCCAGAAGACTTTGTCTGCCCAGGCACAATCTTTTCGAGAGCGATCAACTTCTTGCCAACTTGTTCCTGCAAGGAGTGAATATCATTCAAACTCCCGTCCGAATTCAGCACAACGCAAAAGCTAATCTTCTGGCGTGAAAATCCGGGTGGGGCAAGCTGTGTCTCATCCTTGTTGGAGGCGGCGATGCGATCATAATGTTCGGCGAGTCGTTGCAGAATCATGCCAGCGCCTCCGCAGATTTCTTCACTTCAATCACACCATCGTGCATGATCGCGCGGAAAAAGCGCGCCTGCATTTCATTCGCAAAATCGATGTCGTGCAGCATACAGCCCAGGTCGCGTTCTCCCGTCAACTTCTCATCGACCGCGGGCATTGCGTCTTCCGCTTCAAGCAACGCGAAGTCCGCCGCAAACTCGCGGCATCCAAGATAAGGCCGCGTGTAACAACTGCCCTTGCGGGCGCGCCGGTTGAACTGATCCAGATGCTTGGCGATGTTATCCGGGCCGCTGAGGATTTCAATATGAGCTTCGATGATGTAGCCCACTTTGCGCAGCATCAGCGTGGCGCGCTGCTGGCGGTTGTCGCCCTCGTCCACATAGAAGGCAAGATTGCCTTTGCCATCCTTCATGGCCTTGGCTACCGTACCCGCGCCGATCTTGTCTTTTACTTCATTGCGGCGCACCGAGGTGAATTGAATTGGCTTGAGTACCGTAATGCGGTCGATTTGCCAACGGATTTCCGGCTTCCAATAAATCGCTTCGACGATGCCGCGCGCCGCCGAGGGAGTCATCACGTCATAACTGACGCGTTCGACCTTCATCTCCGGGCGCGTAAAGCAAGCCCACTCGCCCCAGCAATGCAGCTTGATTCCGTATGCCACTCATGCCTCCTATACACCCCAAAACGCCGCGTCCAGCTTGGTTGAAGCAGGGTCCAACCCTTTGTTGCCGCTATACAAAGAGCGATTCAGCAGAAGCCAGACTCCCGACTCATGCTCTTGAACAAATCCTCGCTCCTGCATCTTCCACATAGCCTGTTTTCTGATAGAGACCAGGTAAGGCTGCAAATCGCGCTGCGCTACGAATGGTAGTTTTTCCGTCTTCAAATTGTCGAGCCATTCTTCGGCTTGAACATCATAAGGAACCAGAATCGGCAACTGGTCGTCGAGAATCATGCGAAATGCGTCGGCAACTTCGCGAAATTGAAACAAAGCGCGATTTCGCGCCCAATCGATTTTCATCTTCTCCATAACTCGATGCTTGTCCCAGTTTTGCTTCTGGCTCCAGTAAAGAAGTTGGAAGTAAGCCTTGATGGCATCCGGCGCCAATGGGTCCGAGTATTTGGAACTGAGTTCTTGTCCGGTCTGTGCCGCGTCACGTAGCAATCCAGCGGGCGGCTTTTCCTCGGCCTCAAAGACATAGGTCAATCCCACCGGCAGCAACCCTTCGCGATTGCAGCGGCCAGCCGCCTGGGCTATCGAATCAAAGCCAGCCTCGGCCCGGTATACTACTGGAAAATCCAGATCGACGCCCGCCTCCACTAACTGCGTACTAACTACTCGGCAAGGTTGGTGCGCATTGAGCCGCTTGCGAATCATCTTCAGCACCGTTCGCCGATGCGCTCCGCACATCCATGTACTCAGATGAAAGCAATCACCCTGCACAGAGATTGCCGCGACTTGATCGTAGAGTCGAGAGGCGTGAGACCGCGTATTCACGATGCATAGCGCGGCTTTCTCTTGCGCCAACCGCTGCGACAAATCGCTGTCCGACAGTTTACCGATCCTTTGCACCTCCACGCGCTTCAACGCGTGAAAAAGCGGTACGGCGTCTGGAATAATCGGACGGACATCTCTGAGTCCAATCTCGAAATCATCGCGATGTTCAAGTGCAGGTTGCGTCGCCGTGCAAAGTACGATGGAGCACCCGTAGTTAAGCACTAACTCGCGCAAAGCGGCCAGCGCGGGCTTGAGCAAATCAACCGGAATCGTTTGCGCTTCGTCGAGTATGATCGCGCTGCGCGCGAGGTTATGCAGCTTTCGGCAAGGCGTGGTTCGGTACGCAAACAAGCTTTCGAATAACTGGACATTGGTGGTAACAATCAGCGGCGCATCCCAATTCTCTGTGCCGAACTGGTTGGCACGAGTTTCGCGTTGCGGTTGCAGATTCGTGTGGTGCTCAACGAGTCCAGTTCCCGCGAGCGATCCAAGCGCGGCCCGGTATACATCAGCGGTCTGTTCGATGATGCTGGTGAAAGGGATTGCCAGCACCACGCGGTGAAGACTATGCGCCTCCGCATGAGCAAGTGCAAAAGCCAGTGAGGAAAGAGTCTTGCCGCCGCCCGTGGGAACGTTGAGCGAATAGAAGCCCGGCGACTGGGACGCCGCATTACGGCAGTGTTCGAGTACCAATGCCCGCTGTCGATTGACCTCCGTCGATCCGACGTTTTCAAGCTTCTTCCGCAAGCTCGCATCAAGCTGATTTTTTAGTGCGACGAGCGATGGCCTGCCTTGCCCCGCTTCCAGCAATCTTCGTACTGCGGATTTTTCCGAATCGCAGAACTCCTCGGTTCGCGTCCTGTCCGCATCAATGAGGCATGAAAACAACATCCTCGTAAAAAAGGCAAGCCGGAACGGAACCTCGTCTCGACCGGCTGCCGACAGCTTCAGAGGCAAAGTCAACTTCGGCAGAACAAGATTGGGCGCCAGTGCATCGGGAATGGGATACTTGGACGCATCCAGTTTGTAACGAAGCGTACTGCGCTGCGTTGCATCGTCAGAGGAAGTCTCGTCTGGAAGCCCAGTATGATGCCCGGCGATGCAGAAAGCAAGGAGTTGGCCGATAATGCTACCGACATTCTCTACAGCAAAGCGAGCACCATAGGTGGCATGATCCACTCGCCCTGCGCCAGGATCCTCGTTTTCCGCGCCTGCATCAACTGATTTTTCTCCAAGGCTATGGAGGCGAAGTTGAAATTCGTTCGAGAGTTTGCCCAGATCATGACATCGACCGAGAACCTCTCCCCAAAGCCGCGCTCCAAACGCATCCGCGAAGGCCGCCGCGGAGCTGGCAACTTTGTTGAGGTGCGCGGCAAGTGGTTCCCAGTCAGCTGGTGGGCAATCAGCAAGCGTATGAGCATATCGCTCGACGGAAATATCTTTCGGTTTCATCCAGCAAGCCCCCGATAAGGATAGGATGAGAGGGGGCAGAAATAATAAGTTACTGATACAAAGAACCAGATCAGTCAATGTTCCTAAGAACCAGCTTCACCACGCCGACGAGAGCACGGTCAGTAGCTCCTCTACTGTTAGCGCCAGCGGATTGGCCTGCATGCTACTGGCGCGGGCGGCCTTCTCCACCACGGCGGACAGATCGGCGGTCGCGATTCCCCAGGTGCGTAGCGCGGGAACATTAAGTTCGGCGCACAGGCGCGCGCACCCACTCGACGCCGTCCTCCGCGGTTGCATCCTTGCGGCCGGTCAGCAGGCGCGCAATGGCGGCGTAGCGCTCGAGCGACGAATGCAGCGGCGCGCGGGCACGCAGCGCGGCCACGTTGCCGGCCATGCTGGACGGCAACAGCGCAGCGCAGAGCGCTCCATGCGGCGCATTCGACGAGCCTCCCAGCGGCGCGGCCAGCCCATGCACCACGCCCAGGCCAGCGTTGGCCAGCGCCATATCACGGCGCGCATCGCGGGTCGCCGCCGTCGCGATAGGCGCGGCCCAGCGCTCCGGCGGCGCGGCTGATTCCTTCGACGCACAGCGCGTCGGTGATCGGGTTGGCGCGCGCGCTCACGTATGGCTCAATCAACTGCGTCAGCGCGTCCAGCCCCGTGCTGGCGGTGATCGCCGGCGGCAGCGCATAGGTCAGCTCGGGATCGACCAGCGCCACCTTCGGCAGCATCATCGGGCTGCGCAAGCTCGCCTTCACGCCATGCTCCGGCGACGCCAGCACGGCATTCCGCGTGACCTCGCTGCCAGTCCCGGCGGTGGTCGGCACGGCGATAAAGGGCAGCGGCGCGGTCGTCAGCGCGCGCCCTTTGCCCACCACTTCCAGAAAATCCAGCGGCTCGCCGCCGTTGGTGGCGATGATGGCAATCGCTTTTCCAGCGTCGATCGCGCTGCCGCCGCCTACGGCAACCACGACATCGCAGCCAGCCTCGCGCACTCGCCGCGCGCCGTCGCGCACCAGATCTACCGTCGGCTCGCTGGCGACGGCAAGGCTCTCCGCCGAGAGCGCCGCGACCAGCCACGCCGCGCGCTCTGCCGTTGCGCCGGTGACCACCAGCGGGCGCGCGCCGAAGGTGCGCGCCAGCTCGGGCAGCGTGGCGGCCGTGCCTTCGCCGAAGATAATGCGGTTTGCGGTGGCAAATTCGAAGCGCATGGTTTCAGCCTTCCGCGTCGGGGAAGACGGCGTTATACTTCACGCTCGCGCGCGGCTCGGCCATCATCGGCGCCACCGCGTCGCGCCACTTGGCGTAGTGCGCGGTCTGTTTATGCGCGGCCGCCGCCTCCGCATCGCGATAGATTTCCGTCAACACAAAGCGCGTCGCGTCGTCCTGCTGCTGCACCACGTCGAAGCGCGCAATGCCCGGCTCCTGCACACTGGCGCAGGCGTTTTCGACGGTCGCACGGCTGAACGCCTCCACCGACTCCGGCTTGACGTGGATATGCACATGGATAATGAGCATCGCAGCCCTCCGCCTCTTATCTTAACGCCCTGCGGCATCGGCAAACGGAAACGCCGCAAAGCGAGTCAGCAGTAGCCAGAATTCATTCTGGCTACATCGGCGATTCCCGGTGCGAATCTGCCTTTTAGTAAGTTAACTATGTTGGGTGAGCACAATAGGCAGTTTCCATCAATTGGGATCAATTAGAATGCGTTTATGCTAGACATGAGCGGCCAGCCAATCTTCGGAGGCCAGACCACAGCGTCGGATGACGCTATCGAAACTGTCTTAAGGAGGACAGGAGCTTTATCTCTCAGCATTAGCGCGATCCCGACGAACGAGACGAAGACCAAAAGAACCTCATTTTCCAGGACAGCAGCTCAAGAATTCGCGTTTTCACAGGTCAAACATGGATAAGGTTTATACTCAAACAATTCGCTTGAAGAATCTGCGCTTGCTAATCGAACACGGTGTGTTTGCTGTACCCGAATTGCAGCGCGAATTTGTCTGGAGTGCCAAAAAGGCATGCGATCTGCTGGACAGTATTTATCGTAATTACCCAATCGGCACGATTTTGGTCTGGAAAACGCACCGCCGAAACGAAGGACAGCTAAGAAAGAAATTCCACATTCTTCCACCCTTTAACAGCTCGAATCAGCACATCTATTTTTTGATTGATGGTCAGCAAAGACTCTCTGTGTTGTGGCACTTCCTTAGAGGGGAATCGAGCACAGTCAGGAACGCGGATGGCAAAGACGTTGATTTCGGCAAAATTTACTTCGATCCGCATTCGGTAGATGGCGCATCGCCATTTTCATACCGTAACCGAGTTTCCAAAGAACTTGTAGGATGCTTGGTGTCAGTAGTCGACATTTTGTCTCCATCTTGGAGGCATCGTATTGGCTGCCATGGGGCACGCGCAATCAAGCGCATTGAGGTCTGTCGCAGTAGTATATTGAATTACTCGGCAATTCTTGAATACTGCGAGACAGATGTCCTGAGCGAAGTTCGAGAGACATTTATAAGAATAAACTCGCTTGGAATGCCGATTGGTGCCGCAGATAAGGCTTTTGCTCGCGCTTCCAAGCTCGATCTTAGATCGAACGTCAGAGAGGTTCAGCTTCTTCTAAAGCACGGATTCGAGCGAGTTCAACGAACTACAATCCTGCAAACTATGGCACTTACGCTCGGGATTCGCGATTTGGGTGAGCGTGCCATAGACTCCATGATTACGAAGCTCGAAACTCAGGAGAAAGAAAAGGTACGTTTCGATAGAGCTTGGCCAAAACTGCGACAGGCTCTGGCGACCGCAACCGACTTTTTTGTCTACGATCTAGATGTTCCAAGTTTCGAGTTTCTCCCCTCTGAACCGATGTTGGCAGTTTTGACCTTGTTTTTCTATCACAACGACAATGCTAGGCCATCAAGTGCTGTAAAACGGCGTCTGCGGCAGTGGTTCTGGGCGACAGCAGTTGGAGCCCGGTACACGGGCCGAGGATTTCGTACAAACATATTGTCTGACTCAACATTTGTAGAGAAGCTCGCTTCGAACGCAAAGGCACATACATCTTTCAAGGTGAGCATCCCTATTCACAACGTGCTGAGGACTGAGTACGGTCGACCTGGCCCGCTAAGCAATGCATTTCTGTGTCTATTACGTTTGAATCGCCCCCGTAATCTGAAGGACGGCTCGGCGATTCCTCTTGGGGAGATCTCTAGCCGGGGTAACCACAACGATAAGCATCACATATTCCCACAGAGGGCATTTGAGTAAATATGGTATTGGCCCGGAGAAGTTCAACAGTATTGCAAATATTTGTTACCTGACAGCTCGCGAAAACCAGAGCATTGGCCAGCGTGCCCCGAGGTCATACATACAGGACGTACCGAGGAGTGCACGTGCAAGAACTATGGCCTTGCATAGTCATTACATCCCACCGTTGAAGGAGGGAAGGGGCATTCTGGATCGGAGTGTGAACCGAGGCTTCAAAGTATTTCTAGGAGAGCGCGCTTGGGTTCTGGCGCGGGCGTTCGAACATCAGTGTGGTATGAGGCTTTTCGAGCGCTCATGAACTGCGGATGGGTAGGGCGAGTGCCATCACATCGCTAGCCCATCGATCAACGGCAACATTCATCAAAGCTTGAAACGAACCCGGAACTGCCCATTCCGACTTGTGGGCTGCAGGGATGACGCCAAATCGCCATGCGCTCGGTGTCGAAAGATCAATCCTCAAAAGTCGCCCAGCGTTCGCCAATCTGCACCGGAATGATCTTTGGTCGACACCAACGCCATAAACCATTCATTGAAAGCGCTTTAGCCGTGATAATTCTGCCTGCCCTGAAAAAGGCATCGTAGATCAGTGGCATCGGGAACAAGCGGACCACCCATAATGCGAAGCCAGAAAGCCGAAGCCGGAACCGGAACTTTCCGAATCCGGGCAGGATTCCGACAGGTTGTTTCAGGCAGTGGGGGATTCCCGCACTTGCACAGCAACAGCCCGCAAGTTGCTGCTGGTCTATTGGGTCATATCCGGGGCACAGCATTCGCCGCGAATTTGCGCACACTCCCCTCGTTCCGTTTCCGGCCCAACTCAACATTAAGAGCTGCATTCCGTTACCGAAGGTCTCTCCTCAAGCCGCGTCCAGCCGTAAATAATTCAATCTCAGCATATCGCCGACGCTTCAGAATCAGCCGATTCAACTTCCACATCTCCATCCACGCTTTTCCCTTTATCATCCGATGCGCCACAGACGCTGAGGTGGCACTGACTCAACAGGGGAAAGTAAAACCTTAACATCAACTGCAATTCGCGCGCAGCGCGAAGAAAGGCTTATCTATGTCCAACCAAAAACGTAGCAAAAAGAAAACCGCCCAACTTAATGAGATTCTGATATTCGTAGCCGTGGAAACGGACTTACGACCATCAGAGATGGTTGGGCTAGTTTTAGTCGATGCAGACACAATACTCAACAAAATCACTGTTCTCCATCCAAAAACTCACAAAACGTATGAAATTCAATGCGACTCCTCGCATGGGTGGATGGTGGCACATCTAGCACATGAGTGGAAAATCGGCAATCAAGACTTATGGAATAATCAGGATGACTATGAGTAAAATCCGAATCTTGCCATTCATAACGCAAGAAGTTAATTAATAGCATTTTCTATCAACAATCATCCTCGTTCAGGCAACATGATATGAACGACGAGGTAAGGAGGTTATAAATGAAAATGGAAATTCGCTTTGGAAACCCAGTGCTGATTCTTCTTTATAGTTCAGCGCTGCTTCTCTTTGGATGCGCGATCGGATTGTACTGGTCGGCGGCGCCGCCAACCGCAATCACGATTGCAATTCTGGCATCTGTTCTGACCGTGGTGCATGACACAATGATGGCGCTGATATCCTTATGGGCTGCCAGGGTCTGGATAAGAGCCAATCGTAAGTAGCACGTTGCTTCACTGCCCGCGCTATCATGAAGTGCCAGGGAGAAAATTAACTAACTCATAAATACAGCAGATCTGGCCGTGTCTCCGTCGCATTGCCTTGATCTCCTCGATAGATAAATTATTCGCCTGCCAATTCTACATTCCAATTTACTCACCAACTGGCTTGACTTCTCATGCCAAGGTCGGGCGGACGTCGCTGTCCGCCAGAAAGGGATACCTATGATCCAAGCAGAGCAATTTCTGCGAGACCACGCCCAGCGCGCCAAGCGCATCGATTCGCCGCGAGCCGCAGACCATCCAGCTAGCCACACCGAACTACCGCAGGAGATTCGCGATGCTGCCAAGCGGGGTTGGCAGATATTTCCGATTCTATCGGGGTCCCTGCTCGCATCCAATGTAGACGCGCTGGCAGACACAGCAACAAGCGATCTCTCGATCCTGGAAGGTCTTCCATCGACATATCCTGGTTGTCGCTTCGGCCTCCGAACAGGGCCGAATTCTGCCGTTTGGGTTGTTGAAATGCGTGAACCTCGCGCCGCGTCAGTCCTGTACCGCCTCGCAGGAACCTGCCCGGAAAACGTAGAACAAGAATGGGATGGATTGACATTATTGAGCCGTGGGGCCGGGAGTACTTACGCATTCTTCCAATGGCCACCAGATGCTCTGTCAATGATACGCCTCGGGACAGAATCTGATTCGTGTCTTGTTTTGCACGGGGATTGCTCCTGGGTTCCTTTGCCTCCCTCTTCATTCAAGGGTTCACCTTATGTATATCTGAACCGTGCCGCAGTCTCAATGACCCCGGCATTCTTGTCTGACTTGCTCTTCGAGTATCCGGCCATCAATTCAGTCAAGGCAGAGCAGCAAAGGATTTCAAAACGGCCAACTCATTCCGGTAGTTCACAGCATCTGAAGAGCCACAATGTCGATGGCCGGGAAAGAACGACTGTGCAATTCGCTGATCCGGTTGCATGGCGTAGCAAGTCTGGAGTTACACGCCGCCGCTAATCCAATCTTTTGCAGCGGTGTGAGGCATCGTGCCTCACACCGCTGCGAATAGTCACGGTTTGGGCTGGCCAACTCATGACCGTACTGGCATTCAATACCACAGAAAGCGAGACACAAATGGATACAATACTTCCCGCAAAAACAGAGGCGATAGTCGCGCTGATGATCGCGATAGACAGTTATCAAGGCGACCCCGGCCCTGGAAGTTGGGTAATTGATTCAGGAAGATCATTCATCGCACTTACATGGATCTTCGAAGAGAATCGCATTCCGTTGGAATCTCAAAGCGAGAGATTATGGAGACTATATGGAGGAGAAGAGATACTCACAAACGCCGGGCTAGAATTTGAGCAGGTAGTTATTAAACTGTCCGGTCCGAACAAATTTATGTCGGCCATTATTCCGGTGCGCGATTAACAAGTGGTGTTGCGCATCGTGAGTTAAACCCTCAATCGGCGGCAATAGTGCCGCAGAAAGTGAGCAACAGATGTCTTCGCACCCCACGCGCATAGCTGCGATACTCGCACTCGAAGATGCCATAGAAGCTTATCACGGGTACACTGGTCCCGGCCCCGGAAAATGGACCCTCGATTCGCCAGGTAAATTCTTTATCGCCCTTACATGGACAGGTCAGTTCACGACTAAACAACACGATGGATTGAAGCCATGGGTGGAATTTGGAGGCAATGTAATTCTTAAATCAAGTGGACTACAATGTTGCCGAGTCATATCCGCTGAAGCAGCTGACGGCAGTCACTTTTCATCCGGCATTATCTTGGTCGACGGGTAATATTTATGGGGCCAGAAACCAAGTCAACAAGATAAACGTAACCCTGACATCTTGGCTACTGGTTCTTGTTGCAGCGGTTTGCTATCCTTTACTGGTATGCCTTGGACCGACCGCTGCTCTGCACGTCCCCAAGGTACCGTCACAACAGAGGCCGCTTGGCGCCAGGCGGCCTATTGCTATTCACACAGTCCAAAACAAGCTGCACGCCGCGCTCTGAATACACTGTCGATCTATTTCGAGCGCGACTTGGGTACCATCCATCCCCACGGTAGCGCGAGGACGCCTTCTTCGAGCGTGCGCGCCTTGCCGCCATGCAGCACCACTCCGCGCACAAATGATGCTTTGCGCTTCAAATCGTCTCGGAAGGCGCGAATCCCGCTCGCATCGCTCGATGTCACTTGACTGCTCGACTTGATCTCCAGCGCGACCAGCCTGCCGGCTTCCTCCAGAATGAAGTCCACCTCGTGCCCCGCTCGGTCGCGCCAGTAGTGGACTTTGCGCTGTTGCGGGTCGAGCGAACGCCATGTCTCCAGCGTTTGAAAAAGTGTCTGCTCCAGCCAGAATCCCGCGTCCATGCGCGCCGACACTTCCGCAGACGACCTGATTCCGGCCAGCCAGGCGGCAAGGCCGCAATCCGTCCACAGCAGCTTCGGCGCCTTGACCAACGCCGTCGCAGGATTCGTCGCCAGCGGGCGGATGCGCGCAATCAGGCAGCCGGTCTCCAGCAGGTTCAAATACCGATGCGTCGTCGGATGGCTGAGCGCGGCGTCGCGAGCCAGATCAGCCTGGTTGAGCAGCTTTCCAGTCCGCTGCGCGGCCAGCATCATCACGCGCTGAAAGTCCGGCAGGCTGGAGACAGCGCTCAACTGCCGCAAATCCCGCTCCAGATAGGTCTGCACATACGCTGCAAACCACAGGCCGCGGGCCGCTTCCGAGGCAATCTGCAGCGCCGGCGGGTACCCCCCACGCAGGAGCCAGGCAGGCCAGTCACCAGGCTCATCCGGCCACTCGCGCCAATCAAAATCCGCCGAGAACAACCGATCCAGCGGCAACAAAGCATCCTTGCGCTCCTGCCACTCCGTCGGGCAAAACGGGCGCAGATCCAGATAAATCGCGCGGCCAGCCAGCGTATCCGCTACGTGCTTCATCAGCAGCAGGTTGGCGGAGCCGGTCAGAATGAAGTCCCCTGCCCGTCGCTGCGTGTCCACGGCCCGTTTGACGGCGAGCAGGATCTGCGGCGCCCGCTGAACCTCATCGAGGATGACCGGGCGCGTGGCCAGCAGAGAATCGGGATTGCGCTCGGCCTGATCGAGAACGCCCACATCGTCGAGCGTGAAGTACGCCCGCGCCGGCTGAATCGCCTGTGTGAGCGTGGTCTTGCCCGTCTGACGCGCCCCGGTCAGCACCGTGACAGGCATAACGCGAAGAGCGGATTGGAGATTGCGTGCAAACCAGCGCGGCTTAATTCTGTCCATAGTATGTACTAAATCATTTCACGCCGTGAAATGCAATAGAAAACATCACGCTCCCATCAATCCCGCGAAAAAGCGACACCCACCCACTTCAACCAGCCACAAAGGAGTCCAGCCTATGTATATTGATACGCACGCGCCCGACCGTGCCAAACGCGCTGCGTTTTACCTGCGCGTAACGCCATTCGATCCCGACCCAGAGCCTCAACTCCTCGAACTTCGCCGGATGGCTGCGGAGCGCGGCTACGAAATCGTCACCGAATTCATCGAGAAAGTCTCCGCCACGAAGGCCAAGCGGCCGGCCCTCGATCGGCTGCTCGCCGAAGCCCGCCGAGGCCATTTCGATCTGGTCATCGTTTGGTCCTGCGACCGCATCGCCCGCTCAACCCGCCACTTTCTCGATTTACTCGAAGAACTCTACCGACTCCACATCGAGTTCAGCTCAGTCCGCGATGGAATCGACACCGGCGGACCGCAGGGCGGCGCCCTCGTACAACTCACCAGTGCCCTTGCTGGCCTGGAACGCAGCCTGACCAGCGAGCGTGTGCGCGCCGGTAACCTCACACGGGTTCCGCTTCCTGCTGCGATCCGCCAAGATGCTGGCAAGAAGCGGGGCCCCGCCTCCTGAAGAAATCCAACTGAAAGAAAATATAACTTCTTACTGCAAGCCACGATCACGTGGCCCAGCTTATTGGCCGCTTATCTCCGCCATTGCACATTTCCTGGAGGCATCTCAGAAAGCGCGGTATGGTCTGCGGTCACCATCTGACGTCCCAGTTTGACCGTCGGAGCGAAAGCCCTCGGTGCTCGCGCGAGTACCTTCGACCAAGGTACGCATCATCCTGATGCCGGCATTTAGCATGAAGTTATGATTCGAGCTGCGGTCGCACAAATAGGAAGTGTATTATTTGATACCCCATCGACCCTGCGGAAGGTCGAAACGCGATGCCGTGAGGCCGCCTCTTCAGGCGCGCAACTGTTGGTAATCCCAGAGGCGCTTCTGGGCGGCTATCCGAAAGGACTGACCTTTGGGGCTACCGTCGGAAATCGAACAGATGAGGGACGTGAGCTTTTTCGCCGCTACTCCGAGGCCGCCATCCAATGTCCTGGCCCGGAGACCGAGATGCTGTCGAGCTGGGCCAATGAACTCAGCCTTCATATTGTGATTGGAGTCGTCGAGCGCGCAGGCGACACGCTCTATTGTTCATCCCTCCTCTTTTCCCCCCAGCAGGGACTTATCGCCAAGCATAGGAAGCTCATGCCAACCGGCAGCGAACGTCTGATTTGGAAGATTAGGGGACGGCTCAACCATGCAAGTCGTGGATACCGAGCTGGGCCGCATCGGCATGGCAATCTGCTGGGAGAACTATATGCCCTTGTACCGGCAGCACTTCTACAATCAGGGCGTTCAGCTTTGGTGCGCGCCCACGGTGGACGCGCGCGAGATTTGGCAGTCGAGTATGCGTCACATTGCGTATGAAGGGCGTTGTTTTGTGCTGAGCGCATGCCAGTTCCTGACCAAGGACGATTGGCAGCAAGATCTGCGAGAGGCGGGCGGCGAGATCGACGGGAGAAGTCTCGTTGTTTCTCCGAAAGGCGAGATCATCTCTGGCCCTGCCGTTGGCGAACGACTTCTCATTGCGGACCTGGATTTGGACGATATCGCGCGGGGCAAGTTCGATTTGGATGTGTCGGGCCACTAGGGGTTTGAGGCGCAGTGGAACGGAAAACCGGGTTAAGGCCCTGACATGACCAGTCATCTCACTCCGTTGCCGGTTCACGTCCTCGATCCCGCCATTGATCCAGCGGCTCCATTATTGTCCAGAGGAAAATATTCAAATGTTTTCCTCATGACCGTGAAACGCTGCCAGTTTTCCTGCACTATAATTTGTTCAGACAATACAGAATTGCCGTGTCGTACGTGCTTACGGCTTCGGTGTAGCCTTCCGCTTTTTATTTCTAAATCCATCACATTGCGAGGGTTTTGAGGATGAGATTTCACGCAGTCAACACCGCTTCTGCCTGGCAGCATTGTATTTGTTCGCCTATCGTCCGTGACTGCTTCTATGTTCTTCTGGCAGCATTTTTTCTTTGCGTGACTCCCCAAACAGGATTCGCACAACTCACTACTGCTGAGGAGAAGGGCCTTCCTTCGAATAGTGTGTTTAGCGGCGGGGATGTAGATGTGGTTAATTTGCAAAACGGCAATCTGCACATCTCCATTCCGCTCGTATCCTCGGCTCAGCGTGGTGGCAGCACATTGGAGTACGCTTTTGTCTATGACACGCAGGCCTGGATCAAACAATGGAATCAATATGCGCTGTGCGGACTAAAAGCTTGCAGCCCTCCAGGCCATTATCTGGCGGAAGAGAATACCAATGTCGTCTCAGGCTGGCGGATAACCTCGCCATTCAACTGGAGCGTCGAGTCTACCAACAGCGGTTCCATTAATTGTGCCACAATAAGTCAGACATACGAGCAGTTTACGAATTGGGTGATCATTGATCCGGAGGGAACACAGCATTCCCTACCTCTACGGATGGAGCGAGGCCAATACTCCTGTCTAGGGCAAACTTTAGCGGGGCCAGCTCTCGATGGCTCCGGCTTGTATTTCAATTCGCAGACAGGTCTCATTTACACGAAAGATGGCTACCAGATTAGCGGCAGTATAATTCCTAGTCTTGGTGTTGGCTTGTTCGGCCCTGGCCAAGACAGGAATGGAAATCTTACAACGGAAACCTCCGACACACTCGGTCGTAACCTTTTGACTACATCCGGTGGCACAAACCCAGACGGGACGGGTTTCACAACGTATACGATCACAAACTCCGCAGGGAAACCGTTAGTCTTCCGCATAGACTATCAGAATGTCACAATCACAACGGATATCTGTGCGGCCACAACAGGTATAAGTGCATACAGCTGCGCCGATTACACTATTGTGAACGGCCTTCCTTCCAAGATCACACTTCCGACGGGCAAAGCCTATGTCTTCAAATACGCCAACGATACTCCCGGAGACCTGATAGAGATGGATCTTCCCACGGGTGGTGTTATTACATACCAATATGAAGATTTCTATCAACCTAAGTATGTATCTGGACAATCGGATCTTCCGAATTTCGTCGGCAGCCGGGCCGTAACGAAACGAACAGTGACCATAAATGGCCAATCGAATTTTTGGACCTATACGCCCAATCCAAATACAGGCATAGATACAGTCACCGACCCATTGGGAAATTACCAGGTACATACTTTCAGCTTTGTAGATGCATTAAATGGAAGTCAGTTGATAGAGAGTTCCAATTGGTACGAAGTAGGCGTGGCCTACCACAACTCTCAGGGTCAGCTTTTACGAACCACGAACAACACATATGCGGCAGACTACGATCCAGTAAACAATACCACCGCCAATGTCCGGGTCATTCAGACAACAACGACATTGGACAACGGCCAGACCTCTGAGAAGCAAACGGACTATGAAACCTTTCCCTATACTTGCGTAGACTGTGGCACAGGTACAGGAATTGCAACGCGTTTGAACCCAACGGAGGTTCGGGAGTTCGATTATGGCGCGGCTGCTCTTGGATCAGTGGGTCCTCCAGGCTCGTTGTTAAAGCGGACGGACTACGCTTATCTGCACACGAACAACCAGAGCTATATCAACCTTAATATCGTGGACAAGCCCACCACGATTACCGTCTATAACGGCAGTGGAAACATGGTTGCTCAGACGGTGAACGAGTACGATATCTACTCTCATACCGGGCAACCGATGCAGCCAAGTGGCGCGATTCAGCACAACACGAGTTACGGGACTGGCTTTATAACACGGGGCAATCTGACGGCGGTATCGAAATGGCGTAATACGGACGGTGCCTATATTACGACCACAAACCAATATGACGATGCCGGAAACATTCTCTCTACGATTGATCCGCTAGGCTACCAAACTTCTTACAGTTATGCCGATTCATGGGTGAACGCCGCATGCGTCCCAAGTGGCACTGCGGCGGCGTTTCCGACTAAAGTGACCAACGCCAAAGGGCAGTTCTCCACAATAACCTACTCTGCCTGCACAGGAACCGTGGGGTCCACGACTGACGTAAACAGGCAGACGACCACATACACGTACGATTCGTTCGACCGTCCCTGGCAAATCCTTATTCCAGGCGGGGGCTCAAAGATTTATTGCTATAGCGATAATCCGAACGGTTCTTGTTATAGCGAAAGCTCTCTTTTTACGACCGAGACGGTTGCGCTCAACAAGTCTACGAATCTGTTACAGACGACACTTTATGACGGGTTGGGCCGTGTACAGGAGACGCAGTTGAACTCAGACCCCCAAGGGACGATATATGTGGATACGCAGTACGACGGAGATGGCCGTGGTTACAAGGTATCTAATCCCTACCGTTTCGGCGATACCGAATATTGGACAACGAAGCTCTACGATGGCATTGGCCGTTCCGCCGGAGTAATCGAACAGGATAATTCCTCAACCTCCATCACCTATGTCGGCAATACCTCCCTGAGTACAGATGAAGCGGGCAACGAACGCAGTTCACAAACTGACGCTTTAGGGCGATTGACTGGGGTCTGGGAAGACCCCATTGGCCTGAACTATGAAACAGATTATCAGTACGACATTTTAGGAGATCTTCTCCAGGCGACGCAAAAGGGTGGAAATTCTAACCCGGCAAACTGGCGCGTAAGGACTTTCACATACAACTCATTAGGACAACTGCTTTGCGCGGCTAATCCAGAGATCACTTCACAGCGTTCAACCGTTGCGACGTGTCCTATGCCGGATACAGGAACTTATACTGCAGGAACGACGCGTTACCAGTACGATAATGATGGCAACCTGATCTCGAAGACCTCGCCGCTGCCCAATCAGATAGGCACGGCGACTCTAGTAACGAGTTACAGTTATGATACATTAAATCGCATTTTGAAGAAGAGCTACAATGACAGCAGTACACCGTCGACTTGTTATCAATACGATTCTACGTTTCTTGGAATTGGACGTTTGGCTAACGAGTGGACGCAGAGCGCTACAGTCCCAAGTTGTGCCGCGTCTTTTCCGCCGAATAACAAGTATTTAACCGCTAGGTCGATATTGGTTTATGACCCGATGGGCCGGGTATTGAACGAGCAACAATACGCGCCGTCGAGCATGTCGACCGGTGTACCATACGCGATGGCGTATACTTACGATCTGGCTGGTAATCTCACCTCTTCTACGTCGGGAGTTGCCCCGCCTTCGATGACGTTCTCCTCGACAGTTCAATGCCCGAGCGCGTCACCACTTATCACGACGATGCTCACTTTCGTTAGTTGCTATGATGCTGCGGGGCACTTGCAGAGCGTGGCGAGCAACGTGAGCAGCGGCCCAGCTAGCTTGTTTAGCGGGCCTGGGTATGCAGCATTTGGCGGATTGACGGGTGCCACGCTTGGGAATAACGCAGTGACGTTGACGCGGACTTATGACTCCAGGTTGCGCATCACCTCAGAACAGGATAAGGGAAATAGCCCTGGAACCTCGACAAGCGGTTCAGCAACCGTGACGATTACCGGCGTGGAGCAGAGCCGATGAAAAGACATCATGGATTTTGTTGGCTGCGCGGTAATTCTACTGAGATTCAATTCCATGCATTTCGGATGAGGGAGCAGAGAAGCAATGGCTAGAAAATCACAGTGCGACCTGATGGCGGCGCTTCTGGGTGTCATTCTGCCGATATGCCTCTGCTTACAATCGATAACTGTCGACGCTCAGACGGTCAAGCCGAATGTTAATGGAGGAGGAGGAGGAGGAGGAGCTACAACGATTATCCCATCCCTTGGCGTGGGATCTTCCGGGTCACCTTCGACTTACGGAAGTTCAGTGACCTTTTCAGTCGTTGTAATTCCATTACTCTGCGCCCCGAATGCAATCGCCACATTCTCAGACAATGGATCATTTATAGGGAGTTCTTATTTTACCGGCACTTTACCCACCGCAACAACTGCTATCAGTAGCCTCTCAGCCGGTACACACTCAATTACGGCATCATTCGGGGGCAACTTAGTCGGTACCACAACCTGCAAAGCTGTCACCTCGTCTCCTCTTACTCAAGTTGTTAACCCGGCGACACCAACGATTAGTGTGGCGACTTCTGGAACCCCGTCAACCTACGGGAACGCAGTTATATTGACGGCAATGGTGTCCAGTGCAGACACAAATCTTGTGACTTTTTATAGTGGAAGTACGTCGCTGGGCACGGCCACACCCAGTAACGGCACGGCGACCCTGACGACCAGCAGTCTGCCAGGGGGGGCGAACAGCATTACAGCTAGCATTGCGGCTGGCGGTAACTACGCTGCCAACACGTCGAGTGCCATCAATCAGACTGTGAACCCGGCTACACCCACGGTTTCTGTATGGCCTACTGCCGGCGCCATCACCTATGGGCAGACGCTGGCCTCGTCGACGCTGACCGGCGGCACGGCATCTACTGGCGGGAGCTTTGCATGGACCGCGCCAAGCACCAGTCCTGACGCCGGCACGCCTTCCGAGAGCGTAATCTTCACGCCGACTCTCGCTGGAGATTACAACACGGTTTCAGGCTCGGTGAGCGTGACGGTTGGCAAGGCTACACCCACGGTTTCTGCGTGGCCCACTGCCAGTACGATCACCTATGGGCAGACGCTGGCGTCCTCAACACTAACCGGCGGCACGGCATCCGTTGGCGGGACATTTGCATGGGCAGTACCCAGCACGGTTCCTGACGCGGGCACACCTTCTGAGAGCGTAACCTTCACGCCGACGCTCACTGCGGATTACAACACGGTCTCAGGTTCGGCGAGCGTGACGGTTGCCATGGCGACACCTACGGTTTCTGTATGGCCCACGGCCAGCGCGATCGCCTATGGGCAGACACTGGCGTCCTCGACACTAACCGGCGGCACGGCATCCGTTGGCGGGACCTTTGCATGGACAACACCGAGCACGGTTACTGGAGTGGGCACTTCTTCTGAGAGCGTAACCTTCACGCCAACTCTCGCTGGAGATTACAACACGGTTTCAGGCTCGGTGAGCGTGACGGTTGGCAAGGCTACACCCACGGTTTCTGCGTGGCCCACTGCCAGTGCGATCACCTATGGGCAGACGCTAGAGTCCTCAACACTGATCGGCGGCACAGCATCGGTGAACGGGACTTTCGCATGGACCGTGCCCACCACGGCCCCCGGCGTTGGTTCACCTTCCGAGAGCGTAACCTTCACGCCAACCGATACGACGGATTACATAGCAGCCACCGGCGCGATGAACGCCACGGTAAACCAAGCCACGCCGCTCATCAGTTGGGTCGCGCCCGCACCCATCATTAGCGGAACGGCGTTAAGTTCTACGCAGCTCAATGCGTCGTCTTCCGTAGCGGGTTCGTTCTCGTATACACCCGCACTTGGCACGGTATTGCCAGTAGGAACCCAGATTCTCACGGCTACTTTTACTCCTTCGGCGAGCAACTCGACAAATTACAGCAATGTTACGGCCACGGTTGACTTGATCGTGAATGCCCCCGGAATAACATGGGATGCCGGTACAGTAACGCTCACCGTCAGCAACAGCAGTGGCGTCGTCTTGTCGGCGTCCACAAACTACGGCGCGGGAGCAACACCGAGTTCGGTCGCTGAGGCGCTCGCTGCTTCCAACTCCAATGTCCATATCGCCGCCGTCAATGACACCCTCTATATTGAAGCAACCGGAGCGGGTGCGAGTACGGACTACAGCTTTACGACGGCATCCACGTGGAAGAACACCATCTTCGCCGAGCCGTCGTTTCAGGCTTCGCCCGCCAGCGGCAGCCTTGAGGGAGGCGCCACTGCAAGCACGGGGTCGCAGACACTCATTTACGGCTACAGCATCACCGGTTACGACCCGGTCAGCCACATTACGAGCTATTCCGATTCCGTCATGGGCACGTGGAGCACGGCAACCAGCACGCAGAGCTGCAGCACGAATACGGATCAAAACAGCGGCTACGACTGCTTGAATCGCCTGGTCACCATGCAGAACACCGCAACGACATCCACATCGACTCAGTATGCGGGCGTATACCTCTGCTGGTCGTATGACGCCTTCGGCAACCGCACGGCACAAAGCTTGCAGACAACTCCCTGCGCCGCGCCGGAGTCGAGCGTGCAGCCCACGGCGGGCTATAATGCGAATAATCAGGTGACCTGGACAACGGTGAACTCGGCCGCCACCGGGTTCACCTACGACGCGGCGGGCGACGTGATGAATGACAACGTCAACCAGTATCTCTACGACGGGGAGGGGCGCATCTGCGCCGTGGCCAGCACGCCCGTTCCCAACGTCACCACGATGACCGGCTATGTGTATGACGGCGACGGCATCCGGATCGCCAAGGGAAGCATTACCAGTTGGAGCTGCGATCCGACGGTCAACGGGCTTACCACGGCGGAAAACGAGACGGAATATATTCTTGGCCTCGGCGGCGAGCCGATAACCGAGATGGCCCAGGACGATAACGGCGTCATGCAATGGCAGCGCAGTTATGTCTACGCGGCGGGCGCGCTCATCGGCACCTATGATCCTTCTCCCAATCCTGCTTATAACGCGTCCAACCCTGCCGGCCAATCGCCAGTGCTGCCGGTGCTATCCTTCCGCCTGACGGACTGGCTGGGCACCTTGCGCGCGACCACCGACGCTGCCGGCGTGCCGCAGGGCACGTGTACCGGACTTCCCTATGGCGATCAGGTTACCTGCCAGGGCAACATCCCCGACGCGCACCACTTCACCGGCAAAGAACGAGACGCCGAATCCGGCAATGACTACTTCGGGGCCAGGTATTACTCGTCGAACATGGGCCGCTTTCTAACGCCGGATTGGGCCGCCAAGCCGACAACGGTGCCCTATGCCAGCTTCGGCGACCCGCAAACGCTGAACCTGTATACCTATGTCGAGAACGGGCCGCTGAACCGCGTCGATGCCGATGGGCACATAAATCAGGAGACGGCAGCCGGTCCCGGAAACCAAAGTGAGACGATTACTTGTTTGGGCCCTGACGCAGGTGATGCCACTGGCACATGTGGAGACAGTATGTTGGCGGCCAACAGTGGAGAAACCAGAGCCACGTATGATGCCTCCGCTACCGCCCAGGATCAGCAGGCTGCCGCTAACACAGGCAGCAGTATGGCCCAACAGCAGAGTCAGCCTGACCAGAAAAGCTCAACGCCGAACAACAGCCCTACATCCAACGTTTGTTCGGAGGATGGTCCACATATCGTTAGAGATGCTGCCGTAAAAGCACTATCGAGTCTCAATCCGGGGCAAGACGAAACAAAAAATGTAACTCCACGCGACGGAAATTTCGCACAGGTGGCGGATCCTTCCAAAATTGATACGAAGACTTGGACCGATGCAGCGACGGTACACGGTACGTCAAAAGAATCGCCGACGATTCCTGGGCAGAGCACTTTCGTTGTAAAACTTTATAACGATCCGAAACGTGGAAATATCGTTTCAGTAGTGTTCCCCAACAGCGATCCGAGGCACGCTCTGGGAATTATCCCTTTCGCCCTGGGCAGCACGAGTGTAAATGTACCCGCCGCTCGGGCCTATATGGGCTGCCAGTGATTTAAGGAGGATAGCGCAATGAAGAAATTGAATGCTAGCATCGCAATTATTTCTTTGGCATGTTTGATCATGCTGTTCATGAGTGGAGCGAGTTCATCGGCATTGGCTGAAGAGGACCCGCATTTGACAGCAGAGCAGGCGATCACCGTCGCTCGCAGCAACGCGAAGCCGGGAAGCTCATTCATAGTCCTTCGGAAAATCACCGCGGGCGCGGATGCTCGAGGAATTGGCGATCAGGCTCTTGCACAGGCAAAAGCGGACAAAATAGATCTCTACGAGAACGGAATTCTTGTCAATATTTTGCGGTCCGGCGGTTACCTTCTCGCAGAAACCAATCCGCGAACGCACAATATCGTAGCGATGCACCTCGTCTTGATGGAGGCCGGTGGCGCTGTGAAGGACGTACAGTCAGAGTGCCAAGGTGTTGTCACACTAGCCGACGCAGAGGAACTGGTCAAGGACACCGCCGAGCTTGTCAAGCAGCTGTACTCCACTCCCTCAACCGAAGAATCTTCTCTGGCAAGCAGATTCTACGGTGGCAACTTCCCTGAGGCCGACCAACACCCAGATTCTATGTTTGCGATCCCTAGTTTTTTGCGCAGGCCAGGCGCTAACCCAAACGAGATTAGTGAAGCGGCAGCGCTCTTTTGGGGGTATGCTCTCTGGGTGCCCCGTTATGCACTTTCAATGCCGACTTTCGCCGCGAGTCCAGACGCGGCGGAAAAAGCAGCTGAGAAGAAGCGGGATACGCTGAGGGCGGAATTCCTGCAAAGCAACAACATGGATCCCAACATCAATCTTCTTGACTTTGACAATATCCAAAATGAGAGGCAGTTCCAGGAACGCATTGAACTGCTCACAAAGTTGGATAGATTCTTGGACGATTCCCTTAGGAAGAAAGCCGACCCGGCCGTTGTCAGACAGAACCTTTCTATTCTTATGATGCCGCTAAGGGTTGATGTGTACCTAAACCAAAAAGGCGACTTTGTGTCTACCTCGCTGCCAAAGTCGCTGTTCCTCTGGCATCGCCAAGCGACGGGTGGCTTCGCGGTCAAAGAGATCACTTGGGATTAGTCATCAAAGTATGATAGCTTCCGAATGTCAATCGCGCTGTCCCAACTGGAGACTCGGCCCAACAGCAGAGCACAACAACAGTTACGCTGAATAGCCGCCCAGCAGATATTCCCGGTGGCCAGCTTCTCCATGATGCTGGTATCAATCATGAGTGGATCAGTACGCCTGACGGCACTGACGTTGGGATGGGTACAGCGAAGGGCGTGCCGCAGTCAGACGCGCCGGGTGTACAGACGCAGGTCGTGGATCACACTGGCCAGGTTCCAACTTCGACTCAGACATTCACCGGCGTCGATAAGGCGGCGCTTGCTACTTACACGAAGGTAGGCACGCCGACGGGACGGTGGATACCAGGGGTGAATGACTGCAATACATGGGCGCATGGTGCCATCAATAATTCGATTCCGCACGACATTACTATTTCAATTCCGACAAGTACGGGATATGTGGTGACTGTCACGGTCGCTCGCCATGCCGTGGTGTACGCAGATGGCAGCATTCATTCTCCAGGAGGCAATTGATGGTGCATCCAAAAACTGTTTGGGCGTGGATTGCGTTAGCATTGCTGACCCTCGGAGGGTTGGTCAGCCTCTATCAGGTGTTGTTCGATGTGTGGATGACGGCTTATCCGTTCGCCAATGCGAGTGAGTGGCGGATGCGGCTTTACATCCGCCTGGCAACAGCTATCGTCATCGCCGTGTGCTGGAGCGTTCTAGCGGTATGGCTGTATCGGCAAAGACGGCGGAACCGCCTGATAGCCCTAAGCAAGGGGCAATCCCCAGCGGCAAGTTGACACCTGCGCTAAAGCTCGTACTTCTGCCAGGGATGGACGGGACGGGAGAACTGTTCTCGGAGTTCGTTGCTGCGCTTGCTGGGCAGTTCGAGACAGAGACCGTGCGGTACCCAACCGAACGATGTCTCTCCTTCTCTGAGTTGGAGGTCTTCGTGCGAACGGCCTGTTCGACCACTGGGCCGTTCGTGCTTCTGGCTGAATCCTTTTCGACGCCGCTTGCGATCCAATACGCGGCGTCGAATCCAGTGAATCTAGACGGCCTGGTTCTCTGTGCCGGGTTCGCCACAAGCCCGGTGCAGGGTTGGCGGCGCTGGCTCGGTTGGTTGCTCATGCCGCTCGTTTTTCGGGTTCCTCTGCCAAATCTTGCAGCCAAGCTCTGGCTTGTTGGGCCGGATGCGCCGCCTTCGTTGTTGGCGACGGTGCGGGCGGCGGTCTCCTCCGTGCAGCCGAAAGTGCTGGCCGCGCGCCTCCGGGCCGTACTCGGATGCGATGTCCGCGCGGAACTGGACCGGGTTGCTGTGCCCGTCCTGTATCTCCAGGCGAAGGAAGATCGTCTCGTCAGCGCCGCATGTCTCGAAGAGCTTCGGCGGATCAAGCCGCAGATGGCTGTAGCCGCACTTGAGGGGCCGCATCTGCTGCTTCAGCGTGAACCGCTACGAGCTGCCGAGATCGTTGCAGGCTTCGCCCAGCATCTTGCGTAAGCCAGCGAAGTGCGGCGGTGCTTTGCACCGGGAGTATAGGGACACGTCACCCCTAGAAGGTTGCTGTAGAGCAACCTTGAGGAACCTTGCGGGAACCACTGCGGAATCAAGCATCTACAACCAATAGGCTCAAAATATAAGGGGTTTACAGGTTGCTATATGGCAACCGTTGAAACTAAAGCAGTTAAGCGGCACTCTGCCGATTCCGGTTGCTGCGGCGTTAACGTGTTGAAAACACAGGGGCGAGTGGCGCAGGGGTGTCGGCGGGGTTGTTGCCGCCGGAGCCGCCGGGAGAGCGGCGCTTTGCGCCGGAATGACTGAGATACTCCATCCCTGAACGGGAACTGTTAAGTTCCCTGGGGGAGCTTATGAGTTCCTTGTCGAGTTGGCGGCGTTCCGGGCGGGGCTGTTGGTGGTCTGTTGGGTGGAATGCAGTAGTGGAACATAAAGCGCAGACGCACTTGAGGGGTTTTTCTCTTGTATCCCGTTGTTTTCGAGCGAGTTATCTTGACGCACGAGTGTACTTTAACGGAGGCCATGTGCGTCACCATCCGGCGCGGCCAGCCAGGGCGGAAAAGGCTCACAAAGGCTCATTCCGTGGCGGCGCGGGGTCGATGAGGCTTTATCGGCTTTAGTCGTGGTTTTTCGTTGAAAGTCGTGGCGAGTCGGGCTTTTTCGCGCTCACGCGCCGTACCCTCCGCTCCGGCATCCGTAAAGGCTCTCCGCTTCGCTCCGCCCGCTGCGGCGGCGCGCAAAGAACGCGCGGCCTTGACTGATGCCTCCGCTGCGGGTGTTTTCCATCTATGAGAAAAATGTCTTTTTCTCATGTTCCACATGACCAGGGCGATGGCTCCCGTCCCACGGCGGCGCGGTGAGTCCCGGCAATGAAGCGCGCAGCGCCAGGGCGTGTTCAGGGTTCAGCGGCGCATCGGGCGGCGTGTTGGGAGCAAGACACCATCCCTAAGCCTGACGGCTTAGCGAGGCCGCGTTGCGGCCCGGAGTCGAACGGAGATCGAGCGGAAATCGAACGCTGTCCGGTGTTGTCCGGCTCTCGTTCGAGCCGTGTTCGGAGGCGCTATCGACCGGCGGACCAGCGGCGGGCTTCCTGTTGGAGAATCATCGAATCGAGGACCTGCTGGACGACCTTCTTGGACTCCGGGTCAAACTTGGAGACGGCCTCGAACTGGAGCTTGAGGGCTTCATCCGGCCCGCGCTCATCCTTGCCAAACAAGAGCATGTCGGAACTGACGCCGAGGGCCATCGCCATGTTGCGGATGACATCGAGGGTGGGCTGAGAAGCGCCCGCCTCGTATCGTTTTAGTTGCTGGACATGGACACCAACGCGCTCGGCGAGTTGCTGCTGCGTCATGCCCTTTTCCTTGCGCAGTTCAGCCATGCGCGTGGGAAAGCCGGTCTCGGTAGCGTTCTTGGTCACAAATACAGCGTAAGCATCCAGAATCATGGCTTGACCTCAAAGGACTCCATCTGGTACTACAAAAGTACCATATCTGTATCTTGACAGGTTTTCTACAGGATACCTGAAAAGCGGAGGGGGAGCGGATGGCCAGAATCCCGGAGGCGGAAGTCGAGCGGCTAAAGAAAGAAATCTCTGTGCAGCGGTTGGCGGAGGCGCGGGGGATCAAGTTGCAGCGGCACGGCGCGGACCTGTTGGGGCTGTGCCCGTTCCACGACGACCGCAACCCGTCGCTTGTCATCACTCCGAGTAAAAATCTCTGGCACTGTCTGGGCGCGTGCAACATGGGCGGAACGGCCATCGACTGGGTAATGAAGGCCAACGGCATCAGCTTCCGCCATGCGGTCGAGTTGCTGAAAGCGGACCATCTTCCCTTAGCCGCCTCTCCGATCCAGCCGGTGAAACACGGCACGGTGCGGAAGTTGCCGCCTCCGGTCGAGCGGGACGCGGACGACCGGGCGCTGCTGTTGCAGGTTGTGGGCTACTACAACGAAGCGTTGAAGCAGTCGCCGGAGGCAATGAAATATCTGGAGTCGCGTGGCCTCAAATCCTCGGAAATCATCGACCGCTTCCGGCTTGGCTTCGCCAACCGGACGCTGGGTTATCGACTGCCGGCGAAGAACCGCGCCGCTGGCGCGGAGATGCGCGGGCGCTTGCAGGAGTTGGGCATCTACCGGAAGAGCGGACACGAGCACTTCAATGGTTCCATCGTCATCCCGATCTTCGATAGCACGGGCGCGGTGGTCGAGATGTACGGGCGGAAGATCACGCCGAATCTGCGCGAGGGCACGCCGGACCATCTGTATCTGAAAGGCCAGCATCGCGGCGTGTGGAACGAAGAGGCGCTGGCCGCTTCCAAAGAAATCGTGCTGTGCGAGGCGCTGATCGATGCCTTGACGTTCTGGGTTGCGGGCATCCGGCAGGTAACGGCCAGCTATGGCGTGAACGGCTTCACGGCAGACCATCGCGCGGCCTTCGAGCGGCACGGCACGGAGCGGGTGTACATCGCCTACGACCGCGACGAGGCGGGCGACAAGGCAGCGGCGGCGCTGGCCCTGGAGTTGATCGAGATGGGCATCGAATGCTTCCGAGTGCAGTTCCCGAAGGGCATGGACGCGAACGAATACGCGCGGAAGGTAACGCCCGCATCGAAGAGCCTGAGTGTGCTTGTAAACAAGGCCGAATGGCTGGGCAAGGGGCAGCGGGCAGCGGCGCCGGTGATCGTGGCGGGAATCGATCTTGGGCCGATCATCGAGCCAGAGCCAGCGGAAGCAAAAACAGCGGCTAAAGAAAAAAAGATCGTGGCAGAGTTGCCGGAGCCAGATCCAATCGCCGAGATCATGCCGACGCCCGCCGCGCCGACAAAAGAGGTTTTTTCTTTAGCCGCCGAAGCGGAGCCGGTTGCGCCGACCGAGCCAGCGGCAGCGCCCGCGCCGGTCATCGACGTTCCGGTCGAGATGCGCGGCGAAGACATCTTCATCCAGCAGGGCGACCGCCGCTATCGTGTGCGCGGTCTGGCCAAGAACATGAGCTATGAACTGTTGAAGGTCAATGTTCTTGTCTCGGGCACGACGCCGCGCGGGGAATCGGCCTTCCATGTGGACACGTTCGATCTTTACGCCGCGCGGCAGCGCAGCAGCTTCACAAAGCAGGCAGCGGAGGAACTGGGCATCAAGGAAGAAGTGATCCGGCGCGACCTGGGCCATGTGCTGATGAAGCTGGAAGAGATGCTGGACGAGCAGATCAAGGCGGCGCTTGCGCCGAAGGAGCCGGAAATCAAGCTGACCGAGGACGAGCGGGCCGAGGCGCTCAGCCTGTTGCGCGATCCGCGCTTGCTCGACCGCATCGTCGAGGACTTCGCCCGCTGTGGAGTCGTGGGCGAAGAGACCAACAAGCTGGTTGGCTATCTGGGCGCAGTCTCGCGGCACTTGGACGCGCCGCTTGCGGTCATCGTGCAATCGAGTTCGGCGGCGGGCAAGAGTTCGCTGATGGATGCGGTGCTGGCCTTCGTGCCGGAGGAGCAGCGCGTTCAATACTCCGCGATGACAGGCCAGTCACTCTTCTACATGGGCGAGAGCGACTTGCAGCACAAGGTTCTGGCCATCGTGGAAGAGGCCGGAGCGCAGCGGGCCTCGTATGCGTTGAAGCTGTTGCAGTCGGAGGGCGAGTTGACCATCGCCTCGACCGGCAAAGACCCGGCAACGGGCCGCTTGCTGACGCATCAGTACCGCGTGAAAGGGCCGGTGATGATCTTCTTGACCACCACAGCGATCGACATCGACGAGGAACTGTTGAACCGTTGCTTGGTTCTCACGGTGAACGAAGAGCGGGCGCAGACCCAGGCCATCCACCGGATACAGCGCGAATCGCAGACCATCGAGGGGCTGTTGCGGCGCAAGGACCGCGACGAGTTGCTGCGCTTGCATCGCAACGCGCAGCGGCTCTTGAAGCCGGTTTCCGTCGTCAATCCCTACGCGCCAGGCTTGACCTTCTTGGACTCGCAGACGCGGACCAGGCGCGACCACACCAAGTATCTGACGCTCATCCGCACTATCGCTCTCTTGCATCAATGGCAGCGGCCCCGGCAGACGGTCCAGCACAATGACCGGACTATCGAATACATCGAAGTTGCGCTCGATGACATCGCCATCGCCAACCGGCTGACGGCGGAGGTGCTGGGCCGTTCACTGGACGAGCTGCCACCGCAGACGCGGCGGCTGTTGCTGCTGGTCGATGCGATGGTCACGGCGGAGTGCAAGCGGCAGCGGATCGAGCGGGCCGACTATCGCTTCTCGCGGCGCGAGGTCCGGGCCGTCACCGGCTGGGGCGACACGCAGCTGCGCTTGCATCTGGGGCGGCTGGAGGAGTTGGAATACCTGTTGGCCCATCGCGGCGGGCGCGGCCAGAGCTTCGTTTACGAGCTTGCCTTCGCGGTCGAGGGCGACGGCTCGAAGCCTGTAATGGCTGGGTTGATCGACGTGGAGAAGCTGGGAGGGTACAAGTACGACGGCAACTTCGCGGGGGTAAAAGACAAGTTCGCGGTGCTGGAGGGCGGGAACGCGGGGTCAAAGCGGGGCCAAAACGGGGTGGTAGCGGGGGGTGCGCGGGGTGAGGAATCGCCAGTATCCATCGGGGTTAAAGGCCATTTTTATGAAAATGAGCAGAAAAACACTGTTGGGGGAGAGATGGAAGACGAGGCCATCGTAGCCGCGCTGCATCGTAACAACGGCAGCAGGAAGGGCGGCAGGTAATGGCCAAAGTGAAACGGAAATCGAAGCTGGAAGGCTCTCTGCCGCTGACGCCGCTGGCGGGGTTGCTGGAAGAGCACGTCAACGCGCTGCGAGTGCGCGACTACTCGGAAAACACCATCCGCAACCAGCACATGCACGTCCGGTACTTCCTCCAGTGGTGTTCCGAGCGCGGCTTGACCGAGCCGACCGAGATCACGCGGCCTGTCTTGGAGCGGTATCAGCGGCATCTCTTCCATCAGCGCAAGCGCAACGGCGAGCCGTTGACCTTCCGCTCGCAGAACGCGCGGCTGATCGCGTTGCGCCAGTGGTTCCGATGGATGACCCGGCAGAACCACATCCTGCATAACCCGGCTTCGGAACTGGAACTGCCGCGCCTGCCGCACCGGTTGCCGCGCAACGTGCTTACCGCGCAGGAGGCCGAACAGGTCATCGCCCAGCCGGACATCCGGGAGCCAATCGGCCTGCGCGACCGCGCCATCCTGGAGATGCTGTACTCGACTGGAATACGGCGCATGGAGGTCATCAACCTGAAGCTCTACGATCTGGACCTTGACCGGGGAACGTTCCTGATCCGTCAGGGCAAGGGCAAGAAAGACCGCTTCGTTCCCATCGGCGACCGGGCCGTCGCATGGTTGCAGAAGTACATCCGGGAGGCGCGGCCCCAGCTTGCCATCGAGCCGGACACGGGCACGCTGTTCCTGGCGCACAACGGCGAAGACATCGGCCGCGACATGATGACCATGACGGTGCGCTCCTATGTGCTCAAAGCCAAGGTCGGCAAGGCCGGAGCCTGCCATCTCTTCCGCCACACGATGGCCACGCTGATGCTGGAAGGCGGAGCCGACATCCGCTTCATCCAGGAGATGCTGGGCCATGCCCGGCTGGACACGACGCAAATCTATACCCAGGTCTCCATCCGTCTGCTCAAGCAAATCCACTCGGCCACGCACCCGGCGGCGGCGCTCAAACACAGCCCGGAGACGGCGCTTCCGCTGGCCGATCCCGCCGCCGCCGAGGTACTGTTCTCTGCTCTGGCAGCAGAGGCGGAAGACGACGAAGAAAAAGAATGATGTTCTTCTTTTAGTAGCTGCTTTTAGCGGCTAAAGAAAGACGCTCTATGCCCGCAATCCGTCTCCGCTCCGCTCCCCAATCCCCGGCGCAATCGGCTGCTCTTCCCCCGGCCCAAAGCCTTACAATCGGAGGCAGATGCAACTTGCCTCCAGACCTGCGTTCCCGGAACCGCCGCTAGCCGCAATGGGTCAGCTAAGCGAAAACTCGCGTCTGGGGTTCCGAGTTGCCGGAAGCACACTGCAACAGGGCTTCGGAGCAGGCAAGTATCTGATCGCAGTAGGGGATACGGCGAGTGTAGTTCAGGATGCGTGGTTGGAGTCGTTGAAGGCCCAACAGCAGAGCACAACAACAGTTACGCTGAATAGCCGCCCAGCAGATATTCCCGGTGGCCAGCTTCTCCATGATGCTGGTATCAATCATGAGTGGATCAGTACGCCTGACGGCACTGACGTTGGGATGGGTACAGCGAAGGGCGTGCCGCAGTCAGACGCGCCGGGTGTACAGACGCAGGTCGTGGATCACACTGGCCAGGTTCCAACTTCGACTCAGACATTCACCGGCGTCGATAAGGCGGCGCTTGCTACTTACACGAAGGTAGGCACGCCGACGGGACGGTGGATACCAGGGGTGAATGACTGCAATACATGGGCGCATGGTGCCATCAATAATTCGATTCCGCACGACATTACTATTTCAATTCCGACAAGTACGGGATATGTGGTGACTGTCACGGTCGCTCGCCATGCCGTGGTGTACGCAGATGGCAGCATTCATTCTCCAGGAGGCAATTGATGGTGCATCCAAAAACTGTTTGGGCGTGGATTGCGTTAGCATTGCTGACCCTCGGAGGGTTGGTCAGCCTCTATCAGGTGTTGTTCGATGTGTGGATGACGGCTTATCCGTTCGCCAATGCGAGTGAGTGGCGGATGCGGCTTTACATCCGCCTGGCAACAGCTATCGTCATCGCCGTGTGCTGGAGCGTTCTAGCGGTATGGCTGTATCGGCAAAGACGGCGGAACCGCCTGATAGCCCTAAGCAAGGGGCAATCCCCAGCGGCAAGTTGACACCTGCGCTAAAGCTCGTACTTCTGCCAGGGATGGACGGGACGGGAGAACTGTTCTCGGAGTTCGTTGCTGCGCTTGCTGGGCAGTTCGAGACAGAGACCGTGCGGTACCCAACCGAACGATGTCTCTCCTTCTCTGAGTTGGAGGTCTTCGTGCGAACGGCCTGTTCGACCACTGGGCCGTTCGTGCTTCTGGCTGAATCCTTTTCGACGCCGCTTGCGATCCAATACGCGGCGTCGAATCCAGTGAATCTAGACGGCCTGGTTCTCTGTGCCGGGTTCGCCACAAGCCCGGTGCAGGGTTGGCGGCGCTGGCTCGGTTGGTTGCTCATGCCGCTCGTTTTTCGGGTTCCTCTGCCAAATCTTGCAGCCAAGCTCTGGCTTGTTGGGCCGGATGCGCCGCCTTCGTTGTTGGCGACGGTGCGGGCGGCGGTCTCCTCCGTGCAGCCGAAAGTGCTGGCCGCGCGCCTCCGGGCCGTACTCGGATGCGATGTCCGCGCGGAACTGGACCGGGTTGCTGTGCCCGTCCTGTATCTCCAGGCGAAGGAAGATCGTCTCGTCAGCGCCGCATGTCTCGAAGAGCTTCGGCGGATCAAGCCGCAGATGGCTGTAGCCGCACTTGAGGGGCCGCATCTGCTGCTTCAGCGTGAACCGCTACGAGCTGCCGAGATCGTTGCAGGCTTCGCCCAGCATCTTGCGTAAGCCAGCGAAGTGCGGCGGTGCTTTGCACCGGGAGTATAGGGACACGTCACCCCTAGAAGGTTGCTGTAGAGCAACCTTGAGGAACCTTGCGGGAACCACTGCGGAATCAAGCATCTACAACCAATAGGCTCAAAATATAAGGGGTTTACAGGTTGCTATATGGCAACCGTTGAAACTAAAGCAGTTAAGCGGCACTCTGCCGATTCCGGTTGCTGCGGCGTTAACGTGTTGAAAACACAGGGGCGAGTGGCGCAGGGGTGTCGGCGGGGTTGTTGCCGCCGGAGCCGCCGGGAGAGCGGCGCTTTGCGCCGGAATGACTGAGATACTCCATCCCTGAACGGGAACTGTTAAGTTCCCTGGGGGAGCTTATGAGTTCCTTGTCGAGTTGGCGGCGTTCCGGGCGGGGCTGTTGGTGGTCTGTTGGGTGGAATGCAGTAGTGGAACATAAAGCGCAGACGCACTTGAGGGGTTTTTCTCTTGTATCCCGTTGTTTTCGAGCGAGTTATCTTGACGCACGAGTGTACTTTAACGGAGGCCATGTGCGTCACCATCCGGCGCGGCCAGCCAGGGCGGAAAAGGCTCACAAAGGCTCATTCCGTGGCGGCGCGGGGTCGATGAGGCTTTATCGGCTTTAGTCGTGGTTTTTCGTTGAAAGTCGTGGCGAGTCGGGCTTTTTCGCGCTCACGCGCCGTACCCTCCGCTCCGGCATCCGTAAAGGCTCTCCGCTTCGCTCCGCCCGCTGCGGCGGCGCGCAAAGAACGCGCGGCCTTGACTGATGCCTCCGCTGCGGGTGTTTTCCATCTATGAGAAAAATGTCTTTTTCTCATGTTCCACATGACCAGGGCGATGGCTCCCGTCCCACGGCGGCGCGGTGAGTCCCGGCAATGAAGCGCGCAGCGCCAGGGCGTGTTCAGGGTTCAGCGGCGCATCGGGCGGCGTGTTGGGAGCAAGACACCATCCCTAAGCCTGACGGCTTAGCGAGGCCGCGTTGCGGCCCGGAGTCGAACGGAGATCGAGCGGAAATCGAACGCTGTCCGGTGTTGTCCGGCTCTCGTTCGAGCCGTGTTCGGAGGCGCTATCGACCGGCGGACCAGCGGCGGGCTTCCTGTTGGAGAATCATCGAATCGAGGACCTGCTGGACGACCTTCTTGGACTCCGGGTCAAACTTGGAGACGGCCTCGAACTGGAGCTTGAGGGCTTCATCCGGCCCGCGCTCATCCTTGCCAAACAAGAGCATGTCGGAACTGACGCCGAGGGCCATCGCCATGTTGCGGATGACATCGAGGGTGGGCTGAGAAGCGCCCGCCTCGTATCGTTTTAGTTGCTGGACATGGACACCAACGCGCTCGGCGAGTTGCTGCTGCGTCATGCCCTTTTCCTTGCGCAGTTCAGCCATGCGCGTGGGAAAGCCGGTCTCGGTAGCGTTCTTGGTCACAAATACAGCGTAAGCATCCAGAATCATGGCTTGACCTCAAAGGACTCCATCTGGTACTACAAAAGTACCATATCTGTATCTTGACAGGTTTTCTACAGGATACCTGAAAAGCGGAGGGGGAGCGGATGGCCAGAATCCCGGAGGCGGAAGTCGAGCGGCTAAAGAAAGAAATCTCTGTGCAGCGGTTGGCGGAGGCGCGGGGGATCAAGTTGCAGCGGCACGGCGCGGACCTGTTGGGGCTGTGCCCGTTCCACGACGACCGCAACCCGTCGCTTGTCATCACTCCGAGTAAAAATCTCTGGCACTGTCTGGGCGCGTGCAACATGGGCGGAACGGCCATCGACTGGGTAATGAAGGCCAACGGCATCAGCTTCCGCCATGCGGTCGAGTTGCTGAAAGCGGACCATCTTCCCTTAGCCGCCTCTCCGATCCAGCCGGTGAAACACGGCACGGTGCGGAAGTTGCCGCCTCCGGTCGAGCGGGACGCGGACGACCGGGCGCTGCTGTTGCAGGTTGTGGGCTACTACAACGAAGCGTTGAAGCAGTCGCCGGAGGCAATGAAATATCTGGAGTCGCGTGGCCTCAAATCCTCGGAAATCATCGACCGCTTCCGGCTTGGCTTCGCCAACCGGACGCTGGGTTATCGACTGCCGGCGAAGAACCGCGCCGCTGGCGCGGAGATGCGCGGGCGCTTGCAGGAGTTGGGCATCTACCGGAAGAGCGGACACGAGCACTTCAATGGTTCCATCGTCATCCCGATCTTCGATAGCACGGGCGCGGTGGTCGAGATGTACGGGCGGAAGATCACGCCGAATCTGCGCGAGGGCACGCCGGACCATCTGTATCTGAAAGGCCAGCATCGCGGCGTGTGGAACGAAGAGGCGCTGGCCGCTTCCAAAGAAATCGTGCTGTGCGAGGCGCTGATCGATGCCTTGACGTTCTGGGTTGCGGGCATCCGGCAGGTAACGGCCAGCTATGGCGTGAACGGCTTCACGGCAGACCATCGCGCGGCCTTCGAGCGGCACGGCACGGAGCGGGTGTACATCGCCTACGACCGCGACGAGGCGGGCGACAAGGCAGCGGCGGCGCTGGCCCTGGAGTTGATCGAGATGGGCATCGAATGCTTCCGAGTGCAGTTCCCGAAGGGCATGGACGCGAACGAATACGCGCGGAAGGTAACGCCCGCATCGAAGAGCCTGAGTGTGCTTGTAAACAAGGCCGAATGGCTGGGCAAGGGGCAGCGGGCAGCGGCGCCGGTGATCGTGGCGGGAATCGATCTTGGGCCGATCATCGAGCCAGAGCCAGCGGAAGCAAAAACAGCGGCTAAAGAAAAAAAGATCGTGGCAGAGTTGCCGGAGCCAGATCCAATCGCCGAGATCATGCCGACGCCCGCCGCGCCGACAAAAGAGGTTTTTTCTTTAGCCGCCGAAGCGGAGCCGGTTGCGCCGACCGAGCCAGCGGCAGCGCCCGCGCCGGTCATCGACGTTCCGGTCGAGATGCGCGGCGAAGACATCTTCATCCAGCAGGGCGACCGCCGCTATCGTGTGCGCGGTCTGGCCAAGAACATGAGCTATGAACTGTTGAAGGTCAATGTTCTTGTCTCGGGCACGACGCCGCGCGGGGAATCGGCCTTCCATGTGGACACGTTCGATCTTTACGCCGCGCGGCAGCGCAGCAGCTTCACAAAGCAGGCAGCGGAGGAACTGGGCATCAAGGAAGAAGTGATCCGGCGCGACCTGGGCCATGTGCTGATGAAGCTGGAAGAGATGCTGGACGAGCAGATCAAGGCGGCGCTTGCGCCGAAGGAGCCGGAAATCAAGCTGACCGAGGACGAGCGGGCCGAGGCGCTCAGCCTGTTGCGCGATCCGCGCTTGCTCGACCGCATCGTCGAGGACTTCGCCCGCTGTGGAGTCGTGGGCGAAGAGACCAACAAGCTGGTTGGCTATCTGGGCGCAGTCTCGCGGCACTTGGACGCGCCGCTTGCGGTCATCGTGCAATCGAGTTCGGCGGCGGGCAAGAGTTCGCTGATGGATGCGGTGCTGGCCTTCGTGCCGGAGGAGCAGCGCGTTCAATACTCCGCGATGACAGGCCAGTCACTCTTCTACATGGGCGAGAGCGACTTGCAGCACAAGGTTCTGGCCATCGTGGAAGAGGCCGGAGCGCAGCGGGCCTCGTATGCGTTGAAGCTGTTGCAGTCGGAGGGCGAGTTGACCATCGCCTCGACCGGCAAAGACCCGGCAACGGGCCGCTTGCTGACGCATCAGTACCGCGTGAAAGGGCCGGTGATGATCTTCTTGACCACCACAGCGATCGACATCGACGAGGAACTGTTGAACCGTTGCTTGGTTCTCACGGTGAACGAAGAGCGGGCGCAGACCCAGGCCATCCACCGGATACAGCGCGAATCGCAGACCATCGAGGGGCTGTTGCGGCGCAAGGACCGCGACGAGTTGCTGCGCTTGCATCGCAACGCGCAGCGGCTCTTGAAGCCGGTTTCCGTCGTCAATCCCTACGCGCCAGGCTTGACCTTCTTGGACTCGCAGACGCGGACCAGGCGCGACCACACCAAGTATCTGACGCTCATCCGCACTATCGCTCTCTTGCATCAATGGCAGCGGCCCCGGCAGACGGTCCAGCACAATGACCGGACTATCGAATACATCGAAGTTGCGCTCGATGACATCGCCATCGCCAACCGGCTGACGGCGGAGGTGCTGGGCCGTTCACTGGACGAGCTGCCACCGCAGACGCGGCGGCTGTTGCTGCTGGTCGATGCGATGGTCACGGCGGAGTGCAAGCGGCAGCGGATCGAGCGGGCCGACTATCGCTTCTCGCGGCGCGAGGTCCGGGCCGTCACCGGCTGGGGCGACACGCAGCTGCGCTTGCATCTGGGGCGGCTGGAGGAGTTGGAATACCTGTTGGCCCATCGCGGCGGGCGCGGCCAGAGCTTCGTTTACGAGCTTGCCTTCGCGGTCGAGGGCGACGGCTCGAAGCCTGTAATGGCTGGGTTGATCGACGTGGAGAAGCTGGGAGGGTACAAGTACGACGGCAACTTCGCGGGGGTAAAAGACAAGTTCGCGGTGCTGGAGGGCGGGAACGCGGGGTCAAAGCGGGGCCAAAACGGGGTGGTAGCGGGGGGTGCGCGGGGTGAGGAATCGCCAGTATCCATCGGGGTTAAAGGCCATTTTTATGAAAATGAGCAGAAAAACACTGTTGGGGGAGAGATGGAAGACGAGGCCATCGTAGCCGCGCTGCATCGTAACAACGGCAGCAGGAAGGGCGGCAGGTAATGGCCAAAGTGAAACGGAAATCGAAGCTGGAAGGCTCTCTGCCGCTGACGCCGCTGGCGGGGTTGCTGGAAGAGCACGTCAACGCGCTGCGAGTGCGCGACTACTCGGAAAACACCATCCGCAACCAGCACATGCACGTCCGGTACTTCCTCCAGTGGTGTTCCGAGCGCGGCTTGACCGAGCCGACCGAGATCACGCGGCCTGTCTTGGAGCGGTATCAGCGGCATCTCTTCCATCAGCGCAAGCGCAACGGCGAGCCGTTGACCTTCCGCTCGCAGAACGCGCGGCTGATCGCGTTGCGCCAGTGGTTCCGATGGATGACCCGGCAGAACCACATCCTGCATAACCCGGCTTCGGAACTGGAACTGCCGCGCCTGCCGCACCGGTTGCCGCGCAACGTGCTTACCGCGCAGGAGGCCGAACAGGTCATCGCCCAGCCGGACATCCGGGAGCCAATCGGCCTGCGCGACCGCGCCATCCTGGAGATGCTGTACTCGACTGGAATACGGCGCATGGAGGTCATCAACCTGAAGCTCTACGATCTGGACCTTGACCGGGGAACGTTCCTGATCCGTCAGGGCAAGGGCAAGAAAGACCGCTTCGTTCCCATCGGCGACCGGGCCGTCGCATGGTTGCAGAAGTACATCCGGGAGGCGCGGCCCCAGCTTGCCATCGAGCCGGACACGGGCACGCTGTTCCTGGCGCACAACGGCGAAGACATCGGCCGCGACATGATGACCATGACGGTGCGCTCCTATGTGCTCAAAGCCAAGGTCGGCAAGGCCGGAGCCTGCCATCTCTTCCGCCACACGATGGCCACGCTGATGCTGGAAGGCGGAGCCGACATCCGCTTCATCCAGGAGATGCTGGGCCATGCCCGGCTGGACACGACGCAAATCTATACCTGCGCTTCCAGTCAAGCCGGCAGCCTCCGCTTTCTGCCTCCACCATCAACGACCGCGTCGCTACTGCCGATCGTGCCATCCGCAACGAGTTCCCCGACGCTCCCTGTCAGCCCGCGCCTGGCTTCCAGCAGGTTTACCTGCACCGCAGGCCGCTGGGCCTGGGCCGCCCAAGGTTCGAACTCAGCAGACTGCGAGTGAAGGAACCCAAACAGCCAAGGGACGCCAAATCAATCTGCGCAGCCCGGATCGGTCTTGCTTCAGATCCTCCCTGCCGATCTTCTTTTCTCCGCTCTGGGCGGAAAAGCGAAGACAGTGCATTTCCTCGAGGTGCATGCTCTTGAGTCAGGCGGTAGCCTTCTGACGAAGACAACTTCGATCTTCGGCAACTCGTTCACGTCGCTTCATTTCAGCGGCGGCGCGATGGCGACCTTCACGTTATTTGCTTCGGACGGAACGAGAGAGTGCAGTGGCTATGCCGCGTCTTACTTGGGCTTCGTCAAGCCCGGAGACGTGGTTTCCGTTTTGAGAGATGACTCCGATGAAGAAAAGAAGACGTTGAAAAAGGCTCTGGCTGCGCGACTCGTGTCGGACTGCCAATAGCCGTGAGTTTGGCCTCTCAGCCAAACCGCAGGAGGTGGATTTCCCATGGCTCTTCAGGCAGAGCAACCAGCGGCGATCGGGGTCCAGCCCCCACAGCAGGGTAATTACTCGGTGCTCCCCGTTCCGTATTACCCGAGCGAGGAATCAAATTGGTGCTGGGCAGCCTGCGGCCAGATGATCGGCGCGCTGGTTCAGGGCACAGTGACTGACCAGTGCAACTTCGCCCAGGCTGTGTCTCCAAACAGCAATTGCTGCCAGGACAAGGATTCGTGCAATTTCGAACTCGACGTAACATCCACGGACATGGTGGATAAGGTGTTCGGCGTCATCGGCAAGACAGCGGATTTCCTTCCCCAGCCTGTCTCCTTTCTCGAGTTGCAGGATCAGATCGCGAACAGGCTGCTTCCCGTGCAGGTTGGCTTCAAGTGGAACGACGGCGACGGTCACGTCGCCGTCGTTTGCGGCGTTTCAAGCCAGCAAGACGAGCCGCAGGTCTATGTCAATGACCCGATCTATGGGGCGGGATGGGTCGACCTCAACAGTCTGCAGTCCGCCTACGGTCTAGGTGGGTCATGGCAGTGGACATGGACATTGGAAGGGTAGAAATGGCATTCACGCGGCAATTGGAAGCACGCAGGCTGGAAGAGCTGCGGGGCGAACTTGGCTATTA
Organism: uncultured Acidobacteriaceae bacterium; assembly: GCA_963804315.1. Classification (GTDB taxonomy): domain Bacteria; phylum Acidobacteriota; class Terriglobia; order Terriglobales; family Acidobacteriaceae; genus Telmatobacter. Next base: position 156,277 of record CAWDQB010000032.1, read on the forward strand.
CCTCAGTGCACATCCGCATCCAGCTTTGGGCGAGGGCGCCCTGTTCATCGGGGAGGGCTTTGAAACATATTCTTTATCCGTCGACGGGATCGCCCGCGCCGCACACGGCGTTGATCTTGCCGCCTGTCTTGTCAAAACTGGCAATTGGCAGCACCAGATTCTGCGAAAGGGTCAACCCGCGGCCATTGCGTATTCAGGCACGCGTGGCGATATGAGGGATTCCTGGCACATTCGCGGAGTGGTCGTGTCGCCGGCCGCAGCCAAGATTGATCGCGCTATTCAACGGATTGACCGCCAACGTCCCGAAGACAAAATTGAGGTCTTCTTTTTCATCGCGCCCGCGTTCCAATTGCAGGCCTTTCTTCTCAAGGGGTTCAGCGCCGAAGAAGTCTTCATCGTGTTGAATCCGTTTCGGTCGGGATTGCTGGACGAGGGCTTCGTTTACTCGCCGAGCGCGATGGCGACCGCTTTGAGCACGTCGAAGCCAGCCCAGGGAGTGACTGCTCCAACGGCTTTCCGCAAGTGAGTTATCGAAATAGTCGTCCTACCCTCAACGATTATCCTCTGAACGAAAGTGTGTTAGGAACTGAGTGCCCCGGGAACCCCGCCACTTGGTTACCCCATACGCAAGCCCGTCTCCCCTTGAAGCAGTTCCGAATGTCCACTTTGCCTCGTTGTGCTCATTACAGTCCGAGCAGCATGCGAAGCGGGGCAGTCATCTTTAGAATGGCCCGGGGGTGAAACGTCGGGAAGGGGCGACGCCTGCAAGTCTTCGGATGCAAGCCAGAGGAGCACCAACTCCGCGTGAGAACAAGTGACGGAGAGTCGGCAAGTGTCCGCCGATCTGGCGCATGATTCTCGGTTGACGAGAACAGCCGGATAACCGGCCAATAATTTGATTCCTGCCCTACGGCCTGTAGGTAAGAAGGTATATTTTCTTTCAGTTGGATTTTTTCTTCAGGAGGCGGGGCTCCGCTTCGGGCAGTGATCTTGGCGGGTCGAAGCCAGAGGCGGAACCCCTGTGAGGTACGATCCTCTTTGTCTCAGTTTCCGCCGGGCCGGACAAGCTTTCCACCGACTGGGCAGAAGACTGCGACAAGATCATCTTACGCCGGTGCCCGGTTTGTAAACGGGATTCGATCATTGGTCACGGACGCCGCCGCAAGCAGGCCCACGACGAGGATCACGACTGGATTTGGATTCATCGCGGCCGCTGCGTCGATTGCGGGATGACCTTTACCTTCCTTCCGCTGTTTTCTCTCCCCTACACGCATTACAGCCTTCTGGCGCGTTGTCAGGCGTTGCTGCGGCGCTTTGTGGAGCACTGCTCGTGGGAGAAGGCATTGCCCAAGCTCCAGGACCCTGATCGGTTGCCTGATCCATCCACTGTCCGCCGCTGGTCGAACGGACTGGACTGTTCTCAGCCTGCACCTTCCTTTCTCAGCCAGACCGTCCCCCGCGTGGCTCATTGGCTGGTTCGTGGTCGTCAGGCTTTGGATGAAACGGGGCCGTTGTCGTGGATAACTCCTGCTCTGCAGATTCTTTGGCCCTTGCGTCTGTGAGAAAAACTCTGTCACCCACCATCCTTGCCTGGGTTTGCCGGTGTTGTTGTCCTACGCTTGGCTCCGGAGGTGAAAAAAGCGTTGTGGGCGAAGAAGTCGAAACACTTAAGCGGCGGATGCCGCTGATTGAGTATTTGCGGCAGCATAACTGGAAGGGTTCACCTGTGGGGCACTCCGAGTTCGCCGGACTCTGTCCGTTGCACGAGGAAATCCGTCTCCGCTCCGCTCCCCAATCCCCGGCGCAATCGGCTGCTCTTCCCCCGGCCCAAAGCCTTACAATCGGAGGCAGATGCAACTTGCCTCCAGACCTGCGTTCCCGGAACCGCCGCTAGCCGCAATGGGTCAGCTAAGCGAAAACTCGCGTCTGGGGTTCCGAGTTGCCGGAAGCACACTGCAACAGGGCTTCGGAGCAGGCAAGTATCTGATCGCAGTAGGGGATACGGCGAGTGTAGTTCAGGATGCGTGGTTGGAGTCGTTGAAGGCCCAACAGCAGAAATACGATCCTTCTAAAACAGGACCGGAAGACCCGACGAATCCAGGACATCCGCTGTACCAGAATCCGGCCGTAAAGAAAGCTTCCGACAGTGCGTTCATGCAAACAACGAATGGGCAGGCCGGTAATGGACTTGCAGAGTCCGGCTTCGCAATCGCTCTCAAAGATGGAAAGATCGTGATTGAGAATAAGACGACTTCTATCAATGGCGACGGAAAACTCAATCAGCTCCATATAGACACTAGCGATCCCAACATAATTGCAATCCTTCACACGCATGGGAACAAGGCATTGCCAACGCCATCAGGTGGCGACCGGGATCCTAGCCTCAATAATACACTTCCGAATTTTGTGAGATCGCAGCGCTCACTATATGTAACGATCCCCAATTCGGCGACCGGCAACCCGCCGCTGAATAACTATATCCAGCTTCAGTGAAGAGCAGTGGCCAATTTAGGAGGTGTACTACGATGATTCTGAAAGCGCGCTTAACAAGTGCCCTACTTGTCTTTTTCTTGCTAGTGGTGAGTGCAGTCGGGCAGTCCGGCGGAGGTGCACCAGCGGATATGAGAGAGCGTGTCCTTGATCTTGTCTTCCGGTCGGATGCCGTAACGTCGCCATTCCTCTCGAAAATGACGCTGCGATATGGTGACTCCGACTCTCAATTAGTTGTGGTTACCTACCCCGTTTATCCTGTCCATCCCGGAGGGCAAGCGGAGGCTATCAGCTACACGATCACCGGAATGGGTAACGACAGCCTCTCGCAGTTCATTTCGAAAACAGCCGCCCAGAATCCAAATGTGACGGACCAGGAGATTGCAGCGAAGTTGAAAGTGGAAGTCAAGCGTTCGCCCATCAGACACGAAGTCTTGAGTCGTTTCCTTGATGACTTAAAGGCAATTCGAATATCACCAGTACTCGCGAGCCGGGTAGCTATGGACGATGTCTCGGAATATGAATACTGGTATGACACTGGTTCTGAATCCGTTCACTACAAGGTTGTAGGCCCGTTCAAAGGTGATCCGCAGGACAAGCTTGTTCAATGGATGATTAGATTCCGAACGGGCATTTCTGGGTCGGTGAATGCTGCTTCTGTGAAGCCATGAATTTCATATCCACACAATGTCGGCGAAGAGAGGCGCAGATGAACTTCGTCGCGCTCGTTATCATCGCTCTTGCGCAGTCGTCGGTGTGCCTCTCTCAAGCGAAGAGTGAAACACAGGAAGAACCGGTTTTCCGTGCTCCGTTTTCATTGAAGCTCCACATCGACAATGAGCATTATTACGAACAGAAGTTCGACCGGGTGCCCTATGTGGCGGACGGGGATGTGTATCTTTTCGCAGGAGAGACCTTCGGAATCAATGTGGCGGTTACCGGCGACCAACTGTCCCGGATAATCTACCAGCCAGACCCTGCGAAAGCGGATGTAGAGTTCAAGTTCACGCAGGAGAAGTCGCCCGGCGGCTTCATGATGCTCTTGGTGACCCGGAACAAGCTGAAGAAGAAGCTGTTTTTTGATGCAATGATGACCGTTCCCGGAAAGCCGGAAATCTACAAAACCAGCGTGCTTCCAGTCGACTCCAATCTGAGCAATTTCGAGTCGTGGCCGCATCCCATCGTTCAACTGGTCCTCAACAACTTCCGTTTTTCCGAGAACGGGTCGCAGTAGACAACCGGCCCCGATGACGCTGTGCCAGCCCTGAAATCCTCGTCTCATCCAGCGTCCCGAAGAGAACGGTGCTTTGCACCGGAATGACTTCGATACTCCATCCCTGACAGGGTCGTGCAGGGGAACCCTGCGGATACCCGAAGCCAGACGCCCCCATCGCCGCCGGCCTCTTCCGAAGAGTTAGCACGGATAGCTCTGTCTCTGCTGGACAAAGTCGGCACCGATCCCAGACAAAGATTCCGCCTGGTGGGCGTTGGCCTCGGCAACTTTCGTGATCCAAGTGAGGGCGCGGAACCATTGCTCTTCCCCGGATATCTTTTGGGTGAACCAAGCTCAGAAAACTGACTTATCGGATGACAATCTCGGGGAGTAAAGATGGTTGGGCGTTGCGTGTGGTGAGAGCGATCATCAGGCCCGAGCCTATGATCAGCGATCCACCAATCAGCATAGGCAGGCCCGGCTTGTCGTGCCAAACGAGGTATGAGATCAATGCGCCAGTGAGCAACTGGGTATAGTGGTACTGCGATACATTGCCGGCCGAGGTGCGTTTGATCGCGAAATAAAAGCTCAGTGTAATCGCCTTCGAGTCGCCCACAACATGATCCTAAATGTCCGGTTGGGGTGTACTTCAACCTCATGCTACAGCCTGACACTATTCCCGTCAGTTTAGGGCCGCTTGCCGGATTCCCTGACGGTCAAAACAACCAGTCTAAGAACTCAACCTGACAGTTAGAGAAAGTTGGTCACCAATATGGCAGATGCAGCAAATAATAACGGTAAATCGATTGGCTATGTTCGAGTATCCAGTGCAGACCAAAACCCGGAGCGTCAATTGATTGACCTTTCGCTTGAAAAGATATTCACTGACAAAGTTAGCGGCAAAGACATAAACAGGCCTCAACTGCAGGCCGCGCGGGAGTATCTAAGAGACGGGGATAGGCTGTACGTACACTCTCTCGACAGGTTAGCCCGCAATTTGGTCGATCTGAAAACGATAGTCACCGAACTTACAGCGCGTGGTGTGGTGGTTATATTCGTCAAAGAGCACCTCGAGTTTTCAAGCGGCGAGGACGCAATGAGCAACCTCCTACTATCTGTCATGGGCGCGTTTGCTGAATTTGAAAGGGCTCTTATCCGAGAGCGCCAGCGCGAAGGAATTGCTCTGGCGAAAAAGCGAGGTATATACAAGGGCCGCAAGCCGTCTTTGACGGAGTGTCAGATTGCGGATCTCCAGAGCCGAGCGCTTGCAGGAGAAAAGAAGGCGGCCCTCGCGAGAGCGTTCAAAATTAGCCGGGAAACGGTCTATCAGTACCTTAGACCAGTCGCAACCGCTTGAGTCGCCCAGTAGCCTGACGGCCGTGGCGCGTTCCTGGATGGCTGCAATACGTCTGGGAGTTTCCGGGCTTGTTGCTCGCTATGAAGAACTCGGAAGAGACTCGGAAGCCGATCACTTCCGAGTGCACGGCCTGCACAGTCGCTTTATCGGCAGTTTATCGGTATAATAACAGCAGTTTAAGAGTACGTTATTTGCAGCCTTGAAGGCGATTGGAGGTCAGCATGGTGGCCAGAACGACGGGCTTCGCGCCAGTCTACACAATCACTCCGGCAATTGCCCAGTGGTTAATGCGGATCGAGGCCGTCAAGCAGACAATCGAGGCTCTTCCGATCACGCCACGGGTTCTTGCCAGCCTGCGCGAGACCGCACGGCTCTTCTCGACCCACTACTCAACCATGATCGAGGGCAATCTGCTCACGCAAGAGCAGGTCGCGCAGGTGATTGTCGAGGGGCATCACTTTCCTGGTCGCGAGCGCGATCAGGGGGAGGTTCTCGGTTATTATGCCGCGTTGGACGAGGTGGAAAAACTCGCGAAAAACCAATCTACTCTGACTGAGACGACTGTGCAAAGACTCCATGCGCTGGTCATGGGGATGGGCAAAACCAGAGTCAAACCCACTCCATACCGGGATGGGCAGAATGTTATTCAAGACAGCGGAAGCCGGACCATTGTTTATTTGCCACCCGAAGCGGCGGATGTTCCACTTCTGATGAAGGATCTGGTTGCCTGGGTCAAGGCTGAAAATGATTTGCCCGTCCCGCTGAAAGCCGCGGTTGCTCATTATCAGTACGCGACCGTGCATCCCTACTACGACGGCAACGGGAGAACCGCGCGCCTGCTGACCACACTCATTCTGCATCTGGGAGGATACGGGCTCAAGGGCTTGTATGCGCTGGAGGAATACTACGCGCGCGACCTAGCGGCCTACTATAAGGCGCTCGACACTGGCCCTTCGCATAACTACTACATGGGCAGACCGGAAGCCGACATTACAAAATGGGTCGCGTACTTCATCGAAGGTATGGCCATGTCCTTTGAAAAGGTGCGCGAGCAGGCCCAGCGCGAAGCCGGAACCGGAAGCCGCGATCAGTCGCGTCTGTTGCGCAACCTTGATTCAAAACAGAGAAAAGCCCTGACCCTCTTTGCGGAATCACGCGAGGTGACCGCGAGGGAGATTGCCGGTTTATTCGGCATCCAGCAAAGAACCGCGGCGGCGCTCTGCCAGCGGTGGGTAGAAGGCAAGTTTCTTATGGTTACGGATGCCTCCAGAAAAGCGCGTCGCTATCGGCTGGCTGATTCCTATGAGGAGTCGTTCAGCAAAGAGTGAGAAACCCGCCGCCACGGCTTATCCGTTGCGCGCTCCATAACCAAACTACCAATGCTTGCCGAGCCAAAAGTCACCAGCCCGGAGAAGCCCACCCACCCGTATGCCACTCTCGTTCCCAACCATCATTTTGGCATGCAAACTATCCTGGATGAGCGCAATGGCCTGTTAACCGGCCAATCTCTGCCCATTTTTATTCAGGTGGTGTGAAGTTTGCGTATTTCGGCGAGGATCTTTGTGAGGCGGTTTGAGAGCCGGTCGAGGCGTGAGCGCTCGTTGCTGATTGGGAGGAATATGCGCACGCATGCGTGACATCCATCCGAGGGCGTGCGGATCGCGGCGCAGTTGCGCGAGACTAGTAACTTCGGGATACTCAGCGGCCAGATAGACGAGGAAGTTGCGCACCGTTGAGCTGTAGTGCCGCGTGCTGGAAGGGCTGAGTGCGGTCGAGAGGGACTCGACAGCATGTGCGAAGGCTGGCGCCAACGGATGCTGGAGTGGAGGGCGACGCCAACGGCGCTTCACGACGAAAGCCTCTGATGTGGGCGGATGCACTGAGCTGCAGCACGGGCGTACTGAAGGTAGACGTCCTGCGGGGAGACTTGCACATAGTGCAGGGTAGTTTGGATGTCGGCATGACCCATCAGTTGCATGAGCGCAGGCAGGCTGATACCGGCACGCACCATATCCGAGGCGAAGGTGTGCCTGAAGCGGTGCGGGTTGGCCAACTGAATGCCGGTTGTGCGGCGATGGTAACGGAACACGGAACGTAATCCGGCAGGCGTCATGCGTGTTCCGCGCGCAGGCCCTTTTAGAACGACGAACAGTGCGGCGGAGCATGGATCGGGCCGTTCCAGGCGCAGATAGTGATCGATCAGTTGAGTAGTTTCTGGCACCAGTGGAAGGAAGCGTAGCTTGTTGCCCTTGCCGCGCACGCGTAGCTGGCCTTCGGAGAGCAACACGTCTTCCGAGTTCAGAGCCAGCACTTCTCCAGAGCGGAGCCCATGCATGAGCATCAGGCCCACGATAGCCAGGTCACGCGCAGTGCGAAAACTGGCCCAGAAGCGCGCCACTTCATCGACCGAGAGTGGGACGATGGTAAGCTTGGGTTTCCTCCGCCCGGCCCAGTCGGCGCTCCGTTCGAGGTGTTGCCGCCTGGCCCGTTTGTTGACGGCGATGGCTGAGATGGAGCGGCAGCCGAGGCGGGCTGGTACGGGGCGTTCTGGGCCGCGAAAAGACTCGTTTCAAACCCATCAACGGACGAGATGGAAGCGTTGAGCATATCGAAGATAGGCTTCCATTGGGCTACATTGGATTGAGCGGCCGCCAGATAATTCTGCGCTTGGTCTGGGCGCACGCCGCAGTTTGCATTCGCGGCCGCTGTGGTCCAGTCGGATAGATCCGGCGCCAGCCTCTCGCTCAGCTCTATAGCGGTTTGACGCTGGGCTTCGAGATCGTCCAGCACAGTTTTGAGAGGTCCGGCTCCCAGACCGCTCGCATTCAGGACATTCGGCGGCAACAGGCTGGGGATGAAGATTGATCCGTCGAGCTTCGACGATACGGCGTTGATCAGCGGAAGGTCAGTCATGTTGCCGGAGCTGGAAGTGATCGATTGGCTGAATCCGGCCACACTTGCCAATGCGGCGGATACAGCTTGCAGCTCAGCCGGCCATACGGGTCCGCTTGCGGAGGTCGGGGCACCCGCTGCTGCGCCTGCCCTCTGCCCCGGGGGCCCGGGCAGTTGGCCCGGAACAGCCGGTTGCGGGGCCTGCGCCTGCGGCGGAGCCTTGCAGTTGCTGTTGATGAGGTCGGTGGGCTGCAGATTATCTATGTCATGGCCGCTCGGCGTCCTCGCGGCCTGTGCTGCCGCAACGGCGTTTTTCAAGCGAGTGTCGATAGAATTCGCCTGGGTCATTACCGTTCGCCATTGCAAAATGGTGGTGAGGTCGGCCTGCGTGGTTACAATGATTGGCCTGATGATCGGTTTGCCGGCGGCATCGGTTGAAGGAGGCGTCCGCTTCTTGACCGCGTCAGCGATCTTCGTGGCATCTTGATCCAGCGCCAGGTAGGAGAAGATGGTGGACTCTATCGGAGCGTTTCCGCTGGTAATCCCGCCCGAAGGAGGAGTTTGCTGCCCACCACTGGGCCCGCTGGCAGGTCCTCCCGTTCCTTGCGGCGACTGACTCGCCTTCTGCGCGAATCCGAAGCCTGGACTGGCAAGCAGAATTAACAGAGAGAGGGTAAACGCAGTGGTAATGAGCTTCTGGATCAAGATGTCCTCCCACAGCGACAAAATTGTCAGCGAACAGCGCGCCCGACCGAAAATGGTTTTTGTATCTGGCCACTTCTTGGGGAACAAAATGATTCAGAAAAATGGTGCACTCTGCGCGTTTGATTTGGTTTCGACTAACGCAATACGTGTCTAGGCACTTCTGCGGAGCGAAAAGCTCGTCGAAAAGAACCAATACCAAAAAAATCACCGAAATGCAAGTGAAAAGCGAGTCCAGACAAATTGCAACGGGCTTCGATGCAGATCTCAGAGCGGGATAACGATCCGAGCGGGGCCACTGAGTGCTAAATCGCCGTACCACTCATTGACAGTGGATCAGTCCTCGAAAGTCGCCAAGAATTCTGCGATTCGGCTGTTAACCGTTGCCAACAGCCCATTGCGCTTTTCCGTGTCCTCGCCTGCTAATAGGCGTATTCCCGCGCGTCCACTCGCTCGAAGTCGGCATATCTGGAGCGCGAAGTGCTGCAGTTCGGTCAGCGCGTGTCGGCCGGGGTGCTGGAGTGGCTTTGGACGAAGCTGGCCCATGGGCAGGGCACTTTCTGGAAAGCGAACGGGCTTCTAGATGCGCCGGAGGTCGATTTTTAGTCGGTGGGATACACTCAAAATCGTATATTTTTCCTGAGTTCGGTTCCCGCCTTATCCAGCCCATCCAGGATGCCACGCTCCTGCAGGAACGCGCCAGCAGCATAATACAAAACGCGCGCGACCGCCGTAGGTTTCGCTCTGCACGTGCAATGTGGCCAAGCCTTCATAAACTGCCTTGTGGACTGAATCGAGGTCGCTATCGGTCATTTTCGCTTGCTTAGACATACTTCGTTCCTTTCCAAGTATCGCGTGAATCCAAGATTCTTTTTTTCGCCGAGGCTTTGCCTTTGATCCCCCAAGGTTGACAACATTGATAGGATGCTACCTTCTCAGTGACGCCGTACACGTTTGACCTATCCTTCACATCGTCAGGCTGGGGCCAAGCATTAGGTCGTAGCACCACGGCGGCAAGGAGGAATACGAGCTAATGATGGTTACAAATTCAAAATCCATAGTCAACAGTCTGCAAAACGGCATACAAACGGCCGGGGCTACACCGTTGTGCCGCGACGAGGCGGCTTCGAACAATAAATCTATGCGCTTAACAAATTAGGCCCTCCGTCGCGTCTCCAGAATGTGTATCACGAAGGTGGATAATTAATTGTTGTCTCGCAAAACGCTACAGGCGTTTCATCCCAGTAAAATGCTACGGCGTCGAGAGAACCAGCAGGGGGTAATGTAAGGTCCACCTTATTTTGTGCGCGCATTGCCAAAGATTTATTCCTCCAACTACTTGACTCATAGAGGCAACTTATATGAGTGTCACTATAAGATATCTTTTTCTACTAATGTAAGTCTATGTTCTGTTGGCCATTCCCCTACGATGAATTAATTACTAGTATGTTATCAACGCTATATATTCCGGCCGGACTCTATTTTGCGAGTTACGTTGGAGAACGAGTGGACGGCCGAGTATTCGTGCGGAAATTAACCTAAGCGATGAAACGTGAATGATGAAATACTCGCGCGACAATTTGATGAGTCCTAAAGAGTTGGCGAGTAATTTCAACTTGAAGAAGGCCACGCTGGCTGACTGGCGTACGCAAAGAAAAGGTCCGCGTTATTTCAAAGCAGGCAGAAATGTCTGGTATCCAAAAGATTTTGTTGATGCATGGGCGGAATCTCTAATTGAGGAGTCTGACGATGTCTTTGAGAAATCGAGGCGGGATGTGGCATTTCCGGTTCAAGCTGCACGGGAAGGAGTACGGCGAAACCACAGACTTGGCCGCCACAGAAGAAAACACGATGCAAGCACAACTAATTGAGTCGAAGTACAAAGATGCATTGCTGGAGGGACAGCGTCCCAAAAGGCGGATTATAGTTCGCAAGTTCAGTGATGCGGCCGTTGAGTTTCTGGACTGGGCGAAGGCGCACTATCGCGAGCATCCGAGTAGCTATAATCGTATAAAGACGAGTTTTGCAAGCCTCAAGGAATTCTTTGGCATAGACCCAGTGAGCTTGATTGACGAAGGCAGAATTGAGGCATATAAGACGATGCGGGTGAACGTGCATGAGGTACGAGATATCACCATCCGTCATGACATTCACGCTTTAAGCACATTTTTCAGATTTGCGATTCTCCAACACTGGGTTTTTGCAAATCCTGTCGATGGGGTCGATATCCCTTCCGATGCAGACGCGGAACGGATGCATATCCTCACGACGGCCGAGGAGGAGGATTACTTTCGGCGCGTGCGAAGATTTCCAAACCTGTACGATGTCGGCCGCCTGATGATTAATCAAGGTATCCGGCCCGAGGAAGCCACGGTCCTCGCAAAGACAGATATTGATCTTAAACGCGGCGAAATTTACATTCGCAAAGGGAAATCAAAGGCGGCAAAGCGCACACTTTACATGACGTCCGAGTCGCGTAAAATTTTCAAGCGCCGAATGGTAGGCGACTCACGGTGGATATTTCCATCGGAGAGGAAGCCTGGAAATCATATCGGGCGGATCAATTCCGCTCATGACACAATCGTGGAGGAAGCCGCCAAAGAGGGCGTCGTCATTGACTGGGTTCCCTATGATTTTCGCCACACGTTCGCAACCCGCATCGCACAGGGCGGAGTTGATCTGGTGACGCTAGCCGCTCTTCTCGGACATGAATCGATTCGGCTGGTAAAAAAGTATGTCCATCCAACTGCCGAGCACAAAAAGGCGGCAATGGCAACCTATGATCGCGCCATTAAGGAGACGGAGAAGAAGACAAAGTCGGCACCAAAACCGGAAAGAAAGCCGAAGCTAGAACCGAGTCCAAAGCCAATATCCAAGAAACGCTCCAACTGATCTGCCGGTTACGAACCGCTCACACATCGTCTTTTGCCGTTTCAAACCTCCAGGCATCAAATCCCTGCCATTCTCAAATCCCAACATCTAAACACTGCCATCTGAACTCGGAAAATAGCGCTCAGTGTTCAGGGCTCCGTAGTCAATTCCCATACTTGTAGTAGAAGGCAGGCAAATCCACAGTTGAGATTTGCCTGCCCAAAGCTGGTTCTGAGGTTCCTGGAACTCAGTTGGAATGGCCGACGCAATCCGGTTCAATTTCGGCTCGCAACCGCCCTATCCAGGAAAAGCAGATCACAACGCAGGGCGATATGGGGATCTCGGACGTCTCTGCATTTAGGGCCTCGGCACCTGCGCCGCTACGGAGACGGCTTGAACAAGTTCAAATTTTGTCCACCTTTTGTCCACCCCCTCAGCCCGATCCAGCCCCATTTTCGCCGATTGACCACGATTCAGTGCGAAAAAGACACACCTGCTTAAATGTGCCTAACTCAATGAAATTGTTGATTTTATTGGGGAATTTTGGAGGCGCGGGCCGGGATCGAACCGGCGCATAAAGGTTTTGCAGACCTCTCCCTTACCACTTGGGTACCGCGCCTTGGCAGGGCTGCTTTCTAGATGTTCGTTCCAAACCACCCTAGCCAACCCGGATATCCGGAGGGAGGAATGGAGCGGGAGACGAGATTTGAACTCGCGACCCTCGCCTTGGCAAGGCGATGCTCTACCACTGAGCTACTCCCGCTTGTTGCAAGATTGAGTATACCGGCAGGGACCAAATCCGGTCAAACAGCCGCCGCTGCGCACCAAGGCAAACGCAAATTAATTGCCAAGTGCAGTGCGGGTTCGGCTTGATGAGTTGGGGAGATGGGAAGTCCCCTGATGCATTGGGATGCCAGAAGGCTATCACTATGATCTGACGGTGAACGAGTAGCAGGGCCATCGTCTTGAGGAGATACAAGACTCGTTCCAGATGCTGGTCGCCGACGCGATTGAGAGAGAAATTGGCTGCGGACACGAGTGCGTCGAGCAACGCTGCCGCTTGGTATCTGCCAGCCTTGGATCGATCGAGAATGTCCCGGCATGGGCGTCGGTACGTGGTTTGGCGCGCACCGCATCGACCTCTGCCTGCTTAAACAAGACAAGACTTCAAATCGCTGTATCCATGGATAACGCCTGAAGCCGGATGGGACAATGGCTGCCTGCTTCATTTGCCAATGAATCAAGATGCGTTTGACTGGGTATTCAGCCCAGCAGGATCGGCAGCAGTGTCTGCCACCAGCCTGCGCGCAGGCCATAGTAGCGCCAGCCCAGATAGGCGCTCACCGTGACCACCAAAACCAGCAGGATCACGCCGATCCAGCGCAGGCGAAGCTCCAAGGCGTTACTCTGCTGGATGCGCGCTTTGCCCACATTCGAAGCGAACTCGACCCAGCCACGCTCTTCGTCTTGCATCTGGCCGCTGTCGATGTACGCTCGGATGAACCGATCCGTCCAGTCGCCAGGGTCCAGCCCCACCGCGCTGGCATAGCCGCGCACGATCCCCTTATTAAGAATCCCGCCGGGGAGCGAACGGAATTTTCCCTGCTCCAGCGCCTCGAGGTGCCTCTGGCTGATCTTGGTAACCGCCGTGATCTCTTTCAGCGCAATGCCGCGGGAGACCCGCTCCATGCGCAACTCTTCTCCAAAGTTGCTCATCGCCATCCAGAAAACGCTTCGAATGCCTCGAAGTTTTTAGAAAAACTCAAGGAGTTTTCCACATCCACAATAAACCCCTAGACGGCTGAGGTCAAAGAACAAATTCTCTTTCTCGTTTCTTTTCAGGAAGCTATGCAAAACAGGACCGTTATGGTACGGAATGAAGGCGGTCCCATTTGAAGTTCTTCTTATTTATAGCGGCAGTATGAGGCTTGCTGTTTGGGTTTCTCCAATCATCAACGTTTGAATGGAGCACGCAGGCAGATGTTATGAAGGTGCAACTCATGCCCTTTCGGCCTGCGAGGCTGAAACTGTTACCCTTGAGAGCGAGGGTTTTTCCAGGGTTTACCAGCCTCGAAATCTCGGAGTCTCGGAGCGATCATCGGGAATGAATAAGCTTATCTTCGCCAACCTGCTGCACCGTCCTATCCGCTCCATTATCAGTGTGCTGGCGGTGGCCATTGAAGTGGTCATGATTCTGTCTATCGTCGCCATCTTCATGGGCATGCTGAACGATCAGAAGAATCGCACCAACGGCATTGGCGCGGATCTGGTAGTGCGCCCGTCGAATGCAAGCTTCATGAACGGCGTCAGCGGCGCTCCGATGCCCGCCCGCATTGTCGAAGTCTTCCGCAGGATGCCCCACGTAGCCGTGGCCTCGCCGGTGATCACCAACTTTTCCATGACCGGCTCGGTTGAGATTCTTTACGGTATCGATTACGCCAGCTACAACGCATTGAAGCCCTTCACATGGGTTGCGGGCGGTCCCTTTGAGAAGCCGAATGACGTGGTGATCGATGACATCTGGGCGCGGAAAGACGGCGGCCACCACGTCGGCGAAATCATCGAGATTCTTAACCACCCCTTTCGCATCTGCGGCATTGTGGAGAATGGCAAGGGCGGGCGCAGGATGGTTCCGATTGAGACTCTGGGCGAGTTGACCGGCAACGACGGCAAAGCCACAGTCATTTATATCAAGAGCGACGATCCCGCCAATGAAGAGGCAATCCAGCAGGAGATCATTGCCACGCGCGGCCTGGAAGGCTATCACGTGCAAACCATGGACGAACTGCTCTCCCAGTACACGCCCGCCAAGTTTCCCGGCTTCGACAAAGCGCTGAGCGTGGTCATTTGGATCGCCGTTATTGTGGGGATCCTGGTGATCTTCCAGACCATGTACACCGCCGTACTGGAGCGGACGCGCGAGATAGGGATTCTCAAATCGATGGGTGCATCCAAGCGGACGATCATCACTGTTGTTTTACGCGAATGCCTGGTGCTTGCGGTTGTGGGAGTACTCGTAGGCATTGCGTCCACCTACGGCATGCGGGAGTTTCTGGATGTGAAGTTTCCTGGATTCAGCTTTGAACTGACTGGAGCGTGGATCATCCGGGGTGCTTTGATTGCCCTTGGCAGCTCCCTCTGCGGCGCGCTTTATCCCGCCTGGATGGCAGCCCGCAAGGATCCGATCGATGCGCTGGCTTACGAATGAATCGGCCTTGTATCAGATAGCCCCGTCTTTACCAGCACAAGGGAGGCGAACGAGATCTTATGCAAGGACCGCCTGGACGCGGATGGCTTTCATTCTGGACTTCTTGAGAACTCCTTGTCAGGAGATTTTCAAATTTTTTTGCGTACTCACTCAATTCGTGTAATATATCTCCAAGCAGATCTGGTTGTTCTTTCCCGTTGATACCCCGCAGCCAAACCAGAATTGTGTTACATTCTTTTTCTATTCTTAATCGTTAACTGATTCACTAGATTGGAGGCCATATGGCTGTTTATTGCCGTTTTTGCGGCTTGGAAAAGTTTCGCCCCTCGCTGGTCCGATTTCGTTCGACAGACCTCTTTCGACTGCTCCTTCTGCAGCATCCCGTGCGTTGCCTGAACTGCGAGGAGCGCACATATCTCCCGCTGCATCGATTTCTCAAGCTACGCAGCCAGTTCAGATTTCGACCCGATCAGCATAGCGACATTGCCTAGCTTCTGAGGTGGAATTTCATACCACCTCGAAAGCAGCATCCTCATCGACGTTAGGGAAACGTTGATATCTGCATGGATCGAGGCTTTCAATCAGGCTTGCTACACCGCGAGAACTCCCGATTGCCCGCCCTTCGTCTGAACGAGCGCGGCCGGGATGCGGTCTGCCGTGAGCTGGCCCGGTGCACGACTATTTGCTCATGCTGCTGGGTCGCGCCACGCAGGAATTCTGAGAAGAATTTATGGCGCGGATGGCAAATCAATAGCTGCTGAGCGAAATTTTACACTTATTTGCACGTATTTGATACGTTTGACCGGCCACCGGCACAATCTACTGTTGGAGCACACCGAGAATTGAAGACGATGGACCATAACGAAGCCTTACAACAGATGGCAGCCGAAGGTTACCTACTGAATGATCTGACGCCCGATGCGGGCGAAGCCTTTGAAGAGCATCTTTTCGATTGTCCCGAGTGCGCTCTTGATCTTCGCGCCGGGGTTGCGTTTATGGAGTTAGCCAAAGTGCAGTTGCCCAAGCTGGCGCAGCCTGCGCCGAAGCCGCTTCTGGTTCGCATTCGTTCGGCGAGAGCGAAGTGCGATGGTTGGCTAAGTTGGCTACGGCCGTCCTTTGCCGTTCCCGTCTTTGCCTCGATGCTGGCGCTTATCTGCTATCAGAATCTTTGCCTTCTGCCGGGCCTGTGCGAGACGGCCAGCCAGCCTCAGCTACTTGCCTGGGCGCCGCTGCAGGGCAGCACGCGCGGCGCTCCGCTGGCAATCCTCGCCGACCGCAAGCACGGTGTCGCTCTGACGGTCGAACTGCCACAGCAGCCCATACCGGGCGCCTATACTTCGTACTCCTTCAGCCTCATCGATCCGCGAGGGCAGACTGTCTGGACTGGCTCCGAGGCTGCTTCCAGCGAAGGGGTCCGTGAAAGCCAGCGGCTTTCCCTGGCGATTCCCAGCGCCATGCTGCGCAACGGAAGCTATACATTGACCATCTCTGGCGTGTCGCGGAGTGGTGAGCACACTGTTATCGACCAGTACGCCTTCAGCCTGTCAATTAATTAATTGACAGGCCCGCATCCACATCCTAAAATTCACCCGACTCCTTAATTCAGAAAGGTAACAGCGCAAATGCCTGAAGTGAATCAAAGAACCCACAAGTACAACGCGGAAGCAACCGTCCTCTCGGGTAACCTGACGCTTCCCGTCACGCAAACCATTGAACCCCAGGCCCATTCCAAACTCGACCCCAAAGGCGGCTACTATAACCAAATTTCGGATGGCTATGCGCTGCAGTCGATCGTCTCGTTCGACAACGCTTACTCCCACGTCGCCGGCAACAAAAGCACCAAGCCCGGCGAGGGCTGGAACACGCTGACCACCACCGTGGTCGAAGGCCTCAACGTTTTGGAAGTGGTGACAGCCGACCGCGTCGTTGGCCAGACTATCACCCAGCATCCTCTTGTAGGCTATATGCCGTCTATCTCCTTTCTGGGCACGCGCTTCGAGAATCTACGCATAGCCGGCGTCCCGGTCGAGTTGGAGTGGGACCAGGAGATCTTTGCCTCCACACCCGCCAATGACCTGCCCTACGCGCTTGATCCCGGCTTAGTCAGCCGAGTCTCTAGCCAGTACAGCAGCATCCTCGGCAACAAGAACCTTTCCCCCAAGCTCCAGGAACATTACAACCGACTCAACCGCACTCTTGGAACATCGGAGACGATTGAATGTTCACTGGTCAACCGAGTGGCTGGACTCTTCCCTGGCACCATCGCCGGGAACACGATCACTATTCCCAACTTTGGGACGATCACGCTCGGCAAAGTGATTGTGAAGCACGAGAATCCAGTCGGCAAGACCCACAAGAAAACCACCGTCAAGTTGACGATGATTCACCTCAAGCTGGGCTGCTTGATCGAGGGGGATGTGCCGATTGGAGATGGCGGTTCCAACGGCGAATCCGAGCCATAAAATCACCGTTTAAGCCGATTTCTGCTTGGAGAAATCATTCGATAACGATCCGAAGTGAGCCAGATGAACGTACCCTGTTCATCTGGCTCACTTCGTTTTTTTGCGTTTTTCTTGGCGATCTCGCTCAAGTCAGAGCAACCAATACGGCGTATGAGCGCCTTTAGTCTTAAATCGATAATACGCGTGCGCACTACAACGTGTGGATGTAAGCTGGAATCATGTTCATTGCTGGCAGCTTCAGGGCAGGACTGCACTATCTCGCTTGGGCAGTGATCCTTATGTCCTTCTTACCTCTTGAAGACACAGGTCCTGGCGACGCGCAGGAAGCCTATAACCATGCCTGGAGACTCTTCCAACAGGGTAGATTGACCGAGAGTGAGCAAGATGCAGAACGGGGAAAGATTCAATTTCAGCCCTTCAATCCGGACTGGGCTGCTAAATTTCAATTACTTGAAGCAGAGGTGATGGTATGGCGCGGGAAATATGACGATGCCATGCGCCTCTTGGACGTTTATTCCGCTTCCAATAATGCAGAAGGAACCGTAAAAATGCTAGCGCTTGAGGGAATTATCTTCTCTCACCAACAACAGTTCTTGGTCGCGGATCAGAAACTTGCACAAGCATCAATTATTTGTAAATCAACTGACTGTCCGGCATGTGGCGATGTCCTTCGGGCACGTGGAATTCTGGCCGTTAGGAGTGAGAAGTATGAAGATGCAAGAAAGTTTTTTATCGACACGCTTTCCTATGCTAATGTTCATCATGACAAGAGTTTGGAAGCAAGCGCCTCGTTGAATCTAGGATGGGAGGCCATGCAGCTTAATCATTTTGATGAAGCTTTGGATTGGTCGTATGCAGCCTATCGGTCTGCGACGAATTTAGGTGCTGAAGATAAGATCTTGATTGCCTCCGGCAATTTAGGCTCGGCCTATTTTCAGTTGGGTGATGATGAGAAGGCGCTGGAGCAGTTTTTTCAAGCAGAGATAAGCGCCGCAAGACTTGGAGATATTCGCAGCGAACTCAAATGGACCAATAATATTGGGGCAGTTTATCATGATTCTGGCGATTCGCTCCATGCTGTACAAGCCTATCATCAAGCACTTGCTTTGGCTAGACAGATCAACAGCAAGGAGGATATAGCTTATGCGCTGGAAGACATGGCCCGAGTTTCTGTAGAGACCGGGAAGCTGGAAGAGGTCAGCGCCTATCTTGATCAGATAACTCCATTAGTAAGCGCGGGCGGTAATCGCTTGAGAGCGAAATTCATATTGACGCAAGGAATGCTGGCTTCCGCACGGCATCAGGATCAACAAGCCGAAAAGTTATTTAATGAGATTCTAGAAAATCCATCAGCCTCAACTTCATCCCGGCTCAGTGCAGGGGATGAGTTGGCGAGGCTGTTTGAGCGGCAAGGCAAGGTACATGAGGCAGAGAGAGGCTATAAAGCCACGCTGGCTGACTTCGAAGCGGCACGGGCGCAGCTCAAGTATGAAGACTCGCGGCTTCCCTTTGCCGCTAACGCGACCGGCATCTACGACCACTACATTCATCTGCTGGTGGAGCAAGGCCGGGTTGAGGAGGCTCTGGCAGTCGCCGATCAGAGCCGCGCGCGGATGCTGGCGCAAGGGCTGGGGGTGGACGAAGGCAAGGCCGCTCACCACGCCCCACTGAAGCCGCGCCAGATTGCGCAAAGCACCGGTGCGACGCTGCTCTTTTATTGGCTGGGCGTGCAGCACTCCTACCTATGGGCCATCAATCCGGCCAAAATATCACTCATTTCGCTCCCCGCACAAAAGGAAATTGCTTTACGTGTCGAGCGCTATCGCCGTGCGTTGCTGGATGGTGAAGACCCGCAGCGCAGCGGCAACGACGACGGGCAAGCGCTCTATCAGATACTGGTGGCCCCGGCTGCCAGGCTGATCCGGCACAACGCTCCGGTGATGATCCTTGCCGACGGCGCGCTGAGCCAGTTGAATTTTGAAACGCTGCTCGCTCCCGGACCCGGTCCCAGCACCCATTACTGGATCACTGATCAGACTTTGCTCTCTGCGCCGTCGCTGGAATTGCTGGCAGTGTCACGGCCTGAGCGGGGCGAAGGCCGCAAGCTGCTGTTGATGGGCAACCCGGTGACGGCCAGTCCGGATTTCCCCAGCCTGCCGCACTTCAGCTCAGAGATGAGCCTGATTGCCAAGCACTTCCCCGTGCGAAGCCAGGCTGTCTTTGCCGGGGATCAAGCCACACCGGCCGCATATCTGAGTAGCCATCCGGCACAGTATTCTTATATCCACTTCGTCTCGCACGCCACGGCCAGCCGCACTGACCCGCTGGACTCTGCAATTATTTTGTCGAACGCCGCGCCTTCGGGCAGCCCATCCGGCGTGAATACCTTCAAGCTCTACGCGAGAGAGATCATCGAGCATCCCATCGACGCACGCCTCGTCACCATCTCAGCCTGCAACGGCAGCGGCACGCGCTCCTATGCAGGCGAGGGGCTGGTCGGTCTCTCCTGGGCCTTTTTGCGCGCTGGCGCGCACAACGTGATCGGCGCATTGTGGGAGGTGAGCGACGACTCTACCCCTCGCTTGATGGATGCGCTCTATCAGGGGTTGCAGAATGGACAGCCGCCGCCCACCGCGTTGCGCAACGCCAAGCTCAACCTGCTGCGTTCGCGAAGCCGATTCAGCGCTCCCTTCTATTGGGCACCCTTTCAAATCTACACGCGGCGGTAAGGACATTACGCAACGGCCAAAGGCAACTCCGGCGTGGCCTGAATCAATTGGCGTGTGTAGGCCTGTTGCGGATGGGCGCAAAGGGCCACCGCCTCGCCGGTCTCGACCAGACGGCCTCGCTCCATCACCGCAATGCGCTTGGAAAGATAACGCACCAGCGGCATGGAGTGCGAGATGAATAGATAGGTCAACCCCAAGTCGCGCTGCAAATGTTGGAGTAGATTTACGATCTGCGCTCCCACGCTTACATCCAGGGCAGAGATCGGCTCATCGAGAATCAACAGCCTGGGCCGAAGAGCCAGTGCGCGTGCGATGTTGATGCGCTGCCGCTGGCCGCCGCTGAACTCGTGCGGATAGCGGCACAGCGCGGACTCATCCAAGCCAACTTCAGCGAGCAGTTCGACGGATTTAGAGCGCAAGGAGCCGGCATCGGTTCGGATCCCAACCTCCTGGCGATGGATCAGCAGCGGCTCTGTAACGATCTCCAGCACCTTCATGCGGGGATTCAGCGCGGCGTATGGATCCTGAAAGACGGGTTGCATCTGACGGCGCAGGCGTTGCAACTCGGAGCGCGAGGCGCGGGCCACATTGATGCCATCGACCCGGACACTGCCGCTGGTTGGCTCGACGAGTCCCAGAATCATGCGCGCCAGCGTCGACTTGCCGGAGCCTGATTCGCCCACCAGCCCCAGCGTTTCGCCGGAATCAATAGAGAACGAGACATCTTCCACAACAACGCGCTGCTCGGTTCTGAACCCAAGCCGACGAGGATAGCTCTTGCCCACCGCGTGTACTTCAACCAGCGCCATGGATTGATGGTAAATGCTTTTGGGGCTGAACGGTTCTTCGAAAGGAATAAGGGATCTGATTGCTCAGATCCCCCAAAAAGTCTGCTCGGTTAGAAGGTGTATTGCAAAAAATTGCTGACAATACACCCTTATTTTTGGAAGTTTAGAATTCCAGGCGCAGGGAGAGTTGCAGCACGCGCGCTCCGTTGTTCAAGTTGCCAGCGGGAGTTACCGTGCTGCTGATTGCTCCGAATTGTGATGTGTTGGTAACGTCCTGTTCATCCAAGCCATTGTAGACATTGGAGGCGGGCAGGGAGAAGTTCGGATGGTTGAAGACGTTGAACGCGTCGGTGCGGAAATTCAGATTGACGTTGTTGTAGACAGCGAATTTTTTGGCCAATCCCATGTCTTCATTGAAGTACCCAGGTCCACGCAAACCGTTACGCTCTCCGATTCTGAAGCCGATTGGTCCCTCATACGCGCCAGCAGCGGCCGGCCCACTTGCAAAGTTGTTGACCCCGCCTCCCTGTGCTGCCGAAAGCTTGGTCAGATGCGTGGCTACTAGCGATTTGGAGCCGACCAGGATTCCAGGCGCATCGTTGGAATAGCTGGCGACGAAAGCGTTTGAGCCTGTTCCCCAAGCCTGCCCGGTGTGCCAATCCGTAATGCCGCTGACATCCCATCCGCCGATGATTTCGTTCAGCCAGTTGGGAGGATTGGATTCGAACATCCGGCCCTTGCCGAAGGGCAACTGGTAGGTGACATCCCCGTTGATAATATGCTTCTCATCGAAGTCGGAGTTCGCGCGGCACTCACGGGGCCTCACCACATCGCAGACCAGGCCGATGCCGCCAATGCCAGTATCACCCGCTGAGTTGGCGAAGAGAGAGACGTTATCGATGGAGTGCGAGAAGGTGTAGTTGAGGTCAAACTGCAATCCGTGCGAGAGGTTCTTTTGCAGCGTGACCAGCAAGGAGTGGTAGGTAGAAAATCCCTTGTTCCCATAAAAGGTGTTTTCAGAGAACTGGGTGGCGGAACCCACGTTTTGCGGTGCGCCGGTGGCTGCCAGGAACTGGACAGTATCACCGAGGTCGCCGCGCTGCACAAACGAGCCGAAATTACTCACCAAAAAGGAGGTATAGCCGCTGCCCATCACATCTTCAAACCAGGCCTGTGGAACGATGGTTGCCGCGGTAGCGCCAGCTCGGAGTTGCGTGGTCACCGAGGCCATGGCCTGCGAGAGGAGCTGTCCTGAGGCTGTGTCTGGGAAGTCAATCACCTGGTTTGCATCGGCCTGTGCCAGAAGACGGCGTCCTAGACGCCCGGAGTAGCTAGCCTTCAGAACCAGGTCGCCCCGGAATGAACGCTGAACGCCGGCATTGAAGGTGATGGAATACGGCGTTTTCAAAGACGGATCAATGGTTGCGTTGAAGGCCGAACCGAGTTGAAGGCCACACGGCGCCGGATAACCCGCCGCGGCACAGGCTGCAACATTCGTAAACGGCTCGTAGGGGGCGGTTGGCGATGCGGGCGCCGAGTAGAGATTCGTCGGAGTTCCATGGTTGTTGGCGCCGGTGGTCGTATACCGCGCACCAGTCGCGATGGAATCGTACGGGTCACCCGGGATTCCTTGAGGAAAGGGCGCGGTCTGCTGGAAGAGATACGAGTCTGCGTCCTGGGTCAATTGAATCGCATTGATAACGGTACGGTCGTAAACAAGGCCCGAACCGGCATTGATGACCATTTTATTGTCGAAGCCGGGGTTCCAGGCAAAGCCCACATGCGGGGCCCAGTTCGCTTTCTGTTGCTGATACAGCGGCGGGGCGCCGGTGCCATTGCCCTTTCCGCCTAGAACATAGGCGATCAATGGAACAGCGTTGGGGCCCGTTTGGGCAGCGGCGCTCTGCGAAAGACGGGCATTGAAATAGTTGTCGAAGGTGTAAGTTTCGGTGCTCTCCAGGCCGCGCGTCTCATACGGCACCGAGAAGAGTTGATAGTTCACACCATAGTTGACTGTCAGATTAGGCGTCACCTTCCACATATCCGTGGCGTAAAACTGATTCTGATAGTAGCGGTACAAGCGCTGATCGCCGGTAAGCTGGTCCAGTGATGTGCCGGATTTGTTGTAGTTGTAGTCAGACGAAATCTCGCCGATACGGCCCAGCAAATAACCGAACGCCTGATCATAGGTGTAGATGGCCTGGTTTTGCAATGCCGCCTCGGCCTTCGTCGGATTGGCAGCCGGCGCAACATAGATACCGCCATTGGAATAGGTGGCATCCGGGCGCAAGGTGTGGTTGGGTACACCACCGGTGCTACCGCATTCCGCAGCGGCGGTTACCGGGCCGCACAGAGCCAATGTGTTACCACCCATGCCCAGTTCGATTGAGTTGTAATCGGCGATACTCGTATCGTGGATCAGGATGTTTTTGAAGGTCCCGCCAAACTGAATGGTGTGGTTCCCTTTGGTCCAGGAGAAATCGTCTCCTAGAACAGGAACAGGGATGCGGCGGGCTTGCCCGGCGGGATTGAGGTAAAGAGAAGATGCGAGACCGGCTCCCGTGCCGTCGCTGAAGGTGTAAAAAGCAGTTCCATCCGGATTATAGGTGTTGGGGAAGGAGTACTTTTCGACCGTCTCGCCGTACACGATTCGATTGGTGATATTGTCGCCAATCACCCAGGTATGGCCAAGGACGAAGCCGTACGAGCGATCAATGAATGGATCTGTAACCGGGTCGCCGGGAAATTCATTAGGCAGATTCACATTATTCTCACGAGAGATGGTAACCCGGGCGAAGAGTTTCATCTTATCGTTGAGGTTGTAATCCACCCTGGTTACATAATTTGTCGCGAAGTCGTTGTTCGGAGCGTTGAAGGTGTATCCGCCCGAGTTGATGCCATCTCCCGTCGCAGAATTATTGGAGTGAGGGAAACGGGCGAGGTATACGGACGACCAAGTTGAATTGATGCCAACACCCGACGGGTCAAGCGCCGCAATCTGGGCAGGACTCAAATAGGAGATGGACGGGCTATCAGGCGTACTGGTGTTGTCAATATAGCCGATATTCCCAGCACGCAAGCTGTCAAGCGGAACCGTTCTTTGCGTATCAATGGAACTGGCGATTCTGGAGTTGTTGTAGTCAAAGAAGAAGAACAGCTTGTCGCGCCCGTTGAATAGCTTGGGCAGGATGATCGGTCCACCGATGTTGCCGCCAAATTGATTTTGGATCAGATTGTTGCGTGGCACGATAGGCGTTGAATCCTTATTGAACCAACTGTTGGCGACCAGATCCCGATCACGATGATACTCATTGAGGTTGCCATGGAAATGGTTGGTGCCGCTTTTGGTCACCAATGCGAATTGTCCACCGCCTCCGGCGCCGGCGGATCCCCCCAAGCCGGCTACGCTGCCATGAAACTCTTCCACCGAATCGATGGGCGCGTGTCCGACGATGGTGCCGCCGAATCCACTCTGAATTCCGCCGCCACTATTGTTTTGCACTGCTCCGCCGGTCGCCAAGTCGTTCACGTCCAAGCCATCCAGCGTGATGTAATTCTGATCGACGCGCGCGCCGGTCACGGATCCCGTGTCAGTTACGCCGGGCTGTAACGTGAAGAGCGCCGTTGGATCGTTTCTCTGCTGCACGGGGAGGGTGTTAAGGGCCTCCACATCGAAGGTATTGCCGACGGTTGCGTCCGTGGTATCGATGGTGACTTCCGCGTTTGCGGCTGATACTTCAACCGTTTCCGCATGAGCGCCGACGGCCAAAATCGCATTTTGGGTACGGGTTGTCGCTACGGTCAGGTAGATATTCTTGATGTCGAGCGGGGCAAAACCGTTGGCCGTGAAGACAGCCTCATATCCCTGCCCTGGAGGAATCTCGGAAAAGCGGTACATGCCGGTGGCATTCGTGGTCTCGGTATACTTCGCCCCTGTAGCCAAATTTTTGAGTGTGACCGTGACACCGGGCACAGCGGCACCAGTCGCATCCGTTACAGTGCCCACCATGCCGGAGACGTCTTGTCCATAAGCCGCCTGTTGCAGCAGTGGTGTCGTCAGGATAAACGCCAGCAGAATACCAAGGGTTAATGTCGCACTTAACAGCCGGAAAAGTCTCATTATTTCCTCCAAGTCATTCAGTGGGAACCGGAAGCCTTAGGTAGGCGACTTCTCGATCCGTTTGGTGCGCTTGAACATTCTGGGCGGCGGAGGACAGTAATTGCCCCGAGAAGGTCCAGCACAACTTATCCAGATGGGTCTGCAATCTGACTGCCATTCATCCGGAATGACTACAAATGCTTCTATGTATTGAAAATAAATAACTTACATAAATAATTCATCGCGCTCGACATTGTAGACAATATGAAATATGGGAGAAATACGAATATTTATTCTAAAAATGGACATCGGATTCTGTTTTTGGGACCGCATGATGATGGATGTTCTTAGGTATTTTCGCTGATTGGCAGTCCCGCGTGTGAGTTTTTTGCAATGCTTTTTGGCAGTTTAACCTATTGGGAATTGAAGGGAATTGTGGCGCCCTTGATTTATGCTCGAATGCATGAATCTTACGTTGGCACACGTCGGCGCGCGATCAAAGGCAAAGGATGAAGTCAACGCGTTGACCGAGGCTTATCTGGCGCGCAGTTCCGAGTTGGCGCGCTGCAAGGCGGAGGCTTTTCGGAGCGAGGAGGCATTGCTCGGGTGGCTGGACCGGCAAGCCGGACGGACTCCGGTGTTGGCCGTTCTGCTGGACAGCCGGGGGAAGCAGATGACGTCGGAGGCCTTTGCCGCGTGGCTTGGGCAGCGGCGTGACGAAGGGACGCAGCAGATTATCTTTGCCATTGGGCCGGCAAACGGTTGGTCGGATGTTGCGCGGGCAAGGGCGCAACTGCTGCTCTCGCTGGGGCCAATGACGCTGGCGCATGCACTGGCCCGGCTCGTGCTGGCCGAGCAGATCTACCGCGCCTACGCGATTTTGAGCGGGCATCCATACCATGGGGGACACTGAGGGGAGTTCTCAGTTTCCAGGCTGCATACCGGTACAATGGATTTTGCGGGCTGGCGAATTTCTTCCCTGGTTTTCTCTAGAGGCCAGCTTTAATAACAAGACTGAGAGCTGTTATGACTGATGCGCGGCGCGGACTGATTTTGATCAATACTGGCCCAGGCAAGGGGAAGACAACCGCTGCCATGGGGACGGCGTTGCGCGCAGTGGGCAACGGGATGCGCGTGCTGATGCTCCAGTTTCTCAAGGGTTCGTGGCATTACGGCGAACTGGATGCGGTGGAGGCCTTTGGCGGGCGGTTCGTGATGAAGCAGATGGGGCGCGGCTTTGTGAAGGTGGGCGGCGCTGAGACAGATCCAGAGGACGTTCGCCTGGTCGAAGAGGCCTGGGCGGAGGCGCGCGCGGCAATCAACTCCGGTGAGTGGGATATGGTGGTGCTGGACGAGATCAATTACGCCATTGGCTACGGAATGCTGGATGCGACGGTAGTCGCTGAGGCGCTGCGCGGGCGGCCGGAGATGGTGCACGTGATCCTGACAGGGCGGGGCGCGCATCCGCTGCTGGTTGAGATGGCCGACACCGTGACTGAAATGCGCGAAGTGAAGCACGCCTATCAGAAGGGGATTCTAGCGCAACGGGGAATTGAGTATTAGGAGAGATTGAATGACCTGGTTCAAACGAGAGCACAGCGAGCATGGTCCCGGCCTCAAAGGCGGAGCGGTAGAGTCACGGGTACTCACCGAGGGGTTGTGGATTAAATGCACGGGCTGCAAGGCGCCGGTGTGGAAGGCGGATCTGCTGGCCAACTTGAATGTGTGTCCGCGCTGCCAGCACCACTTCAAGATCGGTGCGCGGCAGCGGATCGACCTGCTGCTGGCGCCGGGTTATGAGTTGGTGGATGGCGGGCTGCGCTCGACCGATCCGCTGAACTTTACTGACATCAAGCCCTACAAGCAGCGGCTGCGGGCGGCGCAGGCTGCGACCGGACTGGACGATGCGATTCTGAATGCCGTCGGGCAGTTGGGTAAGCATACGGTTGTGGTCAGCGCGATGGAGTATGGCTTTATTGGCGGCTCGATGGGTGCGGTGGTGGGTGAGACGATTACCCGCGCCGTGGACCGCGCGCGCGTGGGGCGCATGCCGCTGATTGTGGTGGCGGCATCGGGCGGCGCCCGCATGATGGAGGGCGTGGCCAGCCTGATGCAGATGGCCAAGATCTCCTCGGCGCTGGCGCAGTTGGACGACGCCCGCGTTCCCTATATTTGCTTGCTTACCGACCCCACTACAGGCGGCGTGACAGCCAGCTTCGCCATGCTGGGCGACCTGAATATCGCCGAGCCAGGGGCGCTGATCGGCTTTGCCGGACCGCGCGTGATTGAACAGACGATCCGGCAAAAGCTTCCCGAGGGCTTTCAGCGCTCAGAGTTCCTGCTGGAGAAGGGCTTCCTGGACGCGGTGGTTCACCGGCGGGAGTTGAAGTCCTATTTGGAGCGCGCGCTGGATTTCATGCAGGTCGCGGCAGCATAAATCAATGCCAATTGCGTACATCGGGATGGGCGGGAACCTGGCCAGTTGGGTGGGCGAGCCAGAGGCAACTCTGGCGGCCGCGGCACGCAGGCTCCACTCACTGGGGCGCGTGGTGCGACAGTCGTCGCTTTACTCGACCACGCCTGTGGGCTTTGCCGAGCAGCCTCGCTTTGTAAATGCGGTGGTGGCGCTGGAAACGGGGCTTGCGCCGCTTGCGCTGCTAGTTGGGTTGCATGCGATCGAGCAGGATTTTGGGCGGGAGCGGACGGCGGGCTTTCAGAATGGCCCACGCACGCTGGACCTGGATATTCTGCTCTACGGTGATTTGCAAATCAGAGAGCCGGGGCTGGAGATTCCGCATCCACGACTAGCGGAGAGGGCCTTTATGCTGATTCCGTTGAATGAGATTGCAGCGCAGGTTGTTGTTCCCGGCCTTGCAAGAACGGTGCAACAGTTGCTCGCTTCATTAAGCGAAGAGCTCGATTCCGATGCGGTCATTCAGGTCAACGGGGAAGACTGGACCGATGATGAAGTCAGCAAGTGAAAGTATGTAGGGCCTGTTACGCAAACGGGAAATAATTCTCCGCAAAGTTCTTGAAGAAAAGGCATTTGGATAATTCACTCATCCAAAAAATCAAGAAGGAAACCGCCCAGATTTCTGTGTAGAGGCGAACCTGACTCCCGCTCATCGCGACAAGACTGTGATGAATAGGGCACAGCTTCCAGAACTCATTGTGATTCTTCTCAGCCGATGAACAGGACCTTCCGCCATTTCTGCCGATCGGGAAGTTTTGATCGATCTAAGTTGAAAAAAAGCGTAGAATAATTTCGGATTCAAGATCAGAATGAAAATTCGTGATCAGGCTAACTGCAAAATTTTCACTCCTGTCCTTGGATACTCACTGTCAATCGAAGCTAGGGTTATGGAAACAGGACTTGACACTCCGACAATTGGCGATGCCAGAGAGTTCACATCCCAGCTCATTGGTGCGTTTCCATTAATCGAGGCTGTCCTTTTATGCGGATCGGTAGCACGAGGTGATGCCAATCCCTGGAGCGATATTGATCTCCTTGTTATCAGTTCAGACCCGAATCTGACAGCGACTGCGTTTAGAGAAGTGATTTCTGAACGGAGTCAGGTCTCACTGATTTATTACCAGACATCTTCATTTGTAACATCGTGCCAGCGTCATCCATTGTTCACCGCTCACCTGAAGATAGAAGGCATGGTGCTATTTGATCCAGCCGGCATACTGAACAAAATACTGGACACTTCCACCGTTACCCAGGAAGATATCGCCGTAGAGATCAAGCAATACCGCAAGAAGCTAGCTCCCTATAGGCATCCAAAGCGTTACAATAACAATTTCCTGTTCTGTCTGTCGCACCTCTATTCGATTGGAAAGGGCGTGATCATGCTCGGATTAGCGAGCCACGGAGTATTCGAGTTCAATCGAGATACCGCGTTCGAGCGATTCGTAACTTTGAATCCGGATCTGTCAAAGCGAGTTGCAACGATTGCCGAACTGCGGCCATTTTATTGCTTGGTAAACGGCCGCAAACGTGAGACGCTGCCATTCTCTTATCATGACGCGGCCATGAAGATGGAAGAGGCGGTAAATGCAATCGATTTTCTAGCAGTACGTGCGGGATGCCTATGACACCATTTATTGCGCCGGAATTGTTTGAAAGAGTGATCGAATACTCCGCTGAAGTTGAGCGCGACAAGAAAGCTTCGTCTCAGCCGATCGACTTCTGCGACAACTTCTTTGCCCAGTCTTTCCAAAATCGGATGAAGCAGGAGATTACCGGCTTTGGAAATGAAGCCAAGGAATCGGCTGTCAGGCTTCGCCTTCAGGCAGGTGCAAAAGAGCGGAAAGAGACCGTCCTGCTGATCGCGCGATTCGAAGGTTACTGCGATATGCGCTACGATGTTTTTGCCGAGGAGTACGGAGGCGGAAGCGGTGATGCTCTATCGAGGTTTCAAGATTTTCTCGACAACTTGCTTCAGAGCATCACTCGGTGGGCTGAGTCAGAGAAGCTAACGGACATTGCGCGCGAGTCTTTCAAAGCTCGCGCGGCATTGCAACATGCTTTGCAGTCGGTGCAGAAATGAACAAAGATACACAGAAAGAACTTGTTCGAGTGCTCGAACTCGACTACGAGAAAACAACCGAAGTGATCGAGAGCATTATCAGCAGCAGTTTCACAATTCGCGGCTGGGGAATTGCACTGAGTTCCGCGCTTATAGGCCTTACATTCCAGGCGGAGCGCTGGGAGATTGCAGTACTCGCAGTGGTTGTGACACTCCTGATTGCGTTCATTGATGGTTACCACTCCTGGCTATATGCCAAGGTGCTGCAGCATGTGAACAGAATCGAGGATGCTATACGCAGTTACTATGCGTTCCTGGCCCGAGGCGATGCTGATGAGCAAACTCAGATGGAGTTTCAAGCCAAAATAATGGCGCACCGCTTCGGACGATTTGCTGAAATTCGAAGAGGTTTTACCTTTTCAAGCCTGCGTGAAGCGCGCCCGCGTTACGTGATTGTTACACTCTACACGACGCTTCTGGTATGTGCTATAGTCTCCGGAGTCTTGTCGTTTTCATCCAAGAAACAACAATCTCCAGCCTTTGGATGCGTCCGGGCTCCCGAAGCAGGCGACATTTACGTTTGCAAACCAAAATAATCAACACCTTACCCGCTATGCCAGCGAGGCGGGATTTGTTGTTGCGCCGAAAAACTCTTCCACGTCGGTGATAGTTGTGGTCATCCGATAGGGGGGAAGGCTGGCCAGAAAGGTCTGTCCATAGCGTTTGGTGCGCACGCGCGGGTCCAGCAGCACCAGCACGCCGCGATCCTCCAGCGAGCGGATCAGGCGTCCGAAGCCTTGCTTCAGCGTCAGAACAGCGGAAGGAACCTGATAGTCAAAGAAAGGCTTTCCGCCATTCTCTTCAATTGCTTTCATGCGTGCTGAAACCACTGGATCGCTGGGCACGGCAAAGGGCAAGCGATCAATAATCACACAGCTCAATGCTTCGCCCTGCACGTCCACACCTTGCCAAAAGCTCGAAGTGCCGAAGAGAACCGCATTGGGCGTCTCGCGAAATTGCTCCAGCAGCGCCTTGCGCGGCGCGGTGCCGTGCAGAAGGATGGGGAAATCCAGCACTGGCAATAGCCTTTCGTAAGACTCGCGCATCTGCGCATAACTTGTAAACAAGCAGAAGGCGCGCCCGCGCGAAAGTTCCAGCACGCTCTGTATGCAGTGCGCTGCAGCCTCGGCAAACTCCGGCTCGCGCGGGTCCGGCATCTCCGGCGGAAGATAAAGCAGCGCCTGCTCGCCATATTTGAAGTGCGATGGCACCACTAACTCACGGGCCTCGCTGAGTCCCAACCGCTTGCGAATATGCTCAAAGCCGCCTTGCACGGTCAGTGTCGCCGAAGTGAGCACGACCGTAGGAATCTGATCGAAGACTAACTCGAAGAGTAACTCGGAGACATCGATCGGCGTAGCCTGCAAGAAAGTCGTGCGCGATTGCGGCCTGAACGCACTGCGTGCGGCAGACTTGTCTTGAGAACCTCCGGCTGCCGCACGCCTCTCCATCCAATAAACCATGTTATTGGCGCTCGACTCGAGCAGAAACTCCAGCTCCGAGCGCAGCCGCTGCACGCGCTTGCGCAGTCCGGGCGCTTCGTCCACCTCTTTCATTCCGCCCATCTCATCTTCCAACCGCCGCAGCGTAGCGCGCACGGCCATGTAGAGGTCGCCCTGCGTCTCCAGAAACTCCTCGCGGCCCACGAATGGCTGGCGGCCATCGCCCGCCAACGGCAATCCGGCAAAGAACATCCGCGCACGTTCGCGCAGTTGCTGCGTCACGGCGGGCAGGCTCTCCGCGCCTTGCTTGCCGCGCAGCAGCGTATCGGTGTCACGCGCCAGCTCCTCGAAACGGATGTTGCTCACCGAGAGGCCAAAGTAACTCGACGCCACATCCTCCAACTCGTGCGCTTCGTCAAAGATCACCGCCGCGGCCTCGGGCAGAATACCGGCGTCGGGCGCGCCTCCAGCCTCGCGCTTGACCGCAACGTCGGCAAAGAAGAGATGGTGGTTGACGATGATAATATCCGACTCGAGAGCCGTGCGGCGCATCTCGGTGATGAAGCAGCGCCGGTAATCCGGGCAGGTTGTGCCAAGGCAGGCTTCGGTCCGCGCGTCCAGCTTCTGCCAAAGCGCGCTCGACTCGGGCATTCCGCTCAGCTCTGCCCGGTCGCCGGTCTCGGTCTGCTGCTCCCACTCACTGATCTGCCGGTACTGGTCGATCTCCTCCAGGCCCGACAAGATCGGCTGCGAGCGCAACGCAGCCAGTTTATGGCGGCAGAGGTAGTTGGCTCGACCCTTCATATAGCAGACGCGCAGATCGCCCAACAACGTCTCAAGAAAGGGAATGTCGCGGAAGTAGAGCTGATCTTGCAGCGCCTTGGTGCCAGTGGAGATGATCACCCGCTGACCGGTGCGCAGTGCGGGGAGCAGATAGGCCAGCGTCTTGCCGGTGCCCGTCCCCGCCTCGACAATCAGATGCCGCCGCTCGCCCAGCGCCCGCTCGACAGCCTTGGCCATCTCCAACTGCCCCGGCCGGTACTCATACGGCAGCGGCGATTGCGCCAGCATCCCCCCTGGCGCAAAAAACTCATGCAGCGAGGGCATAGCGCGTGTTGAGGAGTCACTGGCAGGCATCAGGGCACACTCCATCATTATGACGGGGACCCCTGTCTGGCTCCAATGTGTGACATGGATGCCCGGGTTTCAGTCTTCAGACCTGGGATCCATGCAGAAAGGATTGCGATCTATCCATCTCCAAAGAGGTCATCAATCTTCGCACGGAGCGCGGTGATTTCCTGGCGCAGTTCGACAACGGTAGCCTCCAGGCGGGTGATGCGGTCTTCGCGGATGGCATTCTGGACGGGGTCTTGTTCAGCGTGGGGAGCGGCCTCGCGCCGGTTGTCGTTATAGGCATAGACCGGCTCGGTGGCGAAGGCTGCGGGCAGCGAATCGACTTCGCCAGAGAGCAGGTGCATGTAGCGCGACTCCTTGGTTCCGGGCTGGCGGGGCAGGATGGCAGCCAAAGGCGGAGTGCGCTCCATCAGCTTCTGCAGGCCGGCGAGCACATCGGCCAGCTCCTCGAAGGAGTGCATGCGCTCGGTGCGACCGCGCAGCTCGCCGGGGGTTTGGGGGCCGCGCAAAAGAAGCACGCAGATCAGCGCCGTCTCGGCACGGCTGAAGTTGAAGGCCTCGCCCAGCCAATGTTCGTACTTGGCGACACGGCCCTCGGAAGAGCGGGCGCGGCCGGCGAGTTTCAAGTCATCCAGCCGATGCAGGGCCATGCGCACCGCCTCTTCGTCCAGGTTCATTACCGGTTCGCGGTTGCTGCGCTGATTGCAGGCGTTGATCAGAGCGTTGAGCGAGAGCGGGTAATACTCCGGTGTAGTGACCTCCTTTTCCATGAGCGCGCCCAGGACGCGGGCCTGCGTGGCAGAGAGGACGATGGGGACGGCGGAAGATAAATCAGTGGACGGCATGTTTTCATTTTGCCACTACAGACTCGTTGAAGGGGAGTGCTTGAGACCTGGGCCTGTTAACACGATCTGATCATAAGATGAACCGTGCCCTTTTACTTGAATTTGTTGAGGATTCACTACACTGGAGCCGGCGTTTACCAGCGCACGCCGAGTGTGATGGGAATCAGTCCAGTGGTTCCCGTGCCGTTGGTTGCGGTGACTTTTGGCGTATCCACAAACAGATAGCGAGCCTCGGCGTAGAGCTTGGTCCTGCCGTCGCCGTAAAGGCCGGGAAACTTGTGTGTGTAACCCAGCCCAAAGTTCATACCTCCCTGATTCGACGAAAAATGAAAGACCGTCGCGTCGGCGACCACGATGCCGCAGTAGTAATCGCACTCCTCCTCTTCTTCCGGAACGGTGAAGCTGGTCACCTTGCGATAGAAGCCGCCGCCGCCGGTTACATAGAGGCTGTTGGTCCGTTTGGGAAAGAGATCGATAACTGGATCAAGCGTGAGCGACCAGATATGAGTGTGGCCGCCTTGTGTGCCAACTTCCGCAATCAGGCTACCGGGCAGTTTGTTGTCAAGGAACTGATACTCAGCCAGCAGCCCGATGCGCTTGGTAAAGTATGCGCCGCCTCCCACGGTGAAGTTTCCGCCCCAGGTGATGTAGGGTCCGCCGTCGCCTTTTGACCTGTCATTGCCCACAGGCGCGTTGAAGCCGGCACCGGCTTCGAAGGCGAAGTTGCTCTCGGCATATTGCTTCCAGTTGCCATAATGAACGCGCCCTCCGGTGTTTGCTGAATTATCCTGAGCCGTACCGCCACCGGAGGTCTCCGCGGGTCGGAGCAGCGCAATACTGGAACTCGAATCACCCGTTGCCGGTGAACTGAGCGCGAAAGGATTTGGGGAAGGTGAAGACTGCGCGAGGGCCGGTGCAACCGCAAGAGCCGCTGCTCCAAAAAGTAAAAGCACACACCGCGTCAAGAACTGCCAACGGGAAGAATTCATGCCGAAACCTCAACGATGGAATTGTGGGAAGCACGGCCGGGAATTGCTCGCCGGTTGCTTATTTAGACACGGCTTTTCAAACAAAGTTGCAGTTCAACTGGAGAAAGTGCTGATGTCTTTCGGGATGTGTATCATAGCCTGTAGCGCAAACCGCCAGCGATTCTTTCAGAGGCTCCATCGCCGCGGATGCCCATGATCCATCATCCAGAGGAATCAAGACCATGAAGAAGACCGTCTCCAAAGCCAAAGCAGCGCCCAAAGCCACGTCCAAATCCGTGCCTGCCTACAAGAATGCCAAACTGTCCCCAGCCGCGCGCGTCCAGGATTTGCTGAAGCGCATGACCGTGCAGGAGAAGGCCGAACAGATGCGCTGCGTCTGGCAGGAGAAGGCGCAGAAGCTGGTGGACGAAAAGGGCAACTTCGATCTCGCCAAAGCCAAAGTGGCCTTCAAGGGCGGGCGCGGCATCGGGCAGGTGGGCCGGCCCTCGGACGCCGGCGGCGGCAGGAACGCCCGCGAAATGGCCGCGCTGACCAATGAGATTCAGAAGTTCTTCCTGGAAAACACTCGCCTGGGCATTCCAGTGGTCTTCCATGAAGAGTGCCTGCACGGCCACGCGGCGCCGGCGGGAACCAGTTTTTCGCAACCCATCGGCCTGGGCGCAACCTTCAATCCAGAGCTGGTGGAGCGGCTCTTCACGATGACCGCCGAAGAGGCCCGCGTGCGCGGCACGCATCAGGCGCTCACTCCTGTGGTGGATGTGGCGCGCGAGCCACGCTGGGGCCGCGTCGAAGAGACCTATGGCGAAGACCCATTCCTGGTTTCGCGACTTGGTATTGCTTCAGTCCGCGGCTTCCAGGGCGATCAGGAAGTTCCGCGACAAGAAGCACGTCATCGCCACGCTGAAACACTTTGTGGGCCACGCCGAGCCGGAGTCCGGCCAGAACTGCGCGCCGGCCAACGTCAGTATGCGCGTGCTGCGCGAGACCTTCCTCTTCACCTTCAAGGAAGTTCTGAAGCACGCCGGAGCGATCAGCATCATGCCCTCATACAACGAGGTGGACGGCGTTCCCTCACACGCCAACAACTGGCTGCTGCGCGACGTGCTGCGCAAGGAGTGGGGCTTCAAGGGCTATCTCGTCTCCGATTACTATGCGATCTGGGAGTTGAACTACCGGCCCGACACGCACGGCCACTTCCTGGCCGAGGACAAAAAGAAGGCCTGCGCGCTGGCCGTCAAGGCGGGCGTCAATATCGAACTGCCCGACCCGGACTGCTACCTGCATCTGGAGGAGCTGGTCAAGAAGGGCGTCCTCAAAGAAAAGGAGCTGGATGAGCTGGTGGCGCCCATGCTTTATTGGAAGTTCGTCCTGGGCCTCTTCGACGATCCGTATGTTGATCCGGAGATCGCGGCCAAGGTCGTCGGCTCGGAAGCCAATCGCGAACTGGCTCTCCAGGCGGCGCATGAGACCATCACGCTGCTCAAGAACGAAGGCAACCTGCTGCCGCTGAACGCCAAGAAACTCAAGAGCATTGCCGTCATCGGACCCAACGCCAACCGCAGTTTGCTGGGCGGTTACAGCGGCGTGCCGGAGCACAATGTCACGGTGCTGGACGGCATCAAGGCCAAGGTCGGCAAGCACGTCGAAGTGCTCTACAGCGAAGGCTGCAAGATCACTATCGGCGGAAGCTGGAATATCGACCCCGTTGTTGCCAGCGATCCGGCGGAGGACCGCAAGCAGATCGCCGAGGCCGTCGAAGTGGCCAAAAATGCCGACGTGATTGTGCTGGCCATCGGCGGCAACGAGCAGACCTCGCGCGAGGCCTGGGCGCGTAACCACATGGGCGACCGTACTAGTCTCGATCTTATCGGAAGACAAAACGAACTGGTCGAGGCGATGGTCGCACTGGGCAAGCCGGTCGTGGCGCTTGTCTTCAATGGCCGCCCGCTCTCCATCACTGAGTTGAGCAAGAGCGTTCCGGCGATCTTCGAGTGCTGGTACATGGGCCAGGAGACGGGCCGCGCCGTGGCCGATGCGCTCTTCGGCGACGTGAACCCCGGTGGCAAGCTGCCCATCACCATTCCCCGCTCGGTCGGCCATCTGCCGGCCTTCTACAACTACAAGCCCTCGGCGCGCCGCGGCTATCTCTTTGACGACGCCACGCCGCTCTATCCCTTCGGCTTTGGCTTGAGCTATACCAGCTTCGAGATCACCAATCCTCGCCTGGCCAAGAAGAAGATCGGGCGCAAAGGGCACGACGCGGCTGCTGGTGGAAGTGAAGAATACCGGCAAACGCGCGGGCAGCGAAGTGGTGCAGATGTACATCCGCGACCTCTTCAGTTCCGTGACGCGGCCGGTCAAGGAGCTGAAGGGCTTCAAGAAGGTCTGGCTGGAGCCGGGAGAAAGCACCACGGTCTCGATCGACATCACGCCCGATCTGCTCTCGTTCTACGACATCAACATGAAGTACGTCGTCGAACCGGGCGACTTCGAGATCATGGTCGGCAACTCCTCGCAAGATGCCGACCTTACCAAGCTGACGCTTACCGTAACCAAGTAAGCGTGCAATCTCAAAAAGAAACCTGTTTTGCAACTGTGTACGGCTTTAAAGGCTGCGAAAGACTCGATTTCAGGCTTGTTTTGTAACAGGGCACGGCTTTAGCCGTGCCGCAAGCCGGACAAAATAATGGGAGGGCTTTAGCCCCTGCGAAAGCTTGGTATTGTATGCGACCAAAATATGGAAGTTTGCACCTTCGCCTAGCCTTGCGAGATGGACTGATTGCATTTTCAGCGGCTTTGCTAGGAACACTTTCGCTGTGGGCGCATCCTGAAAAAGGTACGCCCGCTCCGCCCTTGGATTCTCTGCAATTGCTGCAAGCTCCTCTGGGCGCAAAAGCTGATTGGGCCAGCCTCAAGAGAAAAGTCGTCGTGCTGGAGTTCTGGGCCACATGGTGTTCTCCCTGCGTGGCCAGCCTTCCGCACATCAATCAGCTTGTGGAATCACTCGACCCGGCAAAGTTTCAGTTCATCTCCATCGACGACGAAGACCCTAAGGATGTCCAGAGATTTCTGACAAAGAAAAAGATGGCCGGATGGGTTGGCGTCGATACTTCTGGCGGTGTCATTGCATGGTACGGAATCAAGTCCAGGCCGACGAGCATTATCATCGATGGAAATGGAAAAATTGTCGCTGCAACGGAGATCGATTCGGTGAGCGCCGCCGATTTGCAGGCCGTGGCGGAAGGAAAAAGCGTCGCCTTCAAGCCGGTGTCGGAAATCGCCACATCAAGCAGCGCTTCTGCAACAGATACCTCAACGCAAGCCTTGTTTGCTGTTTCCTTCAGTAAAGCCGCGCCCGATGAAAAAGACTCCACGGTCAACCATCCGCCCACCGGCACGGATTTCCTCGGAGGTCATGCGGATGGCCTGATGTCAACTGTCTTTAACCCCTTCGAAAATCGGTATGTTGTGAAGGAATCGCTGCCGGAGGGCCACTACGACCTGCGCATGAATTTCGTGGATGTGCCTAAATCCGTGCAAGATGCGGCCGTCCAGCAAGCTGTTCTTTCTGGATTGCATTTGCAGATTCAGCCCAGAACCATCACCCAAAACGCGTACATTCTCCGTGCGACCGAGGCAAGCAAGAAGTTGCTTAGCCCATCGGGTTCTACCCATAAGGTAAAGCGAGGCTACTGGCACGGAATTTACGTTCTGATGAACGGAAGCATGGACGATCTGGCCTATATTCTGGCAACAGGGCTTGAGAACCCCGTAGTCAACGAGACCGGCATCGACGGCGCTTTCGACACGCGATTCAACTTTTCCGGAAGCGACATTGATGGTGTGAACGCCGTCCTCAAAGAGAAGCTGGGGTTGGAACTTGTCCCTGGAAATCAGCAGATGTCGATTACCGTTCTCGAAGTGAGCAAACAAGCAGAGAGCATTCCGCCGCAAGCAACAAAAGCGATAGAATCCAAGCCATGATTCTATTGTTGTCGATGAAAGATTCCAGAGGGAGTTTTAGCAGCTTGTGATGAAGTTGAAAATTCCGGATACATTCCCTCAGGGGCTAAAGCCCGCATTTATGTTGATGCGTTTGCGGCACGACTAAAGTCGTGCCCTGATACAAGACAGACTTTAGCTACGAGCTGTTAAGGCTCCTGAAAAGCAACAAAAGCGAAAGCGAGAAACCGATGAGCGTTACAACAAAACTCTCCTTCGGAGAGAAGTTCGGATACGGCCTGGGCGACATGGCGGCCAACTTCGTCTTTCAGGCGATGATGGCCTTGCAGTTGAACTTCTACACCGATACCTTCGGTTTGACCCCGGCACAGGCGGGCACCATGTTTCTCGTCGTCGGTCTGGGCGCAGCGGTCTTCAATCCCATCATGGGCGTCATCGCCGACCGCACGCATACCCGCTGGGGGCGCTTCCGCCCCTGGCTGCTGTGGACCGCCGTCCCCTTTGGCGTCATCGGCATTCTAACCTTCACCACGCCTGATCTGAGCATTGGCGCGAAGCTCGTTTACGCCTGGGTCACTTATCTGCTGCTGCGCCTCATCTACACGATGAACAATGTGCCTTACGCCTCGCTGACCGGCGTGATGACCGACGACCCGAACGAGCGGAACAGCATCGCATCCTACCGCCAGCTCTTTGCCAACGGCGCGGGCTTTATCGTGCAGAGCCTGGCCATCCCCATGGTGGTTTATCTCGGGCACGGCAGCAATGCCCGCGGTTATCAACTGACGATGGGCATCTTTCTGACTGCCAGCGTGGGCTTGTTCCTGATTGCCTTTGCCGTCTCCAAAGAGCGCATCCAGCCCGACCCCAAGCAGGATTCCTCGGTGCTGCTGGATCTGAGCGATCTGATGAAGAACGGCCCATGGATTGTGCTCTTCCTGGTAACGACCTGTTACTTCGTCGCCCTGATGATCCGTGGCAGCGTGATGCTCCCTTACTTTATTTACTGCGCTCACAACAAGATACTTTTCAGTTGGTTCAACGGTTTTGGATTGACGGCTGTATTGATTGGTGTAGCCAGTTCCACTGCTTTGACCAAGCGTATCGGCAAGCGCCTGCTCTTCTTCCTCAGCATGCTGCTGACGGGCATCTTCTGTGTCTTGCTGCTCTTTCTGCCCGCGACTGCGACAGTGCCGATCATTGTTCTGGAAGTTCTGCGCCAATTCGCCTTTGGCTGCTCTGGCCCGCTGCTTTGGTCGATGATGGGCGACGTGGCCGATTATGGCGAATGGAAGACAGGACGCCGCGCCACGGGCACTGTCACCTCAGCCGTCGTCTTTGCACTGTGGATTGGATTAGCTCTGGGCGGTGCTATCGCCGGCTGGCTTCTCGCCGTCTATAACTACCAACCCAATGTCGAGCAGACCGAAGGCGCGCTGGAAGGCATTCGCCTGATTGCCTCGGTCTATTCCGGCGGATTCTTCCTGGCCGTTGCAATTTTCCTGCTCTTCTATCGCATCGACAAGAAGCTGAACCTGCAAATCTCCGGCGAGCTGGCCGAGCGGCGCAAGAGCTTCGACAGCGCTTTGTAAGCATCAACTCGCGATGAACACAGGTAATTTGCAGCGCGCACCGATTCTACGGCGGGTCCGCTTTCGCATCCTGGAGCAGTTGGGCGGTGCAGCGTTGACCCGCATCCTCCTGTTCAATCGAGAAGTTCATCTCGTAACGAATCTTCGACTCCATGGACACCGAGATAAGATAATACTCGGTCAGAAGAGGAGTCATGCCGGTGAAAAATGGATGGGTTCTAATAGTGCTTGCAGGGTGCGCGGCGGCAGTTGTATGTCAGAAACCTACCGGTGCACCCATCAAACCCGCTGAGAGCGCCAGCAGCCTTCAGGCGTTGCGGCAGAGATTTGCCGCGCCGCCGATGGATGCACGGCCAATGATGCGCTGGTGGTGGTTTGGTCCGGCTGTGGAGCAAACGGAGCTCGTACGCGAGTTGCGCGCGATGAAGGCGGGCGGCATCGGCGGGGCGGAGATCCAGCCTGTTTATCCGCTTGAAGTTGACGATCCAACCCACGGATTCCGGAATATGCGGTTTCTGTCGCCCGAGTTTCTCGATATGGTCAACCTTGCCGACAAGACAGGAACCGCTCTGGGAATGCGGATAAGCATTACGCTGGGGAGCGGCTGGCCCTACGGGGGAGAATGGGTGCCTGTGACGGAAGCCGCGGGGCGTCTGCGTGTGGTGATCGTTCCGATTGCCAGGAGCGAGTCCTCGATAGCGGCTCCATCAATGGAGAACGGAGAGAAGCTGTTGGCATCGTTCCTGGCGACCGGGAGCGTGGAGAGCTACGATGCAGACCATGCGCAGAGAGTGGGTCCGGTTCAGGATGGGCGATTGAGTCTGCCTGCAAATCGCGCGGGCGCACAGGTGGTATTGTTCTTCATCGCTGGCCGTACCGGGCAGCAGGTGAAGCGGCCTGCCTGGGGCGCGGAAGGATTTGTCATCGACCACTTCAGCCACCAGGCCGTCGCGGATCACCTGCAGAACGTCGCCGAACCCCTGCTACGCGCCTTCGGCGACCATCCGCCTTATTCTGTCTTCAGCGACAGCCTGGAGGTCTATGGTTCGGACTGGACACCGGAACTGCTCGGCGAGTTCCAGCGCCGGCGTGGTTACGATTTGGAGCCGCATCTGCCGGAGCTCATTGCAGGGACGAGCGAGCAGGCCGCCGACCTGCGCTACGACTGGGGACGCACGCTGGCGGAGCTGATCGACAGCAACTATCTGGAGCAGATCAATACCTGGGCGCGTGCGCACCACACGCACTTGCGCTCTCAGAGTTACGGAATTCCCGCTGTCACTCTGTCAAGCAACCGCCTGGTGGAGTTGCCCGAAGGCGAAGGATCGCAGTGGCATGGGCCATTCTCCTATACGCGCTGGACAACCTCGGC
This sequence comes from uncultured Acidobacteriaceae bacterium, assembly GCA_963804315.1. GTDB lineage: Bacteria > Acidobacteriota > Terriglobia > Terriglobales > Acidobacteriaceae > Telmatobacter. The sequence goes on from CAWDQB010000032.1 coordinate 197,017, forward strand.
CAGCCATCTCTACGGGCGGCCAGTCACTTCCGCGGAGACCTGGACGTGGTTGCACTCGCCTGCCTTTCGCGCCACACCGCTTGATATGAAAACCGAGGCCGACACATTTTTCCTGCAAGGGGTCAATCAATTGGTGGGGCACGGCTGGCCGTATTCGCCGCTGTCAGCCGGTGAGCCGGGCAACTCATTCTACGCGGCGGCTGTCTTCAACGACCGCAATCCCTGGTGGAACGTAATGCCCGATGTGACGGCATATCTCACACGCGTAAGCTGGCTGTTGCGGCAGGGGAAGCCCGCCAACGATGTTGCTGTTCTATTGCCGGAGGAGGATGCGCAGGCGCAGTTCCGGCTGGGCGAGGCCTCCGTCAGCGACCGAATGGGCAAGCTGCTGGGGCCTGAACTCATCCCGGCCATTCTTGATGCGGGCTACAACTTCGACTTTGTCGATGCCCAAGCAATTGACCGGGTGGGCATACCCTACCGGGCGCTCGTGATCCCGCATCTCGAACGGCTGCCGCTGGCGACGTATCGCAGGATCGCCGATTATGCCGGCCACGGCGGCGTGGTGATTGCCACCGGCTCTGCGCCCAAGCGCGCGCCGGGGTTCATCGAGGGTCCGAGAGACAGCGCGGCGGTGCAGGCTATCTCGCAACAACTGTTTGCTCAAGCTGCGAAGAATACCAGGCTCTTGCAGGAGACGAAAGAAGTTGGCGCGACGTTGGCAACTTTTTTCAAGCCGGATCTGGAAGTGCAACCGCCCGTGACCGACGTAAGTTTCATCCATCGCCGGCTCCCGGACGCTGACATCTATTTTGTTGCCAACACAGGAAATCGACCGCAGAGCTTCACGGCGACCTACCGCACCGAACGAGCGGCGGCTGAGTGGTGGGATCCATTCACGGGCAGCGTGACAGGCGCGGGCAAAGGTTCGTCCATCGCGATGTCGCTGGCTCCCTACGAGTCGCGCGTGGTGGTCTTTGCGGACCGCGTTGCGCCGTCGCAGACAGCCCCAGACGCCGTCTTTGCACCCATCGATCTCAGCCACGACTGGAAAGTGACCTTCGACAAGAGCGGAGCCACCGAGATGATGCAGACTCTGCATTCATGGCTCGAGGATGGCGCGGAAATCTACTACTCCGGAACGGCCACCTATGAGCGCTCTGTCGAAATCCCGGAGGACGTGGCACGCGCGCACACCGCGATTCTCGACTTTGGCGAGGGCGTGCCGGTGGAGAGAAAGCCGCTGAACCAGCCGGGCATGCGCGCCTGGTATGACGCTCCACTGCGCGATGCGGCGGTGGTGTACGTGAATGGAAAGCGTGCGGGTTCGGTGTGGCATCCACCTTACAGGATCGACATTGCCCCGCTGCTGCACGGCGGCACAAATGAGTTGAAGGTGATAGTGGCGAACACCGCGATCAACTCGCTGGCCGGCCGAGCGCCGAAGGACTACACACTGCTGTGGGCGAAGTATGGAAAGCGCTTCGCGCCCCAGGACATGGATCATCTGGAGCCGCTGCCGTCGGGGATTCTGGGACCACTACGCATCATTCCTGGCATGGCAATATCACTCCCCGCAGAGCAAAAACCATAGGCCAACGCGCAACAATCAGTGATCATTATGCCTGTAGTTCAAATGAGAAATAAAAGCCCTATTGACAATATCAATTTTAGTCGCGTATTGTGTGCTGGAGCCTGGAACGGCAAATCACACCACCCTGTCAGGAGAAAGGCAAAACCTCGTGCACTACACACTTCCGAACCGGAGTCTCATTTTTTTCGCTGCCATGGGCGTGGTCCTAAGCTGCGCGCTCCTTGCGGCGGATCTTCACGGGCAGAGTTCCAGCCCCGTCACCGCTGCGCAGACGAAGGCAATGCCGCCGGAGGAGCAGCAGGGCAGCCACCGCGATATCTCGCGTCACTTCGGCGATGCTCCTGATGCTCCGGGGCCGCGAGCAAAACTTTCGCCGGCCTTGAAACCCGCCGCCGTGCGAGCGGCGGCGCGCAAAGTGGCGGACTGGGAACTGAATTGGTCCCAACAGTATTTTGACCGGATCTGGACTTGGAGCGTGCTGTATTCAGGGTTCATGGCGGCCACGCCGGAATTGAACGAGCCGAAGTACCGCGACGCCATGCAGGCCATGGCGGAGAAATTCCACTGGGAGCTGCGTTCGGAGCATCCGGATGCGGACAACCAGAGCCTGGGCCAAACCTATCTTGAACTGGAGATGTTGCAGCCAGCTCCGGAGAAAATTGCCCCGACGCGGGCCGCTCTCGACGATTTACTGGCAGGCGGTGCGGCGAGGATTCCAGCGAACCAGGCGCAAATCGTTTGGTGGTGGTGCGATGCGCTCTTTATGGCGCCGCCGGTATGGTCGAGGATGTATGCGGTTACGCACGATCAAAAATACCTTGACTACATCGACAAGCATTGGTGGGAAACGTCGGACTTGCTCTTTGACCCGCAGCGGCACCTCTACTACCGCGACATTACCTTTCTCCACAAGACCGGCGCGACAGGCCAGCCGATTTTCTGGTCGCGCGGGAACGGATGGGTGATGGGAGGCATTGTGCGCACCCTCGATTACCTTCCGTCTGACGAACCGAATCGAGGCCGTTACGAGAACCAGCTGCGCCAGATGGCCTCGGCCGTGAAGGAACTGCAGGACCCAAAGACTGGATTATGGCATTCCGATCTGTTGGATCCCAGCGACTACCCGCAGCCAGAGACTTCAGGCTCGGCGCTGATCACGTATGCCTTGGCCTGGGGTGTGAATCATGGTGAGCTGGACCGGGCAACCTATTTACCGGTCATCAAGAAGGCATGGCGTGGTTTGGTCGGTGAAATCTACGCGGATGGCCGTCTGGGGAATATCCAGCAAACCGGCGCCGCACCCGCTCACTATCCGCCGTCCGCGAGCTACACCTACGGCGTTGGCGGATTCCTGCTGGCGAGCGCGGAGGTTGAAAAGCTCACTGAAAAACACCGAGGGCACAACTGATGACCCCGCGCGCGCACTCATTTTTTTTGTTTCTGTGCTGTATGGTTTCCACCACGGCGGCACAGCGGAGTGCAGCGCTGTCGCCGGCCGGAGTGGAACCCCCAACCTCCTGGATCGACGCGGATACCGGACACCGCGTCGTGCGACTTACCACGGAACCCGGTTCCGCCAGCTTCTATTTCAATGTGAACAGCTACACGCCTGACGGTAAAGTGATGGTCTACACAACGCCGGATGGTATCTCGGCGCTCGACCTGACCACTTGGAAGACGCGTTCCGTTGTGCATGGCCATGTGCATGTGATCGAAGTCGGACGCAAAACGCCCCGCGTTTTTTATACCAAGCCAGAAGATCAATCGCTGTACGTGACCAACCTCGACACCGGCGAGACGCGCAAGCTGGCGCGGATGCCGGAGGGGGGCAGCGTGTCGGCCATCAACGCCGACGAGACGCTGGCCGCGGGCACTTACATCGAGAGCAGCATCGGCCATGACCACAACCAGCCAGTCCCGGGCGCTCCGCCGCTGAATCAGCCTGAGAGCAAAGGCCAGATGATGGAGCGCCGTCTCGCGGCGCACTTGCCGCTGGTGCTCTTCGTCATCGATTTGCGCACGGGAGAGATGCGCACGCTGCTGCATAGCACGGACTGGGTGAATCACTTGCAGTTTTCACCGGTCGATCCGAAGCTGCTGCTCTATTGCCATGAGGGTCCGTGGCACAAGGTGGATCGCATCTGGATGATCCACGCCGACGGCACGCACGACTCTCTGGTCCACAAGAGAACGATGTTCATGGAGATTGCCGGTCACGAGTTTTGGAGCCACGACGGCAAGACCATCTGGTTCGACTTGCAGACGCCCAGAGGTCAGGATTTTTGGCTCGCGGGATACGATGTGAATACCGGCAAGGAACTCCGGTATCATCTGGAGCGAAACGAGTGGTCGATCCACTTCAATGTCTCTCGCGATGGCTCTCTGTTTTGCGGCGACGGCGGCGACCCTGGGCAGGTGGCGCACGCGCCTGACGGCGAGTGGATCTATCTCTTCCATCCGGAGATTCTGCACGGCGATGGAATCGATGCGCCGGAGTACGTTGAGCCGGGTGTCTTGCACTCCGAGCGGCTGGTGAAGATGTCCAAGCATAACTACCATTTGGAACCGAATGTCAGCTTCACCCCCGATAGGAAGTGGATCGTCTTCCGTTCGAATATCTTTGGAGCGACGTATGTCTTCGCGGTGGAGGTAGCCAAATCCACCGGGGAGGTAAAACCATGACGGGGCGGCTTGAGCTTTACCGCGCAGGGCGCGTGGCGTGCGGGGCGCTGTTGACGATCGCGTCGTTGCTCGCTGGGTTCGCTGGGCTAGCCGGCGCACAGAGTGCGGCGTTGACCGGCATCGCCCACGTTGCCATTCGCGTCGGAGATCTGGAGCGGTCGCGGGCATTCTATCGCAGTCTTGGTTATGAAGAGGCATTCGCGATGGAGGCGGGAGGATCGCCCACCGAGGCATTCTTCAAGATCAACGATCGGCAGTTCATCGAGTTGTATCCGCGCCGCCAGCCGGGGCAGGCATTGGGCTTTATGCATATTTGTTTCGAATCTCCAGACTTGAATGCGCTGCACCAGCAATACGAGGCTCAAGGCCTTGCGCTAACAGCCGTGAAGAAGGCGGGCGCGGGTAACCTGCTCTTCACGGTGCAAGGGCCGGAGGAACCGGGTCTGCCCGCGGGGCTGCGGCCTCAGGCGACCCAGCATATCGAGTACACGCAATATATGCCCGGCTCGCGGCACACTTTAGACCGAGGCAAGCATCTGGGTGCGAATCGCATCGCGGAAGAGATGGTGGGCGCGGCGATTCCGGTGAGCGACTCCGCTTCGGCAACTGCGTTCTACCGCGCGAAGTTTTCGTTTCATCCGATGGCGCACCCGCCCGAGCGCGGAATCCCGGCGCTGGCGATCCCAGGCTCTGCGAACAACTTCATCGAATTGGTAACGGCGAACGAACTACCGCATCTTCTTCCGCTTCGCATGCTCTTCGCAGTACCCGATCTAAAGGCGGCGCGCCAGAGGCTGCGAGCGCTGGGCATTCAAGCCAGCATTCACCATAAAGCCCTTTCCATCGAAGATCCCGATGGCAACCAGCTCACCTTCATCAGGAGCGACCGATGAACTTCTCCACGATCCTGAACTCTCGACGGATGAATGCGACTGCGGCGATTCTGGCGCTCACCCTTTGCGGCACCGCGGCTTCATGGTCAAAGACGCAGACGTTTCCTGTTCGGGAGTTTGGAGCCAAGGGCGACGGGAAGACACTCGATACGCCGGCGATCCAAGCAGCGATTGACGCCGCGGCTGCGGCTGGCGGAGGAACAGTGGAGCTTTCGCCGGGAACCTATTTGAGCGGGTCGATCTTCTTGAAGTCGCACACCACGCTCGAAGTGCAGGCAGGCGCAACGATCCTTGGATCGCAGAGGCTCGCGGACTATCCACTGATGCCGACGCGCGTTGCGGGCATTGAGATGGTTTGGCCTGCCGCTTTGGTCAATGTCTACCAGCAGCAGGACGTGCGCATCGTTGGAGCGGGAACCATCGACGGCGACGGAAAGTTCTGGTGGGACAGCTACTGGGTACTGCGCAAGCAATACGAACCGAAGGGGATGCGCTGGGCCGCGGACTATGACGCCCGCCGGCCGAGGCTGATTCAGATATACAAATCAAGCCACGTCGAACTGAGCGGCCCGCTTCTGACACGCTCCGGATTCTGGACCGTTCATATTTGCTATTCGGATTCCGTGCATGTTGACAACGTCACGATCCGCAACAACGTCAGCGGCCGCGGACCCAGCACGGATGGAATCGATGTTGATTCGTCGCGAAATGTGCTGGTGGAAGATGCAGACATTTCTGTGAACGACGATGCGCTGTGCCTGAAGGCAGGCCGCGACTCTGACGGCCTGCGAGTCAACCGTCCGGACGAGGATATTGTGATCCGCAACTCGATTGTTCGCGACGGAGCGGCGGCGATCACCTTTGGCAGCGAGACCTCGGGAGGTTTTCGCAACGTGGAGGTCTACGGCATCCACGCCTTCGGTCACGTCTCTTCCGGAGTGCTGATCAAGTCAGCGTACACACGCGGAGGCTGGGCCGATCATATCCGTATCCATGACCTGCAACTCGAGGACGTTCCGATTCCCATCCATGTCACCATGAACTGGTATCCAACTTACAGCTACGCGTATCTTCCTTCAGATCACGGAGAGGTTCCGGACTACTACAAGGTTTTGGCGACACCGGTGCCGCCGGAGAAGGGCCTCGCGCATTTCCGCGATCTGTCCATCACCAACTTGACCGCGACCGGAGCCACAACGGCCTTCGACATAAACGCAACGCCCCAAGCTCCTTTGACGGGGTTTGTGCTGGACAATATCCAGATTCAAGCCAAATCGGCTGGCAAAATCTCTGGGGTCCAGGACTGGACGCTCACCCATGTCGCCGTGCACGCAGCCGACGGTAGCCAAGTTATCTTCTCCGACGCCTCCGGCACCAAGCTGGTCGAGGACAGCGGAGTCGCATTGCCGTCGCAACCAGGAGTCCAATCGGGAGGAGGATCTGCCCAATGATCCCACTCAGTCCAAATGGAAGACTTCTCCGAGCGGAAACATGCTCGTATCGGCGGAGCCTTGCTCCAGCGATTCAAAGAAGGGCGCCATCTCGGCCTGCCATCGAGCATTCACCGGGTAGTCCTGCATGGCCGCGCGCGCCTTTTCAAAGTCGGGCGTCTCGAGGTAGCCAACGAGCAAGCCGTCTTCACTCAGAAAGAGCGTGTAGTTGCGCCATCCAGTCGCATGCAAGGCGTCTAGCATTTCGGGCCACACCTGCGCATGGCGGCGTCGATATTCGTCAACCTTGTCTTGGCGAACTTTCAGCAGAAAACAGATACGTTGCATGGGTACTCTCTCCGTGATTGCAGAGCGGCCTGTCTGAGCGGCGCGCGGCTTGGATTTCATCTGTCTCGACCGCCATTACGACGGTGAACGGATTCTCGTGTATTTTAATAGAGATGTTGTTTCAATTGGGAGATTTTATCGTGAATGCACATCGTGAGGCAGTCCATCAGGCGTTGAATTCCCTCCAGATTGAGATACCTTCCTGGGGTTTCGCCAACACCGGCACGCGCTTTGGCAAATTCGTGCAGTCTGAGGCGGCTACCAGCATCGAGGAGAAATTTGCCGACGCAGCGCAAGTTCATGCTTTGACTGGCGTCACGCCGACTCTGGCCCTTCACGTGTCGTGGGATCTGCCCGGAGGATTGGTGGACGCGCCGAGAATTCGAGAGCTTGAGGCGAAGTACGGAATTCGCGCCGGATCGATCAATCCTAACCTCTTCGAGCGTCAAGAATATAAGTTCGGCTCCATCTGCAGTCCCGATCGTGAAGTGCGCCGGCTGGCTCTCGATCACCTGCTGGAGTGTGTCGAGATTGCAAAGGCGCTGAGAACGCAGGATATTTCCCTATGGCTCGCGGACGGATCGAATTACCCCGGCACGCAGAACATGCGGCAGCGCATCGACTGGATGCAAGAGGCGCTGGGAGCGGTGCATGCCGCCCTCGGCGAGGATCAACGATTGCTGATTGAATACAAACCATTCGAGCCGGCTTTTTATCACACCGACCTGGCCGACTGGGGCATGGCCCTGCTGATAGCGCGCTCGGCCGGACCCAAGGCCCGTGTTCTTGTCGATACCGGACACCACTATCAGGGCCAGAATATCGAACAGATCGTCGCCTGGCTGTTGCATGAGCAAATGCTGGGAGGATTTCACTTCAACGACCGGCGCTATGCCGACGACGACTTGACGCTGGGATCGATCGATCCTTACCAGATCTTTCGTATCTTCCATGAAATCCTCTCCGGTCCCGCGCGGTTAAAGACGATCGCATTCATGATCGACCAGAGTCACAACCTCAAAGGGAAGATGGAAGCGATGGTACAGACAATTTGCGTAGCCGAAGAGTTGTTCGCGCGGGCGGCGCTGGTCGATCGCGGGCGGCTGGCCGGATTCCAGGATGCCTGCCGGCTGGTCGAAGCCGAAGATTGTTTCCGGGATGCGTTCTGGTGCGATGTCCGTCCGCTGGTCCAGGAGTGGCGCGTCTCGAAAGGATTGCCACCGGAGCCGCTGGCGGAACTCCGCGCAAGTGGCTATGTGGAGCGTATCCGGCATCAACGCGCCGAGCGCAATGAACATTCGTTGACGAGCTACGCATGAGATTCCCTGCCTCTGTCTTGCAAAGACGGAGGCATATTCAATGTTCCAATAGAGAAACGGCGTGATATAAACAAAGTATATTGCGTTTTCCGAGGTGCATTTTGCCTAAATTGTCAACAAAACGCCTCTATCTAATTCCTGTTCTCTCGAAGGCGCTCGATGTTCTCGAGATTTTGCAGTCCGAGGATCGTCCTCTTCCGTTAGAGGCTATCTACCAGCGCGCCCGCATCTCAAAGACGACCGTCTATCGGATTCTCAAGACGTTTGTTCACAGAGGATATCTCGCGCAATCACAGGACGGTCTCTACCGGATGGTTTCGCGGCCACGCAAGGTGCGCTTCGGTTTTGGCAAACAGTCGGGCGAGATGCCATTTTCCGAGGCCGTCACGGCGAGCCTGCAGGAGGCGGCTACACAGTCTGGCGTGGATCTGCTGGTGCTCGACAATCGATATGATCCGTCAACGGCGGTGGCGAATGCGGAACAGTTCGTGAAGAACCGCGTCGATCTTGTGATCGAGTTTCAGGTCGACCAGGCTGTGGCTCCGGTCATTGCCGACAAGATCGCCCTTGCCGGCATTCCATTGATCGCTGTTGATATTCCGCACCCCCACGCCACTTACTTTGGCGTCGATAACTACCGGGTCGGTGTCGAGGCCGGAGAGTTGCTGGCCGACTACGCCGTCCGCAGTTGGGGCGGCAAGCTGGAGTGGGTATTGGGACTTGATATCGAGGATGCCGGTCCGATGGTGCAGAGCCGCATCACCGGCGCGTTTGAAGGAGTTCGCAGCCGCCTGCCCGATTTGCCGGTCGAAACCTTCGTCCGGATCGACGGACGGGGTATCCGCGAAAAGAGCGCGCGCGTCGTCTCCGAATTCCTCAATCGGCACCCGAAAGACCGGCACATCCTGATCGCCGCAGCCACGGATACCAGCGCATTGGGCGCGCTCGAGGCGGTGCGCAGCCTCAAACGCGAAAAGCACGTGGCCATCGTCGGGCAGGATTGCATCCAGGAAGCGATCGATGAGATGCGGCGGCCAGAGAGTCCTTGGATCGGATCCGTATCGCACGAGGCGGGGAGTTATGGACCGCAACTAATCCACCTGGGTCTAGCGATTCTTCGCGGATTGACCGTGCTTCCGTACAACTATGTAGAACACAAGCTGGTCACTGCCGAATCGGTGCGCGAGAGCGAGTCGCAGGCGGTTGCGGGCGTGGCAAGAAGCTAGGGCCTGGCCAGAAGCGGCTACCTCCAGAGGATGGACTTGTTGTGTCAAATGGAAAATATTTGCCCTATTGGTATCCGATGTGGCATGATTCTCCGTGGAGAACTGGCATGAAGATGCTTGCCGCTCTCTTCTACTTGCATGACCTTTGGATATAAAAGCCTGAGCAGGCCTGAGGAGAGGGTTGATGAGCATTCTGGCTGGAATTGGCTGGCACATGGTTGGCGCGGCTTCGGCAGCCTCGTTTTATGCGCCGATCGAAAAGGTGAAGAGGTGGTCGTGGGAGACGACCTGGGCCGTCGCCGGGATCTTCTCCTGGGTGATTTTGCCCATCACCGTCAGCCTGCTTTTACTGCCCAGCTTCTGGGAGTTCTATGCGGAAATTGACCACGCCGTTCTCCTGCGCGCCTTCCTCTTCGGCTGCATGTGGGGCGTAGGCAACGTGAGTTACGGACTCACGATGCGCTACCTTGGAATGTCGCTCGGCATCGGTGTGGCGATCGGCGTAACGCTGGTGGTGGGCACGGTGGTTACGCCGCTCATTCACGGCCAGCTTCTGGAACTGGCCGCCAGCCGCAGCGGTGTCTTTGCGATGGCCGGCATTGTGCTGGCCTTGGGCGGCATCGCCGTAGTTTCCTGGGCAGGGCATCAGAAAGAGAAGCTGCTCGGGGTGCGGGCCACGGAGTTCAATGTTGGCAAGGGTCTGCTGCTTGCTGTGCTGTGCGGTATCTTTTCGTCGGGCATGTCTTTTGCCATCGACGCGGCGCGCCCCATGGCGGCGGTCCGCCCAGCATCTTGGCGTTCATCCGCTCTATGCGGCGCTGCCCAGCTATGTTGTCATCATGGGTGGCGGCGCGCTGGTCAATTTCACTTATTGCCTGGTGCGGCTCGCGGTTCGCAAGGACTTGTCTCTGCGCGCGGATCTGTCGCGGCCCAGCCGGACGCTCGTTGCCAATACATGCATGGCCGCTTCGGGCGGCATCATGTGGTATCTGCAATTCTTCTTCTATGCCTGGGGCGCGGCAAACATTCCCGCGCACTTGTCCTTTGTGAACTGGATGCTGCATATGAGCGGCTATGTGCTCTTTGGCGGGCTGGTTGGTCTGGCGCTGGGCGAATGGAAACAGGCTCAGGGCCAGCCGGTCCGCTTGCTTTGGGCCGGAATGGCGATGATCATCGCCGCGGCCAATCTGGTTGGCCTCGGAATGGCGTCATAGGATACGCGACCGGCACGCGCGATCCGGAAGACCGTCACTGAGTGTCACGGATAACCTTTCTTGTTTGGAAGGTCATTCGACGAGCATTGGCGATTCATTTCGCTCGACGGCAAGACCGCGCTGGTTACCGGCGCGGCCTGGGGCCTGGGCGCAGCCATCGCCAGACTATCGTGATCGCGCCCGCTTACTCTCTTATCTTCACCACGACAGCGCTGTACGTTGTGCCTGGGGCAATCAGCAACTGATGGGGTGTGCCTGCGCGAATCGTCACCATATCCCCGGCGGCAAGCGCGCGCGATGTTCCATCAATGATTTTGCTCCCCCGCGTCTCTCCGTCCGGTCCCGTCTTCGCGTCAACTACGGTGCCCCCGGTGATCAGCGTGGCGCTGCCTTGTTCGACGATCATCACGTCGTCAAAATGAGCGTGGATCTCAGCGCCACCATTTGTGGTACGGACCGAAAGCTGCAATTTATAACTGCCATAGTCCACCAGCGTTGATCCGCTGCTGTTGCCGGCGGCCTTGGCCTTCGCAGCCATGACTGCCAACTGCGAAGGTACATCGTTCACCGCGAAGACCGGCGGCGGGACCGCTGCCGGAGAATTCACGCTGTTAGTATTCGAAGCTGGCGGGGTATCGGCTCGGCTTGGTGAACCCGCCTGCGCCGCGCTCTGCGCCCGTCCGGATGCCGCCAGTGCGCAGATCGCCCCAGCCACCGCTAATTTCATGGCTAATCTCATGTGCGTGCTCCTTTCAACGCAAGCCTTCAAGAGGCGCTGGATCCATATCCGCGTAGTCCTGGTTTTCTCCGCCCATGCCCCAGCAAAAGCTGTAGGCACGTGTTCCCACACCGGCATGAATGGACCATCCGGGTGAAACGACAGCTTCGCGATTGGCCATGACTATATGCTTTGTCTCTTGCGGCGGACCCATCAGATGGAAGACCCGCGCGTCCTCCGCCACGTTGAAGTAGAGATAGATCTCCGAGCGGCGCAGGTGCGTATGTGCGGGCATAGTGTTCCATGCACTGCCTGAATGCAGATGTGTCACGCCCATCACAAGCTGACAGCTTTTCGCGCCGCCGGCATGGATGTACTTGCAGATGGTCCGCCGATTGCACGTCTCCGCGTTGCCCATCTCGGTTGGGTTTGCATCTTCCTTGCGCACCAGCGTAGCCGGATAGGCAGCGTGTGCCGGATAACTGAGCAGGTAAAAGACTGCCGGATTGTCCTGCGATTTGGACTCGAAGCGAATCGCTGGATTGCCGCGCCCGATGTAGAGTACGTCGAGATTCTCCAGCGAATAGCTCGCGCCGCCCACCTGCACCGTGCCGTTGCCGCCTATGTTCAGCACTCCCAGTTCGCGGCGTTCGGTGAAATACTCGGAGCGCAATTCGGGAGAACTGCCCAGGACAATCGGCTCTTGCTCTGGCGAAGCCATGCCTACTACCGCACGATCCAGATCCACATAAGCTAACCGGAGATCGCCCGGCTGGCACAATTCATTCAGCAGGAAGCTATCGCGAATCTCCGCTGTGCTCATCCGCGGATAGCGCACCGGGTCGGCCATGAACATGATCTTCATTGTTCAGCTTTTCCTCCCCTTGGCAATTGCCCCTGCACAACTTATACACCAGCTTAGCCTTTATTCTCAAATGAAATATTATTTCTGAATTGAATCTCGACGTCCCTTCTCTGATCGAGACACCAAACCATCCAAGCGCACCGGTGCTTTCCTTGCACGGATAATGCCCTTATCGCTTCACGGTCCTGCCCCATGACTTGTTTATGCATCGAGAGCGAATCTTGTGCGAAATTTCCCGCAGTCCGGTGGTAGGATAGTTTCGATAGGCACTTCACTTCGTATTTGAAACGGTGACTGATGAATTCATTCCATCCGATGCGGCGTGACTTTCTGCGCGTGGGCGGCCTGGGGATGGCTGGCGCGGCGCTTCCAGCGATTGGTGCAGGAGTCCGTCCGGGCGGCTCCGATCTTCCCGGCTTGCATGGCGCTCAAGGCCTCTTCGATGTTCGCCAATTTGGGGCGGCAGGGGACGGCAAAACGCTCGACACTCAGGCCGTCAACCGCGCCATCGAAGCGGCTGCGGCAGCCGGTGGCGGGGTGGTGACGTTTACCGCGGGAAACTATCTCTGCTTCTCGATCCGCCTCAAGAGCCAGGTTCATCTGCGCCTTGAGCCGGGCATGTTCTGGTTGCCGCCGAATCTCCCCTCCCGCGGCGCGGAGACAGGATACAACGGTGGTGTCTACGATGCTGCCGAGCCGAAGACCGCATGGGATGCGTATCAGGATTACGGCCATAATCACTGGCACAACTCGCTGATCTGGGGCGAAGATCTTCACGACTTCAGCATCACCGGCTCTGGGCTGATCTATGGCAAGGGCCTGAGCAAAGGGCTCACGCACGCCCCGCGGCGGCTACCCGCCTTCAAAGCCGAACAGGCGGGCGTGGGCAACAAGGCCATCGCGCTGAAGAACTGCCGCAATGTTTTGTTGCGCGATTTTTCGATTCTCAAGGGCGGCCACTTCGGTTTGCTTTTGACGGGCGTCGACAACCTCACCATCGACAACCTATTGATCGATACCGACCGCGACGGCATGGACATCGACTGCTGTCAGAATGTGCGCGTCTCCAACTGCACGGTCAACTCGCCGTGGGACGATGGCATCTGCCCGAAATCGAGTTATGCGCTGGGTTATGCGCGGCCAACCAGGAACATGACCATCACCAACTGCTGGGTGCCGGATGTTATCAGTTGGGTACGGTGCTGGATGGAAGCTTCAAGAAGTTCACGCACCGAAGACGCGCGTCCGGGCACACCGGCCGCATCAAGTGCGGCACGGAGTCCAATGGCGGCTTTATCAATATCACGATCTCCAACTGCGTCTTTGAAGGCTGCCAGGGTTACGCGCTGGAGATCTGTGGATGGCGCGCTGCTGGAGGACATCACCATCACCAACACAACGATGCGCGATCTGGTCTCAGGACCGATCTTCATGCGGCTCGGAGCGCGTTTGCGCGGGCCTCAGGAGAGCACGAAAGTGGGAACGCTGAAGCGCATTCTCATCAGCAATCTCGCCTGCTATAACGCGCCGCAGAAGGTCTGCTCGATTTTGAGCGGCATTCCCGGCTTCCCGATTGAAGACGTGAAGCTTTCGAACATTTATATCCAAACTGTGGGCGGCGCACTGGAGGCGGCCGCCAGATTCAGCCGCCGGAGTTCGAGAATAAATATCCCGAGCCGGCGATGTTCGGACCAATGCCGGCTTCGGGCTTTTTCCTGCGCCACCTTCGCAACCTTGAGATGAGTCACGTCGAGATTGCGAATGCGACGCCGGACGCGCGGCCCGCCTTCAATTTGACCGGGGTGGAACGCGCGGACTTTTTCGCGATAACCGCGCCTCGGAGCGCTAACGGCGTCTTCGCCCTGCGCGACGTGAAGGAATTGCGCATCGGCTGGAGCCGTGCCGCTGCTGACGTTGTGATCGATAGCATCGATCGCAAGACTCTCTAATCCCGACCCCAATGTTTATGTGTCTGTTTCGATTTCGTGGTTGCGGCGGACCGATGCGAAAGGCCGCGAATTACTCGTTGCCCGGAGCCAAGATGAAGACGTTTCTTCTGCTTTCCGTTTTTCTTGCAAGCGCATCTTCCGCGCCGGCACAGAATTTTGTCTGTGGCAAGGCCCACGCCGGCGCAACCGCGCTCGCCGCCGCTTCCGTCTACAGCGCCAGAACCGCAGGCTTTGATCTCCATACGGTTCCTGAAATCGAAACCCGCTCCTGTTCGAGCGACAAGCCCTTCTTCTTTTCGATTGCGCTGCCCGAGGGAAGTTATCGAGTGACGGTCGTCTTGGGCGGCGACGCGGCAGCGGCCACAACGGTGTGGTCGGAGGCGCGCCGCTTGTCGGTCGAGAAGATCGCCACCAGGCCCAGGGGCTCGGCAACCCGGACCTTTGACGTCAACGTGCGCGTTCCAGAGATCGCAGGCGACCGAACGCACCAGGTGAAACTCAAGCCGCGCGAGATCGGCAATCTCGATTGGGACACAAAGCTCACGCTTGAATTCAACGGCGATCACCCCAGCGTTCGCGCCATCCGCATCAAGCCTGTTCACGAGCCAACAATCTACCTCGCTGGCGACTCGACCGTAGTCGATCAGGATACGGAGCCTTGGGCGGCATGGGGCCAGATGCTGCCTCGCCTATTCCGGCCGGGCGTGGTCGTTGCCAATCATGCGGAGTCGGGTGAAACCGTGAAGAGCTTCGTTACTGAACAGCGTCTGGCCAAGGTGATGTCTCTGATTCAGCCGGGCGACTATCTCTTGATGCAGTTTGGCCACAACGACCAGAAACCCAACGCCGTCCCGCTCGACGAGTATCGCAAACTCCTGGTCGACTCTATCGAACAGGCTCGCGCCAAAGGCGCAACGCCGGTCCTGGTGACCAGCATGAACCGGCGCACCTTTGACGACGGCGGCAAGATCAAGAACTCGCTTGCTGGCTATCCCGACGCGATGCGGAGTATCGCCACAGCCCAGCACGTGGCGCTGATCGACCTGAACGCTATGAGCAAGACGCTCTTTGAGGCGATGGGTCCGGAAGGCTCGACAAAAGCCTTCATGCATTATCCCGCGAATGCCTTTCCCAACCAGACCAAGGCGATCAGCGACGATACGCATTTCAACAAGTACGGCGCCTACGAACTCGCCCGATGCGTAGCGCTCGGCATCCGCTCGGCGCGCCTCCCGATTGCGAAGTTTCTGAGCAAGGATCTGCCGGCATTCGATCCTGCCCATCCCGATCCGGCCAGCTCCTTCAACCTGCCGGCAACCCCGATTCCCGCCGAGACGACGAACGTCATGAAGGTTCCGCAAGTTTGATTTCTGCTTGATTTGATTCAGTCCAATGCCGCGATTCAATCCGCGGGCGCCGCGTCGCGCGTCCTTTACCGAGCGACTATGCTTCGCCATTCCCGGGTCCGTAAAAGCACCAAAAACGAAGGTTTGCAAGTATAAATAAATTCCCTATTGACATTGTTCCGCAATGGGACATATTGTTGTTTGGGTCGAGGATTGTCGTTTGGGCTTGAACGCAATATTTGGGTAGCCAGTGTACGAGCAGTCTCACCAGCCAAAACCTTGAGAATGTTTAATTCTCGGGAGGCAATGTCCTGAATCTTGAAGATCAACTTCGACGGAGAAAACAAATGACAGGAAAAGAATCTCTCTGGAATCGTCTTGCCCGCGTCTGCGTAATCTTTATCATGATTGCGCTTTGCGCTGTGGCTCGCCTAAACGCACAAGGTTACGGAACCATCAGCGGCACAGTCGCGGATGCCCACGGCGACGTTATCCCGGGCGCCACTGTGGTCGCGACACAGACGCAATCGGGCACCCAGATGACGGCTATCACGAGCAAAGATGGTCTTTTTGTATTTCCGAGCCTGCTTCCTGCCGGCTATACAATCTCGGTCAGCAAGACGGGATTCGAAAGCTATTCGCAAATGGGTATTGTGCTCGAGGCCGACCAAGCGCTCACTGTGAATATCAAATTGAGGATTGGCGCACAAACAACGACTGTGACGGTTACTGCGGACGCGCCGCAAGTAGACACAACAACGGGGACCCTGTCAGAGGTAATCGACGAGGCCCGCGTGGTGGATTTGCCACTCAACGGCAGAAACGCAGTCGGATTGATCACGCTGGTGGCTGGCGTAACTGATTCGACAAACGAAGGCAACGGCGTCAACCAAGGCAATGGGAAGACCTTTCCCGCTGCCGTGGTGACCAGTTCCAACGGTACCTTGCCCAACCAGCAAAACTATCTGCTGGACGGCGGCAACAACCTGGACGAGATGACCGGCGTGAACGATCCGTTCCCGTTCCCTGATGCGCTACAGGAGTTCAGCGTCCAGACCAGTAACTACAACGCCGAATACGGACAGAGCGCCGGAGCCATGGTCAACGTCGTCACCAAGTCCGGAGGCGAACAGTTTCACGGAGATGCCTTTGAATTCTTGCGCAATGGATTTTTCAATGCGCAAACATACTTCTTGACACCCGGTGGCGCACCGGATTCACTGCACCGCCATCAGTTCGGCTTTGTTGTCGGCGGTCCCGTGCTTATTCCGCACTTCTCGCATGGCAAAAGCACACAGTTCTTCTTCGGTTACCAGCATACGCTCTATCACAATACTTCGAGTAGTCCTTCCGTTACAGTTCCGACGCTTGCGGAAGAAGGACTTACCGCGAGCGGTGGCTTGGCTCCTTATGCCGATTACAGCAATCTTTGCGCCGGCAACGTCACCGTGGCTGATCCAGGCCTGAAAACGACATCCACGTACACCCAGGGATTCAAGACGCAGGGTGCCCAAAACAACATTTGCACGTATACTTCAGTCGTCAAAGGCACAGGACCACTCAATGGTCAAATTGACTATTACGGCGCAATCACCAACCCGTTTACCAATGTGATCTACTCCAACAACCAAATACCCAGCAGCGACTTTGATCCTGCATCCGTCAACTTCGAAAAAGCATTCCCGACGGCTGCTACGGATGCGGGTCCAGGCAAGATCGGGAATGTGGTGTCTTACACATCGGCGACGCAAAATGTCTACAACGAGTACCTTGGGCGCGTGGATCACAACTTCGGCGCCGGCGATCACCTCTTTGGCCACTACTACTACGACTACTTTCTACAGCCGGCCATTTACAACCCAGCAAATTTGGCAAGCTACTCGTCGTACTTCAACACGCGTTACCAAAATGCGCTTCTGGCAGAAACCCACACCTTCAGTGCCAATCTGCTGAACAATCTTGTGGTCAACTATCAGCGTGAAATTGCGCTGCGCGGCGGACCTCCGGGAAGCTCCGACATCACCGCTTATGGCGTAAACAATCTCTGGCAGCCGTCCACCGGTCCCTACCTTTCGGTTAAGGTTTCCGGGTATTTCTCGGCGTCGTCCTCGGCATTTGCCGGCTGGGCCCGCAACAATTACACCTTTAACGACGATCTGCACTGGGTGAAGGGTTCGCACAGCTTCGCCTTTGGCGGACACGTGGAACTGAGCAAATTCGATGTGACCAATGTCTTTCAAGGATACGGTGGCTTTAGCTTTACCTCGGATTCCCAAACCCTCAAAGGAGTGTCGATCCAATACCCTAACGCGGCGGCGAACTATCTCTTGGGCTTCGTTTCGGGCGGCTTCGGCCAGGGAAACTATGAACTGCTCAACGACCGCGCGCACTTCCCGGGCATATATGCCCAAGATAGCTGGAAGGTTTCACGCCACCTGAATTTGGACTACGGCGTGCGCTGGGAGCAGTTTGCGCCATGGGTCAACAGGGTCGGCAAACAGACGGCTTTCAGCCCCACGGCGTATGCGGCCAACACCGGTACCTCCCAATATGCTCTTGCCACGGCTGCAGGAACTCCGGGGTTGCCTGCTGGCATGGTATTGTCGGGCGATTCGGGCTTCCCGGCGAACGGCATCAATAGCAAGAACGCCCAGTTTATGCCGCGAATCGGCTTTGCTTACGATGTATTTGGAAATGGAAAAACCGTGGTGCGTGGTGGCGCGGGCGTCTTCTATCAGGATCGCCTGCAGGGATTCTTTAACCTGAATCAAGCCGGCAATGTACCCAATACCATCTCCGTCGCTCTCACCAATCCTGGAATGCTCACGGCGAGCGGCAATTCGCCCGGCGGTCCATTCAGCAACCCCTATTGCGAGAATGGATGCGGTGGAAAGGGAACGCCCTACACCAATCCCTTCCCCTTTACTCTCCCCTTTAGTTCTTCGCAGGTCTTCCCAAATAACTTTTTGGTTGACGAGTTCCCTCCCTCGGGCAGCCTTCCTGTTCCAGTGACCTACGACTATAACTTGACAATCGAGCATGAAATAGCGGCTGGATGGGCAGTTCGTGCCGCGGGAGTCTCTTCCGCATCGCGACATCTGTTTGTCAACCAGGAACTCAACCCCGCCGTAAATACTGGAAGCGGACTGTCCACGAACCAGCGCAGGGTCTATAACACAGCCCCCACTATTGGGCCTTGCGCCTCAAAGGTTGGCTGCAACACAAACTACTCGGACATTATCGAAGCGTCGATGAGCGGTGCGGCCCACTTCAACTCGCTGCAACTCACGCTGTCCAAGAAAATGTCTCACGGCTTGTCGCTGCTAGCCAACTACACTTGGTCCAAGTCCTACGACGATATGCCGCAGGCAACCAACGTCTCGAATACCGAGGATCTGAATGCAGGCGAGTCCTATGTGTATCCCTTGTATCCTGCTGCGTCTGTCTCGACCGGCATTCCGGCTGCCTCCTATGTCTCCGACATCAAGGCTATGGACCGCGGTCTTTCCGACATCGACAAACCTCGGCCATCTCAATTTCCTACGTGTACAATCTGCCCAAGTTGTACAGAGGGAATTTCCTTATCCGGGACGTGGTCAACAACTGGCGCACCAGCGGACTTGTCCAGCACCATTCAGGGGATGCGTTGACGGTTATCGCGGGATCAGATATTTCACTGACCGGACAGAACCAGGATCGCGGCCAGTGGATCTCCGGTGTTCCCGCCTATCTGAAGAGCAAGACCAACGTGGGCGATTGCCCAACAGCAACCGCCACCTCCAAACCCTGCGCGAACTGGATAAACCCGGCTGCCTTTACAAATCCAACAAACAGCGGGCCGGGAACCGGATTCGGAAATATCGTGAAGGACTCCTTGCGCGGACCCGGCTACACGGACTGGGACGGCGCTGTGATGCGTGACTTCCCGGTAGTGCGCGAAACTCACCTGGAGTTCCGGGCTGAGTACTTCAATGTAATCAACCACACAAACCTCGGGAATCCAAACACCAAGGGTCCCACATCCGGTAGCACAAGCTTTGGCACGATCGGTTCACAAGCCGGGAACCCGCGCCAAGCTCAATTCTCGTTGAAATACCTCTTCTAGTTTCAACGCGCAGTGCAGGCCGCTGAACAGGAGTGACGGCGACGATTCGAATCACGGATCGTCGCCGCTTCTTTTCTTACTTACAAACAGAAAAATTGAGGCTCAGCCGCATTGGTTCTGTCTCCAAATTAAGGTGAATGTGATGAAAGCACACAATCGAGTCCCAGCATGGCTAGTGGCTATTCTCGGAACGCAATTGATCTTCGGAATTGCGACCGCAGCCAGCCAGCCGAATGCTGCGCCGCAACGCACAGGCCTCACGGTTCAGGGGCAAAGCCTGCTTCTCGACGGGAAGCCGTTCAAGATCATCTCCGGCGAAATGCACTATGCGCGCATCCCGCGCGAGTACTGGCGCGCGCGGCTCAAAATGGCGCGGGCCATGGGACTCAATACGATTGCAACGTATGTCTTCTGGAACGTTCACGAGCCGAAGCCCGGAGTCTATGACTTCAGTGGCAACAACGATCTCGCCACATATCTCCGCATGGCGCAGGAGGAGGGACTGTATGTGATCCTTCGCTCCGGACCCTACGCGTGCGCGGAGTGGGATCTGGGCGGCCTTCCGGCCTGGCTGCTGGCGACACCCGAATCGGCCAAAGCGCTGCGCACGCGCGATCCGCTGTTCATGGACCCGGTGAAGCGCTGGGTGCATCGGCTTGCGGCTGAGGTCGCACCGTTGCAGTATGGGAACGGTGGGCCAATCATCCTCACCCAAATCGAGAACGAGTATGGCAATTACGGCTCGGACAAAGATTACATGAACGATCTCCACCAGCTCTATTTGCAAGAGGGCTTCACCAAGAGCCTGTTGATGACAGCCGACAACTGGCATAACATCGCCAAGGGAGATTCGCCCGGCGTCTTCGCGGGAACGAACTTTGGCGTGGGCAATCACCAAGGCGGAATGGATGCGCTGGAGCGGGA
Organism: uncultured Acidobacteriaceae bacterium; assembly: GCA_963804315.1. Lineage (GTDB taxonomy): Bacteria > Acidobacteriota > Terriglobia > Terriglobales > Acidobacteriaceae > Telmatobacter. The sequence goes on from CAWDQB010000032.1 coordinate 217,630, forward strand.
GCGTCCCGGTAAGCCGCTCTTCGTTTCGGAGTACTGGCCTGGATGGTTCGATCAGTGGGGACATCCGCACGAAACCCGCCCAGTCAAACCGCAGATCGAAGATCTGGAGTACATTCTGAAGCGCGGTGCGGGCGTGAACATTTACATGTTTCATGGCGGCACCAACTTCGGTTATACCGCAGGCTCATCGGGCGGCAAGAACTTCCTTCCCGATGCGACCAGCTACGACTACGATGCGCCGCTCGACGAAGCTGGACATCCAACGGAGAAGTTCTTTGCCTTTCGAAAGACGCTAGCCCAGTTCAATGATGCGCACATCCCGGAGGTGCCTGAGGCGCCTCCCGTTCTAGCGCTGCCTGCAATGGCGCTGACGGAACGCGCGTCGTTGTGGGCGAATCTCCCGAAGCCCATGGAGAGCGAGGAGCCGCTGCCCATGGAGCATTTCGGAGAAGGCTATGGGTACATTCTCTATCGCAAGACTCTTCATTCCTCACCGGCGGGCGAACTGTCCATCAACGATGTCCACGACTTTGCGCAGGTCTACCTGGACGGCGCATTGGTTGCGACGATCGACCGGCGAAGGCCCGATCACCCAGCGATGAAACTACCCGCAATCCGCGAAGGGGAACGCCTCGACATCCTGGTGGCAAACGATGGACACATTAACCACACACACGATATGCAGACCGATAACAAGGGAATTACCCATGCGGTTTCGTTCAATGGAACTGTTCTGAAGGGATGGGAGGTCTACCTGCTCCCGCTCGGCGAGGCGGGGACCCACCTATTCCCAGCGAAATATAACAAAGTACATACCGCCGGACCGGCCTTCTATCGGGCGACGTTCAAGCTCAGCAAAGCCGGCGACACATTTCTTGATATTCGACAGCTCGGCAAGGGGGCGCTCTGGATCAATGGACACGCCATCGGGCGCTTCTGGAACGTTGGTCCGCAGGACACGCTCTACGTTCCTGGACCATGGCTGAAGAAGGGAACCAATACGATAGTGGTCTTCGATCTGCTCAACACGAAAGACTCCAATCCAATTGTCGAGGGGCTTCGTTCCCCGATCCTCGATGGACCTATACGCGAGCAGAGCAATAGCGCGACGCCGAAACTTCAACCGGAGGCGCAATGAATCTGGTCGCGGTCCGGTTATCATTGGCAGAGGCGCTCGGCCCAGTCCCTCACCGCCTCGGAGCTAAGCCGATTGTCTCTGACATCGGCAGAGGCTAACTGGACCGCCAGATTGCCGATCGTCGAACTCTCCGTCTCGCCGGTTTCAACCGTCAGTTTGGTCCGTTGCGCGGTAAGTTGGGTCAGGAGCTTGTTGCGGCCTCCGCCGCCCAAGATGTGAATCTGTTCGAATTTACGGCCCAGCAACTGCTCGAGGCGTTCCAGCGCGGAGGCGTACCGGCAGGCAAGGCTCTCAAAGATGACGCGGGCAAAGACCGGCTCGTTGCCTGGTTGATCTGCAATGGGCTTGAATCCCCCTAGAACAAGCTGCTCGTTGATTCGTAGCGGCATGGCGGAGTCCAGCAGGAGCGGCTCCGCATCCACATCGATGACGCCGGGAAAGGCATCGGCTGCCTCCGCTCCTTGAATGAGAGCTTCGATTGCGCAAGGACGCCCCTCTCGTTCCCACTCATCCATGCACTGCTTCAGAAGCCACATGCCATTGACGTTGGTGTGAAAACAGAAGCCGCCCGCGGCTGCGCCCTGGTTTGTAAAGCGCGCTGTCAACGCTTCAGGCCGTGTAATAGGTTCGTCGCTCCGCGTGCCAACGAGCGACCAGGTACCGGAGCAGATGTAAGCGCTTGAGTCCAGCCTTGAAGGAATTCCAGCGATGGCCGACGCCGTGTCGTGGCAAGCGGGCGCAATCAATTGAGTTTCGCGGAAGGCGTCCAGCTCCGTCAGCGGGCCTTGCACACATCCGAGCATCGTTCCGGATGGAACAATCGGAGGCGCGGAGTCCAAAGGGATCTTCAGTTTCTCGAAGAGCTTGCATGACCAGTCGCCGGTTTCAATATCCACCAGGCCGGTGTGCGTTGCATTGGTATACTCGGCCACTCTCCGGCCGCCCAGCCAATGCAACACATACTCCGGCAGGCAGACCCAAGGCGCGCAGGTATCGGTACCGGCAGCGGAGTCGGCCAGCAACTGGTAGAGTGTATTGATGCGCAAAGGCTGCGCTCCGGTTTGGCGGAAGAGTTCCTGCGGCGCGACAACCAAATCCGCGGCATACTTTGCGGCGATTGTGCGCTCATCCCGATAGCAGAAGGGTTCGCCGAGCGGGCGGCCATCCTTGCCTAGACGAACGTAATCCACCGCCCAGCCATCGACGGCGATGGAAGCGACGCCTTCGGGCGCGGCCTGAGCGGCCTTGCGGAGTCCCTCCTCGATGCCTGCAAGAATTGTTTCAAGTGGCCAATGCAGCGAGCCACCCCGATGGACCGGGCCATTGGGAATGCGATGGACCACATGGATTGCGGGTTTGGCGCCTTCCCAGCGGAGCAAGGATACGCGGCAACTCTCGGCGCCTAAATCAATGGCAATTCGAGCAAGGCTTTGCATAGGTAAAGGGTCGATCTCCATTTATGTTCAACGCAAAAAGCGCCCACCAACCTGTCATGCGAATGGTTTCGGCCCTTTGTCAATGATCTTCGCGCACTCGAATCAAGGTCAGGAACCTGGGTGCAACGTGTTGATTGGGCGAAAGATTTGAAAGTGAAATATTATTCTATAGAGACATCTATTGTCTATTGAAAATTTACAAAAAGTAATTGCGAGTGATTCCGGGCAATGTCTTTGCAAAGAAAGTGCATTCAGATCAAACGCTATGGCGCACAAATCGAGCGTTGATTAAGTTGCTTGTCCAGCATCCGAGCGCGTGTGTTTTCGCGATTACCTCTGGGTGGAAGCTGGGGCTGACGACTAACTCCAAGCCGGCATCGATTGTAGCTGCGGCTTGATCGGCGGTGGTGACGGCGCCAGAGCCGAGCAGGAGCATCGATCCGTACTTCTTCTTGAGTTCTTTCAGCACACCAATGCGTCCCGCACGGTCATGGTGACCTCATCCATGATCAATCGCACTCTCCCTGTGGATGGGCGGGCGTGGCAACTCACATCAGAGGCAAACATTGAATGCTGACTATACCTTCTGAGAATTTCCCGCCCTGCAGTTGCCTTCATCTTTGCGCCAAAGCGGTTTTGGATGGACAGGTTACCAAGGTTACTTAAGTTACTTGACTTCTCTATGCTTAATCGTTTTATCTTGGGCTGCAAAGTTTTAACTATACGCGTCTGGCGGAATTTGAGTCATCCATGCACGCGTTGCTTTGTTGGCGGGCTTTCGATCAGTGGCGATTGTCGTGTCGGTCTTTCATATCGGGAACCATGCGCCTTTGATTGCCTTCGAAAACTGAATGCATCCGTTTGCCTGGCCAGCTAAACCGCTAAGAAATTCTCTCCATGCAAGAGGAATTCATTTTCTTCATCCTCTTTGATCTTGCGATTCAATACCGGCATGATTCCTTCAAGATGTAATCATCCATACGGATTTGAGTGAGCAATTTGGCGTATTTGATGTAAAGGAGAATCCATGTCTCAGCAGTTCAATCCCTCCCGTGGGCGGAGACTCGCTCGCCGGCTGAGCGGGTACTTGAAGGTACTCGCGACCCTGCTTCTCACCTTAGTTGCGCCGCATGCTCACGCGCAAACAGCGTGCAAGGTCACCTACACAATCTCACCGCAGAACACCAGTGCCTTCGGCGCGGCCCTCACCATCCAAAATACGGGAACCGCCGCCTGGACAAGCTGGACGCTGACCTGGGCCTTCGCCAACGGGCAGACGGTCTCGCAGCTCTGGAACGGCGTTGAAACCCAGAGCGGCGCAAATGTCACGGTGAAGAATGAGTCGTACAACGGCAGCGTTGCCGCTGGAGGCACAGTCACAGGCGTAGGATTCAACGGCACATGGAACGGCGCCACCAACGCCGTGCCCGCGGCGTTCTCCGTCAACGGCGTCACCTGCGGCGCGACGTTGCCCGCCACGACCACCGCGCTGGCCGCATCCACCACCACGCCAACGGTTGGCGCGAGCGTCACGCTGACGGCTACGGTTGCGCCCGCGGCGGCCACGGGCACGGTCACTTTTTATTCAGGCACCACCTCGCTCGGAACCGGAACGTTGAGCGCTGGCAAGGCGATGCTTGCTACCTCATTCGCCACGGCGGGAAGCTACTCGCTCACCGCTGTCTATGCCGGATCGACGGCCTACGCGACCAGCACTTCCAGCGCGGTCACGGTGACGGTCAGCACGGCCTCCAAGACGGCCACGACCACCACACTGGCCGCATCCACCACCACGCCGGTGGCGGGCGCGAGCGTCACGCTGACGGCTACGGTTGCGCCCGCGGCGGCCACGGGCACAGTCACCTTCTATTCAGGCACAACCTCGCTCGGAACCGGTACATTGAGCGCGGGAGTGGCGACGCTGGCTACCTCATTCGCCACGGCGGGAAGCTACTCGCTGACGGCTGTCTATGCCGGATCGACGGCCTACGCGACCAGCACTTCCAGCGCGGTCACGGTGACGGTCAGCACGGCCACCAAGACGGCGACGACCACCACACTGGCCGCATCCACCACCACGCCGGTGGCGGGCGCGAACGTCACGCTGACGGCCACGGTAGCGCCCGCGGCGGCTACGGGCACAGTCACCTTCTATTCAGGCACAACCTCGCTCGGAACCGGTACATTGAGCGCGGGAGTGGCGACGCTTGCAACCTCATTCGCCACGGCGGGAAGCTACGCGCTCACCGCTGTCTATGCCGGATCGACGGCCTACGCGACCAGCACTTCCAGCGCGGTAAGCATTAACGTTAGTCCCGCGACAGGCACGGGTTTTTCGTGCAATGTCGTCTACACGATCACGCCGCAGAGTTCCGCTGCTTTCGGCGCGACCGTCGTCCTCAACAACACGGGAACGACGGCCTGGACGAGTTGGACGTTACAGTGGATCTTCGCCAACGGACAGACGATCTCGTCCCTTTGGAATGGCGTGGAAACACAGAGCGGCGCGTTGGTGACGGTGACCAATCAGAGCTACAACGGCTCCGTCGCCGCAGGTGGAAGCATGACCAACATAGGCTTCAATGGAAACCTGGTTGGCGGCAATGCGGTTCCGACGGCATTTGCGGTGAATGGAAACCTTTGTGCCCCACTGAGCGGCGATCCTCCACTGGCGCCGACCGGGTTGACAGCCGCATCCGGCAATGCAGCAGATCACGCTTTCATGGACTCCGAGTTTGACTGCGACGAGTTATCAAGTGAAGCGGTCGACGACGAACGGCGGTCCGTACACTACGGTCGGTACATCGGCCACAACCAGCTACACCAACACTGGCCTGACCAACGGCACAGTTTATTACTATGTGGTCGCGGCAGTGAACACAGCCGGTGCCGGCGCCAATTCTACGCAGGTCTTCGATGAACCCGGCGCAGTGGCTCCCAATGTTACGATCATCGTCAATCCCTCCGAAACCCAGACAGATTTCGCCTTATATCTACGGAATCGACGGAAGTACCAATGCATCGATTCCCAATGTTCCGGATGTCACCATCTTCCGCATGGGCGGCAATCGTTGGACAGCCTATAACTGGACAACGAACGCCTCCAACGCAGGCAGCGACTATCTCTACGAGAGCGACAACTTCCTGACCTCAAGTACGATTCCAGGATTTGCAGTATATCCGTCGATCAATGCCAACATTGCCGCGGGACAAGCCACACTGTTCACGATGCCGATGCAAGGACTGGTATCCGCAGATGAGTCCGGTCCGGTCCCCACAACCAATGCGCCGGATCTGGCAAGGTTCCAGAATGTCGTCTATCAGAAGAGCTCAGTCAGTTCCGCTCCCTTTACCACTACGCCGCCCGTTGTTGTGGTCAGTGGCGAGGACACTGGCAATGTCTACGACGACGAGTTCGTGTGGGCGATGAATCAGCTTTCCACCACCAAGGAGATTTTCAGCGGCACCACGTCCACACCGGCTTTCGTGGATCTCGACAACGAACCCGATCTTTGGAATTCGACGCATTTAGAGATCCAGGGACCGACAGAAATCACGCCCGCCGCCTATATTGCCAAGACTCTGGCAGTGATCGCAGGCTCTGAAGAATCAGTTCCCGAACATCATCATCTTTGGACCGTCGCATTACGGTTTCCTTGGCGTCTACAACTGGCAGAGCGGAATCACCGACCACCACTCCAACCGGCGAGAACTGGTTCCCTGACGAGTATTTCCAGGCGCTAAGTACCGCTTCGGCAACCTTCGGAAAGCCGCTGGTCGATGTCTATGACTTCCACTGGTATCCGGAGGACTACGATGCGGGCAGCACGCGGATTACCAGCATGACCGCCGCAACGTTGTCGGATGCGGATATGCAACTGATCGTGCAGGCTCCGCGCAACCTCTGGGATCCGACATTCAGCGATCCTGGCAACAGCAATCCGTGGCCCAGCTCCGTGCTCGGAGGCGCGAACATCGAGTTCCTGCCCAGACTGCAAGCGAAGATCAATGCGGAATTCCCCTCGATCAAGCTCTCCATCAGCGAGTACGAAACAGGTGGATTCAACAACATTGCCGGCACGGTTGCACAGGCGGATCAACTGGGCGTCTATGCCAGCAATGGTCTCTTCGCAGCCATGCTCTGGCCGCCGAGCGGAACTTACGATTATGAACTCGCGGGCTTCCGCGCTTACCGAAACTTCGATGGCGCCGGATCGAACTTCGGAGATACTTCGGTGTCAACAACCTCCAGCAATCCGGGGAGCGTGATGGTCTACGTAAGCACGGACAGCACGACACCCGGCCGGGTTGTGATGGTCGCTATCAATAGGGCCAACACTGCACAGGTGGCAGCAGTCAGCGGACTTAGCCTGTCTGGGACGGCCAGTTTGTATCAAATCACGGCGACCACAGCGGCAGCACAAAGCGCGGCCGGCGGTCCGGTAAAACCGGAGTCCATTGGGACGATGGCGGTAAGTGGTTCGTCGCTGACGCTGACCTTGCCCGCGTATAGCGTTACAACAATCGACGTTCCGTAAACCGGTTGAATTTGGAACAACGCAAGACCTGAGTTGATGTATCCGGAGGATCTCAGAGCAAGTCGGTGCGTCCTGCTCGACGCGCCGACTTGCAAGTTGAGGCTCGGGGATACTTCGACTCTGGTTCTGCGATAGCTCCCCGAAATCGGCAAATCCATTCCAACTTTCGCGAAAGTAAAATCATCCCCTCGAAAAGAACACCATGCGTTTTCATTTGCATCACCGCGCCATTTCCGGTTTGCGGGCATGCGCTCGCCGACTGAGCGGATGCAGTGGCTAGGAAACTCGGCGAAAAAGGCCAACTGAGCGTCGGTCGTGGCGCTGGTTTGGCAATCCCTGCGAATCTAATGCGGCCACCCGGCGTCTCGACTGAAAATGACTCCAACAGGAAACTGAGGATGGAAATCTCTGCCTTCGGCGGCTCACTCATCGGTGGCAGCCCCATCAAGATAAATACTGCTACCAGTCTTTCGTTGCAGACGATTTCGGCGATTCAACTGCCGAATAGGGGATAACTTGCATCCTCTTGCTATGCGCTCAGCTCCGCGCGAATCGCATCGGCGATAGCCTCCGCGTGCAGCCGCATCGCGGCTTCGCTTTCGGCTTCGATCATCACGCGGGCCAGCGGCTCGGTGCCGCTATAGCGAATGACCACGCGGCCTGTGTCTTTCAATGCTTCTTCGGCAGTGCGGATGGCGGCGGCGACTGCGGGGATTGACTCCAGCGGCTTGCGCTCGCGCACCTTTACGTTGACGATGACCTGCGGAAAGACCTTTAGGTCGGCGGTCAACGCGTCGATGGTTTTGGCGCTGCGGGCGATGAGATCGAGAACGACAAGCGAGGTGAGCAGCCCGTCGCCGGTGGTGGCCAGATGCGGCAGCAGGATGTGGCCAGACTGCTCGCCGCCCAGCGCCGCGTTGTGCTGTTGCATCTGCTCCAATACATAGCGGTCACCGACCGGAGCGCGCAGCATCTTGATTCCGGAGCGCTTGAGCGCCGCTTCAAGGCCCATATTCGACATCATCGTCGCCACGACAAGATCGCCGGTGAGCAGCCCTCGCGCCTTCAGATCGCGCGCGACGATGAGCAGAATTGCGTCGCCATTGATGACGTTGTTCTTGGCGCCGGCCAGCATACAGCGATCGGCGTCGCCGTCGAAGGTGAGGCCTAGCTCGGCTCCGCGCGCCACTACTTCCGCAGCGACAAAGGACGGATGCAGTGCGCCGCAGTTCAGGTTGATATTGCGGCCATCGGGCGCGACGTTGAGCAGCGGGAATTCACCACGAAGCCGCCAGAAAAGCTCAGGCGCAACGGCCGCCGCCGCGCCGTTGGCGCAATCGGCGACGATGCGCAGACCGGTGAGCGAAAGCCCCGGCACGCAGTCGATCAGGAACTGAATGTAGTCGGCCTGGAAGGTGGGGTTGTCTTCGACGGCAGGCAGAGTGGCCGGATCGGGCGCTTCGGAGTTGGCAGCGTGGTGGAGGATTTCATCTTCCATCGCCAACTCGACGGAGTCGGCCAGCTTGAATCCATCCGCGCCGAAGAGCTTGATGCCATTGTCCTGCCATGGATTGTGCGAGGCCGAGATCACCACTCCTGCTTGAAAGCCGTGAGTGCGGGCTAGAAACGCTACAGCTGGGGTGGGCACAACGCCCGCACTCTCGACACTGACGCCGGTCTCGCGCAATCCTGCGGTAAGCATGGCCGCGATCCAGGGGCCGGATTCGCGCGTATCTCTCCCGAGGATGACACGTGGCTCGGCGGCGGCGTTGCGGAGGGAGTGGCCCAGTGCAAGGCCGGTGGCGTAGATGGTGGCGGCGTCCAGAGGATATTCACCGGCTACGGCGCGAATGCCGTCTGTGCCGAAGAGTTTGCGTGCGTTGTTTACGGTCATAATCTCATTTCTTGGTTGTTGCTGAGGATTCTACATAGCTGATAAAGGCGCCGTCAGAGAGGCGCGTAATGACCCGGTCTCCGGGGCCAATCTGAAGCGTGGAACGAATGACCTTGTTCTTCCCGTCCAGCACCAACGCATAGCCGCGTTCAAGCACGGCGAGCGGGGAGAGCGATTGCAGTTGCGCGTCGAGTCCGCCCCAATAAGCCATAGACTCATGCAGCCTGCGCTCCTGAATGCGGTCGAGACGGGTGCGGCAGGCGGCCAGCTCTTCGCGGGCCTGTGCGAGCTTGCGGCGGGGATCGTGGCGCAGAACGGCGGCAGACAACTCGGCCAGATCATGCTGGCGGCGGCGCAGGTGGCCCGCCGTCTCCGATTCCAGGCGGAAGCTGAGTTCGTCCAGGCGCTGGGCCAGGCGATGGAGAAGTGTATTGACGCGTCCTTCGGTGCGGCTGACAGGCAAGCGGGTAAGCCGCTGGCGGGCTTGCAGCAGTTGGTAGCGCGTTGCGCGGTCGAGCCGGTGCGCCTGCTCGGCCAGCCGTTCGGCGATCTTGTGCTGCGCCTCTGTAATCAATTCGGCGGCAGCGGAGGGCGTTGGAGCGCGCAGGTCGGCAACAAAATCGGCAATGGTGAAGTCCGTCTCGTGGCCAACCGCGGAGACGACCGGCAGCCGCGAAGCCGCAATCGCACGGGCGACGCGCTCGCTGTTGAAGGCTGCCAAATCTTCCAGCGATCCGCCACCACGGGCAAGGACGATCACGTCCACCAGGCCGTCCGCGTTGAGTTCAGCCAGCGCGGCCTCAATCTCGGCGGGCGCGGAATCTCCCTGCACGCTGGCCGGGCAGAGGAGGACATTCAGGCCGGAGTGGCGGCGGGCAACGATGTTGAGAAAGTCGCGAATCACCGCGCCGGTGGGCGAAGTGATAATGCCCACGGTGTGCGGAAAGCCGGGCAGCGGGCGTTTGCGCTCCTCGTCGAAGAGGCCCTCGGCCTTGAGGCGGGCCTTGAGCTGTTCAAAGGCCAGTTGCAGCGAACCCGCGCCGACCGGCTCCATGGTTTCGGCCACCAATTGCATTTGACCGCGCTGTTCATAAACGCTGACCCGGCCGCGGACGAGCACGTGCAGGCCATCCTCGATGCGAAAGCGCAGCAGCATCGCCTGACGGCGGAAGAGCACCACGGGCAACTGCGCATCAGCGTCCTTCAGCGTGAAGTAAACATGGCCGCTCGGCGCGGGACGGAAGTTGGAGATTTCACCCTCGACCCAGACGTCGCCGTACTCCAACTCGACCAGCTCGCGCACCTGGCCCACCAGCTCGCGCACCGGCCAGACGCGGCGCGCTGGGCGCGGCTCCTCAAAGTGGAGGCCGAACTGAGAGCCGAGGCCATGCAGCGGCGCGAATGGGTCATGCCTGATCATCACTTAAAAGTGTAATTGCGCAAGGCTATGCCCAGGCACAGAGAAATTGCGATTTATGTAGAAGCTCCCGCAGTCAGCACGGCCAGCCGCTCGGCGACGGCTTCGACAATCTGCTCGTGGACCTCGTCGATGGTCAAATCCCCTTCGATCACGACCACGCGCTCCGGTTCTCGCTGGGCGATCTCGCGGTACTTCTGCCAGACTCGGCCATAAAAGGCATCCTGCTCCTGCTCGAAGCGGCCTTCGTCTGGGCCGCTGTCCTCGGCAACGCGCTGATTGCGGCGGCGGGCACGGCGGAGCGAAGCCTCCAAGTCAGGCAGCAGCAGCAGCGTCAGATCCGGTTGAAGATTCCCGCAAACCAGCCGATGCAATTCTAGAACGGCATCCGACCCCAGCTCTCGCCCGCCGCCCTGATAGGCCTCGGTCGAGTCGGTAAAACGGTCGCAGAGAACGATTCGCCCGGCATCAAGAGCGGGTTGAATGACCTCGGCGATGGCTTGGGCGCGGTCGGCAAACATCAGGGCCATCTCGGCCATCGGCGCCAGACCCGTGGAGCGCGAGTCCAGAACCAGCGCGCGAATGCGGTCACCGGTCGCTGTGCCGCCCGGTTGGCGGGTCACCAGGACGAGTTGGCCACGACGTCTGAGCCAAGCGGCCAGACGGTTGATTTGCGTGGTTTTACCAGAACCATCCAAGCCTTCGAGAGTGAGAAACAGACCGCGCGCCATGGGCTGAGTCTACCACCGATACAAAGTTGAAGACGAATCTGATCCAATTGTGTTACAAGAGGTTAATCTCAACCGTCACCGGAGGCAGGCTACTGCGCTCCACAGGAGTTGAAAGTGAATCTTCGCGCCACTCACAAACTTGCAGTACTTGGCCTTTTCGTGATCGCCCTGTTCGCCACCCGGCAAATTCGCGCCCAATACTTGACGCTCGAAGGCCAGACCGGCGGCTTCCTGACGCCTACAGCTTACGTCGTTGAATCGGCCAAAGGCCAGTTCTTATCCCACCCGGCTGTCGGCGTTCACTTCATCAACGCCAAAGCCGTGATCGGCGACTTTGAGACTTTGAGCCTTACGGAAGGTTTCGCCAATCGCGCCGAAGCGGGCTATACGCGGAGTGTGCATCAATTCGGAAACAGCGGCCCCAGCTCTGCTTCGGCATCTGTGATCCCTGGTGGCCTGAGTCAGCTTTGGAACGCGAGTGGCATGAACATCTTTCACGGCAAAGTCATCGGGATCAAGGACGGACAATTTGGTCTGTGGACGCCAGGGCTGGCTATCGGCGGCGTGGTGCGCACCGGAGATAAGTTTGTCACTGGCGAAGCTGCAATCCTGGCAACGGAAGCCACCGATGCATACTGTCAGTACACCGGAGGGTTGGCGTTTGGATTATGTACCCTGATTCCCGTCCCAACGGCCAAGACATACACCAATGGCGACATCTACATAGCCGTCACCAAAACTTGGGACAGGAAGCCGGTGCCGTTTTTGGCGAACTTCGGCTGGAAGGCTACCAATGGTACCATCTTCGGGATCGGCGGCCAAAGTACACGCTTCGGTGGACGGCTCTTCGGCGGTCTGGGCATCCCACTGCCCTTGGGCCACGGGATTGTGGCCGTGCCTTCGGCGGGCTTTACGCAGGAGCCTGGTACCAGCAAGGGACTTGGTACTGCTTCACTCACAAGCCTTCCGCTCGTGGCCGGGAAGGCCGATCTACCTACAACTATGGACTACGCCGTGCGCATCACGCAGAGGGCGCATCCGCATTTTGCCTTCGATATAGGCATCGGCCAAGTAGCAGGAAATATCGGAGCGGCTCCGACTTATACCTTCCCGAACCCAGCTCCTACTGGCGCCGCTCCCATCGATCTACAGGCGCGCAAAGTGGTCGGGATGGGTCTCAGCTACCGCTATTAGGCCGCCGAATCGCGCCTCTGAGACAGACCAGGAACTTGGGTGAGATACCGCGAACAATGTGCCCCAGGTCCGGATTTTCGGGCCTGGAAGTACAGCTCTCGGCCCCATTCATTAGGGCCAGTTCCCAACCGAAGTCCAGATATTCAACCTCACTATCTTCAAATTTTATACGGACAGAAATCCTGTCCCGGCGATATACTGGCATCCACGCGGGGATAAAACTCCGTTGTGTTGGTATGCTTTGGAAGCCTGTGCCACTCAAGATGCAATGCTGGCTTTTGATGAATATCCCCCCCATTCCCGCGCAACTTGTGCTGGAAAATTGTGTTTAACCTGACATGCGCGGCAAATGGACGCGAAGCAAGCGTTGTGGCCGCCAAAATACTGGAGGTTGTTTTTATGCAATATCTACGCTCCGCGCGCTGGCTTCTGCTGGCGATGGTTGTCACTCTTGTCCCCTCGTTCTTGCACGCTCAGTTCTCCATCAGCGTTCACTTCGGGCCGCCGGTGCTGCCGGTATATGTGCAGCCGCCTTGCCCGCAGCCGGACATGGTCTGGACCCCGGGCTATTGGGCCTACAGTCCCGATCAGGGTGATTACTATTGGGTTCCTGGCGCATGGGTGCCAGCTCCGCAACCAGGCTTTTTGTGGACTCCGGGCTACTGGGGCTGGTCCAACGGCTTGTTTGTCTTTCATGAAGGCTACTGGGGGCGGCACGTCGGCTATTATGGCGGCGTCAACTATGGCTTCGGCTACGGCGGAATCGGCTTTGCCGGCGGCGAGTGGCGTGGCGGGCATTTTGCCTATAACACGGCTGTGGTCAATGTGAATCGCACCATTATCCATACCACCTATATCGACCGGACTATTGTGGAAAGAAACACCATCGTCAACAACAACCATGTGGCCTATAGCGGCGGCCCTGGCGGAGTCCATCACGACCCGGCACCTGAAGAACGCGCAGCCGAGCACGAACAGCACATCACCAAAACCTCCTACCAAACTCAACATGAATCCGTGGCCAAGTCGGACCGAAGCTCGTTTGCCAAGGCAAATGGCGGCCATCCGGCTCATGCGGCAGTCGAACGCCCATTGGGAGCACAGGCTCGTCCAGAGCAAGCTGCCCATCCAGCGCCGATGGCGCATCCCGCTCCCGCGGCCCAGAACCACCCAGCTCCGATGCCGCGTCCTGAGCCTTCTTCGCGTCCTGCTCCGGCCTCGCACCCAGCGCCTATGCAACGCCCTGCTCCGCAAACTCATCCTGCCCCGGCGTTTCACCCGGCTCCGGCAGCTCATCCGGCTCCTCCGTCTCACCCGGCTCCGGCTTCTCATCCTGCCCCACGGGATGAACACAAACATTAAACATCCTGAGTATCCAGATGCAGCGAGGCCCGCGCTCAGCCGTGGGCCTCGTTGCATCTGAGCAGAGCGGTTTCATTCCCTCCAAAGACGGAAAGAGCCGCCCGGCAACAGGGCAGCTCTCTCCTTAGGGAGAATAGTTCCAACGGAGGCAAAACCATCAGAACTTTCTGGCTGCATAGTAGGAGCGGGGGAAGGGAGTGTCAAGAGTAAATCGAGATCGAAATAATACACATATAATCAACGACTTACAAATTCGACTAAAAACGATCCACAGGAGGCTGATTCGTACTTTATTCGCCTTTTCGTTTCTGTAATCTTCTATTTTACACACGGAATTCAAGGGTCTATTCCAGTTTTACCCGGATTTCTTCCATCCCGGTTGCACCGGCATACCCTCACTTTGATAAAGTCTCGTGTTCACTCCCGCAGGTCAATCCGGATGAACTCCTCATCGAAGACCGATGAGGCCGGCAGCCCGCGCGCCTTGCGATAAAAAGCTCGGAAGCCGCCCAGGAAGACTCCCAGAAAAAGTGAGAGACCGCAGATCACCACCACGAGGATCGCGATGCCCAGCAGCAACTTACCCGTCTTGAGCACCTCGTCTTCAGCCGGCCGCTGCATCGAAGTCAGATCAGCTTCGAAGTGAACTGCGGCCAGCAGCTTATGGCTTTCGTCGGGAACGGCGTCGCCGCTGACCAGCGCCACCAGAGGCCCGCTGCGCTTTACCTCCAGCGAGACCAGATCCGAGTCCTGCAATCCCTTGGTCCAGCCAGCCTGGGTCTGCTTATCGGCGTGCTTGCAGGCGTCAAAAAACGCGCGGATCTTCGTCTCTTGCGCCGCGGCCATCTGCGGCGTCGGATAGTCGAGAATGGTCAGCGTTGCCGGACCGGAGTGCAGCGAGTAGTTCGCGGTAACCGCCTCAGCGCCTCGATCAAAGCCCACCATATCGGCCGGCAACACACCGCCCGCGCCGCTATAGCTCGCTGGACCAACAGCATAGTGCGTTGTCTGATGATCCAGCTTCTCCTGCGGCAGATTGGCCAGGATCGGCGGCGTCAGCGCCCTGCCGCCCTCCGGCAGCGGCAATCCGCCAGCCAGCTCGCGCAACTCCGAGCCAGACATGGGGCCGATGTGCGAAAACATTGCATCCACAACGGTGTCGCCCACCCAAAAAAGCACGCGGTTATGGTTCGACGTAGCTCCCGCGCCAATCTCTTCCCTCGGCCAGCCATTCTGCCGGTAAAAGGAATACGCTCCATATGCGCCGCTGGTGTCGTGGAAACTTAGCGCGCGCACGCTCAGCGTTTCGCCGCCACGTTTGTACTCGGCAGTCTCAGCGCCGGTAAACTCGTACTCTTTCAGCGCCGCTGCGTTGGCCGCGTCCGCTATCGCCGGATCGGAGATCTTCTTCGCCGCGCCTAATGCCGCCCAACCGGCAAATTCCTCCGGCAGCAGCGCCTTCGGAGCCGGTGGCAGAACAAGACTAGTCGCACTTCGCGGAGCCGTGCCCTGCGCAAAATCCGCGACAGAACTCGCCATCAGCATCCCCAAGCAAGCCAAAACAAAAATCCTGCGCATCCGCACGCTCCCATCTTCAGGGTACACGCCCCGCCCAACCTGTGCTCTCGTCCGAACCAGTCAAGATCACGCGTTTACGATCCCTCGGCGTCAGATCCCTCTTTCTACTTGGACAACGATAGCGCCGGAAATGTTCCCGCCGTACTGCTTTCTGCCTGGCAAATATGCAAGCCCGGGTGGATTCCCATCTGATAAGTGATGTGGATGAGTAATGAAAATCACGAACCATGGAGAATGAAATCTCACAGTCAGAAACATGGTCGATAGCCTTTTCGGAGGTAATCCTGAAATCGATTACTGATTGCAATGGTTACGAGTACGTATGCGCTTGAATGCCATCGAGAGCAATTGAAGAACTGTTGCAGAATGCGACGGGGGTTACTGAATCACGCACAGTTGAGATATTTCCATTTTTTCTTATTTGGGTAACACTGAATTAGAGATTGATAACTCAATCAAGCGCCTGAGTCAGCCTCCGATATCGAGGATGAATCTTCCCGCGTTGAATTACCGCGACGGAATGGCCAATCATGATCGTCCGTTGTGATCAGTCTCCATTGATTGTATTTGAGCGGAGTTTGTATGAGAAGAATGATTATCTACCGATTGCTTCAATTTGTTCTTGCGGCGTTTCTCGCGTTCGTTTTCACTCAGTTCTCGGCGAAGGTGAATCCATCCGTAATTCTATACTGGGACACTATCTTTACGGTGTTCTTAGCGCTACTTATTACGTTCCATAGATACTGCATTTCAGGACCATTTACCGCTTTGCAAGCTTGCGCGCGTATGAGTTCCAAAGCCCTATCGATTCAAAATCAAATGCGGAAAGATACTTCTTTCTATGCAAGCTTGCAACGCGTTAGATGTTTCAAAAGATAGGTTATACCTATTTTTGCGGCTATTCGATATCTCTGCGAAAAAGATCCAAGGAAATGGTCGCGTAGGAATGGATGGTTTTCTTCATTGCTCTCTCCAAGGAGAAAGAGAGAACAGAGAAGTTTGCCATCGCTGCACCTGGAACAGCGAACGGATCAATGACGCCAAGCATTGCCTGCTGAATACGATATGCAGGAGAAATGGATCTCCTATGAAGCGGATGAATCTTCAGTCTAATCAATCAGTGGTGTTGCTTTTCGCTTCCGCGGCGAAGGCGTTTTCTGCCTGTCTTTTTCATTTCATTTCCAGTCATTCCTGTTTCATTCATTCGAGGGTAATTTGCAGGCATATATCTATAGAAACTACTCTCGCGTCCGTGCCAATGAAGAATCCGATGGAACAATTGAAATCGAGAGAAGTAACTCCATTCAGGAACCCTTCGAGACTATTTTTTCTGGTTCATTGCGGAGTGGCTTTGGTTTTATTTGCGGCCTATTCCATGCCTGTTCTTGCGCAGTTTTCTGTTGGGGCTTCACTGGCTGCTTCCCGCGAAGCTGCTCCAACGGTGGAATCCGCGATGGATGGGGGTGCTTCATCTTCCGTTGTGATTCCCAACTTAACTACAACACTGAAAGTCGTGGCCAATAACTCAGAGATTCTGAACCCTCTATCTCCCGTGACCAATGTCTCCCAAGGTCAGATTCTTTCCGCGGCGGGAACCTATGGAGATTTTTCTCGCTATTTGCAGCTTCTTCCGGGGGTGGTAGGCAGTTCCGATCTCAGTAATGACGTGCTGGTGCGCGGTGGTCATCCCACGGAAAACCTCTTTGTCGTCGATGGAGTCGAGGTTCCGAATATTAATCATTTTTCGCTCTCCGGATCGAATGGCGGATTTACTTCGATGATCGATTCCACAGCCGTCGGCAGTATGGATATACAGGATGATGTCTACAATGTCGGGTATGCCAGCCGCCTCTCGTCACTGATTGAGATTCATACGCACGAATTGACGGATGTGCGCCAAGCGGGAAATCTCTCGGTAGGAATTGCCGGCGCGGGAGGACTCTATCAGCGCGCTCTGGCTCACAGAGGGAGCTTTCTGCTTACGGCCCACCGCAGCATTCTTAATCTGGTTACCAACGATATCGGGATCAACGGCGTTCCCACGTATACCAATGCAATGACGCGTTTGGAACTGGACCCCAGCGACCGGGATTCATTCTCCATTTTTACCTTGAGCGGCGCCGATTCGATCTCCATGACCCCCTGCCAGGTGGTTGGCGCCACCAGCGCCTTCCAAACCCAGTACTCCGGCTGGCGCTCGACGGAGGCGCTTAACTGGCGGCATAATTTTTCAGCGCGCATGACCGGCAATCTAACCGCCAGCTCTTCGCTGACTCAGCAGAAGATCGGTCAGCAGCAGCAGTTTGGCGCGTATCTTGACAGCAACGGAAACTGTCTGTCTGTCTCTGTTACGCCGGCATATACACAAGATTCTCGTGACGGACTTTCCGCGCTGAACTATGAACTGCGCGCGGACGTGCATGGCTGGCTGGTCTCGGCGGGAGTGAGCGGCAAGCTGATGACACCGGATGACTCTGTCGCGCAGCCTACCGGCCAACTATCGCCCTTCAGCGCCGATACAACAAGGTCTGATGCCGATAGTTTTCAGCGCAAATTCTCCACTGGCCAGAGCGCCGGCTTCGCAGGAGCCGAGGGCGGCTTTGGCACGCGCTGGAAGCTGCTGGCAGGGCTGCGCGTGGAGAGCTTCGCCATCACAGGCGGCTATGCGCTGGACCCGCGCTTCTCGCTGGCCTACCAGTTGAATAGCCGCCAAAACCTGCATGGCTCGCTGAACATCTCTTCGCAGCTACCGCCGATGATGGACATGATCAGCTACGCGAGCAATCGCGCTTTGCAGCCAACACAAGCCCGTCAGGCTGCATTGGGGATGAGGCTCTGGCAGGGAAGCTGGGGCACGCTCGATACGGAGGTCTACGAGAAGAATTACCGCCGTGAGGCTGTCTCCACCGAATATCCTTCATTGATGCTCTCTAACATGGTCGATACGCTGGGGCAGGAGTTTGTCTGGCTGCCTTTGACCAGTGGAGGAACGGCCCAGTCGCGCGGTCTGGAAGTGGCGTTGCGCGCACATTGGCGGAGCCGGCTGCAAGGCATGATCTCGGCCGCCCATTCACAATCCACCTACCGCCCCCTCGACGGTATCCGCCGCCCAGGCAACTTCGACACGCCCTTCGCCGTCACCGCTGCGGGCAATCTCCGCCTGTCGCACAGCTTCCAACTGGATCTGCGCGACTCGGCTTCGAGTGGCCGTCCGTACACGCCGTTCGATCTGTCCGACTCGATGACCCAGAGCCGGGGCATCTATGACTTGACACAACTCAATGCCCTGCGTGGACCGCTCTACAACCGTCTTGACTTGGAGTTGGAGCGCCGCTTCCGCACCAAGAAAGGCGTCATCGACTTTCACGCCGGCGCGGAAAATATCCTCAATCGCGGCAATCTGATGGGCTATGTTTGGCTGGACAACTTCCAGCCCGGTTGCGGCTGCGGCAACAGTCAAGGACTGCCAATCACCAAGGTCGATCAGATTGGCCGCTACCCGGTTTTTAGTCTCCGCTACGAGTTCTGAAAAGTCAGACAAACCATTATCTTGCAAGCATAAAAAAGAGCAACAGCCGGAATCTCTTTCCGGCTGTTGCTCTTTTGTACTCGCAGCATGGGCGCACTCATACGGGTGCAAGTCCCGTCGCAAACTGGTCACAGCGAGTGCAGTGAAGGATTGCGTTCTTACCGGGGGAGATCTCGCCTTATGCCTGAAAGGGCGACGATGCAAATCGGGGAGGGAAGTCAGCCGAAGCCGTAGTAGTTCGCACGAAGGGGCGGATGAAGGGCTGAACGAGAAGGAGTGGAATCCGGCATTCTGGCGGACGCAGCCTCGAACAGGTGTGGCAGGGGAGAGCGGTCGACCGCTCCCCTATGCCGATCAGGCTCCGCGCCGCCGCTCAACTGACTTTGAAGGCACCCACCAGTCCGGTGAGTTCGTTGGCCAGCGAGGAGAGCTGCTGGCAGGCAGCGACCGCCTGACTGGAACTGGTAGCCGTCTGCTGGATGATGGAGGCAATCTGGTTGACGTTCGTGCTGACCGATTGGGTTGAATAGGATTGTTCGGTGGCGGCGGCGGCGATCTGCGTGACCAGCTTCTGCATCGACTCCGAGCCGTGAATGATGCTGGTGAGCGCCTCCCCGGCGGAGCGCGCCGATTGAACGCCGCTTTCCACATGGCTCATGCTCGAGCGCATGGCCTCGACGGCTTCACCAGTGCCCGACTGAATGGCGCGCACCGTCTGATCAATCTCCTTGGTGGCTTCGCTGGTGCGCTCGGCCAGCCGGCGGACCTCGCCCGCGACGACGGCAAAGCCGCGTCCGTGTTCTCCAGCCCGCGCGGCTTCGATGGATGCGTTCAGGGCCAGCAGGTTGGTTTGTCCGGCGATATCATTGATGACGCTGATGATCCTGCCGATGGCGTCGGAAGAACGGCCAAGGTCTTCGATCTTCGAGGAGGTTTGCTGGTTGGATTCGAGCAGTTGCTGAATTGTGTTTACAGTGGACTGCACAGTCTGGCCGCCGGAGTGGGCGCTCTCTTCCGCTTTGCGAGCATCCACGGCGGCACTCTGCGTGGTCTCGCTGATCTCGTGGACGGAGGTAGAGATTTCTACCATGGTTGCGCTGATGCGTTCTGCCTGCTCGCGCTGTTGAACGGCCTGGCTGGCGGTTTCGGCGGCGGTTGCGGCCAGTTCGGTTGCGGCCTGACCCAGCGTCTGCGCGTGCTCGGCGACGCGGCGCACGATCTCTTCGATGCGCTCGATGAAGACATTGAACCAGATGCCGACCTCGTCGATTTCGTTGTGGCCGTTGACCTCGATGCGCTGGGTCAGATCGCCTTCACCCTCGGCGATGTCCTGTAGTCGCAGCGACAGCAAATGCAAGGGCTCCACAACCTTGGACTGCACCACCCACCAGGCCATGGCGCAGCTGAATACCGCGAAGACCAGCATAATCATGCCGGTAATCCGGCTGCGGACTGAACTCGCGTCCACCGCATCCAGTTGCTGCTGGAAGCTGGCGGCGATTACCTTGTCAAGGCTGGCCATGGCGTCGGTCAGCGTTTTGTTGTCCTTGCCCAAAACGCCTACCTGGGCCATCATGTCATCGCTAGGTCCGGCGGTCGCGGCGAGAATGGCGGAGTATGTGTCGTGGTCGCGAGAACGTATGGACGTGAACTGAGCGATCAGACCGTCCGCCTGCTGGCTCAGCTCTGGCGACGAAGCGAGCGCCTTCTTTACTTCATCCAGTGCATTCGCCGTAGCTTCCGCATCCTTTTCCCCACCTTGAAATGATTTGATATCCTGAAGCACCACGGCATCTCCGTAGTGCTTTTTCATCCGCTCAAAGGCTGCTTCCGCCTCTGACATTTTGAGAGCAGCGGGAAAAAGAGAAGTGGATATTTGCCGCATCCGGCTATGCGTGGAAGTGGCTGAGAACTGTACCATCGCCAGCAGCAGCAGATAGCCGCCAGCCAGCACAGATAGAATGCCCAGTATCCTCGTTTTGATCTTCATCTGCCCAAACATAAAATCACCTGAAATTATTTCCTTGATACCCTCGAAGGAGGGATCGGTTTGCGGGTTGACTCCATTCTTGCAATATCTCCAGGCAGTGATGCAGGCAGGTGAAAGCCTGCATCACTGCTCGAAGATCCTTTCATTTTCGCTATTTCACGGCCAGCACTTTCACGCCTTCGTGCGGCGTCGAGCGGCTGATATAGCCGATCGCGCCGGAGTTATGGGCAACAAAATCCACCACTGCGGCATCCGCATCGAGGCTTTTGGGCATGGTTGCCTGGCCGGAAAAGACCAGACTGCGCCAGCCGGCGCGGTAGGCCGTGTCGTTCTTGCCGATGTAGGCCTGCAGGAACTCTTCATGAACAGTGCCGGCCTTGAGCAGAATGGGAACCACGCGGCTGCCATCCTTCAGTTCAGTCGCGGCGCCGGTGAAGACATCGCGCAGATCGCTCTTCGAGACTTCGGTCGCCTTCACGCTGGGATTGGCGATCACAATGACCTGGGCTTGTGCGTGGACAGCAAAGATCGACGCGGCGGCCAGGAGCAGAAAAATTGAAAGTAGCTTTTTCATCTGAGTGTTCTCCTTTCGTCCGCGTTAGAAGTTGAATCCTGCCCGGACTACGATTCCGTTGGTGTTGTCGCCGATGGTGGGGTTGTTTGCAGGGTAGAAGCCGTCGGGGTAGGTTGCCTCGCCATTGCCGGCCATGAAATGCCCTTCGGCCTTCAGCGTCCAGTACTGGTTGATGGTGAATTTCGCGGTGACGGCCTTGTCATAGTCATGCTTTTCGGGGCCGGTTAAGCTCGGATAAGCCAGATGCGGTCCATTGGCTACCAGATCCGCACCGCCGAAGAAGGCCCGATAGTGCGAGTAGTAAGAGCCAACCTCCAGCCATTTGTTGGCCGTGTAGGCAACGCTGCCGTACCAGCCGCGGGTATCCACGTCGAACCAGGCCTCTTCGCCGAAGATGTCCTTTGCCTGGAAGTAGCGCTTGTGCTCCGGCCGCTAGATGCCACTTATCCTTGTCGTACTTGCCGTAGACCCAGTCGGTCCAGTCCTTGTAGGAATGCTCGCTATAAGGGACTCCGGAGACTCCCGCGGCGGGAATCGATAATGTACCGGAGCCGGAGATGCGCTCGTTCTGGCGCGATGCGCCGATTACCAGCCCTTTCAACCAGGTATTCCAGCGCAGATCGCCGCCAAAGACCGGGCCGCCATAGGTGCCGCCCAAGCTGATGTGGACGCCGGGAGCGACATTTTCCAGAAGATACGGGTAGCCGCTGTACTTGCTGTCCTTGCGCCGTCCACCGTAGGCGGTATAGGCGAGGGAGCCGTAGTGGTTCGGCAGCTTCACTTTGCCGTAGAGATCGCCGCCCAGGTGGGCGATGGAGGTGTCGCGCAGATCAAGGGGATACATGCTCTGCGGCAGCAGCGCGAAGGTATGATCGAAGTCCATGTCCTGCGTATCGGTGTAGAGACCAAGAACCGTCTTGACTTTGCCGCCGCGGAAGCCGAGCCAGGGCTTGGGGCGGTAGTCGGCCATGTAGAAGTCGAATTGCGGGTGCCATTTGCCTAACTGGCCCAGCTCGCGGTCGTAACCCTGCGCCGCGATGCGGAAGTTGGAACTGACCTGCGTTCCCATATTCAAGCCCACATCGGTGAACTTGAAGCTGCCGGCGCTGGTGTCCATGGTCAGCCAGTTATTGTCGTCGGTATAGATGAAGCTCTGAGAACCGAAGCCGTGAATTTGAATATCATGGCTCTTCCCCAGCTTGATCTCCTGCGCGTGCAGGGAAATCACGACAGTGAATGCCGCGAGAATCCCCGTTGCGAGGCCCCTCAAAAATACGCTCTTCATAGAATTGTCTCCTTGTGATTGCCGATGCCGGATCCGCCGGGGGTGACTGTCCTCAGTCCGCCAGTCCGGCCGCAGAGCTATCTCATCAGGGCATGCCTGCCTGAAATGCTCTTGTCCCGGTTTCCTTATCGGCGCTGCGCAATGCGCCATGAGTCATAAACTCGATCTAAGACTCATCAGGAATGAAGCAAGGGAAAAAATTCCCGATTTCTATTGAATTCAATTTGGGAAGTGAACGGCAAAGTTACCGGTTATGAAAAGGGAAATCATTTTTCGATGATCGATTGGCCGCGGCGGGGATGTAGGATCGTTTCGTGGTATGTTACTTCAGGAAAATGTGTGTGATTTTAATGCACTGTGATTGCCGTCACATACGGCTTTTTGGACAGTGTTAGTCTAGTAAACGATTCCGAGGGTCTCAATGGGTACTAACTCGTCTTTTCCCGCTGTCGATCCAATTCCTATTCCAGCGCCGATCTGGCTGGTGAAACTACTGCATATCGTCACTCTGTCACTGCACTTCGTCGCTGTCGAGATGCTGCTGGGCGGGCTGCTGCTGGCGGTTGTGCTGAGCCTGCTAAGCGGCTCGCCGCTGGCACGGGTGACGGCACGGGCTTTGGCACGGCGACTGACAGTTGTAATGACGTTTGTCATTAATCTGGCCGTGCCGCCGCTTCTGTTTACCCAGGTGCTTTATGGCCGCGCGATTTATACAAGCACGGTGCTGATCGGCGTCTATTGGATCTCGATCCTCGGCTTGCTCACCTTGACCTATTGGCTGCTCTATCGCTTTACCGGGCGATTGGAAGCGGGCAAATCGGGCTGGTTTGTGGGGCTGAGCGCGTGGCTGCTGGCGGGTTGCATTGCGCGGCTGCTCTCTACCGAGATGACGTTGATGCTGCGGCCGGAGGTCTGGAAGCAGATGTACTCATCCTCCGGCGCGGGCGTCTTTCTGCCGCCGCACGACCCGACGCTGGAGCCGCGCTGGTTGATGATGATGGCCGGGGGGCTATTCATCGGCGGGCTTTGGCTGCTCTATCTGGCTGGCCGCGCGACCTTCACGGCGGAGCAAAAGAGCTATCTCGCCGGGCTGGGCGGCAAAGTGGCCGCGGGCTTTGGCGCGGTGTATCTGCTGGCTGGCTTGTGGGCCAATAGCGTTCAACCGGCTGCCGTAGCCGAGGGTTTTGCCGGACACTCGGCGCTTCCTTTCTACAAGTACTTCGGTCTGGCTGGCTATGGCTGGCTGGCGCTGGTGGCGGTGGCGATTCTGCTGGCTGCAATTGCAGGCTTCGGCAGACTCGCGAGCGGCTTGATAAGTTGGGGCGCCGTGGTGCTGGCGGTGCTGATCGAGATCATGTTCACCGTCTACCGCGACGGCGTCCGCGACCTGACTCTGCTCTCGAAGGGCTACAACGTCTGGGATCGCGCCGTCGAAACCAACTGGTGGGTAGTGGGCCTGTTCCTGCTTCTCTTTGTCGCTGGATTAGGCGTGATCGGCTGGCTGATCTCGGTGGTGGCGCGGGCGCGGAAAGTGATGGAGGACGCAGCCTGAAGAGGCGCGGGAAAAAATATGGCCTATCCAACAGCAGTTAATAATCAGATTACCGACTCCGTGACCCAGGCAAACGTGAGCGAGCAGCATCCAGTGGACTCCGCTGCTCCCGACCCAGGCGAACAGCACACGCGGCGGGCCTTTTTGGCGGCGGCGGGAGTGGCTGGACTGGCGTACACGGCCGCGCTGGCCTATCCGATCTACCGCTATCTGGCCTCGCCGGAAGAGATGGCGATGGAGGCGACGGCGGTCACCGAGGTGACGCTCAAGGATGCGCAGAAGCTGCCCGCGGGTTCGGTGCTGATGTTCAAATTCGGCTCGTCGCCGGCGCTGCTGATCCATCACACTGATCAAGCCGCGAATGGGTGGCGATGACCGCGGTCTGCACGCATCTGGGCTGCACGGTGCAATATGAGCCGCAGGCCGACCGCATTCATTGCGCCTGCCACGGCGGCGTCTACAACCCCTACACCGGGGCCAATGTCAGCGGCCCGCCGCCCAAGCCGCTCAAACTCTTCAAAGTCGCCGTCACCGAAACCGGCGTGAATGTTTCGCGAGCGTAACGGCAAAAGGATTATCGGAATGAGTACAAAGGCAATTTACGATTGGGTCGATGAGCGGCTGGGGCTGACCGAGCTGGCCGCCTTTGCGCGCCACAAGACCGTACCGGTCCACTCCCAGTCCTTCTGGTATTACTGGGGCGGCATCTCGCTCTTTCTCTTCCTGGTGCAGTGCTTCACCGGCGTGCTGTTGCTGGTCTATTACCGGCCCGGCGCGGAGGCTTATGAGTCGGTCCGGCAGATCACCTTTGTGATGCACTTCGGCTGGCTGATCCGCTCGGCGCACGCCTGGTCCGCCAGCCTGATGATCTTCTCCATTTTGGTGCATATGTTCTCGGTCTACTTCATGAAGGCCTACCGCAAGCCGCGCGAGTTTGGCTGGCTGAGCGGCATGGCTCTCTTGGGGATTGCCTCGGTCTTTGGCTTCTCCGGCTACCTGCTACCGATGGACGAGCTGAGTTACTTCGCCACCAAGGTGGGCTTGCAGATTCCCTCGGCGATTCCATGGGTCGGCGAGGCCATTGCGAATATGTTGCGTGGCGGACCGGATGTGAGCGAGTTCACGGTGCAGCGCTTCTTTGCACTGCATGTCGTCGTATTGCCAGCGATCTTTCTTCCGCTGCTGGGCTTCCATTTGTGGTTAGTCCAGCGCCACGGCAATGCTGCTCCTCCGAGCGTGGAGGCTCTGCCCGCTGCCGAGCGCAAGAGCGAGCCGTTCATGCCCAACTTCCTGCGCAAGGATCTGGCCATGTGGCTGATCTCGCTGAATCTCTTGGCGCTGCTGGCCTCAGTCTTTCCCTGGTCGCTGGGCAAAGCATTTGATCCGCTGGCGCCCGCGCCGGTGGGCATCCATCCGGAGTGGTATTTCATGAGTCCCTTCGAGATGCTCAAGCTGCTGGGCATGGTCAAGTGGCTGCAGGGCGAGCCAGGCGAGATTGCCGGGATTCTGCTCTTCACTCTGGGCATTGTGCTGTGGGTGCTGATTCCCTTCTACGACACCAAGAAGGAATCCGGCCAGCGCGCGCGCGCGGCGCACTACTTCGGGTTGCTGGCGGTTTTTGCGCTTTTAGCAACAACAATTATTGGTTATTGGACCATTCGGTAAGTGCAGCTTGCAGCTTCTGGCCTCTAGTTGTTAGCTAGAAGCTGGAGGCTGGCAGCTAGGAGCTTTAACATGAATTATCCGTTTTGGGATATCCCCTATCTCGGTTCGGGCTGGGTGATTGGCCTGATCGCCATCTTCCACGTCATGATCTCGCAGTTTGCCGTGGGCGGCGGCGTTTATCTGCCGATGGCCGAGCGCAAGGCGCTACGGATGCCGGAAGGTCCGCTGCGGACGGAATGGCTTGCGCAGTTGGCCAGCCATTCCAAGTTCTTCTTGATCCTCACCGGCGTCTTTGGCACCATCAGCGGCGTGGGCATCTGGTTCGCCATCGGATTGACGCACCCCGAGGCCACCAGCACGCTGATTCATAACTTTGTCTTCGGCTGGGCCATCGAGTGGGTCTTCTTCATCGTCGAGCTGACCACCATCGCGGTCTATTACTACACCTGGGGCCGGATCGACGAAAAGCTGCACCTGACCGTGGGCTGGGTTTATTCCGTGGCCTCGGTCTGCACGCTGGTCATCATCAACGGCATTCTCACCTTCATGCTCACCCCCGGCGACACCTGGATCAGCGTAGCGGGAACTGGCCACGAGGCAAGCAAGTTCTGGTACGCCTTCTTTAATCCCACCTATTGGCCGAGCCTCTTCCTGCGCTCCTGCGTCTGCTGCGCGCTGGCCGGCGTCTGGGCGCTCATCACCGCCAGCCGCATCGACGGCGACAAGCAGCCCGAGCTGAAGACCAGCTTGGTCAAGTGGAGCGTCAAGTGGCTGGTGCCGTCATTTGTAGCAACGCCCTTCATTCTGATCTGGTACTTGTATATGGTTCCGGCCAGCCAGCAGGCTCTGCTGCGGCTGGGCATTGACACCATTGGCTCCGGCACCTTCTCCATCATCACGCGCATTGCGCTGCTGATTATTATTACTTCAGCGACCATCATCGGCGTGGCCTACTTCCTGGCCTATCGCAACCCGATCGATTTCAAGCTCTCGCACGCGCTGGCGGTGCTGATGCTGGCGCTGATTGCTACCGGATCGGGCGAGTACGCGCGCGAGATGCTGCGCAAGCCTTATGTCATCGGCCGCTGGATGTACTCGAATGGCGTGCGCGTGCCGTATGTCAGCCGCATCAACGCTGAGGGCTATCTGGCGCATTCGAATTGGGTATGGAATGATTCCACTTCCAGCTACTCGCGCGGCGAAGCCATCTTCCGTGGCGAGTGCGGCTCCTGCCACACGCTGGACGGCTATCGCCCGCTACGCCAACTACTCTCTGGACGCGACCGCGCCAACATCGGCAGCTTCATCACCATGCTGCACGAGTACAAGGCCGACTCACCGTACCGGCACTATATGCCGCCGATGGTAGGCACCAAGCAGGATATCGACGATCTGACCGACTACCTCAACTACCAGGTCAACCCGCCGCAAAAGTAATTTATTTCTTGGATTCAGCCCGTTGGGTGCCCCAGGTCCCGTTTTTGGGACCTGGGAAACTATGAACTCCACCCCCATTCATGCGATCCTGAAGACGCGATGAAGATTTTTCTCGGCGTTCTCGCAGTTCTTGTCGTTGCCGCCTCGATCATTGCCGACTACAAATGGCGGCAATGGATTGTTGCGCGCCGCCGCGACCGGCAATGACTGGTCGAATTCTCTATGCCTGACCGTAGACCTGAAATTTCTGACGCGCAAGCAGCGGCTGGCCCCACCGCAGGTGGTTACAATGTTGTTTAGGGAGCCGTCCAACCGTTATGTCTGATTCCTTTGCCCTTGCCGATTGCAACTCCGCTCTGACCCGGCGAACCAGCCTCTTGCTGAGCCTCGCCGCAATGCTGCTTTTTGCCGCCAATGCCCACGCGCAGTTTGGCGCGCCGGCGGCAGGAACCCACGTGAATGACGCCTCCGCGCTGCATCCGCCGGCAGGCGCGCGCGTGGCGATGGTCGAATTTTCGGATTTTGAGTGCCCTGCTTGCGCGCACGCCAACCCTACGCTAATGGCAGCCGCAGCCACCTACAAGATTCCTTGGGTGCGCCATGACTTTCTGATTCCTGGCCACATCTGGAGCACTCAAGCGGCGGTCAACGCCCGCTGGTTCGACCAGAACAAAAGCAAAACAGTCGGCGAAGAGTTTCGCAATCAGCTCTTTGCCAATCAGCTATCGATTTATAATCTTGACGCGCTACGCCAATTTACGCAAAAGTTTGCCCAGAGCCATGGCGTCCAATTGCCTTTTGCCATCGATCCACAGGGCAAGCTGCTGGCCGAGGTTAATGCTGACAACGAAATGGGCAAACGCACCGGCATTCAGCATACGCCGACGGTCTTTATTGTCGCCGCTAACAGCAAGGGTGCGCCGTTCATCGAGGTCCAGAATATCGACCAGGATCTTTATCAGATCATTGATCAGGCACTGGCGGATACCGCTGGAAGCAAATCCACACCGAAGACACCGACGAAAAAAACCGTCACCAAGTAGTTTCGAAGTGCTTTCGAGAGAATCATACGCTTGAACGTGC
Source organism: uncultured Acidobacteriaceae bacterium (assembly GCA_963804315.1). GTDB lineage: Bacteria > Acidobacteriota > Terriglobia > Terriglobales > Acidobacteriaceae > Telmatobacter. The sequence continues at coordinate 246,033 of CAWDQB010000032.1, forward strand.
GTAAGATCATTTGATTCTGCAAATCAATTCCCCATTGCCGATGGGGACGATCATCGCATCGACTCTTTCATCTTTCAGCGCGCGTTCGAGCATCGGTTGCAAGGTTGCGCGATGATTGATCGCATTGTCGGCGACAAGAATTCCGCCGGCAACCATCTGTGGCACCAGCGCCTCATAGCACCGGCTGTAGATTTCCTTCTCCGCGTCCAGAAAGCAAAAGGCGATCTCCTTCATCTGCGGCAGGCAAAGCAACGCGTCGTCATGAACGAACTCGACAACGTCTGAGACACCAGCCTCATCGAAGGACTGGCGCGCAAGTTCAGCTTTCTCCTCCAAAATCTCGTAGGTTATGACCTTCCGGCCCACAGCTCTACAAGCGAGGGCTAGCCAGAGCGTAGAGTATCCCGCACTGGTTCCAATCTCGATATAACCGCCTGCCGGAGCCGAAGCAGCCAGAATGGCGATGAATTTTCCCACCTCTGGTGGAATCTGACGAAGGCGTTTCAGGCGCGGCGTTCCGTCGGCGCGATCTCTGGAATCGATTCGCTCCAACTCGCGCATCCGAAGCAACATGGCTTCCGGTATCTCGTGGAACATGGTCACCTCAGTACTTCGGCACTGCCGGGTCTACTTCGCGGCTCCAGGCGTCGATGCCGCCAGCGAGGTTCACCACGCGAGGGAAGCCGGACTGCTGGAGGAACTCGGCAACGCGTTGGCTGCGAATGCCGTGGTGACAGTGGACGATGACCTCGCGTTCGCGGTCGATCTCTGCGAGCCGCTGCGGGATCTCGTTCATAGGTATCAGCTTGCCGCCGATCTGGGCAGTTGCATATTCCCAAGGCTCGCGCACATCGAGAATGTAGACTTGTTCACCGGCATCAATGCGGAGCTTGAGTTCTTTGGCGGATAGTTGCGGAATTTCGTTGATCACTTTGCCTTCTTTTCGATATTGGAATGAATAATTTCCTTTGAACTATTAGATTCAATAGACACTAAATGTGATTCTTGGATGAGAGAACTTCGAGGTAGTTGTTGGATTCGAAGTACAAGAACATCCGCAAGGTCGAGAAGAACCGTTTTGTCATTAACCGGAATGTATTGGCTTGCATCATCTGGACGGAAGCTCGCATCTCGTAGCAGGATCAGCTTATGTGCGTCCTCATCCTTCGATATCGAGTAACTAGATACTTGGCCAGTATAGAACCCCTTGGAGTCGCGTAATTGAGCCTCCACAAGGACATAGTTGAGACGACCATCCGCATCAAGATCAGGCCGGAGTGCTACGTAGATTGCGGGATGTTCGCCGAATACTCCACGAACGCCTTTCCGCCGCAGCCAAAGACCCCGCTTGCCGGATTGCACCCAACGCCAAGGCCAGCCTTGCCAATTCAAATCGAGAAGAGCCAAAGGAAGCCCTGAAAAATAGCCCAAACCACAACTCAGAAGGAAATAGGTGCTCAGAATTCCAAGTCCTGCGGATTTATGGAACGTCAACCATGCCTGAAAATCGACCTGATCCGCCCAGTCGAAGATCCAAAGAGGGTGTAGATGCGCCACCACTCCAGCCAGTCCAGCCACAGCAGCAAGAGCAATCGCCACCAACGCTAAAATACTGTGGATGATTGCACTCACTACAACAAAACCCGCAAACTCTTCTGTCGGTCCTTTGGGGGCGAGCGAACGCGGAGCAAAATGGTTTCGGGTCCAGTAGGCAAAGTATCCGGGAGCCACAAATGCCAGAACAATCACCACAGCGGAGATGTCGATTTTCATACTGGCTCAGTGTTAAAGCTGACTGACCAAATGACTGTCGTCAACAGATTCTTCATTCTTCCTGTTCAAGCGGAAGTTGTGCTCCAACACAAATGGATTCTGTAACTTTGGATTGGTCCGATTCTCGTTGATCGGCTTCATGAGATCATCTTCCAACTCAAGAAGTTCGTGGGTTGACTCGCTGACTAGGAACGAATTGGAAGCCATAGGAATCTCCTGTGTATAAAGTATACGCCGAAACGATTTTTGGAAATTCAAAGACGCCTCAAAGTATAGACAACACTGCTCTGTCTGGCAAAATCGCAACGATCACTGCGGACCGCCCCGCCGCTGCTTCCTCCTGTGCAACTTGCAGGCTGGCGACAACGGCCGCGCCCGCCGACGGGCCAACCAGCAAGCCCTCTTCACGGGCCAATCGCTTGACCATCGCGCGTGCAACCTCGGTCTCGATCTCGACGGCGCGGTCGGCCAGATGGGGGTTGAAGATGGGCGGAACGATACTGGCGCTGGAATGAATTAGCCCATCCAGTCCGTGAATCAGCGCGGCGGGCCGGACGCTGATGGCCTGAAGCTTGGCGTTGAAGCCTTTGAGGCTCCGGGTGGTGCCCATGAAGGTTCCAGAGGTTCCAAGTCCAGCGACGAAATGCGTCACCTGCCCATCTGTCTGCCGCCATATCTCTGGGCCGGTCGCGTGGAAATGGGCCAGCCAATTGGCGTCATTGGAGAATTGATCGACATAACAAAAGCGGGCCGGGTCGTTACCGGCCAGTTCGCGGGCGCGGCGGATGGCGCCGTCGGCGCCTTCAGCGGGATCTGTCCAGTCTACTGTTGCACCGAAGAGCGCCAGAACTCGCTTGGACTCGGGCGGAAGCGCGTTGGGAATGGCCAGGTGAACAGGAAAGCCAAGCGCCGCGCCAAGCATTGCGTAACTGATTCCTGTGTTGCCGCCGCTGGCGTCGAGCAGAGTTTTGCCGGAGACGAGCCGCTTGCGGGCGATGGCGTCGCGGACGATCGCCGAGGCAGCCCGATCCTTGGCGCTGCCGCTGGGGTTTGTCCACTCGGCTTTGCCCAGAACCGTGATACCAGGAAGGTCGCGCGCCACATGCTCAAGCCGGACCAGCGGTGTGTTGCCGATGCGATCAAGGAGGTTAGAGCCGAGTCTGGCTTGTGGATCTTCATTTCTCATAAGAATTGCGGTCAACGCTCCCGGTATGCGAGATTAAATGTGCGAGATTGCGTGTGCGGGGATGATTTATCCAAGGCAAATCCATCCATCCTGCATCCTTATCCTCGCAGACTGGAAGGCAATCTTGAGCCATAAAACGCGTAATCCTCACTTTGAGCAGGCGATTAAAGCCCTGCGAGCACATTCTTTCGATGTGGCGCCGTGGGCTGAGGTTGCGGGCCAAGTACTGGTGAGCAAATACGGGGCCGGAGCAGTTCTTGCCGCCTCCAAGAACTCCGGCGCGCCGGTGGCTTTTGCCATAGCTCCCGGAGCATTGATGGGGGGCCGTGTGGCGCGGCTGCTGGACCGCGGCTATCAGAAGTTCCTGAAGAGCGATCGTTTTGAGATTCCCGCAACGGCTAGTCAGTTACTGGCGATTCACCGTTTCAGCGAAGAGCTGAAGATTTTGACCGGGGCAGTCGATTTGTACAATGAGGCCCTGGGAACCACCAGCGATCAGTACCAGTACGACCGCTTGCAGGGCCTGGAAGCCTCTCAACCCGCTGCTCAACGCCCGTGGGAGCAGGCTGGAGAGCATTGATTTATTTTGGTTTTCGCAGGTGAGCCGTGGAAGTGGAAGAAAAAGGTGAAGAGTCTCTGGTTGTGCTCGAAGAACGCCGCGCATCTCCCCGCGAGGCGGTGGAAGAACCTGCTGCGATTGTGATTCTGGAGCAGGGTGTCGGCTTTCGCTGTAGCGTTCTCGACTTGAGTCTGTCGGGCTGTCGGTTGCATACGAGCCTGCGCTTTCCGGGCAACGCCTGGGACCGTATCGAGATATCCTTCAAACTGCGCGGCATATCATTGCGCTTCAACGGAGAAATTCAATGGATCGATGGTCGGCAAAAGGTTGGTATTCGCTTTACAAATCTGACCGCGCGCCGCAAAACAGAGCTGGCCGAAGTGCTTGCCGAGGTTCGAGCGTACAACCAGGCACGGGCCGAAATGGAAGCAAAAGAGAAACGAGTTGCCGAAAAACAGATTCAGGAGCTGGAGAATCAGGTGGTTGTTCCAACCATCGTTGAAGAAATCCCACTCGCTTCCCCAAAGCGTGACGAAAAGTTGGGTCGCCGAGCCTGATGGCTTGAAGCCGAAGCGACAGACAGCAGATCAGTTCTCAGCGCTTCCGCGCGCGCTCCCGCTGCAGCTCGCGGTAGACATCGCTCTTGGATTGCCCCAGTTCACGGGCGATGCGCTTGAGGGCTTCCTTTTCATCGACTCCAGACTCCGCCTGAAGGCGTGCCACGCGATCAGCGATGCGAACGGGTGCGCTGCCGGTTTCGGCTTGAGCTTGTGGACGAGCCTCCACGAGCAAGGTAATCTCGCCGCGAATGCGATCCCGGCTGGCAAGATTGAGATGCACCTCCGCCACGGTTCCACGTAAAAACTCCTCGTGAATCTTGGTCAGTTCGCGCGCCACGACTACGTGGACGGCGGAACCAAAAACGGATTCCAGATCGGCAAGTGTCTCCAGGATGCGGTGCGGCGCTTCGTAAAAGACCAGCGTGCGCGTGGCCTCACCGCGCTGCGCTTCAGCGGCCAGTGCTTCAAGACGGCTTCTCCGCGCACCGGCCTTCTCCGGCAAAAAGCCTATAAAGTGAAACTCATCCGTGGGCAGCCCGGAGACTACCAGCGCGCTGAGCGCCGCATTGGCCCCGGGGATGGGAATAACGTTGACGCCCGCCTCTATGGCGGCGGCAACAAGTTGGCTTCCAGGATCGCTGATGCCAGGCATTCCGGCATCGGAGACTACGGCGATTCGCCCACCGGTGTTGAGAATCTCAATCAATTCAGCCGCGCGCTGATGCTCGTTGTGTTGGTGGCAACTGACCGTGGGTGTAGTGATCTCGAAGTGATTGAGCAGCTTTTGCGTCTGGCGCGTATCTTCGCAAGCGATGCGGTCCACGCGCTTGAGCACATCCAAGGCGCGCAACGTGATGTCACCCAGATTGCCGATGGGCGTAGCGACAAGGTAAAGTCCGGGGGTAAGCGGGGTTGCAGTTTCAGCAGACATAGACAGTCTCCGGCCTGCTAGGGCCTGATCACACTATTTCAGACGCCCCTGATTCTGCAAGGGTCAGTTGAAGCTGTTTTCATCCCGGATCAATAGCTTCGATTTTGAGGCCGTTCCTCTTCTTTGCCGGAACGCAGACGAGGGCAGGGATCGCTCCCAGCCCTCGCAAGTGTATGCTAGATTCTGCCGGAATCCGGCTGATGAGACTAGAGTGGCTGCACGTCAGATGCCTGCCAGCCCTTGGGCCCCTTCACTACGTTGAACTGCACGGCTTGACCTTCCTGCAAACTCTTGAATCCGCTGGAGCTGATTGCCGAGTAGTGCACAAAGACATCTTCGCCGTTCTGGCGCGAAATGAAGCCGAAGCCCTTCGCGTCATTAAACCACTTCACTGTACCTTGTTCCATTGTGTTCGTGTTTCCTAGCATTGAATTGCGCTGGATGAATCGGAGCGACCACTGGCAGAATCTTGCTTGGTTGGGCGAGTGCTGCTGACGCCCGCTTCGGGTCTAACGCTGAAAGCAGTGTAGCATTCCTCTGGTCAAAAAAGTGCGAAAAATGTTTCCTTCGGACCCGTTTATTTCATTTATAGTTGGCGAAGTTGTTGAAATAGAAACTCTTAAACAAGTTCCAAAATTATGTTACCGCAGAGGGTTACCATGCTTGCTGATCCAGTTCCAGGACTACTGTCACGTGCGGCAGAGCTTTTGGAGGAGCAATTTGCCACTCTTCCTGAATTCAGAACCGACGCAGATCCCGTTACGATGGCAAAGGTTCTCGAAGACGTTGCTCGCCGGTTGGGCGACAACTATCCTTACTTTCATCCGCTCTACGCCGGGCAGATGCTCAAGCCGCCTCATCCTGTGGCGCGTGCTGCCTACGCGCTGGCCATGACCATCAATCCAAACAACCATGCGCGCGACGGCGGCCGTGCGAGTTCGGAGATGGAGATCGAAGCGGTGCGTGGGATCGCAGGCATCTTCGGCTGGACGGATTATCTGGGCCATCTGACTTCGAGCGGTACGATAGCGAATCTGGAGGCCCTTTGGGTCGGCAGGGCAGCTTGCACCCGGAAGGCGGGTTGTCGGCTCCGAACAGGCGCATTACACCCACCAGCGCATCTCCGGTGTACTCAAGCTCGAATACACGGCGGTTGCTGCTGACCGGCGCGGGCGCATGAGACTGGACGCGCTGGAGACAGAGCTGCGCAAAGGTGATGTTGGGACGGTGGTCGTGACCATGGGCACGACGGCCATTGGCGCGGTCGATCCGCTGGATGAGATATTGGCCCTTCGTTCGAGCTACGGCTTCCGTGTCCATATAGACGGAGCCTATGGCGGCTACTTCAAACTGATCTCCGAGGCGCTGGACGAGCCGGCAATGCGGGCTTTTGCGGTGATCAATCAGGCTGACTCCATCGTAGTCGATCCGCACAAGCACGGCCTCCAGCCCTACGGTTGCGGATGCATTCTCTTCCGCGACCCCTCGGTGGGACGCTTTTACAAGCATGATTCGCCCTACACCTACTTCTCTTCCAAAGAGCTTCACCTCGGCGAGATCAGCCTGGAGTGTTCACGCGCCGGAGCCTCGGCGGTTGCGCTATGGGCTACACAGCAGCTTTTGCCTCCGGTGCCCAAAGGCGAGTTCGCCCTGGGCTTGGCGCGCAGCCGCGCCGCGGCATTGAAGCTGCATAAAAGGCTGAAAGAAGATCCGTCCGGGCGCTTTCAACCGCTTGGAGGGGATGCGCCGGAGATGGATATTGTGGTGTGGAAGATCAATGCCGAGACGCCTGAGCGATCATCGGAGCTGGCGCAGAAAATCTTTGTGGCCTGTGCACTTCTAGATTTGCATCTGGCTCTTGTAGAATTGCCGCTGAAGTGGTTTCAGCTCACGGATGGTTCTGAATCGGCGAATGCCGCCGGAACGATCACCTGTTTGCGTTCGGTTTTGATGAAGCCGGAGCACGAGGCGTGGCTAGACGAAATATGGAAACGGCTGACAGTAGCCTGCGCGGATGTGATGGGAGAATGGCGCTGATGAGATTTGAAAGTCTGGTGCGCTCGCTTCAACCAAACTGGATTCGGAACTGCTCCGGAAAGAGATGACGTTCCACAACAAAAACGCCAAAGGCCGCCATCGCCATAAAGAAAATCATAGGAACAGCGCACAACGCAATGTTTCGCAACACCCCAAAGCGCAGGCTATAAAGAATCAGAATCCAGGCCAGGATAAAGAACAGAGTAAAAGCCGCATACCAGAAGAATGGATTCAGCCCCAAAAGAGTGGCCATCTTCGTCTCATCCATTCCTGGAACCCGGTGCTGAACTAGCAATCGCCGCCAATCGATTCCATAGAGAATGATTCTGTCCAGGCTCATAATCACCGCCAGCGGAAAGGCCACAACCAGCCACTTCCTGCAATAGATCAACAGCAGAGCCGCACAACAGATTAATTGCGTGAACAACGGCCCTCCAGCAACGCCCAGGAATCGTTCAGGTTGGCCCGGGGGCAGAATTTCCCGCGCATAGGACATCGTCGCAGGGATTCCCAGTAGTCGATAGCCTAAAACATGGCCCAGTTCGTGAATTGGAATAGAGAAGAACCCGATAATTGCCGAAAAGGCCAAAAACCAGGTCCAGTCCGATGAATTACGGAGAAAGTCGCGCCGCTCTTCCATGCCTTGTTTTCGCCCTCCAAACGGCTTATGAACATATTTGTCCTGTGTGGGCCAAGACAGTATACGTGAACCAACCTTTTCAAGTTCCATGGATAATCTGATTCGCACTCCCGGCAAAGATCGTTACCTGCAAAACCTCCATTTCCAAAATGTTTATCAAAATTACTGGATCAAACTATTTCGCATGGCCTTCGAAATGGCCACACTTGCTTATAATTGCCCGCGATCTTCACGATTTACATTCGGCTCTTGTAGAATTGCCTCTGAGATGGTTTCAGCCCGCAGACAATGCGGAAGTCTTGGGAGAAGAATAATGCCAGCAGAAGCAGTCACTCGCATCGAAAATGAAAGCGTTATCTTGCAGGTCGGCGACTGTACGGTCACCCTTCTGCCCCGATTTGGCGGCAAAGTTGCATCGATCCTCGTCAAGGGCCACGAACTTTTACAAACGCCGCTCATCCCTTACGGCCCGCGCACCCGCACCATGGGCTTCAATGAAGGTGACGCCAGCGGCTGGGATGAGTGTTTGCCATCGGTCTGCGGCTGCACCGTCCAAACCCCCAACGGCCCCGCCGAGGTTCCGGATCACGGCGACCTTTGGCGCGTTGCGTGGAAGGTTCTTTCCGCCGAGAATGGCTCCGTCACCCTGTGCGCCGACTGTTTCAGCCTGCCGCTCAATCTGGCCCGCGCCACAACATCTGACTCAAACGGATAAGGGCTATCGCATCCAAGCCGACTATAAGCTCACCAACACCAGCGACAAGGAGACTCCCTGGGCTTGGTCGGCGCATCCCGGCTATGCGGCTGAGGAGGGCGACCTTCTTTCGCTGCCCGACTCCATCAAGGCTCTGCGCATCGAGTGGACCCGCAACGACCGTCTCGATAAGAGCAAGGTAAGGCTGCATGGCCCATCGCCAAGCTGACCGCGGGCGGCGAAACCGATCTGCGCATCTCCGCCGGAGACTCACTCCGGCGTGGGCGACAAGCTCTTTGCCGGTCCTCTGGCTCGCGGCGGAAAACTGGGTTGCGCTCACCCGGCCCAAGGCGGGCGTTCGTCTGCGCGTCGGCTTCGACGCAACCAAAACTCCCTATCTCGGCCTCTGGATCTGCCAGGACGGTTATCCGGAAGGCTCCGTCCCCCAGCAGCATTGCGTAGCCATGGAGCCAACCACCGCCCCCGTCGATACGCTCGCCATCACCGGCCCTTGGTCGCGCACGCTAGCTGCGGGCGCGTCCTTCTCCTGGCCGATGACGCTTGATCTGGAAGTGCTTTAACCCAGCTATCAGCTTTCAGCCGTCAGCCATTGCCCGCTCTGAGAGTTGAACTGATAACGACAACTGACACCTGATAGCTGACGGCTGAAAGCTGAAGGCTAGAGACTCACCCATGCATGATCCCGCCGTTTTACGCAAGGAACATATCGCCCGCTTCAATGCCGACCCAGCCGTCTTTGTCGCTCCGGGCCGCGTTAACCTGATCGGTGAACATACCGATTACGCCGAGGGCTTTGTCATGCCCGTTGCCATCAACTTCGCCACCTTGGCTGCCATCTCGCCCCGCAGCGACGGCAAGATCGTCATCTGGGCCGAAAACTACGGCGAAGAAAAGACCTTCGACGCCGCCGCCAAGCCCGTCGCCAGCAAGCACTGGAGCGACTACCCGATGGGCGTCGTCTCCATCCTCGCCGGCGAAGGCCACACGATTCCCGGCTTCAGCCTCAGCATCTGGGGCGATGTGCCGCTCGGCTCCGGTCTCTCCAGCTCCGCCGCGCTGGAAGTCGTCACCGCGCTCGCCGTCCTTTCGCTCATCGACGCAGACTATCCGCGCCCGGTGCTTGCCCGCCTCTGTCAGCGCGTCGAGAACGAGTTCGTCGGCGCCAACTGCGGCATCATGGACCAGTTCATCTCCGCCAACGGCAAGGCCAACCATGCTCTGTTGCTGGATTGCCGCGACCTCAGCTTCCGTCTTGCGCCGCTGCCCGCCGATGTGGCGCTGGTCATCGCCAATACCATGGTCAAGCACTCCATCGCCGGCGGCGATTATCCCACCCGCCGTCGCGAGTCCGAGGCCGCCTGCGCCATCATCAACTCCCATCGCGGCGGCGTTCCCTTCCTGCGCGACGCCACACTCGACGACCTGGCCAAATGGGGCAACGAGATGGAGCCAAAGTCCTATCTGCGCGCCAAGCACGTCATCACCGAAGACCTGCGCACCGTGGCCGCCAGCGAGGCTCTGCTCCGGGGCGACATGAAGGAAGTGGGCCGCCTGATGGCCGAGGCGCACATCAGTTACAGCAAGGACTTCGAGGGCAGTTGCGCCGAGGCTGACCTGCTGGTCGATATCGCAAACGAGTTGCCCGGCGTCATCGGCGCGCGCCTGACCGGCGGCGGCTTCGGCGGCTGCACTGTCAACCTCGTCGAGCAAGACAAAGCGGCAGCTTTTGCCGAGGAACTGGGCAAGCGCTACCAAGCCAAGACCGGCATCAAACCAGAGATTCACATCTGCAAAGCCAGCGACGGCGCGCACCGCATCTCGTAGTCTTTCCGCTTTACCGGGTTTCCCAGGTCTCGAAAATCGAGGCCTGGGCCACAAGAAACTCGATTATTGAAGCATTTACGGAATAGAGACTATTCGCATTGTTTCAGACGCTATTCCATCCCAGAAGATCTGGATAGCTTCAATAATTCGCTGTTGACAGGTGTCTGCATATTCAGTGTTTCTATATGAGGCCTCCTTAACGCGATCAAAATGCAGTGAAAGAACCCGCGAATAACTTTCGGATTGCTTGCACAGTGTGAACCAAAGCACATTGCAATTGCCTGGAAGCGACTTGTCGAGTGTTTGCAATGGAAATAGCTCTACACCAGACCATTCTCCTCCGAGCAATTGTGACAGTGCACTATTGATGGCTGTTAATTGGATCGACATCAAAAACCTCCTCGAAATCCACGTACAGTTGATCACAATTGGTCAGTTTCTTGAGTAACTTGCGTCGAGTATTTTAAGTTTTTTTCTGGCGTACTTCCAGGAACTGTGAAACAAGTTCGAGATTTTCATCCTAAAGTCTATGTTTCAATCAAAAGCCTTGAATTTAATTAAATAGTATATACAATAAGCCTATGGGAATCACGTACGATCCCGCCAAGAATGAGCGCAATATCCGTGAGCGCGGACTCTCGTTCGAGCGGGCTGCGGATTTCGATTTTGAGACCGCATTGATCGCGGACTATTCCCGGCACAACGAGATGCGGCGCGTTGCCGTCGGGTATTTGGACAAGCGATTGCACTTGCTCTGCTACATCCCCAGGACGGATGGAATCCGCGTTATCAGCTTCCGCAAGACCAACAAGAGAGAGGCAAAGCTCTATGGCAAACCGCAAACCATTGATTGATCAAGACGGCGAAGTAAGAGAAATCACCACCGCGGACGTTGCCCTTTTCAAGCCGTTTTCCGCTTTGCCGACGGCGGAGCAGAAAATGCTACTGAAACTGCGCAAGCGCGGGTCGCAGAAGGCGCCGAAGAAGGTTCCCATCTCCATTCGGCTCTCCCCCGATGTAGCAGAGGGTCTGCGTGCGACCGGCAACGGCTGGCAAAGCCGTGCCGATGAAGCGCTCCGGTCGTGGCTGGCAGGGCAGAGCGCATTTCACGCTTGATGATTGGATTACCACTAAGGAGACGATATGCCCACGGAGATGCACAATCCGGCGCACCCCGGTCTGGTGCTGCAAGAGTACGTTGAAGGGATGAACATTACCCACCTGGCGAAGCATCTGCATGTTTCGCGCGTGACGCTTTCCAAGATTCTCAATTGCCGCGCGGGTATCTCGGCGGAGATGTCTCTGCGCCTCTCGGCGGCGCTGGGAACACATCCTAGTTTTTGGTTCGATATGCAATCGTCTTATGAGTTTGCCCAGGCTAGGCGAAAGAAAATTCCAGTCATTGCACCCTTCAGCAAGGCCGCATAGTCCCCGATTGCATTGCGAGTGATTCGTTTCAAGGCCTAACGGTTGCCTTCAAAAGATCTTCATGCGAATGACGAGATATTTCTTGGGGTCTTCGCGGATGCCCTTTACCAGTTGCTGGGCCTGATCGAGGGTCTGGTCGGCATGGTCGTAGAGGGAGCGGTTCTGCATCAACTGGCCTATGGTGCCTTTGCCGTCATCCAGATTCGTTAGAATGCCATCCATGCGAGTGATCGTGTCATCCAGCTTTTTCGCAAAGGCCGGGTCTTTGGCGAGCAGGCCCAAAGTGCCCTTGCCGGCGTTGATCTCGGCCACCAGTTGATTCGTATTGTTGGCGGCGGCGTTCAGGTTATTGTAGAGCGCATCGTCTTTGAGAAACTTGCCCGCGCTTCCTTTGCCCTCGTCCAGATCGATGGTGATTTTATTGAGCCGGTCGACGGCGGCATTGGCGCGGCTATAGAGGGTGTCGTCCGTGATCAGCTTGCCGAGCGAGCCTTGGCCATTGGCCACCGCTCCTGTGATCGTCTGCAGATCCGTGGCAATAAGGGTGATCTTGCGGGCAAGTTCAGGATCGTTGATCAGTTCGCCGACCAAACCGCGCCTGGAGTTGACCGCATCGATCGGCGGCTCCAGCTTGTGCAGCAGCTTGTTGATCTCAATGATGGATTCATTGCTGTTGCGGACCACATCCTGAATGCTGGGCGATCCGCCGGCCTTGAGTTCAGCGTTGTCGGCCGGAGCGGGACCGGTGGCATGGGCGGAGTTGAGATCAACATAGCTGTCGCCCAGCACGCCAGCTTGGTTGATCGTAGCGGTCGAATCCGTATGCAGAGGCCGCAGATACTCGTGGCCCACCCGCATCTTTACCTCGACGGGCGTGGGATTGCGCTCCGGCACCACGCGGACGTGGATCACATTGCCGATGGTGACGCCCTCCAGCGTCACTGGCGCGCCATCTTTCAGCCCCGCGGCATTTTCAAAGTACGAGCGCAGGATGAGCTTGCGCGCAAAGAGTCCGCCGCTCTGCCCGGACATGAGGAGAATCAGCCCGACCAGGACGGCCATGGCCGCCAGAACCAAGGCTCCCACTCTCAGTTGCGACCACCGAATCTCTTTGCGGCTTGGCACGGCGCTCCTTGCAGACGAAGAAAACGAGCAAGTTTACGCATTGAGAATAGCAGATTGGACAGGGCTAATCGCCCATCCTCTAGCACTACACTGGCCATGGCAAGCGTGGCAGTATGCGTAAGGGAGAGCGCGGCACGGACAGACCCCAGACGATTGGCAAACTCGGCTGCGCGCCCGTGAAATTTGAGTGTGGGCCTTCCACTCGGTTCGCGCACCACTTCGATCTCCAGCCAATTGACCCCATGGCTGATACCAGTACCCAGTGCCTTGGCGCCAGCTTCCTTGGCGGCAAACCGCGCGGCAAGGCTCTCGGCGGATTTACGTTTGCGCAGGCAATAGGCTTGTTCGGCGGGGGTGTAGACGCGATCAAGAAAGCGCTGCCCGTAGCGCTCCACCGAGTGCTGAATGCGCTCAATCTCCGTCAAATCAATTCCTGAACCAACAATCATGCTGTCTATGAAGCTATATCATTTGCCGTTTCGGCGGAAGTAAAAGCGCCAAAAGAATCTCCACGCATCGCAGAATTTAGGCCGCAAAAGCCCATCCAATTACCAGCGCAAGGCCTGCGGAGGATGTGGCAAGCCATGCTGTCTCAAAGCCGGTCAAGAGCCGTTCGACTCCGGCACAACTATTACGCTGCGCGCGAGAGTTCCGATAAGGCGGATGTGAGGCTAACGGTGCCGACCTTAAACGCAGAACGAACGATCAGTATCCCCTGGGCATTGCAGATGAAGGCAATCTCTATCGAAGAGCCTTCACGCCTGGTCCAGACACTTACCGGCGCTATTCTTGGCTGCGGCGGCTGGGTTCTCAGCCGCGGAGCGAATGAATCCGGCACCATTACCATGCTCTTTGAATTCGAGCGGCAGGCTTGTGTTGATGTATACAGCGTACTGATCGCCTCTGGCTTGGAACTGAGCCAGAACGGACATATCCGCTTTACCGAGCTATGCCAATGCACCTGCAACCACACGCAGGATTGCGGCTCAGAGATTGCGAGCATTGATTTGGAGATCCAGACATTCCCGGTTGAGATGCAGCACGGCTCTGGAATGCGAGCCAATGGAGCAGCATGAGAAGCAGCGCCATCGCTTCTACTTGGTTGCTTTCGTTAGAAGATCGACAACTTTCTGGTAACGCTCGGCTGCCTTTGGATCAGTTGCACTCTTCAACAGAGCAGGATCGTTCACGCCGCTCTCGCGCAGATTAGCCTCAATCTGTGAATTCTGAACCTGGCCAATCACCTCCAGCATGATCTGCGCCAGAGCCAGCGGCTTGACCGGTGAACCGGCCTTTCCGTCCATGGTGGCCGCGTAGTTTGCATCGGCTCCGGCATTCAAAAGGCCCCGCACCTCCTCCACATTGCCGTTCCGGGCCGCATAATGAAGCGCGCTCCAGCCGTTCGGCGTGGTGCGGACGTTGGCGTCCGCGCCTTTGCCAATGAGCTTCATGGCATCGGCGGTGTTGTCAGCCTTGACAGCTGTAATCAGTGCAACGGGGTCGGGTTTGCATCCACAGATAGGAAAAAAGATCAGCACTAAAACAAATAGAAACAAAAACTTAATCTTCATGTCAGGGTATTATCCTTTGAAAGCGTCCATCGATCTTGCCGCGCAGTGACCTTTACCGCAGGAAAGCGCAATCAGTTCTTTGGCCTTTGGATTCGCTTGTCTTGGGTGGAAGATCGCTCTCCTGATTTTATCAAGCGGCTATTTGCCGGGTCAAACAGCCTGGATTTATCGATCCGCAGTAAAGGAGTAGCGCGTCCGGACTCAACTCGCACACGGATATGCAACTTTTTTGGTGCGCAAGACCTCCTTGCCTTCCACCAGAGGAAGCGGGAAAACGCTTCCGCAGGAAGAGTGGAAGGCAAGACGGTCATGAAAGGTTTTTACCCTACGATTTTTTGCTGAAATTAACCAGAGTTTCGGCTACCTTCTCATATCGATCGGCAGCCTTTGGATCTTTCATGCTCTTCACAAGCGCTGGATCGTTGAGTCCTCCCTGACGCAAGGTCACCTCCATGCTGGAGGGCTGAACCCGACTGGCCAGATCCTGAGCGGCTTGGGCGAGCGCCAATGGTTTCATTGAGATAGCATCCTTCGTTCCTCCCTCAATGACTCCGGTGTAGTTCGGATTGGCGCCCGCATGTAGAAGCGCCGTGACGATTTCCAGATTGCCGTTCCTTACCGCATAATGCAGCACGCCCCAACTGGCCGGCGAATTGCGGCTATTGGGGTCGGCGCCCAGTTGAATCAGCCTTGTGGCTTCTTGGGTATTGTCCGCTCGAACTGCGGCCATCAGCGAGGCCCGCAGGGTTTCCGCATCCGGTTTCGAGCCGAGAACCGGGGTACCCAGCCGCCATCCGGTGAAAAGAACTAGAGCAAGCGCGATAGAGAAGGATAGGAGGAGTCTCGTTTTCATGATCGTGTCGCATCCCTTCAGCGCGCCGAAGGAATCGGCCGCATATTCATCTCTTCGGCGGAGAATGCGAAAACTTTAATCCAGAGATGTAATCTAATGAATCATTATTTGGAAAGTTTTAATACGTTGTCAGCCGGTCATCTTGCGGGCCTTTCTCCTCTGCAAGATAAATGTGGGAAAAGAATCAGTAAAATTCTGCTTGACTCTAACCTTAGGTCAGACCCGAGCCTGAATGAGAGGGAAAAATTGAGCAAAACATACCGCATTCATGAGTTCGCAGAACTGACCGGCGTGACCGTAAAAGCCCTGCATCACTACGACCGGCTAGGGCTGTTGAAGCCCCAACGGGCGCTCTCCGGTTATCGGCTCTATGTCGAGCGCGATCTGGAGCGGCTGGAGCAGATTGTGGCGCTCAAGTTTCTTGGCTTCCCTTTGCAAGAGATCAAGGCAGTGCTGGATCGGGCAGCGCTGAAACTGCCGGAGGCTTTGCGCATGCAGCGCCAGGCGCTCCAAGAAAAGCAGAAGCTGCTGGCTCGCGCGATGAGAGCAATTACGGCGGTTGAAAAAGTTCTCGATTCCGGCAAAACCGCAACCCCTGCAATTCTCAAACGGCTCATTGAGGTGATCAACATGCAAAACAGCATTGACGCAATGAAGAAGTATTACAGCGAAGAAGCGTGGGCCAAAGTGGGGCCGCGCTACGAGGGAGAGTTTTCACAGGAATGGATCGACTTGTATCGCGATCTGGAGGCGGCGCTGGGTGAGGATCCAGCTTCTGAAACGGTGCAAGCGCTGGCGGTGCGCTGGTTGGCGCTATCCAGCGGCGATCCCGAAGTGCGGGAGGGCGCGATCAAAGCCTGGGCTGACCGCAAAAACTGGCCCGCCGCCATGCAACAGCGCATTGCGGACTTCCATCTGGAGAAGATTGCGCCGTTCATCGCACAGGCAATGACTGCGTACCGGAAACAATACTACAGCGAAGAGGCGTGGGCCAAGGTATCGCTACGCTCGGAGGAAGAGAAGAACGAGCTTTGGGCGGCGCGGGTTGCGCTCTGGCATGAAGTCGCCGCAGCGCTCAACGAGGAGCCGGCCAGTGAAAAGGCTCAGGAGCTATGCGCCAAATGGGCGGAATTGGCCGAGAGATCCTCAGGCGGTGACCCGGATATAAAAGACGGCCAGCTCAAAGAATGGGCCGATCACAAGAACTGGCCAGTCAGCGCGCAACAGAGAATCTCTTCCTTCCGCCTGGAAGAAGTGGTTGACTTTATCAAGAAAGCCTACATCTGCCGGGCGAAAAAACAGGCGACAGAGCAGTGGTTGTCAACCCATCAACCCGCCTCGACCAACCCATAGCGGCGCTGCCAGGAGTCTTTGAGCCGCGCCCAGACGCGCGCCCGCTCCAACTCGGTTGCCTCGTCGCCGTTTGTCGAGTTGACAAAGCGCGTGGCCTCCAACTTGGCAACCTCCAACAACTTGCGGTCGCGCAGCAGATTGGCCACGCGAAAATCCGGCAGCCCGGCCTGGCGGGTTCCGAAGAACTCGCCAGGGCCGCGCTGGCTCAAGTCCAGCTCAGCCAGTTCAAAGCCGTCCTGAGTGCGGACCATCGCGTTCAGCCGCTCCTCGCCCAGCGGAGAGACGCGCGGGCCTGTGATCAGAATGCAATAGCTCTTGGCCGCTCCGCGCCCCACCCGTCCGCGCAACTGATGCAACTGCGCCAGGCCGAAACGCTCCGCGTGCTCCACCACCATCACCGTTGCATTGGGAACATCGACGCCAACCTCGATCACCGTCGTCGCCACTAACACGTCTATCTCGCCGCGCTGGTAGCGGCGCATGATGACTTCCTTCTCATCGGCGTCCAGGCGGCCATGCAGCAGGCCGACGCGCAGACCATTCAACGCACCGGTGCGCAGCTTCTCGTGCATTTCGACGGCCGACTTCAGGCCGGATTTCGCACCAGGATTCGCCTCTTGCGTAGCTTTGGGAAAGAGATTCGCAGACTTTCCTTTGCGGACACCTTTAAGACTGGGTGCCGCAGGTCCGGATTTTCGGACCAGGGATACGATTGGCTCTTCAATCCCTGCCTCTGGATCATCGTGCGAAAAGTCCAACTCTGGCTGGTCCTCTTTGCTGCCTTCGATCACCGGATAAACGATGTATGCCTGCCGTCCCTTGCCCACCTGTTTGCGGACGAAATCCCAGACCTCTTCAGACATCTCACCGGCAACGCGGCGGGTGACGATCGGCGTCCGTCCGGGCGGCAGCTCATCCAGCACGCTCACATCCAGATCGCCGTAGAGCGAGAGAGCCAGAGTACGCGGAATCGGCGTGGCCGTCATCACCAGCACGTCCGGCTCGGCCTGGTTAGGTTTTTTCATCAGCTTGAAGCGCTGCAAGACACCGAAGCGGTGTTGCTCATCGACGACCACCAAGCCCAGCCGGTCGAACTCGACCTTCTCTTCGATCAATGCGTGGGTGCCGATGACCAATTGCGCCTCACCGCGATTGATCTGGCCGCGGGTCTGGCGCTTGCGGTCCTCCGAAAGCGAACCGGTCAGCAGTGCCAGGCGATAGCGGCGACTGGATTTCTCCAATAGCTTCCGCATTGCCAGAAAGTGCTGTGTGGCAAGGATTTCCGTCGGCGCCATCAGCGCCGCTTGATAGCCGTTCTCCATGGCCACCAGCATCGCCTGCAGCGCGACGATGGTCTTTCCGGAACCGACATCGCCTTGCAGGAGGCGACGCATCGGACTGGCTTCGCGCATATCGGCAACAATCTCGCCTAGCGCCCGCTTCTGCGCGGTAGTGGGGTGAAAAGGAAGCACCTCGCGGATCGCCTCGCGGACCTTGTCGTTGGTGGCAAAGCTGATCCCCACGCGCTCCCTGAGGCGCCGTCGCTTGAGTTCCAAGCCCAGCTCTAAAAAGAAAAGCTCCTCAAAGATCAGCCGCCGATGAGCTGGTGTTGCAGCAGCTTGCAAGAGCGCAAAGGGCGTGCCTTCGGGCGGAAAATGCGCCTCGCGCAGCGCCCGTTCACGGTCCGGCAGAGAGAGCCGGACAAGCATTGCCTTCGGCAGATACTCCGGTACCGCACCGCGCAAGCCTTCCAGTAGATTGAAGATCGTTTTACGCTGCCAGCGTGAGGCCAGCCGCGCTCCGCCCAGTGACTCGTAGACCGGGGTAATGCGCCCCACTTCAAGCAGGCGCGTTTCGGCATCGGCGCTGGCGTCGGGCAGAATTTCGAACTGCGGTTGAATCATCTTGAAATTCTGGCTGGAGCGCGACGGCTCAACTCGCCCATAGACGGCCACCGTCTGCCCGGCGTGGAATTTGCCTTCGAGGTAACCGCCGTTGAACCAGATGCACTTCAGCGCCAGACGGCCCTGGCCCACGGTCAACTCGAAGATCGGCGCTTTGCGCGTCTTCATCAGCAGTGAGCCGCGTACTTCAGCAATGACAGAAGCGGTCTCACCCGCCTGCAACTCGTCCAGCGAGCGCGGATTCTGGCGGTCCTCATAGCGGAAGGGCAAGTGATAAAGCAGATCCTCGGCGGTGAGAATGCCTTTGGGCGCTAGCATCTCCGCCACGCGCGGACCCACGCCCTTGACATACATCACCGGACTATCGAGATCGGCCACACTCCGGATGCTAAATGGCGCATCTCCACCACGACAAACCGAGCTGTAAAACTTTCAAAATGCCGCAAGGATTCTAAGAAGGGATGGATTCTCCCTGGAAATTCGACGCCGCATGGATTGTTACTCCCCCACCGGCGTCTCCGACCCGCGGCGAATGAAACAGTAGCCCTCCCGGACCACCCTTGCTTCCAAGCTAGACCAGTTTGGCGTCGAGCAGGATCTCCGTGTTATTGGCAAAGAGCTTGGAGATCGGGCAGCCGGCCTTGGCGTCTTCGGCTGCCTTGTGGAAGACCTCCGGCGTTGCGCCCGGAACGCTGGCCGTTGTGGTCAGCGCGATGCGCGTGATGGCGAAGCCGCCCTCCACTTTGCCCAGCGAAACCGCGGCGTGGGTTTCAATCTTGGCCGGCGTAAGGCCCGCGCCGCCCAACTGGGCGCCCAAAGCCATCGAGAAACAACTCGCGTGCGCCGCGGCGATCAGCTCTTCGGGAGTGGTTCCAGCATCCGCGCCTTCAAAGCGCGTGGCGAAGGAGTAGTTTGCGTTGCTCAATACGCCTGTAGCCGTGGAGATGGTGCCTTTGCCTTCCTTCAGCGAACCTGTCCAAACTGCGCTTGCCTTGCTTGCCATTCTGCCTCCTTGGGGATTGTTTGAATTGAATTGATTTCTGGGTAAAAGTGCCGCTCGACAACCAACCGCTTATTTATAGATGAGCCGAAACCCCCTCAGGATGCGAACTTCTGACTTCGCAAACTGAAGGAACTTCCTATACGATCCATCCCCCGCCAACCACTTCGTCGCCGTCATAGAAGACCGCCGACTGCCCCGGTGTAACGGCGCGCTGCGGTTCGTCAAAGGAGGCGATGACCTCCTCAGCGCCAGCCGGTTCCAGCGTTGCCCAGGCCGGTTCATGGCGGTGGCGAATCTTGATCCGTACGCGTATGGGAGCGGTCAGCGCGGAAATCGAAATCCAGTTCAGCTTGCGGGCGCGCAGGGTTTGCGTAGCCAGTTCCTCGTCCGCGCCGACGGTGACGCGATGCGTGGCCGGATCGATCTGCAATACGTAAAGCGGCGTGGGCGAGCTGACGCCCAGGCCCTTGCGCTGGCCTACGGTGAAGTTGGATATGCCCTCGTGGCGGCCCAGCACCGCGCCGCTGGAGTCGGTCAGCTCGCCCGCCGTTTCTGGAAGTTGCCGGCCTTGTTCCTCAAGGTACGCAGTGAGGAACTGCTTGTAGTCACCGCCGGGGATAAAGCAGATCTCCTGCGAGTCGGGCTTTTCAGCAAGAGCCAGTCCGTGCTGGCGCGCGACCTCCCGCACCTCCGGCTTGGTCATGCGGCCCAGCGGAAAGAGCGTATGCGCTAACTGCTCCTGCGTCAGGCCGAAGAGGAAGTAGGTCTGGTCCTTGGCCAGATCGGCGGGGCGCTTGAGAATCCAGCGCCCCGGCGGAATCGCGCGCGGGATCAAACTCGTTCACCGCATAATGTCCCGTCGCGATGCGGCTTGCGCCGATCGACTGCGCGGTCTTGAGCAGCTGGTCAAACTTGAGGTGGTTGTTGCAGAGCGAGCAGGGGATGGGCGTGCGTCCTGCCAGGTACTCGGCGACAAAGGGCCGGACGACGGCCTCTTCAAACCGCTCCTGCTGGTTGACGACGTAGTAGGGAATGCCAAGATGCTCAGCGACGCGGCGGGCGTCGTAAACATCATCCAGCGAACAGCAGCGGCCGGCCTTGGGCGCGTCTGGAATGCCGTGCTTGCCCGCCAGCCGCGTCTGATCCCAAAGCTGCAAAGTAAGTCCAACTACTGAATGATTTGCGCCACAGGCGCCGCCACCCGCATCGGAGGTGCTTTGGGCGAGCATCGCCGCGACGGTCGAAGAGTCCACCCCTCCGGACATGGCTACGGCAATAGTTTCGCGATTAATCAAGTTCTGTTATCCCTGATCTGTCCCCGGTTGTTCGGAGAGTTTTCTTTGATTCTTAAGTGGAAGTTCTTGTTCCTGGTTTAGGCGCGATAAATTCCAGCAGGCGGTTGAAGTAGACCTGATCGGGCGTGAACCGATCCAGGCTGGAATGCGCCTGATGGAATTATAGAACTCCAGATAGTTGCCAATTGAAGTTCTGGCCTCGTTGACCGATTCGCAGGCGTGCAGATAGACCTCCTCGAAGTTGAACAGCTTCCACACCCGCTCCTCGAAATCGTAGTCACGCCAGCGTCCCTTGCCATCCATGCGGTTCCTGACGCCTTTTTCCTTAGCCGCCCAGTGAATGCTTCACTGGTGAATTGACAGTCTTGATCGGCGTTGAAGATCTCAGATATTTCGCTCTTGGAAAGCGCTTCTTCGAGCGCCTCTTAGTTTCCATGGCGGTCGATCCACATGATTTTCGCTTCTTCCGGCATGCGGTCGTAAGCTAGAAGCAGGGAGCTTGAATCTGGAAGATGTTTCGCATCCTCGCTATCTTGGCCTTGATGTCGGCAACCGCCGCATTGGCGTGGCCGTGTCGGATGAGTTGGGGTTGACGGCGCAGCCGGTGTTGACGCTCGAGCGGAGACGCAATCAGCGTGAGGATTTGCGCTCTCTTATCCGGCTCTGCCGTCGCTTTGCTGTGGCAGGGATCGTGGTCGGCAATCCGGTGCATCTTTCCGGCGAAGTCAGTCCGCAAGCAGCGAAGACTCAAGCCTTTGCCGCCGAATTGGGCGCTTTGTCCGGATTGCCGATTCATCTGTGGGATGAGCGATTGACCACGAGGGAGGCGCACCAGATCTTGTATGAGGCTGGCCACGCGCGCCCGGAGCATCGCCGCGTGGTGGATCAGGTGGCGGCTACGCTGATCCTGCAATCGTTTCTTGAACAGAGAACGGGAAGATCCGGTAGACTGCCCGACTAGGTAGGATCTCTACCGGCCAACTACCAGAATGGTAAAGCTGCCTGGAATCATCGTTGGCCGGGGCCGGGGGTTGTCGGCGGTCGGTGCGGGGCGCGAACCAAACTCGGCGGCCGAGAGATAGATGCGATCGGCGGCGGAGTCGTAGGCCATGGTGCGCGCGCTGGCCTGCGTGGGCAGCGTCTCAATTGTCGGATAACCCGGCGCCGCGGCATTGATGACCGAAAGAACTCCCTCGCCGCAAGAGGCAAAGACCAGCTTGTGCGCCGCATCCCATCCGGCTGCATCCGGGCCGATGCCAATCTCCGCCGTGGCCAGAGTCTTGCCGGTGTGGGCATCAACGATGCCCATCTTCTTGCCGTCGCAGACCGGGAAAAGTCGCGCTCCGGCGACGTCAATGGCCAGCCCGCTCGGTCCTTCGCAACCAGCGAGCGGCCACTCAGCTGTGAGTTTAAGCGTGTGCGCATCCAGGCGGACGATCTCGCTTCTATCTTCGATATTATCGAAGACGATACCCTTGCCATCGACGGCGGGAAACTCCGGCTTGCCCGGAAGCGGGATCGTCGCCACCACCTTGCGCGTTGCCGCGTCGATCACCGTCACATCTTTGCTGCGCCCGTTGAAGGCCCATACCGTCTGCGTAGCCGGTTCAAAGACGATGCCGTCGGGGTGGGTTCCGGCAGGGATAGTAGCTACCGTGGCCAGCGTAGCGCGATCAAAGACCACTACGGCGTTGCCGCCGCCGTCCGAAATGTAGCCAAACTTGCCCGCCGTATCCAGCGCCACGCCGTGCGTACCGTGCAGCCCCGCGATGGAGCCTATGAGCTTGCCGCTCTGCGTATCCACGACATCTACGCGCACGCCACGCGTCAGATAGAGCCGGTGCGCCGGCGGATCGGCCAGCAGATAATCCCATCCACCCTCGCTGCCGATCTTCCAGTGGTCAATGACTTTGTAAGGTTGCTGCGCGGTTGTATTGGCCGGAGAGGCAAGCAGGCCGCAAAGCATGGCCGCGGCAGAGACGTACTGGGCAAGATGACGGAGCGGGCTGCGCATGGATCTGGAAAACTCCTGGAATCACAAAAAGAATAGCACTGATGGGTGACGGCAAAGTGAATCTTTCACTTTTGAAGTTGACTGCATTTGCCAGGTAAAAAAGTTTATGGGAGGGCCGCCAAGCCAGTTTCAGCCGGATGCATTACTCTCATACTTGGGACCAGAACGAACCCAGAGGACTCCACTTGCGCATCGTTCTCTCGAATATCGGCACCTATGGCGATACCAACCCGCTGATCGCCCTCGCATTGGAACTCAAACGCCGCGGCCACACGCCGGTCATGGCCCTGCCCGCCGTCTATGAGCCAAAGATTCGCCCCCTCGGCCTTGAATTCCACGCGGTCCGTCCGGACATCGACCCCACGAACACCATCCTGGTCGAGATGATCTATGACATCAAGAATGGCACCGAGCGCGGCCTGCGCGATTTTCTCTTTCCCTCGCTGCGCCAAACCTACGACGACCTGCTGCACGCTGCCACCAAGCCCGCGCGTGCCGACCTGCTGCTGTTAGGCGAACTGAACTACGCCGGCCCAATCGTCGCCGAGGTCACTGGGATTCCATGGGCCAGTTATGTCCTGGCGCCGCTTTCCTTCTTTTCCGCCTTCGATCCGCCGGTGCTGCCTTCCTACCCGCGCCTCGCCCGCGCCGACCGATTTGTCCCCGGCTTCGGGCGTGTCATCAAGCGCGTCGCGCGCTTTGTCAGCCGTAAGTGGCCGGAGCCGATCTATGCGCTGCGCCGTGAGCTAGGCCTGCCCAAAGGAGCTAATCCTCTCTTCGACGCCAAACACTCGCCGAGGCTGGTGCTGGCCCTGTTTTCGCGCGTCCTCGGCATTGAGCAGGCAGACTGGCCGCCCAACGCGCTTATCACCGGCTTCTGCTACTACGACGCTGACGCCGGCAACCAGGCGCTTCCCCCTCAACTGGATAGATTCATGAAGGAAGGACCGCCCCCAGTGGTCTTCACGCTCGGCTCGGCCGCTGTGCTGGCCGCTGGGGATTTCTACGAGGTCTCCGCCGATGCCGCCCAGCGCCTGGGCATCCGCGCCGTGCTGTTGATCGGAACCGATCCGCGCAACCAATTGAAGACCGCGCTACCGGAATCCATCTGCGTCGCCGAATACGCTCCCTACTCCGAGCTATTCAACCGCGCCGCAATGGTCGTTCACCAAGGTGGCGTTGGGACCACCGCGCAATGCCTCCGCGCAGGCAAGCCCATGCTTATCATGCCCTTCAGCCACGACCAGCCCGACAACGCCCGCCGCATGCTGCGCCTCAAGGTAGGCCGCGTGATTCAGCGCGGGAAATATACGCCCTGGCGTGCGGCGCGCAAGTTGAAACAGATGCTCGGCGCGCCGCTCTTGGCCGAGCGCGCCAGCCGCGTTGCACAACAGTTAGCCGGCGAGAACGGCGTCCACACTGCCTGCGATGCTCTGGAGGAGCTATATAGAAAATCTCGTTAATTCCGCATCGGTTGCGTGCCCCAGTTCCGGGTTTTCAGACCTGGGAATCCACGAACCAACTGCGTGAGATCAGCGAGCGTCTGGCCGCACCGCAGGTGCTGTCCAGCGTAGAATCGGCTTGCGTGCGGCCTGCACCTCATCCAGTTTGGAAACCCGCGTCGAGTGCGGAGCGGTCTTGACTAACTCCGGCGTCTCCTCAACCTCGCGCGCAATCGAGCGCATCGCTGCAATAAACTGGTCCAGTTCCTGCAGCGACTCACTCTCTGTAGGTTCAATCATCAGCGCGCCATGCACGATCATCGGAAAGCTGACGGTGTACGGATGGAAGCCGTAATCGATCAGCCGCTTGGCTATCTCGCCCGTCTTCACGCCAAACGCTGCCTGCCGCTTGTCGCTGAAGACTACCTCGTGCATCGAGGCCGTCTTATATGGAAGATCGTAAACATCTTCCAGCTTCTTGCGGATGTAATTGGCGTTGAGCACGGCGTCTTCGGTCGTCTGCCGCAGGCCGTTCGGACCGTTCGCCAAGATATAAGCCAGCGCGCGAATAAACATTCCCACGTTGCCGTAAAAAGCCCGCACTCGGCCTACCGAGTTAGGCCGGTCATACTCCCAATGCAGTTGGCAGTCAGCATCTAGTCCCTCAGTCCCTGGTCCCTTAGTCCCTAGTCCCTTACTCCCTTTCAACACCGGCGTAGGCAGAAACGGTTCCAAGAAATCTTTGCAAGCAACTGGACCCGACCCCGGCCCGCCTCCGCCATGGGGCGTCGAAAAGGTCTTATGCAAATTCAAGTGCATAACATCCACGCCGAAGTCGCCCGGCCGAGCTTTGCCCACCAGCGCATTCATATTCGCGCCGTCCATGTAGAGCAGCGCGCCCTTGGCGTGTAGAATCTCCGCGATCTTTGCGATCTGGCTTTCAAAAACGCCAATCGTCGATGGATTGGTCAGCATCAGCGCGGCGGTCTCTTCATCCACTTGACGTGTAAGTGCATCTAGGTCAATCCCACCTTCGGAGTTAGACTTGAGATTCTCTACCGCATAACCACAGATCGCCGCCGTAGCCGGATTGGTCCCATGCGCGGAGTCAGGAATCAGTACCTTCTTGCGCGCATTGCCCTTGCGACTCATGCCATGCGCGTACTAATAAAATTCCAGTAAACTCGCCATGCGCGCCCGCCGCTGGTTGCAGTGTAATCGCGTCCATGCCTGTAATCTCCAGCAAGCAGTTCTGGAGGTTATCAATCACTTCCAGAATCCCTTGCGCCAGTGACTCAGGCCGGTAAGGATGCGCCTCGGCCAGCCCCTCGATCCGTGCAACAACCTCATTCACCCGCGGGTTGTACTTCATCGTGCAGGAGCCAAGCGGATACATTCCCAGATCAATGGCGTAGTTCCAAGTAGAAAGCCGCGTGA
Source organism: uncultured Acidobacteriaceae bacterium (assembly GCA_963804315.1). Taxonomy (GTDB): domain Bacteria; phylum Acidobacteriota; class Terriglobia; order Terriglobales; family Acidobacteriaceae; genus Telmatobacter. Next base: position 271,683 of record CAWDQB010000032.1, read on the forward strand.
AGTGGCGGATAATTTCGATCTCGCTCAGCTCTGGCAACTCCGCTTTGTTCTCACGATAACTCGCGCCGAGCAACGTGGCGGCATTAACCGCAGGCACGTCCAGCGCCGGCAGCCTGTAAGCATATTTCCCCGGCGTAGAGATTTCAAAAAGCAGCGCCTCGTTCTGCGTCTGATGCGCGCGGACTTTGCCGGTGGTCTGAATCGTTGCGGTCATTGAATCTGTTAAACTCATCTCGCTCTCTTTCACGCGCGCGTTAATGTAGTTGCGTTAGGGCGGTTCGTTGTTGAAAGCGAAGTTTGCGTGCGTGTTCGCCATTCGGGCCGTTTGCGAATTTCTGTCCAGTATTCTTCTCTAACATCTTCATCAATCTCGACAGGCCAATCACTCTTGTAGAGTCGGTCTGTTCCATCTCGCCTTGGACCAGATATCCAATAATGCTCGCCAGTTACCACGTCATAATAATTTGATTTGAAGCCGCTTCCTTTCAGGCTTTGAAATGACTTACCGGCGTAATGCAAAGTTGATCCGGTGCGGCTGAATGTTACTCTTCCTATTCGAGCAGAACCATGCAAACCAAAATTACCTTTGCATTCGATATACATAATACGCGGTGAATAAGCTTGATTGGCCATTGCTACCTCCTAAAACTCTACCGATCTTGAAGCTAAAACCTTCGCAGTATCGTCAATGTTCGCACGTGTTATAACTTCCGTCGCGCACCAAAGCGTGCAGTTCTTTAACTCTGGATACCAGCGGCTCAGATCAATGCCGCCGACGATTTTGTTGGCGAGGAGGCGTTGGCTCCATTGCGCTGGTGCTTCTTCCGTCTGCAAAACAAACTCGTGGAAGCGCGGCGCGCCTTGGAATAAAAGTTTTGCGTCAGGCACGGAACCTAGTTTTGAAGCCGCATAAGCAGCCTTCGCCAAGTTATGCTCGGCCAGTTCGCGGATGCCTTCCTTGCCGTAGACGCTCAGGAAGATCGTAGCCATTAATGCAACTAACGCCTGATTGGTGCAGATATTCGAGGTGGCCTTCTCGCGGCGTATATGCTGTTCGCGCGTCGATAATGTCAAAACGAACCCACGGTTCCCCTTGCCATCCACCGTCTGGCCGACCAATCTTCCCGGCATCTGGCGCACGTACTTTTCTTTGGCCGCGATGACTCCGCAGAACGGTCCGCCATAACTCGGCGCTACTCCAAAGGACTGCGCTTCCAGGCTGACGATGTCCGCCTCGACTGGCGGACGAACTACGCCCAGCGAGATAGCCTCGGCAATCGAGACAATCAGCAGTGCGCCTTTTTTATGAACAATCTTCGCAATTGCGGGAATATCTTCGATGATTCCGAAGAAGTTAGGGCTTTGCACTAGAACCGCCGCGGTTTCCTCGGTCACCGACGCATCCAGCGAAGCCAGATCGATGCGCCCGGTCTCGTGATCATAACTCACCAGAGTCTCTGGCAAGCCCTGATGCTTTGTATAAGTTGCCAGTACCTCGCGGTACTCAGGATGAACCGTTGCGGCGACGACTGACTTATGCCGCCCGGTTACGCGCACGGCCATCATCACGACTTCCGCCGCTCCGGTCGAACCGTCATACATGCTGGCGTTGGCCACGTCCATGCCGGTCAGCTCGGCAATCATCGACTGAAACTCGAAGATAGCTTGCAATGTACCCTGAGTTATCTCGGCTTGATAAGGTGTATAACTGGTCAGAAACTCGCCGCGCTGAATCAGCGAATCAATGATAACGGGCCGGTAATGCCTATAAGCCCCCGCGCCGAGAAAGCTGGCGTAGTCGGTGGCGTTCTTGGCCCCCGCAGCCTTGAAATAGTCGATGATCTCGCTCTCAGCCAGTGCGGTGGGAACGTCTAGATCGCGGTTGAGGCGGTCTTCGGCGGGAATGACGGCGAATAACTCATCGATGGACGCAACGCCGATTTCTGCCAGCATTTGCTCGCGTTCAGCGGAAGACTTGGGAAGATAGCGCATGATGCTCCTTTGGAGCAGTGGATCACAGTGAGCCTACGAAGCAGATTGAGGTTCAAGGTCTATATTCATTCGCCCTATAACAGCGAATGGAACGAGCACGCGGCAGTTGTTGGAGCAGGGCGGTTTTGTGTTCTCTGATCCTGGTCCCCCCGCCACTAACTCTCTTCTGCAATAAACGCCTCATATGCGGCAGCGTTCAGAAGCGCATCGACTTGTGCTGGGTCAGCCAGTTCGACTTTGATGATCCACGCCTCATGCGGCTTGTCGTTGATTTGTTCGGGCGCATCCTTCAGTTCCTCGTTGATGGCGGTGACCGTACCGGTGACAGGCGAGAAGAGATCGCTGACCGCCTTTACGCTTTCGACTGAGCCAAAGACTGCGCTGGCGGTAACCGGATCGCCAGCCTTGGGCGCATCTACGTAAACGATGTCACCGAGCGAGGCTTGCGCATATTCGGTAATGCCGATAGTGCCGATGTTTCCGGTCACTTCAATCCATTCATGTTCGCGGGTGTAATGGTAATTTTCGGGATAAGGCATGACTGGTCCTTTCCAGGTTGATTGATACTTCAGTGTACGTCAGGGAAGTTGGTCGCGGGATGAGGAAATCCGGGGATGTTTTTATGCCGGTCCAAAACCGGGATAGGGCTGAAGTGGGACGAGGGCCACAATCTCCAGCATTCCGGCCTGAGAGATGGGCAGACTGTCTAGGGTGGCGCGGACTTCGGCTTCGCCCGATGCTTCCCAGAGAATGACCGCGCCGGCAATGTCGCCACGGTGCCAAATCTGGCGGAGGACGCCGGAAGCGTAGAGTTCGCGGATGCGTTTGCCCTCGCGGGCATTCAGTTCCGGGGTAAAGGCTTCCGGCGGAAACGCGTCAGTACGGCGACGAGAGAGCGTGAGAAATTGCATGGTCAAATTGTACCGCTGCCCGCTGGGTGCACGACCGGTTTTCTGTGGATCAGCGATTCAAGAACGCACGGGGCGTTTCGAAGGCGAATGCGACAGGTCAAGCATCTATTTGGCGAGTTGAAATGCCATTTCCGGATTGGATTCAATCAGCGTTACACTTGAGTGAAAGGTGCGTATTCGCGCCCGGAGGAATCATGGCACAGAATCTACTGGAAGAGTTGCGCAACTTCACTGTGGTTGTCGCTGATACGGGTGATATTGAGGCGATGGAGAAGTTTCGCCCGCAGGATGCAACCACCAACCCATCACTGATTACCGCCGCCGCGCAGTTGCCTCAGTATCAGCCGATTGTGGACGCGGTTCTATGCGACGCGCGCAGCCTGCTCGGCGCGACGGCACCCGCGGTTGCCGTCGCCAATCTAGCTTTTCAACAACTGGCCATCGCTTTTGGCAGAAAGATTCTGGCCATCATCCCCGGGCGTGTCTCGACCGAGGTGGACGCACGCCTGTCCTATGACACGGCGGCCACCATCACGCAGGCTCGCAATATCATCGCGCAGTATGACAAAGCCGGCATCGGCCGCGAGCGCGTACTGGTCAAAATTGCATCCACATGGGAGGGCATCCGCGCCGCCGAAGTGCTGGAGCGCGAAGGGATTCATTGTAACCTCACCTTGCTTTTCGGCTTGCATCAGGCCGTAGCGGCAGCCGAGGCCGGTGTCACGCTAGTCTCGCCGTTTGTGGGCCGAATCCTCGACTGGTACAAGAAGGATACGGGCAAGGATTACCATGGCGCGGACGATCCTGGCGTGATCTCGGTAACTCATGTGTATAACTATTACAAGAAATTCGGTTATAAAACGCAGGTTATGGGCGCGAGCTTCCGGAATATCGGTGAAATTTGCGAGTTAGCCGGCTGTGATCTGCTGACAATTTCACCGGCGTTGCTGGCTGAGCTGGAGGCCGCAGCAGGCGAACTTCCGCGCAAACTGGACGAAGAAACTGCTCGTGCTCTGCCAATTCAAAAGATTACAGTGGATAAGGCAGCGTTTGACGCGATGCACGCCGCTGACCGCATGGCCACCGATAAGTTGAAGGAAGGGATCGAAGGCTTTACCGCTGCTCTAGTCAAGCTGGAATCGCTGCTCGCCAAGCGTCTAGGCGAGTTAGAGGAAGGCGCGTAGACTGTTGTTTGATTCGCTCCAATTCCGGTCTCAAAGTTCCTATTGACGAGGCTTGAAGACCGGAATTGGATGGATCGCGAAAGTTACTCCGACCAAATGCCCATCACATTTCCCAATCCGTCCGAGAAGTGGAAGCGCCGACCGCCGGGAAACTCGAAGGTGGGCACAACGATGCTGCCGCCAGCAGTCACAACAGCCTCTTCCGTGGCCTTCAGGTCCGCAGAGTAAAGCACCGCCAAAGGAGCGGAGTTAGGTTGCTCCTGCATCGGTTGCTCCCTTGGCAAAGCCGATGGCGATGCCGGCGCTTTCTGCCTTGCAGTCGATGTAATCCGGACCCCAATCCTTGAAGCTCCAGCCGAAGACGGTGGAATAAAACTTCTTTGCGCCTTCGATATTGTTGGTGGTGAACTCGATGTAGTTGATCTTGTGGTGCGGCGCGGAATTGCTCATGGTCATCTCCTTTGCGTTCTATTGCGTGGAGTCATGGGAAAAGCAGCGCGAATGGCTGGCGCTGGCACACCTTTCCCGGTGTGCTCCTGAAACGCCCCCATCCACATTCCCTCAAGAGCGGGAGAGTGCAGGTAGAGTCCACAAATTCGATCCAGCGCGCGGACTCGCGAGGTACCAAGACAGGTTACCAGAAAACCGCTCCGGATGCATGGATTTTTTTAGATTCAGCGCCCGAGCCAGAGAGAGATGCCACCAGTGATTGATCGTCCCTGCATGGCAACTCCATTGATTTCCTGGTAGCCTGTGTTACTTAGATTCGCCAGTCTGAGATAGGGGCGAATCTTGCCAGAGTCATGGGTAATTGCGGCATTCCACACAGGATATGGACTGGCATTCCACGGCGGGTTTCCCGGTTGCTGATAGGGCTTTACAACTGACACAGAGTTGCTAACAAGGAACGCGTGTTTCAACGCGGCAGTCCATAGAAGATGAAGATTTTCAACCGGATAATTCAGCGCGTATTCGGATTGCAAACCAGGCAAGGGAGGCTGTGCTCCGATGAGCTTGGTCCACGCAATCTGAATCTTCTCTCCGCTCGCGGGAAGATAAGTGGCGGAGGCTTCAACGCCCTTGAAATGCAGGCCACTTAGATTCATCGCGCACCAGATGTTGATGTTGCACCATGCAGGCAGAAGTGGATTGGGAAGATTTGCGGCGCGCAGATAGTCGATAGTATCATGCTGGCGGTTATAAAATCCCGTAGCCGAAAGAGTCAGGCGGTTGGAAGGAACCCAATCGACGCCTCCTTCACCGCTCCATGCTGATTCCGGCTTCAGATTTGGATTGCCTTGTGTGACTGGATCGGAGTAATAGCGATCTGTATATGTGGGAATTCTGTATCCGTTGCCTCCACTGGCGCGGAGCTTCAAAGTATCAGAGAACCTCAAACTGCCCGCCAAGTGCGGCGAAAATACAGATTGCAATCCGCCGGAGAGTAACTCCTCACGAACTCCGGCTGACAGGTTCCATCGGCTTTTCGCCGGGCGCAGGTCCAAGTCCACATAACCCGAGCCACGGTTTTCCGCGTGATGGCCGAGATTGTTACTATGAATGCTGTCGCCGTCTGACTCCAACCCAAACAACAGCACGGATGTTGTTGCGATAGGAAGTGTGCGCCGAACGGAGGCCTGCCAGGAGCCGTCGATGTGATTGTTTTCATAGACGGATGGATTGTCACGCAGCAAGATAAATTCGTCCGTATGGCGGCGATAACCGTAGGCCGCTACGGTGCGGCTGCCGAATTCTTGACGGCCGCTAGCGAACCAGCCCTTGGTCCTCTCCCATGAGTTATAGGGACCATAGAACTGATTTGCGCCGAAAGAGCGGTCGCTTGCGGCAACGAGAAGGTCGGAGATGCCTAGCTTGGAACTCAGCCAGTTCTCCGAGGATGCGTCCTCGTTGCGGTAGTCGCGGTCCACCATGAAGCCTGTCGAAAAGTTACGCTCCGCAGTAAGCCGGCTGCTTATGCGCTTGCGTGCCAGTTGCGCCACCATCGATTCTTCATTTGATTCAAAACTTCCTTCGCCAACTCGCAGGCGCAACGATGTTGCAGAGGGTGCGGAGGTGAGAAAGTCGACAACGCCACTTAGCGCGTCCGCGCCGTGCAGAGTGGAACCGGCCCCGTGCAGCACTTGAATTGAATCCATGGCATCAAGCGGAATAGGCAGGTCCAGGTTATGATGAGCGGTTTGGCTATCATTGATGCGGAAGCCATTCAAGAGCACCAGCGCCTGCTCAAAAGTTCCACCGCGTAGAACAATGTCGGCTTGCCCGCCTCCCGCGCCGCGCTCTTCCAGATAGACTGATGAGTCCTGACGCAGCAACTCCTGCGGCGATTCCAGCGAGAGGAATTTGTCTTCGACGGGAAGAACAACCACTGATGCGGCTGTCTCCGCCAGCGGCACTGGAACCGATGATCCGAGAACCACCATGGTCTCGGTAGGATGCGGAAGCTGAGCTAGTTCAGCAGCCGGACCCGCTTGTGCAGGAGCCGCTTGCTGTGGGAAAGCCATGGTCGCAGAAAGCGCAAGGAGAAAACAACTGGCAGGAAAGATCGATTTGAGTATCGGCATATTTTGGATTTCCTGACTATTTTTTCTGTTCGCAAAGCATTTAGCAAGGATGATTTGGTATTGTGGTAAATAGTTGTTGAATGAACTATCGTGATGAAACCATGCGCATCGATGCATTCTTGAACGAAAGCCCCATGTTTGCCGTCAACCGCTCGGCTCGCCGTTTTGAGTCGCTGGCCATGCAGCTCTTTGCAGCAGATGGCGTTGGGTTTTTGGAAGGGCTTATTCTTGCGGCTCTCTTCTTTGAGGCGGAGAAGGCAGTAAAGCCGTCGCACTTGGCAGAAACCTTTGCAACAACGCGAGGGAATATCAGTCATTGTATCTCGTCGCTGGAAGCTAAAGGATTACTGCATAGAAAGATTGATCCGGAAGATGCGCGGGCCTATCTGCTGGCACTCAAGCCGCAGGGGAAAAAATGCGCTGTGCGCGTGATAGGCGCATTCGACAAGCTGCAACGAGAATTTGAGCGGGAGATAGGAAAGCCGCCTCTGGCAGAGATGCTCAAGAGCCTGCGCAAGCTGGAAGCGCTCTGCGGAGAGAAACAGAGCGCTTCGCGATAAAGTTTACAATATGTAACGCGAAAGATCCTGGTCCTTGACGATGGAAGCAACCATGGCTTTCACATACTCCTCGTCGATATGAAAGATTTTTTCTGAGCCGCTATTCGTTGTTCGCTCTTCATAGGGCAAAGGCGTGGATGACTCGTTCTTGATGGCTTCCTTCAGTGCTTCGGCGGCTGCCAAATCCGGCGCTTTGCGAGCCACATCCGGCGCAAGGAAGCTAACGTCTTCCAGTACTCGCTCCATGATAGTGTGAAGCCTGCGCGCGCCGATGTTTTCTGTTTGCTCATTCACTTTGAAGGCAAACTCCGCCATCTCGCGCAATGCTTCAGGAGAAAACTCCAGCTTGATCCCTTCGGTCTCCAGCAAGGCCGAATACTGTTTGGTCAACGAGGCTTTTGGCTCCGTCAAGATGCGCAGAAAATCATCGACAGTAAGCGACTTCAATTCTACGCGAATAGGAAAGCGCCCTTGTAACTCGGGGATAAGGTCGCTGGGCTTGGAGACATGGAATGCACCGGCGGCAATAAACAAGATATGATCGGTGCGCACCATGCCATAGCGCGTATTGACGGTGGTTCCCTCGACGATGGGAAGTATGTCGCGCTGCACTCCCTCGCGCGAGACATCCGGCCCGTGTCCGCCCTCGCGTCCAGCTATCTTGTCGATCTCATCCAGGAAGACTATGCCGCTGGATTCGACGCGCTCGACAGCCGCGCGATTGACCGAATCCATATCGATCAGACGGCTCTCTTCCTCTTCGACGAGATAGTCGAAGGCATCGCCCACCTTCATCTTGCGCTTCTTGCTGCTGCCGCCGAAGATGTTGGGCAGCATGTCCTTGAGATTCATCTCCATATCTTCAAGGTTTTGATTGCTGATGATTCCGAATTGCGGCATCCCGCGCTCGCGCACGTCTAACTCCACCATCCGCTCGTCTAACTTTCCTTCGCGGAATTGCTGGCGCAACTTCTCGCGGGTACGCTGATAACTATCAACCTCCGGCAGAGTAAGCTGCCCCTCTTGCGGGTGCGGCGCGGGTGGAGGAGGAGGCAACAGAACATCCAGCAAACGCTCCTCGGCATTCATCTCGGCGCGATCTTCGACTTCTTCCAAACGCTCCTCGCGCACCATGTCTATGGCGATCTCGACCAGGTCGCGGATCATCGACTCGACATCGCGGCCCACATAGCCGACTTCGGTAAACTTGGAGGCCTCGACCTTCAGGAACGGCGAGCCGGTCAGCTTGGCAAGGCGGCGCGCGATCTCGGTCTTGCCCACGCCGGTGGGGCCGATCATGATGATGTTTTTGGGCATGATGTCGTCGGCGATGTCAGGAGGCAGCTTTTGGCGGCGCTGGCGATTGCGCAAGGCAATGGCCACAGCGCGCTTGGCGGCCTTCTGGCCGACGACGTGCTTGTCGAGCTCGGTGACAATCTCGCGGGGAGTCAACTCGTCCAGCGAGAGCTCCTGTTCTTCGGCGGACGCGGGTAGGTAAATGGCCATCTTTCAGATTCTATTCTCTCAGGCTTTGCCGCCGCGTGCGAGGCCCAGGCAGATCACAAAGAATCTTTGTCGGGGGCCAGGATTACCAGCTTGGGGAAGTAGGTACGATTGCCGACGATTACAGACGGCTCCCTGAGCCCAAAGACATCGGACGTTCCCTGTCCCCTGAAGAAGAACTCAAGCTATTTGAAACTGCAAGTTCACGCCCAGATTGGGAGGTCGCGTTCTGGATTTCACTCGTCACCGCGAACACCATTGCCGGTTGGGGTGGAGTTGCGGAATGTGCGGCTCAGTGACATTGACTTGAAGGCTCAGGCCCAGACAGTGAAGGTGGGCAAGAACCGATTCCGTGCCCGAGTCCTTCCACTCAACCAGTCTGCCTTGTGGGCGGTCGAGCGGCTGCTTGACCGTGCCAAGGAGTTGGGTGCGACCCAACCAGAGCACTACCTGATGCCAAGCCGGGTACTCCGGCATAGAGTATGACCCGACCCAACCATGCAGCCGGTGGGGCTGGCGGACGGCGTGGAGAACGCTGACGGCGGAGTGCGGATTGAAAGGACTCAGGCCGCACGACCTCCGGCACCACGCCATCACGAAGCTGGCGGAGTCCTCCGAGGCATCGGAGCAGACCATCATGAGCATTGCTGGTTACGTTTCCTTGGAGATGCTCAGGCACTACAGCCATATCCGGCAGGAAGCCAAACGGAAAGCGGTAGCCGCCCTCGACAATGGCACAACTACGTCACAATTGGACACTTGGAAGAAAAACGCCGACGATGAATGTCAGCGTAAGATTCTGTAATAGAATAACTTAATGGTCGGGACGGGCAGATTCGAACTGCCGACCCCTCGCACCCCAAGCGAGTGCTCTACCAGGCTGAGCCACGTCCCGACACAATTGAGCCAGCTTATGCGAAGCCGGATTTCGGGTCTACACCAGTTTACACGAGAGGGACCTGATTTGCTTGCACTGCAAAGAGAATCCTCCTGCAATCCAATGGAGAGAGGCCGGAGTTGATCCCTGATTCCAACTGTCAGTGCGCGGGCGGCACGAATTGCTCGGGCATACCAATGCCTTCGCCAAAGAAGAATTGCTCCATCTGTTCGACCAGGAAGTTCTGCGCCTGCGGAGTCCATGGCTGCAGGCGGTACTCGTTCAGCAGCATCTTCTGCCGGTCGACCCACTCGCTCCAAGCTGCCAGCGAAACATTCTTGAAAATCTTCTGGCCGAACTCCGAGTCGAATGGAGGCTCTTCAAGCCCCTCCATCTCCTTCTTGTAGCGAACGCAAAAAACCGTGTGTCCCATCCGTCATTCTCCTGCTCCCATTGTATTGGATTGCGCGCCCTCCAAGGGCACCTCTTTTACTCGCTTCCATGCCGGGCAGCCGCTCTTCTTTTTCCTTGCCTGGGCGTTGGTCGCCATTCTCGCCAAGGCGGTGCAGAATCTTGTGCCGTCTACCGAATTCCGGACAGAGACAGTTCTGCAATTGGTGGACAGGTCTCTTTCGATGTTCTGGTCATTGTCTTCGTCAGCGCCTTCAACGGCAAGGACATCAAACTGCCGATCCTCGGCGATCTTGCCGGCAAACCATCCAGTAAACAGCGCTCGCTAACCGTGCCATCGAATGAACAGCTTTTGCATGGGCTGTTCGCACAATCGCCGCTCTGGCCGGGAAGTTCCATTGCATGAGGTGGCGATCTGCGCTCCTCCGTAAAATTCCACTTGACAATTCCTTTCATACACGATCTTCTTATCCCGACTCGGAATTTTGCGTTCCAGGCACAGCTATTCGGGTTCTTCCGGATTTGCCAGGTCTGGCCCGGGCGTGGAGTCCACGTATTGCATTCCAGCTTCCAAATCGAAAGGAATACCCATGTCTGATCAGAAACAAGTTGGCATCTCTGACAAAGCAGCTGGAGCGATTGCCTACATCACGGTTTTTCCGGCCATTGCTTTCCTGGTTCTTGTTCCGTACAGGAAGAGTCCCTTTGTCCGCTTCCATGCATGGCAGTCAGTCTTCCTCAACTTCGTCGCCTTGGCCATCAGCAATTTGCTGTATCTGGTAATTGGCGGGCATGGAGTCAATACAGTCGTACTTGGCTTACAGGGTGGTGTTCTGTTGCTGTACTTCTGGATCGTTCTCTGGGTTTTTTGCGCGCTCGCTGCATTGGGCGGCAAGAGCCTCAAGTTGCCGATTCTCGGAAAACTGGCGGAAAGACAGGCCAACGGATAACATGGTGGGAGGCGAGAGACTTGCACTCAAGTTTCGGCCTCCCAGCAAGAAATACGCCGGGGCAAGGGCTTCAGTTTCTAGAGATTCATTTTGACATTCTAGTGGCAACGCAATCGCAAGCAAGCGATTCAAATATCCGCGCCATATCATGGCAATCGCGTGCAGAGTTGTGCCCAAATGACAATTGTCTTCACGGCTGCGGAAGCATACTGTGCGCGTCCGTTGAACGGTATTCAAACGCGTTGGGATTAAGTCGAAAGAGCGATCCGCGAGGGAAGGCTCGGAAGGGCCTAATACCCTAATACTAGGTTCAGCCGACAGACAGAACAAGTGAGCGCCCGTCTGTTACAAGGCGGATCAAACGGCATTTGCTTGATTGGACGATCACCCGTGACCTACCCAATCCACCCCAACATTGCTCGTTGGCAACTCCGCAGTTGTTCTTTGGAGTTGGGACAGCGGACGCGGATCATGGGCGTCGTAAACATTACGCCGGATTCGTTCAGCGACGGTGGCTTATTTCTTGAGCCAGAAGCGGCAATCGCGCACGCCCTGCAGTTGCTGGAAGAAGGGGCGGAGATTCTGGATCTAGGCGCGGAGACCACGCGTCCCGGATCGCGGGGTTCCGGGGCGGCTTATGACTACTCTCTGGTCAGCACAGAGGAAGAACAGGCACGGCTCCTTCCGGTGCTAGAGGGGATTCTCAATGCAAGGCCTGATGCAATCCTATCCGTGGATACTTACAAGGCGGCTACGGCGCGTGCGGCCTTGCGGGCCGGAGCAGAGATCGTGAACGATGTAAGCGGCTTTCAATGGGACGCGGAGATGGCCGCCGTTTGCGCGAAGTTCAAAGCCGGCGTGGTGCTGATGCACACGCGGGGGCGGCCCGAGGAGTGGCGCACACAAGCGCAACTGGGTCCGGCAGAGTTGATGGCGACGGTGCGGGCGGGCATGGCGGCAACTCTGAGCAGCGGCTCTAGCGGCAGGGATTCAGCCCAGCGCGGTGGTGCTTGACCCCGGCTACGGCTTTGGCAAGCGCCTGGAAGAAAACTACGCGCTTCTGGGCAGGCAACAGGAGTTGCTGACACTGGAAGGCCTCTGCTGGCCGGTGTGAGCCGGAAGTCCTTTCTGGGACGGACGCTGGCGCCTCTGTATGACGGAGCAGACGCGCCGGTTGAAGCCCGCGAGACGGCGTGTGTGGCGGCGCTGGTGGCAGCGATTTTGCACGGCGCTTCGATAGTGCGGGTTCACGCGGTGCGTCCAGCAGTGGAGGCAGCGCTGATTGCCGATGCCGTGCGAGCGCGCGCATGAACTATGATGGAATGTTCCGGACTTAGGAACTTGGAGGAATTTCATGGCGCAAGACGCAAGCCGCACAACGGTAAGGTGGGCCGTAATAATTGCTCGCATTGTGGGGCTTCTTGTTTATGTTGCGGCGTTTTTTTTGCCCGCCGTGCGAGAGGTTGCCAAGGGTAGCTATATACCGGAAGAACTCCAGGGTTCTCGCTGCGCATGGATGATGCTGATCAATTCCTTCAGCCATGAACTTTGGCAGTCTTGGAATTTTTTGGCGATTCTGAGTGGCTGGATCAATCCGCTGATTGTTCTTTACCTGATATTCCTGCTTTTCCCAAGTTCAAATGGCCTCGGCGGATTGTGGCGGGGCTGATCGTGCTCTTTATCATCGGGACTTGGATCTTCTTCTACATTTATCCGCTGGTTCCGCTGGTGGGCCACTTCCTGTGGATTGCGGGAATTTTGCTGATTTTGGCCGGAGAATTGCCAAGGCTGGAGCCGCGGAATTGAGCGCGGAACTTTACCGAATGAGGGCGCAACGGTACAATTTGAAATGCAGGCCGAAGTAGCTCAGTTGGTAGAGCAGCTGATTCGTAATCAGCAGGTCGTCAGTTCGACTCTGATCTTCGGCTCCATCTTCATCAACCCAAGGGGTTGCAAAAGCCGAAGGCCTCTCATCACGAGAGGCCTTCGGCTTTTGTGCGCCCAGCATGGGCGCACTCGATACGGTGCGAGTCCTGTCGCAAACTGGTCACAGCGAGTGCAGTGAAGGATCGCGTTATGCGGACCCGCTTGTCCGGTGGTGTGGCAGGGGAGAGCGGCCTACCGCTCTCCCCAATGCCGATCAGAGAAAATATCAATCTACGCCTTGGCCAGAACCAGAGCCTTCAGCCGCGCGTTCAGGCGGCTCTTGTAGCGGGAGACGGTGTTGTCGTGCAAAATGCCCTTCTGCACGCTCTTGTCGAGGGTGGAGACGGTCGCGCGATACTGCTCCTGGGCGGCCTTCACGTCGCCCTTGGCCAGCGCCTCGCGCAGATCGCGCAGGCTGGTGCGCACCCGGCTGCGGTTGGCGCGGTTCACCGCGCTGCGGGTTACGGTCTGGCGGGCGCGCTTCAGCGAAGATACATGGTTTGCCATTGCTTATCCTTATGATCTCAGGCCCTGATAGCGGGCAGGTTGATGCGGTCATAGAATGCAACTCAAGCCGCATCCCTCGCAATTTTTAAGTTTACGGGAAAACTTGCCGCAGGTCAATTTGCGTGAGTGGCTTATCCCGCGATACTCTTGTTCTGTTGTTCATCCGGCCTGGAGGGTCCGGGGCGGCTACGGGCAAAATTTGCACCAAAGCAGGTGCGGCCGGCGCAACTGGCGCTGACGGCAGTACTTGCTGCCGCTGGCCCGCCGCGCTCAGATCCACTGGAATCCCTCCCGGCACAATCACCGGCGCGTTATAAACGTAGTCCAGTTCACGCGTCAGCCTGTAAACCACGGGAATGGCAAAGAGCAGAAAGACGAAGGTCACCCAACTGCCGTCCAGGCCATAGCCTCCGCCGGTCAGCCAGAACGGCCCCATCGGATTGCCCTGCACGACGGGCGAGTGGCGGGTTTCGCCGCTGATGGCCAGCCCGAAGAGCAGCGCGCGGCTGGCCTTCCAGCCGAAGTTGATTCCCCAGCTCACCCACAAGGCGCGGCTGCGCAGATAAGCCGTGGAAAGCACCAGGCTCAGCGCCACGGAAACAGCGATGCTGATTGTTGATCCGGGCAAAAACGACTGCACGATGGCATAAAAGGCCGCAAAGCCCAGCGCCGCTCCTAGCGAACCAACGGCTCGTTCAAATCTTTGAAAGCCATAGCCGCGAAAGGCGACCTCTTCGGCCAGCGCGGCCAGCGCAAAATAGCAACTTCCACCAGCAGCCAACCCCAAGCCGAGCTCCAAAGACCAGCACGATGGCGATTCCGCCGCCCACCACCAACGGCAGCACGCAGGCCACGGCCAGCGACCAGCCCACGGCCAGCCCCAACCCTGCCTCACTCAGCCAGCCCGCCCGCCGCGGCAGTCCCTGCCCGCTGATCGGATGCAATTCGCCATCCAGCCAGAAGCCTATGGCCGCATAGCCCAGCAACAGCAGAAAGACCAGCATCGCCTGCTCGATAGCGGCACAAATTGTTCAGTCGCCATTCCCTGCGCGCCGTGATGAGCCAGCCCGCGGCAGAAAAAACCAAATCACGGCAAGAATGAACCGAAGATAGGCGCGGAAGCGGCTTCGGGCGGGCTGGAGTTGGCTCATGGTCATCAACCTTCCGTATAAAACTGCGCAATGTTGCGAAATTTTGCCTGTCGCGCGGCCACTATTTCATCCGCCGGCATGGCCTTCAACTCCGCCAACTGTTTGATCAGCACACCGCTCAGCATCCCGGTACCAGCCGCGCGGTCCGAGTGAATGCCCTCCGGCGGTTCCTGGACAATCTCGTCCACGCATCCCAGCGCGGCCACCTCCGGCGCGCTGATGCGCATCGCCTCGGCGGCCAACTGTTTATGAGACGCATCGCGCCACATGATGGCCGCGCAGGACTCCGGCGTAATCACAAAGTACAGCGCATTCTCCAGAATCAGCACACGGTCCGCCACAGCCAAAGCCAGCGCTCCGCCCGATCCGCCTTCACCGCTGATCACCGAAATCGTCGGTACCCGCAGCCGGGACATCTCCAAGAAATTGCGCGCAATCGCCTCGGCTTGGCCCCGCTCCTCGGCGCCCAGGCCAGGAAATGCTCCAGGCAAATCAATAAAGCTGATCACCGGCCGCCCAAACTTTTCGGCAATCTTCATCGCCCTCAGCGCCTTGCGGTAGCCCTCCGGATGCGGCATTCCGAAGTTGCGCCGCACGCGCTCCTTGGTGCTTCCGCCTTTGCGGTTGCCGATCACCATCACCTCTTCGCCCTGAAGCCGCGCCATGCCGCACGCCACCGCCTCGTCGTCGCCATAGGCGCGATCACCATGAATCTCACTGAAATCAGTGAAGATACGCTCAATAAAGTCCATCGGATAGGGCCGTTGCGGATGCCGCGCCCGCTCGATCCTGATCCATGCCGGAGAAGCCGTCTGCGCCTGAGGGGAAGTTCCTGCTGTCTGTTCGCTCATCGATTCCTGACGCGGCCTCTTGACGCGAATCTTGCGCGATCCACCGCTAATGCTGATTCTACGGGGCGCGGGCCGCTGAAACAAATCTTTAACTGGTCGGGAAGCACGAGCCGGACTATTGCCATCAACTTGATGTGAAATCTCTGGCCAAGCAGAGCTATAATCTGTCTACCTTCTATCTCAACTCACGAGCATCAAAGAGAGAGAGACCATGAACATCAGACCGGTATTTTCGGACTGCTGCTTTTCTCACTGGCAGGTTCAATCGTGGCCCAAACGCCTCAGACGCCAACCCCGACGGCCAAGCCGGCGGCTAAGCCAGCGTCTAAACCGGCTACAAAGCCCGTTGCCGGAGCTAGATCGCAGGCTTCCGTCAATGCCGCCGCCCGCAAGCAGCTCGACGCTTATCTGTTCGAGTTTCAAAGCAAGCCCGACGATGCAGCCCTGCGCAGAAAATCGTGGCGCTCGCCAAGACCATGAATCCAGACCGCAATTCCCCAAGCCGCCGGACACTTTCGCCCAAGCCTCGGCCCAATTGAAGGCTGCCGTCACGGCGAAGACTTCAAAGCCGCGGCCGAGCTCTTTGAGCAGGCCGCCAGCAGGCTCCCTGGTATGCCGATGCCGACTACTTTGCCGGCGTGGCCTATGCCCGGCCAGTGACTACGATGGTGTCAAACGCAATCTAGAGATATTTCAAGCGGCCGTGCGTCCCGGAGCGGACTTGGAAAGTCCGAGGAACTCAAGCGCGACCTTGACCGCCAGCGGTTCGAGCAGCGGTTGACGGCCGCGATGCAGAAATTTGACGCCGATCCCAGCGATGGTGCCCGGACCGAAATCATCAAGATGGTTCAAGCCGCTAAGAATCAGCCTGATGTCCCCGAGGAGGCGCACGGGCATTACGTGACGGCTGTTGCCTTGATGAACGCGGCGGAGGACAATACCGGATATGAGCAGCGCGCCATCGAGGAGTACAAGAAAGCCTTGCTCGCCGCTCCCTGGTGGGCAGAGGCGTACAAAAGGCTGGCTGCCGCTCAGACGGCGGCGGGCCAGTTTGCTGGCGCCGGCGCCAGCCTGAACTTTTACCTGCTCACACAGCCCACCGATGCCCGCGCCATCCAGGACGAAATGTACCGTCTCAAAGTGGCCGAAATGAAGGCTGCGGACGAGCAGGCCAAGAAGCAAGCGGAAGATGAGCGGAGAAAACAGTCCATGAGCAGGTGCAGAAAGAGCAGAATCGCTGACTCCGGCAACTTCACCTTCGAGGGAAGCTGGTATGACGCTTCCACGCCTAAGCAGTATTTTGTCGGCGGCGGATCGGAACCGGATTGCGACTATGAGATCAAGAAGAGCAGTGGTCATTGGTCCATTGCGAATCATTGCCCTCACCTGAAGCGGTCGATTGACCGTGTCGATGTGCAGGCCGGCCAGCTTCGCTTCCGCCTGACGGGGCATGATCCCGCCTTCCCCTTCTCCGAGGTGGACGTAACCTTCACGCTATCTCCCAGACGGGCAGAAGCTGGATCGCCGGGAACCTATTACGATCAAGAGAACTTTGCTGCCGGCTATTACTCGGCTCTCTGGGTTCGCCGTAAGTAAAAAAGCACAGGCGCAGGCCTTCTGCTCCAGGCCTGCGCGTTGAACGATCCTGTTCGCGCTCTTCTCCACCTACCATATCGAAAGCGAAAGGCTGCATAACAACAATCTCCATTTCACGCCTTCTCTTCCTCGCTTTTCATTTAATGTTACTAAAGATTACCTCTTTCGTAACACAAACCTCGGCGTATTGCGCTAAACTGACAGCAGAATCGTTTCCAACGATCTCCGCCGCCAAGCCAATCGAAAGGACGAATCCATGCGCAAGCCGTTGGGCCAATTGAGAGCGGGTGCAAAAATTCCGATTCCTCCGTATTGCACCAATATTTCTTTTGCTCTCCACGGCCTTTTCCCTCGGAATGACTGAGCCTGCCAATGCTCAGGTCTGGGTCTCTTCCGGTTTCAAGCCGGGAGCCGACGCA